>NZ_CALPCX010000002.1 GCF_943193125.1 Adlercreutzia agrestimuris
TTTAACGTTTATGCAGTTGAACTGGCATTTTAATATAACTTTTTCGCTTTTGCTTTTTTCTAGTTTGCCCGATTAGGCGGATTGGGTCTCAAAATGGCTGGAAAAGTCGCTGATTAGGTGGGTCGACCTTCGGAAACCGCCTAATCGGGCACATTCCCTGCCACACTTCGCCAAAAACCGCCATATTTTAGTTCAGCGTTGAAACAAAATTAGGTCGCGTCTTCGCTAAATTTTGCCATAATACCAGGTCAGAAGAAAAAAATGCGAAAATGTTCGCTGAGGGCGAGGCACAGAGGGGCGCGGCGGGGCTGGCGGCGCAGCAGTCGAGACGCCCGAAGCGAAGGTCTCGCAAGCAAGCAAGAAGGCAAGATGAATAGAAAAGGCGAATTACTCAAAAAAGATGAGCGAATTACACATAGATGATTAAAAATATTCAGTTATATGCAGCCTTTGGTATAAACACGGAATCGGTTAATTGACGCGCAGCAAACAAACGCCTTCTGTGCGTACTCCTTGAGTTTTTTAACGCGCAAACTAAGTTTGCTGACGAAGGACTTGGCAATAATCCTAGGCTCGGCATCTCGCTTCGGAGGCATTTGTACAGGTAACAAGATAAAGCGCGGGCAGCCTTTATCTTGTTGCGCGGCCAATTTCGAGTAAGGGGTACGTTATGAGTACATCTCATGCATCGTCCGCGAAATCCTCGGCTGCGCCGGCTAAAAAGAACACGGGTAACTACATTTCATTGATGGCCCTCGTAATGATGAACGTGACCATCATCGGAAGTGTAGCGAACGACGTTCAGCAGGCTTATTATGGCTTATCGTCAATCACGCTCTTTATTATCGGCGCTTTGGTGTTTTTCTTACCAACGGGTTTGGTGGCCGCTGAGTTGGCTTCAGGTTGGGGCCAACGAGGTGGTATTTTCCGTTGGGTTGGCGAAGCACTTGGTCCTGGATTCGCATTTTCTTGTCTGTTGATCCTTTGGTTCCAGACTTCAATTAACTTTGGTTCTGGTGTTGCTTCCTCAGCCGCCACAATTGGTTTTTACACACCCGATTGGGACTGGGCAGTCAACTTCATGAACCATCCGCAATTCCAGTTGCTTATCATGATTGCATGGCTGGCATATTATTGGGGTTTGACCTGGGTTTCAACAAAAGGTGTTAAGGCTTTTGCAGGTCTTACTAAATACGGCGTAATTATTGGTACGTTTATTCCGTTGGGCTTCATGGTTATCATGACGTGCGTATGGTTGGCTCAAGGTCACGTTTCTAATGTTGAATTTGCGCCGCAAAACTTGATCCCAGAGTGGCATGGTCTATCAACGCTTGCACTTGCAGCAGGTGTTTTCTTCAGCTTTGCTGGCATTGACATGAATGCTGCTCACATTAAGCAGTTGAAAAAGCCACAAAAAGAATTCCCCATGTCAATCTTTATTGCCATGATTTTGACGTTGATCATCTTTATCGCTGGTACGCTGTGTATCGCTATCGTTACGCCAGTTAGCGAGATGAATCTTGTTTATGGTTTGTATCAGACCTACCGTATTTTGGGCGAATGCTTTAGCTGCCCCTGGATTTATGTAGCATTCGTTTGGGTTGGTCTCGGTGCTTCCATGGCATCATTGGTTACCAATCTTGCAGGTCCGTCATTTATGCTTGGTCAAGCAGGTCGCTCAGGCTTTTTGCCGAAGTTCATGCAGAACAACAACAAGCATGGCATGCCGAGCCGTTTGATGTATATGCAAATGGGCTTTATGACCGCTGTTGCATTCTTGGTATTCCTTATTCCTAACATTGAAGGCTTTGTTATTTTGATCACGCAGGCCATCACGATTTTGTACATGATGTACTACGTCTTGATGTTCATTTCTTTCTTGAAACTGCGTCATGATCAACCGAATCGTCCGCGTCTTTTCAAGGTACCCGGTGGCACAGTTGGCGCCTATCTGGTTGCTGGCGTTGGTTTGATTGCTTGCGTATTCGGTATTGTTTTGGCAATCATTCCTCCTGCTCAGGTCTCCGAAGAAGTTGGCAGTCCTGTGGTGTATGTCGGCATTATTGTCGCTATTATCCTCATCACGTTTGCCATTTGCTTCATTATGTATCAAACATCCAAGCGTCATAACTGGGTTGACCCGTCAAACGTATTTGCTCCGTTTACCTGGCAAATTGAAGGCTTAAAGAAGCCAGGAAAAGTTTTGTCGAACGTTCCTTCAGAAATGATGAGCGAAGGTCAAAACCCCATGGGTATGCCTATCAAAAAGCTCTGG
Organism: Adlercreutzia agrestimuris; assembly: GCF_943193125.1. Classification (GTDB taxonomy): domain Bacteria; phylum Actinomycetota; class Coriobacteriia; order Coriobacteriales; family Eggerthellaceae; genus Xiamenia; species Xiamenia agrestimuris. Next base: position 2,276 of record NZ_CALPCX010000002.1, read on the forward strand.
AACCCCAACGAGCAAATAGTGCTTCCTGAAGAGTATTTAGGTCACGGTGGTCATCATCCGATGTCGCCGTCTATCGAAGCTGGCGACGACCCTGCAGCTATTAATCGTCCGGTTAAAACCAATGGTGTTTCAAATACGGCTATGGGTGTTGCTGTCATGAGTCAGCCGACGGTGATTTCTCATAAGGCAGGTTTGCCAACCGCGAAAACAGCTGGTTTGAAGAAGAACATTCGCTCCCTTGAGACCGTGCCTGTACAGCCTGAAATAGGCGTGCCTGCAGCGCCGTCTGATGAGGTAGAAGCGGTGAGGATCCCGCGCGATATTACTGCAGCGGCAAAGCGCGCAACTGAAGCTGAACAAAAAGCTGAAGCGCAAGAGACGCATTCAGAGCAGGAAGCTCACGATTATGCAGTTGAAGCACAAGCTTATAAAGAGCAAGTTGAGGCGTATTCAGATTTGTTGACCGCCCAGCGCGAGGTGAAAGAGACCACGGCTGCAGCAAAGCAATCTCATGCTGCAACGAAGGGTCACCGTAAAACTTCGACACCAAAAAAGCCAGATAAAGGCGCCTCTGATAAGAAAGATCAGAAGTAAGAGTAAGAAAAGACGCGCTTGCTTTGTGATGCGAGCGAAGCAAGCGCTGTCTTTACGAGGCAGGTGTGAGAAGATATGACTACAAACTCAAATAAGGTGCAGGTTGCTTCGGCGAAGACTGCTCAAGCTACGGTTGCTAAAACACAGACCGCAGCTGGTAAGCCTGGTCAGGCAAACTCTCCATTCAAACGCACGCTTACCGTGCCTGACATGGTGATTTGGGGACTCATATGCATGGTTCCTATTTCCCCAATGGCCATTTACGGCGGCGTGTTTACCGACTCTGGCGGAATGCCTACTTTGGCCTTTTTGATTGGCTTTGTGGCAGTGCTGTTTTCAGTATTTTCCTTTGGGATTATGATTCAGCATTTTCCGTCATCAGGATCAATTTTTACTTATGTAAGCCACATTATGGGTAAGCCCATGGGCTTTATTGCCGGTTGGCTGATGCTGTTGCAGTATCTGGTCAGCCCGACCTTGGTGTATTTGATTGCTGCAATTGCAATTCATTCCATGGTTCCAGAAATTCCTATTTTGGTGCTGTGCTTTGCCTTCTTAATTGTGGTCGCTATCGTGTCACTGATTGGCATGAAAACAGCCATGGTTGTAAACAAGATTGCTTTGATAGCGCAGCTTGTGATCTTGGCTATCTTTGTTGTTCTTGGTGTGACCTATATCATTGGTCATCCTGAGACATGCAGCTTCTCGCTGACCAATGTAGTAAATCCTGCGAAGTTTGACTTCGGTGGCACCATGTCAGCAGTTTCATTGGCAGTAATGTCTTACGTTGGTTTTGGCGCAATTGCAACACTTACGCAAGAAGCTGTGGATCCTAAACGTGGTCCTGGGCGCGCTATGATGGTAATGGCGCTTGTGTTGTGCGTGCTCTATGTTGCTCAATGCTTCATAGCAACATGCATTGATCCGAGTGGTGCAAACTTTGCCAACAATACCGATAACGCATTTTATGTGGTAGCACGCATGATTACTGGTCCTTGGTTGGCAATCTTGTGCGCCGTTGGTGTTGCGTTGGCGCAAGGTATTTTTACGGCAATTGCACAGCAAAACTCCATTGCGTTCGTTATGTTTACTATGGCAAATGGCGGCACGCTTCCCAAATTCATGGGCAAAATGAACAAGCGTACAAACTCACCTATTAATGCGGTTATCTTCATTATCGCCTTATCGGTTGTTTTGACACTTGTTGTGCATTTTGCCGGCATCGACATGAATACGGTTGCAAAGATTTCTAACTTTGGTGCTCTGGCAACCTACGGATTGCTGAACCTGTGCGTCATCATTTATTGCTGGTTCAAACTGAAAGAACGCACCGGTGTAAAAGCCGTGTTCATGCATCTGATTTTCCCGACGCTGGGCGCAATTATCTGTTTCGCCATCATGCTCTCAGTTAAAGACGTAGCGTTAACGGTTGGCGCTATCTGGATTGTGATCGGCATTATTTACTACTTCGTTATTGCGCATGTTTTGAAGCGCGACATCACGCTGTAGCAATCACGCTGTAGCAATTATTGGTAATAACAAGCAAACAATAAGGAGCTTGTAACTATGAGTGAAACAACAAATTCTTTTACCGTTACTATTGGAGACGACAAGGCACAACAAAAGCCTAAAGCAGCTGTTCCTGAGCCCGCAAGCATTAAGCGTACGTGGTCAAATGGCTCTCAGTCTATTGATTACGAAGCAACCGCAGAATGCCTGCAGCTCAATCAGGACGACGGCACGCTCATTGGTCACATGTTTGCGCTGTCATATGTTACCGACGAAGAAGATAAGACCGATCGTCCTGTAACGTTTCTCTGGAACGGCGGCCCGGGCGGATCGTCATTTATGGTCAATGTAGGCGGCATGGGCCCGCGCCATGTTCCAATTGACAAGCAGCAACAGTTGCCGTGCCCCACGCAGCCCGAGGATAATCCTTGGACGATGCTTCCCTTTACGGACATGGTATTTCTTGATGCTATGGGTACTGGCTACTCGAAGATCGCCGATGGCTATGATCCGAAAAAGGTTTGGGGCGTTGACGGAGATGCCGACGCATTTGCTCGCGGCATTGCTGCATGGCTGAGCGCTCATCAGCGCTGGAATGCGCCGTTGTATCTATATGGCGAATCATATGGCACCATGCGTAACTCTGTCTTGATGCGTGTTTTAGGCGAGCGCGGCATTGGTGTTACCGGTGTTGTAGAGCAGTCAACTATTTTGGATTATGCCCCGACGCTTGCAGGTAATGACCTGTATTACATGGGCATGACTCCGGTATACGCAGCTACCGCAAATTATTTTGGCAAAGCCGGCAAAGGCGTTGACCAGTTTGAGTGGTTTGACCGCGCATGGAAGTTTGTTGACGAAGTGATGGGTGCAGCGCTCATCCGCAGCGATAGCTTATCTGCTGACGAAGAGATGAAGGTTGCTGAGCAGATGAGCGAATTGATCGGTCTGCCGGCAGAGTTTATTCAGCAGAAGCACTTGCGTATTGAATTTGACACCTTCCGTAAGACCATCATGGCTGATGAGGGACTCTTCACCGGTCGTTACGATATGCGCTTTACCGAGCCTGCCTACATGGATGTTCAGGGTGACAATGAGTTCTTCGCTGGCGAAGATCCATCGGGTGACGCCATCATGACTCCTGACACTTCTGCATGGATGATGCTTGTACAAGAGACGGGCTTCAAGGGTTCGCCAAACTACGTTGGACTGTCCTTTAAGGTGAACGCTGACTGGAATTGGACACATCAGGCACCTGGCACTATGGGTTCGCCGGTTTGCCCGAATACCGCATATGACATGGGTACCGCGCTTCGTCGTAATCCGCACTGCCGCGTACTGTTCTTCGGTGGTATTCATGATGCTGCTACGCCGTATTGGAACGTTAAGCACTCAGTGTCCAAGATGTTCTTGCCCGAAAGCATCACTTCTCATATTGAGTATCACGTTCATGAGAATGGACATATGGCGTATGAAGACCAGCCGACGCTGGAAAAGATGGTTGGCGAACTGCAGGCATTCTACGAGAAACGTCACTTGGGTTAGATATACAAACAAAGCAAAACGCAAGGAAAGAAGTAGTTATGCTTGACGAAAAACAAAAAGCGGTTGTAGATAAGGCAACCTTAAACCAAAAAAATGGCTGGCAGCATATCCATGTGAAAGGCACACCTTACGAGTGTGGCTTTCAAGAAGGTTACTTGCTTGCTGACGAATATGCTGACGCAATCAGGGTCTACACTTACATGACGCTTGAGTCCTTTGGCATGGAATACTCATGGTTTGCTGAGCAATCTATCGCCCTTCACAAGGACAAGATTCCTCCTCGCATTATTGAAGAGCTCCAAGGTATGGCTGATGGTCTGACCGCGGCTGGCGTTGAGACCAGCGTTGATGATGTTATTGCGTGGAACGACTGGATGGAAATGACAGGCTACTGGTGGCCGCAAGCTGCGCCAAAGTTGATGTCTCGTCCGCAGATGAAGACGCATCGTAAAGAGCACTGCTCTGCCATTATTGCTACAGGTGACGCTACAGTTGATGGCAAGCCAGTCATAGCTCATGAGAGTTTTGACGAGTTCTGGAGTGGCCAGTATTTCAATGTTTGCAAACGTGTTGAGCCTGATGAAGGAGCAACTTTTATCATGCAGGCATCAGGTCCTTGCATGCTGAGCTCTATGACGGACTTTTATGTCACCTCATATGGGTTGTCAGTAACCGAGACCACACTTGCCGGTTTTGACCAGTACTCAACTGAAGGCGTTCCTGAGTGGGTACGTATTCGTGATGCCATCCAGTATGCAACCACTATTGATGAGTTTGTTGAGCGTTTGAACAGCGGCAACAACGGTGGATATGCAAACGCATGGCTTATTGCCGACAAAAAGACGGGCGAAATTGCGCGCTATGAACAGGGCTTGAAGTATCAGGCGCTTGAGCGCACAAAAAACGGTTGCTACTTTGGTTGTAACGCCGTGTTTGACCCGCGTATCCGAAATCTTGAGTGCAAAGACAACGGCTTTAATGATCCGCGTCAGCAGACTGGCGCACGTCGCCAACGCTGGATGGAGCTCATTGATCAGTACTACGGCAAGATTGATGTGGAAGTAGCCAATAAGATGCTGGCTGACACCTATGACGTGTATCTGGGCTACAACAACCCGTCATCACGCTGCATTTGCGCTCATTATGACGTTGATCCGCAGTATTACGCTGACGATCCAGATGCCGTGTGGAATATCCCATTCTATCCTGCGGGCTCGTGCGACGCTAAAGCTGCCGGTCCTGAAGAAATGGAAAAGATCCAGATGTGGGGTCGTTATGGTCGCGCAGATGGTGTCGAATTTGATGTGGACGCGTTCTTTGAGCAGCATCCGCTGTGGAATTGGATGAAGGGCTATCTGAAAGCTCGCCCCACTGAAGCATGGACGCTTTTTGAATAACACAAACATTGTGATCTTTTGCAACACAATCGCCTCCCTGGTGCATGAAAGATTGAGCCAGGGAGGGGTGGTTCGCAAAACTAATGGAAAAAATAGACGCAAGAGAATTGGAGTGTCTTATGAAGTTATCAAAAGAACAAATAGCCAAAATGTCTGAGTCTTTTAAAAAAGCAAAGACCCAGCAAGTTGCTCAAAAAGCTGTTACTACAAATGGCATTTTGAAGTCAGCTGAAGATGTCGAAGTGCTCAAAGAGCTTTCGCCCGCAAACTTTGCTTTCTCAATTGACGTGGACAAAGAAGCGGTTGCTAACCAGTTGCAATCAGGCCGTTGCTGGATGTTTGCATGCCTCAACACGCTGCGCTTCCATATTGAGAAAAATCTTAATTTACCCAAAGGAACCTTCGAGCTTTCGCAAGCTTACCTGGCGTTTTTCAACAAGCTTGAGCGCTCTGCATGGTTTATGGAGCACATTGTGGCAACTGCTGACAAGTCCCTTGATGATCGCGAAGTAGATTGGCTGATCAGCGCACCGATGCAAGACGGTGGCGACTGGGATATGGTAGCTGCTTTGGTTAAGAAATACGGAGTTATCCCGCATTCAGCTATGTCAGAAACACATTGCACCAACGACACGGCTGAGATTAACACCTTCTTGTCACACTTGCTTCGTCAGGATGCTTTGAAGCTGCGCAAGATGGCACAAGAAGGTAAAGACACCACGCAAACTCAAGAAGAGATGCTCAACGAGGTATATCGCGTCTTGGCTGTTTGCTTTGGTGAGCCGCCTGAGAAGTTTGACTTTACCTATGAGGATGCCAAGGGTGAATACCATGCGGACTATGATTTGACGCCGCTTGAGTTCGCCAAGAAATATGTTCCGATTGATGTTGCTAACTATATTGGCGTTATCAATGTTCCTGGCGAAGAGAACCCCTACAACCGCATGTACACCATTGAGGATTCCGACCAGATACCTGAGCGCGAGAACCTCTATCTGAATCTGCCGATGGACGAGCTTAAAGCGCTGGTTATTGAACAGTTAAAAGCAGGCGAGCCGGTATGGTTTGGTTGCGACGTGCTGCAGCACTGTGACCGCATGGCGGGTGTTATGGATATGAAGTTGTATGACCTTGAGAGCATGTTTGACGTCTCCTTTGACATGGATAAAGCTGAGCGTTTTGCAACCCATGAGAGCTTGCCTACTCATGCAATGGTTATCGCTGGCGTTGACATCAAGGAAGGCAAGCCGGTCAAGTGGAAGATTGAGAACTCTTGGGGCACCGAAAATGGTGGCAAAAAGACGGGCAACAATGGTTACTTCGTGTGTGGTGACGAATGGTTTGACAACTTTGTGTACGAAGTTGCTATCCGCAAAGATCTTCTCAGCGAGGCACAGCAGAAGGTCTTGGGTACCGACCCAATCGTTTGGCCGTTCTGGAATACGTTTAACCCTGTGAGCGCCTAGCTTCAACTTCCAAGGAAGTAAGAGGTTGACGGCAGTATTTCGAGACGACGATCCGACACGATTAACCCCTTACCGTGCCGGTTGCCGGGGTGCGATTTGTTTGTGACAAAGCGTGCCATTGTACAGGAAAGCCGAGACACATTTTGTGCCTCGGCTTTCTTTCGTGCGAAGGAGTTACTGCTTGTTGTGTTCCATGCGCATTGCTTGGTGATGTAGGGATGCCCCAATACGTAAACAGCCCCCAACGACAGAGGCGCAGGGGGCTGCAAAAAATGGTGGCGCGTTAAACTCAGTGATCAGACGCGCCAAATGCGTTTTGCATCTTGAGGCTTCGCTCAAACAATACGCTTCCTAGCAGTTTGTCGTTAGCGGCTTTTACCAGGTCAACAAGTTGAGCGTTGGCTTTTTCGAGTGTCTTGATGGCGGCATCGTCGTCCATGTCAGCATCGGCGTTGATGAGCTCATCGGTAACACGGAGTGATGCATATCCTGCTGCGAGCGTCTCCTGTTGATATCCCGAAATAGCTTCCATGTTGTCGAAGTATTCAGGGTCAGCCAGGGCAGCTACTAAGCGATCCGTCCAATAAAAGCTCTCGGTGCTGACGTTGGAAGGTGTATCCAAATACGCTGGAATTTCGCGCACATTGCTATACAGAGCAATGGCGGTATTGAAGGGACCTGACCCAAAAGCAACCCATTGGACGCCTTGTGCTGCGTGAGGAGCATACGGACGAATTTGAAGGATGGAAGTCTCGCAGGTACGGTTTATGCCTATATCGCGATACAGGTGACGAGATTGGTGGTCTCCAAGATTGCCATAGCAATCGTAGATAGTGCCATTGTAGGTGGAAGATAGGATATTCTTTACGTCCATAACCGAGATTTTTACTTCGGGAACCATGCACCATGGAATATCCATGCTGTGTACGGTGTAGGTTGGGTCGGCGCCGTGGAAGAGGGGAGAAGTTTGGTTAAGCACGCTGCACATATACCACGCGCGCGGATTGTTGTAGACGATGTCTAGCCAGGTATAGCTGCTGAATGCTTGGCGCGGATTAAATACCGCAGGAATGCCATGGAAGTCTTCGTCAGCGGCTGCTCCTTCTGATAGTGAGACATTCAGGTGATTGGCGGCCATCCACTCAGGTAAGTCTGCACTGCACATATAGTCGCGCTGCGCGCCAAGCGCATCTGCTAAATCCATGCGATCAATGCCAAGACGGTTCGGCTGGGCAACATAGCAGTCATCAGGTACGCGACGAGCAATCCAATGGTGTCCGCCGACTGTTTCGATATACCAAATATCGTGATCATCGCCAAAAGCGACACCGTTCATCTCATAGGTTCCGTATTGCTCAAGAAGCGCACCCATGCGCTGAACACCCTCTTTTGCGCTACGAATATAAGGCAAAATGATGGTAACCAAGTCCTCTTCGCCAATGCCGCCGGGTACTTCAGGTTCATATCCAGATTGACCAGGTGTTCCCTTAGCTGGTTTGTAGCAGATAAGTGGGTCGGCGCCTAATACGCGCGCGTTTGACGAGATTGTTTCTGTTGCAGTCATGGAAACGTTTGCGGCGTTAATGCCTGCTTCGCCCCAAACGCCGTCAGAGCGGTCAGTGTTAGGCGTGCAGACATAGCGAAGCGGGTTATCAGGTAATTCAATGGTGAGATGCGAATTTACGCCGGTGTAGGTTTTAGGTTGCTGATCGGGCAAAACAGCAACCATGCTCTTCGCGTTGAATGAGCCGTCGCCGCAGTCTTCGTTGCGTGCGATGATTGTTGATCCATCGTTTGTTGCTTTTCTGCCAACCAATAATGTCGTGCAACCCATATGTGCCTCCTTTGGTTGAGTAAGCTAAAGCATTGAATAGATGACAAAGCTTGAGCTTGTGAGTAAGGTTCTTTTTGACTATACGATTCAACAAGGAGACGAATTAGTGCGCTTGCTGATTGCAAAGTCCCTGATAATCAACGGGTACCGATTGGTAATGTTGCGCATGGTATCCGGGGGCACGCGCAGCAACCTGCGAGCGCGCAGCAAGTCGACATCCTGCGCGCACCTGATAAGGAAGCGAACCGCGTCAAAATGAAACATGCAAGCAAAATGCAAAGTGCATAACAAGTTTTTGCCGCACCTGTGAAGTGATTCACTTCACAGGTGGCGTTTTACGATTGGGGAATTTGCACGCAAGGGTTGGCTGCGATAATTGCTTGCAGCTCATCAATGTAGTGCAGGAGAAGCACAGAAGGTTTGCGTTCGGCGTGCATGATGTAACCAACCTGCATAGAGTCTTCGGTATCAAGCGGAATGCTTGCAATGCCCGACATCATCTCAGACGACAAAACACCTGTTGAAAGCGTAAACCCGTTATGGCTTGTCAAAAGATTGGTAAGCGTGCCTCGGTCTGAAAAGCGGATGTTTTTGGTGTGCGGCAAATAACTCAAGGGTTCCTCTGAGTAGTAAAACGAGTTGGTGGTGCCTTGTTCAAATGAATAACGAGGATATGCTGCTAAATCCTCAGGCGTGAGTTTTTCTCGCGTGGCAAGGGGGTGATGTTCGCCCACGAAGACATGAACGGAAGCCTTGAAGAGTGGATAGAAAGTGACGTGCGCATCGTTGAACGCTTTTTGGAGGACCTGTTGATTGAAGCTATCTACAAACAAAATGCCCACTTCGCTGCGAAAAGTGCGAACATCCTCAATGATCTCAGCAGTTGTGCTCTCACGTAAGATGAACTCATAGTTGTCCGAATTGCAGCTTTCGGCAACCTTGACGAAAGCTTGAACGCTGAATGCGTAATGCTGCGTTGATACTGCCAGGCGAACATGCGAGTTGTCATGTTCGGTATAGCGAGCTTCAAGCATGTCTGCTTGTTCAATAACCTGTCGGGCGTAACCCAAAAGCTCAGTACCATCATTGGTGAGTGTGACTCCACGGTTGCTTCGCATGAAGATTGTTATGCCCAGTTCTTGCTCGAGTTCTTTGACTGCAATGGAAAGATTCGACTGCGATGCGTAAAGATTTTGCGCAGCAGCATTGATGGAGCCATATTCAGCAATAGCAATGAGATAGCGAAGTTGTTGAAGTGTCATATTTTTCCTCACGATAGCAAGGTGGACAACTACAGGCGAAGTGGCACCAAAACAAAAATGCTCAGACGCTCAAGTGTGGAAGGACAGTTTGTGCAAGCCATAAAGATGGTTTGACTGTTGCATAGTATAGAGGTTGCAACAGTGAGGTATTGCTTAATTTCGGTAAAACAATGAGCCTGGTAATATAAATAATAGATAGCATCTGTTCTAAACATCATATGACAAAAGAGGTTGTATTTGGCGGTTGTTCATGGTTTGATGCTTAAGCTGATTTTTTCTATTCCGACATACGCAGCTAAGGAGCATCATTATGGCGAAAAAGGACATTCCTTACGACCAGAAATACTACGACCCCGAGATTGAGTGCATGCCTCGCCCTGAGCTTGAAGCTATGCAACTTGAGCGTCTCAAAGAGATGGTTCGCTATGCGTATGACAATACGGTTTATTACAAGCGTTCATTTGATGAGGCTGGAGTATCTCCGGATGATATTCAGACGCTTACTGACATTGAGAAATTCCCCTTCATTGACAAGAAGACCGAGCGCGATACGCAGCATGTTGGTAGCTTTTTTGGTGAGATGTGTTCGGTGCCGGAGGAAGAAGTTATCTTCATGGCAACCTCATCGGGTTCAACAGGTGTGCCTACGGTAAGTCCCTTCACCCAAGAAGATTTCGACCTGTGGCAAGACACCGAAGCGCGTCTTTTCTGGCAAGCGGGCATGCGTCCGAACGATCGCTACGTGCACGGGCTCAATTTTGCGCTTTACGTTGGCGGCCCGGATGTTATCGGTGCGCAGCGTTTGGGGGCGCTGGCCATTTGGGTAGGCGCTGTTCCGTCGGATCGTTTGCTGTTTGTGCTTAAGCAATATCAGCCGACGGTGATCTGGACGAGCCCCTCTTACGCATGGACGCTTGGCGAAAAAGCAAAGGAAAAAGGCTTTGACCCCAAGACTGATTTCGCAATTCATACCATCATTGTTGCAGGTGAGCCAGGAGGTTCCATTAAGTCAACGCGTGAGGCCATTGAAGACTTATGGGGCGCGAAGGTAGTTGACTTCTTCGGACTTTCAGACATTTATGGCGCATGTGCGGCCATGTGTGAGGCAAAAGATGGTCTGCATATCGCCGAGGATCAGATCATGGTGGAAACGGTTGACCCTAATACCGGAGAGGTTCTTGCACCGGGCGAACTTGGTGAGTTGGTCTACACCACGCTCATGAAGAAGGCGCGTCCCATGATCCGATTCCGCACGGGTGATATTGGGTATGTAAGCAATGAAAAGTGCGAATGTGGTCGCACGCTCGCACGCATTCATATTACCGGTCGCAAGGATGAGATGTTTATTGTTGGTGCGGTTAACGTATTCCCAACTGATATTGAATATGTCGTACGTGGCGAAAAAGGTTTGACGGGCGAATACTCCATTCGCGTTTATGATCAGGACTTCACGACAAAGTATGAAGTCTCGGTTGAGCGTGCTCAGGGATCAGATGAGCCTTATGATGTGGTGGCTAAACGAGTTGAAGGTGCGTTGAAAACGCATACCGGAGTACGACCGGCAAAGGTTATCGTGTATGATGCTGGTAAGTTGGGCACGTCATCTGAACACAAAGCAAGCCGCTTTGTGGATGAGCGTACGAATACGAAATAAGCGTTTGCAGGAAGAAGGATAATCATGGCAGCAACTTTTGCAATTTCAGGACAGCACTACCTTTTTGACGTGCAAACGTTTGCCCACACTGTTTTAGCGCTTGGTGGGGATAAGTATTCTTATGCGTTGCGCGATCGGACAACGCAAGGAGTTATTGATGATGTGGTGTCTGGTGATTCTGAGCTGGGCGTAATTGTGCAGACATCGCGAACCGCCGATGAGCTTAATGTGGCACTTGATGCAGCTGGTCTAACATTTTGCGAACTCATTCAGTCAACCCCTCGCGTGGCGCTTCCTAAAAGCCACCCGATGGTGAATGCGTCTTCGCTCTCGCTTGAAGACATGGAAGGCTATCCGTATATTTACTTCGAGCAGGAGCCGGGCTCACCGGCGTGTTTTGCCGAGGAGGCACTTGCAGAAGTTCCTCGTGAAAAGAGCATCGCGTGCACCGACCGCGCTTCGCTTTCGGAGCTCATTGTTGCACTGAACGGCTATACCATCACGAGTGGCATTCTGGTAGGTATTTCTGATGGCTCTTCACTGGACACGGTGCCGCTTGAAACAGATGAAACTCTTCATTTGGGCTATGTGGTTCGCAAGGATGAAGAACTTGATGAAGTGGGCATTCGCTTTGTTGAGACCCTCAAAAAGAATCTGGAGCGTTACGCTCGCTTCTAAACATATGCTGCTTTTAAGCAGGCAGCACAAATTAAGCATGTTGATGCGCAAATAAGTGTTTGGCAAAAAGCACGTGGTGTTTTAGCTTGCCTTAATGACGGCGAATCCGCGCGGTGCGATCTGAGCTGGTATCGGTATTCCGATGTGAGCTTCGATGTGCACCGCGCGTTGTTTGTGAGTTGCTGTCTTGAATGGCTGTCAGTTTGGCTGTGTCAGCTGCGTTGGGCATTTCGCCTGACTTTGATGTATCCATGCCGAGTTTGTTCGCCAAATCAAGGCGAATGCTTACATACTCAATAACAAGTAGCACAAGCAAAATAGTCATCACAATGAGATACCCAATGACCGCACCGGGAAGGCCCGTGAAATTCACGAGCAAAATTGGCACAAAGAGCGAGAAGCCAAATGTGATCAAATAGAGCTTCGTGACGGACTTTTGGCGGCGAAGCACCGTGATTACTTGGTAGAGAAAATCAATGGCAGCAGTTACGCCACCTGCGGCAATCATGATGTAGGACAGCCCGCGGAACTGCTCAAAGTCAAGGCCATAGAGCCAACTCATAAGTGGAATACCAATCCATGCCATAAAGAGTGCCACGATAACGGTGATGGCAATGATGAGGACAAACATGGCAATGATGCTGAGGTCAAAACGGCGTCGTTTGTTGGGGTCTGACCATGCCTCAGCCATCCGAACGAGTAGTGGCTTATAGATGAGACCAACGGTGAGCAAAATGCCTTGCGCTGGGAAGTAGAGCGCATTGAAGTAGAGTTGGTTGTCGTAGCTTAGAACACCTTCCATGACAAATTTCGGCATGTTGTCAATAAGCGCATAAAGAAAGAGAGCCACAAACAGCGGGAAGCATTGCCTAAAAAGCATTGCCACACTAGAGACGCGCATATGATCTGACTTTGGTGTTTCAAAAAGCGCAAGGGGAAAGGTGACCAGGATAAACGTTGCGGCAGCGGCAACTGCCATGGCAATACAGGCACCAGGAAGATTGCGCGTAATAAACAAAAAGACGATAAAGACAATAAGGACAACTGCCGAGCGCAGAGCTTGCGAAATGCCCGCCAAGTACAGCTTGTCCATCTGCTGGAGGCGTCCTTCGTATACGTCGGCTAAGCCATCAATCATTTTATAGATATACACACCCATGCTGATGGTGAACATTTCTGAGTTATAGCCGCGCAAAGAGCAGTAAGCAACGCTCACTGCCACCATAATGATGCAGGTAATCCAGCGGTTAATCTGATAATCCGAAAATGAATGCGTTTGCTCAAGATCGGAGACTTGATAGGTACGGACACCATAATTAGCCAAATACATGAGCAGCATGCCAGTGACAAATGCCATAGAAAACATACCAGCTTGTTCGACACCAACAAGCTGAGTAACCACAATGGTCAAGATGGGGAAAACCATGCCCCATAATGTGATGCCAATTGTGTTAAAGATGTAGTCACGCGTAGTGCGATGCGACGCATATTCTTCTTGTTGGCCGCCGAGATCTCCTGATGATACAGCGCCGAGCAAACGAGAAAACCAATGATCCAACCCACGTTTAATGAAGTTTGGCTTGCGCGTGCGCGTCTGAGGCATTTCAGCTGTTTGCGCTGCATGCTGGCCGCGCAAGCGACGCGTTGTCTCTTGGTTGCTAACAGCGCTGTTTGAATAGGTGGGATTTGAGGTGCTTGTGGTTTTGAATTCGCGCGTGTGCTCTTGATCAAAAGAAGTATGCTGCGGCTGCCGATCCATACGTGAAAAGCTGAACTTTCTCTCAGATGCGTGATCATTTACGTAGATTATTATGCGTCAATCTCTTGGATGGCGTCATTGAGTTATTTGATTTACATGGGATATATAAATTGTTGACGCATATATTGCTTGTATTGCAGAAGCAGGATTATTTGGAGAAATGACCAATAGCAGCATAAAACCTGCAGCAAGCACGGAGGGAGGAGCTTGCTGCAGGAAACGTAAAGATTGCGTGCGAGATAAAGATGTTTAGCTCTGAGAAGACTGCAGGCAATTACGCGCTGCAATTCGACCGAATACCATTCCCTCAGAAAGGTTGCCACCCGCATTGTACATATCTGACCAAATGGAGCCAAACTCACCAGCGGAATACAAATGAGGAATAGGATTTCCTTGGCGATCCATTACTTCAGCATTTGCAGAACGAACGGGGCCTCCATCGGTGTTTAAGAAATAAGGAACCATCTTCATAGCATAAAATGGCGGGTTTTCAATTTTGTTCAGCGTGTCGCTGAAGCGATAAAAGGCAAGGTCGGCACCGTTGTCGCACATCTCATTCCAGTGTGCAACGGTGGTTTCAAGCTCTCCGGCTGGAAGGCCAACGGCTTCAGCTAGTTCGCTTAGGCTTTCTGCTTTATAGCCCCAACCAGCAGCAACAGGGTCATCTTCGGTGATCTCAGACGTCGCACCTGCGTCAAAACCTGTTTGATCAAAAACGAACCACGACACTGCGGGAAGATGTTGGTGCATCCACTCGCCGCCGCGGTTGTTGTCGCCATGACGATAGCCTGAATGAATGCGAAGATCATATTCAGTCAAACCCTTATTACCAAAGCCGCCATTGTCCATATAGTAGCGACGACCGTTGAGTCCGACAATTATGCCTTCGCCGCGTGGTGTTTGCGCAGCGTTTTTAGCCACAAAGCTTTCGCCGTCAAGAGAAGCAAAGCCGTTGTAGAACCCTGCAATATTTGCCATATGCCACATATCGGCGCCTACTTCAGCGCACAAAGCAATTCCGTCACCTGTGTTGCTGATGCCAGCAAACGGATGCGCTCCATAGGCACGAATATAGTTCGCCATCATGTTGGGATTGTTTTCAAATCCGCCACAGCACATAACGACACCTTTTAATGCCTGTGCGCATACTTCTTTGCCATCGGATTCGTATATGACGCCAGTAATTTCCCCTGTTGATTGATCTTGTATGAGTCGGGTGACGGGTGTGTTGGTCTTGCGCGTAACAATATCAGGATATTGGTCAACTACATCCGAAAGGAACAAGTGTGGATGTTTGTATCCTTCTCCGCTGCTGCCCCCATTAAAGAGCATGCAGCCAACACTTGCGCGTTCTTCATCGGTATCAAGAAGCTCTGGATACTCGGGAGCTGATACGGAGGTGACTTTTGGGTCACCTGGATCCCATGGCGCATAAAAGTCTTCGGTGCCTAAGGCATTGAGCCACGGAGTATGTTCTGCCATGCCATCGGCATAGGCCTTAAGAACGTCATCAGAAACAGTTGGATTCTCGCCGCGCAAAGCCTTCATGTACTTAAAAGCTACGTCTGCATCATTGGTGGCAAGGATAGCTCCAGCAGAATACTGGGTATTGCCCCCACCAAGTTCATTGTCACTCTTTTCTAACAGTAGGCATGTTGCGCCGTCGCCTTCTGTTGCAATAGTTGCGGCGGTTGCCATGCCTGCAATACCTGCGCCCACAACGATAACGTCAAAGCTCTCATCCCAAGTAGGGTTGTTGGTTGCTGTTGATGCAAGCTGCTCTTCTTGTTGGGATGGAGATTGCTCGGGAGTACATCCAAGCAATCCAAGTGATGTGGTAACAAGCGCAGCTCCTGTTCCCAGTAAAAATTCTTTTCGCGAAAATTTCCCCTCGGCCATAGTTGATCCTTCCTCTAAAAAATGAACCGATGAGACTTTTTTAAGACAGAGAGGAATGAGGCGCGAGATTAATAATTAGCTTTTTGGAGTGATGAATTCTTAATCATCTTTAATAATGCCTGTTAAACGGGGGTGGAACTCTGTGCTTCTATGAGATTAATGACTTCTTGTTTTGAATGAACACCAAGTTTCGAATAAATGCAGCGAATGTGGTTTTGTGCAGTATAGGGAGAAATGTAGAGCTTTTCTCCAATGCTTTTTGCGGTATAGCCTAACGCAAGGTATTCAAAGATGTCGGATTCTCTTTGGGTAAGCTGGTAGTGTTTAGCAAGTTTATCAAGCGTTGCCTGTCGTTCGTTTGGGGTTGGCGCTGAGACTTGGAAGAACGTTTTGAATGAGTTGCTTCCCACAAATACGAGCAAAAACATGAGAGAGGTAATGAGGAAGAGAAGGGCGACTAAAACAAGAATAAGGATATAGACCCATTCTGAGACGGGCATTGGTCCAATGGTGTTTGAGAGCAGATTAAGGGTTCGCCAAATGATAATCGGACCAAGAACAAATACGCCAAAAGCTAAAACAGGAGAGACGGATTCTTCGTACACAATGAGCAACACTAAAAGCACCGAGACAACAAGAAGTATTGCACGTGACACTTCAATAAAGTCGAAAAATACCAGCATTGGGGCAACGCCAGTGCTTATGCCTAGCAACTGACCAACTACGGCACCCATAGAAAGACCTGCTACCAGGAAAAATGTGTCACGCGGTAAGAATATCCGATGCTGTTTATGCGACAAGAGAAGAACGGACAGGCAGAGCGCCAAGAAGGCAAAACAGATGATTTCGCGCGAACTGTTGAATACTTGCATTGTGAAAAAATCATCAGAAAAGCCTTGAAGAAGACGACTTGATACACCGCTGAAAAAGTAGATTGTAAACGGAGCTAAGTAGCGTTTTAAAAGAGAGCTTTGTGATAAATGGCCAGAAAAGCGCACTTCGGGTTGAGGTGAGTTATTAAGGCTGAAGATGTAAAGGACAAAAGAGAGCCCTTCGAGAAAGAAGGTTTCCTCGGTGGCAAAAAACTCCCATATATAAAAGTACGGCATTGTGATTATGCGAGAGATTAGCATGGCTGTAAGCATGATGCTTACGGTTGATGATAAGCCTGATCTAAAAGCGTTTTGAACAAACCAAAGCATCCAAGCAAAGAATAGGACAATAAGGGTGGCTGCATGAATGAGATAGTAGACTGAGCAAAGCAGATACTCAGCTTGTCCTGAGAGGGTAAAGATGCCATTGTTGTAGGCGAACAATTCGTTGATGATCACAACCGTGGCAAAGACAGCCATGCTTGCATGACGTTTTGTAAAATAGCTTTCAATGTGTGCATGAAAAACGGCACATATGGCAACCGAGAGAAAAAGCGAGAAGAGAAAAACGGCGGTTGCAAAAGGGGTGTCATTTTGTGGAACCCAAATAAGGCGAGTTGATAAAAATCCTTTTTGGATATATGCCCACAAAAAGCTAAAGCCAACAAGAGCAACAATTTGATACCGCGAAAGCCATCGCATAGCAACCTTCTCCCCATATTTGCTTAAATGGTTTCTTGTCTCTAGCATAAGGTTTAATAGATGCTAGATACGCTACAATTATTCTGAATATCGCACGACAGAGTAAATTAGTCAGTTTTTAATCAGGCGAAATACAGGGTGAAATGTCTATGGTTGAAGTGTTATGGCATGGTCGAGGAGGGCAAGGCGCATTTACTGCCGCTCGACTTTTAGGTGCAGCAGCATCGCTTGGTGAGGGAAAATATGCGCTGGCATTTCCTTCGTTTGGTCCAGAGCGTCGCGGCGCTCCAATGTGCGCCTTCACTAAAATGGATGATGCTCCAATAGGGGACAGAAGTGCCATGCAGCAGGCAGATTTTGTGGTGTATCTAGACGAAACGCTTCTTGGTGCCGATTGGGAACGCGAATTGAAGCCCGGTGGTATAGTGCTTGTTAATTCCGCAAAACCCACAGCTTACTTTGGGGATCAGCGCATTATTGCACTTGATGCTGATGCAATATCCACAGCGTATCTTGGGAGAGCAATTCCTAACACGGTTTTCTTGGGCGCATTGTGCGCGCTGTGCGACCGGCTTGAATCCATAGATGTGCATGCGGCAATTCGCCAGTATATGGCACCAAAATTGCACGACAAGAATATCGCGGTTGTTGACGCAGCGTGTGCTCAAGCCCGCGTAGCCGCGCAAGCTTTTGGTGAAGTAGCAACGCTTGATAACGCAGAGGCGCTCGGTGCTGATGAACCAACGCCGGAAGTTGTGTCCTCGCAGGATGAAAGCGCATCTGCCATGCATCCCCCGCGACCGCACAGTATTATTTGCACCCTGCAAGCAGGTGAACTTGATCCGCAGCAATTTGCTCATACGACCTGTTTTTCCGCAGGACATCTTGTTACCAAAAATGCTGGATGGCGAAACGAACGTCCTGTTATTAATGGCGCATTGTGCACGGGGTGCTATCAGTGCTACTTCTATTGTCCTGATGGCGCCATCTACAAGGCTGCCTCCTCTGTACCAGTAGCGGTTGACCTGGACTTTTGCAAAGGATGTGGCGTGTGTGTAAGCGTATGTAAGTTCAATGCGCTTGCCATGATTTCAGAAAGCGAGGCGAACCGCGCATGAAACAGTTTCTCTCGGGAGACGAAGCTTTTGCCGAAGGCGTGCGTCTGGCGCGTCCTCAGGTAATCTCGGCTTATCCTATTACCCCCCAAACAGTTGTTGTTGAGCGCCTTTCTGACATGGTGGAATCGGGGCAACTTCAAGCAGAATATGTACATGTGGAATCAGAGCATTCGGCGCTGTCGTGTGCAATTGGTGCAGCGGCTACCGGTGCGCGCACCTTTACGGCTACTTCCAGCCAAGGGTTGCTCTATATGGCTGAGTGCCTTACCTATGCAGCGGGCGGAAGATTTCCAATTGTTATGATGAATGCCAATCGTGCAACAGCGCTGCCTTGGAACATTTACGGTGATCAGCGCGATTCGCTTGCGCTTTTGGATCACGGTTGGATTCAAGCTTACGCAAAGGACAATCAAGAAGCACTTGATATGGCTCTTATGGCATATGCGCTTGCAGAAAACCCGCGCGTTATGACTCCGGTGATGGTCAATCTGGATGGATTTGCACTCACGCACACCTACGAAACTGTTGATGTCCCTGATCAAGCGCAGGCAGACGCATTTTTACCACCTTATGAACCCGCTGCTAATTGTTTTGATTTTGATAATCCTGTCAACATCGGTTATTCGGCAGGACCTGAATACAACAAGTACTTCAAATACTTCGAACATCATGACATGTTGTCGGCGCCAACGGTGATAGAAGAGATTGAGACGCGGTTTGCGCAGCTTTTTGGCCGCCACTATACCGGCATGCTTGAGACGACATATACCGACGATGCGGAAGTAGTGCTGGTCACGCTTGGTTCTGTCGCAGGGCTTGCTCAAAGCGTGCTTGAGCAGCTGCGCGAAGAAGGTATTCGCGCTGGTTTGGTACGTATTCGCTACATGCGTCCTTTCCCGAAAGATGAATTGACGCATGTGCTGTCACGCGCGAAAGCCGTTGGCGTACTAGAGAAAGATATTTCATTTGGCGGCGAAGGCACGGTGTTTACCAATGTAAACTCGGCGCTACTCCAGGCAGGCATGGCACTTCCGACGTGCAATTTTATTGGAGGTCTTGGTGGCGACGATATTTCGGTAACTGATCTGTGCGATATCTATCGTTCTCTTGCTCGCATGGCGTCTCAGCAAAGTGCTGGTGACCATGTGCGCTTTATTGGAATTGACAACGTAGGAGGACATGAATAATGGCGCTTAATGCTTCTACGATTTCGGATAACGAACTGTTTTTTGGCCACAAAGCATGCGCTGGGTGTGGTGGTTCGCTGGCAGTACGAGCGGCGCTTAAAGTGCTTGGTCCGAATGCGGTGTCAGCGCTTCCTGCGGGATGCATGAGTGCGGTCGGTTTTAACTTTCCGCAGCTTTCCTTTGCCAACAACTCCATGATTACGCCTTTTGCTGCTACAGCCGCGGTGTTGACTGGTATTGAAGCCGGTTTGCGTGCTCAAGGGAAAAAGCCTGATGATTGCACGGTAGTGGGTTTTGCGGGCGATGGCGGCACTGCTGATATTGGTTTACAAGCGCTCTCGGGTGCAATTGATCGTAATGATGACGTGCTCTATATTTGCTACGACAATGAAGCTTATATGAATACGGGCATTCAAAAAAGCTCTCTCACGCCGTTTGGTGCAAAAACCACTACCACCCCTGCTGGGCAGCATGTACATGGTTGCTTAACAAACAAGAAGAACTTGTTCCAGATTGTTGCAGCGCACGATATTGTTTATGCAGCTACAGCATCGGTTGGATATTTGCCGGACTTCGTGCGTAAGGTAGAACGTGCTCGTGACATGCGTGGGACGCGCTTTATACACGTAATGGCGCCTTGCCCAACAGGCTGGGGATGCGGTGTAGATGAAACAGTGGACATTGCCCGTGATATCGTGGACACTGGCCTATGGTATTTGGCGGAGTTTGAAGGCTCGGCGCTCAGTGGGGTTCCAGGTGGCGTGTTTAAGCTCGATCGCAATCCGAAAGAGTTTGCCAGCGTTGAGGCGTATCTCAAGCGACAAGGACGCTTCCGCGCACTGGATGAGCAAGAAATTGCCGAGATAGAAGCCGCACGCGATGCGGCATGGGAAACCATGCGTGCTCGGTGGTGTTAAGCCAGGGGTAGGCTTGCGGCGAAGCTAAAGAGAAAGAGGGATACTGTGTCAACGCAGCCAAAACGTTTTTTGACATCGGTGTTGCTGAGTCTTGCTTTAGGGGTTGGCGTGTTTACCGGTGCATCAGCACTTGCAGTAACTACGGCTGCTCAAGATCCAACGCCTGCTTATGCTGCTCAGGCTGGCACATGGAAGAAATCAGGAACGAGCTGGTGGTATGCTTATTCGCGTGGCGGATATGCAACTGGTTGGCAGAAGATTTCTGGGACGTGGTATTACTTTGATGCGCGCGGCTGGATGCAGGAAGGCTGGCAAAAAGTTGGTGGCGTGTGGTATTACTTGCAGCCAGGCAACGGGGGTATGTGCACCAATTGGCAAAAAGTTGGTGGCGTGTGGTACTACTTAGCGCCAAGCAGCGGTGCTATGCAAACCGGCTGGCAAAAGGTGGGTGGCGTATGGTATTACCTACTCCCAAGCAGCGGTGCCATGCAAACTGGTTGGCTAAAAGTTGGTGCTGATTGGTTCTGGCTTGCTTCGTCAGGTGCAATGGCAGAGTCTTCGTGGATTCAGTCAAGTGGTGCGTGGTACTACCTCAAATCTGGTGGATATATGGCGCAAGGTATGACAAAAATTGGTGCCAATTATTACTACCTCACACCTGGAAGCGGAGCCATGAAGAATGGATGGCAGCAGATTAATGGTTCGTGGTATTACTTCAGAAGTTCAGGCGAACGCATACATGGTTGGCTTGAGCTGTCGGGTGTTCGCTACTACTTAGAACCTGCAACGGGCAAGATGGCTGTTGGCTGGAAGACTCTTTCAAACAACAAATATTTCTTTGCTTCATCAGGTGCTATGGTGAAAAATACGTGGATTGATGGGCGTTATCTCAAGAGCAATGGCATCATGGCGCGCAACGAGATGGTGGGCAATCAATATGTTGGCGCCGATGGTCTGGTAACAAAAAAGCCGGAAACCCCTTCCACGAAACCAGGCACGTCCACTACAAAGCCAGGTACGTCTACTACGAAACCAGGTACGTCGACAACCAAACCGGGTACGACGACAAAACCAGGAACCTCAACACCATCTACTCCTTCGCAACCGTCAACTCCAAGTGACACCACAACAGCTCCTACTGCGCTTACTTACACTATTAAGACAGGGGACCAGGGGTATGGCGCCTATATTACTGGTTACAATGGTGAAGATGAAAAGGTGACCATTCCTGCTACGCTTGGAGGAGCTAACGTAGTGAGCGTGCAGCTCAACGGCGTCGGTTACACCACCATGGAGGTCACTACTTATCCAACTACCTCAAGCACCAAGCAAGAGGTCGTGACATTGTCAGGACTCAACACGCTTGACGTGAGTCAGTGCACATCATTGCGCAATTTGGATTGTTCGTTTAATAACCTCACAACTCTTGTGCTGCCAACTTCAGCTCCGCTTGAATACTTGAATTGTGCGTCAAATCGTCTTGCACAGCTTGATTTGTCGAAATACCCTACACTTCGCACGGTTGACTGCAACAATAACCGCCTTACAACACTTACGGGCAATCTTGCGTCGCTAATAAAGCTGAATTGTACAAAAAACCAGCTCACTACAGTGAATCTGGATAACTATCCTGCACTGCAAACTCTTCATTGTGCGCAAAACCAGATCTCACGTATTACGGGAACAGCGGCAAAACTCACAGAGTTGGATTGCTCGTATAATGCTTTGTCATCGCTGCCTATGACAAGCATGACTTCTTTGCAGACGCTTAATTGTAGTGACAACAATCTGACTGGATTAGACTTGACAAAGGCTTCTTCGCTCACCTCTTTAACCTGCAACAATAATGCGCTGAGCGTGCTTAATTTATCGGGCGCAACAAATCTGACTACGTTTACCTGCCAGCGTGACGCCAAAAAGGCTTCAGGCAAAGCGCAA
The DNA here is from genome assembly GCF_943193125.1 of Adlercreutzia agrestimuris. Classification (GTDB taxonomy): domain Bacteria; phylum Actinomycetota; class Coriobacteriia; order Coriobacteriales; family Eggerthellaceae; genus Xiamenia; species Xiamenia agrestimuris. The sequence goes on from NZ_CALPCX010000002.1 coordinate 24,607, forward strand.
CTTGCAACATTGTCAGGCACAGCACCTTGTCTGCGTGAGATAAATGTTGCCAACCAGGCGCTTGGTACGCTTAATGTGTCAAACTATCCAGCTCTTGAGCGCTTATATGCCGCCAACAATCGTTTGACGAGCATCACTGGACAGGCTGCTTCTCTTACTTATTTGGATTGCGGCACAAATATGCTCGCATCGCTTAATTTGACAAGCTTTCCAAAGATTGAAGTGCTGATCTGTGGCTATAACTCTGGTTTGCAGCTTGACACCGCAAAGTCAGCCACAATCGCTGAGCTCTATTGCGACAACTGCAACCTCACCTATCTTGATGTGACGTCGCTCCCGGCGCTTCGGGTATTGGTAGCGGGCGACAACGATTTTTCGCCCGCGTTTGTCTCTCAGCTTCAAGTGTGGGGTCAAAAAGCAGATCATACACTTTCACTGGATTCAAGTGCTGATGCGTAAGCGTTGTACAAGTCAGGAAACGTCTTTTTGGCGTTGACTAACTTGAACGTCTCGCGCTCAACAACGCATACGGTTATATAGGCGTCCACCAGAGGTGAATCTATTCCTGGTGTCATGCCTTCGCGGTATACCTCTTGGTGATATATCGTGCGCATCGGTTGGTTTTTAACCAGAGAGGTACGTACAAAACCACGTTCTCCATAGCGCAGGGGAGCGTGGTATTTGATTTGCACTTCATGTATGGGACTCATAAAGCCAGCGCCCTCAATGCGTTCGCTGTAACAAAAGTTGAGATGGTTCAAAAAATCAATGCGTGCATCTTCAAAATACAGTAAATAATTCGCGTGATAGACCACGCCCATCATGTCGGTTTCGCCATAGCGAACAGTAATAGGTGTCTCAACGAACATACTTTGACTCCTTTGGTGGTGCGAAGGTGCAGCTGGCACGATTTTTTTTCGGCGTGTGCGTGCACGATGTTTCGCAATTACTATAATATGAGCATTCTGAATTTGACACCTGGGAAAAGAGAGCTTTCATTATGAAACCCTACAATCCGCATGAAATTGAACCGCGCCTGCAGCAGGCGTGGGCTGAACAAGATCTGTATAAGGTTGACGAACAATCAACCAAGCCCAAAAAGTACGTGCTTGAGATGTTCCCCTATCCATCAGGTGATATTCATATGGGACATGTCAGCAACTATACCTATGGTGATGTGATTGCACGCTATAGTCGTATGCAAGGGTTTAACGTTTTGCATCCCATGGGCTGGGATGCGTTTGGTCTGCCGGCTGAAAATGCTGCCATTAAGCATCATTCGCACCCAGCGGTATGGACCTATCAAAATATTGATACGCAAATGGCAAGCTTCAAGCGCATGGGCTTTAGCTATGACTGGGATCGTACTGTTGTGACATGCAATCCGGATTATTATCGCTGGGGTCAGTGGATCTTTTTGAAGATGTGGGAGCGCGGTTTAGTTGAGCGCCGCAATAGCCCGGTAAATTGGTGCCCTGATTGCGCCACTGTTTTGGCTAATGAGCAGGTCATTGAGGGACGCTGTTGGAGATGCAACTCCGAGGTTGAAAAGCGCGATCTGACGCAATGGTATTTAAAGATTACCGATTATGCGCAGGAATTGCTTGATGATCTGGATCAACTGGAAGGCTGGCCTGAGCGCGTAAAGCAACAGCAGGCAAATTGGATTGGTCGCTCAGAGGGCGCCGAGGTTGATTTTGAGCTGGTGCCGCGTGAGGACGAGGAAGCTACAGATATTCCTGAACTTATCACGGTATTTACAACGCGAGCCGATACGCTTTTTGGTTGCAGTTTCTTTGTTCTCGCACCAGAATATGCCGGTTTGCATGATCTGGTTGCAGGAACCGAGTACGAGCAACCCGTTATGGAGCTTGTAGAATCTGCCAAAAAGATCTCTGCGCTCGAGCGCGCCCAAGGCGATCACGAAAAGCACGGCGTGTTTACCGGAAGATATGTCATTAATCCTATCAATGGTGAGCGTGTGCCTATTTGGGTTGCTGACTATGTTATTGCTGATTATGGTACGGGTGCTGTTATGGCGGTTCCGTGCGGCGACCAGCGTGACTTTGAGTTTGCGCGCAAATACGATTTGCCCATCATTCCTATCATTTTGCCCGAGGATGATCCGCTCTATCCGCAGTTAAAGGATGAAGAGTCGCGCGTAGTGACGTCGGTTGATTGGCCGGAAGCCTACCATGCTGAGGGCTATCTTGTGCAATCAGGTCCTTACACGGGTTTGGTAGGAGGAAAGCATTCGCCTGGTGAAGAGGCAGTGGTAAAAACGCTTGAGGAAACAGGTCGCGGTCGTCGCAGTGTGCAGTTCCGCCTGCGCGATTGGCTGATTAGCCGTCAGCGTTATTGGGGCAATCCCATCCCGGCAATTCATTGTGAGCACTGCGGTGTTGTGCCTGTTCCTGCTGATCAGTTGCCAGTTTTGCTTCCGGAGGACATTGATTTGGCGGCGGGCGAAACGCTTGCCACCCATGAGGCGTTCGCTGATACAACTTGCCCGGTGTGTGGCAAGCCCGCAAAGCGCGAAACTGATACGATGGATACTTTTACGTGTTCAAGCTGGTATTACATGCGTTATACCGATCCGCACAATGAAGAATTACCCTTTGATCCGGCGAAGGCAAATAAATGGATGCCGGTTGATCAGTATATTGGCGGTATCGAGCATGCCATTTTGCATCTGCTTTACAGTCGCTTCTTTACTAAGGTGCTGCGTGATGAAGGGATGCTTGCATTTGATGAGCCGTTTGAGAATCTGCTTTGCCAAGGTATGGTGCTAGATGCTCATGGCGAAGTGATGAGCAAATCTAAGGGTAATGTGGTTTCTCCTGAGGAAATGATTGCTGGTTATGGCGCAGATGCGGTACGCGCAGCAATGCTCTTTATGGGGCCGCCCGACAAAGAGAAGCTTTGGAACGAAGATGGCCTTGCTGGCATGTATAAGTTCCTCAATAGGGTGTGGCGCCAAGTGTTTGACCTCGTAGGAGATGCGGGCGAAGAGACGCTATACCAGGAAGGCGCTACGCCTGAGCAGGCGCAAGCCTCGCTTGATGCGCTGGTCCGTGAACGCCATCGCGTAGTTGGTAAGGTTGTTGATGACTTCGCGCGCAATAACTTCAACACCGCTATTGCGGCCATTATGGAGTTGTCTAATGCAGTTGGTGATTATGTACGTCGCTGTTCAGCATCTGAGCGTCAGGCTTCGGAATTCTCGCGCACCTTTGATCGTGAGGTAGCAGAGGTGCTCGTAAAGCTTATGGCGCCAATTGCACCGCACTGGGCAGACGAGTTGTGGCAAACAGCGCTTGGGCATACGGAATCAGTTCACACCCAACCATGGCCAACGTATGATCCTGAGTTGGCAAAAGCAGACGAAGTTGAACTTGCTGTACAAGTTAATGGTAAGGTAAAGGCGCGTATTACCGTTGCCGCGGATGCCGACAATGACGTGGTTGAGGCTGCTGCTCGCGAAGCGGTGGCTGCTGACCTTGAAGGTAAAGATGTTAAGAAGGTTGTTGTTGTGCCCGGACGCCTGGTTAATATCGTGGCAAAATAGCTTCAAAGGCGCTTAAGCATTCAAAGTGCTTGGGCTCCCTTAAAGATAAAGCCCGCCCAGATCATTCCATCTGGGCGGGCTTTTGCATGCTTTAAGCCAAGGGTTGAGCTTACGGGCGCTGACCCATGCCGCCTTCGAGCGTGAGAGTTTCGCCACTCATGAACTTAAAGTCAGGGTTGGCAAGTTGCACAACGACTCGGCCGATCTCGGCTTCAACGTCGCCATAGTGGCCCATAGGAGGCATGTGCACATTGGCCTCAAAGGCATCAGGATACTGCTCTTGGAAGTTTTCCAACGCAGCTGTCCATGCAAGAGGACAAACGACGTTGACGTTGATGCCATCTGGGCCCCATTCGGTTGCCGCTACGCGTGACATACCACGGATTCCTTCTTTGGCTGCCGCATAAGCGCACTGTCCATAGTTGCCGAAAAGGCCAGCACCTGAAGCGAAGTTGATAACAGAACCTTGCGTCTTTTTAAGGTGCGGGTAGCATGCTTGCATGTAATAGAACGTTGCATAAAGACCTGAGTAAATGGCAAGGTCAAATTGGTCGGTTGTGTGATCGGCAAGCGTAACACCTGAAGCAGAGGCTTGTGCGTTGTTGACAAGCACGTCAATGCGACCAAATTTTTCAACAGCGCTATCAATGACATGCTGAACTATTGCCTTATTATCTGCTCCAGCATTAACGTCAGCTTGAACGCAGAGCACTTCAATGCCATATTCGCGCTCAAGTTCTTCTTTAGCGCCTTCAAGTTTAGCCACATTGCGACCTGTGATAACAAGGTTTGCGCCTTCTTTTGCATAGGCGATAGCAATGCCATATCCAATGGCACCAGGAGATCCGTCTTTAAGCTTGGCCAAGCCAGCTCCGGTGATGATTGCGGTTTTACCTGTTAGAAATCCCATGTCAGCTCCTTTACTGTGAGGGGTATGTTGGTGGTGGTAAGGGCTAATTCTTAAGCGAATTAAGCGGCGCTGGAATCTTGCCGCCGCGATGCGCGAAAACGGTTCCAGCGAAGGGATTGACGGGCATGACAGGTGCATATCCTAAAAGGCCACCAAAATCTAATTGTTCGCCAACTCCCTTACCAATAGCAGGGATGATGCGCACAGCGGTAGTCTTGTTGTTGATCATACCAATGGCGCATTCATCAGCAATAATGCCAAAAATGGCTTCAACTGAGGTATCGCCTGGAACTGCAATCATGTCAAGACCCACGGAACAAACGCACGTCATAGCTTCAAGCTTTTCAATGGAAAGCGCGCCATCTTCAGCTGCGCGAATCATGCCAGCATCTTCAGACACCGGAATAAAAGCACCTGAAAGACCGCCGACTGAAGAAGAAGCCATAACGCCACCTTTTTTAACGGCGTCATTGAGCATTGCTAAAGCAGCGGTGGTACCTGGACCTCCGCATTGGCCCACACCAATGGCTTCAAGAATTTCGGCTACTGAATCTCCTTCGGCGGGAGTAGGGGCAAGAGAGAGATCTAAGATGCCTTGCTGGTAGCCCAGGCGTGTTGACGCTTCGCGTGCCATTAATTCGCCTGCGCGCGTGATCTTAAAAGCGGTTGCTTTGATTGCCTCAGCCACAGTGGTCAGGTCTGCATCTTTGGGTAAATCAGCTAAGACAGCTCGTACAACACCCGGGCCTGATACGCCGACATTGATGACTTCGTCAGCTTCGCCTGAGCCATGGAAAGCGCCTGCCATAAAGGGGTTGTCTTCTACAGCATTGCAGAAAACAACAAGTTTACCTGCGCCAATGCATTGTCTATCGGCTGTAGCTTCGGCTGTTTGCTTGATAATATGAGCCATCTTGAGCACGGCATCCATGTTGATGCCCGCACGTGTGGAACCAACGTTAACTGAAGAGCAAACGTTGTCAGTAACCGAAAGAGCATGCGGAATGGAGTTCATGAGCTTAAGATCAGCAGCGGTTGCGCCTTTGTGCACCAGTGCTGAAAAACCGCCAACAAAATCAACGCCTACTTCTTTGCCAGCTTTGTCCATGGCAACCGCTATCGGTGTGAGGTCTTCGGCTTCGCAAGCTGCGCAAATCTCAGCAATAGGAGTAACCGAGATACGTTTGTTGACAATCGGAATGCCAAATTCGCGCTCAAGCTGTTCAGCGGTGGGAACAAGTTTTTCGGCAGCCGATGTCATGCGGTCATACACTTTGCGAGCCATCACGTTGATGTCGGCATCAGTGCAACTGCGTAGGTTTAGGCCTAAGGTAATGGTACGGATATCAAGGTGCTGTTTGCTTACCATGGCTAATGTTTCAGCAATTTCAGCAGGCGTAATCTGCATGTGAACTCCTCATGACGTGCGAATACAAAAATGACACTCAAATTCAAAAGATTATAACGCGTCATTATAAGGGGTGATTTGGGTCAGCATGACGAAAATCGGTTATCAGTTAGGTAGGCAAGGACAGATATATTTGCCAAAGCCTTGCTATGGATGGTTAATCGGTAATAGTAAAGCTGCCACCACGGCTGTTGATGATCTCAGCTGTGGTGTCGTGCATCCAGGTGAGGGGGTCTTCCAGCTCGCCAAGCTTTTCATGAGCAAACGCAAGCTCATTAGTGTAGTCATCAAGAGGGTAGACAGCATAAGCGCCCTCTTGCGTATGGTTGATAAGCGGCGTCCATTCCACGTTTTGCACGGTTATCTCGCCATCGTCACCGCGAACAAAATCCAAACTGAGCATTCCTTCAAGTTCGTTGAGTGGGGCAGGTGCATCATGGTGTGAGATGAAATTTCCGAGCGAATAAGCCACCAGTGTCCAATGACCAGATTCGCTTTGCATCCACTCAAGCGGTCCGATTACGTGCGGATGAGACCCCAAAACCACATCAACTTCAAGTTCGGTGAGCAGGTTGGCATAGTAGAGCTGATCTTCATCAGGCTCGGTTTGGTTTTCAGTGCCCCAATGCATTGCAACTAATATCACATCAGCAACTTCATGAGCGCGAGCTACATCTGAGCGGATGCGTTCTTCATCTATGAAATTCACCGCATAAGCGGGTAGATCTGTTTGCTCAAAGCCATTTACTCCATAGGTGTAATCAAGCAGTGCGAAGGTTATGTCATTGCAGGTAACAGTGGCTATTTCGTCGGCTTCAGCCTGAGAGGACGCCGTACCGGTAAAGGTGACAGGTTGGGCGTTCCATACTGTGCGACTATGTTCAACTGCGCCATAATTTCCCCAGTCATAGGAGTGGTTTGTTGCGGAGGCAACCAGGTCAAATCCTGTTTCTACAAGGGCATCTGCCATGGAGTCAGTCGTATTAAACGAAGGCCAACCACGCGGACCAATTTCATCACCACCCAGATGAGTCTCTTCTTTGACGTAAGCAAGATCAGCAGCTTCAATGCGTGGCTTAAGTGGTGCATAAAGCGGAGCATAGTCATAGGCACCATCGCCCACTTCACCATCACATGCGTCAGCATATTCGGCTATGGTAATGTCGGGCAGATTGTCTCCAACTGCTACAAATGACACGCGTCCTGAAGTTCCAGCTAGTTCGGTATTTTGGTTCTTTTCGGTTGGGTTGGATGAGCTATCAGTTTGATCGAGTGAACCTGGTGCACTGATAAACGTAATAAGCGCAACTAAGATCACTACGCCACCTATAAGAGCTGCAACTCGGCCCCAAGGAGTGGTGCTGGTATGCGTTTGAGCGCTGTAGCCCAAGGCGTCTTTGCGCGGTGTCGGCTTTTTGGCAGTATGTGGTCTTTGGCTCTCCATGATTTTTAGTATACCCGTAGACTTGCGCAAATAGGTTGTTCTTGTGGAAAAGGAGCATGAGGATAGCATTATTCAACACTCTGTTCAATAATGTGCGTAGTGTTGAAAATAGAAGTTTATAGCTGCCGACACGAAGGGGATGGGTTGGAAACCGTACTAGCATTTGATGCTACAAGCCTCCAAGACAGGCGCATCACCCGATCAAAGCGAGCCTTGCGTACGGCGCTGGTGTCGCTTACTGAAGAGATTGGCATTGATGCCATTACCGTAAATGATCTATGCGAGCGCGCTGATCTGAATCGCGGTACCTTTTACAATCACTACAAAGATAAAGACGACCTGCTTCGTGCCTTTGAAGATGAGATTCTCTTTGATTTGACGCGTTTTCAGGATGATCTGGCAAAGCTCGGCATGATGGATTTGGTGAAATTGCGTCTGCTTAAAAAGCCCCTTCCGTTTTTGGTTGAGCTCTTTGATTACCTGCGCGAACAAGGAGACTTTCTGCACGCAATGCTTGGCCCTGGCGGAGATCCAGGGTTTGGGCCGCGTCTTAAGGACTGTGTGTGCTCGAAGCTTGTTTGGTCAATTTTGCATGAGCACTATGCCAACGAACATGATGCCTTTGTAGATTACTACGTCTCTTTTTATGCTGCTGCGTATCTTGGCGTGATTACGCGTTGGATTGAAACAGGGATGCATGAATCAAGCGAAGAGATGGCGCTGATTGCTTTGAGACTGTTCTTTATTAAACCCGGCGAACCTATTGCTCTTTAGGCGAAGAATATAGTTATGGAAGTGAAAGATATGAGCCAAACTGAAACTCTCACGACGCAAACATCTGATAATGCACTTCATCTGGGTATTGACGTGGGATCAACCACGGTAAAGCTAGCTATCTTGGATGCTGCGCATGAAATTAAATACGCAGTATATCGTCGCCATCATGCTGACGTACGTGCAACTATTGTCGAAGTGCTTGCTGAAGCAGCGCAAGATTTTGGTGACCAAGTCATGACCATTGCTATTACCGGTTCAGGTGGTTTGCTTTTAGCGCAGTGGTTAGGCGTTGAGTTTGTACAAGAGGTTATTGCTTCTAAAACCGCTGTTGAAACCTTTATTCCTACTACCGATGTTGCTATTGAGTTGGGTGGCGAAGACGCCAAGATCATCTATTTTGACCAGGGAATTGAGCAGCGCATGAACGGTACGTGTGCCGGAGGTACAGGTGCATTCATTGACCAGATGGCAGCTCTTTTGAACACCGACGCGGGTGGGTTGAACGAGTTGGCGAAAAGCCATTCCACGATATATCCCATAGCCAGCCGCTGTGGTGTGTTTGCCAAAACTGACGTGCAACCGCTGCTTAATGAGGGTGCGAAAAAAGAAGATATTGCTGCGTCAATTTTTCAGTCAGTCGTTACGCAGACCATTTCAGGCTTGGCGTGCGGTCGCCCCATTCGCGGTAACGTTGCTTTCTTGGGTGGTCCGCTGCAATACTTGCCTGAACTGCGTAAACGCTTCTATGAAACGCTTGAGTTGACCGATGATGCCATCATTGTTCCCGATAACGCGCATCTGTTTGTGGCAAGTGGTTGTGCCATTGCGGGCGCACAAAGCGAGACGGTTAAAACCGAGCGCTTGACTGACGTGCTTGAGCGCCTGCGTAACTTGGGCGACATCCAAGGCTCTGAGGTAGTTCGTCTGGCGCCTCTTTTTGCCAATGAAGAGGAGTACGCTGAGTTCAATGCGCGCCATGCGCAAGAGACAGTGGAGCGAGCAAACCTTCTTGAGTATGAGGGTGTGGCATTTTTGGGTATTGATGCGGGCTCAACCACATTTAAGGCAACGCTGATTGACGATCAGGGGCGTCTGCTCTGGTCTCACTACGCCTCCAACAAAGGAGATGTGTTGGGGTGCGCAAAAGCAGCCATTTCTCAGTTGTATAACGATATGCCCGTTGACTCGCAAACAGGTGAATCGCTTATCACTATAGGTCACGCTACCGTAACAGGGTATGGCGAGCATCTTTTGCTTGAAGCACTTCACATTGATTCTGGTGAAATTGAAACTGTAGCTCACTTGCGCGGCGCACAAGAGATGTTGCCTGGCGTTGAATTCATCTTGGATATTGGCGGACAGGATATGAAATGCTTGCGTGTCAAAGATGGGGTCATTGAGCACATCATGCTCAATGAGGCATGCTCATCAGGCTGCGGAAGCTTTATTGAAAGCTTTGCCACTGGTCTCAATCTTGATGTTGCTGAGTTTGCGCAGACTGCTATTGAGGCAAAGAACCCCGTAGACTTGGGAAGCCGTTGTACGGTATTTATGAATTCTCGCGTGAAGCAGGCGCAAAAAGAAGGCGCAACGGTGGGCGATATTGCTGCCGGTTTGGCCATTTCGGTTATTAAGAATGCGCTTTTTAAGGTTATTAAAATTCGTGACCCGCATGATGTGGGCGAAAAGGTCATTGTGCAAGGTGGCACCTTCTTAAACGATGCTGTCTTGCGCGCATTTGAGCAGCTTTCTGAAGTTAATGCTGTTCGTCCTGATATTGCAGGCAACATGGGTGCATACGGCGCTGCTTTATTGGCGCGCGATCGCTATCAAGTGCAGGCGCATAAACTGCAAAACCGCGCGGATCGCGCAGAGTCATTCAGCATGCTGGATTCTCAAGTTGAAGTGGAATGTCCAGTGTCTGAGCTTTTGACCCTTGAGCAGATAGAAACGCTTTCTCCTACGCACAAGACGGTTCGTTGTAAGGGCTGCTCAAATAGCTGTCTGCTGACAGTAAATGACTTTGGCAAAGATGAGCGCACGGGCAAGCATCGCCGTTTTATTACGGGTAATCGTTGCGAAAAAGGTGCAGGCACCTTTGATGAGTCGAATGCAACACCTAATCTTTTTACGTATAAATCTCACCGTTTGTTTGACTATGAGCCGCTTTCAGCTGAAAAGGCAACGCGTCCAACGGTAGGCATTCCGCGTGCACTCAATATGTATGAGAACTATCCATTCTGGTTTACGTTCTTTACTGAACTGGGTCATCGCGTGGTGCTCTCTGATCCGTCAACGAAAAAGACGTATGAGGCAGGCATTGAGTCTATGCCTTCTGAGAGTGTGTGCTATCCCGCTAAGCTGAGCCACGGTCATGTTATGAACTTGCTGGAAAAGCGTCCAGACTTTATTTGGTTCCCGTGTTCAAAATGGGAGCGCCAAGAAGACGAAGGCGCAGGAAACCACTTTAACTGTCCTATTGTGGCAAGTTATGCTGAAGCGCTGCGTCTCAACATTGATGAGTTGCAGACCTCTCAGATGCCGTTCTTAAACCCCTGGTTGCCCTATGACCAAAAGGAGCATCTGAAGAAGCGACTCTATGTTGAGCTGGTAGAAGAGCACCCCGAACTCATGCGCGATGCACAGGGAAATGTGCCGACGCAAGCTGATATTGATGCCGCGGTGGAGGCCGCCTGGGCAGAAGACGAAGCGTTCAAGCGTGATATTCGCGCAAAGGGCGAAGAGACACTTGCATGGATGGAAGAGACAGGCACTCACGGCATTGTGCTGGCAGGCCGTCCGTATCACAACGACCCTGAGATCAACCATGCAATTCCTGAGCTGTTGACCAGTTTTGGCCTGGCGGTTCTCACTGAAGACTCAATTGCTCACTTGGGCACCCTTGAGCGTCCTATTCGTCTTGTTGACCAGTGGATGTATCATACGCGCCTCTACGCAGCTGCCAAGGTTGCCACCGAGCGTGAAGACTTAGATCTTATCCAGCTCAACAGTTTTGGTTGCGGCTTAGATGCTCTAACTACTGATCAAGTGCAAGAGATTTTGGAGGCAGCGGGCAAAGTCTATACCGTCTTAAAGATTGACGAAGTTTCAAATTTGGGTGCCGCGCGCATTCGCGTAAGAAGTTTGTTGGCGGCTCTGAAAAACCAGGCTGACGAGCGCGCCGAAGAGCAGCTTTCGCCTCATGCGTGTCCTGCTGCAAACTTCGACATTTTAATTGAAGCACCTGAAACCTTCACCGAAAAGGCTTCTCCTGAAACCATCGAGCGCATTAAGCAGCGCGAAGGAACCACTACCGAGTTTCCGCGTGCGCAATTTACGCAAGAGATGAAAGATGCTGGCTATACCATTCTCTGCCCGCAGATGGCTCCTATACACTTTGACCTGCTCGTTGAGATCTTCCATCGCAATGGGTATAACCTTGAACTTTTGCCTTCGGTTGATCACGGTGCAGTGGATGCGGGTCTCAAATATGTCAACAACGACATTTGCTACCCCTCAATCCTTGTCACCGGCCAGATCATGGAAGCGGTCATGTCGGGCAAGTATGACACCGACAAGCTGGCGGTTATCATTACGCAAACAGGTGGCGGATGCCGCGCAACGAACTATATCTCGCTTATTCGTAAGGCGCTTGCCTCGGTTGGGCTTGAGCACATTCCCGTCATTGCGTTGTCATTTAAAGATTTAGGCGAAGATAATCCGGGCTTTAAGATTACGCCTGCAATGCTTTTGCAAGCAGTTTATGCGCTTATGTATGGTGACCTGCTGATGATGTGTTTGTATCGCACGCGTCCCTATGAGGTGGAAGCAGGTAGTGCCAATCGTTTGTTTGACCAATGGATGAGCACTTGTCGCGAGCAACTGACGCGCGGTCTCAAGCGCTCTGAGTTTAAGAAAACAGTAAAGCGCATTGTTGAGGATTTTGATACGCTGCCGCTGCAAGGTGAAGGCACAAAGCCGCGTGTTGGTGTGGTTGGCGAGATTTTAGTAAAGTTCCATCCCACAGCAAACAACCAGGTTGTTGACGTAATTGAGCACGAAGGATGCGAAGCGGTTGTGCCGGGGCTCATTGAGTTTTTCCTCTTTGGTATTGCGGGCGGCATCTTCCAAAAAGATCCGCTTGGTAGATCCGCTAAGGGAGCCCTTGGAAGTCGCATTGCTTTGAAAGTGGTTGAGAAGTTCCGCTCTCCGGTAACTAATGCGTTGAAGGCGTCAAGTCGCTTTGAGCCGCCAGCTGATATTTATGAACTGGCAGATTACGCAAGTCAGGTATTGTCTCTGTGTAACTCCATGGGTGAGGGCTGGCTGCTCACAGCTGAAATGGTTGAGCTTATTCGCACGGGTGCGCCCAATGTTGTATGTGCGCAACCGTTTGCTTGCCTGCCGAATCACGTAGTGGGTAAGGCAGTTATCAAGGAGCTACGACGTCAGTATCCGCAATCCAATATTGTGGCAGTCGACTACGATCCGGGTGCATCTGAGGTAAACCAGCTCAACCGCATTAAGCTTATGATTAGTGTAGCTAAGGCGAACTTGTCAGAAAAGGAGCAGGTAGCGCGTGTTGAGCGCGACACGCAGGTGGCTGCTTCAACGCGACAGGCGTCCACGCAAGATGGCGGTGCGCTGGAGATTGAAGTGAGCGAAACGCAGGTGGATTAAGCAGCTGCGCAGCCAGCGTGCGGCGTGCGGCGTGCCAGGCGCGACATCGGGCGTGGAGCCGGACGCGGAATTGAGCGCGGAGCCAGGCGCGACAACGGGCGCGGAATTGAGCGCGAAATCGCTCGATTTCTATACAAATCGGGCAGAAGCTGCCATGAGCTCTGATCAGGCATTATGAAGCATAATGCCTGATCAGATGCCCCATAGTGTTGTGGCAGTTTGTTCCCGATTTGTATAGAAATGCCGCAGAAAGCGTTGGCTGTACGGCCTGCGAGGAGCTGCAACCAGCGAGGGGGCGACCGGTGGAAGGTGCGCACTCGCATTGGCGGATCGAAGCCGCCTCCCGCGCGCCACAACCCGGCAGCTGTCGCAGTGCGCTATCATGGACTCGCAGCATTTTGAGTAAGCGTCTAGCATAACCAGGAGCTACCTTCATGAGCGATTCTTCGCCAACTACTTCGACTAGCGTCACAGCTCACGCTTATGACGCTAAGGAGTTTGCGTCCTCTATCCAGCATCAGCCACAAACGTACGAGGCAGGCGCGCTGATCATATGCCCGACGCCGCTTGGCAACTTAGGTGACATGACTTTTCGTGCGCGCGAAGCGCTTGCCTGTGCAGACGTGGTTTGCGCCGAGGACACGCGCGTAACAGGAAAACTATTGACAGCGCTGGGTATCAAGAAGCGTCTCGAGCGTTTGGATGAGGCGCTTTTGTCTCAACGCGCTGAAGCAATAGCTGAGCGAGTTTGTGCTGGCGAAGTGATTGCTTACTGTTCAGATGCTGGTATGCCAGGGGTTTCTGATCCTGGTATGCGTTTGGTGCAGGCGGTGCGCGCTGCGGGCGGTGTGGTGGAGGTGTTGCCTGGTCCTACTGCTGCAGCTACGGCTTATGTGGCAAGCGGAACGCATAACACGAACTTTTATTTTGGTGGCTTCTTTCCGCGCAAAGACACTCAGCGACAAGCACTGTTGCAAAGTTTGGCGCCACTTGATGCGGCGCTCATCTTTTACGAAAGCCCCAAGCGGGTAGTTTCGTCATTGGCGGCATTGGCGAAAGCTTTTCCGCATCGCGAGGCGGCAGTGTGCAGAGAGCTCACAAAGCTTCACGAAGAGATTGTCCGCATGAGTCTTCCTGAGCTGGCACAAGAGTTTGCAGCACGTGGCGAATCAAACCAGATCAAAGGCGAGATCGTCCTGGTGGTTGATGGGCCTTCTTCTGCAGAGGAGCATGAAAACGAGACTCTTGCTCAGCAAGATGCGCGTCAGGTTGCTGCTGGCTTGCGTGCCCAAGGGGTGCGCAAGAAAGAAATTGCAAAACACCTTGCAGAGCAGTTTGGTATTTCACGTAATGATGCTTATGCTATTGCTCTTGAGGATGAGGGCTAAGTGATGCGCGGTCGCACAGGTGCGCATCCGGGCGCGCATGGTCGCACCGGCACGCATTCGGGCGCGCGTGATCGCAAACGTGCAGGTCATGGGGCAATAGTTTCGCCTCCACAAGAGTATGAGGTGGATGGTATTCGTGTTCGCCTCGTGAGAAAACGAATACGAGGGGTGCACATGCGCCTTGCTGATGCGGGTGAGGTGGTTGTGGTTTCGGCTCCAGCATCGGTTTCAAAAGGCGAGATAGCACGCTTTGTTCGCACGCATAAATCGTGGATTGAAAAGCAGCGCGCTGTGCTTCGCCAATCTCCGATGGCACAAGCTGAAAGCGCCTCGCCTGAAGATATTGCCAGCTGGCGTGAGGTGGTGTCAGCGTGCGTGCCTGCGCTCATAGCGGCGTGGGAGCCTATTATGGGCGTTAAGGCGAAAACCGTGGCGTATCGCAACATGAAGAGTCGGTGGGGAAGTTGTCAGCCTGCTACGGGGCGCATTTGCATCAATGTGCGTCTTGCGCTGTATCCGCCTGAGTGCTTAGAGTACGTGGTGGTGCATGAGCTGTGTCATTTGCTCGAACGCGGTCATGGGCCGAAATTTCATGCGCTCATGGATGCGTTTATGCCTGATTGGAAAGAGCGCCGCGCGAAATTGCGCTAGGGGAGATTGTTTGAGACCTCGCGTGAGGTTTATCCCTAAATGAGCGCCATCTGATTAGAGGTGTTGATATACCACTTTTCCCAGTTCGGAGGACAATACTTCTGTGCATTTGTAACGGTAATGGTATACCCATAGCCTGCCGCCAACCCGCGAACATGTGCATCAATTGCCTGTTCCCAGCTGGTCCAACCATTATTGCTGCCCCAGCCCCAGGCATTGTAGGGTTCAAAACAATACGCACCTTTGGATGACTCGGTGTTAGAGATTGCAGGTGACCACCGCGGGTCAACACCATAGCTCCATGCAGCAGTGGCAAAAGCTTCGCCATAGCCTGACAGCGGTGATCCAGCAAGATAGTTGTTTATTCGCGTACTCCACTCGGCAATAAAGGCATCTCGGCCCATACTCCAGTCTGCACCATCGTCGCTGGGTGGCTCTAGGGCGCTGGTGGGAGGCGCTATGTAGTTCTCATCCTTGGTTGGATCGTCTTCTTCATCGTCGTTGCTGGACTCGTCGGCGTCTTTGTCTGCCTCTTCGGCTTCTTTCGCAGCTTTTTCGGCTGCTTCGCGCGCTGCTTCAGCTTCAGCGGCTAACGCTGCTGCTTCGGCTGCTTGGCGCGCCGCTTCTTCACGTGCGCGGCGCTGCATTTCTTCGCGTGCTTCTTGTGCGGCTTTGAGGGCGCTTTCGGCTGATTCTTTTTCGGCTGCCGCTTCATCGCGCGCGGAATCCAAGTTTGCTTGGGTTGTCTCAAGATCTTCCTTGAGGCTTTGCAGACGCTCAATTTCTGCAGCATTGTGCGCTTGAATGTGATCAAGATAGACGAAGTTGCGAATGAAGTCTTGCAGCGACTCTGCACCTAAAAAGAGCGCAATAATATTGGGACTTTCTTGTTGAAGCTCATACTGCGCACGATAGGCACTTGCGGCGCGTTCTTGTTGCTCGGGGAGGTCTTCGCGCATGGTTGCAAGCGATGCTTCGTTTTCTTCAATTTGCGTTTCAATCTCGGCTAAACGCTTGGTGGCCTCATCGTATTCTTGCGAGGTGCGCTCTACTTCTTGTGTGAGCGGATCAATGTCGTCTGGTACGGTTGTGTCCGGATTGCTGCCGGTAACAGGCGCTTTGTCTGCGTCATCTTCAATGCGAGTTTCATCTGAGGTTTCTTGTGTGTCTTCTTCGGCTGCGTATGCGTAGTGCAACTCAAACGCGTGCGCGTTAAAACCATAGAGAGCTAAAACGCAAGCTAGTATACAGCTGATCAGCGCATATAGTGGTGAAACGCTTCCGGCATCCATCATGCGTTGGTGAGTTTGATATGTCGGGCGAAAAATTCGCATCCGCATATTATACGAAGTGAGGTGGTGTTAATTTGGCTGGTCACCAAAAGCGCATAACGTGTGTGTCTCAGATTGTATGTTTGTTATGGGTAGTTGACGTGTGATAGACGCCCAAAGCTGCGGTGTGAGGTGTGTGAGGAAGGCGTGCTCATGGTACAATTATGCGCCGAATATCCCTGATTCTAAAGGAAGCACCATGTCAAAAGGTACCTACTCATTTACTACTCCTATCTATTATGTAAATGCGGCGCCACACTTGGGCACTGCTTATACGACCGTTGCCGCCGATACCGTTGCTCGTTACCAGCGCATGAATGGTTATGATGTTGCATTTGTGACTGGTATGGATGAGCACGGGCAAAAGGTTGCCGACACTGCCGCTTCGCATGATTTGACACCGCAGGCGTGGTGCGACTCAATGGAGCCGGCATTTCGCGATGCGTGGGATATGCTTGATATTACCTACACTGACTTTGTGCGTACAACGGAACCGCGCCACGCACGCACGGTGCAAAAGTTTTGGCAGGATCTTTATGACAAGGGTTACTGTTATAAAGACTCCTATGAGGGCTGGTACTGCGTGCACGAAGAAACGTATTACGCGGAAAGCGACCTTGAGAAAAACGAAGAAGGCCAGCTGGTATGCCCGGATTGCAAGCGTCCTGTCCAAAAGGCAGGGGGAGAAGAAAACTGGTTCTTTAAGCTTTCTGAATTCCAGCAACCGCTGCTTGATTTTTATGCAGAGCACCCTGATTTCATTCGCCCAGAAACACGTCGCAATGAGATTGTGACCTTTGTCGAGGGTGGTCTTAAGGACCTCTCCATTTCGCGTTCCACTTTTGATTGGGGTGTACCCCTACCTTTTGATGAGGGTCATGTGGCTTATGTATGGGCAGATGCGCTATTGGCATATTTGACCGGCATTGGCTATGGCGATCCTGATAGACCGGGTGAATTCGATGCACGATGGCCTATGCAATACCACTTTGTTGGCAAAGATATCACGCGTTTTCACTGTGTAATCTGGCCGGCCATGCTCATGGCTGCCGGGCTTCCTATTGCGCATACCGTCTTTGGTCACGGCTTTTTGCTTACCAAGGGCGAAAAGATGTCTAAGTCAAAAGGCAACGCCCTAAAGCCCGCTGAATTGGTGGAAATCTTTGGCGTGGATGCATATCGCTACTACTTTATGAGCGATGTTCAGTTTGGTCACGACGGTTCAATTTCGCTTGAGCGTATGGTGCAGGTATATAACGCAGATTTGGCGAACACATGGGGTAACCTGGTGAGTCGCGTATTCAACATGACAAAGAAATACTTTGACGGTCAAGTTCCTGTGGCTCCGCTTGAGCTTGAAGGGGTAGACAATCCTCTCAAAGCTGTTGCCGATGAGTTGTATGCTGAGTATGACGCGTGCATGGGACAAGTTGATTTCACGGGCGCAGCCGCGGCAGTTCAAAAGTTGGCGAATGCGGCAAATCTCTATGTTGAGCAGGCAGCTCCGTGGACGCTTGCCAAAGATGAGGCAAAAGCCGATGAGCTGGCATATGTCATGTATAACCTCCTTGAGGCCATTCGCATCATAGCGCTGTATATGGCGCCCTTTATGCCCAACACCTCAGCTGAGGTTTTCAAGCGTTTGTCGCTGGGTAATATCACTGAGGTTGACGATATTGAAGCGGTTTCTCAGTGGGGACAACTTCCTGCTGGTAATGCAGTTGAGATTGGGGATCCGCTCTTCCCGCGTCTTGACATGGATGCCATTGCTCTTGAGGTTGAATAACTCATGGAAGAGTCCGATAACTCGCAAGCCAATGCAATGCAGGAAGAACCTGCGGTCGGCACCTGTGGTAATGCGGGCGTAGATCGTTTTTCGGGCGAACCGCTATTTGAAGATGCACTCTTTCGTCAGAAACGAAAAAAGGGCAAGTTTCGTGTGGTGGAACCGCCTATTCCTGCCTTAGAAGGTGCCGTTGCGGATACGCATGCACATGTGCAGCTGTTAGCATCTCCTGCGGCGGCATTTGCGAAGGCGGCGGTTTTCGGCGTTGATTTTATCTGCGATATTGTTGATGTATGGGAAGATGATCCCGACACCTTTGATCACGTAATGCGCGCACATGATGCAGCGGCACAGCTGGTTTATCCGCTGGCGCAAAGCGCCTATGAAGCCTATGGAGCGCAGGCGCTTCCAGCGAAAACGGTGAGCGCAATTAAGGTTTGGGCTGCACAAAGTGCGGCACGGGATGGGTCAGATACAGAAAGCGTCAAGGATGCACCTTCCCTAGCTTTGCCTGAGGTTCGCTTTGCAATTGGGTGCCATCCCCATAATGCCAAGCACTATGACCGGACGCTTGAAGAGAAACTCATTGAGCGAGCGCGTGACCCGCGCGTGTGTGCAATTGGAGAAATTGGTCTTGACTATCATTATGACTTTTCTCCGCGCGAAGATCAGCAGCGCGTATTTCGCGCCCAGCTGCGTGTTGCGCACCAGCTCGGGCTGCCCGTTGTGTTGCACCTTCGCGAAGCGCATGATGAGGCGCTTGCAATCATGCGTGAAGAGGGCTTTCCGCAGGCGGGCGTGCTTTTGCATTGCTTCAAATTGGACGAAGTGATGTTAGCTCCTTGGGTGGAAGCGGGTTGCTATATTGCTTTTGGCGGTCCGCTGACATTTAAGTCAACCGATGAGGTGCGCGCTGCGGCTCGGTGCGTTCCGCTTGAGAGGTTGCTTACAGAGACTGATTCGCCCTATATGACTCCTGAGCCCATGCGTGGTATGGCATGCGAGCCGGCGCATACGATTTTTACTGCAGCACAGTTGGCGAATGTGCGCGATTGCGCGCCCGGTCAGGCACGCAAGGAGTTTTTGGCGCAACTCTTTCACAATGCGAATAGGCTGCTTGGGCAGCGCGAGGAAGCTTAAAGAGTGTGAGGAGAACTATATGCGTCGGTTGATTATTTGCGGATCTCCCCGAGCGTTAGGGAGAAGTGCAGCGCTTGCTGAGGCGCTGGCAGATGCATATCGTGTGCAAGGTGACGAAGTTGATCTCGTCAGTTTGGCAAGTGTAGATATTGCGTCGTGCACAGGGTGTTTAGTGTGTGAGCAAAACCTGCGTGTTCATGGTCGAGATCCACTCTATTGTGTGATTGCTGATGGTATGGTTCGCGTGCGTGCGCTGTTAAATGAGGCGGAGGCATTGACGGTGGTTTCGCCGGTGTATTTTTCGGGCGCCCCTTCGCAGCTCAAGGCATTTTTTGATCGCTTGCAACCTTATTATTACGCGCATATGTTTAAGAGTAAGCGCCCGTGTGATTTGTTTGTTGTGGGCGAAGGTGGAGACCCGCATGGTTTTGCCGCTTTGGTGAGTGAAACTCGTTCTGCTTTGGCGGTTGCGGGATTTCGCCTTGAGACGGTTCACGATTGGGTAGGACTTATCCGTCCCGATGGGGCGCTTATGGATGAAGTGGGTGCGCTCTGTGGGGGTCGCGTATCTCCCGCTTCTGAGTACCTGATGCAAACGCCTACGGGTATATTCCCAAAGGTGGGGGAGGATGTGCATGCCTAGTTTGTCGCCGCTTGCAAGCGTTAAAGCTACGCGTGCTGTGTTGGAATTGCATGGACTATCCACGAAGTATTCACTTGGGCAGAATTTCCTGGTCAATGATGCTATTGTGCAAAAAATTGTCAGTCTTGCCGAGCTGGATTCATCCGATGGTGTTTTAGAGGTGGGTCCTGGTATAGGTACGCTCACGCTTGCATTGCTTACGCGAGCGGGGTGGGTTGTTTCTATTGAGCGTGACGAGGATTTGGTGGATGTGCTGGCACAGACCACAGCACCGTGGGCAGATCATTTTGCGCTCATTTCGGCTGATGCGCTCCAGGTAAGCGCCGACGAGATTGCTACATGCGCCGCACAGCTAACTGCTGCATCGGCTGCTACAAGCCCTGCTTTAGCCACGGTGGATACCACTCCATTTCCAAATAAACTGGTGGCAAATTTACCCTATGCTGTTGCGGCAACTATCGTGCTTGACTACTTCGAGCGCTTTGAAGAAATCAATTCTGCTACGGTTATGGTGCAAAAAGAGGTTGCGGATCGTATGTCGGCAACGCCTGGCAGCAAAAACTATGGTGCTTATACGGTAAAGCTTCGCCTCTATACTCAGGTAGCAGGGCGTTTTCAAGTGAGCCCGCAGAATTTCTTTCCCCCACCACGCGTTGAGAGTAGTGTGATAAAGCTTGATCGTCGCACCTTGACGGATGCGCAAGGAGAGCCACTTTCAAAAGCAACGTTGCGCTGTGCTGCGCAAATGGCCGATGCTGCTTTCGCCACACGCCGTAAAACCATTGCGAATTCGTGCAAGACATATTTTTCGGGACGAGGAGCGCAAGGCGCGCACGTTTTACGCGTGCTTCCAGAGATACTACAGGCAGCTCATATTGATCCGAAACGACGTGGCGAGACGCTTGACCTGGATGAATTCATTGCGCTTGGATGCGCGTTGCAGACGTTGGGTGAACAAGCGTAAAGGGGAGTGCGGGTGAGCGAGAAGCAAGCAAAGGTGACTACCGAAGTTCATCATGTGGGCGAACCTATCATTTTTGAGGGCTACGTTGATGATTTCGAGCATGGGATTGCGCAAATTCAATTCAGCTTGGATAATGGCGTGACTTGGACGGGTTATTCCACTGAAGATTCTCGAGATGACGTAGGACTGACCTGGAATTTTGAGTATACCCCTCAAAGGGCTGGTTGCTATCTTCTCAAAGTACGCGCACTTAGCAAGACCGGCGAAGCTTCCTCGCTTGTGTCAGGTTTTGCGTTTGAGGTGTTGCCGTGAGCGAATATGAGGTGCTCGGACGGTTTCGCATGCGTGCGTTGGGCGGTGGATCTCTTGCGGGAGCTCGCCTGTTTCGCTCTGCACAGTTAACTGATATTTCACCAGATGAAGCACGTTTTATGACCTCACAAATAGGTATTCAAGCCATTTATGACATTCGTAATGAATGGGAGGTGCATGCGGCTCCGGAGCCCTATTTGGTGGGGGCGAAAACCATTCAGCTTGAACCGCTTACAACGCGTCGCCGCAAGAGCGCCAACGAGCGTTTTGCGGCTGGCGTTATTGGCGAATATGGCGTACCCGAAGAGCGTATGATTGCGAATTATAGGCGATATGTTCAGGAGTATCCCCTTATAGGACGCGCATTACGTGCGCTTGCTGCAGAACAAGTACCAGCACTGATCCATTGCGTGAATGGTAAGGATCGCACGGGTGTGATTTGTGCGGTCATCATGAAAGCATGCGACGTGCATGACGATGACATTATGCAGGATTATCTCATCACTAACGAAATTAATGCGGATTATATACGCGAAGAAGCTGAAGGACTAAGTGCGGGCATGACTGAGCATGAGCTGGCAATACTGATGTCTTTTTTAGAGGCCCGACCTGCGTATTTGCATGCATTCTTCGACGAAATAGAACGGCAGTATGGCAGCTTTCAGGCATATTTGACCAACGGCGTGAGGCTTAATCCAATCCAACAGCTTAAGCTTCGTGCGCTTTATGCTCGCAGCTAGTTATTGAGGTGGGTTGCGTTTTATTTGCGTGCTCGGTTTCTGGCGCAGATGAAGTGGTGATCATGTCCTCAACTAAATCAATGAGTTCTTGCTGGGAGTGGACATCAAGTTTCATATAGATATGTTTAACATGCGTCTTGACTGTGTTATATGACAGATAACACTGTTCGCTAATGGCGCGTCCGTTGCGTCCTTTGGCAAGCAATGCGCATATTTCAATCTCGCGTTTTGTGAGGCCATATTCTGCGCCAAGCTCTGAGCAGCATTCATCGAGTGTTTTTGAGTTGGAAGTTGTGTCTTTTGGCAACTCAATTGGCAGAGTATGATTAAGAGGCTCAACCCCAAATATAACGGCGCGGAAGCTATATTTTGAGAGCCAGACAAAAGAAAGCGCTAAAAATGAGAGCAGCATAAAACAGAGGAATCCGCAGGCAAGCGTATCATTTAAGCCTACAAGACTATTCACGACATGCCCAGAATAGGTTCCTACGAGAGTTCCGCAACCAGTAAAAATAGAACTCCACGCTATAACGCGCAATGCTCCTAATCTGTTGCGCATGCCAATGCCAAAAACAACTAAGCATCGGATGATGGAAAAACAGATGTCCCCAGCGTGGATAATATAGTTGCTTGTTGTTCCAAGTGGAATAAAGAGCGATACTGCGGCGCAGAGCAAACCTGCTAGTACTAAAAAAGCTGCAGCGGTGGCAAGCAGATCAACATAGTTTTCAAGCTTTTTGCTCCATGCAATGCAGACGAATGCACAGAGAGCTACGATTGCGCCAACAAGAGAGGTGTCAACCGGAATACCACTGACGCAATTAAGCGAGAGGGCAATACCAAACACGAGATTAAAAACGAAGAGACAACAAAAAGCAGGATTAAAAGGGCTGATGAATGCAAAAGGATTAGTGAATTCTACAGCTTCGATATTCTTAACTCGATCTAGCAGTAGAAGGTTTTGACAAGCATAAGGTCGTGAAAGAGTAAGCGAAATAAGCATTAATATGGTGCCAACAACAATGCGAAATTCTTGATTACATGCCACAAGAAGCCCTTGTCCAAGATCACCAAACAGACTTGCTATGCATATGCACAAAGCAGCACTTCTTGCGTTTGGAAGTTGGCAAAGCGCCAGCATGATGAGTACATTTATCCATAATCCTCCAAGCTCCCATAGAGTAAACCCGACGCACAATATTCCCGTGATGGGTTGAAACATATACCAGCCAACACAAAAAGCTCCTGTACACGTTGTAATTACGGAAACCTTGGTTGCCAGTGCCTCAGCTTTTGGGAAGAGAGAGTTTTGGACCATCCATAAAATTGCAAGATAAGGGACAATGGCAGCGATAATAAAAACAACATCGCGCCAGAGCGGTGCCGTTACTGAAAGCGGCGCAATAATATCCATATTCAAAACTTTATTGCAGGCAATACTTGCGGTTCCTGCAAAACAGACTGAAAGCCAGTTGCTCGTAATTTTCATAAGACCTTCTTGGTTATCATGTTTTGTACGAGATATCAGTACGCCGAATGTATCAGATTAATATGTTTTCCAATAATACACATAATGTCACCATTGGTATGAATCTTGGTACTTTCCAAATGTGCGGAAAGGGACGACGCGGTTGGATATGCGTCGTCCCTAACGGGAGGGTATGAGTAAGTCTTTAAATCGCTTAGTCTAAGTCACCTGCGATATGGCGTACACCATGACGTGCAAACGTCAACAAGCGACCGCAAGCCATGCCATGGGTAAGGTTGTAGTAGCCATCTGCGAAGAGCGAACCAGCACAGTTGCCTGCAGCGTAAAGACCAGGAAGAACGTCGCCATCGGTCTTGAGTACCTGTCCGTCAGCATTAATGCGCAAACCGTCGGAGGTATCAAGCAGTGTACCTCCTAGTGTTACTCCATAAAATGGTGCAGTGCGAATCTCGGACAAGAGATAAGGCTCTTTACCAAAGTCTTCGTCCTCTCCCTTGTCGTAAAGTTCGTTGTAACGCTCAATTGAGGCAAGGAAGTTCTTCTTGTGATCTCCTTCAAGAAGCAATCCGTCGGCAAGTTCCTCAAGCGTATCGGCCTTTATGACGATGCCTTTATCAATCCACTCTTGCAAGAAACCATCAGTGCCTGCGCCCATAACATTAACAATTAGGTTTGTTAAGCTTGCACAGCCAAGACTGTGGAAACGCTCAACATCGGAGGCGAAGTTTGCATCCCAAACTTCGAGATAAACTCCACCCGGTTGTGAGGCTGCAGCATAAGGTAGCCAGTCGTAATTGCCTGACTCGTTCGTGAAGCGCTCGCCATGGAGATTCATTTTCAAGAACGGCTGTGAACCTGGATTGAATTGGCCCGCAGTTGGAAGCATGGGCTCTCCTGCTGCCACGCTCTCTTCGGTCCAGCCAGCTTTCGTGCCTGGTGTAACAGCGCCACGGTCAAAGACGAAAGCTGCGGCACCGGGATCTTTCATGGCACCAGCCCAAAGCCCAGCTTTGATACCCATGCCGGTGTTGCTTGGCTCCCAGTCTGATGAGGTCAGGCAGCGTGACAGAATGGGGTTAATGCCATCCATCATGTCAGGGTTTGCTGCGTAGCCACCAGTTGTGAGCATGACATTTTTTGCGTTGATCTGCACGAAGCCTTCGCGCGTCTCAAAGATTGCGCCTGTAACAGCTCCACTTTCATCAGTTAAAAGCTTTGCAAGATCGTAGCCATACAATACTTCGTTACCTTGTTTATTGAGCAGGTCTTCAAAGATTTGGTTACGAGAGAGTTCCTTGTTTTCCTCAGGGCAATCCTCACGCGGATTGTAATTTACCTGGATGGGCGGTACATACATGTCAATGCCAACACCACCACGACCTTCGCCTTGGTCTGAATCAAAGTTTACTGCAAAGCCATATTGATCCATGATGTTTTTGACCCACTCATGCATTTCAGCAGATTCGTTGAGCCATGTTTTTGTGGTACGCATATCATTTTTGCCCCAGAAAGCTTGGCGCAAAACGTTGTTAAGCTTGATGGTGTCAACAGACTTGCCTGCTTCAGCGCACTCTGGAATGTTAACTGCACCATACCAACTACGTGTGGTAGAAACGGTGCCCGCCTTTTCGGCCAACAAAAAATCAAGGCCGAGATCTTGTGCCGTTACAGCAGCGGCAAGACCTGCATTGCCTGCGCCTACAATGAGCAGTTGAGTCTCTTTTGTTTCAATAATGTCCTCTGCGGCAATTTCGGGAGCTTCCCCAAGCCAAGCCGGCGTCTTGCCAACGACAGCCATACCGCTTTCGTCAACAGCAGAGCCTGTTTTGGCCATGGCGTCTTGTGGCGACTGCGGAGCGCATCCCGATAAACCGGCTGCTGCTGCAGCGCCTGCTGCTAATGCTGCACCTGACAAAAAACTACGACGTGAAATACCTTGCGCCATTCTTCCCTCCTAAGGAATCAAAATTGATAACAGCGTCTCTAATGACGAAGTGGCGTCATAGTAGTTTGGGAAGAAAAATCCTGCGTCACCCGCATTGGGGTATTTTGCGTTAATGCTGATCAAAAGCTTATATAAGCAAATAAATTAACTTTACTTGAGATTTTTGCGCAAAGGGTTATTCCCATGCATACGTGCACGGAATTGCATGTTTCGTGGCGTATTTGTCTTGTGATAGGTGCTTGGATTACAAAAACAGGCAGCTTTCAATGATGTCTTTGCCGCGCAAATCCGAAAGCCACTTGGTAGGTATAGCTTCTTGGCCATAAAGCGCACCTGCCAATGCGCCAGCGACGCATGCCGTGGTATCGGTGTCTCTGCCAAGATTTACTGCGCTTTGCACACATTGTTCATAACTGTTGGTGTGGAGGGCGCACCAAAGAGCTGCGCACAGTGTATCCATGACGTATCCACCAGAGGAGACTTCGTCACGCGACATCTCAGAGAGATTTTCCATGAAGGAAAAACGGGGGTCGTCGGGGATGTTTTTTGCAATGGCGGCGGGAAGATCTGCGGACAGTCGTACTTCTCTCAAGATTCTGACAAAGGTTATGCAAGCTTGTTTTGAGAGGCTATGGTTGTGTGTAATGCCTGATACCTCAGCAATTTGTTTGTTGGTTGCGTTCGTGAGAGCAAGTGGCGCAATGCGCATAAGCGACCCATTTCCATTGGAATATTCGTCTGAGCGACCTGCCCCTTCAGAGAGCGCCGTTGCCACAGTTCTTCCAATGTCAAATACAGCCCCATCAATTGCATAAGCACCTTCGTAGCTCCATTGTCTGAAGCGTTGAAGCATATCTTTTACGTCAATTTTTCTCTTGTGCCTGATACTGTCGCAGGTGGCTAAAAGCAGAGAAGTATCATCGGAAAAGGTACCTTTTGGTTGTCGATGTGCGCCACCGCCAACCATATCTGTGCAGGTAAATGTGTCGCGCGCCATGAATTCGTACGGCACGCCGAGAGCATCTCCAACAGCAGCACCATAGACAATTGCGCGAAGCTGTTCGCCAGGAGTACGTGTATTGTCAGCTTTCTTATTGTGCTGTTTGATACTGGGCTGAGTCATAGCAGCTCCATTCTGTAGGGTGGTTGGGGGCGTGAAGATATTTGCAACCATACTCTTTTTACATGCAACATGATTGTATGAGAACGTGCAAGATTTCGTAGTACTGTCTATGGGACAGATGCTCGGTACATGACGATCGCGGCATCGGGAGGCAAGCAATTGTTGCGGTGATTTTAAGCTTGCTCTTGTGATGCAGAGAGCGTATATACTTCTGAACTGGTGATATCGTGAAGGCTGGCGAATGAGGGCGAAATTGGACGAACCTGCGTAAATCTGGCAAACTTGCGCAATCTGCGCGAAACTGCTGTAACGATTTTGTTGCAACACTGAACTAATATTTGGCGGTTTTTGGAGGATGACCCACCTAATCGGCAACTTTTCCAGCCATTTTGAAGCCCAATCCACCTATTCGGCTACTTTTCCTGCCAAAGTTTGGTGTTTAATTGCAAATTTTATCACGCCGCCTGCTCAGACAGCCACCTGAACAGGGCGAACGCCGGCGCAGGCGGAAAACGCCAGCGCGGTCGTCTGAGCCGGGCGAGCACCAGCGCGAAGCGGGTGTCGGCGCGGGTTGCGGATACAACGCAGCTCGCGAACACAAATTTCCCTGCAACAAAAATGCCCTTGCGCACATGGCGCAAGGGCATAAGAGGGAGCGTTTGGTAAGCAGAAGCGTTAGCCGGCGATGTAATTTAGTACGCTTGCCAACGAAACACCACTTACATCAGCGTTTGCAACAGCGCCGCCACCAGCGACGTTGGTAGCGCATGCGCATGCCATGACGTAGGAGGTTGCATCTTCGTCAGCGGCCATATCGGCAACATTTGCCTCAAAGCTGACGCCATTGTCGGCGCTTACCGTGATGCTAGGGTTGACCAACTGCGCTGAATATTGCGGCAGGCCAGCACAGAGCGTAGCTGCAGCTTTGCAGAAGATGCACGAGATTTGCTCCGTAGAAGATACAACGTCTTGGCTGTAGCCAAAAGTACCTTCAACTGCGCGCTCTTCAACATTGACGCTTACGATATCAGTCTGCTCGACCGTTGCCTGCGGGTCTTGCTGTGCAGGGGCGGCCGGAGCGGCGGCGGCAACACTTACAGCGCCACCGGAGATTAATGCAGCAGCACTGAGTAATGCACCTGCGGTTTTAATCGTTTGTTGTTTCATGAATATCACCGCGTTCCTTTATTCTTCTACCGTTACGAACAGGGTGGTTGGGTTGGTGATGTGGTTGCCTTCGGTGTCGACAGCATCCAGCTTGACCTGGTATTTACCGGCTTTTGTTGGCGTCCAATCCATGGAGTAGTTCACCCATTGATATTTGTCGAAGTCAGGCACTTCTTCGCTCACTTTGTACTCAACCCAATTCTGACCCATATCGAAGCTGAAGCGGATTGTGTCCAGTTCGCCAACAAACTTTGCCCAGCTGGTGCAAGCGCCAGTGAGATTGATGGTTTCACCAACCTTAGCGGTGATGCCATCGTTTTGGAACCACATGCCATTAACGTTGATCTTCGGAGATGGAGCGGTTGATGCAGCATAAGTTGGGCCGTCCATAAATTGATCCGCAACTTTGAAGTCAATGCTGCCGAGGTGTTTTACCCATTGTGCGCCAGGCATACCGCAGGGAACCAGCATAAGCGGAGCACCTTGGTTAACGGTGAGGTTTTCGCCATACATTTGTGTGACCACATAAGTGTCCTCATAGAGCAGCTCAAGCTGGAAGTCCATCGGCGGGAATGCTGCCCAACCATCATTGCCTGCAGCGTTGATGGCGTTGGTGCCCTCAACAAGACCGCCGCATTGCTCAACAAGATAGCTCAGTGGAACGCCAGCCATGGGGAGGTTCTCCATGAGAGCGCCGCCTTCGCCGTTGGTTGCGCATGATTGCTGAGCGGTGAATTCAACTTGCGGCATTGCGCGAATCTCTTCAACCGTGAAGGTGCGAGGATTGTTGACACCAGTGATGGTCAGCGGGTTGTCATCAGCCGAAATGGCATCAAGGTCAATAGCGTCTGGACCCCAGTTGTTAACAACGAATACGTCGTCGGCGTCGGTTGCGTCTTGAGCAAAGCTCACTTCAATTTGCGGATCAGTGTCTACGGCCATTTCGGTGAGGTAGCCGCCTGCGTAGCCGCGAGATTCAACCCAAGCGCGAGTGGACTCATCGTCAGCCAGCCATGGGTAGCCGCCCAAAGCTGCCTGGTCATAGTAGTCTTCCCATAACATGAATTGGTATTCGCCCATTTCGCCATCTGAATTGACTGCATGGCAGCTCCAGCAATTGCCATCAGCCTCTAAGAACATCTCAGAGCTGTAGTGGCTTGCATGCATTGCGTCGCCGAGGTACGGACCGGTGAGCGTCATGTGGCCGCGGTGGCACGGCTCGCAGTCTTTGTACGTGCCGTTTTTGTCATAGCCAACATAGCTCAAAATGTGCGTATAGCCATTTTTGTTGACCATCTTGTCGAACAGATTCTCATGGCATGCGTTGCAGCCGCGGTTGCCCGTATTGAGATAGTTCTCGTTAAAGTATGTGTCCGGGAATAAACCTGCCGTGCGATCGGTAAATTTCGGATACATAGAATCTGCAGCATTATTGTCTGCGGTTGCTTCGCTTGATTGCGAAGCGGTGCTATCAGCATCATCTGAGCTTGCCTTGGGGGCACATCCCCACAAAACGAGCGTCAGTGCAAGCATGCTTGCTGCGACGATAGCCAGTGCGCGTCCCCTTGACACGCTCTGAGTCTTGACAGCTTTCATCTGCCTCTCCTCTCCTTGATGGGTCGGGTTATGCACAGGCAAATCGAATCCGCTTTCTCACCCCAAGCACCTTCAATTCACTCCATGCGCGTATCTTGAGTTTACGAACAGGTGAAAAACCTGTGATCAGCAAGTGTTGTGGAATTGCGAAGTACTGGATGTCTTTATCTCATCAACTGTTGATGAATTTTGCAAAATACCTGATCGATATTGTGCTTACGATTCGGCGTTTACGCATGAAGCGTGGTAATCTTTGCAAAGCAAAGATTTTCGACCAAAGTAGACGGTGTTCAGCAGTGCGAAGGGGAGGGGCGCTACGTTGAGTGCCAGGATGGCAAAAACTCAGCAGGCACAAGTGCATACCGAGGCGCGGTGTTTTTTACCATGCGGGTCTGTGATGGTGCTTATAGCGCTCATTTGTATTGCAAGCTCTTCCACACTGCTTCACGAATCGGCTAGTTGGCAACTTGGCTACTCTTTTGTTGACGGGCAGGTTCATAACGTTCGCGCATATTCCTGTGATGCTCATTCTGTGGGGCTGATTCTTGGGCTGGCAGCTTCATTTTTGAGTTGGAGTCGGCTGCGCAGTCTTGCATTCAATCGTGCTTGGTGGATTGCCTATTTTGTTGTGCAATTTGTTATAGTGGCGTCTTTTTATTATGCATTGCAGCATCCTGATTCATGGTGGCTGATGGTGACAGTGCAGATTCTCGGGGCTGCGGTGAGTGCACTATTTGTCATTGTGTGCGTGCAAGTTGTTCGCTGCTTGTCTCCTCGACAGATGATCATGACGGTCATGATTGTGTTCTTGTCCATGATCGCTCTCGTGC
Organism: Adlercreutzia agrestimuris; assembly: GCF_943193125.1. Lineage (GTDB taxonomy): Bacteria > Actinomycetota > Coriobacteriia > Coriobacteriales > Eggerthellaceae > Xiamenia > Xiamenia agrestimuris. The sequence goes on from NZ_CALPCX010000002.1 coordinate 54,499, forward strand.
AAGGGCTTTTTAGTGCGCTTGAAGTGAGTGCACCACTTGAAGTTTCAGCGCTGCTTCATAATGCGTTGGTTATTATTGCAGCTGTCAGTTATGTGCTTGCACTTGGAAAAAGTGAAGCGCTGCACAAAGCCTATGAGGCACATGAGCAGCCAATTCGTGCGCAGGTGGAAAGTGGCGATAGTGCTCGTCACCGAATACCTGTTTATATTAGGTTGTTTGCAATTGTAGGTTTGTATGCATGTGTATTTGGGTTTATGCATGTCATTCCGCTCGCTTTGCCGCTTGGTGTATATGCGCGTGTGGTTACCTTTATCATTGGTGCGGTTGTAGCGTTTGGGTTGTATGCGTGGACAGTTCGACCGGCAGACGTGCAAAATGTTGCGAGTATTTGGAATCGTTTTTATCGTTTTGTCTTTCCTGTTGTGACCATTGCGGCGCTGCTTGGCCCACTGACCACCAAAACAGAGTTTTTGCCTGCGCTTGTTTTGCAGGCATGCGCCCTATACTACTTCGACGCACTTTTGGCCACGGCAAGCTATACCATTGCCTTGGCAATCAATAGCTCGCCAGCTCAGGTGTTTGGTCGAGCCTTTTTTATTCGTGCTGTGGGATTTTTTTGCGGCAACATGATTGGAACGATAGTGCACGAAAACGTCGTGCTTGATGCCTCTACGTTTAGCATTATTGGCGCGGTTGTATTTGGTTTGTTGACACTGGTGACATTCAATATGAATTCCGAGAAGTACGCCAAGACTGTTTGGGGGCTTATTCCTCATGAGGACCCTCGAGCAAAGATGAATCGCGAGCTGGATTTACGCTGTGAGGAAGTTTCGCGCGAGTTCGGCCTTACCGAACGGGAGTCTGAGATTTTGCTACTTCTTTCACGCGACAAACGCCCCAAAGAGATTAGCGAAGTGCTTGTGGTATCTGTGGCAACCGTGCGTTCGCATGTTCAGGGCATCTACAGCAAAACCGGCGCACACTCTTACGAGGAGCTTGATAAGCTGCTGAACAAGCGCTGATCGTGCGGTTTTATTGCAGGCGCTTCTTGATGCGCGGAAAGGCGCTTTTAGCGCGCAGCACTACCGCTTTCAGTCTGGGGGTGTGCAGCAACAATGATGTTGTCTTCGACGACTCTTCTCCTAAAGGGCTATAAGTCTGGGGTTGTGCAGCAAGAAGAATAAGTGTCTCAGTGAGGTTTGCTCAAAAGATGACGCAAGTTTGCAGATTGTGTAGAAGCTTGACAAACGTGATAAAATTTTGAGCCGTTATCACTGTAACCGAATCTCTATGAGGATACTGAGCATGGATTTAGCGAAACAGGCAAAGATTGTAGACTCCATTCACGATACGCTTGATGATTTTGTGGGCCAGCGTTTGAAGGTGCGCGCTAACATGGGTCGTTCGAAGATCATTGAGAGCGAAGGCGTATTGATGCAGGTGCATCCGCAGCTTTTCATTATGGAAGTTGATCGCAAGCGCGGTCGTACGGCACGTCAGTCTTACCAGTATGTTGATGTTCTAACGGGAATGGTTGAGCTTTCTCAAAATGGCGAGCCACTCTTTGAACCGTTTATCCCAGAAAACGATGTTTTGGGTGCTGACTTCACGGAAATGGTTGAAGAGGACGAAGAAGAAACGGTTTTGTCCTAGCGTATGTAGCTGCAACACTTGGGCGCTTTTGAGAGCTTGTCCAGATTGTGCTTAATTTATACGAAGTGTCACCACCAATAATTAAACTTGTTGTTTCACAAGAGCCGCATGAATTATGTGCGGCTCTTATTGTTGGTGCACGTTAGCGCTTTGTGCACTTACGGGGTGGTGCATTTTTATCGGAGGGTGTAAATGCCTCTCTCCTGATCAACGAAAAAGACGTTTAAGATCTCAGGATGCATTTTTGCGAAGGCCAAACCGCGTTCAATACCAAGTGCCAGCAATGTGGTCGAATAGCCCTCGGCATCAAGAGAGTTACGCGTTACCACTGTTACTCCTGCGGCGTCTGTTTCTACGGGATAGCCCGTTTTGGGATCAAGAATGTGATGGTAAGTTTTGCCATCATGGGTGAAGCTTCGTTCGTAGGTGCCGCTGGTAACCGCTGAAGCATTCGTGAGCTCAATACCTCCCAAGATGCCTTCTTTGTTGAACGGATCTTGTAAACCTACGCGCCATGGCTGACCATTGGGTTTTTCGCCACGAACAACCACATTACCACCAAGATTGACAATAAAGTTACTTAAGCCTTCACTCTCAAGGAGCTCGGTGAGTTGATCGGCCATCCAGCCTTTTGCAATCCCGCCCAGGTCAAGTGCCGCTTCAGGGTCGTCTAGATAGGCAAACGCGCCATCGTTTGTTTGTTCAACATGAACATTTTTCCAGTTGACATGCGCAAGTGCTGCTTTTAGCTGCTTTTCGGGTGCAATTGTGCCTTCGTGAAAGTTCCAGAGCGCAACAGCCTTGCCGATGGTGATGTCGAAAAGACCGTCTGCTTGTTGGCAATAATAGAGTGCTGCCTGGATAAGCTTGGCGGTGTCGCTGCTGATGCTAACGCGCTTGCCACCTGCATTGTTGATGCGAGCAATGTCTGAATGAGCGAGTGTTCGCGAAAAAAGACGTTCGTAGGTGCGGCATTGTGCTCGGGCTGCGTCAAACGCTGCTCGTACATGATCAGGGTCACCGAAGGCTTGAAGCGTAATGACGGTATTGAAGGCCAGAAACTGCTGGGTAATCATTCCGGCTTCATTTGGTCCGGTGGTCTGGCAATAATCTTCATAAGGGATGGTGTCGTGACTAACTTGATCGACAACGGGGCGGTCAAGTTGAGTGGTAGCACGGCAATTGTTATGTGAAGTATTCATGCGCACTAGTATAGCCGTCACCACTAAAGAATGGGCGTTCTCAATGAAACGTGGGCAAAAAGAAACCCCTCTAGCCTCAAGAGGGGTTTGGCGAAAACATGTTGACCAGTTGTTTTGTTTTACTGCTCCGAGTTTGGGCTGACAAAAACTAGCTCTGCGCGTTTTTTGCCAGACGAGAACATGCTTTCTCTGATTGCCGTGCCACATGGCGAAGCGCAGTTTCGCATGAATGCACATCGAGTGAACGATGGTGCTCTTCGCAAAGTGGGGAATCGTCGCTAAAAAAGGAGCCGATAAAACGCGAAACGGCAATAATGCGGCGATTCAAATCGCAATCGGTGCTTACGCTCATTTAGGCAAGTCCCCCCTCTCTTCTCATGGACAACAGACAACAAGCTCTTTACGAAGGGTTGCTTATGTATTCTTCGTTAACAGCTTGGTAACAAACTACAATAAGAATTGCTGACAATTCAACCCCATTTTAGGAAATAATTTCTCAAAGAAATACCAGGTGACTACTTATAAATTATCAATTTGATGAGCCTTTCTGCACCTGCAGCGCTAAGAAATAGATGGCTTTTCAGCATGAAACAATTTTTATGTTAGCAAATGCTAAATCTAGGTTACCTGTCGATTCGTAAGCCATCTTGCTCCTTGGGCGCGCTACTATAGTTCATTATTGGTCTGGTGGTTTATTTACGGGGTGGCTGTGGTTGCTCTGTGGCGGGCCACTAAAGCCGCCACACCTCTGTGAGTTATAAGAAAGCCGGTAGGGCAAAGGAGCACTATGAACAAGATTGAGATGAAAACTCCGCTCGTTGAGATGGATGGCGATGAGATGACGCGCATCATCTGGCAGATGATTAAAGACGATCTCATTTGTCCATTCGTTGATCTGAAAACCGAGTATTTTGACCTTGGTCTGGAACACCGAAACGCTACCGATGACCGCGTAACGGTGGAGTCTGCTGAAGCCACCAAGCGCCTGGGTGTAGCTGTCAAATGCGCAACAATCACACCCAACGCTGCACGTATGAGTGAATATGACCTCAAGCAGATGTGGAAAAGCCCGAATGGTACTATCCGCGCCATGCTTGATGGTACGGTGTTTCGTACTCCTATCGTGGTGAACTGCATTGAACCGTGTGTTCGCAACTGGACCAAACCTATCACCATCGCACGTCATGCGTATGGAGACGTTTACAAAAACACCGAGATGCGCATTGACGCGCCGGGCACTGTTGAGTTGGTGTACACCGGGGATCAGGGCGAAGAAAAGCGCGAGGTTGTCTTTACCTTTGAAGGTCCGGGTGTTGTGCAAGGCATGCATAATGTCGATGCTTCCATTGAAAGCTTTGCAAGGAGCTGCTTCGAGTTTGCGCTGGATACGCAGCAAGATCTGTGGTTTGCCACAAAAGACACCATCTCAAAGATTTACGATCATCGCTTCAAAGATATCTTCCAGGAAATCTTTGATCGTGAATACGCCGAGCGCTTTGCTCAAGCCGGCATTGAGTACTTTTATACGCTTATCGACGACGCAGTTGCGCGCGTAATGAAAGCTGAAGGCGGTTTTATTTGGGCATGCAAAAACTACGACGGCGACGTGATGAGTGACATGGTTTCATCGGCGTTTGGTTCGCTTGCTATGATGACCTCGGTTTTGGTATCGCCTGCAGGAGTGTATGAATATGAGGCTGCACATGGTACTGTGCAGCGCCACTATTACAAGCATCTTGAGGGACAAGAGACTTCCACGAACTCAGTTGCCACGATTTTTGCGTGGAGCGGAGCGCTGCGCAAGCGCGGTGAGCTTGATGAGCTGCCTGAATTGGTGAACTTCGCTAACCAATTGGAGGCGGCAACGCTTGGAACTATTGAAGATGGCGAAATGACGGGCGACCTTGCTCGTATCACGACGCTTGAAAATCCAACTACGCTTTCAACGGGTGACTTTATTAAGGCAGTAGCGAAACGCTTGGCTATTGCTTTGCAATAATGTATGACAGCGCCGCTAGGAGCGGTCATACACTTTGATAGATGCGCATTTAAGCGTTCATGTTTGCGGTATTGTTGGCGCGCCTGCTCAGTCGGGCGCGCTTTTTGGTGCTCGCGCGCAACTTGCGCAGCTATTTCGCAAAAGCGGCGGGGAGTACTTCAGGATTGACGCAACTATCAGGAGTTTTTCCGAGCACTACGTCAATAGCATTTTGTGTGCAACGCTTACGCAGTTCCACAATGGATTCTTCTGACCAGTATGCTGCATGTGAGGTAAGTACGGTGTGTTTTGCGTGGCAGATGGGCGCATCAGCAGAGAGGGGCTCTTCTTCAAACACGTCAAGTGCGGCACCCCAGAGCTTTTCGCTATTGAGTGCTTCAGCAAGCGCTACGGTGTCAATAACTGCGCCGCGCGAGGTGTTTACCACAATTGCGTTCGGTTTAAGTAGTTTCAGGTTGTCCTTGTTGAGCAGGTGGTATGTGTCAGGTGTGAGCGCAACATGAAAGCTAATGGTATCGGCGGTTTGAAGAAGTTGCTCTAGATTAAGTATGGGATAGCCAGCTTCAGTGGTGCCACCTGGGGTTAGGGAGCGGTCCCAAACCACTACAGAAAAACCTATGCCTGCAGCTTTGCGCGCACATGCCTTGCCAATTGCTCCATAACCCACAACGCCAAACGTGCGTCCGCTAATTTGTCCAAGTGGTCTATGACGGCGAAAATCCCATGTACCCGCATGCATATCTGCGTCAATTTCGTTGATGCGGCGAATGCTTGTAAGCGCAAGTGCTAACGCATGATCGGAAACCACTTCGGTACCATACCCAGGAACGTTGCACACTGCGGTGTTGTTTGTGGTTGCACAAGCAACATCAATGTTATCCACACCAGTACCTGTTTTAGAAACCACTTTGAGATGAGGGCATGCCGCAAAGACTTCAGCGGTGTAGTGTCCATAAGAGGCAATAGCCCCGTCTGCATGAGCGAGTGATTTAATAAGTTGTGCGGGCGTACGAAGCTCGGTCATAGGAAGCGAAGTCACGTCTGCTGCACTAATAAAAGTGATATGAGCTGCTTCAACCATGTCGCGCTCAAAGGAGCAATCACCAAAATCATTATCGGTCATCACAATGGTAGGCATAGACGGCCATCCTTTAACTACCAAGCAGATACAAAAGAAGCCCTCAATGCGAGAGCTTCTTGGAAAGTCCTGGTGGAGCATAGGGGGATCGAACCCCTGACCTCGTGATTGCGAACCACGCGCTCTCCCAGCTGAGCTAATGCCCCAGGCGTATGTGCAATGTGTTATTTTGCCGTTTGCGCTGAGCTTTGTCAATCGCTCTTTGAGTTATTGTGATGACGAAGTAGAGAAGAGATGTATGCATATATAGTCTTCGTGCGTCCTTGAGGATGCTTGCGTATTGGCTTTGGTTCCCGAAATCATACGTTCTAAGCCCGTTAAAAGAATGTCACAATTTTCGATATAACTCATATCTTCATGCAAAATAGCGCATGAAGCGTTTTGAGGTCTTAAGACAAAGGGAGTAAACGCTCATTATTATAAGATGACAAAACCCCTGAACAATGACGTAAAAGAGCAGAAATAACTATGTAGAGGGGAGATGGATTTTTTAATTTCCCCCTAAATGGGTGATAGATTTTTTCAGGTTGACAGTTAATATGCTTTTGGTAAAGTGCTTGTAAATCCGTAAGAGGGTTGGAGAATAATTCGTCTTTCGGATAAGTTCTACAAGCTAAAGGAGTAAAAACCGAAAGGGGGTTACAGAGCTATGAGTGAAGAGACCAAAGTGGAAGCCGCCACCGAGGCAACTGCTTCAACTGACTCAGCAACCAAGGAAGCTGCTCCCAAAAAGGGCAAGAAAAAGTGGCCAATCGTTGTGGGTATTGTTGTGGTTGTTTTGATTGCAGCCGGTGCCGGCTTCTGGGTTTGGCATGAGCAACCGAGCTTCTGCAACGCAATCTGCCATACACCAATGGATCCGTACAATCAGACGTACGATCAGGCCGACAACACTGCTGGTGTTGACAAGTGGGGCAATGAAGTTTCAAACACCCATTCAATGCTTGCTGTAACGCACAAAGCTTCTGTTGAGGATGGCGGCGCAGGTGCAACTTGCATGTCTTGTCACGTTCCGCAACTGAGCGAGCAGATTTCTGAGGGCATGAACTGGGTAACCGGCAATTATGTCAACCCGCTCGAAGAGCGCAGCCTTGAAGATCTCGTTGAGGCTCGTGGTATTCCGGCTGACGAGTTCTGCCTGAATGCAGCTTGCCATTCAAACGGTGAAGGTGGCGCAATGACGCGCGACGACCTGATCGCACTGACTGCTGACATGGAGCGCAACCCGCATGTTGCTCAGCACGGCGCTAACGAGTGCAGCGACTGCCACAAGGCACATCGCGCCTCTGTTAACGAGTGCTCACAATGCCACAATGATGCTGACATTCCTGAGGGATGGATCTCAGTGGCAGATGAGAAGAAACTCAACATGCCTGCATAAGTTTCAGATAATCTGAACTTATAAGCAAAAACCGAGGGAGCCCGTCTTGGACGTAAGTCCAAGACGGGCTCTTGTGTTGTAAACCAGGAATTGCCAAGGTAATACATCATATATCACCTGGTGATTTGCGAAACGCTTCTTGCACGTGTTACGTAAAAGCTTCGTGGGGATAATCTGTAATTCGCCAATTTCTGTTTTGCTTCATAGAGGCGCTGCATGAAAATAAACGTTTGACTACCTACGCTGGAGGAGGCGGGGAAATGAACACCAAGACAAAACGTCGCATGATTGCGGTAACGGGCATTATTGTCATCGTGCTCGTAATTGTGCTTGCAGTTGTTGGCGGATCAAGCTCCGCAAAAACAGTCTCTATTGAAGAGGCCACTAACGGCAACATGGCTGATCAGAAGATCCAAGTAAGCGGCAATGTCGTGGAGAACTCTTACGAAACAGTAGACAACGTGCTTACTTTTAGTATTTACAATCCTGAAGGCGATTCTTCAAAGCAGTTGCGTGTTCGCTATGCGGGTGGTGTTTCGGCTACGTTTGGAAATGACGTAACCGCAATCTGCACTGGCAAAATTGGCGAAGATGGCGTCCTGAACGCCTCAGAACTCGTGACGAAATGCCCGTCAAAATACGAGAACTCATCTGACGCTCTTTCAGTATTCCAGCTTTTGGAGTACGGAAAAGATATTGTTGGAAAGCCTGTTAAGGTGGTAGGTGATGTTCAAGGCGGTACCTTAAAAGCTGCAGGCGAAGGGGACCGTTTTGTGCTCGTTGATCCCGAAACAGGTTCATCTATTTCCGTTCTTTTTGATGGCGCTCTTTCGGAAGAGATTCAAGAAGATTCGTCAGTTGTTGTAACGGGTGCAGTTAACGATGAAGGTAAATTTGAGGCAACTGAAGTTGCACTTCCGCAATAAGCGGTAGAACACTAACAAGGTGTCTTGTAGGAGGCATCTTGCTTAAAGGAGGTATTACACAACTATGTCAACCATGGGTCTTATAGGGTTGCTTGTTGCATTTGCAGGCGTCGTCGTTTCGGTAGTATGCCTGCTTGCCGGCTATGTGATGAGCCGCAAGAAGGAATCCCATACGGGCGAGATGCTGATGTGGGGTGGACACGTAGCAGCAATCGTTTCTGCACTTGCTCTGACGCTTTGCTGCGGTATTTTGGTCTACTGTTTCTTTAGTGGTGATGTGTCCATCGAATATGTTTTGAATCAGCGTAGTGATGCCTCGGGTGCAGATGCATGGCTCTATAAGCTTGCTGGCTTATGGGCAGGGCGCCAAGGTTCGCTGCTTTTCTGGGCATGGCTCATTGCTGTCTTTAATGCGGTTGTGGCTATTCGCAACTTAAAGGGCTTGCATAAGCTTGATTCAATGGCATTGATGGTTGCCCAATTAGTGCTTGCAGCTTTTGTTGGCGTGCTGCTGTTTTCGGAAAGCAACATGCCTTTCACTGTGACGCCGATGCGTTACTTCACATCAGACGGGCAGCTTACTGCAGCCGCCTCTATGTTGGGTATGAATACTTTGCTTGAGCACTGGGCTATGGCAATTCATCCGCCGACATTGTTTGTTGGATATGCTGGTCTTACTATTCCTTTTGCATTTGCAATTGGCGCACTCATTGTGAATGATTCCTCTAAAGAGTGGGTTATTCGTTCGCAGCGTTACGCTCTGTTTTCATGGCTGTTTTTAGGTATCGGCATCGGCCTTGGTGCCGTTTGGGCCTACGTGGTATTAGGCTGGGGCGGTTATTGGGGTTGGGACCCGGTTGAAAATGCAAGCTTGCTTTCTTGGATTGTGGGCGTGGCGCTCATTCACTCCTTTACGGTGTATCGCCAGCGCGGTGCCTTTAAGCGCTGGAGCGTAATGTGTGCATGCTTGACCTTTGCCTTTGTTATTGTGGGTACCTTCATTTCGCGCTCGGGTCTGGTGCAGTCAGTTCACGCTTTTGAGGGTGACCCGGTATCGTTGGTGCTCTTTGGTGTGCTTATTGTGGCATCACTTGTGGTTGGCATCGTTGGTTTGGTTATTCGCCGCAAGTCTTTTGGTCCTTCTGAAAATGGCAACGACGAAGTTGAGAGTATGGTTTCGCGTGATGCAGCCTATTATTTCAACAACGTGATCATGGTGGTTTTCGCCATACTGTTGGCCTATCTCACCATTGCTTCAGCGCTTCCAAGTTGGCTTCCGTTTGGTGGTCAGCAAGTGTCAACAGGGACCTTTGACGCTATCGCGCGCCCGCTTGGCATTATTTATCTTGCTATTTTGGCAGTCTGCCCGCTTCTTGGTTGGCGTCGCACGCAAGGAAAGCAATTTATTCAGCGCGCAAAGGTGCCAGGCATTTGCGCACTGGTGTTGTTTGCGCTTTTGATGGTGTACTTCGTGACCTATCTTGTGCCGACTTACAACGACAATCTTGCATATTATATGTCCCAAGCCTATACCGCTGAGGGTCTTGTGCATGACGAATCAGCTGTTGAGATGCTTTCTACGCTGCAGCCGTCATGGTACTACCTTGGTTTGACGGTTCTGGGCTTGTTGGTGGCATCGCTTCTGTTCTTTAATTCGCTGTTCATGATTGGTCGCGCAATTGCAACTTACAAAAACGCTCATTCGTGCAGTTTAGGGAGTGCGCTTGTGGCCATGGTGACGCGCCGTGCATCAGCCTTTGGTGGCTTTATTGCGCATCTTGGTATGGCAGTCATTTTGGTTGGCCTTATTGGTTCGTCCATGTATGTTACGGAGCGCGTTTCGTATGTTGAATACGACGAGGAGACCGACGTGGCCGCTTCTGACATTACCATACAGGACTTTACGCTGACCTACACGGGCAACGAAGTGGTGCAAGATCCTAACGGTGACGACATTTTCTACCGCGTCTTTTTTGACGTGTATCGCGATGGTAATTTTGTTGGTTCGGTTGATCCTACCGTGCAGTTTGTACAGTCAACCCAGCAACAAAAACTCATTGCAAGTGTGATTGGTTTTCCCACTGAGGACCTGTTTGTTGTATATCGCGGCATGAGCACTGATGGCGAACTTGCTATGGACGTACGCGTGAATCCGCTTATCACTCAGGTGTGGGCAGGATTCTTCTTGCTCATGGCTGGCGTGATTGTTGCAACAGTAGGCGGACGTGGCGCTTCGCGTAAATTGAGTGCGAAAAACGAGCCGGCGCAACAAGCAGCTTCCGAAGCATCAGATGTCTCTGAAACCTCAGAAGCTTCTGATGATGTCCTTAATGACTAAGCAATGCGAGCGAGGATAGCATGCAATCGGCCATAACTACCAAAAAACTCTCAAAGGTATTTGGGACGCGCAAGGCAGTTGATAACATCTCGCTTGAGGTGCCTCAAGGCGCATTCTTATCTATTTTTGGTCCAAATGGTGCGGGCAAAACAACGCTTTTGCGCATGCTGTCCACGCTCTCTCGTCCCACTTCCGGATCAGCAACTCTTATGGGTATTGATCTCAAGGAAGATGCCGACAAAGCACGTGAGCATATTGGCCTGATCTCGCATAATTCAATGCTGTACCCTGATCTGACCGCTGAGCAGAACTTGCTTTTGTATGCACAGCTTTATGGAGTTCAAGATCCGCAAGCGCGTGTCATGGAAATGCTTGAAGCGGTAGAGCTGAAGCACCGCCGCTTGGATGTTGTGCGCACATTTTCACGTGGCATGACGCAGCGTCTCTCTATTGCGCGTGCGCTTATTAACGATCCAGATGTGGTGTTTTTAGACGAGCCCTATTCGGGTCTTGATCCTCACGCGGTTGAGATTTTTGACGAGCTTATAGATGCACAGCGTGAAGGTCGTACTTTTGTTATGGTCAGTCATGATCTGCAAAAAGGATTTGAAATGTGCACACACGCGCTGGTGCTTGCGCGAGGTCGCGAAGTGGCATTCGGTCCAAAAGAAGAGTTTGAATTTGGTGCATTTTCAACACTCTATAAAGAGACCGTTGGAATGGGGGTGTCCTAACATGTCAGTGGTTTTGAAAACCCCGTCAACATTCCAGCAGTATAAAACGCTGCTTCGCAAAGACTTGGAGCAGGAGTTTCGCACGAAAGAGATGCTCACTTCAATGGGTATTTACGCGCTGCTCGTGCTGGTGGTATTTGGTGCAGCGCTCGGTCAGACGACCCAAGCATTAGATCTCTTGCAAGTCAGCGGTGGTCTTTTGTGGACGCTCATTGTATTTACGTCGCTGCTTGGCTTGAATCGCTCTTTTAATCATGAAAAAGAGCAAGGCTGTCTTGAAGGCATTTTGCTTGTACCGCTAGATAGATCAGTCATTTTCTTGGCAAAGGCAACGTCAAATGTTTTGTTTTTGCTTGCGGTTGAAGTAATTACCGTACCCTTGTTTTATTTCTTCTTCCTGACGGCGGTAACTCCTGGCGAAAGCTTCTGGCTTTTGGTGTTGCCGCTGTTAGTGGGCACAATTGGTATGGCGGGAATTGGCACGCTTCTTTCCACTATTACGGTTAACACACGCGGCAAAGACGTCATGTTGGCGGTATTGTTTGTGCCTATTATCTTCCCTCTTTTGTTTGCATGCGCCTCTGCTACCACTGCAATCATTGTGGGGGCAGAAGGGGCATTGGATGTGTTTTATCCAGCGCTTTTGTTAGCTGCTGGTTATGACGTAATCATGCTCTTATTGAGTTGGGTTTTGTACGATTTTGTGATTTCAGCGTAAAGGAAGGTATGTGATGGCGAACGCGAAAAAGAGCCAAGCACTGCCCGAAGGAGGGCAGTGGCCCGACACAATAGCGTTTTGGGCAACGCTTGCGGGTGCTGTACTGACCACCATCGGTTTTCTCATGGCATTTTTCTATGCCGGACCTGTAAATGGTGCAACGGTTGATGGTCTGCCTGAAATGATTGGCGGGCAGATGGTGTCTTCAAAACTTTTGCTGTCGCAAAAGATTTTCTATTTCCATATGCCTGTAGCCATTGTGTCTTTTGCTGCGCTGGCGTTTGCGGGTTATTACTCTATTCGCTTTTTGATGACAAAGAATCAGCGCTATGACACGTGTGCAAAGGTGGCCATGGAGATCTCGCTGGTCTTTGTGATTTGCACTATGATCACCGGTGATTTGTGGACGCGCTTTGAGTGGGGAGTATGGTGGACTTGGGATCCGCGTTTGACTACCTATCTCATTTTGATGCTCATTATCATTGCCTATTTTGTATTGCGTAATTTCATCGATGAACCAGAGCGTCGCTCTGTTTATTCGGCAGTCATAAGCATAATTGCTCTGGTCGACGTTCCGATCTGCCTCATGATTACTCGCATGATCCCATCAAGTATTCATCCCGTCGTTTTGCGTGAGGGCGGCATGACCGGCGACATGGGTATGACCGTGGGTGTATGCATGATTGGCATGATCTTATTGGGTTTTGGTATGTATAGACTGCGTTTTCGCCAAGTTCGCTTGGCACAGCGTGTGCAGGCGCTCAAAGATGAACTTGAAGAGAACTAGGAGAATGTAATGAATCCCGTACTTGCTGAAATTTATAGCACGATTTTACCTTCTGCTCCGTATATTGTTGCTGCGTATGCACTAATGTGGCTCGTGCTTCTCATTTACGTTGTAATGATTGTTCGTAATCTTAAAAAGACAGAGGCTCAAATGAGCATTCTTGAAGAGCAGGTCGCAGAACTGCGTGTACGCAGCAAATAACCAGGAGGTCTGTCCATGAAAGCGCTCATTCCTGCAGCAGGACTTGGTACACGTTTTTTGCCGGCAACTAAGGCTCAACCTAAAGAAATGCTGCTTGTAGTAGATAGGCCGGCTATTCAATATGTGGTAGAAGAGGGACTTGCTTCTGCCGCTGATGAAGTAGTGATTATTAATTCTCGCGACAAAAAGGCCATTGAGGATCATTTTTCACCAAATCCTGAGCTTGTCGCATTACTGCGTGAACGCGGCAAGGATGCATATGCTGATGCTGTTGAGTCCGTGGGTAACTACAACGTCTCATACGTATATCAGGATGAAGCGCTTGGTCTTGGCCATGCGGTTCATTGTGCTGCTGACAAAATTGATGGCGAAGCATTTTATGTATTGCTCGGTGATGTGTTGGTTCCAGATAACCAGATGCTTCCAAACATGCAAGCTGTTTCAGATGCACACAATGGTGCAAGCGTAATTGCGGTTATGCCTGTTGCGGAAGAAGAGGTTAGCCGATTTGGTGTTATTGCCGGCCAAGAGGTAGAACCAGGTGTGTGGAAGGTTGACAGCTTGGTTGAAAAACCTGCTCGCGAAGATGCGCCTACAAATTTGGCAGTCTTTGGTCGCTACTTGCTCAGTCCACGCGTAATGGAACTTTTGGCAGAAGTAAAACCAGGCGTTGGTGGAGAAATTCAATTGACTGATGCTTTGGATGCTGTGCTACAAGAAGAGGAAATGTATGCGTTGGTAGTTGATCCTGCTGACGGATTTGATACGGGTACAGTAGAAAGCTGGCTTGAAACTAATAATATCCTGTACGCGCGTGCCCAGGGCAAAAACGCGTAGATACGAGCGATTCTTTAAAAGATCTCACTTCTGATTACGAAGCCCTCCATAAATTTTTTGACCCGGTGAAGAGGGGAACTCCACCGGGTCACAAGGAGGGGATGATGCAGCGTTTCGAGCGCTGCGCTGCTTTAAATAGGAAAGCAGGTAGATGAAAAGGAGGGGATCTTTCATCTACAATTCGCAGTATACTGGTCAACCTTGAAAAACATATGTTTGAGTCATGGGTAAATTGTGAAGCGGTAAACGGTTGCACTTATAGCGTAAACGGCGCAAAATTCCCCACATCTTCTCAAAAAAGCTTCAGAAAGGATTTTCCTTATGCCCGATATTGAATTGCGATTCCATAAAGATATGCTTGTGTTGTCTTCACCGGTTGATGAGGTGCTCTTACGTCAGGGCTTTGGCAGCGATGGCGCAGTGAATGCGTCAGACGTGGCGTATGCGGATCTGGTTGAACCAGAAGCAATCAAAGAAGCATTGCGCATGAACATTGTTGCAGGTGCTCAGTGTTTGGTTGCTCCAACAGCAGGTATTACGCCGGCTCGTCTTCGCGCAAGCGGTCTTGAAGATCGGGGAGCAGAGATTGTACAGAGCGCCTTAAAGATCACGCGCTCGCTTACCCCACAACATGTACTTGTAGAAATTGCTCCATGTGATTTACCTCTTGATCCTTCCAGCAAAAACTCACTCAACGAGCATCGTGATCAATACGCGCGTGCTGCGCGTTTTTGTGCAGGAGAAGCGTTTGACGGATTTTTCCTTAACGGATTTAAAAACCCGACGGATCTCAAGTGTGCTTTGATGGGTGTTCGTCAGGTAAGCGATGCTCCTATTGTTGCATCGGTAGATGTCGTTGGTGTAAATGATGCGGGCGTTGGGGTGCTCGCGGATGGTCACCATGTATTTTCCGAAGCGCTTGCTGTTATGGGCGAATACGGTGCAACGGTGGCTGGTTTTGCAACACCCGGTGATCCTGAGGTGGTCGCGCGCTTGATTGATGAGACGCTCAGTAATCTGTCGCTGCCAGTATTGGCGCAACTTGTTGTGCGCGAAGTGAATGCCCGACAAGGAGAAATGACGAATCAAAATCCGTATTTCAGTCCTGATGTATGTGTAGGCGTTGCAGCTCAGCTACGTCAACAAGGTGCGCAGTTTTTGCGTGCTGCTGGTCATGCGACTCCTGCTTTTACTTCAGCGCTGGTTGCAGCAACTGCGGGGTTTGATGTTGTTCGCCCTGATATTGAGGAGGACTAGTTATGGCGGCTTCGCAAAAAAGGGCATCAAACAAGGATAGATCGGAGCACTTTGGTGCCATGCAAGAGGTTATCGAGAGCCTTTTTCCTGTAGATGGAGATCATGATGCTGCTTTGGCTGCGGCAATGGCGCAAGCTGGATTGGGTCCAAAAGTTCGCCGCCTTGATGTCATTGTGGCAGCGGAGTCAGCCGATTTACCCGATGAGCTCATGGAGATTTTTTCTCTCTTACCCCCGGGAGAGTACACGCGACAGCGTTTGTGCGACCAACTCAATTCAGCTATCGCAGGTCATGCCTGGGGACAGGTGTACGGTACCGTTGAGTAGGGCGTAAGAAAAGCTCGGTGTAACAAAAGAAGCCTTTTGGTTCATATATGCAACAGGCAAAGGCGCGTTGTCACAAGTGAGACAACGCGCCTTTTGTAACACTGTGGAGGATTGATGTATCAAATGTCGTTTGCCCAGCAAACCCGAAAATATTTGTAAGTCAACCCTTGTCTAAAAAAAATTCCGTGAGTACTATATCTTAGCGTTCAACACCGTGTGAACCACAATATCTTGTGGAAAACCGAGGGTTATTTGTGGAAAACTTGTTAGTGTTTTCCAAAAGCACAGTTCGTACGCATAAAACAGTTATCAACAATATGTAATAAGCAAATGAGAGCGAAACAGGACAGGAGATGATCGGGCGCATGGTCACGACCATTATTAAACGCGACGGCCGAACCGCGGAATTCAAGGTAGAAAAGATTACCGAAGCAGTGGAGAAGGCGTTTCAGGCTTGTGGGGCAATGCAAGATCGTGCTGCTGCTGAAGAAGTCTCGAAAAAGGTAGTAGAAAAGCTGGAAGAAGGCGCCATTGAGGGCACTCCAACGGTTGAGGGTGTGCAAGACTTAGTTGAAGAGTCGCTTATTGAATCTGGCTTTGTTCAGACGGCAAAAGCTTACATCCTGTATCGTGCTGAGCGTTCTCGCGCTCGTGACGTTAACAGCCGTCTTATCCAAACTTTGAAAGACATTACCTTCTCAAAGGCTTCTGAGTCTGACATGAAGCGTGAAAATGCCAACATTGACGCAGACACCGCAATGGGCACTATGTTGAAGTATGGCTCTGAGTCAGCTAAGCAGTTCTACGAGATGTGTGTTATTGATCCGAAGTTCGCTCGCGCACATCGTGAGGGTGACATTCACATTCACGACATGGACTTTTACACCCTTACCACCACGTGCTGCCAAATTGAATTGCGCAAGTTGTTTAAGGGTGGTTTCTCAACGGGTCACGGCGTACTGCGTGAGCCGAATGGTATTGGAAGCTATGCTGCTCTTGCGTGTATCGCTATCCAGTCAAACCAAAACGATCAGCATGGCGGCCAGTCGGTGTGTGACTTTGATTATGGTCTGGCAATCGGCGTTGCAAAGACCTACCGCACCATGTATCGCAAGCATCTTGCTGAGGCGCTTGAGCTCTTAACCGATGTTGAAGAGCCTAAAGCTTTTGCAAAAGAGCTTATTGAGCGCGTTGAAAGCCAGACGGGCAAGCAGGCAACGCTTGCTACGGATGAAGCTTTTGAGGCGGCACTGCGTCAGAATTTAGTTGAGTCAGGCATTTATGCACCTGTCGTTGATCGCTGCTTGGTTTACACGTCAAAACAGGCATTTGCTGATACGGATCGCACGACCTTCCAGGCAATGGAGGCATTGGTACACAACCTCAATACTATGCATTCTCGTGCTGGTGCGCAGACGCCGTTTAGTTCAATCAACTATGGTATGGATACCTCAGAAGAGGGCCGCATGGTTATCAAGAACATCCTGCTTGCCACTGAAGAAGGTCTTGGTTCAGGTGAGACTCCTATCTTCCCGGTACAGATTTTCCGTGTTAAAGAAGGCGTAAACTACGCTCCGGAAGATCCTAACTATGATCTCTTTAAGCTGGCAATGCATTGTTCAGCGAAGCGTCTGTTCCCCAACTTTAGCTTCCTGGATGCACCATTTAACGCTCAGTACTACAAAGGTACCCCTGAAACTGAGATCGCATACATGGGTTGTCGCACGCGTGTTATGGGCAATGTCTATGATCCCGAGCGTGAAATAACTCCTGGTCGTGGCAACCTTTCGTTCACGTCAATCAACTTGCCTCGCTTAGCAATTCGCGCGAAGGGTGACATTGATTTGTTCTTTGATCTTCTGGACGCGAAGTTGGCACTTGTTGTAGGTCAGCTTGATGAGCGCTTTGAGATTCAGGCACGCAAGCGCGTCTACAATGCACCGTTTTTGATGGGTCAAGGTGTGTGGATTGATTCTGAGAAGCTTGCTCCTGCTGATGAGCAACGCGAGGTGTTAAAGCATGGTACGCTGACCACAGGTTTCATTGGTCTTGCAGAGACGCTTGTTGCGCTCACCGGACAGCACCATGGTCAGTCCAAGGCCGCTCAGAACCTCGGCCTTGAGATTGTTGGTCACATGCGCAACTACGTCGATCGAATCTCACGCGAACGTGGTATGAACTACACGCTCATTGCTACGCCTGCAGAGGGTCTGTCTGGTCGCTTTGTGCGTATGGATCGCGAACGCTATGGCGTCATTCCAGGTGTAACGGATCGTGATTATTACACCAACGGCTTCCACGTGCCGGTTTACTACGACATCAGCGCATTCGACAAAATTGATATTGAAGCACCGTATCATGCTCTTACCAATGGTGGTCATATTTCTTATGTTGAGCTTGATGGTGATCCGACCAACAACCTGGAGGCTTTTGAGGCAGTTATTCGCCACATGAAGGAAAGTGGTATGGGCTACGGTTCGGTAAACCATCCTGTAGACCGTGATCCGGTGTGTGGTTACAACGGCATTATTGGTGACGTGTGCCCGAAGTGTGGCCGCACCGAAGAAGAGCATGGCGTTGCTTTTGAGCGTATTCGTCGCATCACGGGCTATCTGGTGGGTACCCTTGATCGTTTCAATGACGCTAAACGCTCCGAAGAGCATGACCGCGTAAAGCATGGCATGTAATTGCGTTTGTAGCAAAGAGACTTTTGATCAGGGATTATTTGTGACTGATTACGATATTCAATTATTTGGCGTAGCTCCGGACTCAATTGTGGACGGTCCGGGGCTGCGTTTCTCGGTCTTCGTGCAGGGATGCAGCCACGCTTGTCCTGGTTGCCACAACCCTGAGAGTCAGGGCGTGGGCGGAGGAACTCCTACAACCGTTGATGCGCTCATGAGCCAAATTGAGGCCAATAAGCTGATTGGTGGCGTTACGCTTTCGGGCGGTGAGCCATTCGAGCAGGCGCATGCGTGTGCCGAGATTGCGCGTCGCTGTCGCGCTCTTGGTTTGAATGTGTGGGCCTATTCGGGATACCTCTATGAAGATCTCTCGCAGGATTGCACGCCAGGCTCATCAGAACTCTTAGATGAAGTAGACGTGCTGGTGGATGGTTCGTTTGTGCAGTCGCTCCACTCGTTTGATCTCGAATGGCGCGGTTCGTCAAACCAGCGCATCATAGACGTTAAAGCGTCGAAGGCGAAAGGTGAGATTGTGCTTTGGGAGCACCATGAGGAGTTTCCAACAAAGCCGCCTTCGTGGTAATCGAATTTTATAGGCACGCTCTGCGATCTTTGAGTTGTAGAGCGTGCCTATCTAACTCCTTCCTAACGCCCTTTTGCAGATCGTATGACGCGCCAAAAAGCGTGCTAGTATAGGGTGTATGGATATAATCATGAAACAGATTGAGAGTTTTATACACTCTGACTGGTTGGGCACAGTCATTGGAGTGGCGGTCATTTTGGCTATCACATGCCTTGTTTCGCGCATCTCTACGCGCTTCATGCGCAAAGTGCTTCACTTTAATGAGCGAAAAGACCTGCCGTCCGTTTCCATTTTTGTCAACATCGTACGAGGCGCAGTCTGGGTTATCGGTATCTGCGTCATGCTATCTACTTGCTTTAACGTGAACGTTTCTGCTTTGCTTGCTGCCCTTGGTGTTGGCGGTGTTGCCATTTCATTGGGTCTGCAATCCACTCTTGCGAACTTGATTGCGGGTTTGCAAGTTTCCCTTTTGCGCATCATTAAGCCAGGTGACAACATCACAGTGAGCTCCTCATCAGGAGTGGTGCACGATATTACATGGCGCCATACAACAATTCGCGACACGAACAACAATAAAATCATCATCCCGAACTCAACAATTAACACCAACGCACTGACTATTCATGAGCCAATCAACGATGTGAGCGTTGATTTCGTTGTGACAACAGATGGAACGCACTTAGACGCTATGGCTGATGCGCTTGCCTTTGAGGCGCAAAAAGCGTTGAGCGAAGTTTGCCAGGTAACCAAGCCCCCCAGCGTTTCTTATTCGGGATTGCTTGATGACGGTTTTAGCGGATCGGTATCCTTCCGAATTGCTGATAGCAGGCAATTGGATAAAGCAACCGATGCGGTGGTTCGAGCAATTGCGCCTCTTACGCGCGCAAGCTTTGACTCTGATCTTATGCGCAAAACGCGACATGATATTGCTGAAGCGAAGGAAGAGAAAATTGCGCAACAGCAAGCGCATACGTCTGTATCGTCAGGCAAAACACAGGGAAACGAGAACGCTGCAAAAGACACAAAGCAAGACCTGAGCTGGTGGAAGCGTGTTCGGCTCTTACATCTTGGGCACAAAAGCCACAAAAAACATCATCGTAATTAGGTTTGCAGAAGCGGCCAAAACACTCAAAGGCAAAGTAGGAAAACGTGGCAATCTTTTTTATAGTAGTTTTATTGGTGGGCGTGGGTGCATGGGCAATTGTGCGCACTGATCAGCTTTCCGGGCTTGGCAGGAATGCTTCTGAAATCTCTTTTCGCAATCCGCACGGTGCACTGGTGTCGGCAATATTATGTGAAAAACAACCAGCTAAGCGCTCATTTGGAAGCTCGCTTGTCCAGGCTTTTCCTTGGATTACGCTGGTACTTTGTATTGTGTTAACCCTTGTAGGGGTGCTCATATATAGCTTGGGTGCTCAAGGCCCAGGAAATGCAGTGATGCAGATTATGGCATCTGTTGCTCCTGCATTGTTGATAGCATTTGAAAGTTATTTGCGCATTCGCGACAAAGGTACTTCATGGGTGCTTTATGTTTTGACCTTGCTGGGAGCCTGTGTCTTAGGTGCCGTTTTTGGAATGCCCTTGTTTTGGTTCATCACCACTCATACATCAGCGGCTGATGTTTCTGTTTGGGTTAATGGCGCCTATTGTGCACTCAGTGATTTTGGCTACGCTGCCAGTGCGGGAGTTGTTGCAGCGCTTATAGGATATCGCGTGAAGTTCACGCGCCACTTTGAAGATGGAGCAACAGATACTATTGAGGTGTCTTCACGAAGCGTAGCTTATAAAGCGCTGTGCGAGCATCTTGACAATGATGTCTCCCAGAACACCGATAATCAAAAATAGGCTGACACAAAAAGAGTTCCACCCCCGGCCAGAAGGATGAACCCACCTCAAAAGGTGGGTGCTCGCAGTTGGGTTCCTGGCTTTCGTATCAACAGACACGAATCTCCATTCCACCAACAATCTTGAGCTCCCTCAAGTAATAGCATCGGTCCATCGCAAAAGTATGGCTTCGAGGGTAGAACTTGGTATCAAGTATAGTTTTAAAACGCGCTAAAACCAGTCTTGACATCAGGATGGTTTCTGTATTGATACGTGAGCGTTTTTGCTATGTCGGATAAACTTCTAGGCAAACAGACGTTCGAATGTTACTATACTTTTATGGATACGTTATTTACTGAAATTGAAAACGAACGCAAATCGCAAGTGGCACCACTTGCAGTGCGTATGCGCCCTCGCTCGCTCGAGGAAGTGGTAGGTCAACAGGAAGCTATCGGGGAAGGCTCATGGCTTCGCAATGCAATCGAGCATGATCAGCTCAGTTCCGTGATTCTTTTTGGGCCTGCAGGCACCGGCAAAACCTCGCTTGCTCATGTTATTGCTGAAACTACCAAAGCAACGTTTGTAGAGGTCTCTGCAATTGGAGGCACCGTCTCTGATTTACGTCGTGAAATTGATGCGGCTGATAAGCGTTTGACCATGTCAAATATGCGAACCATCCTCTTTGTAGATGAGATTCATCGCTTCAATCGCTCGCAACAAGATGCACTTTTGCACGCTGTTGAAAATCGCATTGTTGTGTTGGTGGGCGCTACTACGGAAAACCCTTTTTTTGAGGTTAATTCAGCGCTTATTTCGCGTTCGCGCATTGTAGAACTAGGGCTTTTAAGTGATGACGATATTGCGCTGTTAATTGAGCGCGCTTTGTGTGATGAACGCGGGCTTGATGGGCGTTATAGCCTTGATGATCAGGCAAAATCGGCACTTTTGTTACTTGCAGGCGGGGATGGTCGTGCAGCTCTTACCACCCTTGAGCTTGCGGCTGGCATGATTGAACCTGGCACGCCAAAAAAGCCAGCGGTTGTTGATGAAGAGGCGGTTCGTATGGCAACTCCACACCGGAGTCTGCCCTACGATAAGAACAAAGACATGCACTACGATGTCATTTCGGCTTTCATTAAATCTATGCGCGGTTCAGATCCTGATGCTACCCTTTATTGGTTGGCGCGCATGATTGATGGGGGAGAAGACCCTAAATTTATTGCGCGAAGAATCTTCATTGCCGCTTCTGAGGATGTAGGTAACGCAGACCCTCAGGCGCTTTTGATTGCAGAAGCAGCTTTTAAATCTGCGGAGGTTATTGGATATCCTGAGTGTGTTATTAATCTTGCCCAAGCAGCAACCTATGTAGCGCTTGCGCCGAAAAGCAACGCCGCATACGCCGGCATTTTTGCAGCTCTCGATGAGGTGCGTAAAGGACCAGTTCGTAAAGTACCCGATTATTTGCGGGATAGGCACCGTCCGGGGTCAGAAGATTATGGCACCTATAAATACCCTCACAACTATCCAAGTGGTTGGGTGCCCCAGCGTTATCTTCCAGAGGGGCTTTCGCGTGGTTGTTTTTATAAGTCAAGCTCTCGAGGATGGGAAGCGTACCGCTCTGAAGCTTTTGCTCGCGATCGGCTTGAAGCTGAGGAATAAAACAGCACGTCGTAGGTTTGGTAACCAATTTACTACTCCTATGGAAGCACCATGAAATCGAACTTGAATGCATATAGAATTCATGCGGTACGTGCTATAGTTGAGCTTCAGATTTCAAGGAGGCACTTCAATGGATTTTGCTGAATTTTTGAACGCGGCTTTGCCGTTTGTGTACATCATCGTTGGTGCAGCGCTTGTGTGGTTTGTTATTGAGCTTGCCATCACTATTCGCAAGACGCGCACAACCGTTGATGAGATGCACAAACAGCTTGAACCCACGCTTGATAATGTACAACGTTTGACTGCCTCATTAGAGCCGGTTGTTGCTAAGGTTGACCCGCTCGTAGATCGGGTGTCTCTTACGGTTGATGCCGCCAATCTTGAGTTGATGCGCGTTGACCAGATCTTAGAAGGCGTGACCGACATTACCGATTCTGTGTCTTCTGCAGTTGATGCTGTTGATACGGTTACCAACGCTCCTATGAACTTGCTGACATCGGTCACTACCAAAGTTCGTAGCGCTTTTAAAACCAAGCATGCAAGCGAAGAATCAATTGCGCTCGGAGAGAAGAAAGCAACCGAGTCAACCGAGCCTCAAAACATTCCTTCTTCAGTAGCTGAAACCGCTGTAGCTGCTGGTCAAGTTGTAAAAGGAGCTGCAGTTACCGCAGCTCGTGCTACAAAAGAAGCCGTTGTTGAAGAGCGTGAGCAGCACGCAGAGCAACGCGCACAGCGAGAAGAAAAGAATGCTGCTCGCCAAGCCGCAACAGATACAGCAAACAAGGCTGCAAAAGATATGCTTGATGCTGTTGCTGCGGTGGCAGATGCTGATTCGAAAGCACAAACCCCCTCTGAGACAGAGACGGCTTCGAAGGGGTATTTCACCTACCAAGAAGGTAAAGACGCCGCCTCAAGTGCCGCAGTCTCTGCTGCTACGGTTGCAGGAGTAACCGAAGAGGAAGTGGCGGGTGCTCAAGTAACAAAAACCCCAAAGACTAATGCATAGGAGTTTGGCGGATCTCTATGGTTCACGCTGACAAAGATTTGAATGCGCAACAGGCGGCCAAAGGCGGTACGCCTGTTTCTTGTCGTAAAGAGCAAGTTGCCCCTGACGAATGCCTTGAGTTTGATAGTGTGTCGCATACGCAGGCAGCAACAAAAAACGTAGATCGTGCTCTTAAGGCGCGTTTTGCTTTCATGGTGGTGTGGACAATTGTTGGCGCCATGATCTTGGCTGGCGTGGGTATCTATGTCGTAAATGTTTTAAGCGTGCCAGTAGGCATTGTGCTGTGGACCGTTGTAATCGTTTTTTGTTTGCGTGGCATTGTAAATCGTCTTGAAACTCACGGCGTGTCGCGTGTTATTGGTACCACTATTGCCTATGTCATAATGTTTTTGGCGCTCTTCTTGATTTCGGTGTTGATGTTTTCTCCAATATTTGGTGTAGGGGATCAGTTTAATAATCTTATTCAATCAATCCCAACCTATATTAGCGACATCTCTGCCTGGGGTAATGATTTATACAATCGCTATTCTGATGTGTTGTCCAATAAGACTGTACAAGACTATCTCAATAGTGCGCTGAGCGCTTTAGGTGATTGGGCTTCCAATTTTGCAAAGAATAGCGCAAGCGGTGTAGTGGCGGTTGGAACAGGGGTAGCCAATACTTTTATTGCAATAGGCTTTGCGCTTGTTATTGCTTTTTGGGTGCTCATGGATCTCCCCGCACTGGGGCAAGAGTGCCGCCGCTTGGTGGGAAGCAAACATCGCGATACTTTCGAGATGCTGCATATGACTTTCTCGCGCGTGATGGGTGGCTACATCAAAGGCACGCTGTTGCAGTGCGGCATTATTGGTGCAGGGTGTGCAATTCTTTTTACTGTCGCTGGTATCCCCAATGGCATTGCATTGGGTGGCATTGCGGGCATTTTGAACATCATTCCCATTATCGGACCATGGTTGGGAGGTGCGCTTGCAGCTGTTGTAGGCGTATTTGTTAGCCCTTGGGTTGCTCTTATCGCGCTTGTAGGAACGGTCGTCATTCAACAAATTGTTTATACGTTCGTTTCGCCAAAGATTATGTCGAACTCAGTGGATGTACATCCTGCTTTGACCTTTATTGCATTGATGAGCGGTTCTGCTATCGGTGGTGCAATGAGCGGGCTGATCGGTTCTTTGGTGGGTATGCTGGTGTCAATTCCGGCAATTGCGGTAATGAAATCTGTTTTCGTGTATTATTTTGAAAAGAAAACTGGTCGAAGAATCGTGGCTGATAACGGTGTCTTCTTTAAGGGGAGCGCACGAGAGGATGCGCCTGCTGATCCTGTTAAAGATGCCACTGCGCCACACCCAAAGCTAGTGAATAAAAAGAAGAAATGAGGAAAGAGCCCCAATGGAATACATGACAAGTGCTGAGATTCGCGAGAAGTATCTGAAGTTTTTTGAGGACAAGGGCTGTAAGCGTTGGCCTTCTTCTTCGCTGATCCCGGATGACCCTTCGCTGCTTTTGACCAGTGCTGGTATGGTGCAGTTCAAGCCATACTTTTTGCAACAAAAGCATTTGGAGGCGCCCTATATTGGCACGACTACTGCTCAGAAGTGTGTTCGCACGAACGACATTGACATTATTGGTACGACCGGCCGCCACTTAAGCTTTTTTGAAATGCTGGGCAATTTTAGCTTTGGCGAATATTTCAAGCATGAGATGTGTGCCTGGGCTTATGAGTTTTCAACCGAGGTATTAGGGCTTCCGAAAGAGCGTTTGTATTTCACCGTGTTTGAAGACGACGATGAAACTATTGAGATCTGGAAAGAGTTGGGTGTTCCTGAGAATCATATCTCTCGCTTGGGTGAAGATGACAATTTCTGGCGCGCTGGCCCAACCGGTCCGTGTGGTCCGTGTTCAGAAATCTATTTTGACCAGGGAGAAGACTTTGGCTGTGGCTCGCCTGATTGCGCGCCGGGGTGCGATTGCGATCGTTTCTTAGAGTTCTGGAATCTCGTATTTACCCAGTATGACGGCCAAGAAGATGGCACCCTTGCTCCGCTACCGAAGAAGAATATTGATACGGGCATGGGTCTTGAACGTATGGCTGCAATTATGCAGGGCGTGCAATCTAACTATGAGACTGATGTTTTGCGAAGCTTAGTAGGCGTTGGAGAGAAGCTGACAGGCAGGGTGTATGGTGATGATCCTACGGCGGATCTTTCATTGCGCATCATGGCTGATCACTCACGCGCGGTTACCTTTATGATAGCGGATGGCATTCTGCCTTCAAATGAGGGCCGCGGCTATGTTTTGCGCCGACTACTTCGTCGCGCTGTGATGAAAGGTCATCTGCTTGGATTGGATAAGCCATTCCTGAATGACTACGTAGACGAAATTGTTCGTCTGATGGGTGATGTATATCCCGAGATTGTAGAAAATCGCGAACTGGCTCGTCGCATCATCTTGTCAGAAGAGGAGCGTTTTGGCGCAAACCTTCGTCAGGGTCGTGCATTTTTAGATGAGGCTCTTGATGCACTTGAGGGCACGGTTCTTTCGGGTGAAGAAGCATTCACGTTGCATGATACCTATGGGTTCCCGGTAGAGGTAACCTCTGAGTTAGCTGGCGAACGTGGTATTAGCGTGGACATGGAAGGCTTTGAGCGTTCCATGGAAGAACAGCGCGAGCGTGCTCGTGCCGCAAATACGAAAGATGCTGAAGCTGCCTGGTCTACCTACGGTGGCGTCATGAGCGAGATTCTTGACGCACAAGGCGCTACGGAATTTGTCGGCTACACTGAAAATGCGTGTGATGCAAAGATCGTGGCTATTGTGGTTGATGGCGTACAGACAGATCTTATTGAAGCTGGTCAAGAAGGCAGAATAGTGCTGGACAAAACGCCGTTTTATGCAGAAAAAGGCGGACAGGTTGGAGACAGTGGTGTCCTTGAAACCGCTGCAGCATGTGCTCGCGTCAATGACACACAAGAGCCTGAGAAGGGCCTTATTGCTCATACGGTCGTTATGGAAAATGGCTCTTTGGCGGTTGGTCAAGAAGTCCATGCTTCCATTGACGTCATTCGTCGTGCGCGCATTTGCCGCAATCACTCTGCAACGCATATTTTGCATTGGGCACTTCGTAAGGTGCTTGGCGACCATGTGAAGCAGGCAGGCTCTTTGGTTGCCCCGAATCGCTTGCGTTTTGACTTTACGCACTATGAAGCCATGGCACCTGAGCAGATAGCTGAGGTTGAGCGTCTGGCAAACGAAAAGATCATGGAAAACCATACAGTTCGCGCATATGAAACTTCTCTAGCGGCTGCTCGTGAGGCGGGCGTTATGGCTTTGTTCGGAGAGAAATATGGCGAATATGTTCGCGTGCTTGATATGGAGGGCTTCTCCCAAGAGTTATGCGGCGGTACGCATGTAAGCGCAACAAGCGAAATTGGTCTGGTAAAGATTACCAGCGAGACAAGCGTTGGCGCTAACCTTCGCCGTATTGAGGCTGTGACCAGCTTTGATGCACTTGAGTATCTCAATCATGTTGAATCTGAACTCAAGAGCGTGGCAGACAAGCTGCATGTGCCCTTGTTTGATGCCGCAGATCGTTGTGCTGCAAACGTTGCGCAGCTCAAAGAGCTACAGACCAAGATGAAACGCAACCGCGAGGCAGCTGCTGCGGATGGTATGACTAAGGTGCTTGAGCAAGTGGTAGAGGCTAAAGGAGGCTACCCGCTGATTGTGGCGTCCGTTGGCCAGATGGACACCTCGCAGCTTCGTAATATGTGGGACGTCATCCGTTCGCGCATGAGCGCGCCTGGTGCAGTTGTCTTGGCTGCAACCAATTCGGATGCAGCACTGTTGCTTGCTGCGGGCACGCCTGAGGCGGTTGAGGCAGGCTTTAATGCAGGCACCATCATCAAGAGTATTGCCCCGTGCGTGAACGGCGGCGGCGGCGGCAAGCCCGAGATGGCCCAGGCGGGCGGCAAGAACGCTGCTGGCATTGATGAAGCGCTTGAGGCTGCTCGTTCGCTGTTGCTTAACGCGTAGTGTTGCAAGACGCAAGAGTGTCAAAGTAGCATGCGAGTACTAGCACTTGATATTGGCGAAGCGCGCGTAGGTATTGCGGTATCTGATCCGGGTCTGCGTGTTGCTTCGCCGGTTTGCGTGTTGCCGACCCAAGAAGTACTTGCTCAGGCAAGATCATGGAAGCGCGTGTTAGAAGACTGGGAGCCAGAGCTTTTGGTAAGCGGGTTGCCGAAATCACTTGATGGTGAAGAGGGGCAATGGGCAGCCACCATAAAGACATATGCGCAACAGATTGCTGACCAGGCAGAATTACCACTTACCTTTGTAGATGAGCGGCTTAGTTCATCGGAAGCGAAACGGATTTTGCGTGAAAAGGGATTGAGCGAACGTGACATGCGCGGCAAAGTGGATATGATAGCAGCCAGTCTATTCTTACAAACATGGCTTGATGCTCAAGCGCATCAGCAGACGTATTAATAAGTAGTGTGTGAGCGCTCAGAGGGGCGCGCACTAAGACGTGTAATGAGTACACACGAAACGAAAGGCCTTCGTACCTTATGGCACCTCGAAAGCAAGTTACCTATTCTGAACGTCCCACACATGCTACGCGCGCTGCGCACGCAAAAGGGGAGCGTCAGTTTAAAACTTATGACACCAGTCTCATTCGTCCGAAGCCTAGCAAAGCGCCCATGATTATTGCTCTGGTTATTGCGCTTGCAGTTTTAGGTGCAGTAATCTGGGGTTTCGTAACCATTGTGAATAGCTGTTCAGCTACACAAGTGGCATCGCTTCCTGCAGATCAAGAAGCAAGAATTGTGGTAGAAGAGGGCGAAGGTGCAGATGCAATAGGTGAGAAGCTGGCATCTGCAGGCCTTATTGCTCATGCGTCGGAATTTCGAAATCGTGTTAATGAGCTAGGGGTGGCAACGCAGCTCAAGCCGGGAACGTATACCATTGCTGGACAAACCAGCTTAGATGCTATTATTCGCACCTTAGAAGAGGGATCCGGAATGGATAATGCCTTGACGGTCCCTGAAGGTTCCACGCTTGCTGAAACCGCCGAAGCGGTGTCTGCAGTAACGCAAGGCCGTATCAGTGCTGAAGATTTTAAAGCAGCTGCTGCTGATGCAAGTGTGTATGCTGGCGACTATCCGTTTTTGCAGAGTGCGGGTACCAATTCTCTTGAGGGTTTTTTATTCCCGAAAACCTATGAGATTACCTCTGAGGCAAATGCTGACTCCGTCATTCGTTTAATGCTTGATCAGTTTGAAGCAGAGACCGCAAATTTGGATTGGTCGTTTCCTGAGTCGTATGGCTTGACGCTCTATGATGCAGTTAATTTGGCAAGCATCGTAGAGAAGGAATGCAATGACGATGATGCAGTTCGCGCTCAAGTGGCTGCAGTTTTCTATAATCGTCTTGCTGCCGATGGTGAGCCCAGCTATGGCAAACTTGAAAGTGATGCTACCACCGCCTATGAAGTTGGTCATGAGCCCTCTGCTGAAGAGGTTCATGCCGACACACCTTATTCAACCTACACCAATGCCGGTTTGCCTCCAACTCCTATTTGCTCACCCGGTTTAGCATGTTTGCAGGCGGTATGTGCTCCTGATCAAGAAGCGCTCAACAAGTATTATTTCTTCTATTTTGATACGGACGATAATGGTCAACCTGTTTGCCATTTCTCTGAAACCTACGAAGAGCATCAAGATGTAATCTCGTAAAAGGGCGGTTTCCTGGCGTGATTATGGCCATCAAAAACCAAGATCCATCGGGTAAAACAACATCCGACTCGTTCTTTTTGCCAGAGCGGTATTTTTCGCGACTCTCGCGCGTAGATATTGCGAAGGATTTACTTGACGCTCATTTGCTGTATGTGCTGTTAGATATTGATAACACTATTCTGCGACGCGATACACATGAAGTGCCGCGCGATATTGTGGCGTGGCTTGCGCGTGCAAAAGAGGCGGGTGTAAGTATCTGTCTTTTGTCGAATAACTGGCACGCAAACGTTCTTGAGCTTGCGCAAACACTTGATCTTCCCATTGTTGCAAAAGCGCTCAAACCACTACCTTTTGGCTATCTTCGAGCGCTTTCAAAGCTGGGGGCAAAGCGCAAGCAAACTGTTGTAATTGGAGATCAGCTTTTAACTGATGTGGCAGGAGCGCATCTTTTGGGAATGCGTGCGTATTTGTTGGCACCGCTCGTCGAGCAGGATCTCACCCATACGCTCCTTTTGCGAAACATTGAGCGTACACTTCTGAAAGACGCACAGCCTGAAGGCGGTATTGCTGCTCAATCGCTGCTAGAAGTACACGAACAAGGACGTGAATTATGAGCTCATTTGCTTCGCAAAACCTCTATTTGCTTGGACATCCTATCAGCCATTCAAAGTCGCCCGTTATGTACAACGCGGTATATGAAAAGCTGGGGCTTGCATGGCAGTATGGGTTGGCTGATGTGCCCACGAAAGCCGAGGCAGAAGCGTTTTTAGCTGCGCGAGATTTTCTTTCTCTTAACATTACGACGCCCTATAAACCGCAAGCCTTTGAAGCGGCAACAGCCAAAGCTGCTTCGGCAAAACTGGCGCTAGGCGCTAATGTGTTAGTGAACCACAATGACGAGCTGATTGCCTTTAACACTGATGGGCGCGGGTGTGTGGCTTATTTGGAACGAAGTGGCTTTTCGTTTTCGGGTGCGAAGGTTGTCGTGTGTGGAACCGGTCCAACCGCCTTGGCCATTTTGCATGAGTGTGCAGCTGCAGGAGCGGCACAAGTGACTTTGCTTGGGCGCAATAAAACGCGCACTCACGATATCTTGAATGCCTATGTTGAGCGTTTGCAAAACTTAGCTTATGCCACGATAGATCTACCGCCAGCGCAAGCGGGATATCGTTCGCTTCGCCAGATTTATAAAGAGCCAACCTTAAAGTTTGGCACCTATGAGTCATCAAAAAACGCTCTTTCGTCAGCCGATCTTATTATCAACGCAACCCCCTGTGGTATGCAAAAGGATGATGGAGCCCCTTTTGACACGGAGCTTTTGCGTGCAAATCAGGTGGTATTTGACTGCGTATATGGACATGGGGAAACAGCCCTTGTGGCAGGTGCGCGCAAGCATGACTGCGTGGCATATGATGGGGCAGGCATGTTAGTGGCTCAAGCGGTGGCCACCGTAGGAATTGTGTGCGACATTGCCGGAGTGAACCTCACGCTTTCCGACGACGAACTTTTTAACCTCATGGCAGCTGCTGCAGGGTTTGACGTGTAAGCGCTTGCGGTACAATACGCCCCGAACTAATGCACAAATTATTCAGCTTTCGTGACGGGGAGTGAACTGCGCATGCGCTATATAACTGCAGGTGAAAGTCATGGACCACAATTAACAGCCCTGGTTGATGGTGTACCAGCGGGACTTTCTGTATCCCAGGCAAGCATCAACACTGATCTGGCACGTCGTCAGGCGGGGTATGGGCGCGGCGGTCGCCAAACTATTGAAACAGACCAGGTAGAGATAGTTTCAGGTGTGCGTTTTGGTAGAACCTTGGGTTCTCCTATTGCGCTTGTCGTGAAAAACCGCGATTGGCAAAACTGGACTGACCGCATGGCAGTTGAGGGGAGCGCTCCGGCAGATTTAGTGCGTGAAGTCACCCCTCGCCCTGGACATGCTGATTTAGTTGGTGTTTTAAAAACAGCAACTGATGACTGTCGAGATGTTTTAGAGCGCGCAAGCGCTCGAGAGACGGCAGCGCGCGTGGCGGCTTCAGGTATTGCTAAGGAGTTTCTTGCTGAACTTGGCGTGGAGATTGTCTCTTATGTAACCAGTATTGGATCGGCCGCTATGAAAGAAACCGATCCGTTGGTGCAGGCTGCACAATATGAACCACTTGCCATTGAAACAAGTGAAGTTCGCTGTCCTGATCCTGAGGCAACTCAAGCTATGAAGCGCGCTATTGATCGCGCAAAAAAGTCGGGTGAAAGCCTTGGTGGGACATTTCGTGTTGTGGTGCGCGGTCTGTTGCCCGGCCTTGGAAGCTATGCAACTGGCCCTGAGCGTTTGACCTCGCAATTAGGTGCTGCGCTCTTTTCTATTCCGGCTATCAAAGGCGTTGAATTTGGTTTGGGATTTGAGGCATCGCGCCGTGAGGGTTCAAAGGTGCACGACCCCATTGAGCTTGATCCGCATTTTGGCTTTGTGCGTACATCAAATAACGCAGGTGGCTTAGAGGGTGGTATGACAACAGGTATGCCGCTGATTGTTAGTGCAGCCATGAAGCCTATCCCCACACTCATGACACCGCTTAATACAGTCAACATTGACACACTTGAAGTTGAAGCTGCCTCTAAAGAACGTAGTGACACTTGTGCGGTGCCAGCGTGTGCTGTAGTGGCTGAGGGTGAAGTTGCTTTTGTGCTTGCAAATGCCTATCTAGAGAAATTCGGCTGCGACAATATGGTGGATATCCGCGCGGCTATTGAGTCATATAAGCAACGTCTCAAGACAGTGTCACGCTAATGGAAATATATCAATTAACGCGCCCGGTTTTTTTCGTCGGGTTTATGGGCGCTGGCAAAACATCGGTCTCGCGTAAACTTGCGCGCAAGTTTGGTTTGGCGGCCGTGGATATGGATACCTATATTGAGCGACGTGAAGGTCGCAAGGTAAAAGAGATTTTCGCTCAAGAAGGCGAAGACGCTTTTCGCGATATTGAGCAGGCGGTACTCGTTGAGCTTTCAGAGATGGATCCGTTGCTTGTTTCATGCGGCGGTGGTGTGATTGGCCGACCTGAGAATCGCGAAATACTCAAACGTGCTGGATTTGTTGTCCATTTGCGCATTTCTGCTGATGAAGCACGAAGTCGAATAGGAGACCTTTCCACGCGACCGCTTTTCAATGACATAGAGAATGCGCGCGATTTAGCTGAGAGTAGGATGCCACTTTATGACGAGGTGGCAGATGTGGTTGTTGACACTGCCGGACGCGGGGTGTCAGCAATTGCCTATGAAGTGCGCGATGTACTGGAAAGAGAAGGTGTGTTATGCCGGCAACAAAGGTAGTGGTAAACATTCCCGATGAGGTGCCATATGATGTGCGCATTGGACAGAATATTGTAGGCAGACTTGGTCAGGATCTCCGAAAGCTCGAGAGATTTGCCGCTCTTGAACAACTGTTGGTAATTACTGACGACAACGTGGCGCCACTCTATCTTGCTTCGGTGAAAGAGGCGCTCAGTGGTGCTGGCTTTAAGGTAAGTGATTTGTCGGTTCATGCGGGCGAAGAAGCAAAATCGCTTGACGTTGCCAAAGAGATTTATGAAGCCATGGCAATGCTGAAACTGGGTAGAGATTGCGCAGTTGTTGCACTTGGCGGTGGAGTTGTGGGTGATCTTGCTGGCTTTGTAGGATCAACCTATATGCGCGGCGTTGAGGTGGTGCAGGTTCCCACGACGCTGCTGGCTATGGTTGACTCATCAGTTGGCGGCAAAACCGGTGTGAACTTGCACGCAGGCAAAAACCTTGTAGGTACGTTTAATCAGCCAGCATATGTATGTGCTGATACCACTACGCTTTTGACCCTTGATGAGCGAGAGTGGGCATGTGGATGTGCCGAAATTGCTAAATCAGCAGTCATTGATTCGGACGACTTCTTTTTCTGGCTTACCGATGCTGCGCAGGCGCTTGCCAGCAGAGACATGGCCGCTACTGAGGAAGCTATTGCTCGTTCAGTGGTGTTTAAGGCTGACGTTGTAGCACAGGACAAAACAGAGTCATGCGGTATTCGCGAATGCCTCAACTATGGTCATACCCTTGGTCATGCGCTTGAAAAGTTAGCGGGTTATGGCACGTACTCTCACGGGGCATGTGTTGCTGAAGGCATGCGTTTTGCGGCGCGCCTTGGTCAGCGTTTAGTGGATACGCCTCAAGAACTGGTTGATGCGCAAGATGCGCTCTTAGATGCACTTGGTTTACCGCGTTTGGCATGCTCTTTTGAGCCAGAGGCTATTCTTGAAGCCATGAAGCGCGACAAAAAAGCACGTCACGGACAGGTGCGCTTTGTGCTCCCGCGTGATGTGGGCGATTGGGTGCTTATGGATGTTGATGACGAAGTTATCCTTGAGCAGCTGCAAGACTGGTAGGAGGAGACATGAAAAAACTCCTGTTGATAAATGGTCCAAATTTGGACATGCTTGGCGTTCGCGAGCCGGGCGTGTATGGGAGCCAAACGCTTGCAGACTTGGAAAAACTTGTGAAAGATTACGGAGCCCAATGCGGCGTTGAGGTTGATGCAATCCAGTCAAATAGCGAAGGTGATTTGGTAGAAGCCATTCATGATGCACGACTTCGCTATGACGGAATCATATACAACCCGGGTGCTCACACGCACTATTCCTATGCGTTGCGCGATGCGCTTGGTGGCATTGATGTGCCATGCGTTGAAGTGCACATTTCTGACGTGGAGAGCCGTGAGGCGTTTCGGCATATTTCGGTCATTGCGCCCGTTTGTGTTGCGCAGATCAAAGGGCGCGGCTTTCAAGGGTATTGCGATGCTCTTGACGTGCTCTGCAAGGGTGCACACGAGCGCCTTGGCGAAAACTACAAGGACTTTACTTGCGCAAACGGCCTCGTGATTCGCCCTTTTGATGGGTTGGGCGGCATGGATGCACCCGCCCAAGATGCGCTAGCTGATCAGGAAGGGCATCAAGCGGTTGTGCCCTGGGCGGTCGATACTTCCCGTGTGCGCGCTGCGCGGTTGCGCAAGAGGCTGAGCGAAGATCAACTTGCGGCTTTTTCGGTTCGGGACA
The DNA here is from genome assembly GCF_943193125.1 of Adlercreutzia agrestimuris. Lineage (GTDB taxonomy): Bacteria > Actinomycetota > Coriobacteriia > Coriobacteriales > Eggerthellaceae > Xiamenia > Xiamenia agrestimuris. The sequence goes on from NZ_CALPCX010000002.1 coordinate 88,562, forward strand.
CCGCAAATATTATGTGGCTTTGTGCCTTTGATGGGGTGTTTGACGACGAATCGGCGCACGCACTTTTTGTGAGCAATGTAGCCGATCAGCACCTCATTTTGCATACGGATTCTCGCTACAGTGAAGCTGCTCGTGTGGCAGCTGCGCATGAGGGATTTGTGCAAGTCAATGACGAACGCTCTTTGCATGCGGCATTTGTCAAGCAAGCTTGGAGTGATCTGGTAGAGGCGAATCCTGAGTTGAGTGCGGGAGCACTTGGCATTGAAGATGGCATAGCGCTCAAAGAATATCGCCAGCTTGAGACAGCATTTGCGTCTGAGCCTGTAGTCTTTGCTGAGACTGATGAGGTAGTGTGTAAGCTGCGCGCGGTCAAGGATCCCCAAGAGATTGAGCGCATGCGCGCCGCGCAACGCATTACCGATGCAGCGTTTGCGCATATTGTAGGTTTCATGCGTCCTGGCATGACTGAGCGTGATGTACAGATTGAACTTGAGGAGTATCTGTTGCGTCATGGAGCAGATGACCTGGCGTTTTCCTCAATTGTTGCATGTGGTGCAAATGGTGCAAATCCGCATGCAGTCCCAGGCCAGACGCGTCTTGAGGCGGGTCAGTGTGTAGTTTTGGACTTCGGCGCGAAAGCGGCTGGCTACTGTTCAGACATGACGCGAACAGTTTTTTTGGGCGAACCCTCGCAACAATTGCGTGATGCATATAACGCCATTCGTTGTGCTAATGAGCAAGTTGAGGCAGCGCTTCGTCCTGGTGTAACAGGACGCGCAATGCATGAGTTGGCTGAGCGTGTGCTTGCAGATGCGGGGTTTGCTCACAAAATGGGGCATGGGTTAGGTCATGGCGTAGGCCTTGAAATCCATGAGCTTCCGGTACTCTCTCCGCGAAACGAGATGCCGCTTGAAGTTGGAAACGTGGTTACGGTTGAGCCGGGAGTGTATATTTCGGGACAGTTTGGGATGCGTCTAGAAGATTTTGGTGTCGTGACCGAGGACGGGTTCGACGTGTTCACTGAATCAACCCATGATATGATCGTGCTTTAGTAGCGTACACGTATAGCGCACACATGAATTCGTGCTATACTAGTCCAGTTTGACGCAGATGGCGGCTCGCTTTTCGTACGCGGAGCCGCGGACGAAAGGATAACGAGAACATGGCTATCTCTACCGCCGATTTTCGTAATGGCATGTGCATTGAGTACAACGGCAAGCTTTGCACAATTGTTGAGTTTCAGCATGTAAAGCCTGGCAAAGGTGGCGCTTTTGTGCGCACTAAACTGAGGGACATTAAGACTGGTCGCGTTGTTGATTACACCTTCAACTCGGGTACCAAGTTTGACTCGGTGCGCCTGGAGACCAAAAAGATGCAGTACCTGTACAACGATGGTGCTGACTTCAACTTCATGGACAACGACACCTATGAGCAGTTGGCAATTTCTGCTGACGTGATTGGTGATGCTGCGAAATGGCTCAAAGAAAATGATGAAGCAAGCTTGCTGTATGCAGGTGATGAGCTCATCAGCATTGAGCCGCAGATGTTCGTTGAGCTTGAGGTTACCCATACCGAGCCGGGCTTTAAGGGTGATACTGCTACCAACACTACTAAGCCGGCAACGCTTGAAACCGGTGTTGAGGTGCAAGTTCCCACGTTTGTTGAAATTGGCGACGTGTTGCAAATTGACACGCGCGACGGCCGTGTAATCAAGCGCGTCTAAGACGTTTTGAAGCATTGAACTGTTCAGCCTCGCAAGGGGCAACGCGGATTACTGTGAGCAGTTCATGAGAAACACCAATACTGCATTGTGAAAGAGGCACCGGTATCACATCGATGCCTCTTATTTTGGAGGTTTGGCAGGAAAAGTGCCCGATTATGTGGATTGGGCTTCAAAATGGCTGGAAAAGTTGTCGATTAGGTGGGTCACCTTCCAAAAACCACCTAATCGGGCACATTCCCTGCCAAAGTTTGCCAAAAACCACCAAAAATTAGTTCATCGCTGTAACAAAAAAACGGCCAGTTTCGTCACTCTTGCCAGGCTGCACCACTCTTATCGAGCTTCGTCACTCTTGCCAGGCTTTGCCATCGCATCCTATGAACTTAGGAGCGAAAGAAGTGGGGAAATGGGACGTGTTGTGGCTGGGGTTCGGGATATTTCTCAAGTGTGCATTCGTCGAAAGGAAGCAGCCGCATTGGGTCTATTCCGAGTGCGCGTGAGATGCGAACGATCTCATCGAAGCCACAAGGCACAAGTCCGCATTCAATGTCTGAAATGCGCGCATGACCTGATCCGATCATGCTGCCGAGTTGTTGCTGGGTGATATTTTGATGCTCGCGTTCACGGCGAACGCTGTGACCAAAGACCATGCACATTTGCTGGAGAAGCGGATCATTTTTGAGCATGATCGCTTTTTTCTTTGATATGTGCTTTGCTTGGGTCATACAATTAGCATATGCGCATCGCGAATAAGCCTTGTAGTCTAGAGACTACAATCGCGAGCAGGACTGCTACTTTCGCGAAAAGAGGCGCTTGGTTTTCGCATCAGGTTGCCAATTAATCAATAAAGTGGCTGATTAAAGAGCAAAAATATAGCAAAAACAGCTCAAGGTATTTATCGGTTTGCCATGTGATACTTGGTGTTTAAACGAGAAAAAATCGGCGAAAATAAGCGGATCCCTTTCAGCCTTTACCACAAATGAAAAACTCTGCCGTCCGCCCGTGTAAGCGTGGCTTTTCTCGGCGAAATGACAATGTTTGCAACCAAGCGTGACGCGTTTGTTTATAATTTTGGATTCAAGTGTAATAGCTTGGTTCTTTGACGTATCGAACAGCAGAAAAGGAGGTGTGAGTTCATGCCAAGACTTCAAATCATGGATACCACCATCCGCGACGGACAGCAAAGCCTGTGGGCAACGCGCATGCAGGTGGGAGACATGCTGCCAATCCTGCCAAAAATGGATCGCGTCGGATATTGGGCAATTGAGGCCTGGGGCGGCGCCACGTTCGACACGTGCTTGCGCTTCTTGGACGAAAACCCCTGGGAACGCCTGCGTTCAATTAAGGCACAAACTCCCAACACTCCGCTTGCAATGCTCTCACGTGGACAAAACCTCGTCGGCTACAAGCACTATTCTCGTGACATTTGCAACCGCTTTATCAAAGCAGCAAAGCGTAATGGTATTCACGTATTTCGTGTGTTCGACGCTTTGAACGACATCCGAAACGTGGTTGACAATGCTGAGGCAATTCGTGAATGTGGTGGGCATTTTGAAGGTGCAATTTCTTACACAATGTCACCGGTGCATACACTGGATAGCTTTTTGGAATATGGCCAGCAGCTGAAAGATCTTGGTGCTGATTCCATTTGCATCAAGGACATGGCTGGCATGTTGACGCCGTATCGTACCGAGCGCATGGTGAAGGCTTTTAATGCCGAAATCGGTTTGCCTGTTCATATCCACTGCCATTATGTTGGTGGTATGGCTCCGGCTAACATTCTGAAGGCTGCCGAAGCCGGCGCTGCAATTGCTGACACCGCTTCAGCGCCATTGGCGTTTGGTAACTCGCACCCAGCTGTTGAGATGATCGTTGCTGCATTGCAAGAGAGTCGCTATGACACTGGTCTTGACCTGGATCTTCTGTTTGAGATTGCAGAGTACTGGGAAGAGATGCGCAAGCGCGGCCACTACAAGCGCGGCGTATCATCGCTTATCCACATGCAAGTCTATTCGCATCAGGTGCCGGGCGGCATGATGTCAAACCTCATTTCGCAGCTTGAGGTACAAAATGCTCGCGATCGCCTTCCTGAAGTAATGCGCGAGATTCCTAAAGTTCGCGCTGAGGTGGGTTATCCGCCTTTGGTAACGCCGCTGTCTCAAATTGTCGGCACGCAAGCTGTTTTCAACGTTTTAACTGGCAAACGTTGGAGCGTTGTGTCCAAAGAAATGAAAGACTACATCTGCGGTTACTACGGCAAAGCTCCTGGTCGTATGGATAAAGAGATTGTGGCTAAGGTTGTCGGCAATTCAGAAATGTTGCCGCCAGACGTAGCACCAGGTTCATTGGTAACCACTACATATGATCAAGTTGCTGAAGAAATTGGGGACTTGGCTCAAAGTGAAGAAGACGTACTTATGTATGCGCTCTTCCCGAACGAAGCGCGTACATTCCTGAGCAAGCATCGCACGTCAGAAACGGTTGACTTCCTTATGGAACAGGAGTCAAGCAGCGTCAAGGAGGACGATTACGTGGACATCAATCAGATTCGCGAACTGGTTCGCGTCGCCGAAGAAAGTGGTGTTGGCGAAATTGTAGTAGAAGAAGAAGGCATGCGTATTGCGGTTCGCATGCCGGGTACGAGTGAGGCAGTTGCGGTTCCACAGGTGGTTCCTGCAGCGCAAACTCTCCCGGTTCAGCCGCAGCAGGCACAAGCGCAGGAAGCTCCGGCAAATGATCGACCGGCAAATTGGTATGCTGTAACAGCGCCAATGGTTGGTACCTTCTATACTTCACCTGCCCCGGGCGAACCGCCGTTTGTCAAGGTGGGAGATGAGGTTGCTGCAAATCAGACGTTGTGTATCGTTGAGGCTATGAAGCTTATGAACGAAATTACGGCTGAAGAGATGGGGACTGTTCGCGAGGTGTGCCTTGAGGATGCAACACCAGTTGAGTTTGGTACCGTTCTCTTCTATGTCGAGCCGCATGGCGCCCCGGCCCCGGCTCCGGAGACAGCATAATGTTTAATAAAATTTTAATTGCAAATAGAGGCGAAGTTGCGTTGCGCATTATGCGCGCTTGCAAGGAGCTTGGCGTCAAAACCGTTGCGGTCTATTCAACCGAAGATGCCAACACTTATCCGGTGCAATATGCTGATGAAGCTGTATGCATAGGACCTGCGCAAGCCAATAAAAGCTATCTTGTTATGGCTAATATTATTGAGGCAGCAAAAAATACAGGCGCTGAAGCAATCCATCCGGGCTACGGCTTCTTGGCAGAAAATGCTGATTTTGCGCGCATGTGCGAAGAAAACGATCTCGTTTTTATCGGCCCTTCTGCTGAATGTATTGAGCGCATGGGTGACAAATCATCAGCGCGTGAGACTATGAAGTCATGCGGTGTTCCTACTGTGCCTGGCTCTGATGGTTGCATTGATACTGCAGAAGAAGCCAAAGCGTTTGCTGATTCAGTGGGATACCCTGTACTCATTAAAGCAACTGCGGGCGGCGGCGGCAAAGGCATGCGTGAGGTTCATGCTCCTGAAGAGCTGGAAGCACAATACCAAGCTGCACGTACTGAAGCGGGAGCTGCCTTTGGTAATGATGGTGTTTACCTTGAAAAACTTGTGTTGCGCCCTCGCCACGTTGAGGTGCAAGTGCTTGCTGATAACTTCGGCAACAATATTGCATTGTGTGAACGCGATTGCTCAATTCAGCGTCGCCATCAGAAGTTGATCGAAGAGGCACCTTCACCTGCGTTGACCGATGAATTGCGTCGCGCTATGGGCGTTGCTGCCATCAAGGCTGTTCGTGCTGTTGACTATAAAAACGCAGGCACCATTGAGTTTTTGCTTGATTCGGACGGCAAGTTCTACTTCATGGAAATGAATACACGCGTGCAAGTTGAGCATCCCGTAACCGAAGAGATCACTGGCACTGACATAATTAAAGAGCAGCTGCGTATCGCCTCTGGTGAACCAATGAGCTGTGCTGATCGCGCTCCGTTTACCCCCGAGGGTCACGCTATTGAGTTCCGTATTAACGCGGAAGACCCTGAGCACGGATTCCGTCCGTGCCCTGGTACGATCACGCGTTTTGAGCCGCCAGCAGGACCGGGTGTGCGCGTTGAGAGTTACATTCGTTCAGGCTCAAAGATTTCGCCGTATTACGATTCTTTGGTAGCAAAAGTTATTGTGCATGGCCAAGATCGCGAAGAGGCAATTGCACGTGGCAAGCGAGCCTTGGACGAGTTCATAATTGAAGGTATTGCAACAACTATCCCATTTCATCGTCGTGTGCTTGAAAATGCGGTATTTTGTTCAGGAGATGCTCGAACGGACTTTATCGAAACCCAGATGGGAGACGTATTATGAGTGAACTGAATTTCGATGGCATGGCAGTTGCACCTGGTGTAGTTGAAACCATTGTTTCGCTGGCAACCCAAGAGGTTGAAGGAGTGGCGGCAGTGGGAAGCGCTACTGCAAACCCCATTCGTTCAGTGTTGGGTGCTAAGCCATCAACGCAAGGTGTTGAAGTAAGTGTTGACGAAGATAGCAAGCTCAACATTTCAGTACGCGTTGAAGTGCTGTATGGATATGCGTTACCTACAGTTGCTGCAAACATCCGCAAAGCAATTGCTGATGCGGTAAAGAGTCAGGTTGGCGTGAGCGTAAATGTGGTTGATGTGTACATCGACGCCATTCAGTTCGCTCGCTAAGGCGTGAAAGTAAAAGGGACGTTATGGCTTCTAAACGCCACGAAAGAACACGCGCTCGACGCAGCGCTTTACAAGTGTTATATACCGGTGAGATTTGCAATGAGTCGCCTACTCAATTGGCTGAAAGTGGTCAAGTGCTTGATGAGGTAGACGAACTGAGCGATTACGCCATGATGCTCATTCGTGGATGCGAATCTCACCAGGTTACTATTGATAAACATCTAACAACTACCTCGGAGAATTGGTCGCTGTCGCGCATGCCTATCATAGACCGTTCAATTTTGCGCTTAGCGGTTTTTGAGATGATGTTTGTTGATGATGTGCCGGTTTCAGTTGCCATTAATGAGGCGGTTGAACTGGCAAAAGACTTTGGCGCTGAAGACGAATCACCCCGATTTGTTAACGGTATTTTAGGTCGCATTTCTCAAAGCCTTGCCGAGGAAGTTGGTAAAGAGGCTCCTACGGCTGAAGAACTTGCTCAAGCCGATGAGCTTGCTACCGAAGATCTTGCTGTCAAGGCTGATCCCGCTGACGCTAACCTCTCCACGGGGGTTTGCGATGGCGAATGAGACCTATGACAACTTCGAGACCCTAAAGGCTCGACTTGATGAAATTGTGGAAGCGGTAGCCGATGACGAGTTACCGCTTGATGATGCTTTAACCCTCTACGAAGAGGCGGTTTCTCTCGGTCTTCGTGCTACGGATTTGCTTGAAGAGAATATTTCCGAGGCAGACGAAGCTGTTGAGCAACTTGAACAACCAGCTGGTGAGCAAGCGGTTGATGAGCAGCCAGCATCAGAGATGACCACATCAAACGAAGGTCAATAATATGAAAGATCAACAGCGTATCCTCGACATGGTCACAACGCCAGCCGATCTTAAGGTGCTTACCGATGAAGAGCTCGGAATTCTGGCGCAGGAAATTCGCGAAGAAATAATCACCGTCACCTCTGAAACAGGAGGGCACGTTGCTTCTTCGCTGGGCGCTGTTGAAATCATTTTGGCGGTGCATTCACTCATTGATTCTCCCAAGGATAAACTCGTTTTTGACGTGGGACATCAGTCATATGCACACAAGTTAATTACGGGACGTCTTGATGAATTCGCAACGTTGCGCACCTACGGTGGCTTATCGGGCTTCCCTAAGCCAGAAGAAAGTCCTTATGATGTGCATCCTTCTGGTCATGCCTCCGATTCGCTTTCCATTGCAATGGGTCTTGCCGAGGCACGCGATATTCGTCACGGGGATGAAAAGATTGTTGCAGTTATTGGAGATGCCGCCCTTGCAGGCGGTATGGCATTTGAGGCGCTGAATCAAATTGGACAATCTCAGACGCCGATGGTGATCATTCTCAACGATAACGAGATGTCCATATCGCGCAACGTCGGTGCCCTCATGAAGCACCTGGGGTACATGCGTGCATCAGCGCAATATCGCTGTGCGCGTGATACCTTCCAGGAGCGACTGGAAAGCTCAGGGCCCTTTGGCAATGCGCTTGCCAATTTCGGCCGCAATATGAAAGACTCGTTTAAGCATATGGCCATTCCGCACACCATGCTCTTTGAGCAGCTTGGAATTATGTGCACGGCTCCCATTGATGGTCATGATATTGGTTTGTTAAAAGAAACACTTTCGGTTGTTTTAGATGCCGGCGTTCCAGCGCTTGTGCATGTAGTTACTCGTAAAGGTGCAGGTTATGCGCCTGCAGTAGCTAATCCAGAGAAGTTTCATGGTATTGGGCCTTTCGATATTGATTCGGGCCAAGCAAAGAAGAAGCCCTCAGGAGCTCCTACCTATACAAGCGTATTTGGCAAAGCTTTAGTAGACGAAGCGGCAAAGGATTCACGTATTGTTGCTTTGACTGCAGCCATGAAAGGTGGCACAGGGCTCGATCAATTTGCGCAAGCCTATCCTGAGCGGTTTATTGACGTGGGCATTGCCGAAGAGCACGGTGTAGCCTCAGCAGCCGGCTTGGCGCTTGGGGGAATGAAGCCAGTTGTAGCCATCTATTCCACGTTCTTGCAGCGAGCCATTGACCAGATGATCATCAATTGCGCCCTCCCTGATTTGGATGTGGTGTTTGCAATTGACCGCGCCGGAGTGGTGGGCGAAGATGGTCCAACGCATCATGGTATGTTTGATTTGGTATACACCCGCATGGTGCCGCATATGCGCGTGCTCACTCCTTCAAACGAAGAAGAGCTCGTAAACGCGCTCCATACGGCGCTTCATAAGGGTGGCCCATTCGCCATTCGTTATCCGCGTGGCGAAGCTGAAGGTGTGCCAGTTCCTGAAGAGCCTGTTGTTCTAGAAGAGGGCGTATCTCGATTAGTGCGAGAGGGCAAAGATGTGGCAATTCTTGCGTTTGGCCGCATGGTTTCAAAGGCCGAAGACGCAGCGGAAATTCTGTCTTTGCATGGTATTGAAGCGCGTGTGGTGGATATGCGCTGGGTAAAGCCTCTTGATATTGATGCTATTAAAGCGGCTGCACAACTTGATCTGGTGGTGACAGTTGAAGGTGGCGTTGTTGATGGTGGCGCAGGAGAGGGCGTGCTTGGCGAAATGGCTCAAGCGGGCGTTATGGCGCCCACGCTGGTGCTTGGTATTGACGATACTTTTGTACAGCAGGGTGCTCCAGCGAAACTCTTAGACGAGCTTGAACTTGATGGTAAGAGCATCGCCAAGGCAATACAGAACCGCCTCAAAGAGATTCGCAGCGCAAAGTAGAAGCCGAGATGAGCTAATTAACCGGGCGCTCCATGATGTAGTCGTCCATGATAAACCCTTCGCCAATATCAGTTTCAACGGCGTCAATTACCTCAAACCCTGTTCCTTTGTATGCGCGAACTCCCAGTTCATTGTGCTTGTTGACCGTAAGATACATGGCACTGAGACCACGCGTGTGACACAGCTTGTTGTAAAAGTTGACAGTTGCGCGTGCATATCCTTTGCCACGTGCATCTGAACGAAGGTAGATTTTTGAGATGAAGAAGCGATTTGTCTCTGGTTCTTCATGTCCTCCGGTATATCCAACACGGTTGCCGGCATCGTCAATCAAAAACCAGTATTCGTAGGCGTTTTCGCTCATATCGCGAACAAAGGCTTCAAGGCTCTGAAAATTCTCGATCATGTAATTGGTTTGTGCTTCGCCAATGATTGCCGGCCAATACTCATGCCAAATCTCATATGCCATCGTGGCAAGGTCTTCAATTTCATCTGGTCGGGTAACCGGCTCAAAACTTACAGACATGGATACCCCTTCTCTCAAAAATTTATAACTAATATAATCATCTATTCTATCACCATTGATACTTCTGCTACGGAGAGCACAAAGATCAGTTGTGTTTTTATGTCATGCGTATTTGCGCTATGATGAAATCATCGGCTCATTGGCTATCTTGAGAGTGGGGAAGGGCATGTTGGACTTAGAAGACACATACGAGTCAGACTGTTTGGTGTCTGCGCAGGATACCACTTGTGATCTTGATGTTGAGCGGGCGGTATTTGTGTGTGTTGATGAGTTGGTTGATGACGGAGATGTCCCTGCCGCTGCTTCTAAGCTTGCCGATTTGCGTAATGCGCTTCATGCCGATGTGGCTCGGGTAACTACGCTTTCTGATGGGACGGCACGTTTTGTCTGTGAATGGCTTGCCCCGTCAGATGTGTTGAATGGTATAGCGGACGAAAGTCTTGGCGGTGAACCCCTGGCCACGCTTGAGTCGCGTTTTGATGATCCGGCGTGCAAGCTTTATAAAGGGGCGCAAGCACTTGTTGCGGATATGGGTTTGAAAGCGCATGGTATAACAGCTGAACTGCCAGCAGAGCATTCTGATTTTGAACGAGCTTTAGAGCGTGAGATTGAAAGCAGAATGCGCGAAGCACTTGAGTCTGAAGAATTCGTCATCCATTTACAACCGAAGCTTGATCTTCGCAAAGATGAAATCGTGGGAGCTGAAGCGCTCGTACGCTGGTTTGATCCACGCGTGGGTATGAGGCTGCCGAATGCATTTGTACCTCTTTTTGAGAAGAATGGCTTCATTGTTGATTTGGATCTCTTTGTATTCGAGCAGGTTTGCGCGTTGCTGCATTCGTGGTCAGTTGCGGGCGTGAATCCCGTGGTGCTTTCAGTGAATTTGTCGCGTCAGCATTTGCTTGACCCAAACTTTCCGGAGCCCTTTAATGAAATACGAGACCTCTATGGTGTTTCGTCTTTTTATATCGAATTTGAGTTGTCAGAAACACTCGCATTTGAAAATCCCATTGCTTTTATTGATCTCATAGATCGCATTCACCGTGCAGGGTATGCCTGTTCAATAGATCATTTTGGGGGCGGGCATTCGTCAATTAATATGTTAAAAGACCTTGAGGTTGATGTACTGAAGTTGGACAAGACATTCTTTGGCGGATCATATGTCGAGACAGGTCGTGAAGCTGATGTGGTTTCAACTGTCATTGACCTTGCGCGTCGGTTAAATATGAGAACTGTTGCTGAAGGTGTAGAAACACCAGGTCAACGCAAGTTCTTGGAAGAAGTTGGATGCGATACAATCCAAGGATTTTTGGTTTCTGCGCCCGTACCAGTGCCTGAGTTTGAGCGCATGCTTTTCGGAACTGAACTAACGCAAAGGTAAGCTTGCGCACCATCAGCAAGCGCACGTTTAGAGTGCTCTCAGGAGTTCTTTCTCAAAGCAAATAACTCACTTTATTTCGGACAAGTAAAAACAAAACGTCATGGATGTTAAAAGTCGTTTTACATCGCGTTAATAACGACACCCTTTTCTCGTTGCCGTTTTCACGCGTGGCATGATGATGCTGTACTCATTCATGAAGAGGCGTCAAAACGCTTCTTCAAAAGAAGCCTGCGAGGAAAGGAAGCATCATGTATGACTCTGGTTCAACAGCGTTCATGTTGGTATGCACTATGCTTGTGTTACTTATGACGCCCGGTTTAGCGTTTTTCTATGGCGGCTTAACTCGCAGAAAGAATGTCCTTAACACCATGATTATGGTGTTTGTGGTTATAGGTGTGGTTGGGGTGTCTTGGGTTGTTGCAGGTTGGTCTTTTGCTTATGGCGGCGATGGAACCCTTGCGTTTTTTGGAGGGTTTGACCAAATCGGATGTATGAACGTAATGAGAGACTTGCTTACCGAGACTGAAGCAGCTGATGGTGCGGTTTATCCATCAATCATCAATATCGCATTTCAGATGGCATTTGCCATGATAACCACGGCAATTATTACCGGCGCGGTAGCTGGGCGTATGAAGTTTGGTGCAATGGTTGCCTTTATGGTCCCTTGGGTATTGGTTGTGTATGCTCCGCTGGCACATATGGTTTGGGGAGGCGAAGGCAGTCTTATTGGTGAGATGATCGGTGCGCTTGATTTTGCAGGCGGCGATGTTGTCCATATTTCCTCCGGCCTGACTGGTCTTATCTTGTGCATCATGATGGGCAGACGCAAGGGGTTTGGCATGATGAGTTACCGACCTCACAATGTTCCATTTGTGGCTCTTGGTGCAACTTTGCTTTGGTTTGGGTGGTTTGGGTTTAATGCTGGTTCAGAGTTTGCTGCGGATGGTATAGCGGCTTTGGCGCTGCTCAATACGGTGGTTGCGTCTGCTTCCGGGCTCTTGTGTTGGATGCTTGTGGAGCGAATTGTGGCAGGTAAGGCCACGCTTGTGGGTGCTGCAACGGGCTTGGTTGCGGGTTTGGTCGCCATCACGCCTGCTGCGGGCTTTGTTGAGCCATGGTCTGCAATAGCTATGGGCTTTTTGGTGACGCCATGCTGCTATTTCGCCATTTCCTTTTGCAAGAGGAAGTTTGGCTACGATGACGCCCTAGATGCATTTGGCTGCCATACGGTGGGTGGTATTGTTGGAGGTATCTTGACCGGAGTGTTTTGTGTGCCTGAGCTGTCTTGGACAGATTTTGGCGGCTTGCTTTACACGGGCGATTTTTCGCTTCTGGGAAGCCAGATTGCAGGCATCGTGGTCACCATCGCTTTTGTGATAATTCTAGATGTTGTTATTGGTTTGATTGTTACCGCATGTTTTAAGGGTAGCTTGCGCGTGAGTGATGCCGATGAGGCGCAAGGTCTTGATGTGGCAACTCATGGAGAGAGTGCCTATCCGGCATTTGTGGGGCTTGACTAGTGGGTTTGATTACAAAACACGCTGCGTATACCTGTCATTTTTTGCAATACATTCCAGGAGCTTTCGCTGAAAGGAAACAATATGAAACGAGTTACTGCTATAGTGCGACCCGAGAAAATGGAGCCCATCAAAGAGGTCTTGTTTGCTCATGATGTCTCTGGCATGACAATCTCTCAGGTGCAGGGGTGCGGAAATCAACACGGTTGGAAAGAATACTACCGCGGAACCGAGGTACTTTTAAACATGATTCCCAAGGTGAAGTTCGAGCTGGTCGTAGAAGATGATCGTGCTGATGAGATTGCTGCTCTCATTGCTGATACTGCTCGCACGGGCGAAGTAGGAGATGGAAAAATCTTTATTGCTCCAGTAGAACAGGTTATTCGTATTCGTACGGGTGAAACGGGCGAATCTGCTGTATGAGAGCTGCTTCTTAACACTGTGGGAAACCTCAATAATGCAAAGCAATTTTTCCTCATATTTCTTGTGCTCAGTGTATAAATTTGTGAATGTTCACCGAGCTTCTGTGTTAAACTACGAAGGCTTATAGGAAAGTCTTATAAGCAAGGTAATTTTATTGGCCCCCGAGACATGTTTGTTGCACGTACGCATAAGCTCGCGCTTCTGCAAGCGAACATGGTAATAGTCGCAAGCAACCATGAGATGGGGTCCCCGAGTTTTGAAAGGGGTCCGTTTTGACCGACATCAAAAACACGTCCGTTATTGATTTTGAGGACATTTCAGATGATGAGATGAATCAGATGATTGACGGCACGCTGACCGAGTTTGACGAGGGTGATCTGGTAGATGGTACCGTCGTCAAGATCGAGCACGATGAGGTGCTTGTTGACATTGGATTCAAGAGCGAAGGTGTTATTCCTGCTCGCGAACTTTCCATCCGCAAAGATGCAGATCCGTCTGATATCGTAAGCTTGGGCGATGCTATTGAGGCACTCGTTTTGACCAAGGAAGACAAAGACGGTCGTCTTATCCTCTCTAAGAAACGTGCTGAGTACGAGCGTGCTTGGATTAGCGTTGAAGAGAAGTTCAAGGCTGGCGAGATTGTTACCGGTGAGGTTATCGAAGTTGTTAAGGGCGGCTTGATTCTTGATATCGGTCTGCGCGGCTTCTTGCCTGCTTCGCTTGTTGACCTTCGCCGCGTGAAGGATCTTGACATGTACCTCGGCACTGAGATTGAGGCTCGTGTTATTGAGATGGATCGCAACCGCAACAACGTTGTTCTTTCTCGTCGCGTTTTGCTTGAGGAAGGCCGCAAGAATGAGCGTGCTGAGATCCTCGCTAAGCTCACGAAGGGCATGCGCCTGAAGGGTGTTGTTTCTTCAATCGTTGACTTCGGTGCATTTGTTGACCTTGGCGGCATTGACGGTCTGGTACACATCTCTGAGCTGTCTTGGAACCACGTAAATCACCCGTCTGAGGTTGTTAAGGTTGGCGACGAGGTTGAGGTTGAGGTACTTGATGTTGACCTGAACCGCGAGCGCATTTCTTTGGGTCTCAAGCAGACCACCGAAGATCCGTGGGTAAAGCTTGTTGAGAGCTACCCGGTAGGCTCAATTGCAGACGGTAAGGTTACCAAGATCGTTCCGTTTGGTGCATTTATTGAGCTTGGTGACTCAATTGAGGGTCTAGTACACATCTCAGAGATGGCACTGCGTCACATTGACACGCCGGCTCAGGTTGTAAAGCCGGGCGACGATGTTAAGGTTAAGGTCATGGAGATCAACCCTGAGCGCCGTCGCATCTCTCTGTCAATGAAGGCTGCAGCTGCTGATTTGGGCTTCGAGATTGAGATTGATGACTCAATCGTTCCTGAGGAGAAGGCTTCTAAGAAGAAGGCTGACAAGAAGGAAGAAGAAGCTGCTGAAGTAGTTGCTGACGATGTTGTTGAGGCTGCTGCTGAAGATGCAGTTGAGGAAGTTGTTGAAGAGGCTGCCGCTGAGGTTGCTGACGCAGAATAACTTTTCTTGCAACAAAGTATTTTGTGCGGGTCACCTTCGGGTGACCCGTTTTTTTGCCCTATAACTCATAAGGGACCCGAGATTTAGACCATCCAGAGTCCCACAGTATTATTTAGGGTTATAGGACAAAAAACGTGTCTGAAAAATGGGTGTTGATGCAGGTCAGCACCCATTTTTAACCCCAATTTTCTCTTTTTTTGAAAAAATCCACTCGGACAAAAAACGTGTCTAATCTTGAAAGTTTTTCCAGTTGAGCACATATAAAAGAGAGAAATATTCTCTCTTTTTAAGGTGTCTACGATGAAGACCAAGATTTGTCCAATTTGCGGGTCTAAAATGAAAAGAAATGGTTTTAATAGCTCTGGTCGTCAACGCTGGAGATGCAAAGGTTGCAATAAGAGTGAAACCCACAAAAGAGACAACGCTACTGAGCGTTTTGAAGAGTTCTTAAAGCATCATTTTAAACAACCTTTTGTACTATAACTTGCTAACTCGCTAACTCGCATGCGTGTAGGTGCAACCTAATAGTGTGCTGCAGCGTCAATGCTAAACTGAACAGGGATTATGTCGAAATCGGGCGAAATTTAGCGAACTTGCGCACCATTATTGTTACAGAGCCGAACTAATATTTGGCGGTTTTTGGCGAAGTGTGGCAGGAAATGTTGCCGATTAGGCGGTTTTTGAAGGATGACCCACCTAATCGGCAGCTTTTCCAGCCATTTTGAGGCCCAATCCGCCTAATCGGACACATTTCCTGCCAAAGTTTGGTGTTTTATTGCAAATTTTATCACGTGAGAACTCGGGCTTGCGAAGACCCGGGCTCACGCGGAGATCCAGTCTCGCGCGCGAAGGAACTACTCTATTCCGTCAGTGTCGTCAGCGTTGATACAATTCTGCATGCCGTCCATAACAATACCGGCGTTAATGCGCGCCTCGTCCTTGAAGAAAGGCTCGATGCGATCCGTTGCCAGTTCCCAGCCGCTCTTGAGATGTGCGGCTTCGTCATCGGCATCATGGACTGGGAGATAGGAAGACACGGCATCGTAAATAAGCTGGATATATTCAGCTGCACCTTCCTCATTGAGATGCGTTCCGTCGCCATCGAACAAGTCATCTCTGCCGGCACTGTAGCTATACCAATCAATGAGATGTAGATTAGGATAGCGTTCAAGTGCACGCTCCATAGCAGAGTTTGTCTCGCCAACCCACGTTTGTGGACTGCGAGTGTTAACGAAGAACACTTGGCGATCAGGACCCGTTGCTGCCATGAGTTCATCAATTTGATCGTCGGTAGCAACGCCATTGGTGCCGAGGGCAAACACCACTACATCTCCTACGATATCTTGCGCAGCATAGGCGTTATACACCTCAGTGCCAACATAAAGTTGGCGGTTTACCGCAGCATTGATAGCGCCAAAGGGGAATTTCTCCTGGAAGTAGGGAATAGTGCGAACCGAAACCGAGTCACCAATGAGAAGAATGTCAAGCTTAGGGGCATCTTCTGCATCTTCGGGAGGAAGGCCTACAACCTGCGCTTCTTCGCTTTTGAGCAGGTCAGCGCCCTCAATTGCCGAGGTTGAAGGTACAAAGATGAGACCGCCTATTGCAATTGCGGTAATGACGGCGCCAAACGCGCATGCAAGTCCATGAAGCTGCAACCAGTCTGGCCAATCAATCTCGCCTGCGCGCCATGCGCGAATAAACTTACCTAATGCTCCATGGCGGAAGGGATTCTCAACAAATGAATATGAAATTGCTGCCGCAACAAAGATAACAGCCATCTGAATGATATACATCCACCAGGGTGTTTCGGCAATGGTAGAACGTGGGTTCATGAGAAGCAGAAGCGGATAATGCCACAGATACATTGCGTAAGAGCGCTTGCCAATCCAAACCAAGGGAGCAACGCCTGCGAATTTACCAACCAAAGAGGCAGGATGCACCATGACGGCAATAATAATGGCGGTGAGCACTGATGCAATCAGCAGGCCACCTCGATAAAGAAATGGCGAAAAGCCATCAACTTCAGCAATCATGATAATCAGCGCAATGAGAGCAACGAGACCTACGCCATCAAGTACACGTCGAACCGTTGGTGCAATTTGAACGCTTTTTGCAGCGCCGAGCATGTGTGAGGGCCACACGAATGCAAGCCACGCACCAATAAGCAGCGAAAACGCGCGTGTATCAGTGCCGTAGTAAACGCGTGAAGGATCAGCGGTGGGGTCAAAAAGAAGTGCCATTTCAAGCGCCGACAAGAGCGCCACAACCAAGGTGGCGTTACGCATGATGGAGCGTTTAACGCCAAATTTGTGAGCCGCAAATAATACAACTGGCCAAATAAGATAAAACTGCTCCTCAATTGCTAATGACCAAAAATGCGTGAGAGGAGATGGCGCACCAAGCGCATCAAAGTAGGAAACATCATGGAAGATATACCACCAGTTTGTTACCCAGAGCAATGCCGCCCACATATCTTCGCGAAGCTTCGTTAAAAGCGAGTGGTCGAAAATAGTGCAGAGAGCAGCTGCACCTAAAACAAGAAATATGATGGCAGGAAAAAGACGCCTGATACGACGGAGCCAGAATTGGGGGAGATTGATGGTCTTCGTGTTGTCCCATTCAATCGACAAAAGACTTGTGATCAAATAGCCCGACAATACGAAAAACACCGTCACACCCAAAAGACCGCCCGTGGCCCATGGCATGCCCATGTGATAAACGATGACCGCAAGCACCGCAAGCGCACGCAGTCCGTCAAGCGCCGGAATATAACGCGACTTTGCAGCCGGCATTGTTAATGTTCCCCCAATCTGCGATGCTGACTTACTAATAAGAAAACAATTGGATAGAAACTACACCGAAAGGGCGCAGTATTGCTAGTATAACAGCGAAGATTGGAAACTTTGTGGCAACTGAAGCTGTTCGTGTGCAATAGGTTACTTTTGTTGCATTCTGCGTGAGCAGCCTCAGTCAAATGGTGCTCGCGAAGATAACGGTAGCAAAAACGCAATTAATAAAAGCAGCTTAGATAAGAGCTTTATGAGCGAAAATGGTGGGAGAGAACCCTATGGAAGATAGAGAAGATAAGAACGTTACTCCACGTGTTGTGCTAGGTATGAGTGGCGGTGTTGATAGCGCTGTGGCAGCAGTGATTCTGATGAGAGCTGGATATGACGTTGTTGGTGTAACGTGTCATTTTCGTGATTCAGAGTCTTCGGAAAAGGCTGAGCGCGACGCACGCGGAGTATGCCGCTGGCTTGGGCTTGTTCACTATGTCGCTGATTGCACCGAAGAGTTTGAGCAGTGCGTCGTCTCTGAATTTATTGATCAGTACGCAAATGGTCTCACGCCAAGCCCGTGTGTGGGGTGCAATGCAACGTGTAAGATCCCTGTGCTTTTAGAAGTGGCTGACGAACTTGGTTGTGAGTATGTTGCCACGGGTCATTATGCGCGGGTTGTGCAGATGCTCTCCTCGAATAGGTATGCTATTAAAACAGCACTTGACCAGCAAAAAGATCAAAGCTATATGCTTGGAATGCTTCGCCAAGATCAGTTGGCGCGCCTGTTGTTGCCTTTGGGCGGGACGACAAAAACCGAAGTTCGCATGATTGCCCGTGACATGAAACTCTCGGTAGCTGAGAAAGAAGAAAGCCAAGATATTTGTTTTATCGAGGGCGACTATCGATCATTTTTAGCTGAACGAGGCGTGAATCTTTCGCCAGGAAATATTGTGACAGTAGAAGGCAAGATAGTTGGACATCATGACGGACTTGAGCGCTTTACGGTAGGGCAGCGAAAAGGAATTGGGGTGGCCGCTGAAAAGCCTTACTATGTCGTAGAAAAGCGCATGAATACCTCGGAGCTTGTTGTGGGATTTGCCGAGCAAGCACGCGTGCGCGCAGTGATGTGCGGATCTATGAACTACCAGCTTATTGACCGACTGGATGCGCCGTGTGAAGCTCAAGTTAAACTGCGCTATCGAAGTCAACCCGCACCGTGTATCATAGAACCTAACGCAGAGGGTCAGGGGGTTCGTATAACCTTGAGGGACCCTGAGGCGGCTACGTCGCCTGGACAATTCGCCGTGCTCTATAACGGGGATACCGTGCTTGGTGCTGGCATGATTATGGAGGTAGAGTTGGTATGAAAAAGCTGTTCGTCATTGGAGGAATGGGTGCAGGTAAATCAACCGCGCGCAAAGCTTTAGTAGACCAAGGTGTTTCCTTTATTGACCTGGATAAAGTTGGGCATGATGTTTTGATGTGGGATACGGTTAAAACCGAACTCGTGCAAACATTTGGCGAAGACATCCTGGATGAAAATGGTGAGATTGTGCGCGCTAAACTTGCTGAAAAGGCATTTGTGAATCCTTCCGAAACGCGCAAACTCAATCGGATTACTTTGCCGCGTATTGAAGAGGCGTACATGGATCAAATTGATGAACTTGAGCGCCAAGGCAACGATGCGGTAGTTGTTGAATATTCAGTATTTAAGAATCGTCAAAGTTCGCTTGCCTATGACGCTGATGCTGTTATTGCAGTTTTGGCGCCATTGGATATGCGCATTGAGCGCGCGGTAAAAGCTGGTTGGAATGAAGCTGACGTGCGTCGTCGTATTGCACAACAGATTACCGACGCTGATCGCATTGAGGCGGCTGATGTGGTCTTCAATAATGATGGTACGCCTGAAGAGCTTCGCAATGAGGTGTTAGTATGGTGGGAGGATTACAAGAAGTCGTTGTAATTCCGCCCGACACCATAACATCTATGAAACGCGGTAGTTATGCCTTTTGACCCTAAAACTGAACTTGCGGCTTTCTATGAGCGCCATTTTGATGAGTTAGTGGACGTTTGTTTGGAAGTAAACCTATGGAAGGGGACTGATTATGAAGTCGCAAACACGTACACAGGGTTTAGGTCGTAGGGGCTTTTTGGGTGCAACAGCTGCGCCGGGTGAGCCTAACTATCACAATTTCTAAGAACATGCACTCCCTTCCCTCCTTTGCGCATTGCTAATGTGCATCTCCCATTCAATGTGTATTGCCTTTAAAGAGCCCACTTCGGTGGGCTCTTGTTTTGGTGTATTCATTTTGTAAGCGAGTGTTTTTACCAGAGCCCCAATACGGCTTGCATGCCTAAACTTGCAGCGGCAATGGCAACCCAACAGCAAAAGCCCATGAGGATAGGCTTGCCACCCGATTTAACCAACTTAACAAGATTGGTATTAAGGCCAATAGCGGCCATTGCCATAACGATAAAGAACTTTGAAAGCGTCTTAAAAGGTGCAAACCATGATGCGTCAGCGCCAAGTGCAACGCAGAGCGTTGTTATTACCGAAGCAAGAATGAAGAAGAGGATGAACAGGGGAAATGCGCGTTTGAGGCTGAATCCTTCGCACGCGTTTTCGTGCTGGGCGACGCTGTGATTGCGCGCGGCTTCAGCAGCAAATTGAGCATTATCGCGTCGCGCTATAAGCATGCTTAAAACAAGTGTAATTGGAATGATGGCAAGGGTGCGTGTGAGTTTAACAATCGTTGCATCGTCAAGTGCATTTGATCCGGGATGCATGCCATCCCAAGCAGCTGCAGCTGCGGTTACCGATGAGGTATCGTTGACTGCTGTGCCTGCAAACAAACCAAAACCTTCATTTGACATACCTAAAAGGTTGCCAAGCGTGGGAAAAATGAGCGCAGCTAATACATTAAAAAGAAAAATAACCGAGATGGATTGGGCTACCTCTTCGTCTTTTGCGCGAATGACTGGTGCTGTTGCTGCAATGGCAGAACCGCCGCAGATAGATGAGCCCACCCCAATCAACGTGGAAATTGCTGAATCCATATGGAGCAATTTATGCAAGAGGTATGCCATGATAAGCGCTGTTGAGATAGTGGTTAATATGATCGGGAGCGATTCGGCGCCCACGCGAGCTATCTGGGTGAGATTGAGCCCAAATCCCAGTAAGACAACCGCGCATTGAAGGATCTTTTTGGCGGTAAAGCCAATGCCAGTCTGGACGTTTCCTCGTGAAGATTGCTTCCAAAACAGCGCAATAACCATACCTAATAATATAGCGAAAACCGGACCGCCTACTACTGGAACTGCTTCGCCCAAGAACCAACAAGGAATTGCAATAAGCGCGCAAACGCCTATGCCTAAAGCGTTTTGCTTAAGGATTGTCATCTACTCGGTCCTCTCGCTTGTAAAAATTGTTTATGAGCCTGTGTGCGATATGTTCGCGCATAGGCGTTCGTGTTTAGCAAATGAGTTAGAGCTCTCTTCGCCGTGAGTTTAGCATTAAGAGACGCGCTGCTAAAAGCTCTCTGTTACGAATTAGTGTCAGCGGTATAAAAGATATGCGAACAAATGTTCATATTTGTTATGAGACGTGCTACACTACATTTCTGCATATTTATTGTTGAAAGGATCACGGTGTCTTCGCATCTTTCTAATATTGAAGGTATTGAAATGGAAGGCAAGCTGCCTGAGGTGAGGCTTGCCTCTACGCCTTTCAAGGTGGTGTCTCCCTTTGAGCCTTCTGGTGATCAGCCCCAGGCTATTGAAGCGTTAGCGCAAGGTATTGAGGACGGTCTTCGCTATCAGACGCTTTTAGGTGTGACGGGCTCTGGTAAGACATTTACCATGGCTAAAACCATTGAGGCTGTGCAAAAACCAACGTTGGTGATGGCACCCAACAAGACGCTTGCTGCCCAGCTGGCTGCTGAGCTTAAAGAGTTTTTTCCGGAAAACTCAGTCGTATATTTTGTTTCTTACTATGACTACTATCAGCCAGAAGCCTACGTTCCGTCATCAGATACCTTTATTGAAAAGGATGCCTCTATTAACGAAGAAGTTGAAAAACTTCGTCATGCTGCAACAAGTGCGCTGCTCTCACGGAGAGACTGTATTGTAGTGGCGTCGGTTTCTTGTATTTATGGCATTGGTAGTCCTATGGACTATGCAGGCATGGCGGTTTTTGTTGATAAGCAAAAAGAAATGGATAGAGATCAGGTGATTTATGACCTGATTGATATTCAGTATGATCGCAATGATTATGAACTCAAACGCGGCACTTTTCGTGTTCGCGGAGACGCACTTGATGTTTTTCCTCCCTATGCTGACCACCCAATTCGCATAGAGTTTTGGGGCGATGAGATAGAGCGTATTACTGAAATTGACCAGGTGACAGGGGAGGTTATCAACGAGTACGAAGCACTTCCTATCTGGCCGGCATCGCATTATGTTACCGCGCGACCCAAAATGGATCATGCGTTGATGACCATCCGAGAAGAGCTTCGTCAGCGTCTTGAGCAGTTTAAAGAAGAAGGCAAGCTCTTAGAGGCCCAGCGTCTTGAAATGCGTGTGGCATACGATCTGGAAATGCTTGAGACCATGGGTTTTTGTTCAGGCATTGAGAATTATTCGCGCCATTTAGACGGTCGCGCACCAGGCGAGCCACCTTATACCCTCATAGATTATTTCCCCAAAGACTTTCTGTGCATTATTGATGAGAGTCATGTTACTGTCCCGCAGATTCGCGGCATGCATGAAGGAGACCGCTCGCGCAAAATTACACTTGCCGAACACGGTTTTCGTCTGCCAAGCTGCCTTGATAACCGTCCCTTGCGTTTTGATGAATTTGAAGATCGCATTCCTCAATTTGTCTATGTGTCCGCAACGCCTGGTGATTACGAAGAAAAAGTTAGCCAAAAGCAGGTTGAGCAAATTATTCGTCCAACAGGTTTGTTGGATCCAGAAATTGTTGTACGTCCAAGTGCAAGTCAAATTGACGATATTATCGACGAGGCGAAGGAGCGCGTGGAGAGAAATGAACGTGTGCTAATCACGACGCTCACAAAAAAGATGGCAGAAGATCTTACGGATCACCTCTTGGATCAAGGGGTGAAGGCACGCTACATGCATTCAGATATCGCAACGCTTGATCGAGTGGATATTTTGCGCGATCTTCGTAAAGGTGAATTTGATGTACTTGTTGGTATCAATCTTCTTCGAGAAGGTTTAGATTTGCCAGAAGTATCTTTGGTGGCCATTCTTGATGCTGACAAAGAAGGCTTTTTACGCAATCATCGCTCATTGATTCAAACAATTGGTCGCGCAGCGCGTAATGTCTCTGGTCAGGTAATCATGTATGCAGACAAAATAACTGACTCCATGAGGCGCGCTATTGACGAAACAAAACGTCGTCGTGAGATTCAAATGGCATATAACCAAGAGCACGGTATTGAGCCGCAGACTATTCGTAAAGCAATCAATGACATCATGAGTTATGTCACCGATGAGATGGGTAATACTACTGCTGAGCAGGTCAATAAAGAACTTGCAGAGCTTTCGCGTGAAGAGGTTCTTCGCATTATTTCTTCCATGGAAGATGAGATGGCTTCGGCTTCGCAAAATATGGACTTTGAAGAGGCGGCGCGTTTGCGTGATCAGGTGGTAACCTTGCGTGCTTCGTTGGAGGGATCTTCGGAGGCAGACGTTTTGAAGGATCTTAAAAAGACAGCACGCAAAGGCAGCGCGTTTGGTAATCGGAAAAATGCAGCATATGGAAGCAGCAGACGCTCGTAGTTTATTGTCTCAAAAATGGGACAAAGACAGCAAAAGTACGAGTTAAACAATCTGTTTCAAAATATGTAGCATATTGATATTTTGTGGCATTTTACAAGGAAGTCTTGCCAAAGTTTTGTCACAGCGGTCAAAATTACAGCCGATTATTGGCGGGGGAAGAAGAGCCAATCTCCATTTGGCAAAAGGTTTATCCCACGGACACGTGCCTTAAAGGTAAGAGGTACGCATGTTTAATTAACGTATGATTTGAAAGGTGTTACATGAAACGCTTGCATCGCATCAAACTTGCTGGCGCATTGACGCTGGCGGTTGCAGTTGGAGCTTCGCTTGCAGGATGTGCTGGTGATAATTCTGGCAGCACTGGTGTCTCGGATACGTCGCAAGGTGTTGCTGCTACCCTGACCATCGGGGATACAACAACTGATATTGGTGAAAAAATCGTCACGGAATATATCGAGGATTTTCGTGCCACTACGAATCTGAGCGAAGATGACGCGTGGGGTGAGTGGATGGCAGATAATGGCTATACGCCCGAAACCGTACGCGATGACGTTATTCAATATTATGCTCGTGATCTCATGATTCGTGCAGCCGCTGAAGAAAAAGGCGTAACAGTAGAGCAAAGTGAAATTGACGAGCAGCTCAATGATGTGAAGGGCCAATTTGAAGGTGACGAAGCTTGGCAGCAGGCTCTTGAGGCTTCAGGTCTGACTGAAGAAGAGTATCGCGATACCGTTATTGAGCCCCGTTTGCTTGAGCAAAAGCTCAGCGAAGCAGTTGCTGCTGAGACCACCGAAGAAGTAACCGATGATCAGGTGCTTGCTTTGATTCAAGAGAACGTTACGCAGTTGGAAGGCTCGAAGAAGTCCAGCCAGATTCTTTTTGGTGCAGATGATGAGCGAACAGCTCGTGAGGCGCTCAATCGCATCAATTCAGGTGACTTGACCTTTGAAGATGCAGTCAATGAGTATTCTTTAGACGACGCAAGCAAAGCCAACGGTGGCGATATGGGCTGGGACAGCCTTGCTGCACTTACGACAAGCTATTATGCTGCCCTTGAAGATCTTGATCTTGATCAGGTAAGTGATTTAGTTTTTGATGATGATGGTATTCGCATTATCAAGTGCACTGAAGTGCTTTCCGTACCTGAAGATGGATTCACTTCTCTTGACCAGGTGCCAACTGATTTTGTAGAACTGTTCCGTTCTCAGGCTTCTGCTATGGCATCCACGACTTTTAGCGATTGGTTCGCAGAGTACGCTGATGCTGCAGATCTCGTTATCAATCCCATGCCTGAAGGTTTGCCATACTCAATTGATATGGCGCCATATCAAAGCGAAGCTGCCCTTGAGGGCGCCGGCATTGATGAAGGAGAAGTAGCTGGCGACGTTCCTGTTGAGGGAGAAGAAGTTGCTGTTGAAGAGAATACTGAAGAAAACGTTGAAGGCGGAGAGAACAACGGTGAAGACGTCATGAACAATGAGGGCATGACTGAGGACTTTCAAGAGGGAACCGAGAACAATCAACCCAATGAGTCAAACACACCAGATCAAAATCCGGCAACAAATACACCAACCGTACCCGGTCAGTAAAGCGCGAGCTTTCTGAGAGGGGCTTTCAGGTCCACTGTTTGTTTCCCGGTTAAGTCATCATTTGGTTAACCGATAGAAAACGGCATTTCATCAAAGCTTTTGTTGAACGATAATGTAAAGGTCTTTGCACGAGAGAGCAAAGACCTTTATTGCGTTTGAGGAGAAGTGCAATGCCGGAGACGAATTCTACAGAAGACATAAAGAAGCAATATAGGGCAACATCTCGTTTAGCTGCCATTATTGCGGGTGTGGTTGTTGTTCTTCTGATTACTTCTTATATTGTTATTACCAACAATGTTGTTTCCCTTACCAATCAAATAGATTCAATTCGCACGGGAGCATATCCTGTTTCGGTTGCGGCGGGACGCGTTGAAACCCTTCTTGTGCAACTGCAAACGCTTGCAGATATACCGTTGTATGTTCGCACTGATGAAGCCATTAATGGCATGGAGCGTTCATATGAACAAATTGACGATGAACTCTGCGGATTCATCACGGTGCTTGCTGAGAGCGAGATGGTAACAGGCACTGAAGGTATTAAGCTGCAAGAAGGTTACGAAAAGCTTGTTTCGCTCCAAGAACAGCTTTTGGTGCTTGCAAAAGATGGCAGCGTTACCGATGTTGAAATTGCCGCATTCGTTAACGAAGATATTCGCCCGCTTATAGCGGAACTTTTGCAATGCGATATCACCATCTTGGAAGAATCCAGCGATTCAGTAGAAGCGCTTTATGCCAGTGGTGCCGCTCGAGGAACCTTTACAATAATGCTTGCTACGGTGCTCTTCGGCGTTGTGCTCATATCGCTTATTGCTTACTTGCTTATGCTTCGCCGTCGCATACAACAACAAGAGGTTATGCAGCAAAAGGTTGAAGATGCGCTTGCTTTGGCAGAAAGCGCAAGTGCGGCTAAATCGCAATTCCTCTCCAACATGAGCCACGATATTCGAACTCCTATGAATGCAATTGTAGGCTTGACCACTATTGCTACATCGCACATTGATGACACGCAACGCGTTCAAGAGTGTTTGAATCGTATCTCTACGTCTTCCAAACACTTGCTCTGCCTCATTAACGACGTGCTTGACATGAGCAAAATCGAACGTGGCAAAATCATGCTTAACGAGGAGCGCTTCAATTTCCCCGATATGATTAATGAAGTTGTCACCATTGTGCAGCCACAAACGCGCGCTAAGAAACTCATGCTTGATATTGTTATTGGCAACATTGAACAAGAGGTTGTCATTGGTGATTCTATGCGCATTAATCAGGCATTACTAAACTTGCTTGGCAATGCGGTCAAGTATACGCCTGAAGGAGGCATGGTTCGCTTTTCATTGAGCGAAGAGACATCGCGCCGTGTTGGATATCGCGACTATCGTTTTGTAGTTCAAGACAACGGCGTTGGCATGACAGAGGATTTCGTCAAGCACGTCTTTGATCCATTTGAGCGCGAAGAGGGTGGCTTTGATCATTCCATTGAAGGCACCGGTCTTGGTATGGCTATCACCAAAAATGTTGTGGAGATGATGGGTGGCACCATTGAGGTGAAAAGCACGAAGGGCAAAGGCTCAACCTTCACGATGACTATTCCATTGAAGCCAGCCGAAGATAGCGATGTTGAAGAGGACTTCTCGCAGCTTGAGGGACTTGAAGTACTTATTGTTGATGATGACACCGACGTTTTGGAGAATACCGTTGCTATACTCAAAGAAGTAGGCGTGGTGGGTTCAAGCGCTTCTTCGGGTCTTGAAGCGGTAGCGTTGGTTGTGCAAGCGCATGTTGCCAAAAATGACTACCAAGCCATCATTGTGGATTGGATGATGCCGGGGGTAGATGGCATTGAAACCATTCGCCGCATTCGTGAAGAGGTGGGCGATGCTATGCCCATCATATTGTTGACCGCCTATGATTGGACTGAAGTTGAAGACGAGGCGCGCGATGCGGGAGTAACAGCTTTTATTTCTAAACCGCTGTTTAAGTCGCGCTTGTGTCATGTTCTCAAGGCGTGCTGCGTTGAGCAGGATATTCAAGTAAGTCCTCGCAAGGCACAGGAAGAGAAAAAACTGACTGGACGCGTTTTGCTCGTGGAAGACAATGAGCTTAATCGCGAAATTGCGCGTGAACTAATAGGGCAAACTGGTGCTGTAGTTGAGGAAGCTTGCGATGGTGTGAAAGCAGTTTCCATGGTTTCAAAAGCGCCGGATGGCTACTATGACCTGGTCTTCATGGATATGAAAATGCCCCGCATGGATGGCATTGAAGCGACAAGAACTATTTGCGAGATAGCGGTTCAAGACAAACGTCGCATGCCTCCTATTGTGGCCATGACAGCAAATGCATTTAGCGAAGACAGAATACGTGCGCTAGATGCAGGCATGGAAGGTTTTATGACCAAGCCAATTGATGTCAAAGAGTTGAATCGAACTTTGCGAATGTATTTGTCCTAAGGCGGCATGTTTGCGATACTTATAGTATGGAAACAGCGTTTTGGCAACAAATGGTAGAAGCCCAAGTACTTACCGTGCCGTGGAGTATTGATTACTTCTCGGTTATTGTTGGTGTGCTTACCGGTGCGCTTTTCGCATGCGATCGCAAGCTTGACATCATTGGCACCGTCGTACTTGGTCTTTTGACGGGCTACGGTGGCGGCATTGTTCGTGACCTGCTCATGCAAGATTATGGGGTGTATTTCACCTCACATCCAGATTTGATTTTGATCTGCATCTTTATTTGCACATTCGTATTTTATTTCCGCGGGATTTTTCGCCATCTTGATGCGACAGTGTTCTTTGCAGATGCGCTCTCTGTTGCGCTTTTTGCGTTGGCAGGCGCTTCAAAGGCATACTCGTGTGAACAAGGCATCGTTTTGTCTATCATCTTAGGTGGCCTTACCGCAGTGGGTGGCGGGGCAATCCGTGATATTTGTGTAGGCGAAACTCCGGGCATTTTCCAGCGGAGCAATTTTTATGCCGTAGCTGGTTTGGGTGGCTCCGTGGTGTATGTTGCACTGGCGGCAGCAGGAAGTCCCTTGGTGTTGGCAGGTATCGCATGCGTATTTTGCGTTGTGTTTCTGCGCTATTGGAGTGTTTATTTTGACTGGAAGACGCGCTCTGAGGCAGATTTGACACCCAAAGTGGCGAAGGGTGTTCGCGTAGTGACGCACAAGGCAGGGCGTGTGGGTCATTTTGCAGGGCGTGTGGTGAGCAGGCTGGGTCGAGGGATCGTTGGTGTGTTTTTGCATGGTGGAGATGCCGAACGAGCCATTCGCAAACACAAAAGTGGGTTTATACTCAGGCATAAAGATCATAATGACGATGCAGCATATGACAAGCATGTCGTATCGTCTGACGACAAGAGCGGATTTGAGGGCTAAGACTTGCGCGACGTAAGCTTTAGCCTAGTGAACACAAGTTTTCGTAAAGGAATTTACCGTGGCAGATTATATAGAAGGAAAGCGCCCCGTCATTGAGGCATTCAGAACCGGTGTGCCTATGAGGCGTATTCTCATTGGCGATTTTGTTAAACGCGATGGCATGATTGAAGATATTATGCGCAAAGCTAAGCGTTATAAGGTGCCCGTTGAAATGGTGCCACGCAAAGCACTTGAAGATCGTTCCGTGCGCGGGTCTCACCAAGGTGTTATGGCGGAGGCAAAACCTTTTGCTTATGTTGGCATTGGTGAAGTTATTGATGCAGCTACGCAAAGTGCCGAGCAGCGCGAAGGCGCAGCTTTGGTTGTTCTGCTTGATCATATTACCGATGCGGGAAATCTAGGCGCTTTAGCGCGCAGCGCTGAGGCGGTTGGAGCCAGTGGGCTGGTTATTCCTAACAAGCGGAGTGCGCGTGTGGATGCGGCAACATACAAAAGTTCAGCAGGTGCCATTTCGCACATGCCGGTAGCGCAGGTGTCGAACTTGGTGCAAGCAATTTCGCGTTTACAAGAAGCGGGTTTTTGGGTAGTTGCTGCTACTGAGCATGCGTCGGATGTGCTTTGGGATGTGAACATGAAGGGCAAAATAGCTCTTGTAATGGGCAATGAACACGAAGGCGTATCTCGCTTAGTTTTGGAGAACTGTGACCTTTTCGGCAAACTCCCTATGGCAGGTGAGGTTGCCTCGCTTAATGTTGCGCAAGCAGCTACGGCATGCATGTATGAATGGCTTCGCCAAAATGCTGGCTCGTGGTTGTCTGGTGGGCAATCGTCTTGTTAAACAGCCAACATGGCGATAGCGTGACGAAGGACAAAGCGTGGCTCATAAACGAAATAAATTGCTCATTGTTGACGGGTATAACGTGTTGCGCTCGGGTAAACGCTACAAGCGCAACACCGACCCTGACTATACCGATGATCCCTATAATGCTGCACGTGAGCGACTGCTGACAGATGTGGTTAATTTTGCCGGGCACGAATACAAAGCAATCATTGTTTTTGATGGTGCTTACAATGAGTTCTCAACGGGCGAAGCACAGACTATTGGGGGCGTGCGCATTATTTTTTCGCCTGCGGGGCAATCGGCTGACAAAGTGATAGAAAAACTGGCTCATGATGCACGCGAGCGAAACGTTGAGACGCTTGTGGTTACGAGCGATGCCACTATTCAAGACACGGTATTCGGTCAAGGGGTTGACCGCATGAGCGCAGATGGATTTAGTCACGAGGTTGCGCAGTATTACGATGAAGTGCGTCTTGATGAATCACCTCGTGTTGCTCGGAAAAACACCATTGCTGAGCGTATAGATAGCGCCACGTTGGCAAAGCTTAAAGCGCTACGCGACGGCAAATAAACCCAGATCACAAGAGAGGCAACCGTGGGTTGCCTGAAGAAAAACGGAATTGACACCTGTACTTGCTGGTGCAATAAAAAACGAACCGATAGGCTTTTGAGGAGAAGGATTAAAGAATCAATGGTGCAGAAGGGTTCGTATATGAATAATGACATTGCCCAACGTTTAGCGGAGATGAGACGATCTCGCGGCTATAGTCAAGAAGAGCTCGCGTGGAAACTGGGATTATCGCGACAGGCTATCTCGAAGTGGGAACGCGCTGAATCTTCTCCCGATACCGGTAACTTATTGGCGCTCTCGCGGTTATATGGTGTTACTTTGGATGAACTCGTATGTGGTTCAGATGCTGATACGGAACGACATCCAGCAGAGGAGTCCACGGCTGTAGCTGTACCGGCGGAAACGCCAGCGCCTGAGCCAGTGGGGACGCCTGTGCCAATTGCGATGCCGGCAGAAACAGTATCTGAGCCTGCTCCTGCGGCAACGCCCGTATCTTCGCCTGCGTCCGTGGTGACTGAGCCTACCCCTACGGTGGCGCCTGAGCCAGCGGCTGCACCTACGGTAATGCCCACGGCTGCGCCTACAGCAATGCCCACGGCTGCACCTACGGTTGGAGCTGCGCCTACGGTGGCGCCCACGCCGATCAAGCGAAGTGCGTGGTCGACGTTTCCTTATCCCGTTGCCTGCGCGCTTGCTTATTTGGTTATCGGCTTTTGTTTTGGTTGGTGGCATCCAGCATGGATTATCTTCTTCACGATTCCGTTTTATTACTGGCTCGTGAAAACCATTCACGATGATCCGATTTATCGACAAAACCACCAGCAATAGAGGTGCACTATGGCCTATCTTACCAAGCAAACCAAAGTCAAAATAGCGGGCATTATTGCTCTTTGTCTCGTAGTTGTTGTCGGTCTCAGTTCGTTGTTTTGTTGCTCACCTATGGGGTTTTATGAGCCACCCGTACCGCCCATCGCGCCTTCTTCGCCTGCCGCGCCTTCGCCCGCAGGTGCTAACAAAAACTCTTCCGATGCTACTGAGAATGCATACAGTTTTGATGCAGATGACGTAGAAAAAATTACTGTTGCATGGGCGGCTGGCAGCGCATATGTTCACACTGCAGATATAGAAACAATTGAAGTGCGAGAAATATCTAGCGGAAGAAGTCGTTCTGTGCCGATGGACTGCAGGTTGAACGGGACGACGCTTGAAATAAACTATGCCACCCATGCAATAGGCCTCGTAGGTTGCGCATTCAATTTTGGTTCCAAACAGCTTGAGATTTGCATACCTTCTTCAATGAATGACTCGCTTCAGCTGTTCGCCCTTGACGCCGCATCAGGAACATATCGTTTTGATGGACTGTCGGCGCAAACGCTAGACGTGACGCTTGCTTCTGGGGAAGTGGACGTGCAGGACGTGCATGCGACTGACTTGCTGCTTGATATTGCGAGCGGTAGTGTTCAGGTTGTCGGAAATGTTGGAAGAATTAATTCCAACAGCGCATCGGGGAAGGTTAACGTGACCTGCGTAGACTCTTTGAAGCAGGCTAATATTTCGCTTGCAAGTGGCCAGTTTAAGCTCGTTTTGCCAAAGGAGTCTAACTTTACCGTTGATCTTGATAAAGTTGCAGGTTCTTTGGCGGTTACCGGGTTTGACTGCATGCAACAGGATAATCGCTGGATTTGCGGATCGGGTGAGTCTCCAATTGCGATTGATATTGTTTCTGGTTCTGTAGATATCTGCGCACAATAAGGCGCATTTGCAGCAACCGGGCAATTCGCTTGCGATTATGAAGCCGAAAGCACAAGACAAATTACCTGGTAAAAGCCTAAAACTACAAGAAATTTTCATACTTCGTAAAAATTTTTCTTGACGAGGCATGTTCTAAAAGCTATTTTAGGAAATTGCGACTTTTTCGCGATTTAGCGGAAGCTCATGAAGGAGGACATGCCTCGTGACTGAAGGTAAAACCACTGATCAAAGCATGCTTTATAGGGATCGACGCTCGTTTGCTAAGATCCCCGACGTCATGGACGTCCCGAACTTGATTGCTATTCAAACAGAAAGTTTTGAATGGTTCAAGACTGAAGGCTTAAGCCAGGCGTTTAATGACATCAGCCCCATCGAAAACAGCACAAAAGATATGTGTGTTGAGTTTGGGCGCCATGAATTTGGTGAGCCCAAATACACGGTGGACGAGTGCAAGGAGAAAGACGTCTCCTACCAAGCACCCCTGTTTGTAGAAATTCGTTTCATCAACCGCGAAACCGGTGAGATCAAAGAGCAAGAGGTGTTTATGGGCGACTTCCCGCTCATGACTCCGCGTGGCACTTTTATCATCAACGGCACTGAGCGCGTTGTTGTATCACAGCTTGTTCGTTCGCCTGGTGTTTATTTCGCCTCTGAGCGCGATAAGGCAAGCGACAAGACTATCTATAATGCAAAGGTTATCCCAAGCCGTGGTGCATGGCTTGAGTTTGAAACCGACAAGCGTGATATGCTCTCAGTTCGCATTGACCGCAAGCGCAAGCAACCGGCTACGTTGCTGGTGCGCGCATTGGGTCTTGCTGAGACGCGCGAAGAGATCATCAACTTGCTCGGTGATGACGAGATGGTTCTGCGTACGCTTGATCGCGACCCGGCTACTACTAAAGAGGAGTCGCTGATTGAGCTTTACAAGCGCTTCCGTCCCGGTGAGCCCCCAACAATTGATTCGGCTCGTACGTTGCTTGATGGCTTGTTCTTCAACCCGCAACGCTACGACCTGGCAAAAGTTGGTCGTTACAAGATTAACAAGAAGCTCGGATTTGATCCTGACTTTGAGTCTTCTACGCTGACAGATGAAGACATTGTTGAGACAATGCG
Organism: Adlercreutzia agrestimuris; assembly: GCF_943193125.1. Lineage (GTDB taxonomy): Bacteria > Actinomycetota > Coriobacteriia > Coriobacteriales > Eggerthellaceae > Xiamenia > Xiamenia agrestimuris. The sequence continues at coordinate 120,953 of NZ_CALPCX010000002.1, forward strand.
CTATATCATCGCGCTGCATGCAGGCGAAGAGGGTGTGTCGGTTGACGACATTGACCACTTTGGTAACCGTCGCATTCGCACCGTAGGAGAGTTGATCCAAAATCAATTCCGCATCGGCCTGTCTCGTATGGAGCGCGTCGTTCGCGAGCGTATGTCCATGCAGGAGCCCGATGAGATCACGCCGCAGTCGCTCGTAAACATTCGTCCGATTGTTGCAGCTATCAAGGAATTCTTCGGCTCATCACAGCTTTCGCAATTTATGGACCAAACCAACCCCGCAGCAGGCATTACTCACAAGCGACGTCTGTCTGCTTTGGGTCCGGGCGGTCTGTCACGTGAGCGCGCAGGCTTTGAAGTTCGCGACGTTCACACTTCTCACTATGGTCGCATGTGCCCGATTGAGACTCCTGAAGGTCCAAACATCGGTCTGATTGGTTCGCTTGCAACGTATGCTCGCGTAAACCCCTATGGCTTTATTGAGACGCCGTATCGTCGCGTAGTGGATGGCAAAGTTACAGACGAAGTTGATTATCTGACTGCTGACGAAGAAGAAAACTACACCATCGCTCAGGCAAACGACCTGTTTGACCCGCAAACGCGCCGCTTTGGTGCCTTTGATGAAAACGGTGAGTTCCATGAGGCAACTCGTGTTCTCTGCCGTACGATGAGCGCTACGGGTGAATTTGGTGAGCCGGACGAAGTTGCGCCTGATCAAGTTGATTACATGGACGTATCTCCGCGCCAGATGGTATCCGTTGCTACATCGCTGATTCCTTTCTTGGAGCACGACGACGCAAACCGTGCATTGATGGGTTCAAACATGCAGCGCCAGGCAGTTCCGCTGCTCAAGCCGCAAGCACCGTTGGTTGGTACAGGCATTGAGCATCGCATTGCTGTTGACTCGGGTGAGATTTTGGTCGCGCAGAACCCCGGCGTGGTTGACTATGTTGACGGTCAAACCATCATTATTTTGAACGACGAGGGCGAATACGATGAGTATCTCGTACCGAAGTTCCAGCGTTCTAACCAAAGTGGCTGCATCAACCATCGCCCGATCGTCCGCAAGGGCGACGAAGTCTTCGCTGGCGATGTGTTGGCTGATGGTCCTTCTTGTGATCACGGTGAGCTTGCTCTTGGTCAGAACCTCATGGTTGCTTACATGCCGTGGGAAGGCTACAACTACGAGGACGCTATCATCGTTTCTGAGCGTGTCGTAGCAGAAGACCTGCTAACCTCTATCCATATTTCTGAGTACGAGATTGATGCTCGTGATACTAAGCTCGGTCCGGAGGAAATCACGCGTGAGATTCCTAATATCTCAGACGACATGATCTCTGACCTGGATGCAGACGGCATTATCCGCGTTGGCGCTGAGGTGTTCCCGGGTGATGTGCTTGTTGGCAAAGTTACCCCGAAAGGTGAAACTGAGCTGACAGCCGAAGAGCGCCTGTTGCGTGCAATCTTTGGCGAAAAGGCACGTGAAGTTCGCGATACATCCTTGAAGGTGCCGCACGGTTCTGGTGGTCGTGTTATTGGTATCAACCGCTTTAGCCGTGAAGGAGGCGACGAACTGGCTCCTGGTGTTAATGAGTTGGTACGCATTTATGTTGCTCAAAAGCGTAAGGTTCAGCAGGGCGACAAGTTGTCTGGTCGTCATGGTAACAAGGGTGTTATTTCCCGCGTTTTGCCTGTTGAGGACATGCCTTACTTGGCCGACGGTACGCCAATTGACGTTATCTTGAATCCGCTGGGTGTTCCGTCTCGTATGAACGTTGGTCAGCTGCTTGAGAACCACCTTGGCTGGGCTGCTAAGTGGGGCTGGGATGACGCTGAGGACACCACTGAAGTTGTTGAAGGTCCTATGCATGTTGCAACGCCAGTATTTGACGGCGCAAACGAGCGTGAGATCTCTGATGCAATTGAAAAGGCAAATCGCAATCTTATCAACATCAACCATGCGAAGTATGGCGACATGGCACGTGATGAGTTTGTGCCGCAGCTCTCTCGTACGGGTAAGACGTGGCTCTATGACGGCCGCACCGGTGAGAAGTTCCGCGAGCCTATTACGGTTGGTCAGTCCTACATCCTTAAGCTCGGCCACATGGTTGACGACAAGATCCATGCACGTTCAACTGGTCCTTACAGCTTGATTACGCAGCAACCGCTTGGTGGTAAAGCACAGTTCGGTGGTCAGCGCTTCGGTGAGATGGAAGTGTGGGCGCTGTATGCATATGGCGCTTCAAACGTGCTGCAGGAGATCTTGACGGTCAAGTCTGACGACACGGCTGGACGCGTTAAGAGCTACGAAGCCATCGTAAAGGGTGAGAATATCCCGGCGGCTGAAGTGCCTGAGTCCTTCAAGGTTTTGGTGAAGGAAATGAAGTCATTGTGCTTGAACGTTGAGCTTGAAGGTCATGACCATCAAACCATTGACGTCACGGTAGAGCATGATGAGGAAGATTCAGATCGCGGTTTGTTTGAGGCAATTGCTGAAGACGCGCGTAAGACTGAAGAAGACAATGCAAGCGCCCTTGATAGCATTGCTGCTGAGCTTGGTGAGCTCATGGGGGATGCTGACGCTGAAAATGACACTGAAGTAAACGAACTTATCGAAGAGGGGGAGGAGCTGTAAATGACGACGGAATTCGACGTAAATAATTTCGACGCTCTGCGTATCTCCCTGGCAAGTGCCGAAGACGTGCGCAGCTGGTCGCGCGGCGAGGTCAAGAAGCCGGAGACCATTAACTATCGCACGCTCAAGCCAGAAAAAGACGGTTTGTTCTGCGAAAAGATTTTCGGTCCGACCAAGGACTGGGAGTGTGCGTGCGGCAAATATAAGCGCGTACGTTTTAAGGGCATCGTCTGCGAACGCTGCGGTGTTGAAGTTACGCGTTCAAAAGTGCGCCGCGAGCGCATGGGTCACATTGAGCTTGCAGCTCCGGTGAGCCATATTTGGTACTTTAAGGGCTCGCCTTCGCGTTTGGGCTATCTGCTTGATATTCCGCCGAAGGAGCTTGAGAAGGTCTTATACTTTGCCAGCTCAATTATCACGTCTGTTGATAAAGAAGCACGCGAAGAAGACGCTGATGAACTGCGCGATGAGCTTGCGGCTGACTTGGAAGAGTTGGACGCAGAGCGCGATCGCATCGTTGAAGCTACGCGCAAGCTCTCTGTTGACTATGTCCCCGAAGACGATGACTTTGTAGACGACATTGAAGAGGACGAGCGTCTTACTCCTGAAGAGGTTGACGAAGAGATTGCCGACATCTATGAGGAGTTCAACGAGCGTAAAGCTCTTCGTCAGGATGCCTTCGAAGCATTCATGAAGATTGAGCCTAAGCAACTTGTGCCTGATGAGGCTCTGTATCGCGAGATGCGCTTGAACTATCGCGACTACTTCACCGGTGGCATGGGTGCTGAAGCTGTTCGCGATTTGCTTGATGCGATGGATCTGGAAACAGTAGCAGAAGAGCTGCGCGACACCATCTCAAACGGCAAGGGCCAAAAGCGTGCGAAGGCTATCAAGCGCTTGAAGGTTGTGGATGCCTTCTTGAAGTCATCCAACAAACCCTCAGACATGATTTTGGATGTTATTCCGGTTATCCCGCCTGACCTGCGTCCTATGGTGCAGCTTGACGGTGGTCGTTTCGCAACGTCAGACTTAAACGATCTGTATCGTCGCGTTATTAACCGTAACAATCGTTTGAAGCGCCTCCTTGACTTAGGTGCGCCTGAGATTATCGTGAACAACGAAAAGCGCATGCTGCAAGAAGCAGTTGACAGCTTGTTCGACAACGGTCGTCGCGGTCGTCCGGTAACAGGTCCGGGCAACCGTCCGCTGAAGTCGCTTTCTGACATGCTCAAGGGCAAGCAAGGTCGCTTCCGTCAAAACTTGCTTGGTAAGCGTGTTGACTATTCTGGTCGTTCGGTAATTGTTGTTGGCCCGCAGTTGAAGCTGCACCAATGCGGTCTGCCCAGCCAGATGGCGCTTGAGCTGTTCAAGCCGTTTGTTATGAAACGCCTGGTAGAGCTTGAGTATGCTGCAAATATCAAGGCTGCAAAGCGAGCAGTTGATCGTGGCGCAAGCTACGTTTGGGACGTACTTGAAGAGGTTATCACCGAGCATCCGGTTTTGCTTAACCGTGCACCAACCCTGCACCGCTTGGGCATTCAGGCTTTTGAGCCGGTGTTGGTTGAAGGTAAAGCCATCAAGCTTCATCCGCTGGTATGTACAGCGTTTAACGCTGACTTCGACGGTGACCAGATGGCTGTGCATGTGCCGCTTGGTGCAGAAGCCCAGGCTGAGGCTCGCGTGTTGATGCTTTCTGCAAACAACATTAAGTCACCGGCACATGGTCGTCCGCTGACCGTACCAACCCAGGACATGATTATCGGTCTGTACTACCTGACTGCTGCTCGTGATGGCTTCCCGGGCGAGGGTCGTGCGTTTATTGACTTTGCCGATGCACTCAATGCTTACGACGCTCGTGCTGAGGTTGATTTGCAGGCCAAGATCTGGGTGCGTCTCTCTCGCGACACACAGGTGGCAACCGCTTTCGGAACCATGGAAGAGCATAAGGCTGGCGAGCGCATTGAGACCACCATCGGTCGCATTACGTTCAATTCAGTCTTGCCTGATGACTATCCTTATCTCAACTATGAGATGAACAAAAAAGAGATTGGTCGTTTGGTTGAGGATGTTTGCAACCGCTACGAGCTTTCTGAAGTGCCGGCCATTTTGGACGGTCTGAAAGACGCTGGCTTCCATTACGCTACGCGTGCAGGCGTAACCGTATCGGTTTATGACGCAACGGTGCCGCCTAACAAGCCTGAAATTTTGGCTGCAGCAGATGCAAAAGTTGCCGCCATTGATGAAGACTACGAGATGGGTCTTATGAGCCGCGAAGAGCGCCATAAGCAGGTTGTTGATATCTGGAACGAAGCCAATGAAGAAGTTGGCGAAGCCATGGCTGAGAACTTCGACAAGTTCAACCCCATCTACATGATGGCGTTCTCTGGTGCTCGTGGTAACATCAAGCAGATTCGCCAGCTTGCTGGTATGCGTGGTTTGATGTCTGACCCGAAGGGCGAGATTATTGACCGTCCTATTAAGGCAAACTTCCGCGAGGGCTTGTCGGTATTGGAATACTTTATTTCAACGCACGGTGCTCGTAAGGGTCTGGCTGACACCGCACTGCGTACAGCTGACTCTGGTTATCTGACCCGTCGTCTGGTTGACGTTGCGCAAGATGTGATCATTCGCGAAATTGACTGCGGTACCACTGATGGTGTGCCGTATCCGCTGCACACTGAGAAGGGCGATCTGGATGAGAACCTGATTGGCCGTTGTGTTCTTGAGTCGTTGGCAGACGCAAATGGCGAGATCATCGTTGATGCTGATGAATACATTTCAGGCATTGATCAGCTTCGCGCGCTTGAGGCTGCAGGCATTGAAGAGGTTGTTATCCGTACGGTTATGACCTGTCATGCCGAGCATGGCGTATGCCAGAAGTGCTACGGTTGGGACTTGGCAACAGCACGTCCGGTCAACATTGGCACAGCAGTTGGTATTATTGCCGCTCAGTCAATTGGTGAGCCGGGTACGCAGCTTACTATGCGTACGTTCCATACTGGTGGTGTTGCAGGTGAGGACATTACGCACGGTCTGCCTCGTGTTCAAGAGCTGTTTGAGGCACGCAAGCCGAAGGGTCTTGCTGTCTTGGCAGAGATCTCTGGTACGTTGCAAATCTCGGGCGATAAGCAGTCCAAGACGCTGACCATTCATGACCAGGAAGGCAACTATCGCGAGTATGTTGTTTCAGCACGTGCTCAGATGGTTCCCGGAGTGGTTGATGGCTGCGAAGTACACATTGGACAGCAGCTTACAAAAGGTTCAATCAACCCGCACGATTTGCTGCGCTTGACCGATCCGAACACGACGCTTCGCTATATCGTAAGCCAAGTTCAGGGCGTATATGTTTCACAGGGCGTAGACATCAACGACAAGCATATTGAAGTTATCGCGCGTCAGATGCTGCGTAAGATGGCAGTACTTGATGCAGGTGACTCTGATTACCTGCCCGGTCGCCAAGTCAACCGCTTTGAGTTTGAAGATGTTGCTAACGAGCTCATTGCTGAAGGCAAAGAGCCGCCAGTTGGTCAACCTCTGTTGCTTGGTATTACCAAGGCGTCGCTTGCTACCGACTCATTCCTGTCAGCCGCTTCGTTCCAAGAGACCACCAAGGTGCTTACCGATGCCGCTATTGAGGGCAAAGTGGATCACCTGGCAGGACTTAAGGAAAACGTTATCATTGGTAAGCCAATTCCGGCTGGTACCGGTTTGCCGCGTTATCGCGAAGTCGGCTTGACCTACAAGGGTCGTCCGGTTTCTGCGGTCAACGGAGATGCGTTGCCTGACTTTGCTCCTGATGCACTGCGCGACATTGAAGAGCTGTTGCCGCAGCCGCAGGATTGGTCTCTTGATGATGCTTACTTCAACAACGGTAGCTATGGCATTTATCCGGGTGCGTCATTTGGTCATATCGGACCGCGCCTTTCTGATGAGGATGCTCGTCTGTATATCTATGATGACTTGGGCGTATCGCAGCGCTGGGCTAACAAGTTCTCAGAAGCTGGCATTGAGACAGTTGCTGACTTGGCAGGCCGTACTGAAGAAGACCTCCTTCGCATTGAGGGTATTGGTGTAAAAGCAATTGAGGAACTCAAAGAGGGTCTTGAAGAGCGCGGTCTGCTTCATGTAATTGAAGACGATCTGTCAGCTACTTCTGACGACATGAGTCAATTGCTGGATATGGTCTTTAGCCCCGATGATACGATCCTCATCGGTGGCGACGAGCCTCCAACATTTAATACGGATGGCGAAGACATGCTTGGTGAAGCACTGCCGCCTCGCTCGTATCAGCGAAACCTAGAGGAGCTTGACGCTCTGCTTGGATCAGTTGGATCTTTCGGATTCGGTCTGACCAGCAAAGAGGATGAAGCAGCTTCCGATGCAAGTCTAGACGACTAACGAAGTTTGAGGGGGTGTTAACAAACGCCCCCTCTTTTTTGGAACGCTTTAAGTTCCGCATGCTTTATTTCGCACGCTGTTTATGCGAAAGGAAATGGTATGACTACCACATCTGACAGTTCTTATATCTCTAAGACCTACATACCTGATAACGAGGAGGCTCCGGCCTCGCAAATTGGTGCAACGCTTGAAGCACTTGCGCACACCATTCGTTTGCGTCGAGATGCTGATGAATCTAGCTACACGTATAGACTTTTGAGCGAATCACCTGATAAAGTGCTTAAGAAGGTAATGGAAGAAGCCGGTGAAGTTGCACTTGCTGCCAAAGATGTAGAGTCATGGGCAACCTCTTCGTTAGCTGCCGCCTTGGCGTATGCGGCTGGGGCTGAGCAAGATCTTGACGCTGAAGATATAGCGGTGCAATTGCCCGACGATTATCAAAAGTCGGTGGATCATCTGCGCTATGAAGCAGCTGATGTCGTATATCATTTGATGGTTGTTTTAGAGCGGTATGGAATTTCGCTCGATGAATTTGCAGCTGAGTTAAACAATCGTATGACCGACGAAGAGCGACCAGCAGGAGCGGTGCGTTTGCGCGATGAGTGTGTAAATCGGGGATAATAGAGCGGGCAAGCTTTACGAGGAGAGTTTTTTGGGGAAGTGTTCTCTTCATAAATGCTTTGCTCATTAAAATAACGTTTGAGGAGAAATCGAGAAATCTATGGCGCGTTTGTTTGGAACTGATGGTGTTCGCGGAGTTGCAAACACCGAACTGACGTGTGATCTGGCATTTAAGCTTGGTCAAGCTGCCGCATGCTTTCAAGGGAAAACGATACTTATTGGAAAAGACACGCGATTATCAGGCGATATGCTTGAATCATGCGTAGCAGCTGGTGTCATGTCAATGGGTGGCACAGCGCTTATGGCTGGTATTATTCCTACGCCGGCTATAGCACTTTTGGTGCGCGAGTTATGCTGTGACGGTGGCGTAATGATCTCGGCATCTCATAATCCGCCCGAATATAACGGAATTAAGCTTTTCGACAGTAAAGGCTTTAAGCTACCTGATGCAATTGAAGATGAAATTGAGTCATTTGTCTTAGAAGGTGGCGCAGGGGCACATTGTCTTCCGGCGGGAGATGCGGTTGGTGTCATTGTTCCTGTTGATGAAGCGTGCGAGATGTATATTGAGCATGCAGTTTCTACTATCGAAGAACAGAACATTAACTTTGACGGTCTCAAAGTTGCGCTTGATGTGGGGCATGGAGCATCATGCATGACGAGTGCAGAAGCACTTCGCCGTTTAGGTGCGGAGGTTGTCGTTATCAATGAGGACTTCAACGGAACTGACATTAATGTCCAGTGCGGCTCAACACACCTTGAACCCCTGCGCGAGCTAGTTGCTCAAACGGGTGCCGATGTGGGCATTGCGCATGACGGTGACGCGGATCGTGTGATGCTTGTTGATGCTCAAGGCAATGAGATTGACGGCGATATGGTTGAGGCAGTATGTGCAATAGACCTGAAGAATCGCGGTTTGCTTGCGCACAATACGGCCGTTTCAACGGTGATGTGCAATTTGGGTCTATCGCATGCATTGCGCGATGCGGGTATTGATCTGATTCAAACCAAAGTGGGCGACCGCTATGTGCTAGAAGCAATGCGTGAGGGTGGCTTTGTTATTGGCGGCGAGCAGTCTGGTCACATGATCTTTCTAGAGCACAACTCAACAGGGGATGGTCTGGTGACAGCGTTGCAGTTTTTGGCAGCCTGTCAGCGAATGGGCTCATCTATTGCCGAGGCAACAGCGGTTATGACGCGGTTCCCGCAAACGCTCATCAACGTACGCGTGAAAGACAAGCATGCTGTTGAGGATAACGCTTCAGTTCAGAAGGCGGTAAGCCTTGCTGAAGCGGAGTTAGGTGATTCAGGTCGTGTGCTTTTGCGTGCATCGGGTACCGAGCCGGTGGTGCGCGTGATGGTGGAAGCAGCAAGCGCTGAGGAAGCTGATCGTCATGCGCAAGCAATTGCAGATGTAGTGGCACGCGAAGTGTAAGAGTATAGCTCATTGAGAAATAATCCTCGTGATGAGCGAGTGTTGTGTAGTAAGCCCCTCAACGTATTTTGTTGAGGGGCTTATTTTCTTTCTTGCGTTTATCGCATAACTTGTCTTTTTGATTGCAAGCTATTTGCCGGTGAGAAGATAGCGCAATCTGCCGAAGAAACCACGTTTGCGCACTTGCTGCAGTTGTGCTCGCTCAATTGCAGTGACGGATGCATTGGTTGCAGTGGAAGCATCTGTAGCTGCTGTAGGTGCTTCTGGTGTAGCTGTAGCAGCTTGCGGAGGTTCAACTTCGTCAGGAACAATGACGTCAATCTCGGATTCACGCACAACAGCATCTGCCTCTTTTGCTGCCAGTTCGGCTTCTCCTTCTGCCTCAAGCTTTGCGTTTTTCGCGCGCTTCTCTTTGAAGTAGTCAAGGTCGGAGACCGTCTGACCGTCAGCGGCTTCAAGATGCTTGCGCTGTGCGCGGTTAATAAAGAATGTCTGCGAATCGAAGAGCTCTTCGCCATTGGCGCATGCACCAAGAGGGGTGTAGCTTCTGTCCGGCTGCAATTCGCGAAGCTTGGCGGTATCGGCGAGGCAAGCATCCACATAGCTCAGCACATAGTCGCGCAGTGCTTCGTCTTGAATTGGCCACGCAATTTCAATACGCTTGTCCATATTGCGCGTCATGAGATCGGCGCTTGAAAGATACATCTTCATGTTGTCATGCGCGCCAAAGCCATAGATGCGGCTATGTTCGAGCAATCTTCCTACAATTGAGACGACGCGCACATTATCGGTTTCTCCCTCAATACCGGGAACGATGCAGGAAATGCCGCGCACAAAGAGCGTTACGGGCACGCCGGCCTTTGAAGCGTCAACAATACGCTCAATTATTTCCTTGTCGGTGATGGAATTGGTCTTGAAAAAGAGACCACATGGCTGTCCTGCGTGTGCTCGTTCAATCTCTTGATCAATTGATGCCAAGATCATCGGTTTGATCTGGAGCGGAGCAACCCAGAGAGTTTCATAGTTGTCCGAAGTGTTTTCAAGTGCCATATTGCGGAAAAACTCTGTAGCGTCTTTTCCGATAGATGGATCAGTGGTGATAAAGCACAGGTCGGTGTAGAGCTTCGCGGTTTTTTCATTGTAATTACCGGTACCAAGCTGGGTAATGTGCTGAAGTCCCTGATCGGTTTGGCGTGTTATGCAGCAGATTTTTGAATGAACCTTATAGTCGCGAAAGCCATAGATCACGTTGCAGCCAGCCTGCTCAAAGCGCTGCGACCATTCGATATTATTGCTCTCATCAAAGCGCGCGCGAAGCTCAAAGAGCGCGGTGACGTTTTTGCCATTTTCGGCTGCAGCAATGAGTGCTTCTGCTAGATGGGATTGGCGTGCAAGACGATAAAGGGTGATCTTGATAGAAAGTACCGACGGATCTTGTGACGCTTCGCGTAAAAGTTGTACGAATGCATCCATAGATTCGTAAGGGTAGGAGAGAAGTACCTCTTTTTCGCACACTTGCTCAAGTATGGGCTTGCGTTGGTCAAGACAGGCTGGCCATGCGGGCGCAAAGGGGGTATTACTCAGACTTGCGCGCTTATGATCGGGCAAAAGGTCGCCCAAGCCAAAGGTATAACTCATATCAAGGGGTACTGAGGTGCTAAACACTTGATACTCTTTTAGTCCAAGCCGCTCCAGCAAGGTTTTGCGAACCATAGATGAAAGAGGACGCTCGCTTTCAAGGCGAACAGGAGCCAAACGAGAACGCTTCTTCAAAATGCGTTTCATATGCTCGCGATAATCGTCGTCTTGTTCGTCAGTGCCTTCCGTTGCGTCAAGGTCGGCGTTGCGTGTTACGCAAATGATGTTGGTGTGTTTGACTTCGTACATAGAGAAAATGGTGGGCACCATCAGCTCAATCGCGTGTTCAAGCAAGATAAAGTCCAAGTTTTCACTTGGGAGCAAAATGATACGGTCACATTGGCGTGGGAGAGGGACAAGCCCGAGGGTGACACCTTCGGCCCCAAGATTTTTCGCCTTATCCTGCTTGCTCTTTGCATCAGGTTTGCTCTTGGTATCTTGCTTGCCTTTTGCGTCAAGCTTACTCTCTTTGTGCTTTTCTTTGTCCTTTTTCCCTTTGTTTTCAACTTCTTCGTTGAGGCGAACTACCACATATAGTGCACCATTCTCAAGATGGGGGAAGGGGTGGCGCGAGTTGACAATCTGCGGAGAGAGAAACGGCATAACATTGCTCTCCATGTAATCGCGCAAAAACGAACGCTGCTCATCGGTAAGATCACTGAGCGTAAGCTGGTTTATTCCCTGTTCGGACATCTCGCTGCGTACCGTTTTGTAGGTACGCTCTTGGATGGGGTAGAGCTCATGACAGCGCTTATAAATGGCATCAAGTTGTTGTGCGGGAGTCATCCCTGATTTTGAATCAATGATGGACTTTTTGACGAGTGCTAAGTCAGTCAAACTGCCAACGCGAACCATGAAAAACTCTTGCAAATTACTCCAGAAAATGGAGATAAAATTGAGTCGCTCAAGAAGAGGTACGGTTACATCGGCGCCCTGGTCAAGCACGCGTTCGTTGAATGCGAGCCATGAGAGTTCGCGGTTTTGTAAGTATGCTGGAGCAACAGGTTTTTCAGTTGCTTCCGTTTTCGGTTCGCTCATTATTAATCCCTTCCCTCTGTCTCTCAATCACCTGGGTCATCAAAAACCCTTCGCGAATCCCGTGTTTGCAAATTCGCAATTCACGCGCGCCGCTCTCCTCAAAGACAGCACGTAAAATGACACACCCTGGCACAATCGTATGAACGCGCTCAACGCAAGCTTTGAGCGCCGCGTGGGCGAAACGATGTGGTTCCTCCACACAGAGTTTTAATAACTCATCAATATCAGCAGGAGTCAAAACGCTTGGTCGCTCAGAGAGGTGGCGAACTTGCACAAGCATTTTTGCTGCCGCGCGAATGCTTCCACCAACGCCATAGAGTTGGTTTGCGCAAAGCGCATTTGCAGGCAATTCTCCTTTGTCTAACTGCTCGGCCAATAAGTCGCAAAACGCCTGATTAATTGCTGCCATCTCGTTTTCGGTAGGCAAAATGGCAGATACAAAGCGCGTAAACGACGACAACGACCCCATAGCAATAGACAGACCGCCTTGATCTCGTGAGTTGCGCACACACGAAAGCTCGGTGGAACCGCCGCCGATATCAACAAGCGTGCCATTGGTAAGCGGCTCGTCAATGCCTGCACCTATAAAACCGAGACGCGCTTCTTCTTCAGCGGAGAGCACTACGATGGAATGTCCAATATTTCGCTCAAGCGCACTAACGGCTTCTTTGCAATTGCGTGCATTGCGCAAAACCGCCGTGGCGAAAATATGGACCTGCTTGCAGCGAAGTGCTGTTGCGCGCTTTAGGTGACCTCGTAGCACGGAAGTTGCGCACTTGATGCCTTCGTCGCTAAAAACTCCGTCCACCACATAAGCAGCCAATCCTGCCATAACTTTGTCGTTAACGAGGCTTCTAAAGGGACGATTCTTGTCGCGCGCGTCTTGCGATGAGCGAATCTCGTACACCACTAAGCGAATTGTATTAGAACCCAAATCAATTACCGCGCAATGAGACATGATTGCATCTTCTCCTCCAAAGATAATACCATTGTAATGCTAAATGAGCGCTAAACTCTATTGAGGGTAGCTTCGTTGGAAACCTTTTACTTTCGCTTTACGTGAAAACGCGCATTACGGCAAGCGCTGTGTTACGATGCAAAAAGGCCAACAGATTGGAGAAGCTATGCTGGAGTCGGTCGATTTTTCTCAACAACCCTTAGACAAAGAAACGTACAAGCAGCAACGCGACGAGCTGATGTCGCAGTTGGTGGTCTTGCAGCAGCAGGCACGTGCCAAAGGTGTTGGACTGGTAGTGCTTTTTGAAGGCTGGAATGGTGCGGGTAAAGGTTCGCGCATTTCCGATCTAATGTATCACCTTGATGCGCGCGCCACGAGCGTTTACGTGACGGAAAACCTTGACGTGAAAGCGCTTGATAAGTTTTCGGGGCGTCCGTTTGGCGTACGCGGCATGAATCCAGAGATGAAACAATTCTGGGAGGCGCTTGGCTCGCGCGGAACCTGCACGTTTTACGATCGCGGATGGTATACCACTGCTGTCCAGCATATGCTTTTTGAACAATTTGGCGAACTGTCTCTTCCTGAAAAACAATCTCACGATGGATCTATCACTGCGCTTCGCTATTACCTAGATTCATGTGCCGACTTCGAGCGGCAGCTGGTAGACGATGGGTATGTCATTGTAAAATTCTTTGTTCATGTGACTCATAAAGCGCAGAAAAAGCGCCTCAAGCAACTTCATAAAGATCCTGCAACGCGTTGGCGTGTAAGCAAGGAAAAGCTTGCTGATACGGGTAATTACAAAGAGGCATATAGGCTCTATGACAACTTGTTAGAAGGGACAGACTTCTCATATGCGCCATGGCATTTGATAAATGGCGAAGACAAGCGTCGGGCCAACCTTGATATTGCTTCAACGCTGGTAGAAGCATTCCGCTCAGCCCTTGATGCTCAGCAAGATCCAGCAGCTCAAGCTGCAGCTGAAAAAGCTCAAGCAAATTCGGCTGGCGCATTATCGGAGATGCCGCTTGAGGGGCGCACACCCGAAGACGAGGCGCGTATCCTTGAAGCGGGGGAAGCTCGCGCACGTCAAGATAGCGCACGTGCTCCAAAGGTTTCGCGTTTTCGCCAAGTAGATCATCTCTTGCGTGTTGAAGATATTGCTCACGACAAAGTGCTTGATCCTGAAGATTATAAAGCGCAACTCAAGCGAGAGCAGGCGCGCCTCAATCAGCTTGAGATGCAAATGTATCAAGATCGCGTGCCGCTTATTTTGATGTATGAAGGGTGGGATGCGGCTGGAAAAGGAGGGAACATTAAGCGCGTTGCGCAGGCTCTTGATGCGCGTGCGTATACCATTTTCCCGTCGCCGGCGCCCACGAAGCCTGAGCTCTTGCATCCGTTTTTGTGGCGCTATTGGACACGTCTGCCAAAAGCAGGGCATGTTGGAATCTATGATCGCAGTTGGTATGGGCGTGTCTTGGTGGAGCGTGTTGAAGGCTTCGCCACGTCTGAACAGTGGACACGTGCCTACGACGAGATTAATGAATTTGAGCAAGAGTTGGTAAGGTGGGGTGCAATTCTCTTGAAGTTCTGGGTGGACATTTCGCCTGAAGAGCAACTGCGCCGTTTTGAAGCTCGTCAGCTTGACCCTGCTAAACAGTGGAAGATTACTGATGAAGATTGGCGTAATCGTGATAAGTATCCGCAATACAAGGCAGCGGTCAACGATATGTTCCGTTTAACGTCTACAACCTACGCTCCCTGGATTGTTCTTGAGAGTGACGATAAACGCTTTGCACGGGTCAAAGCCTTAAAAATCATCAACGATGCCCTTGAGTTGCGCTTGCATGAAAAGGCGTGAAACGTTAGTATGATGAGGTTAATCAAGTAAGTTGTTGCGCTTGAGTAGTGTGCGGGCGCAGTAGTAATACGACATGAAGGAATGCTATTATGAGCTTTATGAGTTGGATTCCAACAGAGGCTATTTGGATTATCGCCGCGGTCATCGTTTTGATTATCGTGATCTTTATCGTCAAGGGCTTTATTGACGAGATGAAGAAGTAATAGCCAGACAATAATCTTCGTAGTTCTTGCGAAAAATTGCATAGCGCTCTCTTTTGGGAGCGCTTTTGCGTATCATGACATATATTGAGGAGTTAATAAGGGGATTGTATGGCAGATCAGTTTCCGCAAAACTATAGCAACTATCAACCTGTTACCCCAGGTTATGGGCGAAGACCAGAAATACCAAAGAAGAAAAAGGGTGGCGTGTGGCGCGTTATCTTTTGGCTTGCTTTAATTGTGCTGATTGGAGCTTTGGTTGCGCTCGGCGCCATAATCTGGAGCTATCTACAGGGACAAAAGACGTATGAGGAAATTGCCGTCACTGCAGATGTGCAGGTGCAAGAAGTAACCTTTGAGGAGATGGCGGTAGATTGGGATGCGCTTTTAGCGGTTAATCCTGATCTGGTGGGTTGGATTTATATACCTGGCACCGTTATTAACTATCCTATTGTGCAAGGAAATGACGATCAGTATTACCTCTATCATGACTTTAAGGGTTCAGAAGGTTATATTGCTACCTTTGGTTGTATCTTTTTGTCTGCAGATAACGACGGAACCTTCGCCGATGAAAACAATGTTATTTATGGTCATCACCTCAACGACGGTTCCATGTTTGCTGCAATTGCTGACTTTGGCGACACGGGTGTTTTTAACGAGCATCGCACGGTTTATGTGCTTACCCCTGAGGGCAATTATGAACTAAAAACCATGTCAATCGTACATTGTGAAGCTGACGACCCATTAGCGCAGGCGCGTTTTGAAAGCACTGAGTCGTACCATGAATATCTGCAGGACAAGGTTGATCGCTCAGTGGTCACACCTTCTGGGCTGGCGCCCATTGACGACATTACAAAGAGCTTCGTGTTTGCTACCTGCGATAACCTGGCCTCTGATGGTCGTTGGGCACTGTTTGCGTATGTGACGAAGTCAACGGTTCCTGGAGTTGAAGGGACTGATCAGCTGACTGATTCTGCTGACGCAAATGCAGCAGAGCAAAGTGTTACCGGCGCTGATGCCGCCGAAGTTGATATGACCGACCAGGATGCTGATAACAGTGATGGAGCCGAACAGCCCGAGCAGGGCATTGAAGCTGGCATTGATGACGCTGAGGACGCCCAAGCAATTGCAGATGGTGCACGAGATGCTGTTTCGTAGGCAATAGAGAACCATGAACGCGCTATGATGTAGTGCACCTTGCAAAAGAGTTATTTTGAGTTCGTTTCAAGTTTTGTTTAGGTAAGTAGTTAACCAGGAAACCATCCAGGTGAAAGGGAGGCCATGGAAGCCCAAGAACGTATTACATATGCCCAGGCGGGTGTTGATATTGAAGAAGGCGCACGTGCTGTTGACGCTATCAAAGGCGCTGTCCATGCTACATATCGTCCTGAAGTGGTAGGCGATATTGGTGGGTTTGGCGGTCTGTTCTCCATTGCTGCCGCAAAGGATATGGTTGATCCGCTTTTGGTGAGTGGTACCGATGGCGTAGGTACCAAATTAAAGGTCGCACAACTGATTAACAAGCATGACACCGTGGGCATTGACCTGGTTGCTATGTGTGCAAACGACATTCTTGCCACTGGAGCTGAGCCGCTGTTTTTCTTGGACTATGTGGCGGTTGGCAAGCTACAGGCAGATGCCATGGCAGAAATTGTTGGGGGTATTGCTGAGGGCTGCAAGCAGGCAGGATGCGCGCTGATCGGCGGCGAGATGGCTGAACACCCTGGCGTTATGGATCCTGATGATTACGATTTGTCGGGCTTTTGCGTGGGTATTGTCGATCGTGCAACTATGCTTGATCCTGCCAACGTGCAGCAAGGTGACATCCTTGTTGGTCTTGCTTCATCCGGTCTTCACTCAAACGGATACTCGCTTGCTCGTAAAGTCTGCATTGAGGGCAAAACTGCTGAAGAAGTGCTTGCCCCTTGCGAAGAATTAGACGGCATATCTCTAGGTGAAGCCATTCTTGCTCCTACGCGTATGTATGTGAAGCCAGTGCTCAACGTGCTGAAGCAATGCCCGAATGCCGTTCATGCACTTGCTCATATCACAGGTGGTGGCATTACCGAGAATCTCAACCGCGCGCTTCCGAAAACATGCGACGCAGAAGTTAAGCTGGGAACATGGCCGGTTCCGCCAATCGTTCGCATGGTTTGCAACGCTGCACATCTTGACGAAACAGAGGCGCTTAAAACCTTCAACATGGGTATTGGAATGGTGCTAATTGTAAATCCTGCTTTTGTAGGAGATGTTTTTGATGCACTTGAAGCAGCTGGCGAAAAACCCTACATGATCGGTAGTATTGTTGATGGCACCGGCTCGGTCACCTACGTTCACGACGGTTCGCTTTATACCTACGATAAGTAAACTACTTAAAAGCTCAGACGAAAAAACGCACGCTCTTTCAAATGAACGAGCGTGCGTTTTGTTTTATCTGCTGCACTGTCTGACCTAAGAGGCAATGAAGCCATTGAATCCCGTGAAGCTTGTTGGGTAATGCGGGCATATAAACCCCAGCTTATGGAGGAGTTTGTATGACCGCATTGTAATTTAACTGTTCACAATCTGTTACCAATACGTTATTGTAAGATCCGTATAGCTATCGCTTGTTTTGCGCTGAAGAGAAGCTTAAGCAATAAATGAGCACGGAGATAAATTGCTTCTTTGAGGAAGCAATATAGAGAATGGAGAAGGTATGAGGGCAACGACCATCAAGAGCAAATTCTTGCAATGCCTTTTAGCCTTAACTCTGGTTACGGGACTTATGGCAGCTCCGTTGACGCAAAGTGCATATGGTGAAGGGGTTGATCAGGCTGACGGTCAACAAACTCCAGAAACCATAACAACAGATGAATTAGTACCGCTTACCAATTCATCTGATCGTATCTCGTTGGTGGATGTGGGGGCATCCGCCGTAACTGAGGTCGATGAGCCCGATGCTACTATTACGGACAAAGCCACAGATGAGACGGTTGAGCCAGATAAGGCAGCAGGAGAGGGGCAAGAGGGGAAATCGGACAACGTAGATTCTGCTTTGTCTGATGAAACCGAAGATGAAGAAGTAACTTCTGTGGGGGCGGCCACAAAGGCTCTCGCGTCAGAAGATGTATCGACGCCAGCGAAGGCGCAGTTAGATAACGCAGATGAAGCGGATGATGCTGATGCTGCTGAGCTAGATGACGCGGAAGAAGATGCAGACGAAAGCGAAGCGGAAGTTATAGCTTATGCAGATGGCACGACAGATGTTGTGCTGCAAGGGATTACTTTTAGTGGCGTAGGTATCTCGGCTTCCGACTTTGAAGTTGCTGGCAACAAGGTGAGTATTAAAACGAGCAAACAACTTACCATAACTACCGGCGGCACACCGCAAGCGCCAACACAGGTTGCTGCAGGTATTGTTGTGCCAAATGGAGTTGAGGCGCATGTTGTTTTTGCTGGAGTTAACCTGGTAGTGGATGCTCCTTTTGATATCCAAACAGGTGGTATTGCTCATATTGTTTTGGCTGACGGTACACTTAATAATTTTGATTCGTATCGCAACTCAAGCGGTAATCTTCAGTTCCCGGGCATACACTGCGGAACAGGTGCAGCAATATATATTGATGACAGTGTTCCTAATGTGGATGTAAACGGAAACGCTATCGTGCCAGTTGACGGTATGATTCCTGTGGGCACGACGTTTGTGGCAAATGATGGCACAACTCGCACAGCCAAAGAAACAGCCGATAACTATCTTACGCTTTTGGATAGCAAAAATCCTGGTACCTTACAGGTGCATGGCGGCGGCCAGAGTGCAGGTCTTGGTGGTAAATATAGCGAAGACGGCGGCAACATGACCTTCAACGGTGGCAACATTGTGGTTACCAACGGCGCAGGCAGGTCAGCAGGTTCAGCCAATGCTAACGGTGACATTTTTGGACCGGGTATTGGCGGCGGCGGCAATGCTGCAGGAACTTCACCGAGTGAATGGATCACTGTTAATGGCGGAAACATCAACGCGACGGCTGCTTTCCATGGAGCAGGTATTGGTGGCGGTTGGAATCAGGCCACAAAAACGGTTCCTGCTGGTGTAACGAAATCTTTGCATCCTCATGGTACGGGCAATATTCGCATCAATGGTGGCTACATTCTCTCTAATGGCGGCGAAGATGGTAACGGTTTTGGCCGTGGCTGTTATGGCCAAACGCAGGTTTGCGACAACTCTGATTACACCATCTATATTACTGGTGGCACCATGATTCCAAAAGGTGGTACCAACCTTGGTAATTACTCGCAAGATATTGGTGGCGCAGGTACAGGTTATAGTCCTGACAAAATCGCTAACACCGATCACGCCGCGCATATGATTATTACGGGTGGCTCAATCTTTGTTGGAAAATCAGGAAATCGTTTCCGCTTCGATGGCACAGCATATGGCAAAGCCGTTATTGAGGACGGAAAAATTAAGCCAGCAGGATCTGATGTAACCATCGTTACTATTGACCTGTCTAAAGAAGATGGCATTGAGTCTAATCTCATTACGAAATGGCAGCTCTATATTGATGGTATGCAATATCAATATGGCGCTCCATCAATGTTGGACAACGGCCTTCTCTATCTGTGGCTGCCTTCGGAATACAGCCAAACCGCTGATAAGCCCGGCTCAAAGATTGAGGTTCGCCTGAGCTACCTTAAAGACGTAAATGGCGAATTGCGCGAGATTACGCTTTCGCCGCTTTATATTGATGAGTTAGGCAACGATGGCGCATCAGGTCTTCGTCGTTATGTTGACCTTGACTTGGAGCGCATGAAGGAAATGATTGATGAAGGTCATTCTGTTCCTGCCTATGAAACGCTTCGTCAATTCTTTAGCAATCTTGATAAATTCTACGACGGCAGCCCGCTGCCTACTTTTGATGTGGTTAAAAACCCAATTAGTACTTTAGGGCTTGAAGACGACCCGCTTGAAAACAAGATCTTGAATGATCCTACCGCACTGAAGACAAGCTTTCAGACTATCGGCGACGATCCCGATAAGCCATTAGCTGCAGGCACAACCATGCCGACAAATTCTGGCTACCAAAAGATTGAGATTACCTCAAGCCAGTACGTGAATGACTCGGCTAGCTATTGGGGTCATCGCATGATTGGTGATGCTACTATTTCGCCGGTAACATCGCAGTCCAATTGCGAACTGACCGACGAGACAGCCATTGAGATTGACGGCACGAAATACACATTCCCTACGTGGGTTCAAGATTCAGGCAATCACAATGTCGTGACGAACAATCATCTTGTGGTTCCTGTTGACGTAACCAGCTACCTGCTTCCGTTTGGTCAGTCATATGCGGACAAGTCAACTATGACGAAAGCTACTTGCGCTGCTCCGACCGGTATCCTGCAGCTCTACATGGATGGCGTGAAGGTGCCTGAGCGCTTTGGCGGAACGATTACCGTTTCTGGCTTTGACGAAGATGGTAAGGGTCTCAATGACGATAGCACGCTGAGCAATGTTTATCTTCGCCATGATGCTAAGAATGGCAACCGTGAGCATACGATGGCGTACTTTGACATGAACCGCATGCAGATTAACGCCTTCTTTAATACCGCCGAGTATCGCGAGGCCTTAGAGAATGGCACCATTGATCTAGGCGAAGGCAATGAGCATAAGGTTTTGGTGACCTACACTTCTGTTGTGTTGCCCGAAGATCGACTCACTGAGCGCAATCCAGCAACCGACGAAGGAGTTGCGGTCGCTTCGGATATGTTGGCCGTACAGGCAGACGGGTCTGCTGTGCAGAACAGTTCAGCTGGCGTGGATGTTGATCCTCGATACACTGACTACGCTTATGTGAATTACTATGAGTCGCAAACGCAAACAATGCCTGTTCGCATTCAGATGGCTGACCCTGATCTGACGGTTTATAACGCTAAAGGTGGCGTTTTGCTTGACGATAAGGCAAAGCCGATTCTTAATGAAGACGGCGACAATGTTGAGGCTCCCGAGTGGACAGGTTCAGTCAGCGCGGTGGCCGATGAGCCAGGCGATGATTACAAAGCCAGTTATGTTGCCTTTAACGACAAGGACGAGCGCGAGATTCTGCACAAGAATTATCGCTATGAGATTTCTGATTTCCGTACGGGCGAAGATGGTATCGTAAAAGATGATTTCATGAACCTGTTGGTAACCACCAACACTATTGGTTCAGTGACGCTGACTAGCTCAAATCCGGGCGTGATCTCGTTTGACCCGTCAGTTATTCGCAACTCATACACCGCTGACGAAGTGATGTACAAGACGCCCGTGAAGGCATATGTTCGCTCAGCAGGTGTGACGACCATTACCGTTAAAGCTGCTCAATCGGGCTCCTTTAACGAGGCGGTGCGTGAATTTACGGTCTACATCTATCCTGACCTTGACACTCCACCGGTGCTTAAGGTGACTGAGACTGCCACGAACACTTCGCGCTCAGATGGCACAATTCGTCCGAACGACTCTATTGTCTATACGGCGAACATGAAAAACACCGTGGCTGATACCGCGTTGTTCAACCCTGAGCTTTCTATCACTATTCCGGCGGATGTGACGATCAATAAGCTGATGGCAGTAGATCCTGAGGGCAATGTTATTGAGCTTGATGTTACGCCAGTGGTTAATCCAGACGGCTCGCGTACGTATGCTTATGAGCCTGACTGCGTGCTTTACGGTGGCTCAACCTATAAGTTGATTGCTGAGACAACGGTTAATGCTGATACGGCGCTGAAAGCAGCACGTGGCGAAAAGCTCAATTTTAAGAGCGAAAGTCGCGTAAATGGTGTGTATGGCATTAATCCCGATGCGTTTGTGTGGGATACGCGCATTGATACAACCGAAGGCGTAAAGGTTGCTGAGGCAGTTGATAGCGCTGATCCAACACGCAAGCGCCCTGAGGTGAAACCCAGCATCATTGAGGAGATTTTGGGTGGTGATATCGTTGAGATTGATCCGGGTACAAAGCCCCCAACAACCGAAGTAGTGGTTGGTGATGTTACCCCTGGTTCACCGTTTGATACCGCAACTGAAGATACCGATGATCCTACTCCTACGCCCAAGCCTATTAAACCGGGCGATAAGATCACAAGCTTTGGTGATGTTGATGACCCGAAGACGCCTGAGGATATTGCTGAGGAAGTAAAGAAGCGTATCGAAGAGGTGTTAAAGGAAAACGAGAATAAGCCTGATGGCGAAAAGATCACCGAAATTGAGATTCCGGTAACGGTTGAGCGCACTGATCCGCAGCATCCTGATCAGCCGCCGCAAACCATTGAAGTGATTGTCACTGTGCCAATCACTGACGATATACTTGAAGATCCGACCCCAGATACGCCGGAAAATCCCGATGATCCCACTAATCCGGACGATCCGTCTGATCCGGTGACACCTCAGCCGCAGGATGATCCAGATGACTATGATCTGAAGTTCTTGCCAACAGATCCAGAGGTTCCCAGCCATAAGAAGGATCCGGTTGATCCTGATAATCCGGATAATCCCGACGATCCTGACAATCCGGACAACCCGGACGATCCTGACGATCCCGAGAACCCGGACGATCCGGATAACCCGGACGATCCTGACGATCCCGAGAACCCAGATGACCCCGATAATCCAACACCGCCTGCATATGACGTGACGGTTGAAAAGACGGTGAAGAATGTGACCGAAGGTTTCGCCAATCGCAAGAATACGTATGCATTGGTGGGAGACATTCTTGAGTACACCATTACGGTTGACAACAAGAAGCTTGGTTCAGCATGGTTGGCTGCTAAGATCTATGACCCGCTACCAGTGGGCGTGGAATACGTTCCAGGCTCAGCAAAGATCTTCAATGGTTTGACGGGTGTCACAACGCCTATCACCCCCGAAATTGATGTGGCGTCTGCTGAGTCACGCTCGATTGGCTTTAAGATCGGCGACATTTATGGTGGTGCTGAACCGACAACAATTACGTTTAAGGTGAAAGTAACACCCGAAGCGGTGGTGGACGGCACGCCTGTTCCTGCTAACTTCGCATATGCTGCTGGCACGAAGCCGTCTGAGACCATTACTTATCCGCCAGGGGTAGATCCGGAAAACTACAAGCCAGGCATTGACGAGCCTGTTGACATTGAGCTTCCTGATCCAACGCCAGGACCTTATGATCCAGAAGACGACAAGGATCTTTGGGAAGAGATTACCGATCCGGAGAATCCCGATGCAGGTCCTAAGACCGAGCAGCCCGCTCAGCCTGACGGAACAAGCCACACCGATCCAGATCATAAGAAGTTTACAACCACGAAGACTGCTACCATTTTGGCTGACTCCGAAGATAACACCATCTATGTGGGTGATGAGATAGCTTATGAAGTGGTCTTCGCCAACAATGATGAACCGTGGACAGCGTGGTACAACGTTACCGTCTATGACAAGCTGCCTGAAGGACTGTTGCCTGTTGCTGGAAGCTTCAAGATGATTGCTCCGGGAACAGAAGAAGAGATTGCCCTTGAGGATGCTGTCTTTGATGCTGAAACAGGAGATATTGCTATCTATGTTGGGCGCGTGCTTGGCGGCGAAAGTGTTCGCATTAAGTTCACATGTGTGGTAACTGAGGCAGCCATTGATGGTGATATCGGAAATGTTGCAGTTGTGATTGGTACTGATCCTTCGGCAACTGATCCCTCTGTTCTTGACGGAGATCCCTCGGCCACACCAAGTCTTGGTAAGCGCCCTGCAACTCCTGAGGGCGGCTGGCAGCAGTATGTGGAAGATATTGAGGGGAGCAGTCATTCAACGGTTGCCTACCCGAACGGAATTGAAAACCTGCAGATCAAATATCGCGATGGTCAAGGTTCCGACAATAATGGGACAAATGCTGGTGGCGACAACGGAGTTAATGCGCTCCATAAGCTTCCCGGCACTGATGGCGGCAATGGTGATGACGATGCTATGCTGAAGCTGCTTGCAAAGACAGGAGATGCAGTTTCTCTGACATTTGTTGGTGGCGTAGCGGCTCTTGCTCTGCTTGGATTGGGTATTGCTTGGAGGCGCCGTCGCCTAAGCTAGCAATGCGTTGTTAAGCAGGCTGCAAGCATGATTGCGAAAGCAGCCGAGAGATACATGCTTTATGAGGCGATCCCAAAAGGGGTCGCCTCTTTTTGCGGTATCCTAGCAAGCAGTCGTAATGACGGCTTGAGAGTTAAGATAATGTTGCATGTATTGACAACCCGAACAGGAGTGGGCATGAGTGAAACCACCGCGGTTCAACCGCTCAAGATTGGTGTTTTGCTATCAGGGAGCGGCACAAATTTGCAGGCAATTATTGATGCAATTAAAGATGATGGTTTACCAGTAGAAATCACGGTGGTGATTTCATCACGACCGGATGCGTATGGCATCGTTCGTGCTGAAAATGCCAACATTGACGTGGTGGTACTCAATAAGGAAATCTATGCCGATCCGCAGGCAGCTGATCAACGGATTGTTGATGCACTCCAAGAGGCGGGCGCTGAATATGTCGTGATGGCAGGATATATGCGTAAGCTGACTCCGGTTGTCTTGCGTGCTTTTCCTGACAAGGTGCTCAATTTGCATCCCGCGCTTCTTCCGGCATTTAAGGGGGCTCATGCCATTCAAGATGCCTTTGATATGGGAGTTAAAGTTACGGGCGTGACGGTGCATTTCGCAAACGAAGAATACGACAAAGGCCCAATAATTGCTCAGCGCGCAGTGGAAGTTTTTGAAACAGATACCCTTGAAACGCTTGAGGCGCGCATACATGGGGTTGAACATGGTCTCTATCAGCAGGTATTGCGCTTGCTCGCGGAAGGTCGCGTAAGCGTGGGCGCTGATAGAAAGGTGCATATTGATGCGTAAAGAAGTGCTTACACAAATTGCCCAAGCGCTCAGAGATGGTCACTCCGTTCAGCTTGATGCGGCTGATTTTACTTGCTTTTCGCCAGAAGCGCTGAGAGGAAACGAGCATTGCGCACCATCATATCTTGAGGTGATTTCACAAAGCTTGACGGCGGCAGATGCGCCAACATTTGAACGCGCCGCTCGTGCTCTTGATGAAAAAGACCAGGCGTGGCTGGGGTTCAAGATTGTGTATGACGAACAGGAAGCACTCTGCAATACCGATAATGAAGTGACCAAAAAATACGGCGAACAAGGTTCAGCTGATGGCTTGCCGCTTGTATTTTTCTGTAATGATGCAAAAGAGATTGTCGCATCACGTCCTGTGAGCCCGCGTGATACTTTTCAGATGAAAGACGCTACGCGTGGTCCGTCTATGCATAACGAGCAGTTCGATGGATTGACCTGGGTAAGCCAGCCGCTCTTTGATAAAGTTCGCGTATGGCTTTTGGGGGCCTCCGATGCTGCCAGTGAAGTGAGTGCGTTAGCTCAGCATGTTGGTTTTGATGTGACAGTGGTTGATTATGATAGCGCTTATGTGAACGAGGCACGTTTCCCTGGTGCTGAACGTGTTTTGCTTACGGGTGGCAATTTTGATGAGCTTGAAACGCTTTGTGCATCGCCTCATGATTATGTATGCGTCGTTACACGCGGACACATGTTTGACCCTGAAGGGTGCGTGTGGGCGCTTCGCCATCAGGTGCATTATGTAGGCATGATGGGATGTGCTGGTAAGAATGAGCGCGTGCATGAGTTGGTTTTATCTCGCGGAATCACCGAGGATGAGTGGTTGCGTATTAAACGGCCTATCGGATTAAAATTCGGTGCGAAAACGCCCGCTGAGCTTGCCATTGCTATTGTGGCTGAGCTGGTTGATGTGCGCTATAAAGAGCGCTTCAGCGAAGAAGCGCGCGCTAAACACGACGCTGATTTGGATAGGTAGCTTTATCTTTAGAAACCTTGGTATCCATTCGCGGGATGAGTTAAAAATACTTCTCGGGGTTGATGCGTTCTAATTACAGGATACGTGTTACACTAAAATGAACCAAAACGCGCTGTGACTGACGGAAGCAAGATTTGTGTGTGGGTAACCACGGGGGAGCAGCGTGAATAGCGTATCGCCGACCGTCTGGGCAAGTCACCTTGTGGGTGGCTTGCCTTTTTTGTTGGTGCAGCGTGTTGAGTTGATCGTGCGAAAGGAGCAGCGGTGCAAAACCTTATTGAGCTATTGGAAAACAATTCATATCCAGGACGAGGTATCGTTGTAGGCAAAGATTGCGTCTACTATTTCATCATGGGTCGTTCCCAGAACAGTCGCAATCGCATCTTTGTTACTACCGAAGATGGCATTCGCACCGAAGCTTATGATCCGGCGCTTTTGGAAGATCCTTCGCTCATTATTTATCACCCTGTTCGCACGCTTGGTGATGCACTTGTTGTCACCAATGGTGATCAAACTGACACTATTGTTGAAGCAGGAGATTTCCGTACAGGCTGCATGCAGCGTGAATTTGAGCCCGACGAGCCAAACTTTACCCCGCGCATTTCTGCTATCACCTACCCAGATGGGTCTTTTGAAATCTCCATTTTGAAGCATCAAGAAAATGGTCGTTGCTTGCGCGAGTTTTTCGCCTATGAGGGCGCCGATAAGGGTACGGGCTACTTTATTAGCACGTATCAAGGGGACGGCAATCCGTTGCCTACTTTTGCAGGAGAGCCTATTGAGGTATCCCTTCCGACGCCTGATGAGGTTTGGGCAGCGCTTAATGAAGATAATAAAGTTTCGCTGTATGCAAATGTCAATGGCGAAGTAACGTTATATAACAAGCATTTAGGTGACTAAGCTCACTGGTTTTATGTGTCCATTTAAAAGAGGAGTAACATGAACGAACTTGAATTGAAATATGGATGTAATCCCAATCAAAAACCGTCACGCATTTTTATGAAAGACGG
The DNA here is from genome assembly GCF_943193125.1 of Adlercreutzia agrestimuris. Classification (GTDB taxonomy): domain Bacteria; phylum Actinomycetota; class Coriobacteriia; order Coriobacteriales; family Eggerthellaceae; genus Xiamenia; species Xiamenia agrestimuris. The sequence goes on from NZ_CALPCX010000002.1 coordinate 147,597, forward strand.
ATCGGATTTGCCTATTGAAGTGCTTAATGGCAAGCCAGGTTACATTAACTTCTTGGACGCCTTTAACTCATGGCAATTGGTTAAGGAACTCAAAGAGGCAACGGGTTTGCCGGCAGCAGCTTCCTTCAAGCATGTTTCACCGGCGGGTGCTGCAGTGGGGCATCCGCTCACTGAGACTGATCGCGCCATGTATTTCGTGGACGAGGCTGGAGAGCTGAGCCCTATTGCATGTGCATATATTCGCGCACGTGGCGCTGACCGCCTTTGCTCTTATGGTGACTGGGCAGCGCTTTCGGATATCTGTGATGCTGATGTAGCCCGCTATTTGAAGACTGAGGTATCGGATGGCATTATTGCGCCAGGCTACACCGATGAGGCTCTTGAGATTCTCAAGACGAAAAAGGGCGGCAAGTACAATGTTGTCCAGATTGATCCTGACTATGTGCCCGCTGAGCAGGAGATCAAAGATGTTTTCGGTATCACTTTTGAGCAAGGCCACAACAACTTTGAAATTAACGAAGCACTTTTGGAAAACGTCGTGACCGACAATAAAGAGATTCCTGCTGCTGCAAAAATTGACATGCTTGTAGCCCTTATTACGCTCAAGTATACGCAGTCCAACTCGGTATGCTACGTAAAAGACGGTCAGGCTATCGGTGTGGGGGCTGGACAACAAAGCCGTATTCACTGTACGCGTTTGGCGGGCAATAAAGCTGATAATTGGTGGCTTCGCCAGAACCCCAAAGTTCTTGGTCTGCAATTTGTTGAAGGCATTCGTCGTCCTGATCGCGATAACGCCATTGATGTTTACATTTCTGATGAGTGGGAAGATGTGCTTCGCGATGGCGAATGGGAGCGTGTATTTGCAGTCAAGCCCGAGCCGCTGACTTATGAGGAGAAAAAGGCGTGGATCGCAAAACTAACTGGCGTAACGGTTGGCTCAGATGCCTTCTTCCCGTTTGGTGATAACGTTGAGCGCGCGCGCAAGTCAGGTGTGGATTATATTGCTGAGCCAGGTGGCTCTATTCGCGACGACAACGTTATTGAAACGGCGAACAAGTACGGTATTGCTATGGCCTTTACTGGTATGCGTTTGTTCCATCACTAGAATTGCTCAGCTGCCACGCGTTCACTGCGTTTTAGCATTCTCAAATTAGATAATTCTTTTCGCACGCGGCGTCCTGTTTTCGGGGCGCCGTGTGTTATTTGGGTGTAAACTGAAAACAACGAGAGGTTTGAGAGAGTATTGACTAGAGAGAGGAAGGTTAAAGGGATGAAAAAAGACAGAACTGATTCACTGTGTTCATTCTGGAAGCGCTCGTTAAGCGTTGTGCTTGCGGGCGTTTTATGTGTGAGCATGGTGCCTGCGTCAGCCTTTGCATCTGATACAGAGGAAGGTTGTGTTGCTCAAGTTGCAAGCATTGATAACAGCAAGGTTGAACCACAAGCATCAAGTGTTGTAATCGATGAGAGCAATGCAGGAATTGCAGTGCAAGCTACCACGGCAGTGATGAATGCGCTGGTTGTCTCGGGGGTTAAAAACTACACCGACGCATACGAAGTCTTAAAGCTTGTGAATATTGAACGCGCAAAAGAGGGGCTCAAGCCTCTGGTTATGGACAAAACCTTACTTGAGGCAGCTATGACGCGCGCTGTTGAGCAGATGTATTGTTTTGATCATACTCGTCCTGATGGTAGCTCTTGGAGCACGGTTACAGACAAGGCTGCTGCTGAGAACATTGCTATGGGGCAGCCTACCCCTGCGTCGGTTATGCAATCATGGATGAATTCAGCTGGTCATCGAGCCAGTATTATGAATCCAAACTATACGACACTTGGCGTAGGCGCAATAAGCCTGGAAGGTTCGTCTACCTTGTGGTGGGTGCAGCTCTTTGGAACGGAAAAGAACCCGACAGCAGCAGCTCAACCTGCTAACCAAAGCTTCACAAAACGCTGTGCTGTTGCAACAGATAAATTGGTTAATGCAAATTTCCAATTCAGAAGCGCTTATTACACCGTTGAAGTAGGCAAAAAAGTCCAAGCTGAAGCTCGGTTTATAAATTCAGGCTGGGATCGCATGGTTTGCGAATTAGATCCGGCAACTTTTACCTGGTCTATGAGTGATCCCGCTATTGCTTCAGTCAACGCGCAAGGTATTATTACGGGCAAGAAAGCGGGAAAAACAAAGGTATGGGCTGCTATACCGAACACACCCGTTAAATTCTCTCTCGATGTAACAGTTACTGCTCCGCCGCAATCGGGCAATAATGGTTCTTCAACTAACAAACCAGGGTCTTCTGCATCAACGAAGCCATCAACGCCAGCCAAGGTTACTGGTTCTTGGAAACAGTCATCAGGAAGATGGTGGTACTCATATAGCAATGGAACATATGCTAAGGGTTGGAAGCAAATTTCAGGTACTTGGTATTATTTCAATACTTCAGGATGGATGCTTACTGGATGGCAAAAACTTGGTGGTAGCTGGTATTATCTGAAATCTTCTGGAGCTATGGCTACTGGATGGCAGAAGGTTGGTAGTAGCTGGTACTATCTGCGCTCCTCTGGAGCAATGGCTACCGGTTGGATTCAGGTAGGTGGCACCTGGTATTATCTGAACTCATCGGGAAGCATGCTTACCGGATGGCAAAAGATTGGTGGCGCCTGGTACTATCTGCGCTCCTCTGGAGCAATGGCTACCGGTTGGCTGCAATTAAGCGGAAAATGGTATTACCTCTATTCCTCTGGAGCAATGGCATTTAATCGTTGGGTTGGCAATTACTATTTTGATGGATCTGGCGTAATGGTAACAAGTCGCTGGGTTGGAAACTATTATGTTGGACCAGATGGTAGGTGGATTCCAAATTATGGAAGTTCGGCCTCAAACAGTGGTAGCCAAACCGACCAGTCAATTGTGTATTGGACGCCTAACGGAAGCGTTTACCATAACAGCAAGGGTTGTCCAGCACTTTCTCGCTCAAAGGTTATTCAATCTGGAACCATTGCTCAGTCGGGCAAATCGCGTGCTTGTAAAGATTGCTCTTAATTCTGTTGATTAAGATGAAAACAGCTTGAGAATTAGCATGATGTGAATTTGTTAGGGGCGCTGGTTTTACCAGCGCCCTTTTTGTTTTATCTAGGCTACTTTTTCTTCTGGTGGTATATCAGCGAATCTTTCGTTACTGATGAGATTGCTTAACAACGAGGCAACGACGCAAACAAGCAAGACGTTGCCTCGTTTGTTTTTGTCTATAGTAGGAAGTGGACGGTAGCAAAAAAGACATCAGATTCTCAGGAGGCATCTCATGAAAAAGGCGCTGCTTTTGGTGCTTGGCGTTGCGTGTGTATGCTTTTTGTTGGCGAATGCTGATTTGCTCTCAAACTTCATTAAGTCAGTGCGGGGCGGTGCAGTCGTTCCTCTTATTGCAGCGGTTTTGTTGATGCTTGGTCGTCATTTTGTGCAAGCGGCTTCGTATGAGGAAGCTTTTGCGGCAGTAGGGCATAAAACACCATTCTGGCACAACGTCAAACTCATTTTTTCGCTCGTATTTATCAACACGTTTTGCCTTTTTTCTGGTGCAGCGGGGGTGGCTTTTATCATTGATGATGCTCATGAGCAAGGCTGCGATGTCGGGCAAGCTACTTCAGGGGCAATTCTTTCTCAGATCGGATATTTTGCTGCTGTCATGATGGTCTCACTTATGGGGTGCGTGACAATGATTGCGGCCGGCAAGATGAATACGTGGTTTTTGCTCGGGACGCTTGCTATGGTTGCAACGTTGGTTGGACTGGTGGGTGTTTTTGTGGTGGCATATAAATGGCCGTTTGTGTTGGATAAACTGCTTGCTGTGGTACAGCTGATTGGTAATAAGCTCCTCGGTCTTTTTAAGAAGTCTTTAGGGAGCGATTGGGCAAAAAAGACGAGTGCGTCTCTTGTTTCTTCGGCGCATGTTCTGGCGCACAATCCGAAAGGGACGGCAATTTGTGTGGCATATGCGGCATTTTCAGGAATGCTCAACATGGCATGCTTGGTAGCTGTGGGATATGCGTTTGGTTATGAGCAAGTGGGGGCGCTGGTTATCTCATTCGCTATAGCTGCTGTGCTTATTATGGTGTCACCTGCGCCGCAGGGCATTGGCGTGACCGAAGCGGCAATTACCGCTATTCTGACTGCGCATGGCTGTGCGGTTGCTACGGCCGCAGCAATTGCGCTGGTATATCGCGGCATCATTTTCTGGATACCGTTTTGTATTGGGGCGCTCATGCTTTCCCGTACGGGATTCTTTAAGCAAAAAGGCGACGAATCCCAAGAAAAGCGTGCACAAGATGCCGGTTGGATTTCGGGTACGTTGCTGCTTATGGTAGCGGTGGCGAATATCTGCTTGGCCATCATCCCGCATGACATGCGACCATTTACGACGCTGACCTTATGGGTTGATTACGGTAATCTCTTTTCCATGCCAATAATGTTGCTCTGTTCGGTTGTGCTCATTATTTGCGCAATCGGTTTGATTTTGCGTCTTCGCACGGCATGGGCATTTTCGCTCACGGCGCTTGTGCTCATTGCTGGTGCGGAATTTTTGTTTGAAGAGACATGGACGGTGTCGCTTGCTGCGCTTTTGCTGATAGTATGGTTATTTGTAAAGCGCGAAGCATTCGACGAGCCTTTGCACCTGCGCCAAGCATGGCGGCATTTTCGTAATCGCATGACGAAAAAGCCCCACACAAAAGCTGCTGGCGTTTCTTCTGGATCGCAGACGAAACGCATTCGAGAGGCAACTGGATGGGGGCAGCAAGCCGAAAATGGCGCAAAGCTACGTATGCAAGCTCAGCAAGATGGTATGCTTGAGCATGCATCAAAAATTACTTCTTAAAGGTCGTAAAGGAGTTTGTGCATGATCTTGCTTGATGAGCCATATGCCTCAGAGCCACTGCTGACGTGGATGGAAGAAACTCAGCATCCGGTACGTCGTAATGAGTTTGTTGAGGGACTGGCGAAGCGCTTTAATCTCAATATGGTTGATGATGAGGAAACCGCAAACCGCATCAACAAAGGTGAGCGAGTATATACCAACTCCGAAAATGCATTAGCATGGATTCTTGAAAACACCGACAATCTAAGCTTACGTGAAGGAATTGAGACCTTTAAGGATAAGGCTGCTATGCGCAAGGCGCTTGCACCACTCAACCCCGATTTGTTTTATAAAACAATGAGCGCTGATGAATTGGCAAATGTTGACTTCTCTCAGCTTCCCGTGCCGTTTGTGCTCAAGCCTTCAGTGGGTTTTTGCAGCATGGGTGTATATGCTATCCAAAGCGAGGATGACTGGAACAATGCGCTTGCTGATATTGCTCAAAGCGCTGAGAGCTGGAAGGCAATGTATCCTGAGAGCGTCGTAGGCACTGAGACGTATATCTTAGAAGGCTACATTACGGGTACTGAGTATGCGCTTGATGCCTACTTTGACGAGCAGGGCAAAGCGCATATGCTTAACGTGCTTCGTCATGACTTTATGTCACCTGAGGATACATCAGACAGGATGTATGTGACCAGCGCTCCACTTGTGCGCGAAATGGCTCCTCTGTTTAAGTCATGGCTTGACCAGGTAAATGAGATTATAGGCGTGCGTAATTTCCCGGTTCACGTTGAAGTTCGCGTGGTAGATGGTAAAGTAACGCCTATCGAGTTTAACCCGCTGCGTTTTGCAGGTCTTGGTGGTACTGATGTTGCGCTCTATGGTTACGGATATCGTACCTATGAGGCTTTCTTGGATGATAAACCAGTGGATTTTGATGCCGCCTTTGCCGGCAAGGATGACAAGGTATATACCATGTCACTTTTGAATCCGCCATCAGGGATAACCGGTAAAGAAACGTTTGATTATGATGCTTTTTGCGCACGTTTTAATAAGGTATTGGAAATGCGAGAGTATGACGTAAACCGTGTAGGCAATTACGGCTTTCTCTTTATTGAGACTGAGCGCGATAATCCTGCAGAGTTGGATTTTCTCATGCATACTGACTTGGTGGAATTCCTTAAGTGAAGCTGTCTATCCGTAAAATACTAATCGGCGTGGTTATTGTCATTGTGTTGGCAATGATACTCTTGCGCGGCGATCAGCTAGTAGAGCTAGCTGACACCATCAAGCAAGGAGCGGTAGTTCCACTTATTGCTGCAGTTTGTACGCAGCTAGGGAAATACTTTGCGCAAAGCTTTGCCTATTCATATGCCTTTGAGGCGGTTGGTGAGCGCATGGATGCGCGTTCAACACTTCCGCTGGTATTCGGCACCTTTTTCGTAAATACCATTGCTCCATCGCTTAATCTAGCAGGCACAACATTGGTGGTAGATGATGCGCGCAGGCGAGGCATTGCGCCAGGCAAGGCAACGTCTGCTGCGTTGTTAATGCAGATCACCATTGATTCAGGCTTTGCTTGCATCATGTTGATTGGCTTTACTCTTTTGGCGGTAACGGTCGGACTTTCGCCGGTATGGTTTTTGCTGGGGTTGTTGGTGTTAGTGTTGGTGGGCGCTATGGTGGTCATTATGGTGCTTGGTCGCAAGAAGCCCCGCGTGTTAAAACGGGTTTTGCGACCCATAGAGCGCCTAGTCAACCGAATCCTCGTGAAATTCAAGCGCAAGGCACTTGAGCCCTGGGTTGATCGCATCGTTGCATCTTTTTCTGAGGCTGCCGGTCTGATTGCTCGCAATCCAAAAACAACCGCAAAGGCATTTGGCTGCTCGATATTTGCAAGCACATGCGAACTTGCATGTTTTTGCTTGGTCGGTGTTGGGTTTGGCGTGCACACGCCCGAAGCACTCATTTGCGGCTATGTGGTGGCGACGCTTTTCGCCATGATCTCTATTACGCCGCAAGGTGTTGGTGTTGTTGAGGCAGCGGTGGTAGTTGCTTTTACTGCATTCGGCGAGACGGCGGCAGCAGGTTTGTCCATTGCGCTGGTGTATCGCGGAATTGTCTTTTGGATGCCGTTTCTCATTGGTGCCATTCTCATTAATACCACCAAAACGTTTAAGCGCGATGCAAAGCGCGCCGTCAAAGAGGGCGAAAGCAAAACTTCCCCTAAAGAGAAATAATCCAGGTAAAAGTAGGGATGGATATGGATACGAGACACGCTGATTCTGAGGCTATTGTTGCTGATCAGGAATATGATTCGGCGGCTTCAGATAGTGCAGTTGCGTCTACCTCTGACACCTTTGCTGATGTGCTTCATATTGAGTTTACGCACGATGATCCTGAGCGCGTTGAAGCTATTATGCCTATTCTGCCACAGTTTCATCAGCCTTTTGGCTATGTGCACGGTGGTGTCACGCTAGCGCTCTTGGAGACCGTTGCATCACGCGGGGCGCATATGCATTGCGATATGTCCAAAGAGCGTCCTTTTGGGGTTGAAATTGATGTTCGTCATCGTAAAAGCGCCCAGTCAGGACATATTCGCGGCGTTGCTGAACTTGACCACGAGGAGCCGTCAAAAGTGAGCGGCATGAAGCAGTACTGGAATGTGCGAGCTTACGATGATGCTGGCGATGTGATGAGCGAGGGCATTTTTGTGACGAAAGTGGTTTCGCTTGAGCACTTAGCAAAGCGCAAACAAAATCGCGGCCAGTAGCTTTCACGTTGCAGCGTGCAGCTAAGAGGTTGCAGCTGCCAGCTCACAATTTACTCGTTGCCGCTAAGAATCTTTCCTGATGCAAGATTTTCATCTTGCTAGCAATGCGGTGGCTATGCTAAGATAAACGTCGCTGTTTTCAGCATTCAAAATCGGGTTGTGGCTCAGCTTGGTAGAGCGCTGCGTTCGGGACGCAGAGGCCGCAGGTTCAAATCCTGTCAACCCGACCATGAATTTTTCAAACCCCGCTGGCTTGCCAGCGGGGTTTGTTGTTGCTGTGGCCATAAACGCTCTTGCAATATCGCTGAATTGCATGTTTCTTCTCAGTGCTGCGGTGTCCGTAAGTTATGTAGCGCCTGTAATGTTTGAAGAAGATGAGCACAAGATCACAGGATTGTGGTAAAGTTTCGAGGGTCAGTGACTACACGGTGTAGTTGCATTTTTGAAATATCACGGAGGAAGCAATGAAACTTTTCGGAATGGGCGTCCCGGAGCTCCTTATCATCCTTGCGGTGATCCTGCTCATTTTTGGCCCGAAGAACCTTCCTAAACTTGGTAGCGCGCTGGGCAAGACGGTCAAGAACTTGCGCGACGGCATGGGTGCTGGCAAGAAGGAGATCGAAGACGCTGATGACGACGATGATGAGGAATTCATCGAAGAAGAGGAAGAAGTTGTCGAAGAGCCAGTAAAGAAGGCTGCTCCTAAAAAGACGACAACTGCTAAAAAGACTACCACCGCAAAAAAGACCACGGTGAAGAAAAAGTCTGAATAGCTCTAGGTGACATCATAAACGTGCGACATGCGTCACGCTTGGTGCGCATGTCGTTTTTTCTATATGGAGGCTTGACGCATGGCAGATGCAAATTACGTTTTGACGCAAGAGGGTAAGGCAAAACTGGAAGAAGAGTTGCACTACCTGGAGACCGAAAAGCGTGCTGAGGTTGGAGAGCGCATTAAAATTGCGCGTGAATTCGGGGATATTTCTGAGAATTCCGAGTACGATGACGCGAAAAACGAGCAGGGCATGATGGAAGCTCGCATTGCCGAGATTAGCCGCATTCTTTCTGAGGCAACCGTTGTGAATACCCCTAAGCGTTCAAGTCGCGTAAACATTGGCTCAACGGTTACCGTGAGCATGGGCGGCAAAGAACGAGTATTCACCATTGTTGGCGGGGCTGAGAGCGATTCTGCAGCAGGCAAAATCAGCAACGAGTCTCCTGTAGGAGCTGCGCTTTTAGGTGCGAAAAAGGGCGATACGGTGACTGCTACCGGACCGACTGGTCGCGACATTGTTATGACGGTTGAGAAAATCGAGCATTAAGGCTGATTTATGAGTGACACCATCAAGAATCCTACATCAGAAAAAGAATCTGCTGCAAACGAGCGCATCGGCATTGAGGCTATCGAGGATGATCCTATTGAGGTGCGCAAAAATAAGCGTCAAGCGCTTTTAGATGCAGGCAGAGATCCTTATGGTCATGCATTTTCTTATTCCCATCACATTGAAGAGCTTGATGAGAAATATGCAGAGCTTGAAGATGGCGAATCTACTACCGACGAGGTGCAAATTGCTGGTCGCGTGATGGCTAAACGTGACCAAGGCAAGATCATGTTTTTAGAGCTGCGCGATGCCACAGGCAATATTCAGCTGTTTTGTCGAGTAAATGCACTTGGTGAAGAGGCATACGCAGACCTTAAAGATTTTGTTGACGTAGGAGACTGGCTGGGTGTTGCCGGCACCATGATGCGCACAAAGCGTGGTCAGCTTTCAGTTGCGGTTGAGCGTTTTGAGCTTTTGTCAAAAAGCCTTCGTCCGCTGCCTGAGAAGTTCCATGGACTTGCTGACAAAGAAACGCGCTATCGCCAACGCTATGTTGACCTTGTTATGAACCCTGAGGTTAAAGACGTATTTCAGAAGCGCTTCAAAATCGTGTCTGCAATTCGTCGCTATATGGAAGAACAGGGCTTCTATGAGGTAGAAACCCCGTTTTTGCATGCCATTATCGGTGGCGCCAATGCAAAGCCGTTCATCACGCACTTCAACGCACTGGATCGCGATTACTATTTGCGCATTGCAACTGAGCTTCCTCTGAAGCGTCTACTGGTCGGCGGTTTTGAAAAGGTCTTTGAGATTGGCCGCCAGTTCCGCAATGAAGGCATGGATCCGTATCATAATCCTGAATTCACCACTATGGAGGCTTATCAGGCATTTTCTGATCTTGATGGCATGATGGATTTGACCGAGGGCTATATCAAAGCTGCAGCAATGGCCGCATGTGGCACCCTTGAGATCACCTATCAAGGCACACCCGTAGATCTTTCAGGATCATGGCGCCGCGCATCTATGATTGAACTTGCAAGTGAAGGTGCAGGCGAAGATGTTTCATTTGATCGCACGCGCGAAGAGCTTGTTGCCATTCTTGAACGCAATGGTGGACATGCAGAAGCAGCCTGGGGTAAAGGTAAGCTGATCGCTGAGATTTTTGAGGCAGTAGCCGAAGAAAAGCTTATCCAGCCAACGTTTGTGATTGATCATCCGCTTGAGGTATCACCTTTAGCAAAGAAGCATCCAGACAATCCTGAGTTGACGCAGCGCTTTGAGCTTTTTATCTTGGGTCATGAATATGCAAACGCGTTTACTGAGCTCAATGACCCCGTTGACCAGGCCGAGCGTTTCCGCGCACAGGTGGAAGCTAAAGACATGGGCGACGATGAAGCTATGGGTTATGACGCCGACTATATTCGCGCACTGGAGTATGGTATGCCTCCTGCTGGCGGTGTAGGTGTTGGCATTGACCGCTTGGTAATGCTTTTGGCTGATGCGCCGTCCATTCGCGACGTACTGCTGTTCCCGCATATGCGCGACGAGGCGCCTGCTGACAACAACCGTGGATCTGCTGCTAGCGCTGAGACAAGCATCTCGGCAAGCGCACCTCTTGCGAAGCCTGCTTATTCGGATGTGGTTATTGAGCCGCTGTTTGAGGACTTCGTAGACTTTGACACTTTCAGCAAGTCGGATTTCCGTGTGGTGAAGGTGAAGACGTGTGAGGCTGTTCCAAAGTCAAAGAAGCTTCTGAAGTTTGTGCTTGATGATGGCTCGGGCGAAGATCGTGTGATTTTGTCGGGTATTCATGCCTACTATGAGCCTGAAGAGCTCGTCGGAAAAACCTGCGTTGCTATCACAAATTTGCCACCGCGTAAGATGATGGGTATTGATTCGTGCGGTATGCTTATTTCGGCTGTGTGTGAAATACCTGGTGAGGGCGAAGGCGCAGAAAATGAGGAATGCTTAAATCTCCTTATGTTGGATGACCGAATTCCTGCCGGCGCAAAACTGTATTAAGCATTAAGCTTTCAGGTGAGGATGAATGCCGTGAGTAACCATCAGGGCAAAGTCAATGGCGAAAAAATTAATATGGAACTTTTAGCGCCAGCGGGCGGCATGGAACAATTGCGCGCCGCGCTGGCGTTTGGCGCTGATGCTGTTTATTTGGCAGCGGATAAGTTCGGTATGCGCGCACGAGCCACCAATTTCGCCATGGATGAAATTCCTGAAGCGGTAGCACTCGCTCACGAGGCAGGCGCAAAAGTGCATGTGACCTGCAATATATTGATGCACCCGGACGACATGGATGAGCTCCCGGACTATTTTCGCGCCCTTGATGAAGCGGGAGTGGATGCGTTTATCATTGGCGATATGGGCGCCTTTGTGGTTGCAGGAGAAGTGGCGCCTCGTGTGGAGCGTCATGTAAGCACACAAGCCTCTGTTGCAAACGCGCAAGCGGCGCGGGTGTGGCATTCGTTGGGAGCAAAGCGCGTTGTGTGTGCAAGAGAAATGTCGCTTGCTGATATAACGCGCATGCGTCAAGAAATCCCGGACGATTTGGAGCTTGAGGCATTTGTGCATGGAGCCATGTGTATGGCGGTTTCAGGAAGATGCCTGATCAGTTCATATTTGACTGGTCGCTCTGGTAACAAGGGTAACTGCACGCAGCCATGTCGCTGGAGCTATCAGATTGAAGAAGAGAAACGGCCAGGTCAATTTTTCCCTGTTGAAGAGACCGAACGCGGATCATTTATCATGAATGCCAAAGACCTCAATATGTTGGCTCATGTTCGCGAACTTGCCCGCGCTGGTGTGAATTCCATCAAGATTGAAGGCCGCAACAAGAAGGCATTTTACGTGGCGACGGTGGTGAGCGCGTATCGTCGCGTTCTTGATGGTCAAGATCCCCAGACTGTTGAAGATGAGCTCTTTGCTATCTCGCATCGTCCCTACGACACGGGCTTCTACTTCCATGAAGGCGTGCAAGCTCCTGAGTATGATGGATACGAACAAGAGACTATTCATGTAGCTGACGTGGTAGAGGTACGTCAAGATGCAGTGACTGGTGCTTGCTATGCATATGTCGTGTGTAGAAATAGATTCTCTGAAGGGGAGTCGCTTGAGGTATTGAGTCCGGATGCCGATCCGTTCGCCCTGGTGGTACAAGATGTGAGATGGTATCCCTTTTTTGGTCCAGATATGCATGGCGAAGATGCACCTCAAACAATACAAGATGCGCTTGCGCGTGCACAAGATGACGATTGGGTTTGCGCGGTTGATGCTAATCGCTCAAAGAATATCTACCGGATCACCACGCCTTCTTTGCTGACGGTAGGATCGTTTTTACGCGTTCGCACCCCGCGACGTTCAGCACGCCATGGAGTACAAGAGTAATGATTACTGTTGGTGATATTTGCGGTTTGCCAGTTTTTGACCGCATCTGGCCTGCCTGTACGTGCGAAAACGCATTCGATCGTGTCGTGACTGGCGTAGGCACGCTTGATCATGAGCCTTTTACGAAAAACTACGATTTATTTACCCCAGGCGAATTCATTTTTACATCTCTGGGATTTGCGGGGCATTATCCTGAGCTTGCCGATGAAGCAATCATGGCTCTTATGGAGCGTAACGTGTCCGCTCTTGCTATTAAGCCAGTCGCCCTCAAAGAGATAAGTCCGCGAGTAGCGCAGTATAGCCAAGAATCAGGTGTGCCGCTATTTTTCTATGAGGGTCGCTATCTGGAGCGCATTATTGCAAGTGCAATGAATTTGCTGGATGCTGATGCGTTTGACTCGGAGCGAACTCATTTGATTGATGAGATCTTGGCGCCTTCTGATGAACAGGCGATACGTTCAAATTTCTTTGACATTGCTGGTGTGACAGGTGCAACCATACAATGTGTTGCGCTTTCGCCTTTGTCTGAGGATGAAGCGTCGCTACGCGCGTTGCTTCGCAATGTTGTTGATGTGTTAGATGCTTATGGGAATCGGTGGGATGACGTTGAGCGCACCTTTGTATGTCCATATAGAGGCATGGTGCTCGGATTTGTTTCGTTTAAGCGTCCGCCCTTAAAAGCTATTGCTATTTCCGATGCCGACTTGGAAAAATGTGTTGCTACTGCAGGACATTTTCGTTGTGGAATCAGCCAAGAAGTAACACTGGGAGAGGGAGACATTGCGCTTCGTCAAGCCATGGCGGCATTGAACACAGCGCAGAAAGAACAGGTTGAATCTGTTCGTTGGACCACGCTTCGTCTTGATGCATTTCGAGCAGCTGCTAGCACCGATCGCATGTATATGCGTGCATCGCACCTGGTGAAATCCTTGTTGTATGACTACGATGAAGATCATGAGAGTGAGCTTGGTACAACTGCGCAAGCTTTTGCTGAGGCGCTTGGCGAGGTTAAAATGACGGCAGAGTTGCTCTTTCAACATCCAAATACCGTTCGCTATAGACTTAAAAAGATCAAGGAAGTTTTAGCAGTTGAGCATTTTTCTGACCGGGAATTAGCTGTGCTGCTCATGCTGACATACTTGTCGTAGTGTTTTAAGCACGACAAAGCTTTTGTGCAACTGCACAAAAGGATGTGCTTTGATTCGTTCTTTCGACCAATTGATACATGACTTGGATGCATATACTAGTTTGTGTCGAAAGGAGCAAACCATGAAACTTTTCAATGATCAGGCTTTAAATGCCATTTCAGCTATGGATTCTGTCGATGCATCATACTGCAACAAGCTTGAGCAGCGCTTTGCTCATATGGGCATTAGCTCAAAGGTGGCATCAGATGCAATTTGTACACTTGCACAAGAAGATGCAGTTCCTCAGTCTGGCTCATGGGCAGCTACGCCAGCAATGTTTAAAGGCATCTTCGCAAGGAAAGCAAAAAGCCAAAAAGCCCAAAGCACTCAAAATATCGCACTTGATGAGCTGCTTTCTTCTCCTGAGGTTCTTGCAGCCGAATAGTTCGCCAACCTGTTTTGCCTAAAGCAAGACTCATGAGAAGGTGGCACGTTCTCGCCACGTGCACACGCTTTAGGCAGATCGGCTGTTTTATCTGCGTGTAATGCGTGCTAAGATTGCCAATTGTGGGGTACATGCTTGTGGTTTGTTTTGGAGAGAAACCATAAGCGAAAGCGCAGATAGGATAAGAAATGTACACTTTAGCAAGAACGGGTGACACGCTACTGCCCATCATAGTTGTGCTGATTGTGGTTGTGGTGGCTCTGATTGTGATCTTGGTTGCGCTTCGCAAGCGTAAGGAGAGCGAGCGGCGCGCACGAAATGCGTTTTTGTCAAGTACGCAAGCGGCACAATCTCAATCATCGCAAACACAAGATGTGAATCCATTGCGAGGTTCTAACCAGGTGCGTAGCACATATCAGATGCCTACATCGCCAGCACCAGAGGAGCGTCGCGGAAAGCATTCAAGATAGTACGGATGGGTATAGAGTCGCCGTACCAATAACCAGGGCAATAGTAGTTCTGAGAATAAATATACCAAGCACGCGCATGTTGACGTCGAAATTATATTCGGCGTCAACTTTTTTGTGTGTGAGACATCATGCGTGACGTTAAGAGGCTTCATGCGGCAAAACGACGCGAAAACGCGAAAGGCGCCCTGCGAACGTATGCGAAGCAGGCGCAATGCGGGTTTCGGCAGAGCGGTCGCATGCAAAGCGAGGCGAGCCCTGTGCACCTCTTGTAGTATTCGGTAGCTCGTAATACGCATTTCCTATGGCTTGTAGAAGAGTTCTTAGCAGTCTATTGACGTGAGTGCTAACATGGTATTCGTTACATTGTACGTACGAGCATGTGAGAATAGAGGATCCTATGTCATTCGAGAAATTTACGGACAAAGCGCGCAAAGTGCTTGTCCTAGCTCAAGACGAGGCGCGCTCGCTCCATCAACCCTACGTCGGTACCGAGCACATTCTGCTCGGTCTTATTCAGGAAAAAGACGGTTTGGCTGCCCAGGCACTAGATCGACTCAATGTTACCTACGATGGGGTTGTGCAGGCAATTCGCCAAGCTGTTGTTATTGACGAAGACGCTGATGTGTCCGGTCATCTTAATTTTACGCCACGCGTTAAGCGCGTGTTGGAGAATTCCTTGCGTGAAGCTATGCAGATGGGACAAAGCTACATTTCTACCGAACACTTGCTGCTTGGTATTGTGCGCGAGGGCGAAGGTACAGCGCTTGAGGTCTTGAACCGCCTTGATGTGAGCGGTGATGATGTGCGCACGGCACTTAATGATCTGGTGGGGCAGTCTCCGGTGTACGCTGGAAGAAGTCCGTTTGACCCGACAAGCCAAAGCACTGACAGTATGCTGAAGGAATTTGGCACCGATCTTACAAAGAAGGCGCGTGAAGGAAAGCTGGACCCAGTCATCGGCCGCGCAGGTGAAATTGAGCGCGTCATGCAGATTTTGTCCCGCCGCCAGAAAAACAACCCGTTGCTTATCGGCGAGCCGGGCGTAGGCAAAACAGCTGTTGCTGAGGGCCTAGCCCAATTGATTGTCTCTAATCAGGTTCCAGATATTTTGCGCGGGAAACGCCTGATTACGCTTGATATTTCAGCGCTTGTAGCCGGTTCAAAATATCGTGGTGAATTTGAAGATCGTCTCAAAAAGTGCATCAAAGAAGTTATGGATGCAGGCGACGTTATTCTGTTCATTGATGAGATGCATACGCTTATTGGTGCTGGATCTGCGGAAGGCTCAATTGACGCGGCTGCAATTTTGAAGCCGCCGCTATCTCGAGGTGAGATTCAAGTTATTGGTGCCACAACGCTTGACGAATATCGCAAACACCTGGAAAAAGACTCTGCGCTTGAGCGACGTTTCCAGACTATCACGGTTGGGGAGCCTTCTGAAGAGCAGGCGGTTCGCATCATGGAAGGCTTGCGTGATAGGTACGAGGCACATCATCAGGTGCACTTCACTGACGAGGCGCTTCAGGCAGCAGTCTCGCTTTCGGATCGTTATATCCAAGATCGATTCCTGCCCGACAAGGCAATTGATGTACTTGATGAGGCTGGCGCCCGCATGCGTATTCGCAATATGACGTTGCCAAAAGAGCTGCGAGATCTTGATGATGAACTTCGTCGTGTGCGCGGAGAAAAGGATGCAGCAATTGCAGCTCAAGATTTTGAGCGCGCGGCAAGCCTTCGCGATCAAGAAACAGAGCTCAAAAATAAGCGCACGGAAGCCCAAAAGCAGTGGGAAGAAGACGCAAGTAAACAAGTTCAGCAGATCACGGTAGAAGATATTGCCGATGTCGTGTCCATGACCACAGGCGTGCCGGTATCCAACTTGACTGAAGCTGAAACAGAGAAGCTTTTGCGCATGGAAAAAGTGCTTCACGAGCGCGTTATTGGACAAGAAGAAGCTGTGACGGCTTTGTCAAAGGCAATCCGCCGTTCGCGCGCAGGACTCAAAGATCCCAAACGCCCGGCTGGCTCGTTTATCTTCCTTGGTCCATCTGGTGTTGGTAAAACGGAGCTTTCTAAGGCGCTTGCCGAGTTCTTGTTTAACTCAGAAGATGCACTTTTGTCCTTCGACATGTCTGAATATATGGAAAAGCATTCGGTGTCGCGTCTGGTGGGTTCGCCTCCTGGCTATGTTGGCTTTGATGAAGGCGGACAACTTACCAAAGCTGTACGTCAGCGTCCATATTCGGTGGTGCTCTTTGACGAGATAGAAAAAGCACATCCGGATGTATTCAACATTCTCCTCCAGATTCTAGAGGAGGGTCGCCTGACTGACGCACAGGGACGCACCGTTGATTTCCGCAATACCGTCATTATTATGACGTCAAATGTGGGCGCACGTGAGATTGCTCAGCCTACTACGCTTGGTTTCTCCACTGAGGGCAAGCAAGGTCTTTCTGACAAAGAGATCAATAGCCGCGTTATGGCTGAAGTGAAAAAGTTGTTCAGGCCAGAGTTCTTGAACCGCATTGATGAGATTATCGTGTTCAAATCACTGACCGACGAGCAGATTGTTGAGATTGTTAAGCTTATGGTTGCTGACCTGCGCGATCGCATGATTGCTCAGAATATGACTATCAACTTGACTGATGAAGCTTGCAAGCTCGTGGCGAAGGAAGGCACTGACGCTGCTTATGGCGCTCGTCCGCTTCGTCGTGCTATCCAGCGTTTGCTGGAAGACCCGCTCTCCGAGGAAATTTTGGAAGGCAAATGGACAAGCGGTTCTGTTGTTGATGTTGACGCAGTTGATGGCGAGCTCATCTTTACGGCAGGGTCTGGGTCAATTCCTGCACCACGTAAACGCGACAACATTGCGCGAGAAACAGAGTTGTTGCTCACAAATTACGATCTTGGTCATGCTGGTGCCGGCATCGGCGGTGGATCTGCTTCAGGCGGCGCTGCCGACTAAGAAGCGCAACAAGCATCAGCGTCTCTTATATATCGAAGGGCTGCTTGCCAAGCGCAGGCAGCCTTTTTTGTTATACTATCAAGCATGATTTCGCGAATAAAAGGATACGCATATGCCTAAGATTGTGGACCCCATTTTTTCATCAGAGGCACTCCATGCTCCGGAGACCATTCCAGATGTGTTTGACTTTGATGCGCTGACGCAAACGCTGACTGGTCTTAAAGGACAGGTGGACAAGAATCCGCAAACAGCAGCCATTATTTTGGCTGGTGGCACTGGTGAGCGTTTCGGCAACGAAGGGGGCAAGCAGCTTGTTGAAATTGCAGGTAAACCTATTTTGACGTGGTCTGCTGAGGCATTTGATGCGGTCGGAGACATTGGTCTTATCGTAATAGTGTGCCCAGAAGAACGTGAGAGCGAATATCTCAAGCGCGCAATTGATCCATTTCCCTTTGTAACGCCTGTTGTGGTGGCACCTTCGGGACAAAGCCGCCAAGAGTCGGCTTTTTCTGGACTTGAGTACGTGCCTGATACTTTCGAATATGTCATCTTGCATGATGGAGCGCGGCCGCTGATCACCCCTGAGCTGATTGCGCATACCATAGCTACACTTAAGGGCAACATTGATTGCGACGGCGCGGTGGTAGCGCATCCCTCGGTTGATACGCTTAAGGTTGTCGAAAACGGTGTTGTTGTTGGAACCCCTGACAGGCGCGTATTTTGGAACGCGCAAACCCCTCAGGTTTTTCGCGCTGGTATTTATCGTCGTGCTCATGCGAGTGCGCTTTCCGATGGATTTGTGGGAACCGATGACTCCTCGCTTATTGAGCGGCTTGGAGGCCGCGTGTTGGTAGTTGAAGGCAAGCGTGACAACATTAAGCTCACCGTCCCTGAAGACTATTTGCTTTTGGCAGCTGCCGTACGGGCGCAATATATGAAAGAGGAAGCTCGATGACAACGCCTGAGCAGAACAGAGAATCTCTTGCAGCCACGGCCAACGCTGCGGTCGCAGATTTTGCACGCTTACGCATTGGTCAAGGATATGACGTGCATGCATTGGCGAAAGATCGCAAGCTCATCTTAGGCGGGGTTGATATCCCTCACGATCGTGGGCTTTTGGGTCATTCAGATGCAGATGTGCTAGCGCATGCTATCTCTGATGCTATCTTAGGCGCCGCGCGTGCAGGTGACATCGGGAAGCTTTTCCCTGATACCGATCCGGCATACGCAGGCGCTGATTCACTCAAACTATTAGCGCATGTTTCTGACTATGTCAGGCAGCTGGGCTTTGCCATTTTGGATATTGATAGCGTTATTGCTGCACAAGCGCCAAAACTCTCACCTTACCGAGATCAGATGCGACAAAACTTGGCAGACGCCATAGGAATTTCTGTTGAGTCGGTGGGGGTCAAAGCAACCACGACAGAGTGGCTTGGCTTTGAAGGTCGCGAAGAGGGTATTTCGGCTTCTGCCGTTTGTCTGTTGTGTCGATGTTAAAGGGAAAACTCCTGATATCATCGCTGGTTAAACAACAGATAGGACATCCTCGTGAACATTTTTCGTGTTATTGCTGAAGACATACAAGCAGTTAAAGACAGAGACCCCGCAGCGCAGAACTCATTTGTTATTTGGTTGACGTATCCGGGCTTGCATGCTCGCTGGTCACACGTTATTGAGCACTGGTTATGGAATCATGGCTTGCGCAGTTTGGCGCGCATATCGTCGCAGTTTACACGCTTTATGACAGGTGTGGAAATTCATCCCGCTGCGCGTATTGGCAGACGCTTTTTTATTGACCACGCCATGGGGGTCATCATTGGCGAAACAACAATCATTGGTGATGATTGCACGCTTTATCAGGGCGTGACTTTGGGTGGTACCGGCAAAGAGACGGGCAAACGCCATCCAACGCTTGGTAATAATGTTTTGGTGGGCGTGGGGGCTTCGGTACTTGGCAACATTACTATTGGTGACAACGCTAAGGTAGGCGGTGGCGCGGTAGTAGTTTCGGATGTGCCCCCCAATTCAACAGCAGTTGGTATTCCGGGACGCGTGGTTGTGCGCGATGGGCAACGTGTTGAAATTGAAAAACAGGCCGCCGCACAGCATAAGGAGAACCTACCTGACTTGGTAGGAGAGAAGTGTGAAGGCTTAGGCGAGCGCATTGCAGAACTTGAAGCAGAAATGATGCAGCTGCGCGCATTGCTGAGCGTAAATGAACAGGAGCTTGAGTTCACTGCTTCGGAAGATTAAAGACGCATGGGGCCTTGCTTTGTGGGCATATATGTGAACAAAGCAAGATACAACCTTTTTCAGATACCCAAAAGGCACTAACTACAAAGGACAAAACATGATTAAACTTTACGACACTAAAGCGCGCGAAAAGCAAGACCTCAAAGAGCTGCATGAAGGCAAAATTGGCATGTATGTATGCGGTCCGACTGTGTATAACTACATTCATATTGGTAATGCGCGTACCTTCATTTCTTTCGACATCATTAGGCGTTATCTTATGTGGCGTGGCTATGACGTGACCTTCGTGCAAAATGTCACCGACGTAGACGATAAGATCATTGCAAAAGCAAATGAAGAAGGCAGAAGTGCTGCCGATGTAGCGGCTGAGTACACCGCAGCCTTTATTGAGGATATGCACAAAGTTGGTGTACTTGATCCGACCATTAGACCCAAAGCAACCGAAGAAATTGAGTCTATGATTGAATTGGTGCGTGACTTAATTGAAACAGGGCATGCTTATGAGGTTGAAGGCGATGTATATTTCGCTGTGCGCTCATATCCGGCATATGGTGAGCTGTCTGGTCGCAATGTGGATGAGATGGAGGCAGGTCATCGCGAATTGCGTGCTGATGGAAAAGGCATCGAAGATCGCAAGCGTGACCAGCTTGACTTTGCTCTCTGGAAGGCAGCAAAGCCGGGCGAGCCTGCGTGGGAGTCTCCGTGGGGTATGGGTCGTCCTGGCTGGCATATAGAGTGCTCGGCTATGTCGCGCAAGTATTTAGGCCTGCCTTTTGATATTCACGGAGGCGGAGCTGACCTGGCGTTTCCTCATCACGAAAACGAGCGTGCGCAATCTGAGGCAGCGTGTGGGTGCACGTTTGCTGAGCACTGGATGCATGGTGGCATGCTGCAAATCAATAAAGAGAAGATGAGTAAGTCGCTTGGGAACTTTATGTTGTTGCGTGATGTGTTGGAAACCACGCGACCTGAAGTCTTGCGTTTTTTGATGTTGCAGACGCATTATCGTTCGCCGCTTGATTTCTCTGAGGAGCGTTTGTCGGAGGCAGCCGCGGCGCTTGGTCGCATTGAAAACGCGGTTAAGAATTTGGATTGGCAACTGGCAAGCACGGCTGAAGTTGCTTCGTCGGTAAACGTGCAGCGCTTAGCTGAGCAGGCACAACACGCTCGTGAGGCTTTTATTGAAGCAATGGATGATGACTTTAATGCACCGCGTGCCCTTGGAGCAGTGTTTGACCTTGTCAATGACGTAAATGCTGAGTTGGCAGACAAAACAATTGCCGAGGCAGACGCGGCGGTTGTGCGTGAAGTGCGCGAGACCATCGTGGCGCTGATGGGCGTGTTTGGTATAGACATTGAGGCGCAAGCTACTGGCGAAGGTACGCAAGCTTATCCAGTTGAGGTGGTCGCGCTGGCAGCAGAATTGGCTGGTTTTGATGGTGACGACGCCTTTGACGCAGTGGAAGCTTTGTTGGATGCGCGCGCGGCAGCTCGTGCTGCAAAAGAGTGGGCAGTGGCTGATGCGGTGCGCGATGGTCTAGTGGGTCTAGGCTTTGTAATAGAAGATACCCCGCAAGGTGCACGTGTGACATTTGAAGGCTAGGTGTTGACGCAAGCACATGAGAAACGTTGCGCATATCTTTCACTCAGCTGCACGTGCGGCAAAAAAGCCCATTTCCTTTGAGGTCTTTCCGCCAAAAGGTGATCTTACCCATGAAGTTGCTCGTGAAATGGCCTCGCATTTAGTTAAGCTGCATCCGGACTTCATAAGCGTTACTTACTCAGCTGGCGGTGGTGGAAACAAGCAAGCCACCGCAGCAATAGCGTCTATGATTCAGGATGATTTTGCCGTGCCTACGGTTGCTCATCTGACCTGTGCGGGAATGGATGAAGCGGCATATGAGCGCGCTGTTGGTGAGCTTCAGGCATATGGCGTTCATAATGTTTTGGCGTTGCGAGGAGATTTGCCGCAAGGCGATACTAGCGCAAAAGCTGTCCATCAAGATCACGATATGCAGCAGCAACCTTTTGTCTATGCGTGTGATTTGATGCAGCGACTTGTTGCTGATGGCTTTTGTGTGGGTGGTGCGGCATATCCTGAAGGGCATGTAACTTGCTTTGACGATGCGGCTAACATTCAGCATCTTAAGCTTAAGCAAGATGCGGGAGCTTCATTTTTAATCACGCAGCTGTTCTTCGACAATGATTGCTTTTATAGGTTTCGCGAAGCAGCGCTGAAGGCAGGCGTGGATGTGCCTTTATCTTGTGGCATTATGCCCTTTTTGAGCAAAGCGCAAATTCAGCGCATGGTATTTATGTGCGGAGCATCTCTTCCTGCTCCTATTATTAAGCTTTTGGCACGTTGGGAAAGTGATCCTGAATCACTTCGCCAAGCGGGTATTGAATATGCATGCAACCAGCTTGTTGACCTGGCGCGTCATGGCGTTGACGGCTTGCACGTTTATACGATGAATCAGCCCGATATTGCGCACGCTGCTTGCAGCGCTTTGCGTGCAACGGGACAGGTGTAGGCTGCATGGCGCAGTTGGTACGACCCGAGGGGTTAACGCTTGATAGGCAAGAGGCGCTGCGCTACGTTGGCTACAACGGTCAAGCTATAGATGATGCTCTACTTGGGCGGTTTGAGCTATTGGCGCAGGCATGTGAGCAAGATTTGTCGCCTGCAGGGGTGTGGGAAAGCTTCGCCATTGAACAAGTAACTCAAACAGGCGTGAAGCTTGCTTCGGGATTGGTGCTTGAGGGTACTGATATCGCCGCGCATCTGGCAAAAGCTAAAGAGGCTGTGCTTCTTGCTTGCACGCTTGGTGTTGAAAGCGAGCGCGAGCTGCGCAAATATGCTGCCACAAGCGCAGTTGATGGCATGTTGTATGGGGCGTGCGCATCTGCATTGGTGGAATCGCTTGCAAATGCCGTGGAAGCGTCGGTGGTGGCATATGCCACTGAGCGCGGTTTGCGCACGAACTTTCGCTATAGCCCTGGTTATGGAGATCTGCCCCTTGACGTACAACCTGGGTTTGTTCGTGCGCTGCAAGCCACAGTTCGCATTGGGTTGACGTGCACACCCGACAACTTCTTGGTTCCCACTAAGAGCGTGACGGCGGTTGTGGGGCTATTCGATGCTGCAGCAACTATTCCTGATGAGGGTTCGCGCTGTAGCGCGTGTCAACTTCGTTATCATTGTGAACTCCGAAAGAAAGGAACCTCGTGTCATGGTAGGTGAAACAGTGTATGAGGTGACATCACGCGGGATGAATGAACCAGCAAAATCATCTTTTGACACAGGGCTTCGTATAGCCGATGAACATTTGCGCCAAGTGCTGTTAGGTAACGAGTTTTTGGTGTTTGACGGCGCTATGGGAACGCAGATGCAAGCGCGCGGCTTAGCACAACCGGGCGTGAATCCCGACTTATTAAACTTAACGAACCCTCAGGCCATTACCGACATTCATGCTGCATATGTTGCAGCAGGTGCTGAGGTTATTACCACCAATACTTTCGGGGCGAACGCGCTTAAGCTTGAGGGTCACGCAAGCGTTCAGGAAGTGTATGAGGCGGCAGTTGCGTGCGCAAAAAAGGCGCACGCAAGATATGTTGCAGGCGATATTGGGCCGACAGGAGCGCTGCTTGAACCGCTTGGGACGCTTTCATTTGATGATGCATATGAGATATTTGCCGAGCAAGTGCAAGCAGCAGATACGGCTGGATGTGATCTGATTTTAATTGAGACACTTGCTGATCTGCGTGAGGCTAAAGCGGCATTACTTGCAGCTAAAGAGCACACTGACTTACCCGTTTTTATAACGATGACGTTTGGTGAGGACGGACGGACGTTTCTGGGCACACCACCAGAAGTGGCAGCTGAGGTGCTTTCGTCGCTTGGCGCACATGCTGTGGGCATCAATTGCTCGCTTGGTCCAGATGAGCTCTTGCCGCTTGCGCAATCCATGGCGCAACGCGTGCGCTGCCCGCTCATGGTGCAGCCCAATGCGGGCATGCCACGTATGGAAAATGATATGACCGTCTATGACGTGACGCCTGAACAATTCGCCATGTCAATGAAGGCGCTCATAGCATGCGGGGCTAACATTGTGGGCAGTTGCTGTGGCAGCAGTCCAGATTTTACTCGCGCATTGCGCGCAGTCGTAGATGAGGCTGTTGCTCCTGTGACGCGTGCTTATGAGCCAGCGTTGGTGCTGGCCAGTGCTCAAAAAGCGGTTGTCCTGCCTGCAGGTACCCCACGTGTTGCAGTTATTGGCGAACGTATTAATCCTACCGGAAAGCCTAAATTGCAAGCGGCACTTAAGGCAGGAAACTTCGACTATGTGGTAGGTGAGGCGGTATCGCAAGCGGAGGCGGGGGCTGACGTGTTGGATGTGAACGTTGGCTTACCTGAGCTGGATGAGCCGACTACGCTTGCTTGTGTTGTAGATAAGCTGGCTGCAACGCTCACGCTACCTTTGGTCTTTGATTCGTCAGACCCGGAGGCATTAGAGTGCGCTGTGCGCAGCTATGCGGGAAAACCGCTGATCAACTCGGTTAATGCCAAGCAGGAGAGCTTGGAGGCAGTGCTTCCGTTGGTAAAAAAATATGGATGCGCGGTGCTCGGGCTGACGCTTGATGAAACGGGTATTCCGCCCACAGCGGAAGGTCGCTTGCGTGCTGCTCAGCGGATTGTAAGCGCAGCAGAAGCGGCAGGTATTCCGCGTGAAGATATCGTGATTGATTGTTTGGTTATGGCAGCTGCTACTAATCAAGATGAAGCGTGTGAAATCTTGCGTGCGGTGTCGCTTGTCAAAGAACAACTTGGTGTGAGAACTGCGCTTGGCGTGTCCAATATTAGCTTCGGGCTTCCTCAGCGCGGTCTTATGAATGCAACGTTTTTGTCTGCCGCATTCGGGGCTGGCCTTGATCTACCTATTTTGAATCCGCTTTCTGCTCGATATCGTGATGTCGTGGCAGCATTTCGTGTGCTTAATGGGCAAGATGTGGGTTCTCGATCCTACATTGAGACCTTCGCAAACGCCCTTGATCCCTATGCGCCAAGAGCTGCTGAAGGGGCGCAAGGTTCGGTTGTTGCAGCCGATCAGCGCACTATGCCTGAATTGTCTCTTCCCATTTCGCCTGCCTTGGCTGATGCTGCTTCAGAAGTGACATGCATGATGCATCATATTCTTTCTGGTCAGCGAGGTCCTATGGCTGATGCTACGTTGGCGCTGTTAGAAGCCCACGATGCGCTTGATGTTGTTAACGGCGTTTTTATTCCTGCGCTTGACGAGGCGGGCAGGCGCTTTGATAGTGGAGTGTTTTTCTTGCCGCAATTGATGGCATCAGCTGAAGCGGTAAAGGCGGGGTTCGATGTTGTTCGCGCACATATGGATGCATGCTCTGACGCTAAAGTAATTGCAGATCGGCGCACTATTGCTGTGGCAACCGTAAAGGGCGATATCCACGATATCGGTAAAAACATTGCAAAAATGTTGCTGGAAAACTACGGCTATAACGTTGTTGATTTAGGTAGAGATGTTTCGCCTGAGGACATTCTTTCTGCGGTGGAAGATGGTGGCATAACGCTGGTGGGGCTTTCGGCGCTTATGACTACAACCGTGAAGGCCATGGAGCAAACAGTATCACTTTTGCATGAGCGTGCGCCGCAGGTGCGCGTCATTGTGGCTGGTGCGGTTTTGACGCCTGAGTATGCTTTACGTATGGGTGCGGATTATTACGCGAAAGATGCCGCCGAAACAGCCCGCATTGCTGAGCGCTTTTTCGCCCACGAAGCTCATTGATGCACGCGCGGCTGTTTAAAAGCTGCAAGATGCGATAAAGGAATAATAATTCGCTAACGAATCTTTGAATTGCGGCAGTATTAGCCAGACGACTTGCTATTATATGAACAAGGTCAAAACCCAACGAAAGGGGTTGAAATGGGAACGAAAGCTGCTGAGGCACTCGACATTTCCTTTGAGGAGTTGACGCCCTATTTGCACACGAATCATTCTGTGTATATGGACGTTGACGGTGCAACGTATTACCTGACAGATGTCAACGATAGGTATTGGCGCGCGCAGGACACTACGCAACTCAATGACAAGGGGCATTACGTAGATGCAAGCGAGTTAGTGCCAACAATTAGCGAGTTTTTGACGCTTCCTTTCGTGGGCGACGCTTCTATTGCTGATGTATTTGATGATGCTGTTTTCTATGCATCTGAAAAGGCAGAATAACCAACTGTTTTAAAGGGACAATTTCATAGGACATCAGTCCATACGATCTAAAAGCCGGCAACCATTTGTCGGCTTTATTATGCCGCGAAACTCTTTGGCAACATTTACCAGGTAAACTGCTCAACAATTAAGGGGTAAGGATCTTGTTGGCACCACTTCAAATAGCATTGCTTTGATTGATGCTGGGCACGATGTAAGCTCTAGGGTTTATATGCAAAGATCATCATATGGAAGGAATCTCATGACCTATTTACCGCAGGCACAAACAACCAAATGGCAGCAATCCGACGAGATTGATCTGGCAAAGACCGCTGTTTTGGTCATTGATATTTTGGGTGGCGAAGGCGGCATTGTGCCTGGTCTTGAGAAGATGGCAGAAAACGCTGAGCGTATTTGCGTTGCCGCGCGTCAGGCGGGTGTGCCGGTTATCTTTAGCTGTGACGCTCATTTGCCGGGGGTTGATCGGGAGTTGGAGCTGTGGGGCGAGCACGGCATCAAAGATAGTGAAGCTGCGCAGCCTCTTGCGTGTTTGAAGGCGTGCGAGGAAGACTTTATCGTTCCGAAGCGCCGCTATGATGGCTTTTTTCAAACTGACCTTGACTTACTTTTGCGCGAATTAGGTGTTGATACCCTCATTGCAATAGGGGCTGACACCAATATTTGCGTTTTGCAAACACTTGCTGGTGCTTATTTTAGAACCTATAAAAGCATTGTTGCTGCTGATGCATGCGCTACTTTTTTGATCGGTACACAAGAAGCGGGACTTGAGTATTTCACGCGTTGCTATGACTCTCGTGTGGTAACTACCGAGAAGGTTTTAGAGTACTTACGTTAAAAGACGCAAGGTATTTTTGTTTCGTATGAGGGCTTCTTGAGGATAAACATATGCGCTTAACTATGCTCAAAGGAAAGATTCATCGAGCGACAGTAACCCAGGCAGAAATTGACTACGTTGGCTCTATTACGTTGGATGCAGCTCTTGCTCGGGCAGCCCATATTCGCGAATACGAACGCGTTTTAGTAGCTGATGCCACTAACGGCGAGCGCCTTGAGACGTATGTCATTTTTGGCGAAGAGGGAAGTGGTATGGTGTGCCTTAATGGAGCTGCGGCATATAATATTTCGCCTGGTGACAAGGTTATCATTATGGCATTTGCGGAAATGAGTCCCGAAGAGGCGGCAGATCCGATGCATGCTCCATACGTCGTGTTTGTAGACGAAGCAAATGCAATAACCGCTCAAGCGCGTTACGAAAAACACGGACGACTAGAAGGCTTGGCATAGCGCCGCGCCTTCTAGTCGTAGTGTCGCATTGTTGTTGTCTCTTAGCGCTGGCTGAAGAGATCTTCTAGGTCATCCCAACCATAGCCATAGGCGTTGCCTTGGTCAGAGCCGTTGCCATCTTGAGGCGTCTGCTGCTCTTGTTGGCTTGCCGCATCATCTCCCAGTACTACTTCTACTTCGCGTTCTTCACCATTGGTGTTAATAGTGAGCTTCACGGTATCGCCGGGAAGCTTGCCGCGAACGGCGAGCATTAGATCAGATGCACCTTCTACTTTTTCGCCATCAAATGAGGTAATGATGTCGCCCTCTTGGATGCCCGCTGCTTGAGCGCCTGATCCCTCAGAAACAGCTGCAACATATGCGCCTTCGTCACTTGAGAGACCATAGCTTTGGGCGGTCTGGCTATTGACGGTTGACAGGCTGATGCCAAGTTGAGCATGGGTTGGCGTTTCGCCTGCAATTATCTGCTCAGCTAAGTTAACTGCATAGTTTACCGGGATGGCAAAACCTACACCAGAATAGTTGCCTGAGTAGGAAGTGATCAGCGTATTGATGCCGATGAGCTTGCCCTCGCCGTCCACAAGCGCCCCTCCTGAGTTGCCAGGATTGATGGCAGCGTCAGTCTGGATCATGTTTGGGTAAATGGTGGTTTCACCCGTACCGCCTGATTGGGCTGATTCGGCAGCATCCATAATTTGCGAGCGGCTTGTTGCTGAGACAATGCCGGTGGCAACTGACTGCTCAAGACCGAAGGGCGATCCAAGCGACATGACCCATTCGCCGATAGTGAGATCATCCGAGTCGCCAAGCTCCATGACGGTCAGCCCTGAAGCGTCTTTTGCTTTGAGAACTGCGACATCTGATGAGGGGTCAGTGCCTACGAGTTCGGCCTCGTAGGTTTCGCCAGCAATGGTTACTTCGTATGCGGCGCCACCTTCAACGACATGATTGTTGGTGATAATGTAGCCGTCTTCAGAGAGCACAACGCCCGAGCCCTGCGAATACGGGGTAAGTTCGCCTTCGCCGCCTTGAGTGCCTTGGCCTTGGCCCATGCCATAGACTTGGTTCATTGAGACGAGAGACGAGCTATTGGTGTAGACATCCACAGCAACTACTGAAGGCAGGCACTTGGCCGCAACTGCTTCTGCAAGTGTTGCATCGTCATTAGTTTTGATAACGGTTTGCGAAAGTGGTGCAGTTTCATTGGCAGCCTCTGCGGTTTCCGGATTAATGTAGGCACTTTGTACGCCGAAAGCCAGCATGCATGCAAGTGCAGCGCCTGCAAAGCCAGTCAGAAACGAGCGACGGCCAAGCTTCGGTTTGCTCTGTGGCATGTTGCGCTTGATGCTGTCCTCAACCATGTTGTTGTCAATAACTTCGTCTGCTTGTGCGTGAAGAGGGGATTCAAAACCAGCGCCTTGTTTGCGAGTATGGCTGCCGGTGGGGTTGTGATAGTTGTGAAATTCAGTCATTATGTGCTCCTTTGAAAAGGGACGTTTCTTGCGATGACCGAACTCTAACACGTCTATGATTACAGCAACGTTGACACAAAGGGTGAACCATTATTGGTACACGAATATACATCGTTTGGTGTAGCCGGTGGGTGTAGAAGGGGTGTCAGTGCTTCGATACCTTTTGGCAGTTTGGCTCCAGCGTCTCAACTTTCGGGTGATCCTCCCAGCGCCCCTCATGCCTTTCGGTGCTCGTGGCACTCGTGCTGCTTGTGACGCCCTCGGCACTCGTGGTCATTTATGGCCGTCTGAGGATGCCCTTTCAAAAAAATGACCTGACCTGGTGTTATGTCAAAATATGGCGAATTTGCGCACCATTTTTGTTACAACGGTGAACTAAAATATGGCGGTTTTTGGCGAAGTGTGGCAGGAAATGTTGCCGATTAGGCGGTTTTTGAAGGATGACCCACCTAATCGGCGACTTTTCCAGCCATTTTGAGGGCCAATCCGCCTAATCGGGTGCTTTTCCTGCCAAAGTTTGGCGTTTTATTGCAAATTTTATCAAAGCTGCGAGTGGGGTAAGGTAAACCTCGGGCGGGACAAGGCGAAGCAAGCTGCGGGCGAAGCAAGCTGCGGGCGAGGCAAGCTGCGGGCGAGGCAAGCTGCGGGCGCAGCAAGCCAAGCCGCGAGCAAACCAAGTCGTAAGCGGGTGCCGGGCTGTGGCTCTGAACAGGGCGTTCGCTAGAATTTGAACGGTGAGAGTATAGGCAGAGCTTGCGGGCAAAACAAAAAAATGCGAACCGAGTCCCGCGTTGGAACAAGGTTCGCATAATCGTTCTATGGTGGAGCGTAGGGGGATCGAACCCCTGACCTCATGGCTGCCAGCCATGCGCTCTCCCAGCTGAGCTAACGCCCCAAAAAAGTGCGAGGACTAGTATAACGCACTGTGACTTCAGGTCAAGTCCCAATTTGAACTCTGCCTTGTGAGCTCTCAAGCTGCATGCACGTTCAAATTGGTCTCCTGAGCATGAGAGTTATTCGCCATCGGCAATATGAGCTGCTTCTGCGGCAACTTCAACTGCCTCGATGATTGCATCAAGAGCTCCATTGACCTCGTAGTTTTCAATCTCGCCCGCATCTACCATGGCTGCAAATTTAGGATCAAGCGGAAGAGTGGTGTAGGCGGGGATTGAATAGTGCTCTGCCACCTCTTTACCTTGTGGCTCACCAAAGATGTAGTGTTTCTTGCCACAGTCATCGCATTGATAGTAGGCCATATTCTCAACGAGACCAACCACGGGGATGTCAAGGTTGTGTGCTAGGTTGACCGCTTTGCCCACGATCATTGAGACGAGTTCTTGTGGAGCTGATACGGTCACAATTGCCTCAACGGGCATCTGCTGCATAACTGTCAAGAATACGTCCGATGTTCCTGGAGGCATGTCAACGAGCAGATAATCAATGTCGCCCCAGTTGACTTCTTCCCAGAATTGCTTGATGGCGCCTGAAACCACAGGCCCGCGCCATGCAACCGGCATATCTCCTTGGGGGAGCATGAGGTTGGTGGACATAACTTTGATACCACTTGCGGTTTGAGCAGGGTTGATGCCAAATTCATCAGCAGTGAGTTTGCAATTAACGCCAAATGCCTTCGGGATGGAAGGTCCGGTAATGTCAGCGTCAAGAATGGCTACGCTTTTACCTTGTTTTTGAAGCTGGCTTGCAAGCAGGCTTGTGACAAGCGACTTGCCAACGCCACCTTTGCCAGAAACAACGCCGATGACATGTTTGACATTGCTTTTGGAATTTGGCCCTGACTTAAGTGATTCTGCGGTGCGATCTCCACAGCCAGAAACGCCGCAGCTGCCGCACTCATGCGAGCATTCTTCTGCCATAAGTTACCTCTTTTCGTGATGTATGCTTGTTGTTTTGGTGAGAAGGTGTTGGCGAAGTGTCCAAACACCCTATCGTTACAACTCCCCATAAGTTGTTTGCATAATAGCACAACCCATTTTCTATAATGGGAACATAAAAAACGACAGACGTCTGTGGCGTCAGCTGACTTGCTATGTGCAAGCGAGCCTGTTTCAGATGGTTCGGCCCGCTTTGCAAAGATGGGCTTGCTTTAATTAATGTAGATAGTAGGAGCATACATGTTATTTGCGCACATTAACCTTATTGATAAGGACTTTCAGTATCGTGAAAACCAGTGGGTGGGAGTTGAGGGTTCTCGCATTACCTACATTGGCGATACGGCGCCTGATGAGGCGAGTGCTGCTCGGATGGGTAAGCTCTACGATGGTGAAAATAAGCTTCTTATGCCCGCCTTTTACAACGCTCACGCTCATGCGCCGATGACGCTTTTGCGCGGTTATGCAGAAAACCTTCCTTTGCAATCTTGGTTGAATGATTCGGTTTTTCCTTTTGAAGCGAAGATCACGCCAGAGGATTGTTATTGGGCAACCCTTTTGTCGTGTGCGGAAATGGCGCGCTATGGAGTTGTGTCGTTTTCTGATATGTACTATCACATGGACCAAGGCGCTCGCGCAGTAATTGAGGCGGGTTTGAAGGCGAATTTATCAGACACGCTTATTGCTTTTGGCGAAACGCGCCTTAAAGATCTTCCTCTTGCAGAGAATCACAAACGTCTGCTTCGATATTTTCAAGGAGCAGAAGATGGGCGAATTGTAGTTGACTGCAACATTCACGCAGAGTATACGAGCAATCCTGCTGCTGTTGCTGATGTGGTTGCCTTTGCGCACGAGCATGATATGCGTATTCAGGTGCATGTCTCAGAGACTGAGCTTGAACACGAAGAGTGCAAGGATCGCCATGATGGATTGACGCCGGTGCAATACTTTAACAATCTAGGAGTTTTTGATGGCCCATGCACGGCAGCGCATTGTGTGTGGGTTGATGATGCCGATATAGAAATCCTGGCAGATCGCGGGGTGTTTGTGGCTGCGAACCCTGCATCCAACATGAAGCTTGGAAGTGGCTTTGCGCCTTTGGCAAAAATGCTTGAACGAGGAGTTCGCGTATGTTTGGGCACTGATGGCATGGCTTCAAACAATAACAATGACATGATGCAAGATATGTATTTGTTCGCACTATTACCCAAAGGAGATATGCGAAACCCAGCACTTATCACGCCGCAAGAGGCGCTTTTTGCGGCAACGCGTCAAGGAGCACTTTCGCAAGGTCGATCCGATTGCGGGATGATTGAGGTGGGCGCTAAAGCCGACTTATGCGTGCTTGATATCTCGGGTCCATCCTGGACGCCTATGACAAATCCCCTGGTCAATGTGGTGTATGCGGGGCATGGCTCAGATGTCTGTTTGACTATGTGTGATGGCCGCGTTGTCTACGAAGACGGCATTTGGCCTACGCTTGATATTGACCAGGCAAAATACGAAGTGTCTTCACGCACGCAACGCATCATAAGTGAATTGTAAAGCGAAAACCTTATGCAATAGATGAGATTTATAGCCCTTGTTGATGCCATCCTTGCAAGGAGTATCAGGTGCGCAAAGGGTCATTTATCTGCAATTTTCATGAACTAACCAAGCGATACCGAGCCGTAACATAATGAATACGTAACTTTGATACGCTGAATGAGCATTTGCGAATGCAGTTTGATTTTGTCGCGTTTAAGCGGCGCAGCTGTCGCGCGCAAACACGTGCGACAAGATAGGAGTCATCATGGATATTCAAAACGTTACGATTGCTGGTGGTGGTGTTTTAGGAAGCCAAATAGCTCTACAAAGCGCTTACAAAGGGTTTAAGGTAACCATGTGGTTGCGTAGTGAAGGTTCCATTGAGCGTGCAAAGCCAAAATTGGAGCGCTTGCGTGGCATTTACAAGCAGACACTCAATGCTATGAAAACTGACCCAAACGCTTATTGTCGTGGCTTGGTAGACTCACCTGATGTTCCAACCGAAAAGCTTGATGAGCTTATTGCTTCAGTTGATAAAGCGGCTGATTCTATTCAGATGACTTGCGATTACGAAGAAGCATTTGGCAATGCTGATTTGGTTATTGAGGCCATTGCTGAAATAATTGATGAGAAAGACGCTTTTTATAAAGCAGCTTGTCCCTTTATGCCTGAACGGACTATTGTCTGCACTAATTCCTCGACACTTTTGCCAAGCAATATGGTCAGGTTTACTGACAGACCAGATAAGTTTTTAGCCTTGCACTTCGCAAATAATATTTGGATCAACAATACCGCAGAGATTATGGGCCAATCTGAAACAAGCCAGGCAGCCTATGATGCCGTGGTTGCGTTCTCGCAGGCTATTGGCATGATTGCCCTTGAGCTCAAGAAAGAACAACCGGGTTATCTGCTTAATTCTATGCTTGTTCCTTTCCTTAATTCTGCTGAAGCTCTGCTTGCAAATGGTGTTGCTGACGTCGAAACAATTGATAAGGCATGGATGCTTGGTACAGGTGCTCCGCTTGGACCGTTCCGCATCTTAGATATTGTTGGGTTAACTACTGCCTATAACATTGTTGCAGCAAGCCCCGCTGCGCAAGACCCCTCTTCTGTTGCGGCAAAAATTGCGGCAACACTCAAATCATACATCGATGAAGGCAAAACAGGCGTTAACGCAGGCGAGGGCTTCTATAAATACAACTAGATTGTCCAAGTCTCATCAACTTGCCTTTGAACTGGGACGTTACTAAATTGTCAACTTTGCACCTGCCAGTTTGCCTGATGGTTCCTGGCAGGTGCGATACACTTACGACATCGTAATTGCGCCTGATCGGGCGCATCATAAGTGACCGCCCGGTTGAGCGCGACAGACCCGACTGTAATCGGTAAGCGCCCGCAGGGACGCTTGCGCTTTATCGATTGCGCGAAAAGGAAGTTGGTGGTCACTATGGCAGCTCCTGCTACCGAACACGTCAGAAACATTGTGCTGGTCGGCCAAGATGGCGCCGGCAAGACATCGCTTGCCGAAGCGATGCTGCACGTCTCTGGGCGTACGCCGCGTATGGGTACAACCCATGACGGGAAATCCTACCTCGATTATGACGATGAGGAGATCCGGCGCAAATTCACTATCGGCACCTCTATTGCTCCTATTCCCTATAAAGACTATAAGATTAACTTGCTTGATACCTCGGGTCATCCTGACTTTATTGGCGACACCTTGGCTACCATGCAAGCAGCTGAAATGGCGTTGTTTGTAGTGGACGCTGTAGCTGGTCCTCAAGTTATGACCACAAAACTATGGCGCGAGGCGGAAGGTATGCGTCTTTCGCGCGCAGTATTTATTAATCATATTGATCGCGAACATGCAGACTTTGAAATTGCTATGGCTCAGCTGCATGCTCGTTTTGGTAGCCGTTTGGGTCCGGTTACTATTCCAATTGGGCAAGATAAAGACTTCCGTGGCGTCATTGATATTATTCGCATGAAGGCTCGCTACTTTGATCAAGGTGGCACTTCTGAGCGTGTTGAAGATATCCCGCCTGATTATATGATTGCTGCTCAAGCTGCCCGCGATAAGCTTTGCGACTTGGTTGCTGAGGCTGATGACGAGCTGATGATGAAATACCTTGATGGTGAAGAACAACTGACGCAAGCAGAGTTGGAAGAGTTGCTTGATAAAGCAATTGCCCAAGAACTCTTTATCCCGGTGTTCGTTGGCTCTACCATCATTGAGCAGGGTATTCAGGGACTTATGGAAGATATTGCAACCTACTTCCCGCATCCGCGCCATCATGGTCGGTTCCGTTTGGCAAACGGGGATATTACGTATGTTGATGAGAGCGGCGAACCTGCAGCGTTCGTCTTTAAGACAGCTGCTGACCCCTATGTTGGTCGTCTGAGTTTTGTAAAGGTTATTTCTGGCGTACTTGAGCCGGGCATGGAATTGATTAATGCGCGCACAGGTAAAAAGGATCGCTTGGGACATTTGTATGTCATGATGGGCAAAGAGTCCAATGATGTAAAAAGTGCAAAAGCAGGTGACATTATTGTTATTCCGAAATTGAGCGATGCTCGCACAGGTGATACGTTCTCTAAATCGGGTGACGTTGCAATTGATCCACTGCCGTTGCCAGTACCGCAATACCCTGTTGCAATTGAGTGCGTGAACAAAAAGGAAGAAGATAAACTGGGTACCTTCTTGGCGCGCGTCATTGATACTGACCCGACCATTCGTGTAAGCCGCAGTGAAGAGACGCATCAAACCGTGGTTACGGCAATGGGTGAGGCTCAGGTTGAAACACTGCTTGCTCGCCTAAAGGAGCAAACGGGTGTTGAAGCTCGTTTAGTTCCTGTTCGGATTCCGTATCGCGAGACCATTCGTAAGACCGCAGAAGCACAAGGCCGCCACAAGAAGCAAACTGGTGGTTCTGGTCAGTTCGGTGATTGCTGGTTGCGACTTGAACCCAATCCGGGTCTTGGATATGAATTTGTTGATGAGATTCGCGGTGGCGCAATTCCAAACGGCCTCATTCCTGCAGTTGACAAGGGTGTTCAGGATGCCATGTTAGAAGGCTTCTTGGCTGGTTATCCCATGGTTGACATCAAATGTGCTGTTTATGACGGTTCTTATCACTCGGTAGACTCAAACGAAATGGCGTTTAAGACTGCAGCTCGTATTGGATTTAGGGCAGCCTGCGAAAAAGCCGATCCAATTATTTTGGAGCCGATGGCTAATGTAGCAGTAACCGTTGGCGAAGAGTACGCGGGTGCTGTTATGTCAGATATTTCAACACGTCGTGGTCGCATCGTTGGTACTGACTCAAATGATGCAGGTGAAACTGTTATTTTGGTACGTGTTCCCTATGCGGAGGTTGTCTCTTACACCAAAGATCTTCGTTCTATTACGCGTGGATCAGGCTCATATTCAATTGAGATTGAGGGCTACGAGCAAGCTCCAGGCGATGTAACCAAGAAGCTTATTGAGGCTTATCAGGCTGCACGCGCTGCTGGTAACTAAAACCTTTTCTGAAGACGTGCTTGTGTCGTAGGTGCGTTTCGTTTGATCGGGTGCCGACAGTAGTCGGCACCCGATTTGTATGTGAGGGCTGCGTGCGCAAGCGAAGCATGTGAGCAAAAGCCCAGACAAGCTATTGCATGAAGCGCTTTCGGTGGTATGAGAGTCTCATGTGCGCGAAAAGGGCAATGCTCATAGCGGAAACCAATGTCAAAGCGAGAGCCGAAAGAAGAGCTTGCGAGAGTGTTTCGTCGCTCGTTTGAGGAAGATGGTTGTTTGGCTCTTCTTCATCCTGAACGAGCGTTTCTGTTTCTGTTTGCTCATCGGGTGTCTTCGGTGGAGTTTCGGTCTCTTTGATTGCGATATCTTGATTGTTAGTTTCTCCTTTTGTCTCAGGCGAATCCTGTGGTTTGATAGGCGATGATGTCTGGGATATTCCGATTGAAGGATTTTGTGCGTCAGGATTAGGCGGCTGGGGGATATCTGGTTGTTGCTCAAAGGGTTCTCCCGGTTGAGCAGGTTCTATTGGCTCAACGGGGTCTTGCGGTGTATAAGGTTTTTCTTGCTCGGGTATTGCGGGTGCGTCTTCCCATTGCGCCACAAGAGTAACTATTGCCTGGTCGTTGGAGGCAAGGTTACTTACTAGTGCTTCGTTTTCAAAAAAGTCACCTTTTTCGTCAATCCAGCCTTCAAACGAGTGCCCAGATTTGGTGAACATGCATGGGTCAAGTGGTGCAGTTTCGTCAAAGGTAAAGGTTTGGTTGGTCATTTCACCCTCACCTCCGTTGCTTTCGTAGGCGACGTAATAGACGATTGGTTTCCAGAGAGCATTGATGGTGGTGTTGGCAAAGAGCTGTTCAATCGGCTTATCCCAGGAGTCAAAAAGGTATCCGTTTCTCTGCGGAGGATTAGGTGGTGTGGGACAAGTTCCTTTGGGGATTTTGATATGGGAGAGCATAGTGTCTAAGCCATCGGTGAAGTCTACCGTGATCATAATTGGCTTAAAGGATGCGACAATTTCGTGATCGGCTGTAGTATGTGTGAATGTGTATTCTGAAAGCGCTCCTTGAGATATTCCATCGACAACAACATCATCAATTTCATGGTATTCATCAGGCGTTATGGTATATGTTTTGTCGTTTTTCCATCCAACGCGAGTAATACCAGGATTGCTGATTGTGCCACCTTGTTTGGCGCTTGCAATAATATTGTGTGACTCAAACTGATCAAACACGACTGTACCGCAGGCAGCTCCCGCCCATGAAAAGGATGCACCTGCAGTATCAAGTGCCACCACAAATCCTGAATCATACGATGAGGCAAGATCTTCTTTCGTTGGTTTGAAAAGCGCACGTGAAGCGTCAATGGACAAGAAGCAGGAATCATTGATATAGATGTCTGGCTCAAACCCGTGCATAAGCTGTATTGACTCCGCATACTTGCCAAAGTAGTTCGGCAAAACACCATTTGTGCGATCAGCGATATCAAGATCTCTGATACCCATTAAAAAGCATCCACTTGCGGGCGTGTTGGTGCCCGTTTTGTAGACATTGAGCGAGAACGTTTTGCTATTGCCGCATATACCCGTATTTGTTATGGCCTGTGCTTCTAGAACTCCTAAGCCTTCTACTTCGGTAAGAAGCAAAATCTCTTTATCGTTGCTTGTTTTGTTGAGTAGCGTAATATCTGAGAGGGTAATCTCGATATCAACACGATCACCTTGTGCATCCGTGCCTATGTCACTCCATAGCAACGAAGCGGTTCCTGCAAGAGTGATTTCTGTTCCTTTGGGAGGTGTGCCAAGGTAGGCAATACCGCGATAGGTTTGGTGAAGGGGCTCCCGATCAATGCGACAGCTTCTTATACCAAGCTGCGCAGGATTGGTGGTGGAAAACTCCGCTTTTGAAATATCAAAAACACGCCTGCTATCAAGCACAATCCCTTGTTTAGGTGCATCAAAAACGCTTCCTTGACAGATGGTGATGCGCGCCTCATCAGCAAGCGCAAAGCTTGGTTGTATAAGGCTCGCTCCGCTTACTGCACACACGCCAAGCATTATTATGAGTGCGAAGGAAAGCGTGAAAGTACCCCTCTTTTTCTTGCGTAGTACCAAAAGTGTGATGCCCGCTAAGCAAATGATAACCACAGCAACACCTGCTACGACAAAAAGGCTATCTCCTGTTTTCGCTAAAGGGGTGGTTGGGGTATTAGGTAGTGGCGGTTCAGGTGACTTAGGAGTTTGAGGCTCTTCGGGCGTAAGGGGCGCAGGGGGTTGCTGCTCTTGCGGAGGAGAAATGAGTGCAACCATTTGATTTTCGTTTTTAAGGTCAGCGTCAACTGCTACGAGGCTGCCTGTTTTTTCATCAGTCAGTTTATAGACATACTGAAAGATGACCAATTCTTTGTCTTCATGAAGGGTTTCAGGCAGTTCAAACTGCATTTCCACGGTACCTTTTGCCTGTTCAGGAGTGAATGATTTAACGCAGACGGGAAGGGCTGTTTGGTAAGGCGTATATTCGTTTAACAACTCCTCAAGCATAGTGAAACTATTCTGAGCTTTATTGTCTACAATGTGCTGAAATCGTTCGTAAAAAGCATCAACCTGGCTCTGATATTGAGGATCCAGTGCAAGGGGCTTTCCAGTTTCTTTATCAATCAAAATACCAACTGCAAGATAAATGGGGTAAGAGATGAGGTTGTCTTCGGTGGGAAGTAGGGAGAGGGGCTTGCATTCTGATACAGCGTCTGGCGGGGTGAGATTGTCGTAATGAATGAGGTCGACAAGTGTTGCTGGGCTACCAAGCTTAAGCGCTTTGGCGCCATCCTGTAAGTCGCTTGCAAAAGAGATAAGCGAAGGCTCTCGTACTTCAACGGTCTGATTTATATCGTCAATATCTGCATGAATGGCAATTTCTTGCCCATTATGGGAAAGCGTTTCAAAAGCTACCAAAGTTTTCCCTGCTAAAAGGACTGCATCAAAGGTGAAGACAAGAGATATGCTTCCGTTAGGGGCCTCGGGTGTAAAAGTTTGTTTTGCTGTAATAGGAATGCCAGCTTCGTTAGTGAGTGGCTCTCCGGTTTCTTTGAGCATGAGCGTTCCGTTAAGCTCATAGTTTTTGTGTGGTACTAGATTGGTATAACTCACCTCATCTTCAATACTTACTTGCGTTTCTGCACTCACAATAGAATCGTGGTCAATTGCATCACTTGCCTCTGTTTGGATTTTGGGTTGCATTATTGTCACTTGTTGGTCGGGATCGAGCGGGTCAGTATGCGCTGCAAGAGGACGATCTTCTTGTTTGTCAAAGAGTTCCTCATAAACAACGATCGTCTTATCTCGGTAACGTGTTGCATCAAAGGTGAGGGGAACTTGCGTGGTTCCTTGTGCTGAAGTTGCTAGAAACACATGGTTTATTTCAACGGCATTGCCATTGGCATCAGCAACAGGGGTAACTTGCACTTGCTCGTCTTCGTCGGTTTCAACCACATGAAGACTTGCCTTGAGTAAATAGGATTTGCCCGCTTGGAGATTTTCATAAAAGACGGTATCAAGTACGATTGCGTCGGTTGTGGGCGAGAGGAGTTTGTCTTCATCAACTTCATCGTATGCATACGTGCTAATCTCTGGCGGTCGCACGGCATTATCAATGACGGTGCCTAAGTCAATGGTATACATATCCTTTTTTATAACGATGTCATCAATGGTGACTAATTGATAATTTGCATTAGCTTGGCAAGGCAGCTCAGTTAGTTGATATGTGTCAAAAGGAAGTGCGCCAAGTGCATCGTCTGGCTCGGTAATGGTGCCGTTTTGAGTCAAACCAAACCAGGTACCTGCTTCCTCATCAAAGCCATCTTCGTCAAGGTTGTCGTTGGCATTGGTGTTGTGTGTATGCGCGTTCCAACTTGCGTGTGTTGATAAAGCACCGTTTTCGTCAGTGATAAGAATATGGCTTTCACCAGTGGTTTTGCTTGTTAGCTGGAAGGGAACGTGCCCAAGGCGTTCCATGGAGCCTTCGCCTACTTTAATAAGTTTTAAATCGCCGCGTTTAACTTGATTTTCAAATGCTTGCTGTGTGGCGAATGGTTCAACAATGACACCAGGTTTAGTGATGGAAAACGTACGCGGAGAAGTATCGGTGAGCTTATATCCTTGTCCCGTTGAAACTTCTGCGATCGTATAGGTTGCAAATGGAAGGCAATCGGCTGGGGTCTGAGCTATGCCGTTTTTAGTCGTGACCGTTTTTACGACGTCACCTGGTTGGTATTTGATTTTGTCAACATAGACAGGCTTGCTTGACGCAAGCGTAATCTCAAAGGTTGTTTCGTCAAGAGAGGCGCCTCCGAGAGGTGATGATTCGTGGGATTCTTTGTCGAGTTTGGCAACTTTTACACCACCGCGAATGACGTCATCTGCAACGGTTGGAGCATGATAAATAATCACTGTCTCACTGAGAGAGGTGGTGTCGGTGATGGAGTAGAGAAGTGGTTTTGTGTCCGAGGGTAGCTCATATCCCGAGGGCGCTTTTCTTTCTTGGATAAGGAGAGTGCCCAAAGGAACAACAACTTCGTTGGCTTTGTTGTAGTAGAACTTGTCCCCTGAAACAAAACAAGTCTCATCAAGGCGTGCTTCACCATCTTTGTTGGTTTTAATGACCCAGGTACGAGTTGGTTTACCAGATTGGAGGGCTTCTTCTGCGGTTTTGTAAATATCGTCATAATAGCTGAGGACAAACTCAGCTCCTGAGAGTTGCGCGTCTCCTTGAGCGGTGTTGGTTTTGGTGGCGCTGTCAATCTTATTAACTGCAATCTTTATAGGGGCAGCTTTTGGTGGGTCATCGAAGGTAAGCGAAGTGCTGGCTTCTTCACTGGCGGAGACAGTGACACTTTTAACAGGATTTGTTGAAGGTATGCCGTAGCCTTTTGCGGGCGTGAGTTCTTTAACGAAGTAGGTAGCAGGAGCAAGCCAGGGACTTTCTGCGTACCCCCAGCTGTCTACCGCATAATCAGGATGGGCTTTTGTTTCAAGTGTTGTGATGCGATTGCTATCGTTTTGGGCGTCACTTTCTGAGGCATATACACCAAAAGTAGCACCGGCTAATGAATAACAAGCATTGTTTTGGGTCAGTGCTTTGTTGTCTGATTCTTTCCAGAGTTTAAACCAGCCCTGTTCGTCAAATTTGAAAAGATAATAAGTTCCTGAAGTCATTTTTCCATATATTTCAGAAATCTTGTTTCTCCCCGTTGTTGATGAATTCTGGTCAAAGATGGAATGCCAAAATCGGTCATCAGATGATGATTCGCCCCAGAAGATGCCAACATGATCATCAATTCCGCTATCGGACGCCATCTGAACAATGTCGCCTTTTTGCAGCTTACCGGACGCTAAAAGATCGGCCTTGCTTGCAAAGGTGTAATGCGTTGCCCCAAGTGCGATAAGAGTTTCACGAAGTGTTTCGCTGTTAGCCCACATCCACGGATGAGCGTTTTTCCAACGTTGCATCAATGCATTGTTTTCCAAGCCCATATCGCACCAAACACGCGCCAAAAACCCCGCGCAATTCATGCCATATCCGCTTACGCCATTAAATTCATTGGCTTCATAAGGATGTGTTCCGCGTGACCACCAAGGGCCAGTTTGGTAGGTGGTGGGATTGGGCCAAGTGGGCTTATAGGCTGTATTGAGATAGTTGTCTTTGTTGTTAGTTAGATAGCTCACGAAATCTTGTCGCGATATTCCAAGCAAAGTGGAGATGGTGGTTGGTTTGGTTTGTGCTTGCGCTTTGCAGGGATGCACGCCAATAGTTGCCGGCAAAAGCGTGCCTATAAGTAAAAGCGAAAGCAAACACGCTACCAGACGTTTTATGGGAGGTTTGAAAGAGTGTATGAGTCTGTTTGACATAAGTGTGCCTCCTTGCAATGGACGTACATAAAAAGAGCAGTTCAAAGCATTGAAACAGGCACTTCTGGAAAAAAGTACATGCAGATCAAATATCTTTTGCGGGCTATTTCAGAGAAAAGAAAGCAGCTTTGCTCTCACCAGAAAACTCACTTGTCGACAAATTGCGTGCACAAGACAAGCAAATCTCACGCCGTTTGCATACCTGTTGCACCTCAATTGCATACGACGTAACGAAGGCGAAATAAAGCTTGGTTACCATGACGAATAAATCCTTGACGAGGCAAAAGGAGTAGCTGTATGTGCGGCATTGTTGGGTATACCGGATCTAAAAGCGCACAACCAATTTTGGTGGGCGGTCTTAAGCGACTTGAATATCGCGGATACGACTCAGCGGGCGTAGCCATTGAGCAAGATGGCGAACTTGAAGTGGTGCATCGCAAGGGAAAAGTTGAGGCACTTGAGCATACGCTTTTGCATTTCCACTTCACGGGTACATGCGGCATCGGGCATACGCGCTGGGCAACGCACGGTCGGCCAAGCGAAGCAAATGCGCATCCGCATACCTCATGCGACGCTCAGATTGCCGTAGTGCACAATGGCATTATCGAAAACTTCGCTGAGCTGCGCGAAAACCTCATTGCACGCGGTCATCATTTCACATCTGAGACCGATACTGAGGTAGTAGCTCATCTTGTTGAAGAGGAATATGCGCGGGGTGCTAGTCTTTTGGACGCGCTTCGGTTGGCAACTCAGCAACTAGTGGGAGCTTATGCGCTTGCGGTGGTAAGCGCTAAAGAGCCCGGTGTCATTGTGTGCACACGAAAGGACTCGCCGCTGGTGGTTGGAGTTGGCGAAGACGGCTCATTTGTGGCAAGTGACATTATTGCTATGATTGAAGAAACGCGCGATGTAGTGGTGCTTTCTGACGGGCAGTTTGCTCGATTGACGTCCGAATCGGTGGAGTTTTACGGCGAAGATGGAAACGCTTTTGAACCGATCATCTCTCATGTTGATTGGGATTTAGACGTAGCCGAAAAGGGCGGTTACCCAGATTTTATGCTGAAGGAGATTCACGAACAACCTCGTGTTATTCGCGATACGCTTGCTGGCCGCCTTGTAAACGGCGCACTTTCTATTGATGAGCTTGATTTATCGGTTGAAGAGCTCAATCTTATTGATCGGGTGTATGTCATTGCGTGTGGCACGTCGTATCATGCAGGACTCATTGCAAAAAATCTTATTGAAGGTTGGGCGCGCATTCCAACTGAAGTTGAAGTAGCAAGTGAATTTCGTTATAGAAACCCCATCATTACGCCGACTACTTTGGTGGTTGCCGTTTCTCAATCGGGCGAAACAGCGGACACGTTGGCTGCTATTCGTGATGCGCGCGTGAAAGGTGCGCGGGTGTTTGGTATTACCAATGTTGTGGGAAGCCCTGTGGCGCGCGAGTCTGACGGCGTGATCTATACGAAGGCAAATAAAGAAATTGCGGTAGCATCTACGAAGTCATTTTTGGGCCAGGTAGTCTCGCTCACGCTGCTAGCGCTTTTGTTGGCGCAGGTCAAAGGCAAGCTAAAGATGAATCAGGTTCGCCTGCTCTTTAGTGAATTGGCAGATACTGCCCACCAAGTTGAAACAATTCTTGAAGATACCACCGCTATAGACAGGGCGGCTGCGGCGTGCGTGGACGCCACAAGCGCGCTGTTTGTGGGCAGGGGAATGGGGGCTGCTATCAGCTATGAAGGCGCGCTCAAGTTAAAAGAAATTAGCTATTTACATGCAGAAGCTTATCCTGCGGGTGAAATGAAGCATGGTCCCATTGCGCTGATTGACGAAGGTTTTCCGGTTATTGCGGTTGCCACTAAGAGTCCGGTCTATGACAAAGTCATCTCAAATTTGCAAGAAAGCAAGGCGCGAGGTGCTATGATTGTTGCTATTGCTACGGAAGGCGATGAAGAGATCGTCAAGCATGCTGATCATGTAATTTATATCCCAAAAGTTCGCGATGTGTTTTCTGCTATTACCGCAAGTGTGCCGCTGCAATTGTTCGCGCGAGCTATTGCTATCAAGCGCGGATGCGATGTTGATCAACCGCGTAATCTTGCTAAGTCGGTAACAGTGGAATAGCGAACGCTACCTGAAAGGATGGCTATGTCCGACCAAAAACAATCGGCGCCAGAACAAATGCAAGACGCAGAGAGTATGTCTGAGTTTGAAGGGGTTGAAGGCGCCGTTGGCCTGGGTGTAGATATTGTTGAAATAGCGCGCATGAAAGCAATTTTGCAGCGCACGCCATCGTTTCGGACACGCGTATTTTCCGAGGAAGAGCGAGCTTATTGCGACAAAACCGCGCAACCTGCAATTCATTATGCAACGCGTTTTGCGGCCAAAGAAGCAGTGCTTAAGGCGCTTGGCACAGGCTTTTC
This sequence comes from Adlercreutzia agrestimuris, assembly GCF_943193125.1. Taxonomy (GTDB): domain Bacteria; phylum Actinomycetota; class Coriobacteriia; order Coriobacteriales; family Eggerthellaceae; genus Xiamenia; species Xiamenia agrestimuris. Next base: position 191,466 of record NZ_CALPCX010000002.1, read on the forward strand.
GCAGGGTATAGGAGTGCGTGATATTGAGGTGCGCCGCAATGCGAAAGGCCGCCCGACCGTGCATCTATCCGGCCGCGCAAAAGAGGTGGCTGCAGAGCTAGGGGTTCGCGAGATTCCTCTCTCGCTTTCGTATACCCACACCGATGCGGTTGCTTGCGCGATGGCTATTACTGAGGAGTCGGTGCGTGTTAAAGAAGAACGCGTGAACCCACTTGAAGAGCTGAGCAAACAATTTAAAGAAGCACGCACTTTGCTGGATGAGGTTCCCGGCGCCTCGCAAACACCTGCACAATCATAAAGGATGCCCTTATGGAGCTTTTGCGCTACACCAAAGATGACCTGGCAAAATTGCTGCCCTTTCCCGCGTCAGATGCAAATAAATATACTCGTGGACGGCTTATTGCTGTCGTGGGGAGTGCCGCCTATCCTGGGGCGGCATGCTTGAGCGCTCGTGCTGCTGAGCGCATGGGCGCGGGATATGTGGAAGTTGTCACTGACGAGGAAGCTTTCTTGCCGCTCTATCTGGCAAGCTCTTCGCTAGTGGTACGCGCGTGGAGCCGTTTTAAGGCTGCAACCTGGCCGCAGGCGCGACCAGCTCATCCTGTGGCATATCTGGTGGGAAGTGGTTTTGATAGTGCTGATGAAGCTTCTGAGCAGCGCTGCCGCCTGGTACTCAAACGCGCAAAGGCGCCCGTGGTAGTTGACGGGGGCGGTCTTGATGCGCTGACAAGCGAAAAAGTGTCTCGCGTTTTGTCCCAGCGTGCAGATGATGGTCTTATTACTGTTATTACACCGCACATGGGCGAGGCGGCTCGCCTTGCAAAGCCGCTCGGAATCCCAACCGATGATCCTGTTGAACTTGCCTGCGCGCTTGCACGTGTTTATCAGGTGGTTGTACTCCTTAAAGGGCCCACCTCGTACGTTTCCGATGGCCAGCAGGCGTTTGTCATGGATGAAGGCAGTGCTGTTTTGGCGAAGGCGGGTACAGGTGATGTGCTTTCGGGTATGGTGGCCGCCCTTCTTGCTCAGGGGCTTCAGCCAATTGATGCGTGCATGCTTGCGGCAACCTTGCATGCCTATGCCGGGTCAATTGCCGCAAAATGTCTTGGCGAAATTAGTGTTATAGCAAGTGATGTGATTGGGGCTATTAGCCCGGCAATTGATGAGCTTAACTGCGGCGTTGAGCATGCATAATCAAGCATTATAAAAAAGCTCCTCACGCGATTCTCACAGTTTGGAACACAACATGTAACGAGTGCCAAACGCTGTGTTACTGACATAATTTACGCTTCCTGATCATGTTTACAATGCAAGAAAGTAATTCAATCATGGTAAGGAGTTGTATTATGGACGCAACGAAAAGGCACGACTGGGGACTTATTGTCGCTGGTATTTTGCTCATCATCTGTTCATTCGTGTTCTTCTTCTGGCCCGGATTAACCTTGGTATCACTTGCCGCTATTGCTGGCGCAGCTTTTCTGGTGGCTGGTATTTTCGACATCATTGCATATATCCGTATGCGAAAAGCTGAGGGTCTGTCTGCTTGGGCTGTAGTTTATGCTATCTGCGATATCATCTTGGGATTTCTGCTGCTTGTTCATCCGCTTCTTTTTGCAGCAGTAATTCCGTGGGTTGTGGGCGTATTCTTTGTGGCTTTTGGCATCATGGAGATTGTGCTTGCGGTGCGAGCACGAGGTGGCAGCGTTAACGGTTGGGGTTGGCTGATTTTCTCTGGCATCATATCAATCTTGTGCGGCTTGATGTTCTTTGTGTCGCCTGAGAGCTTCTCAATCTTCTTGTCAGTGTTCGTTTTAATGCGTGGTATCTCTATGATTTACTATGGTTGGAATGCAAGCAAGGGGCTTTATGTAGCATAACTAAGCCCTCTTATGAGGTTGTGTGTAAGCATGTGAGAATGTTTACGTCGGTTTATCATGATCATGAACAACGTTGGCTCCGCTTAGTCGGAGCCAACGTTATAATGGGGGCTCACATGAGTTGTTTTCAAATGCGAAAGCAGGAACGTTATGTCTGATCAGCCTGAGATTTCTCAGCGCATAGATGCGCTTCGTCAAGAAATTGAGCACCACACCTATTTGTACTATGCCCAGGATGCCCCTGAGATATCTGATGCGGCATTTGACTCGCTGATGCGTGAATTGCGCGAACTTGAAGCAGCTCATCCTGAACTGATTACACCCCAAAGTCCCACTCAGCGCGTTGGTGGATATGTGGGCGAGCAATTTGCTCCGGTTACTCATGAACGTCGCATGTACTCACTTGATAACGCTATGGATTTTGGCGAACTTGACGCATGGATGGATAGGGTTGAGGACGCTTTTGGCAGGATGGTACCGCTTTGTTGTGAACTCAAGATTGATGGGTCTTCAATTGCGCTGACCTATGAAAATGGTCTTCTTGTTCGTGCAGCAACGCGTGGTGATGGTACTACGGGCGAAGATGTGACGGCTAATATTCGCACCGTACGTGATATTCCGCTTCGTTTGCGTCCTGCAGCGCTTGAAAGCGTTGCGCAAAACACTGAGACCATTGAACTGCGCGGTGAGGTATATATGCCCAAGGCAAGCTTTGAGATGCTTAACGCCGCTGCGGAGATGGAGGGCAAAACGCCGTTTGCAAATCCGCGCAATGCTGCAGCGGGAAGTCTTCGCCAAAAAGACCCACACGTGACAGCTCGACGCGATCTTTCGACGTTTTTGTATGCGATAGCAGACGATGACGCTCTTGAAGTGCAAGGGCAATGGGAGCTTTTGCAGTGGCTGCGAGAAGCGGGCTTTCATGTAAACCCAGACGTTAAGCTATGCACTACAAAAGCGCAGGTCAGAGAATTTTGCGAGCGAGCGCTTGAGCGAAGAGGCGCGCTTGCATATGAAATTGATGGCGTTGTGGTGAAGGTGAACTCGTTTGCTGAGCAACGTCTTATGGGCTTTACCGCGCGTGCTCCGCGCTGGGCTATTGCGTATAAGTTTCCGCCAGAAGAAAAAACTACGCTTTTACGCGACATCACTGTGCAGGTTGGCCGAACAGGCAAACTCACTCCAGTGGCTGAACTGGATCCTGTTTCTGTTGCAGGGTCAACTGTTTCGCGTGCTACTTTGCATAATGAAGATGAGGTTGCACGCAAAGACGTTCGCGTGGGTGACACGGTCATTGTGAGAAAAGCGGGCGATGTTATACCAGAGATCCTCGGCCCGGTATTGTCGCTTCGTCCGGCTGATGCGCAACCTTGGCAGATGCCTCAGACTTGTCCGAGCTGCGGTAGTTTGGTTATTCGCGAAGAAAACGAAGCAGATTATCGCTGCATTTCTATTGATTGTCCTGCTCAAGCGCTTGAAAGGCTGCTTCATTGGGCAAGTCGTGGCGCGCTTGATATTGATGGAATGGGTGAAGAGATTGTGGCGCGGTTGGTGGCGTCGGGTCGTTTATCTGATGTAGCTGACTATTACACGCTGAGCGAACTTGAGCTTGCCGCGCTTGATATGGGACGTCTCAACAAAAAAGGCGAACCAATTACGCTGGGAAAGACCATAGCCGCAAAGCTTATTGCTGCCATTGAAGAGAGCAAGTCTCGCTCATTTGCGCGAGTCGTATATGGTCTGGGAATACGTCATGTTGGAAAGACAGTTGCGGAGCTTGTTGCAGCGGTATTTCCTACTATGGATGCGCTGAGTGCTGCTACTGAAGAGCAGCTTGCGCGCATCAATGGTATTGGTGAAAAAATTGCGCATGCCATCTTTATGTTTATGCGTACACCTGACAACGTAGATGTAATTGAGCGCCTTGCGCGCTATGGTGTGACCATGGCAGATGAGACTTCAATGACAGACGAAGAGGGCGAAAAACCCCTTGAGGGGCTTACCTTTGTGCTGACAGGAAGCTTGGTGCAATCAGGTATGACGCGTGATGAGGCGGGAAGTGCCCTTAAAGCGCTTGGCGCGAAGGTGACCGGAAGTGTCTCTAAGAAAACAAGCTATGTGGTGGCTGGTGAAGAAGCAGGCTCTAAGCTAGACAAAGCGCTTTCGCTTGGTGTGCCCGTACTAAATGAGCAGCAGCTTCTTGTTTTGCTTGACACCGGTCGCGTTCCCGAAAGTGATAGCTGATGGAAAAGCCGCGCTTTTCCATGCGTGCCTTTGCCGCAGCGCTTGAAATGTATCATGTGCGACCAGATGATTGGGAAAGGCTTTGTCAACAGTGTGGACGATGCTGTTTTGAGCGTGCAGTAACCGATGAGGGAGACGTGGTGGTGAATTTTGCCGCGCCGTGCGAATTCTTAGATCTGCAAACGCGGCTTTGTAGTGTGTATGATGATCGGTTTGTGCAATGCGCACGCTGTCGCAAACTTACTCCTTCAACGGTGTTTTTTGCTCATCATCTTCCGAAAGAGTGCGCCTACGTACAAACTTTCTTGAATCGTTCATGGCGCGATGACGCCTAAGGCATACGGTTGATGTGAGGATTCTTGAGGTGCATGGCGCGCCGAGGGGTGTTTTCTTGTACCGTTGAAGTTATTAATCCTTATTTCGTAACACTATATAAAGAAGTCTCTGTTAAGATGTGTTACGAAAGACAAATGTGTAACACTACAACTGTTACACGATTTCCGCGTGCCTGTTCTACAACTTGCTTGGTTGGGTTTTCTGCCAAGCAGAAGAGGTGCTTGTAAGAAAGGAAGCTTGATGGCCAAAAGAGAGGTTACATCATCAGCTATTTCTCGACGAAGCTTTTTAGGAAGCACGGCATGTGTGGGGGCATGGGCGCTCTTGGCGGCTACGCTTTCGGGGTGTACATCCGGTGCAGATGATGTAAAGGTTGACGCTTCCGGTGATCAGGCATCTTCGGTTGCATCAGGATCAAAGACTTCTTCGCAAGTGATTGTAAGTATGACTCCGGGTTCTGAACCTCCGGCTGGATTTAATCCTTTTGTGAGCTGGGGATGCGGGGAGCACGTGCATGAACCGCTTATTCAATCGACGCTTATTACCACCAATACTGATCTTACCTTCAAAAATGACCTTGCCACGAGCTACTCGTGCTCAGATGATGGTTTGACCTGGACATTTACTATTCGCGATGACGTCGTCTTTTCAGACGGAGAGCCGCTTACCGCCCAAGACGTGGCCTTTACGCTTAGAAGTATTGCTACTAACGATGGAGCGGAGGCTGATTTGTCTATGGTGTCAGAGGTGCAAGCACCAGATGACACCACGGTAGTTATTACGCTCAACAAGCCCTTTAACGCGCTGTTGTACACTCTTGCAGTGGTAGGCATTGTGCCTGAGCATGCGTATGGCGAAGAGTATGGAACGCACCCTATTGGTTCGGGGCGCTACCTGCTAGAGCAGTGGGATAGGGGTCAGCAAGTTATTTTGCAAGCCAATCCGTTGTATTACGGTGATGCACCTACCATTGATAGAGTGGTAGTCGTATTCATGTCAGAAGATGCCTCCTTGGCAGCCGCGCAAGCTGGACAAGTAGATGTTGCCTATACGTCGGCCACCTTAGCTGCGGCGCTGCCTTCGGGTTATAAACTTATCAACTGCAATTCGGTAGACTCACGAGGTATCTCACTGCCGAGTGTTGCGTCAGGAGCAACGCTGGTTGAAGAAGGAGACATGGTCTATAGCGTGGGTAATGACGTTACTGCAGATCTCGCTATTCGCCAGGCTATCAACTATGGCGTGGACAGAGACTTGCTTGTTGAGCAAGTGCTCAACGGGTATGGCTCGCCAGCTTTTAGTGTGAGCGATGGGATGCCGTGGGCATCAGAAGATATGTGTGTGAGCACGGATGTGGCACGCGCACAACGTCTTCTTGATGATGCGGGGTGGCTCATGGGTGATGATGGCATTCGCGAAAAAGAGGGGCTGCGTGCTTCGTTTGTACTGTGGTATATGGCAGGAGATTCCGTACGACAAGGTTTGGCAGAAGCATTTTCGGCTCAGATGCATGATTTAGGCATTGCTGTTGAAGTAAAGGGTGCTTCTTTTGACGACATTTACCCCCATCAATACAGTGATCCCGTGCTGTGGGGTTGGGGTTCTAATTCCCCAACTGAAATATATAACTTGACCTATTCGGAGGGCTGGGGCAACTTCGCACAGTATAAAAGCGACGTTGTTGATGGTTATCTGGATGCCGCGCTTGCTTGTCCAAACGTAGAGGACTCCTTTGAGCTCTGGAAAGATGCTCAGTGGGATGGCACAAGCGGCATTGCGCCCGAGGGGGCTGCTACGTGGGTTTGGCTTGCCAATATTGATCACCTCTATTTTGTTCGGGATGGGCTGAATCTTGCCGAACAAAAGCCGCATCCGCACGGTCATGGATGGTCGCTTGTCAACAATGTTGACCAGTGGGATTGGCTTGAGCAATAGCGTAGTGAGTAAAGTAGTTTTTCATACCATAGCGAAGTTTCTTTTGCTGATGCTCGGCGTCAGTTTGGTTACCTTTGTCCTGGTGAGCCTCTCGCCTATAGACCCTGTGCAGGCAAACGTTGGGCAGGCCGCCTATCTCAACATGAGTGAGGCCAAGCGTGCTCAGCTTGCCCACTATTGGGGTAGTGGTATTCCCTTGTGGGAGCGTTATGGCAGCTGGCTTGGTGATCTTTTGCGCGGAGATATGGGAATGTCGCTTCGCTACAATGCACCGGTGGTTGAGGTTATTGCAACCCGCGCGGTAAACTCACTTGCGCTGATGGGTAGTGCATGGGTCATTAGTGGTGTGTTGGGATTTGTGCTTGGTATAACGGCGGGATTATGGCAAAACAGCATCTTTGATCGGCTGGTAAAAGGATATTGTTTTGTGCTTGCCTCAGTCCCAACCTTTTGGCTTGGTCTTATAATCCTGATGGTTTTCGCAGTTTATCTGGGATGGTTCCCGGTAGGTTTTTCGGTACCGCTTGGTATGTCTGCAGCTGACGTCGGCTTAGGGGACGCGCTTCATCATATGGCGCTTCCTGCGCTTACGCTTTCAGTGGTGGGTGTTGCAAATATTGCACTTCACACGCGCGAAAAAACGGTGGATGTTCTGGAGTCTGACTATATCCGTTTTGCATGCTCGCGAGGACTTTCGCGCAAGCAAGCCTTGCTTCATCATGGCCTTCGCAACATTGCGCTTCCGGCGCTTACGCTTCAATGCGCGTCTCTTGCTGAAATATTTGGTGGATCGGTGCTGGTAGAAGAAGTGTTCTCTTATCCAGGACTTGGCCAGGCTGCTGTTACCGCTGGTTTGGGGGGAGATGTTGCGCTGCTTGCAGGAATTGCGCTTGTTTCTGCGGCGCTTGTGTTTGCGGGCAATATGATTGCTAATTTGATCTATGGCTTCATTGATGTGCGAATGAGTCTTAGCCAACCTTGTTTGGCGAACGAGGGTGAAAAAGCATCCCACCAATTGAAGAGTAGCATTTCGCGTGACGGTCGGCCTCAGGATGGCGAGGTCTCATGATATTGCATGAGGCAAAACGCGGTCGCATTGCGAACCGTCGTGTATGTTTAGCTGCGGTTATTGGAGCGCTTGTGGCGCTGGTGGTGCTCGTGGTTTTCGGGTGTGTTGTCTATGATCAGGCCACTCTCACTCATTTTGACCAAAAAAACCTTCCGCCATCTTTAGAACATCCTTTCGGAACTGACTGGATGGGTCGCGATATGTTTTTGCGCACGGCAGCGGGTTTGTCTACCAGTGTCTTGTTGGGCGTTGTGGCAGCCCTTGTCTCGGCAGTATTAGCCTTTATCTTGGGGGCTCTTGCAGCCTTGGGAGGGAAACGCGTTGATGCTTTAGTGTCATGGAGCATAGACCTTATGATGGGCATCCCTCATATTGTGCTGCTTATTTTGATTTCCTACGCCCTTGGTAAGGGGTTTTGGGGTGTTGCGGTTGGCATTGCTTTAACGCATTGGCCTTCACTTGCGCGCGTTATTCGTGCAGAAATTCTCCAGTGTAAAGCATCGCTTTATGTTGGTGTTGCGCGCGCACTAGGACAGAGCAGATGGCGAATTGCGCTTACGCATATGTTTCCTTATGTGCTCCCACAGTTTATCGTGGGTCTTATCTTGCTCTTTCCCCATGCAATTCTTCATGAAGCCGCTGTAACCTTTTTAGGGTTTGGGCTGCCTCCTGAACAGCCCGCTATTGGCGTGATTCTGAGCGAGGCTATGACATATCTGTCTTCGGGTATGTGGTGGCTTGCGGTTTTTCCCGGTTTGGCGTTGGTCGCAGTCGTCTTGTTGTTTGATTGCGCGGGAAGTTCGCTGCGTAAACTTGTTGATCCTAAGCGAAATCAGGAGTGAGATATGTCTGATAAGAATTCGCTCTCTCATTCGCAATCACATACCGACCAAGAATTTCACCATCATCATTTGCATGCCTCAAACTCACATCATGAGCATGGTGCGCATCTGTTGCAGGTGGAACATCTCAGTGTAGCCTTTGAAATGTATGATGAGGATGCATCATTTTTTCAGGCAAAAAAGCGTATGGTAAATGTCATTTCTGATGTCAATATAGCTGTCCATGCGGGTGAAATTGTAGCCGTGGTGGGCGCATCGGGTTCAGGTAAAAGTCTCTTAGCTGACACTATTTTGGGAATCTATGAACCTAATGCCCAGGTGAGTGGCACAATCTGGTATGAAGGTATCGAGCAAGATGCACGCTCATTGTCGCAACTTCGCGGGCACGGGATATCTCTTGTGCCACAAGGGGTGGCCAGCCTTGATCCGCTTATGTGTGTCGGCAAGCAGGTGGAAGGTTTTGGGCATCCGCAATCAACACGACAGGCTCGCAAAAAGCGACGTCGTGAGTTGTTTTCTCGCTATGGTTTGGAAGAGTCGGTAGCTGCGCTATATCCGCATCAGCTTTCAGGCGGTATGGCACGACGCATTTTGCTTTGCTGTGCGCTTATGGATGACCCGCGTCTTATTGTTGCAGACGAGCCGACACCTGGCCTTGATCTTGAATTAGCCGAACAAGCACTGAGTGATTTTCGCGATTTCGCGAACCAAGGCGGAGGAGTGATGCTGATCACCCACGATATTGAGCTTGCGCTTCATGTGGCTGATCGAGTGGCGGTATTTTATGAGGGAAGCATCGTCGAAGAAACCGCGGTATCAGCATTTTCGTCACCAGAGCTTCTGGAGCATGAGTATTCGCGGGCACTGTGGCATGCTTTGCCTGAACATGATTTTGTAGGGGAGGCGCATATCAGTGCTTGAGCTAAAGGCCGTTTCATATGCCTATCCCGATGCTTTATATCCTACTTTATCGGAAGTGACACTGAGCGTTGCGAATAAAGAGCGCGTGGCACTTGTGGCGCCATCGGGTTTTGGTAAAACAACCTTATGCAAAATTGCAGCAGGGTATATTCGCTCATTTCAGGGAAGTGTTACGGTGGATGGGTTGCCCTTACCGCGGCGCGGTGTCTGTCCTGTGCAAATGATATTTCAGCATCCTGAACTTGCGGTTGACCCTCATATGCGTCTTGAAAAAACGCTTGCCGAGTCAACGCATGATACGCATGAAATTGCTCGTCTTTGCGAAGCTTTGGGCATTAAACAAGCGTGGTTACATCGCTATCCCCATGAACTATCAGGTGGGGAATTGCAACGTATTTGTATTGCCCGCGCGCTGGCAAGTCATCCGCAATATTTGGTGGCGGATGAGATTTCCACCATGCTTGATGCGGTCACTCAAGCAGATTTGTGGCAGTTTTTGATTCGCGAAACACAAGCGCGTTCTATGGGGCTTCTTTTTGTGTCACATTCTCCCGCGCTCACCAAACGAGTAGCTACACGCGTTGTTGATTTGCGCACATTGCCTGATGAATCTGCAAAAATATAGCTTGTTCAAGTTGGGCTTATAGTTCTCTCGTAAGAGCATTTGTGTGCCGTTCGCTTCTATATTATTCTCAAACGAGAATATTTCTGATTGAAATTATATCTAATTGAGAATAATATATATGACCGTGTTAATGCACAATTGTATAGGCATATGAGATAATCTGTTCTCTCCTCTGGGTTGGTCTCATATGCCACTTATTTCGTCGGGAGGCATGGTATGAAAAGTTCGAAACACATTCTAATTGCGGCACTTTGCGCTTTGGGCCTTATGGGCGTTCTTGCGCTTTCTGCTTGCTCAAGCACTCCTGAAGCTGATTCTGAACAGGCCTCTGTTGAAGAAACAGAAACGGAGGTTGAGGTTGAAGCGGAAGAGCCAGTTGGTGAACCAGTTGAGTTGCAAATCTTTGCAGCTAATTCACTTTCAAAAGCAATGGATGAAGTGCAAGCGCTTTATACCACGGAACATCCTGAGGTAGCCTTTGCCGACACGCAGTATGAAGCATCTGGAGCATTGAATGAGATGCTCAATGGTGGAGCGTATGCCGATATTCTTATTACTGCATCGAAAAGCACTATGGATACGGCGGTAGAAGAGGGCTATGTTGACGCGACAACGCGCTTTGATATGTTTACGAATGATTTAGTGATTGTTGCAGGTGCTGATTCAGCGTTGGATTCAGTTGAGTTGGAAGATCTTGCGAGTGGTAATTACACGCTTGCAGTAGGAGATGCAAGTGTTCCTGCGGGCAACTATGCAAAACAATCGCTCACAACAACAGATCCGCAATGCTGGATTAGTGCTGATGGCGCCATCGGAAAGGATTGCTCCGGGCAAGAGGGCACCTTTGAAGGTACGCCGCTTGAAGGATTGGTAACCGAAGGCTCAAGCGTTGGTAATGTGTGCTCGTATGCCAATTCAGGCGATGTTGACGTGGCAATGGTTTATAGTTCAGACGTTTATCGTTTTGGCGGCGTAAAGATTGTTTCTGTAGTTGCAGATGACACGCATAAAGCCATTGTCTACCCAGCGGCGGTGTGTGCTGATAGCGAACAAGCGCAAGCAGCATCAGAGTTTCTAGAGTGGGCATTTACTAATGAAGATGCCGTTAAAATATGGCAAGAGTGGGGATTTGAGCTTGCCTAAGATTGGTTTTTAGCAAGCGTTGGGTATGAAAAAGTGAGGCAGATGACTTCAATGCGTTCAAAGAGCTGTATGCGCTTTTTTGTGCTTATCGTAAGCGTATGCGCTCTTTGCCTGCACCTGAATACATCATGGGCGTTTGCAGATGAGAGCAGCGCCTATGTTGATACAAATGCTGTGGAGATCTCTGCCGATCACGATGCAGCTGTTATTCCAGATGCTCCTTTTGGTGTGCAAGATTTCAGCCGTGCGCAAAAAGGGTCAAACAGAGATATTAATGACGTCTATGTTGGATACACTTACTATGCCGGATCGGCTCCTGATTATGCATGCGCTATTGCTACACAGGAGTTTGTTGTGGTGTATGTGCCGCAGGCTGACGAATCCTTATGCAATCTCGATGATGCCGAAGATCAAAATGTGCTTAAGCAGTACTTTCTTGCATTAGACGCCGCCGCCATAAACGGTGGCGTTGTTATGAGTGACGGGGTTCCGTGGTATTTCACCAGTGAACCTTCCATGAATCTTGATGGCGTTGTCTATCAATTTGCTGAGGAAGTATCTTCCGGCAAATACTATGTGTGTGTGATAGGCGAGCAAGGCGAAGATGTGGTAAGCGAAGGCCTTGAAGCTGATGAGGAAGAAGCAAGCCATACAACTTCGCCACGTACAAATAAACCAACACACGTAGACTTTTTGCGCATTTGCGCCGCAGAAGACATGGAGTTTGTGGCTCCCGCAACAGGCATTGCGGCGTTTGGTGATTTTCTCTCGCGCATTGATTTATCGCCTTTGTGGGTGACGCTGAAGACAACAGGTACCGCTATCGTTTTTATTTTCGTTCTGGGACTTTTGGCGGCATATTTCAGTTTGCGCATACCTGCACGTGCGCAAACTATTGTTGATGCGCTTTTTACTATTCCTATGGTGCTCCCGCCAACGGTGTGTGGCTTTTTGCTGCTGTTGTGTCTCGGACGTAATACTGCACTTGGCCAATGGTTTATTGACATTGGGTTCCCGCTTATCTTTAGCTGGCCGGCAACAGTGATTGCAGCGGTTGTAGTGGCTTTCCCGCTTATGTATCGAAACGCGCGGGGTGCCTTTGAAGGGCTAGATCCGAACATGCTTGATGCTGCACGCACCTTGGGTTGGTCAAATGCCAAAATTTTCTTTCGCCTGATGTTGCCGCTTTCGTGGTCTTCTATTGCGGCAGGCACCGTGCTTTCGTTTGCGCGTGCATTGGGCGAATTTGGCGCGACGCTCTTTTTGGCAGGCAATTATGCAGGTATCACCCGCACAATTCCTATTGCCATATACTTTGAATGGATGAGCGGCAATATTGATGTAGCGCTGTTTTGGACGGGCATCATTATTGTCTTTAGTTTCATAGTTATTTTGTTTATCAACATTATGGGCAAACAAACAACAAAGTATAGAAAGAGGGTTGAATAGGCTTGAGTCTGGAAATGCATATCAAGAAAAAACTCTCTTCTTTCACGCTGGATGTTTCCCTTGATGCCGGTAATGAAACGCTGGGTTTCTTGGGCGCGTCAGGATGCGGGAAAAGCTATACGCTTCGCTGTATTGCGGGCATTGAAAAACCAGATGAAGGCAGAATTGTCGTTAATGGTCAGGTGTTTTTTGATTCTGAGCGAAAAATCAATTTGTCACCGCAAGAGCGCAAGACTGCGCTGTTGTTTCAAAACTATATGCTTTTTCCCAATATGACTGTTGAGCAAAATGTTGCAGCTGGCATATCAAGAAAACTCTCCAAGCAAAAACAAGCAGAAATTGTTGCCGCCGAGCTTAAACGTTTTAGTTTGGACGCGTTTGGAAAGCGCTATCCAGCACAACTCTCAGGCGGTCAGCAGCAGCGCGTAGCGCTTGCGCGCATGTTAGCAGCGCAACCGGGAATTCTCATGCTTGATGAACCCTTTAGCGCGCTTGATGCCCATTTGAAGGGCGTATTGGAGCTGAACCTGAATAGCTTGTTTGAAGCCTATGCGCATACTATCTTGTATGTTAGCCACGATATTGACGAAGCGCTGCGGTTTTGTGGGCGTATTGCTGTGGTTGAGGACGGGCGCATTGTTGAGATTGCTCAGGGCGAAGAACTCATTCATCACCCGAAGTCGCTTGCAGCAATGAAGCTTTCTGGGTGTAAAAATGCTACTCCTGCTCACTATGTGTCAGACCACAAAGTGCATTTGCCCAAATGGGGCATTGATTTGGTATGTAATCAAAAGGTACCCAATGACGTTGCGTATTTGGGAGTTCGGGCGAACTATATTGAGCAAGTGAGCGGACCAGGTGAAAACTGTTTTAGGGTTCGCGTTGATCGCTCGAATGATTCGCGCTTTGATCGTATGTGTCTTTTGGGCTTTGTGAACCGAGACGAATCGGATATGCCTTCGGTTGCTGCTCAAGACGATGAGATGCGCTATTTGCACCAACATGTGTTTTGGCGCGTTTCCAAGCCACGAGATAATCACGACAGCATTCCAAGCCAAGGCGATGAGCTGTGGGTTCGCTTTCCTCCTGATCAACTCTATCTGGTGACTCATTGACGAGAGCAGAGCGGGGGAGATGGCATATATTAGGTTAATTCTCCTCGTTGGCGTATAATATTCTCAAATGAGAATGAGGGGGTTCGTCTTGAAGGATAGTCATGGTCGTACTATCGACTATTTGCGTATTTCTTTAACAGATCGCTGCAATTTTCGTTGTATTTATTGCATGCCCGAAGAGGGCGTACGTCAGATGGATCACGATGAGATCCTCCGTTTTGACGAAATTGTTGATATTGTACAAATTGCCTCTGAAATGGGCATTAAGCGTTTGCGTTTAACGGGCGGCGAACCACTTGTGCGAAAAGGTGTTGCAGATCTTATTGCTGAGCTCAATAAGATTGAAGGCATTGAAAGCATTGCTATGACCACCAACGGGGTGCTCTTGCCGCGCATGGCTCAAGAGCTTAAGGCGGCAGGACTTTCGCGTGTCAATATTTCGCTCGATACACTTGATCCTGAGCAGTTTCGCCAGATTACGCGTTGTGGTTCACTGGATCAGACACTCAGCGGAATTGAAGCTGCGCTTGAGCATGGTTTTGAACCCGTTAAGGTGAATGCTGTGACGGTGCGCAGCTTAAATCAGGACTTCTTAGGTTTTGCCAAGCTGACCATTGATCAACCCTTACATGTTCGCTTTATCGAATATATGCCTGTTGGAGAAAGCAGTGGAGCGGATGGTTCGGGCTGGGGCAAACAAGATGTGATTCCTTCAGATGAGTTGCTTGAAACCATTAATGCGCAGGCGGTAGCAGCAGGATTAGGAGAGCTTGTTCCAGCTGCAAAACATAAGCCTAATGGCTGGGGGCCGGCGCGCTATTATGAGTTTGAGGGTGCGCAAGGAACGCTTGGATTTATCAGCCCGCTTTCACGCCATTTTTGCAGCGAATGCAATCGTTTGCGCTTGTCGGCAGATGGCAAGATCAGACCGTGTCTGTTCTCGGATGACGAATATGATATCCGTGAGGCTTTGAACAATCGCGGCAAGGAGGGGGCGCGTGAGTTATTGCGACAAGCTATTGGGGGTAAGCCTGACGCGCACCACGATAAAGTTGGTACTGAACGCAAGATGAGCCAGATTGGCGGATAGGATAGTCATGAAAGATCAAGCAGTAGACAACCAGCAGCTAACCCATATTGATGAAAAGGGAGACGTGCGCATGGTTGACGTGTCGGCAAAACCCGACACCGAGCGTGTGGCAGTTGCTGAAGGCTCAATTCTTATGCACCCTGAAACGCTTGCGCTTATTGTTGAAGGCAAGGCTGCCAAAGGTGATGTACTTGCGTGCGCTCGTGTGGCGGGCGTTATGGCGGCGAAGCGCACCAGCGATCTCATTCCGATGTGTCATCCGCTCAATATCACAAAAGCAAAGGTGGAGTGTGAGCCTATTTCTGTAGGAGAGCGAAGTGATGGGCGCGTTGGAATCCATGTTTCGTGCACCTGTGGCGTGACGGGTAAAACAGGCATTGAGATGGAGGCGCTCACTGCCGCAAGCGTTGCTTGCCTTACTATCTACGATATGTGTAAGGCGGTTGATCGTGGTATGGAAATTACCGATGTTCGCTTGCTTAAAAAGGACGGCGGCAAAACAGGTTTATGGGAGCGTGAGGTCTGAGCGCTCGTGGGGCGCTTAAACGACTCCGTTACGATGTAGGATGCTGTCTTCACAGGCGCGCACAACCTCTTATAATAAAGCCAATAGACACACTCTGTATCTCTTATAAGAAGGAGATGCCGTCATGGCTGAATCCTTGGGAAAAATACTGGTTATAGCTAACCCTGCAGCTCAGAGCGGTCGGGGTGATAAGGCGGCTGACCAGGCGGTTAAGCTGCTGCGTGAGGCGTGTGGGCATCAAAGCGTTGTACTCGCGAAGACAGCAGGTCCGCACCATGCTACCGATATAGCAGAACGCGCAAGTGGTTGTAATACCATCGTTGCACTTGGTGGAGACGGAGTTATTCATGAAGTCGTACAAGGGCTTATGAAGCGTACTTCGTTTGATCGGCCGACTTTAGGCATTATTCCTGTTGGGTCAGGGAATGACTTAGCACGTTCGCTTGCTTTGCCTACCCAGATTGCCGAAGCAGTACGCGTGCTCCTTAGTGCAGAGGCGTTGCCTCTTGATGTCGGTTGGGTTAATGACAACTACTTTATTGAAACACTTTCTTTTGGACTGGATGCCGCTATAGCGCTTGATACGATGGAACGCCGAAAGAAAACAGGGCGTGCTGGAACGCTGCTCTATGTTGAAGCAGGCCTCCATCAGCTAAGGCACAACTTAAAGGCATATGCCTATCAGGCAAGTTTTGATGGATCACAGCCACAATGCGGGCAGTCCATTACCTTTGCGGTGCAAAATGGTCCGTATTATGGTGGCGGTTTTAAGATTTGCCCCGATGCATGTTTAGACGACGGGGTTTTTGATATTTGCATTGCGCATCCACCGGTAACCTTGCCCAAGGCGCTCATGATTTTTGCGCGTGCAAAAAATGGCAATCATGTTTCGTCAGAAAACATGGAGCTTCTGTCTGCCTCTGCGCTTCATGTTGAATTTGATGAAGAACCGCCTGCGCAGGTAGATGGCGAAAAAATAACAGGCCGCACATTCGACATACGTCTTGAACATGCGGCCTTGCGTGTTATTGCGCCTTTAGGTATGCGTCAATCTTAGCGGATAACGCGCACCTTATAGATGCCATCCCAGTCAGACAGTGCAGCAGCTGCTTGATCTGCAGCAGCTGTATCTGCCACATCATAGACGCTGTAGGCAGTATCTTTGCGCGTTACATCAACTGAGTTTTCTATCACGCAACCTTGATCTTGCAAAACCAATGCTGCTCGTCCGAGCACCTCAGGATCATTAGCGCGCAATACTGCAATGCGTGCACACCCCGAAGCAACCGGCCCAAGCTGACATGCGGGGAAGTTGACGGAGTTAGTGATTGACCCGGTTTCCAGATAAGCCATCATTTGGCGAACCGCCATCATGGCGCAGTTATCTTCGGCCTCTTCAGTAGAAGCGCCAAGGTGGGGCAGCACAATGGCGTGCTCCATGCGCATAATCTCAGGCGTGGCGAAGTCGGTGATATAGGCTCCTACTTTGCCGCTTGAAAGACCAGTAGCCATAGCGTTGTTGTCTACCAACGTATCGCGGGAGAAATTCAAAAACACCACACCATCTTTCATGTGATTGATGGCATCTTCGTTGATCATGCCGATGGTGTTAGGGAGTGCTGGTACATGAATGGTGATGTAGTCACACTCGGCGAAAATCTCAGTGAGTTCGCAAGCGTGGTGAACGGCTGGGTTGAGGCGCCAAGCAGCCCCAACAGAAACATACGGATCGTAGCCGTACACATCCATTCCTAGGTCAATTGCCGCATTGGCAACCAGCGCACCAATGGCGCCCAAGCCAATAACACCTAAACGCTTACCGGCAATCTCACGTCCGGCAAATGCTTTTTTTGCTTTTTCGGCAGACTTGGCAATGTTTTCGTCAGCTGCATTGTCTTTGCACCACGCAATACCATCAATAATGCCGCGGCTTCCTAGTAAAAGTGCGCAAAGTACAAGCTCTTTAACAGCGTTGGCGTTTGCGCCAGGCGTATTAAATACCACAATGCCTTCTTGTGCACATCGCTCAAGGGGGATGTTGTTCACGCCTGCACCAGCTCGGGCAATAGCAAGAAGGTTTTCGCCAAACTCCATATCATGCATTGCGGCTGATCGAACTAAGATGCCTTCTGCGGTTGTGGCATCTTCACTCAAACCGTATGCGTCACTGAGCAAATCAGTGCCTTGAGAAGAAATGTTATTCAGACAGTGGATAAGACGCATAGGGACTCCTTTGCATGAAGCCGCATATGGGGTGCGGCATGGTAAAGTTATGACTTTATACTGCGGTGATCAGCGTTGTTTGTCAATGAAGGCCTCTGTCTGCGGCGTAAGTTATCGTGTGTTGGTTTATTTTATTTCCCAAGTGAAGAGTGATGCTAAAATACAGTTTTTGTCATCAACTAATCACTACGTGCTTGCTGCATAAAACAAATTTGGAGGTATCCGTGCCCGAAAAAGCTCCGTGGGCTGACGTTTTTGTAGTCGGAATCCCGCGTTCTCTGCTGTATTACCGCTTCGGAGTCTTGTGGACGACGTTTTTTGAAGCGCTCGGACGACATGTTGTTGTGAGTGAGGCTACCGATAAAGCTATTGCTGATAGGGGAGAGCAGCTTTCAGTTGACGAATGCTGCCTGGCCTCAAAGGTGTTTATGGGTCATGTTGATAGTCTCGTGGGTCGCTGCGATGCAGTTTTTGTGCCCAGTTATCCCACGGCTGATCATCGTAGTGGTTTCTGCACGAAGTTTCAGTCCGTTACTGATATGGTGCGAAACACTTTTCGCGATAAGCATCTTGAAGTTATTTCGTGCGAAGTAGGCAACGTGCGCAAAATGCGCGATGTTCGCCGTCCGTTTGAAGAGATGGCGCTTCGGATGGGCGTGTCGCGTGCAGATGCGCATAAAGCTTTCAAGACAGCGTGGTCAGCGCAAGCCGCCCACGATAAAGCATGCAACGAAGCACAAGAACGCGTGCTTCGCCAACTTGTTGCAGAGCGTCGATCGGCAGCAACCCAACCGCTCAAGCAGCCACCGTTGGGAATTTTGGTCGTCGCGCATCCCTATATTGCTCACGATACATATCTTTCAGGTGCGGTTTTAGATGCGCTGCGCGACATGGGTGCACAAGTTGTGTTTGCCGATGCGCTTGATCACGACCACACCTATAAGAAGAGTTTTGAGTTTTCCGACACTATGCCCTGGATTATCAATCGCGAGCTTATTGGTGCTATTTTGTCGGTTGAAGATAAGGTTGATGGCATTGTGCTGATTAGCGCATTTCCTTGTGGTCCTGATTCTATGACCGACGATGCCATTATGCGTTGCATCCAAGGCAAGCCTATTTTGAATCTCATGATTGATGCGCAGTCAGGCACGGCAGGCGTTGAGACGCGCGTTGAGAGTTTTGTTGATATTTTGCGCTTCCAGCAGAAGGGAGGCTATACGCATGGCTAAGCCACAATCAATGATTGAACAGGTGCGCTCCTCTGTTGCCGTGGAGTTTGTTCGCAAGCGCAAGCCAACGCTGCGCCGCGATAAAAAGGCGAAAAAGAAGGCGAAGCACTACGCCAAGCATCATCGACCAAAAAAGGCGGCATTTTTTCGCTATTGCTATTATGATCCGGCATTTAAGTTTTTCGTTGAGCAGGTTTTAGACGTTGATTATTTGCCGCTTCCAGAGGCAACGCGCCAAACTACTGAGGTGGGTGTACAAAACTCAAGCGACTATGTCTGCACCCCTTATAAACATATCTTAGGCGACTTCGTTGAGGCGCTTGATCTTGGCGCTGATCTGGTCATACAGTTTGGTGGTCCGTGTCGTTTGGGCTACTATGGAGAGCTACAAGAATCAACATTGCGCGATATGGGGTACGAATTTGAGATGCTGAACTTTGCTCGCGGTATTGAAAAAGGATACCTGGGGTGGGCGAAGGAAGTTTTGAGTACTGCAAACCCTGATATAGATATACCGCATGGTGTAGTTAAGCTCAAAGGAACAGCCAAGATGATGGAACACCTTGATGCTGTACGTGATTATTTTTTGGCACATGGTGGTTTTGAATGCACTCGCGGCTCATTTGATAAGGCATGGAACGCTTATATGAATGAACTTCGTTGTGCAACCGACGAGCGCGATATCAACCAAGCATATAAGCATGTCATGGAGCAATTCGCTGACATAGAAATACAAAAACCCGCAAATCCTATTCGCATTGGTATTGTCGGGGAGATGTTTACCGCTATTGATGAGCGCTCAAACCTCGGTCTTGATCATAAACTCATGGATCTTGGGGTTGAGGTGCATCGTATGTTGAACTTTACAAACCGTTATTTGCACTACAACGAACCCAATTTGCGCGTTGGTGCAAAAGACTACATCACCTATGACATGGGGCCGACCTCTACGCTTACGATTGCGGCGGCAAAGCAATATGCACAAAGTGGTTTCGATGGCATTATCCATGCGAAATCTGCTGGTTGCACACCAGAGATTGACTGTATTCCTGTATTGCAAAAAGTGAGTGAAGACTTCGGTGTCCCCATCTTGTATTTGACCTATGATTCGCAAACATCTGATACCGGTTTAGATACGCGTTTAGAGGCGTTTTACGACATGCTTGCCATGAAGAAGGAGAAGTTATCATGAAACATGCCTATCTCGGCATTGATATTGGGTCCATCTCAACCAAAGGCGTAGTGATTGACCAGGACAGAAATATTATTGCGCGTTCGTATCTATGGACGGAAGGAAACCCAACCAAAGCGTCGAAAAACGTGGTGCGTGAACTTGAGGCTCAGGTGGCAGCGCTGCCTGATGCGCAAGAGATTGTTATCGTAGGCGCTGGTACAACAGGAAGCGCACGCAGGTTGGTGGGAGCTATGTTAGGCGCGTCGGTGATCAAAAACGAAATCACTGCTCATGCCGTAGGCACCACGTCACTTCACCCTGACGTACGCACTATTCTTGAAATTGGTGGCCAGGACTCAAAGATCATTTGTGTCTCTGATGGTATTGCGGTTGACTATGCCATGAACACACTGTGTGCAGCTGGTACCGGTTCGTTTTTGTCTTCACAAGCGCATCGTTTAGGTGTTGAGGTTGAAGAGTTTGGCGATATTGCGCTGACCTCCACGAAACCGGCTAATATTGCAGCTCGCTGTACAGTATTTGCTGAGAGTGATTTGGTGCATAAGATTCAAGTGGGTTATGCGCGTGAAGATATTATTGCTGGGTTGTGCAATGCTGTTGCTTCAAACTACCTCAATAATGTTGGCAAAGGTAAAAAGATTGATTCGCCCGTTGTCTTTCAGGGAGGCGTGTCTAAAAACGCAGGTGTTGTGCACGCTTTTGAAGAGCAACTGGGGGTTGAAGTATTAGTTGACCCCGATGGCCATTTAATGGGCGCATATGGTGTTGCTTTGCTTGCAGCGGATGCTGGCCCAATTAAAGATGCGGTGGCGGGTCCGTTTGCTGGTGGAAAGTTTGACTTTGAAGCGCTGCTTGATTTTGATTTCAAAACGCGTGAGATTGAGTGCGGCAAATGCGCTAACCATTGTGAAATCATTTGCGTGTATCGCGATAGTGACATCATTGACTCGTGGGGTAATCGCTGTGATCGCGGAGCAGTCAAAACCACTAAGTAATCACACGTTCGCTTACGAATAGCGTATTGGTATTACTAACTGTCGCAATGAGTGATACAATAGCGCGCTGGTATTGCAAATTTTCGAAAGGGTGTTTATGTCAGGACATTCAAAGTGGGCAACCACGAAGCATCGTAAAGCGGCTCAGGATGCAAAGCGCTCAGCGCTCTTCTCTAAGCTTGCACGTAATATTACTGTTGCTGCAAAAGAGGGCGGCGACCCGAATCCTGATAACAATGCATCGCTGGCGGCAGCTGTTGAGAAGGCCAAGGGCTACTCAATGCCGAAAGATAAAATCAAGACCGCTATTGATAAGGCTTTCGGTTCAGGTAAAGATGCCGCTAATTATGAAACGGTTGTTTATGAGGGATATGGTCCTTGCGGCGTAGCAGTATATTGTGAAGCGTTGACCGACAACCGTAATCGCACTGCTGCAGATGTTCGTGCTGCATTTAATCATCATGGTGGCAACTTGGGTACTTCTGGCTCGGTTGCATTCCAATTTGAGCGCAAAGGTCAAATTCTTGTAGCAAAAGAGATTGAAACGGGCGACAAGAAAAACCCGATCGGACCTAATGGCGCTGCAGCTGATGAAGAAGAGTTTATGTTGGCTGTTGCAGAAGCAGGCGGAGACGATTACGAAGATGCTGATGAAGAGTGGATCGTCTACACCGCTCCAACAGAGTTGATGGGCGTTGTAAAGGCCATTGAGGCGCAAGGCATTCAGGTAAAGGGTGCTGAGCTCATTATGATTCCAACTACCCCTACTGAGGTAAGCGTTTCAGATGCTAAAAAAGTTATGCGTCTTGTTGATAAACTGGAAGAGCTTGAAGACTTGCAAAACGTTTATCACACCATGGATATGACGGATGAGATTGCTGAGGCACTTGACGAATAAGTGCTCCTTTTGCTCTTGAGTTTTATGGTGAGCAGACATATTCAAACTTTGTCTTGAGGTTTGGACGAAGTTGAGAGGGGATGTGCCCTGGCAGGCAAATGCTTGTCAGGGCACTTTTTTGAAGCACTTGTAAAGATGTTGCAGAAT
The DNA here is from genome assembly GCF_943193125.1 of Adlercreutzia agrestimuris. Lineage (GTDB taxonomy): Bacteria > Actinomycetota > Coriobacteriia > Coriobacteriales > Eggerthellaceae > Xiamenia > Xiamenia agrestimuris. The sequence continues at coordinate 213,325 of NZ_CALPCX010000002.1, forward strand.
GCGGGTTTCGCAGTAGAGCTCCTGTGGTATTATAGCGAACAAACGTTTGTGATTAGGATATGCATGGCTAGTGAAGAGCGAATTATACTTGGCATAGACCCCGGACTTGCCCATACGGGGTGGGGCGTAGTACGGCAAATTGGTTCGCGCCTCACTTGTGTTGCTTACGGGTGTGTCGCAACAGATACCTCAATTCCACTTGCACAACGCCTTCGCAAAATACATGAACAAATTGGCGCGGTTGCTGCGCGTTTTAATCCAACGTGCGTGGGAATTGAGACGGTGTGGTTTGGTCAAAATATCACGGCTGCCTTTGCAACAGGGCAAGCGCGTGGTGCTGCTCTTGTTGCATGCGCCGAACACGAGATGGAAGTACTTGAGTTTACACCGCGGCAAATTAAACTTGCTGTTGTTGGGACCGGTACTGCTGAAAAAGATCAAGTGCAATATATGGTACAACGGCTTCTTTCTCTTCCCAAGCCGCCCGAGCCTGATCATGCATCTGATGCACTTGCTGCAGCAATTTGTTTTGCCACCCATGACGGCATTGATGGGTATAGAGGCTGAAAGGATAGGTAAAGTGATTGCATTTTTAGAAGGCACGCTTGCTGGTAAAAATACTACGTCTGCATTCATCAATGTCGGAGGTGTGGGCTATGCAGTAGCTATGTCTCAAGGGGCGTTGGTGAAACTTCCTGACACAGGAAATGCTGTACAGATTTTTACCTATTTGCAAGTGAGTGAAAATGGCATTGCTCTCTACGGGTTTTTGACGCTTGAAGAAAAAGCGCTTTTTGAGCGACTCATTAGCGTGAGTGGTGTAGGTCCGAAAGTGGCCTTGGCGGCTTTGTCGGCGTTTTCGCCAGCAGAACTCATCAACGCAATTGCAGCGCAGGATATTGCGCGTGTGCAAAAAATTCCTGGAGTAGGAAAAAAGACTGCATCGCGTATAATCTTAGAGCTTAAAGGCTCTTTTGACGAAGGTGTAGCAAGCTTGTTCGATCAAGATGCGTCTTCGACTGCTGATGCCGCTCAAAAGGCAACTCTTGAAGCGCTTCTGTCTATGGGATTTACTTCGGCAGAAGCCGAGTTGTCGTTGAAGGGTGCCCCAGAGGGAGCCTCTGAGAATGTGCTTTTGCAATATGCGCTTAAGCGTCTTGGTGCCTAGGAGTATTAATCGGTGAGGAGATCATGATTAACGGTGGCGTAGAAATAGAAGGATTGGTTTTTGAGGCAGGCTCAGATGATCGCGACGGCTTTGCTGAGCAGGCTTCTGTGCGCGAACGCTCAGTGGCTCCTGAGCTAACCGAAGATGATCTCGTTTTAGATAGAAGCTTACGTCCAAAACGTTTGGGCGAGTATCTGGGGCAGACAAAGATTAAAGAGTCGCTTGCCATCATGATTCAAGCCGCACAAGAACGAGGAGATGTTGCGGATCACATTTTGTTTTCAGGCCCTCCTGGTTTGGGAAAAACGACACTTGCAACGGTTGTCGCCAATGAATTAGGCGCCAACATTCGCGCAACAAGCGGACCTGCTATTGAGCGTACAGGAGACCTTGCCGCCATCCTTACAAATCTTGAAGAAGGCGATGTACTTTTTATTGATGAGATTCATCGTTTGAATCGCATGGTTGAAGAGGTGCTCTATCCGGCACTTGAAGATTTTGCGCTTGATATCGTGGTAGGCAAAGGCCCAGCTGCTCGTTCAATTCGCCTTGATCTTCCGCGTTTTACGCTTATTGGTGCAACGACGCGTACTGGTCTTTTGACTGGTCCTTTGCGTGATAGGTTTGGTGTAGTCTTTCGTTTGCAATATTACACGCCCGAAGAACTTGCTGATATTGTGCGTCGCTCTGCATCAATTCTAGATGTCGGAATTGAAGAAGATGGCGCTTTGGAAATAGCACGGCGCTCTCGTGGGACGCCACGATTGGCAAACCGCCTCCTGAAGCGTGTTCGCGATTGGGCTCAGGTTCGCGGAAATGGCGTGATTGATGAAGATGTTGCTGCGCAAGCTTTGAGCTTTTATGAAGTTGACTCTCTTGGGCTTGATGCTATGGATAATCGCATATTAGAGCTTTTGAGTGTGCAATTTGGAGGAAGACCAGTAGGCCTTACCACCCTTGCGTCAGCGCTGTCTGAAAGTACCGATTCATTAGAAGACGTTTATGAGCCCTATCTTATGCAGCAAGGACTCATTATTCGTACGCCAAAAGGTCGCCAGGCAACAAGGCGTGCATATGATCATCTTGGAATACCTTTTCCCGAGAGCATCTAGGAGAAACTATGTTTGAGCAAGATTACCTGATGCGCATCTTGTTGCAATATGCTGAGATATTGCGGCGAAGCTGGTTTAAGGCGAATCACGAAAAAGATCCTCGTGGTGCAGCGGAAATGCTGGAGGCTTCCATCGGGGAAGCCACTGATATTGATGGAGCAACCCTTCTTTCGCTTGCTCCTGAATCTATGGGAGCAATCTTGCAAGTTTCTGGTGTTGATGAGCGCGTAGTGGAGTATATTACGCGAAGCCTTGCACTTGCATCTGAGTATCTGCGAGAAGATGGTCAGCATTTGTTAGCAGACCTTCGTCTTGAACAAGCGCGATCGCTTGCAAACACTTACGGATTTTATTTACCCGAGAATCTTGAAGAACTTGCACAATGGGCAGAAGAGCAATTCGATCAAGATGCTTCCGAGAAACCAATCATTGATATTGCTACTCTTAAGGAAGACGAGAAAGAGGCGCTCGTACGATCTATTGATGAGGAAAACAATCAGCTATAGCGAAAAGAAACTATTATAAATCTACGCCTGCAAGATATAACTAAAAATTACGGCAAATTTTAAGAAAAAATTGGTGAAAGTACTCATTTGCGCGCTTTTTTTATACATGATAGCGTATAGTGAGAATATCCTCTCAGAGTGAGAGGGTGTGTTGCCGCCATGCAACGCAGGTAATACCTTTTCGGGTGACCGAGAAGAGGAAAGAGGAAATAAAATGGCGGAAGGTACTGTGAAGTGGTTCAATCCTGAGAAGGGCTATGGTTTCATCTCTCAGAACGATGGTGAAGATTTATTCGTTCACTTCTCCGAGATCAAGATGGATGGGTTTAAAACCCTCGAAGAAGGAGCAGCTGTATCCTTCGACGTTACCACGGGCCAAAATGGCAAGCTTCAAGCAAGCAATGTGGTGAAGCGTTAAAAAATTGCATCAACACTAAAATGCCAAACGACCCCACCTTGGTGGGGTCGTTTTTTTGTTGAGCTTAATTCAGTTATGCAAACTGGATTAAGCTCAACGTTAGGTGCTTTTACTCAGAGAAGTAAAGCGTATGTGTCTTATTTCTCGTCCTTGTCGGTGAGATCATGGACAGCATCGGTGATCTTATCTTTCAGCTCACCAAAACCTTTCTTGATGCCTTCGCCAACTTCTTCAACGCTCACTTTGCCATCGTGGTCGGTATCAAGAGATTTCTTTGCTGTTTCTACGGCACCTGAAACTGCTTCTTTTGCATTGTCGGCAGCTTTACCAAGAGCCTCTTTTGCGTTGTCAACAGCATCGCCAGCAGCGTCTTTCGCTTGAGCGGCTACATTTTGGGCAGCTTCTTTTGCAGATGCAGCAGCATCTTTTGCTTCTTCGGTTGCTTTCGCGGCGGCAGCCTTTGCCTCATCAGTGGTGGTCATAAGTCCTCCTATCGGTTGTTTTCCACTGTATGGTTATACAGTGATAAATCTTCTACTCACATCATATGTTGAGAGTTATGCGAATAGATGATTACCAAGAAATGTTTGCCAAGCTGTTCGTGCTTTGTTTGCAAGCTGTGGCGCATGCTATGCGGCTTTTAGCTGTACGTTTGATCGTGAAGAGCTTGCTCTTCATCTACTATGAAATCAAAGTCATCATTCCAGCACTCGCAAGCTGGCAAGTTGGGAATTGATCGTGCATGAAAAACAGGATTTACTCCGCGTTTGCGTTGTGCGCTGTAGTCATTGAGGCATAAAATTGCCCATTTGCCTAAAGCCAGAATGGCAACCAAATTGATGATGCACATGATGCCCATGAGGATATCTGCTACATTCCAGGCCAAGTCAAAGCTTGAGAGACATCCGATGAATATGATGGCAAGGCACGCAATCCTAAACCAGAAGATAAGCTGCGGTTTTTCACCTGTGATAAATTTTAGATTAGATTCAGCGTAGAAGTAATTGCCTATGAGGGATGTGTAAGCGAATAAAAACACCGCTATAGTAATGAAGAAAATTCCTATGTCTCCCGTGAAGTATTTCACTGCCATTTGAACAAGTGGCATACCATTGAGCGTTTGTGCGGTGAGAGGATCTTCTACCATAAAAACAAGCACGAGCATAGCTGAACAGGTGCAGATAAACATGGTGTCAATGTATACAGAAAGCGTCTGTACAAGACCTTGCTTGACGGGATGAGAAACACTTGCTGTTGCTGCGGCATTAGGAGCAGATCCCATGCCGGCCTCGTTTGAGAAAAGCCCTCGTTTGATGCCTAACATAACAGCAGATCCTGCAAAGCCTCCAAAAATAGCTTGGAAATCAAAGGCTGACGCAAACATAAGGGAAAAGGCTTCAGGCAAAAGTCCAACATTTGAGACGGTAACCCAAAGACCAAGCGCTAAGTATGCAAAAGCCATAATAGGTACTACCCAAGAATTGATAACAGAAATGCGTTTTGCACCGCCAAAAATAACCAGTGCTGTGAGAACGGTCAGGATGATGCCCATGATGATGGCGCCACCATTTGTGGCGTAGTCAGGAACGTAATACTCTAAAGCCGAAGTGGCATTAAAAGCTTGCAGTTCATTAAAACCAATGGCATAACAAGCAATAAGCGATATCGCAAAAGCAATGCCCATCCAGCGCTTGCCAAGACCTTGTTGGATATAGTAAGCAGGACCGCCGCGGAATTCGCCATCTATCTCCTTGACTTTCCATATTTGAGCCAGAGTAGACTCAACAAATGCTGAAGCTGCCCCAACAAGCGCCATAGCCCACATCCAAAACAGCGCGCCCGGTCCTCCGGTTGCAAGGGCGGTTGCAATACCAGCAATATTGCCGGTGCCAACACGAGATCCCGTGGAGACCATCATAGCCTGAAATGAAGAGATTGCACGCTCTCCGGGATTAACGCGCTTTTCGAATAACTCGCGCACCATATCTTTGAGGTAGCGAATTTGAACACACCTTGTTCGAATAGTGAAGTAGATTCCGGTAAATACCAAGAGTATCACTAAGATGTAGGTGTACATAAAGTTGTCGATTGCGCTTGTAGCAAAGACAAGGGAAGTGCTTATGCTGCTTGAGTCCATGTTTGCTCCTTTGGGTTTATGCGTGGACTTAAGTGTGAAGCTTGTGCGTGAGGTGCACTCGTGATTGTCAAACGCATATGAGTTAAACGCGTCCGCAGATGCCCGAGTTAAATCTCTTAGTATTTAGTAATGTATCAGGCAAATGGTCAGGAAATGAAGGCAGGTAAGAGCGTTTGCCAATTCGCAAACTTGGTGTGAAAAAATATGCTGAATGGTAAAGTTTTAGTTAAGTAGTCTTTACATGTTCGTAATGTTATAGGGGCATGCATCCTACGAGAAAACCCCCAACTGGCTTCAAGCCAGTTGGGGGTTTGGATGAAATTTGCGTACGCTTAAGAGAGCTTATGCGGTGCACCTATTGAGAGAGGGTAATTACTCACGCTTAGAACGATTGGTGTTCACGCGCTTTTGAGTTTCAACGACAGCTTCAACTTCTTGAGCGTCTTTAGCAACGTACACAAATCCAACTTCGCCATTAGCGGGAAGAGCGTTGTAGGCAACCATTTCGGCGATTTCAGCAGGAGTTGCGCTCTTCGGCTCGGTCTCGAGCAGGTATGCGGTGTCAGCACGACGTTCCATAGCAATACGGAAGTCCTTGGTGCCAACGAATACTTCTTGCTTGTAGGGGTTGACGCCGAGTTTCTTGGAGCGTACGAGGATATAAGCAAGGGCTGCAATGTTGGCAACGAGTGCGACAAGAGATACCACCGTGTTTACGGCAGGGTTGTTAACTGATTGAGCGGCAAAGACTGAGTCGTTTGCGAACATCGGAACCATCTGGCAGAACATGCACCACATTGACAGGGTAAAGGCGCGGTTCTGGATCCATCCGCCTTTGTTCCAGCCCAGACCAGCAATGGTTGGAGCAAGCAGTAAGGCAACGCCGCAATACCAAGAGTGTGTTGGTAGGCAGTTGTAGGTGTAGCAGAAGTTCCACAGGTCATAAGCAATGATGAATACCCAGGTCATGTCAGGCCACAGCATGTCTTGGCGCTTCTTTGAGATATAGATTCCAAACCAGCCAGTCATGCAGGCAATATTGATGAGTCCGGCAATGCCGTTGAAGACGTTGTGCCAGCCACCATAAAGGGTAACACCTTCGGTGGAAACCCAGGTAGTTCCCCATGCGCGGAAAGCGCTTTCAAAGTCAGATACAACAGCAATCAAGATATTGATGGCAACGATAATGAAGGGGAAGGCCTTAAACCAATGAGAGCGGCCAATTTTGCCCCAAGAGTATTTGATCATCATAAAGCCAATGCAGCCTGCGGTTGCTGCATATACCTTTGCATAGTGGAACCAACTGTTCATGTCGGTATGTGTGGGGTTCGTGAGTGCCCACTCTGCACCTGCAGCTGCACCAATTTCAACAGCCAGGCAGTAAACAGTCATAACACCGCATACACCGAAGAACATAAAGCATCCGCCAAATTTGGTTCGCCGGGCAAATTCATTGAGAAGAATAAGCGCGATGAGAACCATGGCTAAACCGAGCCATTGGTACAGCGCATTCGGACCGTACACATCGAATAGCATAACGACGCCTCCTTTAGTTGTCATTGCCGTTTAGTAATTGCCCTCTGCAATCGATGCCCAGAACGATACACAACTTAATATATACAGTCAATATACATAAATTAACAAAATGGCAATAAATATAATACATTGAACAACATAATTAGAATTCATTGATTAAAAGGAAAAACACTGATATTATGACCAGAATAATAGTTCAGTGAAGTAATAAAAGAAAAACATTAGAAAAGAAATATTGTAAACACAATGTAGAAAAAGATACACAATATTGTGATTTGCAACTCATCCTCTGCAAAACGATCAATTTGGCTAGAAACCCATTTATAAAAAAGAGTAGTAGGAGGGAACATGGAAGGTAAACGCAGGCGCAAAAAGGCACCAATTATTATTGGCGTGGTAGCGGTTATCGTGATTGCAGCGGGTGCCGGTTTTTGGGTTTGGCATGAGCAACCAAGTTTTTGTAATGCGATTTGCCATGAACCGATGGATGCCTATGTAGAAGGTTACTATAAGGATCCTTCGCAAATGTCATACACGCATCAAGTTGAAGATGTGACCTGTCTTCAGTGTCATGAGCCTAAGATTGACGAGCAGATTCACGAAGCTCTGGTTTGGGTGAATGGTGATTACGAAATGGATGAAGATGGCATGCTTGCTACCGTAGGTGTGCGCGCAGACAAAAACATGTGCGCAACAAGCGGATGCCACGATATGGAAGAGATTGTGGCGGCCACGCAAGATTGGGGTGGTGAAGCAGGAGTCAATCCTCATGATTCGCACCAAGGATACGCTCTTGATTGCAGCAGCTGCCATACCGCACACGGTCAATCGTATATGTATTGCAACACCTGTCACGAATTCGCAGTACCTGATGGCTGGGCTGAACCAGCATCAACTACTGCAGCAACCGCGTAAATCTTAAAGGAGGATTGACATGAAGAAACGTGCACTAACAACTGCAGCGTGTGGATTCGCCGTTCTGACGCTTTCGCTGTCGGGTTGCGGAGCCTCCTTTGAAGGTTCGGGCTCTAAAGATGCGGCATCGGCAGAGCAACTTGCCTTGCGTACTGATGATCCGTGGGCGGTAGAGGTCCAAGCCGACCCTGCGGCAAAGGCTGAAGGTAACTTGCATGATGGCGTATATGTAGGCGAGGGTAAGGGCATGGAAGGCCCCATTACTGTCACGCTTTTAGTTGAGGACAACCGCATCACCTGCTTAGAGATGACACAAGAAGGCGAAAGCCAAAGCCGCGGTGGCTATGAAGCTATTCGCGATGGCAAATATGCTCAGATGATAGAAGCTGCACAAAGTGCTGATATTGACACGATTTCGGGCGCAACCATCACAACGGCAGGCGTCAAGCAAGCGGTTGAGGATGCGCTTGAAAAAGCTGAGCAGGGTGTAGAAGACCAGTCTGCTGCACAAGGGGGCGAACAATAAATGAAAAAACAAAGTTCTCGCAGTTTTTCGCGTAGAGATTTTCTTGCAGGTGGCGCTATGGCTGCTGCTGGTGCTGCAGCTGCCGCTGTGCTTGGCAGTGAGGCGGCGCATGCGGCTGAGGTAAACGGACCTGCCTCAGAGCGCATTGGAAGCTGGTCAAAAGATGGACAAGACTTCAAACTTCCTGCAAGCAATGAATCTAATGCCAGTGCACCAGATGGAACTTATCGTGAGCACAATGCTGAAGCGTTTCCGGCAAATGATGCAACACCAATTCCGCCGCGTTCGGTTCCAGATGTCTGGGACTATGAATGCGACATTTGTGTTGTTGGTGCTGGTGGCGGTGGCTTGAACGCGGCTGCTCGTGCGGCTCAGCTTGGGGCTCAGACCATCTGCGTTGAGGCGCTTGGGCTTCCGGGGGGAAATGCGCAAGAAGCAGGTATGTGCGGCATTCTTGGTGGATATTCGGGGCAAGAAGAGAAGCAGTTTGCTTTCCCGAGCTATCCGTTTGACGCAAAAGCGCTTACTGATTGGGCAATGGACGAGTATCACTATGCAGCCGACCCGAACTTGATTTACAAGATTGCTTGTGAGGGCGGCCATTCGCTTGACTGGATGGCAGAGTGCGGCGTGCAGTGGCGTTTGGGCGAAGTACCCGTATATGTTGCACCGAAAAACTCTACGCTTGATCATCATGTGCTTAAGATGAAAGATGCAACGGATGCAATGTTTGCTTATGGACAGCGTCATGGTGTTGACTATAAGTTCCAAAGTCCTGCTGTTGCACTCGTACAAGACGACAATGATCGCATTGTTGGTGTAGTGATCAATGAGGATTATGGCGACGAGCGCTATATACATGCGCGCAACGCTGTCATACTGACCGCTGGAGGTTTTTGCAACAACAAAGCGCTGTTGGATAAATACATTCCCACCGCTGCAATGGGATGCGCCTCAAGCTACCTTACTGCTTCCGAGACCGGGGAATGCTTCCGTATGGGACTGGGCGTTGGCGCTGACGTGTCTGGCTTTAATAGCTCGGCATCGTTTGACGGCGGAGTTGATTGGCAAGCTGAAGGCGGTCAGTGGGCACGCTTTTTATATGACGGCATGACGCAGCTTTCTCGTCAGCCGTGGTTGACCATAGATCGTTGCGGCAACAGGCTTCGCTATATGGACTCTCGTGTTGGCGAAGACGGCGCAAATGCAATTTATGCATTGGGTGATCTGGCTACAATTCAGATGACGCCTCCGGGTCACCGTTCCTACATCATTTTTGACGCAAATTACGAAGACCATCTAGCAGGATTTGCGCAGGAGCATTGCCGCAAACTCATTACGCCAGACTTGGAGCAGATTGACAAGGTTCCCGAGCATTATCGAGACTGGCATCATGGCGTACAAGACGCAATAGACGCTGACGTTTTGAAGCGTCGCGACACGTTGGAAGAACTAGAGGCTGATCTCGGACTTGCTGAGGGTGTCTTGACGGAGGCTGTTGCAAAGTGGAATGAAACATGCGCCGCAGGTGAAGATGACTTTTTGTATCCTATGCCCGCAGAGTGGTTGCATGAGATTACAACACCACCGTTTTATGGTTGTCGCATCGGTGGCAATCTCTATGGAACCAAAGCTGGTCTTATGATTAACGATCAAATGCAGGTTATAAGTACAAATGGACGTCCCATTGCTGGACTCTATGCAGGCTGGCATACAGCTGGCGGCGCATGTGGTGAAAATAGCTACATTGGTGATCCAATTTTAGGTTCATTGATGGGCGATGTGGGTCTGGCGTTCTGTGGTGGCTACCTCTGTGGTACAAGCGCTGTTGAAAATGAGATGGGAGCATAGATATGGCTGACGCGAAGAAGATGGTGAAACCATTTGGTTGGTTGTTCGCTCTAGTATTAATCATTGCGATTATTGGAAGAATTGGTTTGGGTATTGCGGGCGCTACTGGCGTGCTTGCATTTGACTATATATCGGCATCAGGCGTGGCCATTTTAGATGTCATTTGCTCAATTCTGACAGGCAGTGCATTTGTTGCGTTCCTCTTTGCAGCAGGTCTTGCTCTTTGTGCATCAACAGCAGGTGTTGTGCTTTATGGGGCTCTTTATGCGCGTGGTGATATTAAGGCTCGTCCCATAACGGCATTTTTGGCTGGATGGGCAACAGCGTTAGTAGCCATTGTGAGTTTGGTGATTTTAGCGCTTGGTATTCTATCTGCGGTTCAAGTTGGATCAATGTCTTCAAAGCTTCCAAGTATGCCCGTTATTATTTTGGGCGTGATTGTTTTTGCTGCTTTCTTGGGTACGCTTTTGGGCGCTGCTGCAGAAGTGGTTTGCGCTTGTGTGGCACGTGCGCGTCGTAAAGGAAGCTTGGGTGCAAAATTGGCTCTTGCTGTAACGGTCTGCGGATTGATCGTTATGGTGCTGACTGTTGGTACTTTCGCCTCCTTGAATACGACGGCAATTAATTTGCCGGTTTTAGGAACCTGGTTCGTTGCTGACATCATTATGAATCTGGCTATTCTCTTCACAGCACGTGGGTTTGTGCAAAAAGCTGAAGAGCCACGAGAAAATAAGAGCAGCCAAAAGAAGGCTGGTCGTGCGCAGACTGCGAATGGTGCGGCCTAAAACAAGAGTTGTTTGTTGAGTAGGAAGATAGCGAGAGTCTGAGACTCATTTCAGAGGGTCGTTATCTGATGAATGCGGGGGCGCGCTCAAGAGTGCGCCCCTTTTTTGTGGTGCAAGAAAGCTCGGGGGTAGAGAAGAGGGAGTGTGCCAGGGAAAAGTTGTGTCTTTTGTAGCCAAAAGCCGTTATCAAAGCCACAAGATCCGGCGCCAAGAGCTAGCACCAAAAACCGGCATCAAGTGCATAAAGATAGCTACCTTGTCTTGATTAGGAGTTATGGCGAATTCTGGCACAATCTTGTTAAATTGTGCCAGAATTTTGTTACAGCGCTGAACTAAAATATGGCGGTTTTTGGCGAAGTGTGGCAGGGAATGTGTACGATTAGGCGGTTTTTGAAGGTTGACCCACCTAATTGGCGACTTTTCCAGCCAATTTGAGGCCCAATCCGCCTAATTGGGCACATTTCCTGCCAAAGTTTGGTGTTTTATTGCAAATTTTATCACGCGTGCGAACTGGGAACGCGTACCAGGCATGATGCGCACCACGCATGCGGATGGTGGTAGTGCAACTAGACCTCTTGTAGCTGATCTATCTCGGCAAGCTCTTGTGCCTGGCGTTGAGCATCAAGATCAGCAACAACAACATGGCCTACTTGCTCAATGGCGCTGCGTTGATCAGGAGTAAGATGTTTCCAGAGCTTATTCGCGGCAAGCTCGTTGACGGTTGCGCTGATGAGAAAGCCCTCGTAGATGCCTTCTTCGGTGAGCGCGGCATATACTGCTTTTTTGTCTTTGGGAGACTTGAGACGCTTTACCCAACCGCGCTGCGCAAGTCTTTCAACGGCACGCGCTGCGTTGACTGGAGAGATATGGAGCGCTTCGGCAAGCGCGCCAATGCGTACCGGGTGGTTGCTTTCTCCTAACCGCTGTACGATACGACATTCGTTCATGGAAGCCCCTGTTGCTTCACGCAGCGTACGCTCGGTTTCTGCACGAACAAGCTCGATGGAAACGAGCGAACGTGTGGCGGGGAAACGTTTTGCAATGGTTCCATTCAGCGGCGGTTCAATTTGGGCAGCAGCTGAAACTGCTGCTTCTAAAATGGTGCGGTAGGTAGGGTTTTCGGTAGGGAAGTGCGAATAAAGGCTCTCGACAATAGCGTCATTCACTACTGAAACATGCTTTTCACCTTCAGGGGTGATTGAAAGCATACGTGTACGTCCATCTTTAGAGCCTGCTTCGCGATTGACAAAGCCGTGCTCTGCAAGAGCGTTAACGCCCTGTGTCACGACGTTGGCTTTCAGATCCAAAATGGTACCGAGCTTGCCCTGACTAAAAGGTTTTCCAGCTTGAAGTAGTTTAGTGAGAATGCGATATTGCGTAACGTTCAAATCACTTGCGCTATTTAGTCCGCGAAGCAATGCTTCATGTGCCATTTCGAACGCAATGAAGTATGTGGAATCAAGATTAAAGCGATCCATTGAAGGCGCTGCGCTGTTTGTTACTGTCATAGTAATGCCCCTGTAAGCTGGAAATATAGAGTGTATGATTAGGCGTAGGAAGGAGAATTATCGAAGAAATAATGACTCCAAATACGCAAAGCTATTACTTCATAAATGTAACAATAAGTATATTCTTAATGAAGCAAAGTGGATGCACAGTTTGCTAAAAGACGCACATTGCCTACACAATTCTCAGCTTAAAGCTTGGGTGTTGGGGGTTTGTCAGCAGGGGGTGTTTGCAAAGCGGGTTCTTTGGGTGTAAGCCACTTCGCACTGACTTTATTGAAGAGATTTTGCAAAGGCTTGAGCACAAAAGGATCCACAAGACTGGCAACGGCAAGGGCAAGAAGGTAAGCCATCAAAATCATGGCAACCCAAAGCAGAATGCGGAAAGGCGCAGCCATGTCGGCAATTACGCCAAAAACAGATTGCTCATAAAAAAGCCCCGCCGCAATGGCCAGCGTGGTGTATTGCAAAAGATAGATGGAATAGGAACGTTGCGCTGCCCACGAGATAACCTTTTGGGCTGTAGGCGCACTGATGCGAATGCGATCACAAAGTGCCATTGCCGCAAACGCAATAAAGAGCCAGAAGTAGCTTGGATCTTGGCGCGGAATGCCGTAATAGGCGAAGTGAACATCAGTTGCCCAGCATAAAAGACCAGCAAGGATGATTCGTGTGCTGACCTTTTTGCTGATATGAGGGGCAAGACGGCGATAAATGCCGCCCAGTAGGAAAAACTCAAAGTAAGCAGGCTCGCGGACCAGAATTGATGGCGGCACGAGATTGAGCATAAGAGACGAGAAGTTAGAAAGCGTCTCAATTCCCCAAGACGCAAATAGCCAGGAAAGATACGTAAAAATTGCACCTGAGCAGAAAAGTGCCCCAAGCACTATTCCTAAAATGAGTATCTGTTTATCGGAAAGCGCCTCGAAGCCTTTGGTAATAAAAGGCGCTGCAACAAGGCAGGGGATCAATGCGGGTATAAACCACCAGCCACCAGCCAAAATGTTAGAAAAGTATAAAAAGTAATCACCAAGCGAAATCCCGCTTAATCGCGTTGTGTAGCAATAAAGCAAGATTGAGTAGAGAATAAGCGGCAAGATGATAGTGCATACTTTATTGAGGTAGTAGCTCTTCAGGTTTCGTCTCATAGGTTTGATGGCGAAATAACCCGAGAGCGCAAAAAAGATAGGGTCGCAAATGAGCGCCGCCGCTGAAACAAGACCGTGGGTGCCCTGTCCATGGATCGGACCGAGGTAGCCCGATGCATGCGTGACAACCACTAAAAACATAGCTAAAGCGCGTAAAAGATCCCAGTTCGTTGCACGAGTGGTGCTCGTTTGCTTGCTCACAAATAACCTCGCTGTTTATTGATAGGCTTGAGTGTTGTCGTGTGCGACCGATGTCTGGCGCACGGCGGTATAGATTGTAAGCTATTTGTGCTGCTTCGCTTGTGTCAACATGATTGAAGGTTTGCGAATTCGCCTCAGTTCACTTATGAGGAGATCATTCTGTGTCGTCATGAAGTGAGCTAGCTGGTTTTTCGACAATAGTTATTGCTTTTTGAGGGCACGCGCCCACGCAAAGATCACATGCAATGCAGTAGCGCGGATCGTATACCAGCTGGCCGGTGGACGGATCAGGATAGCGCGCAGAACTTGGACACACGCGCGTGCATGCAAGATCGTTGGTGCACATATCCAGATCAGTTTCAGAAATTGCCAGCGTTATTCGCGTGCCAATTTCAGGCTTTCTGTCCAATGCTTCTAAGAGGAGTTGGCGTTTTGGCCACATGGTTTGCTTGACGCGCCCTAGTGGTGCGAAATTGTTAAGGTGTCCTACATCGTTGAGTTGCAGTTGAGCGCGTGCGCGAGCGCGCTCCTTTTGCTCGTAAAACTTTTGTAGTGTTTCAGAATTGCGAAGTCGGCGTCTGCCTGATGTGATGTCGGATACATCGGATGCAAGGTTGGTAAACACGCTTCGCCGATCAACGCTTTCAGTGTTTGCCAGGCCGCGAACAAGATTTTCCTTTTCAGGGAGATATTCGGAAAAACCAACTGCGGTACTACACCAGCGTTCCGCTTCGGCAATTGCATGCGTAAAAAGAGGCTCGCCCATACCAGGGGCGCGTGTGCATACATCGCAAAGCCCAAGATCACAGGCTACTGAAACGGTGAGATCCTCAGAGAGAAGCACGGTCCAAAACTCAGGAGAAAGCGCTGCTATGCAAGGCAGCACAACCACATTGTGGGCAAGCTCATCAGCTGCTGTAATACTACCAGCTTCTATGGCTGCATCAACGTATACCCCGCAGGTAATTATGACCTCTTCGCCGCGGAGTGCTATGCGGCGCATGCGTGCATGAAGGTCAATCATGGTAACGCGTGTAGAAGTGAAAGCGTCACAAATACCCAAACAGATCCCGCAGTTGCTGCAAGTATCAAGGTTGATAGTAGGGCGTTCATTTTCTGCGTAGGTGATAGCAGCATGAGGGCATGCCAGCGAGCAACGCTCACAGCTGGCACCCCTCATGCGAATGCAATAGTCTTGAAGAACTAATATGGTGTTGCTGTCGTCCATTTATGCGCCGAAAACTTGGTTATACACGTTGTCGATGCGTGCCAATATATCTTCGCGCGGCAAAAGCTCTATGCTCTCAAAAAGCGGCGGAGATACCATGTTGCCGCATACTGCTACGCGAAGCGGTTGGAACAGAAACTTTGGCTTGATGTCTAGTGGCTCACAGAGTGCACGGCAAGCTTCTTGGAGCGGCTCGGCTTCCCAAGCAAGAGAGGGGTCAGCAAGTACTTCTCTGCATGCACGAAGCGCCTCATCAGCGCGAGCGCCCTCCTTGAGAAGCACCTTTTGGACGCTTTTTTCGTCAAGGGTTTTTACTTCATCGCCCCAGAACATAAAAGCAAGCTTCTCGGGAATTTCGTCAAGACGAACCAGGCGTTCGGCAACAAGCGGGTAGAGTGACTCGTACCATTCAGGTCGCACTTCAATGTCTGCTGCACCTAAAACAGCTTCTTCGTCGGTGGGCTCTTGATCAGCACTGCATCCACAGAATGCGCGAATCAGCCAAGGTGTTGCTGCTTCAACCCACGCCTCGGCAGGCATTTCGCGGATATAGACGCCGTTCATCCAGTCAAGTTTCGTCTCGTCAAAAACAGCGTCTTTTTTGGTAATGCGATCAAGCGAGAACTCTTTGCAAAGCACATCACGCGTGATGATTGTAGTTTCACCATCAAGCGACCAACCTAAAAGCGCCAAGAAGTTCACCATAGCATCAGGTAGATAGCCGCGATCGCGGAATTCTTCAACCGATGCCGCTCCGTGGCGCTTAGAGAGTTTCTTGCCATCTGGGCCTAAGATCATAGAGAGGTGGGCAAAGGTTGGGATGTCAAAACCAAGCGCCTCATAAATGAGGATTTGGCGCGGCGTGTTTGAAAGGTGATCGTCGCCGCGAATGACGTGCGTGATGCCCATGTTTGCATCGTCGCAGACCACGGCGAAGTTATAGGTTGGTGTTCCATCGCTGCGAACAACAATCATGTCGTCCATGACATCAGCGGGAAAGCTCATCGGGCCATATACGGCATCAACGAACTCAATAGGACCATGATCCAGCGGCACTTTAAGGCGCCATACATGCGCTTCACCTGCATCAATACGTGCCTGCGCTTCGGCGGGATCAAGTGAGCGGCAGGTGCGATCGTATCCTGCGTATCCACCATGTTCCTTCTCGGCTGCTTCTCGCTTTGCGTCAAGCTCTTCTTTGGTGCAAAAACAAGGATAGACTGCGCCGCGTTCTTTGAGACGCTCCAGTGCGTCGCGGTAGGTGTCCATACGCTGGGTTTGGAAGTAAGGACCTGTTGAGCCGCCAACAAGGGGACCTTCATCCCACTCAAGCCCTAGCCAATTCATGGCATTTAAGATGACTTGCGTGTTTTCCGGTGTTGAGCGCTCAGGATCCGTGTCTTCAATGCGTAAAATGAAATCACCGCCTGTGGCCTTTGCAAAAGCCCAATTATAGATTGCGGTGCGCGCGCCTCCGACGTGTAAGCGTCCTGTTGGCGAAGGTGCAAATCGTACACGAACCTTCTTGTCCTTATCAGTCATGAACGTCCTTCCTTCGTGTTCATTTGAAGTATCTGATTGACGAAAATACTACCACACACAAGCCTAAGCTTTGCGGAGGTGGTTGCCTATGAAAATTGCTGCGATTGAAAGGAATACGGTAACAACAAGCCAGACGACTCCCATGCCAATCCAAAAATTAGGTGGGTACATGCAGATCAAAAGTGAATCCCAGGCAAATGTCCATGTTCCGGCCGCAAAAAAGAGCGAATGAAAAGCGGCGAAAAAGCCATTAAAGTCAATTGCAACCCATAGAGCCAAAGCAGCAAAGAGGCCAACGACAAGCCATCCGGTCCATGTGAGGACTGCGCCTAGGCGTCGCTTGCCGCCCGTAAATGCGCAGACTATACACAAAAAGAGAGCAAGCGCACAGATCACGCGTAACCACACACGTGCGTCTTGCACCACATAAAAAACGTCATCAAGATGGCTAAGTGCATCAGTAGAAAGAATGTGGGTGTCGTCTAGGTCAGCAAGGGCGTCGGCGGTTGCAGGTGTGTCTCTCCCATTAAGCAGAGCCATCATGTCAAGGGTTTCTTGTTCGTTGTGGCTTCCCACCGTGTAGTCTTTGCTGACAACGGCTGCGTCTACTAACTGCTCTTTAGTAAAAGGAGAATCGGCGTCATTGCTGAAGGCGGAAGCAAGCAGGCGTGTGGTTATATCGGGAGTTGCGCATACTTCAAAACCTATATATATGAAACTCACCGCCAAAAAAAGCGTAGCCAGCACACAGATAAGGGCCCCCGCAAAGCCCAATGGGCGTTTTGGGGCTGCTACTCCTTTTTGGTTTGCGGATTTTTTGCTCACTCGTTCACCTCAATATCGCACGGTCGCGTAAAAGCATCGGGCGCACAATCAACCCAAATGGTAGCTGCAGTAATGCCCTTGAGTTGCTTTGAAATTGTTGGTAGTGGTCCAAGACGCGAGAATACGCCAGCAAACTCGCCATCAAACAAATAAAGACCATTGAGATTATTGTAGAGGTGAGGCTGAGATGACACCTGGTCATCGGCAAGGTGCGCAATGTCGGTATCAGGGGGCAGTGTTTCAGTTTTGAAGGGTGTGATATAGCGTTGCACGATAAAGGGGAAGCCGGCTGCCTCGTTGGCGAACTTATCGATAAGTTCTTCCCATTTATCCTGATCAACCATGCATCCTGCCCAAACGTCGTCAGCTCCATAGTGGTCGGTCGGCTTGATAATCCATTCGTCTTTATGCGCGCGAATTTGCTCTAAATTAACCTCGTCATCGTTCAGGAATGCCGTCATAGGCACTGTCTGCTCAACAAATGAAATCTCTTCGCCCGTTAAAAATTCTTGTGTACGACGGTCGAACAGTACGTCGAAAATCTGCTTATCATGCACAATATGTCCGGCAAAGCTCCCAATCAGAGCAACCTTTTCCGCGCGAACCGCTTCAATGAGATCTTGAGAGTCATCCCAATAGTCTATGACGTCATTGGTTACGCAGCGTCGCCAGATGGCGTCTACGCGTTTGCCTTCGCCGTCACTGAGCACTTCTCCATCGAATGAAAGGTCGCGCACATCAGCCACCACGCAGTCATAGCCATGGTCGCGGAAAAGCTGAGCGTATATATGGAATTCGTCCACTACGCCATTTTCCAAGTAATCGCAGATAGCAAAACGCGGATGATCAACTTTATGCTCGTAGGTGTTATAGATGTTGATGAACTTTTGTACCCAGGTTTCAAAGAGCTCGCAGCGCTGCACAGTATGATGCGAGGCGAAATCAGCAAAGCTTTGCGAAAGTTCAACCGAGTGGGTGATTTCGCGGTTTTCGTTCATGCCAGATGAGCCATCACCATTGAACTCGCAGAATTTGACGCGATAATCGTTCTCGTCCAAAAACGTATCAACGCGCGCAAAAGGCAAGAGAGAGTCATAGCCACGCGGCAATATAATTAGCTCCTCAAGGCGCGGATCAAAATCAAAAGCAGCGCGGTATTCGGGATCATCCAGATAGTGCTGTATGACCTTGCACAGAATGCGATGCGCCATTTCTGAGGTGGTTTTCATAGCATCAAACGTCTGCTGATTAAAGAGGCGAGGCACAAATGAACAAGCCACTACGCGATGATGCACAATAGCGGTGGAGTTTTCCATATACGCAAGTGCGTTGCGCCTGCTTGCAATGTCGCCATTGAGGCTGTTGATGATGTCGAAGTATTCGCGCGTGTAATCAGCGTTTGTAGGGGATGAGGCATTCATAATGCAAACCCTTTCATAATATTGCAATTCTTTTTAGTAGACTAACATAGCGCAGAGTCTTTAATAGGTTTTGATGGGGGCTTGTTGTTTTTGCACATCAGTTGCCGCATACTTATTTGGATAGTTTGTAGCAAACTTGCACCTAACTATCGTATTTGAATAAACCTGTTTTCAGGCTGAAAGAGGGACAAATGGGTAAAACTATTGCAATAGCGGGTATTAATACCACGCTAGGAAAACTGTTCGCGGAAAAATTAACAGCGAATAATAATACGGTGATTGAACTTACCGATTCAGCCCAGTTAGCCATGCAGCCTGTCGACATGGTGTTTGATTGCTCTTTTCCTCAAACTGAAAAGGGTAGCAATATAGCTGAAGGGCTTCGCTTTACTAAAGATCTTTGCTTAACTGCGCGCGAAGCTGGTGTTGATTCATTTGTAATGGTTTCGTCTCAGCGCGTATATTCATCTGCTCGTGACCAGGCGGCAACTGAAGAAGAACCCGTTAATCCAGACAGTATCTTTGGTATGGGCATATACGCTGCCGAGATGATATGTGATGGCATTTTGGGTGACATTGCGCATACTTCGCTTCGCATGGCTACGCTTTATGGGGAAAACTCTAATCCAGGTTTTATTAATAATTTGATAAAACAAGCGACGTCTGGAAAGCCTTTTGTAGCTCATGGTTACGAACAAATATATGGACTGATTACCTATCAAGATGCAAGCGATGCGCTGATAGCCGTAGCAGAGTCGGATCCGAGCACTTGGGAAAGCGTGTATAACGTAGGATCTCAGCGTGAGGGTTATACCTATGATTACATCTTGCGCACCATGTCAGACATCGCAAAGCGACATGGGTATCAGTCATCGTTTAGTGTCAACTATGATTGCCCTTGGCAAAATACGTCACTTGATGCAACGAGGTTTATGGAGCAGTTTGGATGGTCTTCAGCTGGGAGCTTATCTCAATCTCTTGAAGACGTTTTTGATCACTATGTTGTGGTTTCTGAAAATGCGCCAGCACGAAAAAGAGGCTTCGGATTATTTGGTCGAAAGAGCTCGTGATATACTTAGAGAGTTTGAGATGTTTTGCTCATCTCGTAAGTGCCTCAAATGATAAGGGCGGTTTATGGAATGGTACCAGGGAGCAATAGTATTTGCAGTGGCATTTGTTGTCACATATCTCATGGTGCCTGTATCTAAGCATATTGCCTGGCGTCTTGGTGCAATTGATTATCCAGGAAACCGTCGCGTGAATCGTGCGCCTATCCCGCGCTGTGGCGGAATTGCGCTTTATGTGGGACTCATAGCGGCGTGTTTTACCATTTTTATTGGTGTGCGATTTGCCGGTTGGGAATTCCACGATCTTTACGTGCTTAATAACGTTAACTACCTGGTGCTTTATGTAGGCGTAACCATTATGTTTGCCGTGGGGCTGGTGGACGATATCACTCAGCTTTCGCCCGGAATTAAGCTAGCAGGACAAATTCTAGCTGCGCTTGTAGTGGTGCTTGCTGGTGTGACTATTGGTGGTGTTCGTGCTGTTATCTCAAGCGAATATGTTGCGCTTGGCTGGATAGACTATCCTCTTACTATTGCCTATTTGGTCATCTTCGTAAATATCACCAATCTTATTGATGGTCTTGATGGTCTTGCCTCGGGGCTGGTTGCAATTGTAGCCTGCAGCTTGCTTTATTTGGTGCTTATTCGTGGTTCAGTTACGCTTGCGCTGGCATGCATTGCGCTTATTGCAGTGTGTCTTGCGTTTTTGCGCTTCAATTTCTTCCCAGCATCGGTTTTCATGGGAGACTCGGGCTCTCTTCTTCTTGGGTTGGTGCTTGGTATCATCTCGGTGGCGGGAGTTGTGCGCACACAAGGCTTTATTGTCATGCTTGTACCGCTCGTGATTGCTGGTGTTCCCGTGTTGGATACCGCTTCGGCAGTCATTCGTCGCTTACGAGGGCATCAGCCTGTTGATCAAGCAGACATGGGGCATGTTCATCACCGCCTTATGCGTGCCGGTTTGTCGCAGAAGCGCTCAGTTGCGGTTTTGTGGCTCTGCTCAGCGGCGCTAGCTATTATGGGCTGTCTGATGGTTGGTGTATCAGGACCCATGCGTTGGGCAATTCTCTTTATTTTGGGTGTAGTAGTATTCTTTGTTATTTGGAAGTTTGGTTTGTTTAAACCCGTTCTTCGCCACCACTATGACAACCGCGGAAAGACCGGTCCGCGCGTGCCGTGGAGCCGCAAGTAGGAGGTGGGTTGCATGAGTAAAGATGAACAACCATGTGCTGAAGAAAACCGAGATCAGCAAGCACAAGAGAAAAGAAAGCATTCATCAACCCACAATGCAATACTTGCGGTAGTTTGGGTTGTCGTTTTCGCTGCTGCTTTTATCGGTCTGGTGTCTGGCTTGAATCAACTCGCAGGAGATGATGAGGAAATTGTTGCTCCTTCGGCAGATGTGGATGAAGTGGAAGTGGAACCATTTTATGTGCTGCTCATTGGTTCTGACTCGCGCAAAGGAACAGCGCTCTACACCGGCAAAGCAACCGAACACGCTCAACTTGATCAGCATTCAGACATCATGACACTCATGCGTGTAGATCCAGAAACCTATACCATTACGTTAGTAACTATTCCGCGTGATACTCAGCTTGCAGGCAGAAGCGACAAAATAAACGACGCACTTATTGACAACGATCCTCGTAAGGTTGTTGAGGTGGTAGAGTCACTTACCGGGTTGACCATTCAAAACTACATGATGACAACCTTTACGGAGTATGAAAAACTCATTGATGCGCTTGGCGGTTTGAAAGTGGATGTTCCGCGCACTATTACGGTGCCTGATCCGAGTACCGCTGAAAATGTGACAGTTAAAGAGGGAAACAATCAAACACTTGACGGTTCTGAAGCGCTTGTTTTTGCTCGGGCTCGTAAAGAGTATGTGGAAGATCAGGATGCTATTCGCCAAAACAATGTGCGGAGTCTTGAAGTTGCAATGATTGAAAAAGTGCTCAATCAAAATGACCTTGAAGCAAATAAGAGTGTGGCTGATTTAGAGGAATACACTTCTACCAACCTTCCTATGGATGAAATGACTGCGCTTGTTCTTGATTTTGTGACCCACAAAGATGAAGTAACTATTTACTCGTGTACGGGTCCTTACGCTGGTGGCGAAAACAAGGACGGTTTGTGGGTTATTGATCAGGATGATGATACGTGGAAAGAGCTTATAGCGCTGGTAGATAGCGGAGAAGACCCTCGTGGGGTTGTGGAGGAGCCGCAATTAAAGAACTAGCGAGTGTGCTATGATAGTGGCTTTGATGACGACTTGTTGAACGGAGTGGCGTGTTTTCTACCCTAGCAACAATTCTTAAAGATAACTGGGAATGGCGAAAGCAAATTGGTCGCCTAGCAGTTTTTGAGTTGATGAAAAAATCACGTGGTGCAGTTTTAAGCTGGGCGTGGTTTCTTATCAAGCCAGGCATGTATATCTTTTGCTTCTGGTTTGCCCTTGACATGGGCTTGCGTGTTGGTAGCTCAGAAGCTTCAGGGTCTGCCCCCTTCATTTTGTGGCTTTGTGCTGGCATTATCCCGTGGTTTTTTATGCAGGATATGCTTGGTGCGGGCATAGATGTGATGCACCGTTATCCTTACCTTGTTAATAAGATCAAGTTTCCTTTAAGTGGCATCTCTACTATCTTTACATTGGCAACCATGATCATTCAGCTTATGCTCATGGCAGTGCTTTTTATTATTTACTTTGCGTGCGGGCAGCCCTTTGATTTGTATCTGCTCCAAGTGCCAATTCTGCTGATTATGATGTTTGTGTTTTGGGATTTGGTTTCTATTCTGTTTTCGCAGTTATCGGCAATTAGCAAAGACGTGGCTAATTTGATGCAGGCGCTCTCTACGCCGCTGTTCTGGCTTTCGGGTGTCATCTTTAATGTAAAAAGCGTTCCCATCCCGTGGATCCAAGACGTGCTCTACTTTAATCCCATTACGTTTTTTGTAACGGCATTTCGTGATGCGTTTTATAACAAGACATGGTTTTGGGATAACCCTATGGCATGCATTGGGTTTGCGGTGGTGTTTGTAATTACGCTTATTGCAACGGTCTGGGTTTATAAGAAGTTTAATGAGGA
Organism: Adlercreutzia agrestimuris; assembly: GCF_943193125.1. Lineage (GTDB taxonomy): Bacteria > Actinomycetota > Coriobacteriia > Coriobacteriales > Eggerthellaceae > Xiamenia > Xiamenia agrestimuris. Next base: position 236,302 of record NZ_CALPCX010000002.1, read on the forward strand.
GGTTGCTGATGTCCTCTAATGAGCCAACAACCACTTCATTGGCTGATGCCAAGCAACTTCACAAGACAAGCGTAAGCGATGAAGTTGTTATCAAGTTTGACGATGTGACCAAGACTTATAACCTGTATAAGAATGACCGCGGGCGCTTTTTGGGAATTTTTAACTACAATCGAAAAGGCTCCTTTTTAGGCAGCGTTGATGCTAGCAAAGATCTTTCTTTTGAGATTAAAAAGGGTGAAGCTGTTGCTTTCTTGGGGCATAACGGCGCCGGCAAATCTACGGCACTCAAGATGGTAACTGGTGTTACACATCCTACGTCAGGCACGGTGGAAGTAAAGGGTCGCGTCTCGGCATTGCTTGAGCTCACCGCAGGTTTTGATATGCAGCTCACGGGGCGTGAAAACATTGCACTGCGCGGACAAATTATGGGTCTGACGCGTGCTCAGATTAAGGAATTAGAACCTGCCATTATTGATTTCGCTGAACTTGGCTTATATATTGACCAGCCTATGCGCACATACTCAAGTGGTATGAAGGCGCGCTTGGGCTTTGCCTTTGCTGTTGCTATTGACCCTGAGATTCTTGTTGTTGACGAAGCGCTTTCAGTGGGTGACCGAGCGTTTCAACGTAAATGCATAGATCGTATTCGCGAGATTATGATGGACGAGAATGTCACTGTCTTATTTGTTACGCATGCCTCTTCGGTGGCACAGGAGTTTTGTAGCCGCGGCATTGTGCTTGATAAGGGTACAAAAGTGTTTGATGGGCCCATTGATGAAGCTACGGCTTACTACGAAGCAAATTACTAAACAAACTGCCAGCTCACGATAAAGCCAGGAGAGAAACAATGGTTCAAAACCCTGTGATTCATAATGCATTTGCAGCAATTCTGGCGGGCGGCTCGGGAAGTCGCATGGGAAGTGCTGATAAACCTAAACAGTATCTTATGCTGGGCGAAAAGCCCGTGTTTGTTCATACGGTGGAGAAGTTTGTGGCAACAGGCGCCTTCGACGCAGTGCTGATTATGTGCCCAGAACTGCTTCGCCAGCAAACCACAGACCTGCTCCTTAAATATGCGCCCGGTTGTGCGTCGCAAGTGATCGTGTGTGCAGGAGGGGCAACGCGCAACGATACGGTATGTGCGGCAATCGCTGAAGTTCAGGAACGCTTCGCGGTTGATGAAGATACCCTGCTGGTAACCCATGATGCAGTTCGCCCGTTTGTTGACCACCGTATCATCATGGATAATTTGCAAGCTGCTGCACAATTTGGAGCATGCGATACGGTTATTCCCGCAACTGATACCATTGTAGAATCGGTGGAAGGTGAAGTTATTACCTCTATTCCGCCTCGCAGCGCCCTTTATCAAGGTCAGACACCTCAGTCTTTTCGGCTTTTGTTGCTTAAGCGCTGCTTAGAAGCTCTTACGCAAGAAGAACGCGATTCGTTAACCGATGCATGCAAGGCGGTAGTGCTGGCTGAAGAGCCGGTGGCGCTTGTTGCAGGTGATGCGGCAAACATGAAGATAACCTACCCGCACGATTTGCGCATTGCTCGCGCGCTGATGGAGGATAAGCGTGCTTAATCGCGTCTACAGATTAGTGGCGCCTCGCCAGTTTGAGCCTGTTGAAGTTGAGGTGACGCTGTCCGATCAGGTGATTGTGCGACCTACCTATTTGTCGCTTTGCAATGCTGATATTCGTTATTATACGGGCTCGCGTGCCCCTGAAGTGCTGGCAAAAAAGCTTCCAATGGCACTGGTGCACGAAGGGGTTGGTGAGGTCCTCTTTGACCCGACCAATACGTTTTCAGCGGGCGAACTGGTAGTTATGCTTCCAAACCAAGCGCATGAGGAAAATTCATGTGTGGCAGAGAACTATTTACGCACTTCTGAGTTTTGTGGCTCGGGTGTTGATGGCTTTATGCAAGAGTATCTTTTTTTACCGCCCGAGCGCGTACTTGCTCTTCCGGCAGATATTGCACCTGAATGCGCGGCCTTTACTGAGCTGCTGAGTGTTGCGCATCAAGCTATTGCGCGGTTCCAAAAGACGGCGCATGCGCAGCGTGACACGCTGGGTGTTTGGGGAGATGGCAATGTAGGATATTTGGTTGCATTGCTCTTAAAGATCTTAGAGCCCACATCGCGCATCGTGGTCTTTGGCAAAAACCCTGCTAAATTGGCTGATTTTACCTTTGTTGACGAGGTGTGTTTGGTTGCAAACGCCAATCGCATGTCAGTTGATCATGCTTTTGAATGTGTCGGTGGCAGCGGATCTATTGATGCAATAGATCAGATTATTGATGTGATTGAGCCCGAGGGAACCATCAGTTTACTTGGTGTTACCGAACAGCAGGTTCCCATCAATACGCGCATGGTGCTTGAAAAGGGACTGCGATTGGTAGGAAATAGTCGTAGTTCGCGCGAAGACTTTGAAGCAGTAATTAAGCTCTATCACGCCCATCCTGAAGTGGCAGATTACTTGCGTGCTTTGGTATATGATGTCGTGCCGGTTCAGACGGTGCGCCAGATGAGCGATGCGTTTGAGCTTGATATTCGCAAACCCATGGGTAAAGTGGTCATGGCGTGGAACGCGTAAGCTGGGTGTCTTTGTGAAACAGATTGCCGTAAAAATTGCCGCCTTCTTATTTAATGCGCTTTATATCATCTGTAGGCTTGGCGGTCGTCGCGAGGAAGTGCTCTTCATTACGCGTCAGGCAAGCACCCCATCTGATGACTTTATTGCCATTGGGAAAGCTTATGAGGACGCGGGATACCAGGTGGTATATCTCTCGCAGCGCCTTACCAAACGCGCGGCACTTGCTTATGCTGTGCTTGTCGTGAGAGAAATCTATCATCTTGCGAAGTGTCAAGTTTGCTTTGTTGATCGCTATGACCCGGTTATTAGCTTGCTGCATTTTAAGACAAAGCAGGTGGAGGTTGAGCCGGGCGAAGATTATGTGCGCTTTGATGAAGTGCCTGTTGAGCCGGTGATAGTGCAACTTTGGCATGCCTTTGGTGCGTTTAAGAAGTTTGGCTACCAAACAGTGGACACCGCAGAAGGGCATCCGCTTTCTGAGATGGAACTCTTCAAGATTCATCGCAACTATACCTGGGTAATTTGTTCGGGTGAGGGCGCGCGAAGACCTTTTGCAGAGGCCTTTGGTTACCCAGTTTCACGCGTTTTGCCGCTTGGGCGCCCAGAGTATAAGACGCTTTGTGATGAACAATCTGCGCATGAAGCAAAAGGCGTCAAGCTTGATTCTGCAGACAAAGCTCGTGTGCTTTTTGCTCCGACAGTTCGAAAATACGATAAGTCTGTTCATCCATTTGCAGATCTTTATCGCCGTCATGATTGCTATCTTAATCCTAATCAATTTGAGGAAATTTGGTCTTTTCATCCGCTTGATATAGGAGAGGAAGTTCCGCAAGGGGTGCCGCTTAATCTTGAGGCAGCAGACTGCGTGGTGACCGATTATTCGTCAATAGTGTATGAAGCTTATCTTCTCAAAAAGCCAGTCTTTTTCTATGTGCCGGATATTGATCATTATTGCGCGACCCCTGGTTTGAATGCTAATCCTGTTGATTTGGCACCCGAAATAGTTGCGCAGAGCGAACAGGAATTGCAAGGAATGCTGCAGGCTTGGCGCGCTGATCCGGTGTCATACCCATGGGAAGCTTTGAGGAATTTTGTTGGCGACAGCTTTGCTAACGCCCCAAAAGATCCGGCAGTTACGCTTGTTAAGCTAATAGTCCAGAGTTGATATTGCGCGGTATTTGCAAGATACGTTATGCTTTACAGTTGCGTAAACTGAGTATTTTGTGTCCATTATTGAATAAGTAAAAAGGATCAGACTGATTTTATGAAGTTTTTACACATGATTCCTCCGAGCTCAAGAACAATGGGTTCTATGGTTGAAATGATCGAAGAGTATTTTCCTGAAGGCGAGCATCAGTTTTATTCGACAAAACGAATACCCGTGGCAGATAAGCTGTCAGAAAAAGAAATCTATACGATGACAGGACAAAACAGGTTTGCCAAAGCGGGTAATGTTATGAAAGCGTTATCTGAGGCTGATCATATTATTTGGCACGGCTTGTTTTATCCAGATAGATTTATGCTCTTCTTGTTTACTTGCCGTCGTTTTCTTCGCAAATCAACATGGGTTATTTGGGGTCTTGATCTGCATAGCTGGAAAGACGAAAAGAAGACCTTGCGATCAAGGCTCGTCAATTTCATTAACGATCGTGTAAGAGCTGCATTTAAAACAGCCGTTGTAGTTTTTCCCACCGACAAAGAAGTGTATGAGTCTCGCTATAAAGGAAAATGTTTTGTAGCTCCATACCCGATGAGCGCTGAAGCATTTGGACGCATGGAGGGCAGGCGGCATGCGTTGCCGCGCGCTAATGGCAAAATATTTGTCCAAGTTGCCCACAATAGCTATCCGTTTAATCATCATCTCGATGTCATAGAAACCATTTCTCATTTTGATACGGAGAAAACCCACTATATTTTTCCGATGAGCTATGGAAACGAAAAAACCTGGCCAGGTCATATTCAAGGTTACGAGAAAGAGGTTGTAGATTTAGCTCGTGATCTGTTTGGTCAACGGGCGCACTTCTTAAAGAAGCTGATCTCAAAGGAAGCCTATAATGATTTTCTTTGGAATATGGACATAGCCATATTCCCAGCTAATAGACAAAATGGAGTTGGCAATATAATCAAATTGCTTTATATGGGCAATAAGGTGTTTCTGTCTCGCGATAATCCTGTATACGGCTATTTTAAAAGTCAAGGTATAGAAATAGGTGCGTTTGAATCTCTTGAAGAGCTTACCGAAGAAGAATTTCTGCAAATGCCTGATTCGACTGTAGCGCGACAATGGGTTATTGACCATTATCATCCATTAAGTGCCGCACGTGCATGGGATCAGTTGTTCTCATGCTTCACTGATGCAAGCCCTCTCTTACGTGAGCTTGAAGGGGTGCAACCTGAGGTCGTTATGGATGAGAACTATGCTTATCCGCGTAAAAAGAATTATTTGTGCTTGTTGCCATATTATTCAAGAAGTGTTCCGGTGACTTGTAATCGCGTCTGTTTGATGGGTGCCGACAATTTCGCCATTCGTTGGGCTGGCAATATAAGGCGTTCTCTTCCTCGCTATGTTCCGGCAGGTTTTATTAGTGACACCGTCGAGACGCTTAATGACAAAATTGGTGCGCTTGATGTGATTGGAACTACGGGTCAGTTACTTGCACTGGCTGACGATCAGCGCATAGTCGCTACTATAGAAGATCCTAAAGAACGCGCTCGTTTTATTGACTATTTAGAAGAAAATGAGATTGATGTAGACCCCATTCTTTCTGCGTCTTCATGGGTTTGGCCTGATGCCGAAGTTGGTGAAGGCAGCTTGGTGGGTCCTGGCTCGATAGTGCAATTCGGTACTAATTTAGGTCGAGGGGTTCTGATTGAGGACTCTTATTTGGGCGTTTGTTGTACTGTTGGTGATTGCGTAACCGTAATGTCTGGTTGCAGAATTGGAGATGGCGTTACCCTTGGTGAAGGGGCAACAATTGGCCCAAATGTTATTATCGAAGATGGCGCAATTATTGAACCATATACGGTCGTGACTAGATAGGAGTCATTGTGAATATATTATTGAGTTCCGCTGGTAGACGTAGCTATCTGGTCGAATACTTTAAGTCGGCAGTAGGCGGCGCTGGATGTGTCATTGCGGCGAATAGTGGTGACTGTCCGGCATTTTATGCTGCTGACGAATCGGTAATTACACCTCTTATTTACGATGAGAACTACATTCCATTCTTGTTGGATTATTGCGAGAAGCATGATATAGATTTGCTTATCCCGCTTTTTGATATCGATATTCCTGTACTAGCTCAGCATAAGGATCAGTTTGCTGCTTTGGGCACTTGTGTTGTTGTTCCTGATTATGAGATTGCACAAATCTGCAACGACAAATGGCAGACAGTGCAATATCTTGCAAAACACGATATTCAAGTACCGACCACTGCGCTTGGTCTTGAGCAGGCGCTTGAGATGCTTGCGAACGGAAGCCTTCAATATCCTGTGGTAGTAAAACCTCGATGGGGTATGGCTTCTATTGGTACTCATATTGCAACCAACGAGTCTGAACTTCGTGTTCTCTATGGAATTGTTGAGCGCGAAATTGCAGATTCCTATCTCAAATATGAATCTGCTGTTTGCATTGAGTCTTCAATCATTATTCAGAATATGCTTCCGGGTCAAGAGCACGGTTTAGATGTTATGTGTGACTTAGACGGCACATATCAAGCTACATCAGCAAAACAAAAAGTTGCTATGCGTTCAGGGGAAACTGATAGTGCCGTTGTGGTTGATTCTTCTTTGCTGCAAGAGCTGGGAAAGAAGTTAGCGCAGGTGTGTCCACACCCAGGAAACCTTGATGTAGATGTCTTTGTTGAAGGCGAGCAAGCTTGGGTGCTTGAGCTCAACGCACGTTTTGGCGGAGGGTATCCTTTTTCTCATGCTGCCGGCGTAGACTTGCCAAGCGCTTTGGTTCGTTGGCGTGAGGGTGAAGAGGTAGACCCTCAGATGCTTTTTGCGCAACCAGGGGTTAAGTCATACAAGGAGCTTCTTGTTAAGTTGGTTCCGACTCGCTAACGATCTTGAAAGGGTGCCAATGAAGCCTTATGAACAGCTCAACACTCCGTGCTTTATCTTTGATGAGGACGAGTTGCTTGGTAATATTCGAGCCTTTAGGAACTCCTTTGAAGCTTGCTGGGGGCAAGGTGGAGTAATCGTTGGTTATTCGGTTAAAACTACACCGATAGCTGGCTTGATTTCATGTGCAGTCAATGCGGGCTGTTATGCTGAGGTTGTATCTGATGACGAGTTTGCTCTTTCTTTGGAAGCAGGGTGTCCAGTAAAAGATATTGTTTTTAATGGGCCAATTAAAACAAAGCAGTGGCTTGATTTTGCGTTTGATCAGGGCTGCATAGTCAATATTGATTCAAAACGCGAACTTGCCTGGACTATCGATTACGCAAAAAGCCACGGAAGTGCACCTCGCGTTGGATTACGCATAAATTTTGATTTGGAAGCTGCGGCGCCAGGTCAATCTATGGCCGAAGCAGAAGGCGTACGTTTTGGCTTCTGCTTCGAAGATGGGTCTCTTGCTGAGGCAATAGCGCAATTGCGTGCTGCGGGAATTGAGCCAGCTGGGCTACACGCTCATTTTTCAACAAAAGATCATCTTCCTGAAACCTTCGCGGTGATAGCTCAGAGCGTTTGCGAAATAAAGGAATCCTTTGCGCTAAACGCCTTAGACTACGTAGATATGGGTGGAGGTTACTATGGTGGCGGTTTGCGCAGGAGTATGTATGACGATTATGCTCGCGCCATCACCGAACAACTCGTAAAGGCATTCGATCCTGATAAAGTAACGCTCGTTGTGGAACCGGGTGGTTCGGTATTGTGTACTCCAGGCTTTTATCTCGGTCGAGTAATTGATACGAAAACGGTGCGTGATAAAACCTTTGTTGTGACGGAATTGTCCAAGTTGAATTTAAATAGCACGGCGTTTGCACGGCGAGGATTTTCTTATGAACTCCTCATTAATGAGGATCGTAAAATTTTGGACAATCAGATTTTGTGTGGATACACCTGTATTGAAATGGATAGGCTGTGCGATCTAACTCAAGAGCCTGAGCTGCAGGCTGGTGATTTGGTATTGATTAGAAACGCCGGAGCTTATACTGCATCATTTACACCTCAGTTCTTTATTCAGGCACCTCCAGGCGTGTATCTGCAAAAGACTGATGGCACCTTTGAAGAACTTGTATCTCATTATCATCCGGTAGTTCCAAACCTAGAGGGCATTTAGGCGACAGCATAAAGAAAGGATCCCCTATGAAACGACTTATGATACTTGGTGCTAGCAGGGGACAAGTAGGGCTGTATGAGGCGTGCAAAAAACTCGGTATTTACAGCATTGCTGCAAGTATCGAAGGGGATTATCCCGGATTTGCGCTTGCAGACGAGATTTGCATCGTTGATATTTGTGACAAAGATGCAGTGCTTCAAAAAGCCAAAGCTCTTGAAATTGATGGAATTGTGACTTGTTGCATGGATACAGGTCTTCAGACGGTTGGTTATGTTGCATCTGAGTTAAAGCTCCCTGGCTTGAGCGCTCAAGCCGCATTAGATTGCGGCGACAAGCTTTGTATGAAGCGCCGATTGGTGCAAGAAGGTGTGCCAACTGCTCCTTTTGTTGAAATACACAAGGAAAGCGATCTGGAAACAATAGCCTCATTAGGATTACCGGTGGTTATAAAATCCTGTGCCTCGCAAGGAAGCAGCGGTGTTGTGGTTGCTTATGACGCCGACCAGGCGTATCAAGCTGCGCAAAACATGCTTTCTCAAGAAGGATTATGCATTGCTGAACAATTTTTGAGTGGCGAAGAATTTGGAGCTCAAGCTTGTGTAAACAATGGCGAAATAGTGTTTGTTATGCCCCATGGGGATATTACTTATACGTTGCAGGCTCCAATTCCCGTTGGACATTTTGTTCCGCTTGACGCTGGCCAGCGCGTAGTAGATGATGCTGTAGTAGTTTCTGAACAGGCAATACGTGCACTAGATTTGGATAATTGCGCTGTAAATATAGACATCATGAATACCGAACAAGGTTGTATGATTTTAGAGTTAACCGGTAGAGCAGGTGCTAATACTTTGCCTGAATTAGTAAGTGCTGCATACGGGGTAGACTACTACGAGAAAATTGCACTTATTGCTGTTGGTGAAACCATTGATAAAGAGCAATTTGATCTTAAGGATTTGACCGCATTAGGCAAAATGGAGTACGTCTTAGAGGATGGCGTTCTAGAAGAATTTGATCCAGTAAAGCTCAACAACTCGGTTGCCAATTTGCGCACTTTCGTTAAACCAGGATCAGCTGTTCATGCGTTCTCATCGCTTCATGATTGCGTTGGCCAGATTGTTGTAACAGGGGATAGTCTCAACACGTGCAAGGCGTTAGAGCAAGCCCAATTTGAACAGAGTTTTAAGATTGCATATGCCTGAGGTTTTTACCAGTAGGTGCGAAATGCAGTAACAGCAACATCTTTGAGGCGCTTAATACGTGCGCCAATTGAGGCATTATAAGGGGGAAGCGGTAGCTTTTTGGCTAAAAGACTCATTGTCGGCTTGATGTTAGACACAGTGATTGTTGTGGGCAATGAGACGCGAAGAACGCTGTTAATGCGGGACTTTTGGCTTTCTAGAATGTCTGCAAGTTTTTCAGGGCTTTCGGTTTCTTGGGTTCCTTTGATAAGTTTAGCGAGATCGTCTCGTTCTCTTGTTTGTAATGCTTTCACAATGCGCCGCGCTGGTTTGGTGACAGTGAAGAAATTGATGAGACCTTCATCAATTTCAATACTTCCTGTTTTGCTTTTCGCCCAAAAATCATAGCGTGAAACAAAATCAAAGTCTGTGGATCCGGTACGTCGATAGATCGACATAACCTCGTCTAGGTAGCCAAACTTGCCGGTATTAACTTGAATACACCACATAGGATAGTCACTAAAACCATGCCCTCTGATCCAATCAGGGAAGCCAATAGTGTAATCCCAGCGTATGAACATTGAAGAGGTGTGAACAAAGCCGAACGGTATATAGTTAACGAGACGGTAGGTTTTTTTCTTGAAGAAGCGAATATTGCCAGAAGGCCAGCGTAGTTTTCCATCTTTTGTATGACTGAAGTCTTTTCGCTGAAACCAAGTTCCGCCAACGCTTTCATCATGAATCTCAACATCATGAAAACATGCGCGAAGCTTTGTATGTGCTTCAAGGTAATCGAATTGCTTTTGTAGCTTGTTTGGGTCTGTCCAAAAATCATCACCATCGCAAAAGGCAACATAAGGAGTGCGGGCTTTGCTGAGAAGGTCTTGCCAGTTTTTTCCGCCTCCTACATTCGTTTCGCGATAAAAGGCAAAAACCTGATTTGGGAAACGTTGCGCAAACTCATCTATGATTTCACGCGTGTTGTCTGTGGAGCAATCGTCTCCTACAAACACAACAAATGGAAATGATGTTTGTTGCGAAACTATTGATTGTAAGGCTTGCTCAATATAGTTCTCATGGTTATAGGTGATGCAGATGACAGTTACTTGCGGTTGCTGATCAAGCTGGTTTTTCATCGATTGTCCCTTAAGCGATTGGCGTAAAAGCTGCAGTTTGTGCAAAGACATTCTTGGCAAGAAGAGGTGTACTTAAGAATATAGTACAATACTTTAGTTAAATTAGCTTATCTAAGCGCAAAGGAGCTTCCATGCCATCGGTTGAACAGATATTTGTCACAAAGCCGTCTATGCCCACCAAAGAAGAATACTTTGAGGAGGTATCTGGTTTATGGGAAACAGGTATCCTGACGCATAGTGGCGTAAAGCATCAGGAGCTTGAGCACAAGCTTTGTGAGTTGCTTGGTGTTGAATACATGACACTATTTACGAATGGACATTTAGGTCTTGAAGCTTGTTTTTCGACGCTTCCTCGTGGCGGTGAAGTAATAACTACGCCGTTTACGTTTGTTTCCACAACACTAGCTATCGCTCGTGCAGGATTAACGCCAGTATTTTGCGATATTGAACCTGAGACGTATACGATTGATCCGGCAAAAATTGAAGCTGCGATAACCTCAAACACGGTAGCTATTGCGCCTGTGCATGTGTATGGCAACGTGTGCGATTGCGCTGCGATAGACGAGATTGCTCAGCGATACAATTTAACAGTGATTTACGATGCTGCACATGCGTTTGGTGAACAAGTTGATGGTCGGGGTATTGCGTCTTTTGGTGATATGTCGATGTTTAGCTTTCATGCCACAAAAGTGTTCAACACCGGTGAAGGCGGCGGTGTTGCTTGCCACAATCCCGAAATTAAGCGTGCTCTTGATGCTTGGAAGTATTATGGGTTTGAAACAAGCGGTGGAGACGTTGAGGTTGTTGGGGCAAATGCCAAGATGACTGAATTTGCTGCCGCTATGGGCCTTTGCAATCTTCGCCATTTTGAAGAAGAGCAAAAAAAGCGTCAACAAGCATATGATAGATATAAGCATAATTTAGCGCATGTTGAGGGAATTCACTTTTGTCCCGAACAGCCACAGGTGAAAAGCAATCATGCATATTTGCCTTTGACTATTGAAGCGCAATACTACGATAGAGATGCTGTAGTCTCACGTATGGACGAGGCTGGTGTTCACCCTCGCAAATACTTCTATCCATTAACATCGGAATATAGCTGCTTTGACTATCTGCAGGTTGATCCGCATGATACGCCGATTGCTTTTAAAGCTTCGCGAGAAGTAATAACACTTCCTCTGTATGCTGGCCTAACTGATCAGCAAGTAGATCGGGTTTGTGAAGTCCTGGTAGAAGCATTGGCTTAAGGAGGGCTTTGTGGCGTTCGGTGAATTAACAGCAGCTGATTTTTTTGCTTCCTGGCAGGCCAAAGCAGGAATTCATTCTTTAGCTGAGGTAGACGAATGGGTTTCACGCCGCAACAAAACGGTAGCGGTTGCTATAAATAAAATCACGCTCGATGATTGTAGTGGTTGGGCGCTTTACGAAGACGAAGGGGTCATTCGCAACGATGCAGGATCCTTTTTTCAAGTTGCCGGCATGAGGGCTTTTGTCGATGGCGGTGGCGTTGTTGAGCAACCTGTATTACTGCAAAACGAAATTGGTTATCTTGGCATTTTGTGTGCTAAGTTTAATGGTGTTTTGCATGTGCTGATGCAAGCAAAAATTGAGCCGGGAAATGTGAATTGCGTTCAACTTTCGCCTACTATTCAAGCTACAAAATCGAATTTTACTCAAGCGCATAAAGGGGCTGTTCCGGCGTATCTAGAATGGTTTCGTGACGCCAATCCAGCAAACGTGGTGGTTGATCTTTTGCAGTCTGAGCAAGGTTCACGTTTTCTGGAAAAGCGTAATCGCAACATCATGGTGTATACGGATCAACCAGTGGAAGTGTTGCCAAGTCATTGTTGGATGACCTTGGGCCAAGTGGCTCATTATATGCAGCAAGACAACATGGTAAATATGGATGCACGAACAGTTCTTTCATGTATACCTTACGATATTCTGCCTCGCGGTAATGCGCATGATTGGCCTGAGGTACAGGTACTTTCAGCTAGCCCAAATTGGGATGAATATGAACAAGCCGTACGCCTCATCAATGACCATAAAATGTTTTCAGTTGGTCGCAGAGAGTTGGTTTCGCTTACCGAACTTCAAGATTGGGAGATTACGCAAGAAGATATTCACTGTGTGTACGACTATCCTTATCGTGTGGTCTTTTGCGATATAGACATTGAAGGGCGCGAGGTTCGTCATTGGTGTCAGCCCCTCTTTGAGGCACAGGGTAAGGCGTTTTTTGGCTTACTTGGTCGAAAAGGTGAGCAGGGTCTAGAATTCTTGGTTCGCTTAGCTCCTGAGATTGGTGCATTTGATAGCGTTGAACTAGGTCCAACTGTTCAACGTGAGGCTCATGCAACAAACGAGCCATCTGATATGGATGCATACTTCTTTTCGTTGCTTGAGCAAGGCGATGCGATAGTAGATGTTTTGCAATCAGAAGAAGGCGGCCGATTTTACCATGAAGAGAATCGCAACGTCATCATTATCGCTGATGTTGCTGCTCTTGACGCACCGCAAGGGTTTGTTTGGTGTAGCTATATGACGTTGGTAAGGTTATGCCAAGAGCGCTATGTCAATATTCAGCTGAGAAATGTGTTGTCGTTATTGGGAGTGGTGTTTGCAAATGCTTAAGATTGGGATTTTATCTCCTTCCGATATAGCTGTTCGCCGTTTCATTCCCGCTCTTAAGGCTTCTGCGCAGGCTGAATTTGCGGGTATTGCTTGCGCGAGCGCACAAGAGCGAGGGGTGCAAGTAGACGAGAAACATCTGTCTGAAAGTCAGAAAAAGACACGTCAGATTGCAGAGCAATATGGGGCTCGAGCATTTGATAGCTATGAGGATCTTTTAAATGATGAAAGCATAGATGCTGTTTATCTGCCTTTACCTCCAGCGTTGCATGAGCGATGGGGTCTGTGTGCACTTGAGCATGGTAAGCATGTCATGCTTGAAAAGCCCTCGACACCCGATGTTCTTTCCACTGAACGTTTGGTTGATGAAGCTTCCAAACGCAATTTAGCACTTCATGAAAACTATGCCTTCATTTACCACGATCGAGTAAAAAGAATACAAGAATTAATCTGTGACGGAGCTCTTGGGGAGCTTCGTAACGTACGCGCTGCGTTTGGTTTTCCTTATCGAGGAGAATCTGATTTTCGTTATCATCAATCCATGGGCGGTGGTGCCTTGCTGGACTGCGGCGGTTATCCTATTCGATTAGCAACGTTATTGTTGGGTGAAAATGCCTCTGTTCGGGGAGCCATGTTGGCTTCTACTCGAAATCATGATGTAGATGTGTACGGCTCCTTGGCATTAGTTGACGATGATAATGTGTCGGCTCAGCTGTCTTTTGGTATGGATAACGCTTATAAGTGCGATTTAGAGATCTGGGGATCTTTGGGATATTTACGAGCGGATCGTATCTTTACGCCACCAGCCGATATGGAAACATCCATTGAGATCACTGGTAATACTGAAGCTGCTGGTACGTATGCTTGTTCGCCATGTGATCAGTTTCAAAGATCTATTGAGCATTTTGTTCTCTGTGCAAACGATCAGCTTGTTAGGGAACAAACATATAATCAGGTGATTAAGCAAGCTTCACTGGTAAAATCTACTTTTGAAGAAGCGCAGTAATATTGTTTTGTTTGTACTGTATAGTGGAATGGCATATGGTGCAAGATAGTTAAGAAAGGCGAGATTGCCAATGAAAGGTATCGTGCTGGCAGGCGGTTCAGGTACGCGATTGTATCCGTTGACAACGGTTACCTCCAAGCAACTTCTTCCGGTTTATGACAAACCGATGATTTATTACCCGCTCTCAACGCTCATGCTGGCGGGAATTCGTGAGATTCTTATTATCTCTACTCCGCACGACCTGCCGAATTTCAAGCGGCTGTTGCGCGATGGCTCTCAGTTTGGCTTGCGGCTCTCTTATGCTGAGCAGCCAGAACCAAATGGATTAGCACAAGCATTTGTGATCGGCGAAGAGTTTATTGCTGGAGATCCTTGTGCGTTGGTTTTGGGCGATAATATTTTCTACGGAAACGGCTTGGGTCGACATCTTATTCGCGCTAAGAATAACGAACGCGGTGCGACGGTGTTTGGTTATTATGTTGATGATCCTGAGCGCTTTGGTGTTGTTGAGTTTGATGACGATGGCGTAGCTATCTCTATTGAGGAAAAGCCAGAGAATCCCAAGTCAAACTATGCAGTTACCGGTTTGTACTTCTACGACAACCGCGTGTGTGAATTTGCTAAGCAGGTGGAACCTTCTGCGCGCGGTGAATATGAGATCACAAGCTTAAATCAGATGTACTTAGAGGACGGATCACTCAACGTTGTGACGCTGGGTCGTGGCTATTCATGGCTTGATACTGGTACGGTAGATTCGCTCTTTGAGGCAGCTGAGCTGGTACGCGTCGTAGAGAATTCGCAACATTTGCAAATTGCATCACTTGAAGAGATTGCGTATCGCAATAATTGGATTTCACTTGATACCGTGCGCGAGTCTGCTCAGAAATACGGTAAGTCGCCGTATGGTGAGTACCTCCAGCGTGTTGCTAATGGTGAGATTTATAACCCCAAACGCGATGATTAATCTGAGATTGCGTGCTAGAACGGAAAGATGACTACTATGACTACAACATATTTGGTAACCGGCGGTGCTGGTTTTATTGGGTCAAATTTTGTGCTGTACATGCTTGAAAAGCACGACGACATTCGCATTGTGAATGTTGATAAGCTTACCTATGCTGGCAATCTGGAGAATCTTAAAACCATTGAGGATGACCCGCGCCATATCTTTGTGCAAGCAGATATTTGCGACAAAGAGGCCATGCGTAATTTGTTTAAAGAATACGATCCCGATTATGTGGTGAACTTTGCTGCAGAATCACACGTTGATCGCTCCATTGAGACGCCAGAAATTTTCGCCCAGACAAACGTGATGGGTACTGTGAACTTGCTTAATGTTGCTCGTGAGGCTTGGGAGCAAGAGGACGGAAGCTACCCCGAGGGCAAAAAGTACCTGCAGGTTTCAACCGATGAGGTTTACGGATCGTTGCCTTTGGATGATCCTGAGGCATTCTTCCGTGAAGACACTCCGCTTTCACCGCATTCGCCCTATTCGTCTTCAAAAGCAGCATCAGATATGTTTGTGCAAGCCTACGGTGACACCTATGGCATGCCGATCAATATTACGCGCTGCTCAAATAATTACGGGCCGTTCCAATTCCCGGAAAAGCTTATCCCGCTCATGATTAATAATGCTCTTGAACATAAATCGCTGCCGGTATATGGTGATGGTCTCAATGTGAGAGATTGGTTGTATGTGGCAGACCATTGCAAGGCCATAGATATGGTGCTTTCTGATGGCGTTGTAGGAGAGGTTTACAACGTTGGCGGCCATAACGAGCGTCCGAACATCTTTATTGTGAAGAAGATCATTGAAGAGTGCTCACGCGCGGTGGATGACCCTGAAATAACCGAATCGCTCATTACTTATGTGCAGGATCGCAAGGGGCATGATCGTCGTTACGGTATTGCGCCTGACAAGATTAAAGCCGATTTGGGCTGGTATCCTGAGACCAAGTTTGAAGATGGCATTGTCTTGACCATCAACTGGTATCTGGATCATAAGGACTGGATGGAAAACGTAACAAGTGGGGAATATCGCGAATACTACGAGCAAATGTACGCAGGAAGATAGCATAAGCAAGAAAGGAGAAGGGGATGATGGGGCAAAAACGAGCGTCTCAAGGTGTGGGGCATAAAGCTTTGTCGATACTGTTAGCAGTGTCGTTGGCTTCTTTTGTTCCGGGAATGGCTTTGGCTGATGAGACAGGTTTAGCAGAAGAGGTTGACATTCAGGGAGCAGTACCTGCCGAGGATGACGCAGTTGCTACTACCGACGACGGTGTTATTGATGCTTCTAGTGAAGAAACCGAGGAAGCTAACAATCAGCAAGTACCTGTTGTAAATAATGCCGAAGAAGTTACAACTGAAGAAACCGAGAACGTGGTATTAGAGGATAGCGAAGAGGTTGTCGTACCCGTTATTGAACCAGTTGATACCATTGAAAATGCTGCGGTTATTGAGAACGAAGAAAGTGACGCTAGCGCGGTTATGCTTGATGATGCCCTGATTGCTCCTCAAGCAAATTACGATGATCAGATATCTGCTCAAGCGTCTTATCCTACTATCTATGAGCGTGAAAACAACAACAACTCTTACGATGGTCGTCCTCATGTGGTGCCAGTAAACACCCATATAAAGGGAAGAACTAGCAGCAATTCCGACGACGACTGGTTCCGTTTTACTCTTTCATCGCCTGCAAAGGTCTCAATCAAATTCCAGCACCCGCGCCTTTTGACCGGATATGGACAGTGGCATATTGATGTTTACGAAGGAGCAAATCCTGGCGATTACAGTAAAACCAGGCTTTATTCACGAGATATCACTGGTCTGGAGACGTTGGTGTCAATTCCTGCACTCGGCTTAGGTAGTGGTTCGTATTTGATTCAAATTAAGCCCTATACCTATTCTTATTGGTCAAGCAAAACTTACGACCTGTTTATCGGTTCAACGCAAACATCTGCATGGGAGACTGAGTATAACGATGGTGAAAACTATGCAGACTCCATCTCAACTGGAAAACGCGTTTATGGAACGACTTGCGACAATGGCGACGAAGATTGGTACCGTTTCACCATTAGCAATCCTTCAAAAGTGACAGTAAATTTTAAGCATGCAAGGCGAAACACTAACTATGATCAATGGCATTTACGTATTCGCAATTTGAGTAACCGCGTTATTGTGGATCGCTATATTACTGGTATTCAGACCAACGTGACAACTATTCCGATAGGGCTGCCCGTTGGCTCATATCTCATCCAGATTACGCCAGCTTCCAATAGCTATTGGTCATCAACACCATATAACTTCGTGGTGAACGCTACAAAGACGAATGTGTGGGAAAAAGAGTTAAACGATTACTCAGACAATGCTACTTCTATGGCATTGAAGACGCGAATGTATGGCACAATCCGTGATTCATATGACACAGATTGCTATCGTTTCTCAATATCTCGCTCTGGTCGATATACGCTCAATTTTAGGCATCCAAAACGGAACACTTCAGCTGGTCAGTGGTATGTTTCAGTATATGAGCTGAACGGAAGACGGGTGACTCGCATGGAGGTTACAGGCTTGCAAACTAGTAAGTCGATGGCGCTTGATCTGCCGGTAGGTGCCTATTATGTTCAGGTGGAGGGTTACTCTTATAGCCTATGGTCTTCTGCCACATATAATTTTGCTATAAGTTAGCGAATTCTGTAGCAACGTGAGAATGAATAGGATGCTAGCACTAGCTAGCATCCTATTTTTTTGGCAATGAGCAGCAGCAAATTTTTGCAAATTCCATCATGCGTGAAGGGTACTTTTGAGTGTTGAGCGCGTGCGGTATTGTGACCAAGTATGGGACAACCTCCTGTTTGAAGACATGTCATACTGTATGCATTGTGACAAGGGTAGGAGAGATGTTCGCATGAGTTTTGAGGTTACAAGCGAAGAGAGCAAGCGCAAAAAGCTTGAAGCAGTGCGCCAGCAGATTATAGAGACACTGCTTGAGATTGATGACCTTATTCTGCAGGTCATTCCACAGATTCAGGTAGAGTATGTCAAAAACGTTGGTTACCTGGAAGATGATCTGTTCAAGTGGCAAATCAAAGCACGTCGCGCAAGGAGGCAATTTGGCCTCATGCAAGCTGCAGCAAATAGAGGTGAACGAGCGCAAGCAGAAAAAATTGCAGTAGCGCTTGAGGATGAGTTTGCTGCATGGGAGGCGCTGATTATGCAGCGCAGTGCAGAGCAACTGGAACTTTTAGAGCGTTTCAGTAATGCACGCGTACTTTCGGAAGCCGAATCCCGAGCATTAAAAAAGCTGCATCGTGTGCTGATCAAGCGGCTTCATCCTGATCTTCATGGAGAATTGCCTGATGAGGCGCATCGCTTTTTCCTCATTGCTCAGTCGGCCTACGAGAACGGAGATATTGAAACCCTGCGAATGGTGGCAACAGCTACCGAAGAATACGAGACTGAAGAGAGTGTTGCTTCCAATAATGAAGAGGCGCTGAGTGAATCGCAGCTTGAGATAGATTTGACAATGGCGCAAGCACAACTCAGCCTTGCTCAAGAAAAGCTTGCGAACATCAAAAGCACTCCTCCGTACAATTTTGTTGAGTTGCTTGAAAACCCAAAAAAGCTTGCTAGTCGCAGGGCTGAGTTGAAGGCGCTTATTGAGCAGCAAAAAGAAGTCTATGCAAGCTATAAGCAAAAGATTATTGAATTGGGAGGGGAGGTCTTATGAGCAATGCGCAGGGTTATACAGGTGAAGCAGGCCTTTCTATTGTCACTCAAGCAAATCAGCTCGGACTAGTAGGAAACGCATCTCTTTCAGTGCCAATGCCTTTTGAGTCCGAGATTATTCTCTATGACGAATTAAGAATAGCCGGCACTACCCACGTAAAGAATATTGACGAAATTATTGCGGAAATACCCGATGAAGCGCAGCTTGTCTTAATACGCGAACCGCAGAATCAAGCAGATGAACGCGCTATTCGTATTGAGCACAATGGTAAAAAGATGGGCTACATTCCAGCTGACCATAACTTTTTACTGGCACGCCTTATGGACGGCGGCAAAACGCTCAAAGCTAAACTTCTCTCATACGAATTGCGCGATAGTTGGTGGCGCGTATATGTCCAAATAAGTCTTGTTGACTAATGCGCTTGCTGCCGCGCTTAGCCCATGCTTTCCCAATCGTCGCGTGATAGGCGGCTTGCGCGCAGACTGACAACCTCGTTGGTGAGCTCGCTGTAATACTGTGGAATGTCGTGATCAAAGGTGAATCCGAGCTTCTCTTGTACGCGTAATGAGTTTGCATTCTCCAAGTTGGCAGTGCACCAAATTTCTTGCATACCAAGAGTGGTAAAAGCATGACGAATTAATTCACGAGATGCTTCGGGGATAAGTCCTTGACCCCAGTAGGGTACACCAATCCAATAGCCAAGTTCGCATGCGTCTTCAGGCAGAGAAATAGTGCAATTATCGCCAAACAAAAAGCCGGCACTTCCAATGGGTTTGCCTGTTTCCTTGAGAACAACAGCATATGTTTCTGGCGCTGAAAAGACTTGGCGAATAATCTGCAAACTTTCCTGAACGCTTGCATGCGGCGGCCAGCCTGCAATAGGACCAACGGCGGGGTCTTTTGCATAGGCGTATAACTCTTCTGCATCGGATTCTTCCCAGGTGCGAAGAATGAGTCTCTTTGTCTCTAATGTCATAATTGCTTCCTTTGCATTACTGTGTTGCATTGTATAGTGTATCTGCAAAACATCTGATCAGGTGATATTTCTGGGCCGCAGAGACTGTGGTGAAAAGCGAGCAAGCAAAACAACATTGTAAGCTTAACGCAAAAATTGAAGAGGCTCATTGATGACGTTGAAGAGAGCGTCGCCCGATGCCAGTGCCACCTGCAAGCCGTTATGTGCGCTGAGCATTTCAAATTGATCACATGCCCTGGTAAGCACAAGTGCAGGGAGAATGGGCAAGCGAGAACCCAGGACCACTTGCAGATAAGGGATATACTTTGCTGCCTGATCAACTTCAGATTGCGGTGCTTCATCTTTCATTTTGAACTCAAGCGAAAAGGCGCAACGTGGTGCAATGAGCACTACATCAGCATAAATACGTATCCATTTGCCAGTTTTAATACGCAGTTCAAATACCAACTCCCAGTCTGCGCAGGTAACGCCATAGGCGTATAAGTCGTCGAAAAGCTGCCGCATGGTTTCACGAGTGTCGCAAAATGAGTGAATTAATCCGCGCGTATCATTTAAGTTGCGCCCGATGCGAACACAGCCTGCCTTGAGTTCTTCAAGCCACGCTGCCTCTTCAAGTCTCATGAATTCTTCCACTGAGCCATACCAGCCTGCATATTCAAAAAGACCTACATGGGGTATTCGTTGCTGGATGAGACAGTGCCATTGAAATGCGTCGTCGTGATAGCAGAGGTCGCGAACGAAAGGGTTGTTATAAAGCTGTTGATTAATGCTTTTACGATCAAGGTTTAGTTGGTTGGCTATTTCGCGCGCAGTGATGCCGTCGTTTGAGGCTATGACCTCGTATATCTTTGATTGCAAGAGATTCTTTGCGTGTTGCGAGTTACTATGGTGAGAGTCGCTTAGGTATTTGGCAAAGTTTCCTGTTGACATCTTCTCTCCACTTTTTGCAAAGATTTCTTAGCTATAATTGAGCACTCAGCTTAAGTTTTACCGACATTAAACTGACCAGGATATAACATGCTTTTTTCTATTATCTCTCTCGTAGCCACTATTCTCATTGCTATTTTTGTTTTTTGGTGCATCAGCGCATTTTGGTCGTGGCTTGGTCGCGGTAAACAAGTAAGACGCGTTTATGATCAAGATCTTATTTCTGCTGACATTAAGGCAAAGATTCAAGAAATAGATGCAATAAAGGCAGCTCAAAAACTCAACAAAGGGAATCGTCGTGCCGTTGTTCGCTTGAATAGACGACAGAGAAGCGAAGTGCAAAAAGCAGAACGACAAGTGCGAGATGAGTTTTTGAACCATCTGAGGCTTGGCTGGTATCAGATCGTCATGGTGTTTTTTATTGGCTCAGTATTAGGACTGCTACTTGAAGAAGCTTGGATGTTTGTGACGGCAGGAGTTACTGAAAGCCGCGTGGGTTTGGTGTGGGGTCCATTTAGCCCGCTTTATGGTGTTGGGGCAGTGTTGCTGACATTGGTTACCTTCAAGCTGCGTCAAATGCATGCATCTGGTCTTGTGGTTTTTGTTGTCTCTATGATAGTGGGCGGCCTGCTTGAACAGTTGACTGGATGGGGTATGGAGACGTTTTTTGGCGCGGTATCGTGGGACTACATTGCAGGCGGCATACCGGGTGCCATCACCAAATGGGTGGCAGTGCCTTTTTTGTTTTTCTGGGGCATTCTTGGCTATGTTTGGTACAAACTCATTATGCCCGATCTTTTGTGGGCGCTTGGTGTTCCCACTACGCGGAGAAAAGCAATTTTTGTCACCCTGCTTTCGATATATCTTGTCGCCGATATTTTCATGACTATCATGTGTTTTGAACGCAGGGCAGAGCGCGACGAAGGTATTCCTCCCGCGAATGCCTTCGAAGCGTGGATTGATGAAAATTTCAACAACAATTTTATGTCTGAGCACTTTCAAAATATGGTGATTGGCGGACAAGACTAAGAATTTGATCTGCGTAACTCTTAGCACCCTATAATGAACAGGGTGATAATCACACTCAACTGCTATGCGTTGTCATTGATGAGGGTAGGTAGTGGTCATGGACGAGATCTTTGAGTGCTGCAAAAAGATATTTGATCGCAGTACGCGTCCTTTTGGTATTGCAAAAGTTCATATTGATGACGCAGGCAACCCGCTTGACGTCACCATTGAGTATCTCAATGATGCTATGGCAGCTACGGCCGATAGCGTGCCAGATAGTTATTGCGGCAAAAACATTTATGAGATTTGGCCTGATGGTGATAGGACATGGCTCGACTATTTTTATCGGGCTGCCTATTGCGATGAATCAGTTGAGTTTGAGACCGTTTCGGCTGCTTATCGAACCTTTCAAAATGTTGCAATTTTCCCCATTGTGCGCGGTTACTGTGGCTACGAAATCCAAGACATTACATCGTGGATGACGCATACACATTCGGTTTTGGAGAACGTATCAGCAGGTATGCTCTTTTATGAGATGCGAACCCATTTGCTGCTGCTCACTGATCCTGCTATGGAGTGCTGCGGTCTTGAAGTGGGGTATCTTGATGTACGCGATTTCGCCAATTGCTTCATTGATGAGGCAACCGCGCAGCTGATTTACGACAGCATTGTTGGTTTTTCTGACGAAAGCGAACAAGTGCTTTGCGAAGGCCAGCTCAAAAATGGACGTTGGATTCGTCTGAGTATGTCCCACAAAGGCACAACAGCGCGTTTTGTGCATGGATTCTTGGAAGACATCACGCTCTTGAAGGAGATAGAAGCAAAAAGCGCTCGTCGTTCAGAGATCATTGAGAGTTTGAGCTCGGAATACTTCGCCTTATACCTCATTAATTACCAAGACAACACGATGATGCCGTATCTTTTGCGAAACCAGGTAGCGCAGTACTTTGCAGATCTGATCGGGGAGAATGATTCTTACACCGAATGGCTTGAGCGCTACTGTGACGATCATATTGTCAAAGCTGATCGACTTAACGTGTACTCGCATCTGGATCCAACGTCAATTGGGGCTTACTTGGATGAGTTTCACGGAGATTTCTCTATCAGTTGTAGGCGCCGCTATCAAGATGAAGAGCATTATATTGAGTTGCGTGTAATTCGACTCTCGGGCACTGATAATGAAGTGGTTTTAGCAACGCGCAACATTAATGAAGAACTCAAAGACCAGCTTGATCAAAAGGATGCACTACAAAGTGCTTTGACGCTTGCTGAACACGCAAGCGAAGCCAAGACAACATTCTTAACGAATATCTCGCACGATTTTCGCACACCACTGAATGCAATCTTAGGCTTTTCGCGTTTGGCTCTCAATCATGTAAACGAAGAAGAGACAGTGCAAAATAGCCTGGAAAAAATAGTTGTATCCGGGGAGCACCTGCTTGATCTTATTAATGACATTTTGGACGTGAGTCGCATTGAGAGTGGAAAAATTGTTCTGAAAGAGCAACCGCTTGATCTTGTTGCGTTTATGGATGACTTGTTTGACGTCTTTTCCACACAAGCCGCTGAAAAGGGGATTGCTTTTGCAGTGGATGTCACGGGTATTCGTCACCCACGCGTGCTCGGAGATGATTTGCGTATCAACCAAATATTGGTTAACACGGTAGCCAATGCGGTGAAATATACCGATAAGGGTGGCCAGGTGAGCGTGAGTGTTTGCGAAGAAGATGTCTCGCCGCATGGTGTAGCAATGTTTCGTTTTTGCGTGCGCGATACCGGTTGCGGCATGTCTCCGGAGTTTATCGAGCGCATATTTATGCCCTTTGAGCGTGATGTTGCCCATAATCCCGGGGCGCAAGAGGGAACGGGCCTTGGTATGACCATCGCGAAGAGCTTTATTGATTTGCTTGGGGGTACCGTCAAAGTAACAAGTACGCTTGGTGAAGGAAGCGAATTTGACATCACGCTCCCCTTAAAGCTTGATCAGGAGAGTCGCCTTGCCACTTTTGAATCATTAGATGAGATTGATGTGACAACGCTTCGCTTTAACGGCTTTCGTGCGCTGGTGGTTGATGACGACGAGCTCTCTCGTGAGATTATGGCTGCTATTTTGATGGAGTATGGCTTTAGCATTGAGATGGTAAGCGATGGAGATGAAGCGGTTGAGGCAGTTGAGAATTCTGCGCCTGGGTATTTTGATGTGGTGGTGATGGACATGCGTATGCCGCGTATGACCGGGGATAATGCAACTCGCGCTATCCGAGCGCTGCCGCGTCCTGACACCGATCAGCTGCCCATTATTGCCACTACCGCTGATGCTTTTGAGGAAGGGCAGCGGAGAGCTCGTGAGGCAGGCATGACGGCGCATGTGACAAAGCCGCTTGATACACGCAAGCTTTTGCGCATTCTTCAAGAGAATTTGCGCCCCGAGCCTTGTTGAGCGCTGATGGCGGAAAAGAGTTCTTCCATTTCCTCTTCGTGAAGCGAACCTTTTAGGCGCACGAAGCAAATATCGTGGCTCATGGAGGTTTCAGGCAGATCAATAATGCGCAATGATCCCTCTTGGCATTCTTGTTCTACAGCGGCTTCGTACACAAACGAAATACCTAAATCTTCAGTCACGAAAATCTTGATGATATCAAGGCTTTCCACGGTACACGTTGCTGCAAACGCTTCGGTGGTGAGGTTGCGAGCCGCTAGAGCGTGGGTGAGCACTTCACGGCTGCCGCTTCCTGGTTCGCGCAAAATAAGCGTTTCGCCCAAGAGATCTTCAAGTCGGCGAGGCTTTTGCGCAAAATGATGATTACCTGAGCAGATGGCTACAAAGCGTTCTGTGCAGAGGTTTTTCCCGATATAAGAGGATTTGTCGAAGAAGCCTTCCATAAAAGCGCAGTCAACTTCGTTGGCATCTAACATATCAAGCACAGCGCGCGTGCCACCAGACTTTACTGTTACCGCAATCTCGGGGTGTTCGCGCAAATAACGCGCAAGGGGAGCGGCCACCAAGTATTCGCCCGCAGTAAGCGTCATGCCGATGCGTAAGGGAATGGCGGAGCCGCGAGAAGAAGCGCTGATCTTGTTGCGAAGAACCTCGTCATCGTGCGCTATTGCAGAAAGCCCCTGATAAGCGATGCGCCCTTCGGTGGTCAATGAGAGTTTTCGGTGATGATAGCTGAAGAGTTTAACACCGTAGGTGCGCTCTAAACTGGCAATTTGTTGAGTAACTGCCGGCTGTGTGAGCGCTAACTCTTCTGCTGCGCGCGTGTAATTGAGGGTGCGGCATACGGTAAGAAATGTCTTCACGCGAAAGTCAAGCATAGGTCATCCTTCTGACGCTGTTGTGGGCTGAATTAACTATAACATACGCTTATGTATACCTAATAAACAATAAGTTCACATTTTGTTATGTATCGTGCATACTGTCATGCATTGGCGCTACGGGATGCTGTGACCCTTCCGGTGTCCCGCGGCTTTATTACTAAAGGCATGCGGTTGTTAGAGTCGCATCTGTGCATACGAAAGGATCTTATGGACTCGATCATCAAAAAACTACCAATTCCAGCAGCAGGCGTAGCGCTTGGCTTTGCAGCGCTTGGTAACCTGCTGGCACCCTACGGCGAAATCATTCGTGTCCTTTGTGGCACGGTGTCGCTTTGCTTGATTGCTTTGCTGGTGGCAAAGCTGGTGCTGTATCCGTCAATGATCTGTAAGGACATGCAGAACTCAATCTTCGCCAGTGTTTCCGCTACGTTCTTTATGACGCTTATGCAGTTGGCTGGATATCTTGCTCCTACTGCCGGCGTTCCCGCTTTTGTACTGTGGTGGGTAGCTGTAATAGGACATGTCACTCTTATGGTTTGGTTCAGCGCTAAATACCTTGGCAATTTCAAGCTGAGTGAAGTATTTCCTACTTACTTTATCTGCTATGTCGGCATTATCGTGGCTTCGGTAACCTCGCCAATCTTTGGCATGCAAAGCGTAGGAACGGTTTTATTCTGGTTTGGATTTGTTGCTTATGGCGCAATGTTTGCCCTGATTACGCTGCGCTACCTCAAGCACGAGATTCCTGAGCCGGCTCGTCCGCTGTTCTGCATCTATTCAGCGCCTATGAGCCTTTCAATTGCTGGATATCTTGCTGTGACGGAAGATCCGAATGTGGCATTCGTAAGTGTATTGGCTGTTCTTGCTCAGGTATTGTTTGTTGTTGTACTCACGCAGCTCCCGAAGTTCATTGCAGGTGGCTTTTATCCGAGCTTTGCTGCCATGACCTTCCCCTTCGTGATTACTGCCACCGCTCTTGGAAAAGTAGTATCAATTTGGGCGGCTCAAGGTGTTTCTCCGGTTTTCATTGAGTGGCTCAATGTACTGGTAGGTATTGAGACTATTTTCGCAACTGCAATGGTTCTTTTTGTGCTCGGCCATTATGTGCGCTTCTTGGCTTCAGCACTCAAGCCGGCACCTGCTGTTTCTGCAGCTCCTGCAGCTGAGCCTGTTGTTGAGGTTCTCTCTGCAGACTAAAGCAGTCAAGCCAACATAAAGCAGATGATGTTGAGCTGAAAGCAACACGCAGGAAATAAAGTGATAGTGTGCGAGCAACCTTCGGGTTGCTCGCTTTTTTTATAGGCGCTGCACCCACCTTTGACCGATTGACTCAAAGGGCGCTGAGGTAACAGTGTTAGTCTTGACATGTTTTTACGCTCACGAAGCCAGGCAATTATCTCAATTGCGTTCGTTGTGTATCTAGTTTGTATTGAGAGAAAACTGAGAGGAAATCCTATGTCCCGTCTGGTTGTAGAAGCCAAGGACGCTGCACGTCGGCAACAGGACGAGATTGCTGAGTTTGCAGCTCGCCGTCTCACTTCCTTGCCGCCAGAGCAGTGCCCTGTTGACTTCACCGCATCGCTCATACGACTCTTTCAATCTGATTCATGTGGTAAGTGCACTCCATGTCGTACGGGCTTAGGCGCCGCTTTGACAATCTTGGATGCTCTGCTGCATGGAGAAGCTGAGGCAAAGGATCTGGATACACTTGCAGTGACAGCGCGCACTATGTATACCGCATCTGATTGTGCAATTGGATTTACCGCTGGCAAAGTTTTGCTGGATGCACTCGAGGGGTTTGCAGAGGATTTCACCTGTCATATTGAGTACGATCGCTGCTCTTGTAAGGCGAAGCCTGAGGCACCGTGTGCCCAGACGTGTCCGGCGCACGTTGATATTCCTGGCTACATTGCCTGCATCCGTGCGGGGCGCCTTGATGATGCATTGCGCGTGATTCGCAATGACAATCCGCTGCCAACGGTCTGTGGATATGTGTGTGAGCATCCCTGTGAGGCAACGTGTCGACGCACGTTCCAAGATGATGCCGTTAATATTTGCGGTTTGAAGCGCTTTGCTGCTGACCATGCTGAATGGAGTGCGGCTCCTGCGTGTAAACCTGCAACGGGTAAAAAGGTTGCGGTTATTGGAGGTGGTCCGGCAGGTCTGACGGCGGCATACTACCTGCAGCTTATGGGGCATGCGGTTACCATCTTTGATCAGCGCGAAAAACTTGGTGGCATGATTCGATATGGCATTCCGGATTATCGTCTTCCTCAAGCGCGCCTGGATGCGGATATTGATTTCATTTTGAGTACCGGTGTGGATGTGCGGGTTGACTGCGCTGTTGGTGAAGATATTTCTTATGACGAAATAGCATCAGCTTTTGATGCGGTTTATCTTGCTATTGGCGCGCATGCTGACAAGAGCCTTGGTCTTGAAGGCGAAGAAGCTGCGGGCGTTATTTCGGCAGTTGATTTCTTGCGTGCGGCCGGAAGCGGCACCCCGTTTGATTTGGCTGGTAAGCGCGTGTGTGTGGTAGGTGGCGGCAACGTTGCTATGGACTGCGTGCGTACCACCAAGCGCCTTGGTGCGTCATGGGTTGAGTGTGTTTATCGTCGACGCATTGCTGACATGACCGCTTTGGCTGAAGAGATTGAAGAGGCGCAAGCTGAAGGATGCCAAATATCGCAGCTGCTTGCTCCGGTGGGAATTCAGCTTGATGATGCAGGGGATGTCACGGGTCTCATTGTGCAGCCGCAGATCATTGGTGCGGTAGGACGAGGCGGGCGCCCCGCTCCTTTCCCAGCCGATGTTGAGCCGCAGGTTATTCCGTGTGATGTGGTAATTGTGGCGGTTGGTCAAGACATTGATAGTTCGGCCTTTGCTCATGTGGTTGATACGCAGAGAGGCTGCATTGTTGCTCGTGAGGACGGTGCCATTGCCGATGCTTCGTCACTTCTTTATGCGGGTGGTGACGCGGTGAGTGGTCCTGCGACTGTCATTAAGGCAATTGCTGCTGGTAAGGTTGCGGCGGCAAATATTGATGAGGCGCTCGGCTATGCTCACGATGTGTTTGACTCTGTGGATATTCCTCCTGCACGTCCCGCTATTGGTGCGTGTGGACGCGTCAATTTGAAAGACGTGGCATTTGCTGAGGCTGCTTTAACCTTTGATTTGGCAAAGATTGGCATGTCGTGTCAAGAGGCGGCGCAAGAATCAAGCCGTTGTTTACGCTGTGATCATTACGGATTCGCTGCAACGCGCACCGAGGAGGTATCCGCATGGTAAAGGTGATAATTGACGGCAACGCTGTTGAAGTTGCTGATGAGAGTACCATTTTGGAAGCAGCTGCACTGACGGGTGTTGAGATACCAACCCTGTGCTACTTCGCTGATCTTAACGATGTGGGTGCGTGTCGCATGTGTGTGGTTGAGGTTGTTGGCGAAGAGCGTTTGGCGGCTGCGTGTAACACCATTGTGCGTGAAGGCATGGAAGTTATTACCTCGTCTGACGCCATCACGGAGGCGCGCGAAACTGCATTGAGGTTGTTGCTTTCGCAGCACGATCTTAATTGCGCGTATTGCCAAAGAAGTGGTACTTGTAAGCTCCAGAAACTGCTTCTGGAGTACGGAATTGCTGCTTGGGATGACTGGGGCAACGTGGTTGAAGTAACCGCAAATCCGTACGCAAAGCAGTTGGTGAAGGGTCGGCGTGCAAAGTGGCCGGGCGAGATCATTGTGCAGCGTGACACGAACAAGTGCGTAAAGTGTGGTCGGTGTATTGCCGCTTGCGACAAGCTGGAAAACATTGGCGTTTGGAGCTTTGTAGGTTCAGGCGCTTTCTCAAATGTGGGAGTTGCTGATGGGCTCTCTATGCGTGACGCAGGCTGCGTGGGATGCGGTCAGTGCATCACTCACTGTCCAACCGGGGCACTTACTGAGCGCGATGACGTTGAGGCGCTGAAAGCGGCTATAGCAGATCCTGAGATTACCACGGTTGTTCAGATTGCCCCGGCAACGCGTACCTCATGGGGCGTTGGACTGGGTGCCGAAGATGGCAAGCTTGACGTTGAGGTTATGGTTGCAGCGCTTAAGCAAATGGGCGTTGATTATGTCTTTGACACCTCGCTTGCAGCTGACTTGACAATTATGGAAGAAGGCACCGAGCTGCTTCATGGCTTAGGAGGAACCGCTCCTGATGAGCGCGGTATCACGTGGCCAATGTTTACGAGTTGCTGCCCAGCGTGGGTGCGTCGCGTGAAGGATTGCTACCCTGATGTTTTGGGGCACCTATCCACGGCAAAAAGCCCCATGATGATGCTTGGTGCGGTTATCAAGACGTGGTTCGCTCAGAAACATAATCTTGATCCTGCGAAGATCTACTCGGTGGCGCTCATGCCATGTACGGCAAAGAAACACGAGGTCAAGTTGCCTATGGAGGCAAATCCGGGCATCCCTGATATGGATGGCTCGCTGACGACGCGTGAACTTATTCGCTGGGTGCGTTCCGCAAATATTGATGTTGCAAGTTTAGAGCCAGCGCCGCTGGATAATCCATTAGGCGAATATACGGGTGCAGGTGTTATTTTTGGTACAACGGGTGGCGTAATGGAGGCTGCCTTGCGTACGGCTTACTTTGTAGCAACCGGCCAGCTGCCGCCTCCTGATGGTTTTGAGTTTGTGCAATCACCTCACGGTTGTTGGGTTGAAGCAACTTTTGCGTTAGGTGATGCGGCTGTGCGTTGCGCTGTTGCTCATGGGTTGTCAAATGCAGATTCGCTGCTTGATGCAATTCGCAACGGCGTTGTTGAGTATGACTTCGTTGAGATTATGGCATGCCCAAGCGGATGTGCAGGTGGCGGCGGTCAGCCTATTGACGGGTCAGAGGCCGAGCGCGGTCTTGAGCGCGGGCAGACGCTACGCAAGCTGGATAAAACCAAACTACCGCTTCGCTATTCTCACGAGAATCCGCAGGTGCAGATGCTTTATGAAGAATACTTTGGCGAACCGTGTTCAGAATTGGCTCACCATTTGCTGCACACCACACACGTTGCTGATTAAGCAACTAATGAGGTGACAAGCAAGAAAATGATGTGGGCGCCCTTTAATGGGCGCCTCTTTTAGAGGGAGAAGTAGTATGAAAAAGTTCAGCAGAGCTTGCGCGGCAATTTTGCTTGCGGTGGTTTTGGTAATGTGTGGCTGTGCGGCAAGCATAGATGGATCTGAAGAGGTAAAACCTGAAGAGACCAGCACGGATGCACGTGTTGCTGCAGATACTGATGCAACTGATAGTGATGAGGAAGCTACCGTCGTTGATGAGAAAGCTGTTGCGGCAGAGGCGGATTCGTTGCGAATTGGTTCTATGAAAGGCCCAACTTCCATTGGTCTTGCTTCCATGATGCAAAAAGAGCAAGGGGATTTTACCGTTGTTGCGGCTGCTGACGAGCTCACGCCACTGCTGCTTCAAGACGAGCTTGATATTGCGCTTGTGCCAGCCAACGTGGCGGCGTTGCTCTACCAAAAAACCGAAGGGGCAATTCGCGTTATTGACGTGAACACGCTTGGGGTACTCTATGGCGTTTCGCTTGATGAGTCGGTTTCTTCGATTGAAGATTTACGCGGACGAACTGTCTATATGACTGGCAAAGGTGCAGTTCCTGAGTATACGTTTGTTGCTTTGCTTGGGGCGGCAGGCATGAGCACTGACGAGGTGACGGTAGAGTTTTGCTCTGAGCCTGCTGAAGTTGCTGCGCAAGTGTCACAAAATGCCACTGCGGTAGGCATCTTGCCTCAACCCTATGCTACTGCCATTTCAGTGCAAAACCCAGATGTGCATACA
The DNA here is from genome assembly GCF_943193125.1 of Adlercreutzia agrestimuris. Lineage (GTDB taxonomy): Bacteria > Actinomycetota > Coriobacteriia > Coriobacteriales > Eggerthellaceae > Xiamenia > Xiamenia agrestimuris. Next base: position 266,933 of record NZ_CALPCX010000002.1, read on the forward strand.
GTGCTTGATCTGAACAAAGCATGGGTTGAGCTCACTGACGGAGAGCTTGGCGATATTGTTACAGGTGTCACCGTAGCAAAAGCATCCACATTAGAAGAGCACCCAGATGCAATCGCGCTGTTTTTGGAGCGTCATGGCGAGTCTGCTGCGGCTGCAAATGCCGATCCGGCTGCCATTGCGCCCGTCGTTGCTGAGCTGGGAATTATCGACAACGAAGCCTTGGCGCAAAAGGCTATACCTCAGTGTAATGTGGTTTGTCTCGTGGGTGAACCGATGCGCGAAGCTTTGTCGGGTTACCTTGAGAATCTCTACGCGCAAAACCCTGAATCAATTGGTGCGCTGCCCGATGAAGATTTCTACTTTATAGCTCAGTAGCTCAGAGCGCTCGATATACAATCAATCATTATGAAGCATACGGCGAACAAAACCGATTTTAAAACGGAGAGCAATCCGAAGATCGGGCATGTGTTCGCCGTGTTATTTTGGATTGCAGTTTGGGCACTTGTAGCAGGGGGGATAGGCAATCCGCTTTTGCTTGCAAGCCCGCTTGAGACACTGCAAACACTAGCTCAGGCGCTTGTAGGTGATGGCTTCTGGAGATCCGTTGGGCAGACGACAATGCGCATTGTGCTCACGGGGCTTGCAAGTGCGCTTTTGGGGGCACTCCTTGGCGTTGCTGCGGCAAATTGGCGTTTTGTGCAGGTGTTGTTAGCACCTGTTTTGCAAGTCATGAAAAGTGCGCCTGTGGGATGCGTGGTTGTTATTGTGCTGGTAATGTCAGGGTCTGCGGGTGCGCTTGTTGCTATTGTGGCGTTTGTAACTCTGCCGCCCATGTATGTGGCGGTTCTTGAGGGGAGTAACGCGCGTGCAGGGCAATCGCGCACTTGCGAGCAGGTGCTATCTTGTGCTGGTGTGGGGCGCGTTCGCATTTTTTTGAGTTGCACCTGGCCAACAATGCTGCCCTTTTTGCTAGCTGCCACTAAAACGGCGGTGGGGCTTTCTTGGAAAGCAGGCATTACTGCTGAGCTTTTGTGCGTACCGCTTGGTTCGGTTGGAGCGGCTATTTATGCGTCGAAGCTGACATTGGATATGCCTTCGCTGCTCATGTGGACTGTTGTGGTCATGACGCTTGGTTGGGTGTGCGAAAAGGTGCTCCTTGCGTTGCTGGGGCTCACGGCAAATAGCCCGCGGCTTGCGGTGAAGATGTCGTGTCGCAGGACACCTCCTCGTGTTTCGCCCGATGCGCTTGTTTTTGAAGATGTTGCGTTTGCTTACCGAGATGCGATGGTTTTGGAGGGAGTTTCGCTTGCGGTTCCTCCTGGTGAGCGCGTATGTCTTATGGCGCCTACGGGGGCGGGAAAGACGACGCTGATTTCGCTTGCTATGGGAGAGAATCGTTCGCAAAAAGGCACGGTGTGTACCCCTGCCTTATTGGGTGTTGTGGCGCAAACAGATGCTTTGGTGGAGGTGCTCACTCCGCTTGAAAACGTGCAGCTGGTGTGTGGATCGGAAGTATCAGTTGATCAGCTTGAGCAGGAGATGAGGGCTTTGCTTCCGGCAGGTACGCTTGATCGGGCTGTCAGTGAGCTTTCAGGTGGTACTCGCAGGCTTGTGCAGATTGCGCGCGCTCTTTATAGTCCTGGTCAGGCGCTTGTAATGGATGAGCCGCTGACTGGTTTGGATGTCAAGACAAACAAGAGTGCGTGCGCGTTTATTCTGTCGCATCAAAACGGCAGACCGCTCTTGCTGACGACTCATCATGCTGAGGATGCGCAGCGCTTGGATGCGCGTGTAGTGACGTTGGAATCTAGGGATGAGTAATGAGCGAGCGGCGCTATAGCGTGGCAAGTTCAAAAGTACGACGATATTATTTCAGACACGAAATAAAAATCAGCGGTTTTTGACGAACTTTGGCAGGAAATGTGGCCGATTAGGCGGTTTTTGAAGGAGGCCCCACCTAATCGGCCACATTTCCTGCCATTTTGAGGCCCAATCCACTTAATCGCGCACTTTTCCTGCCAAAGTTTGGTTATTTATTGCAAGTTTTATCACGAGGAGATCTGGACTCTGTTGTGGGTTAGTGAACGTTTGCCTTGATGATGGCGCAGAGCAGCTCGGTGGCTCCTTCGCCACAAGCTTTATCGTAGTAGGCAACAAAACGCGGGTCTTGCAGGTATCCTTCAGCGAGCGCTACATGCGCATCGGGCGTGTAGGCATTTTCGCCCCAATGCACGCGAATCCACTGTGCATGTTGCTCAGCCAGCAATCGAGCAAGCTCTGAATGCACGTTTTTCTCGTCCATTGCGAGTGTGAGGTTGTCTTTGATGCGCTGCTCGAGTTCCTCTTTGGCATCCCAGGCAGCTTTTGACATGGTAAGTATGCGCTCGTTTGCAGCGTCTATGGCTTCGTCACCATAAAGCTGACGGCTTTCGCGACCGTATTCGTTCTCAAATTCTGCAACTGAGTGTTGTTTTAACTCCTCAAAACGCTCCTGATCATTCATGGCTTCAAACGCCTCCAATCCTGCCAATGCGCGTTGCACAACGGCAATCGTTTCTTCGAGATGTGATCTTTGTTTGTGTAGATCATCCAAGTGGTTTGAAAGCATGCTCGTAAGCTCGAATTGAGGATCTTGCAGTGCGGCAGCAATCTGGCTGAGCGGAACTTGGCATGCGCGCAACAAGAGGATGTACTGCAGCACGCGAACATCGTCGGCGTCGTATGAGCGATACCCATTAAGTGCGCGCTGCGGTTTAAGAAGTCCAATTTCGTCATAATAGCGAAGTGTTCGTGCGCTAATACCGGCCATCGCTGACAGCTCCTTAATGCTGTAAGTTGCGTCAGTGTGGGGGTGATGCTTGTTTGAGTTGTCTTGCACAGTTATTTCGCCTTACTTTGTGCGTGCTTTCAAATTACATTGAAGAGTCTAAACCTTTACGCAGCGTGAAGGTCAAGCCCTTTATTGTTGGCAAACTGGGCGTTGATACGTGATCTAGTTGCTGTCTTTGCACTGATTCCAGATGGTGTCTTTGCCGTCTTTGCATGAAGGGGCGTCTGGTGCATAAATCTCAAGGCAGACTTCCTTTTGATGGCAGGTTGGGCAGATGAGTGTTCTTGTGGATGGGGTGTGCTTGGAGAAGAACATCTTCGCAATTGAGGGGCGAAAAATGGTGCCGTCTTCTGGGCAGACATAAGCAACATGCGAGAAGTAGTAAACGCTGATCCCGATACCCAGAATAATGGCGAAAAGCAAACCGAGTACAAACGGCCACCAGATGCCAGAGATGATTGCGTAGATGAGAGCCCCGATCCACGCGGCGTCCATTACAAGACCGATGCCGATCATTGCGAAATGCATGCGACGAAGCTTTTTTCTGTTACCCATAATGGTGGCTATGGCTCCAAGAGAATCCGTATTGATGGAGTTCATATGCTTTAGTTGCTCTCGTAGCTCTTTGATGCGCTCAATTTTGTCGGCGTCTTCTTTAATGCGCGATTTGAGTTCTGATTCTTGTTGATCCATGAGTAATGCCAGAATTGGCGAGAACCCATTGGCGGATAGACAAACGTGAATATCTTTGAGCGAAAAGCCAAGGTCTTTAAGGAGCAAGATTGCTCGAAGTGTTGTGAGGTCCGTCTCAGAGTAGAGGCGCCGCCCTCCATCAGTTAAATCGCTTGGCTTCAAGAGACCCTTTTCGTCATAATACTGAACTGTGCGTACTGTTACGCCCGTAAGCTTTGCAAGCTCACCCGTTGAGTATTGAGCCATAGTTGCACCTCCTTTCTGGGTTCATTTAACTATGTGACGTCGCGTTATGAGCAAGACATTACGCAAAGTTATTTTATCTTGCGCTGAAATTTTACGCAGCACAGCATGAGCGATTGTAGCGCGCTTGCGAAATTGGCGCACGATGGCGAGAGCCAAGAGCTGATGTGCTTTAGGTTGGAGAGGTGCGCGGCTGGATGCGTGCTTTAGGTTGGAGAGGTGCGCGGCTGGATGTAAAGAAACAGCCGCCGCACCGAAGTGCAGCGACTGTTTCAAAAGGAGAGAATAGTATTGAGAGGTGTTAAGTTAGTGTGACAGGTTATTTTGCCTGTGCGAGAGCCTGCTCAACAGCATCCTTGATTGCATTACTGGTTACCGTAGCACCAGCAACTACATCAACGTCGGTTGACTGAGCCTCGATGATCGCGCTCGGGAGTGCGTCGATTGCGCGGCTGCCAACACCAGCGGTTTCTTGCTGCTGTACAACTTCGATGTCAGCAATCTTGTCGCCGTCCATCTTGACCTTGAGAGCCAAGGCGTTGCCCATGCACAAGGTTGAGATGCCGAGGTACTCACCTTCGCCAACCGGGGTGGTTGAAGGATCAGGATCAACGTCGCCGCTGCCTGAGGTGTACTTAACGTCAGACTCGATGCCCATAGGCAGCGGAGGCAGAGCCTCTTTCTCAGCTGCAGCGTTGATGCCAGCCAGACGACCGAAGATCAAGCACTCAGCCATGTTACCGCCACCGTTGTATTGGTAAGGGGTCATGCCACCCAGCTCACCAGCGCTGTAGAGATGACCAATCGGCTCACCGTCGGTGCCAATAACCTCAGCTGCAGCGTTGCGGCGAGGACCACCCTGGGTGTTCAAGAAGGCCTGGATCATTTCGATTGCATAGTAAGGACCTTCTGCTGAGAATGCCTTCATGGTAGCTGCGTCACGATAGAATGCCGGATCGTAGCCTTCTTCAGCCATGCGGTTGAAGTCGGTGATGGTCTGCTGCAGTTTGCCTTCGTCAATGCCAAGAGCAACTTCAAGCTCAGCCAAGGTGTTAGCTGAAACGATCTGATCCTGGAAATCTTCCGGAATACCATGATACTCGTTCAGGATAAGATCGCTTTGAGCCTGGTCGAACACCATGTAGGTATTGCGCGGACGCTTCGGGCTAATCCAGTCACCATTGCTCGGTACGTGACCATGGCGGTTGTAAACATCCTCGCGGAGGTAACGCTCGCCGTTGTTGCCTACTACAACGATGCTGCCAGAGAGGTTGCGAAGGTCGTTGAAGGTCTTTGCATGCTCGCCCTCTTCAACGTTGAATGAAATTCCACCGAGTGCGAAGCAGTTGCCCTCAAATGCCTCCATGTGCCACATGTCAGCACCAACGCCCATGCCCATCTTGATACCGTCACCAGTGTTGAAGGTGGTGCCAGCAGGAGCGCTCTTGGTAAGACCCAGGTAGTCTTCAACCATCTGCTTGTTGTTCTCAAAACCACCGCAGGCCAGAACAACACCATTGTGTGCGCGAACGTTAACGTTCTTGCCGTCGCGCTCGATAACAGCACCGATAACAGCCTTGCTGATCGGATCCTGATGCAAGCTGATGCCAGGAGCGTTGTACCACACGTCAATGTTGTCAGACATGCTGAGAACTTTGTTGCGGTAAACCTTCCACAGCTGTGAGTTGCAAACGTTGTCGCTTACGGTCAGAACATGGAGGTCGTCGCCGCCCTCAAGTTCCGGATACTCAGGTGCAAACATGCCAATGAGGGGCTGTGCAGATGAGTCGTATTTCCAGTCAAGGAAGTTCTCCTCGGGTACGCCGAAGAAGTCGCGAAGCAAGTCGCGCGTCTGGGTCAAGCCTTCTGCGTATACGTCGTAGAGCTCTTCATCAACGGCGAAGTCGCCAGCCATTGCTTTATTGTATGCAAGCATAGAGTCTTTGTTGTCAGACCACAGGATGATCTGGCCGCAGAAGCGAGAGTTGCCACCCTCCATGCCGTTCGGGGCTTTGTCAACGAGCAGAACTTTTGCGCCTGCGTCTGCTGCATAGCAAGCTGAAACAGCACCAGCAGCACCAAAGCCAATTACGATTACGTCATATTCGCCATCCCAAGCGATAGTGTCGGCAAACGTGAAGCCTTCGGTGTTGCTACCAGTGTCTGCCAGACCTGCGCCATTTTGCTGGGGTGCGCAACCTGCTAAAGCACCAAGGCCTGCCAAAGCTGCAACACCTGCAGTACCAGTTAAGAACTGGCGGCGAGAAACTTTACTCATTTCCACTCCTTTTCTTTGAGGAACAAATTGAAGGACACATTCATTCGTCTAAGGTTCCCTCCTTCAATGGCACACATCCTATCAAGGTCGAAACGGTTAGTGTGAGAGGTAACATGGGGGTAACAAGGTGTGGAATTTAATAAACTAGTCACTAACCCAGCACTAACCTAGGGGAGCTAAGAAAATATTTACTATCCTTATTTTGGTTTTTATGGTTTCATTAGTGACACAAAAGAGGGGGAGTGAATGAGCTATCCCGGCAATCTTGCAGACACTAAAAGTACGGTTTGTTCAGCAATTTACCGCGAAAGGCTCAGTGAGTCTCCTGGTGGGATTGGCTTGTAACCTGGCCTTTATTGGGCAAGTGTATTTTTGGCCAGCGCTCTGGCATACATCGGTATTTGTTGTTTCTTATACTGATGCAAGTTATGTGGGGCAATTAATTTGCAGTCTTGCATTAATTGTATATTTCAAAAAGACAAATAGATTAGTGCTTGACTCTAAAGTGCTGTGGGTTAGCGCAATACTCGTGCAATGTACCCTCGTTTTATACTATGTTCTCTTTGAATTAGGCATTGAAATAGTTGACCCGCTTCACTGGTTTTTTGGTTTTCTCTTTGGAGTGTATTTGCCTGTTGCACTGGTCTCGTGGGTACGACTCTTTTTGGGATCAAAGCCAACGCGTGTTATGTGGAACATTATGTTCTCAGCTATTTTTGCCTCGTTTGTGATCTGGCTATTTTCGGGGCTTGCAGGTTTAAAGATCTGTGTTTGCATGGGTATTTTGGTAATCACAGCCACAGCAATTCTGTCGTATAAACTCAAAGAGATTCAGCTTGAATCACCGGCTGAGTCAACTTCGCAAACGAAATTTGAATACTCATATTCTGTGGTCGCAACATTTTTGTTCAGTTTGGCATTTGTCATAGCTGTTTCGTTTGCAGGACTCGGTGGAGAAAGCGCTGCCTTTACAACGGGGGCTTTCTTTGCGCCAATGCTTTTTGTTTGCGTGCTGTTGTTGTTCGTTGATCCGGTTGGGCTTCCGTTAACCAGTGTGGCAGTACCTGCTATTGTGACGGCCACAATAGCGGCATCAACGTTGCATTTTGACCCTGCGCTTTCATTTGATATTGCAGCACTTGGCATGTTTTTGTTCCTAACCTTTGCCGTGGTGCTTTTGTGCTCAAGTGGCATAGGGAATCGTCGCAAACGTATTCGCGAATTCTTGCTTCTCATGGCTGCATTTGGAAGCGGGTGCGTGATTGGTCGAATTGTTATGGCTATTTGCACTTTAGGAGCAGGAAGTTATTCGTCAGACATTCTCATTTTGCTTTCAGTGATTGCTTCATTTGCGGCTATGATTATCTTGATTCGCAAGGGAGTCACGCGGCAAAGAGCTCAGCAATTATTTGCGCTTGAAGACGAAGAAACTGCCGCTCACGATAAGGCTGTTTCGTATCAGGCAAAGCTTGACGAAGTAGTTGCTGACCACAATATTGGCGAGCGCGAAAAAGAGGTGCTGATGTTGCTGCTTGAGGGTAACTCAGCAAGCATGATCGCTCGAAAGCTCGTTATAGCAAATGGCACGGCGAAGTCACATATTCGTCATGTGTACAAGAAACTTGGCGTGCACAATAGAAGTGAGCTATTTGATATTTTTTCATTAGATGCGCCTCATGAATAGCGCGAGGGTAACAGGACACGCTTTTTGCTCTATAACCCTCTAGCGCTGGGGTAGTCTTTGCAGCAATGCCTTGAGAGAGACCGCGTGAGTTAGAATTTGCTAGCTACAAGAGCTTATATAGGAGCAGTCCGCCAACTGCGCCTGCGCATGCGGCAAGCGCTAGCTTTACTATCATTGAAACTATGGGATACTTGCGCGTAAAAAGATGGTCTTCGCACGCATCTGGCTCTTGAGCTTTGTCGACAAAAGCCACTATTTCTTGGTAGGTCACCAGGTTGTGGCGGTGTTTAATTCGTTCAACCTTAAGAGCAAAATACAATCCCAGACCATAGAGAGGCGCAAAGACAAACAAGCCCGCCACAATGCCTTTGGTGAGACCGCCGTGAGGGAATGGGTCTGTCCATGCATACGTAAGCGCTATGAAAAAGATTGCCGCTAGCGCAACCATGACCAACGAAGCTTGGCAGAATTGTCGGATGTTTTTTGCGTCATCTTGGGCAATCTTTTTCATAAGGGCAACATCACCGCGAAGTAGCTCATCTATTGAGATGTCAAAGTGCTCGCTTAGAAGAATGAGGCTCTCTAGATCGGGATATGTTTTATCGTTTTCCCAGTTGGAGACCGTCTGTCGCGTTACATAGATAGCTGCGGCTAATTCGTCTTGTGAAAGCCCTTGTTTGAGGCGAAGCGTACGAATTTGCTGAGCTAACTCCATTGAACTTCTCTCCGTTCTTAATGCGAGCTATTTTGAGGTGCGATGATTTACTGCATGCGGTTTTCGCGCAGTTCTCGGTGAATTTGCTTAAGCTCTTTATCAATTCTGCTTGAAATTATAGTCAATCCAAAGGATATAGCCACAATGGCTACGGCAAGCAATAAGAGAAGAATAATAAGAGCATGTTCAGTAATCACAAGTGTCTCCTTCGTTTTGTTCTCTGCTGATTTCTTCACTTCGTAATTGCTGAGGATCCTTTTTAAGAAGTGCAGAAAAAGCGTAGCAGTAAAACATGACCAAAAAGATCAAATTGTACAAATATCCCATGCCAAAGATGTTTTACATCGCTTGTGATCAGGTGTTATGACGAAGTTGAGGTTTGTGGTTTGAGATTGACGGTGCGCTATAAAAGATTGTCTAGTTCAATCTCGCTTTGGCGGCGACGTATGATAGCACTGTGAATTGCACAGGCAGTAAAAGCAAAACCAAGCCCAAAGGCAATAACAAAGAAGACAATACCTATAGCAAAGTCTCCCAGCCACGCAACTTGATCAAAGCCAACAATTTGAATCTCGGCAACGATTCTCATTCCAGAGGTGAGGACAGCAAGGATAATGCCGCAAAGGAGCGCTACTGCGGTGACAAAGTTCCACGGGATGCGATCTACTTCAGCAAAACGCTTGTAGCTGGAAAACGAACCGGCCTTGATTTGAGTTGATAATGATGCAACTCCAGCAATGAGTATGGTTGCAATGAGCGGGTACTCTACAGGGATCAGGCTGGCACCGAGGGGTGTTGTAATGGGGTTTTCGGTGGTTGAGGCAACTTGGTTGAGCATGATTACGTAGTACAAGGTGATGATAGACCCGGTCAACAGAATATATGCTGCTTGTTTGGTGGCTTTGCATTCCTGAGCCTCAAGATATTCGTCCTTTGGACCCATAATTTCGTTCCATTTATTTATGAGGTACATGATGACTCCTATTCCCAAAAAAGGTCATTGAGGGTTTTTCCTAGTGTTTTGCAGATTGCGGTACAAAGCTTGAGGCTTGGGTTGTATCGACCCGCTTCAATGAGGCCAATGGTTTGGCGTGTTGCATCTACCGCATCGGCGAGTTGCTGCTGTGATAGTCCTGCGTTTATACGCGCGTAACGCAGGCGCTCGTTTCTTGATGCATCGTGGTCTGACGTGCTCACGTTTGTGGTCTCCGTACTCGTATTGGTCAATAGGATGATCGTTTGTCATGTAAAATATATCTTACATGACAAATATATATTGCATAGTTGTGGATGTCAAGACAAGGAGTCGAGAATTCGACGGGAACCGTTTTTCGGGCGGAGCTGTTTCTGCGGCGCGCGTCGGGACGCCCAGCCCGCACTGTTGACCTCACGCCGCCCATGCGTCAGTACGCTCAGCTCGTGCATCAGGACGCTCAGCCCACGCGTCAGGACGCCCAGCTCACGCATCAGGACGCTCAGCCCGCGTGCCGGGACGCCCAGCCCACGGCTTTGCCTGTCTTTTTATACATTTCGGGCACAACCCGTCACGACCCTGCACCCCATATGACCTGGGGAAATACAGCATAATCGCAGGTCAGAGCGGATGGCAGGAAGTGCCCGAAATGTATAATAATTCGCGGAAAGAAGCGGCTTGCTGAAGGCTTGCTGGAAAGAACAAGGAGAACGTTTGCGACCTGGGTCGAAGAGAGGCAGTATGCAGTCTGTGGATCAGAGAGAGACTGCTGCTGCGAGTGCTGTAGGCCTTGAGATGCTCGGGAGGACTTAGAGGGCTTTAGAAAAGGTAGCTCTCAATAACGAGCTTGCCTCGCAGCGCGTCAACCCATTCTTTTGGTATAGCGTCGAATCCATACATTGCTCCAGCTAGTGCGCCGGCAACGCAGGCGGTGGTGTCAGTGTCTTCGCCGAGGTTTACAGCTTCTAGTACGCAGTCTTTGAAGGTATTCGTATGAAGCGCACACCAAAGAGATGCTTGCAATGTATCTAAGACAAAGCCCGAGGATCCTATCTCTTTGCGCGGGGTGCTTGCGAGAGTCTCGAGGAATTCAAATGGCTCATCGTGAGTGGAGTTGGCTTTGATGGCGTCTTCAAGTGATTCGCCATTCATAACTTCACGGAGAATTCTGACGAAGATGACGCATGATTCCGTGGAGATCCAATGCGCGTGGGTAACAGCGGATGCGGCGCAAATCTCCTCATCTGACGCCTGAATAAAGGCAAGTGGTGCAATGCGCATGAGCGATCCGTTGCCGTTTGAGCGTTCGCTGTTAAGACCGTGTCCTTGCTTGAGCGAAACTGCTGTTGTTCTACCAACGCCAAAGACTACTCCATCAGCGGTATAAGCTCCGTTGTAGTACCAATCGCAGAAACGCTCTCGCATGTCATCTGGGCAAATGGCTCGATGCTCTTCGACACTGGCAAGCGTTGCAAGCAGCATTGATGTGTCATCAGAAAACGTCCCAGCTGGTTTATGGTGTGATCCATTTCCGATCATATTTGCGCATTTGAAAGTGTCTCGCTCCAAGAATTCGTAGGGGACACCTAGTGCATCGCCTATTGCTGCACCATAGATTACTCCCTTGCGCTTGTTGGCATCGTTAGCTGCAGCTGTGTTCATTTTTCGCGTACCTCCATAAATGCAATTTTAGGTTGTTTAATGATAGCTGTTGTCTCTTCGCTGGAGATTCAAAAGCTTGAGACAATAGTGGGGAGCTTGATTCATACGGTCATCGAGTGATAACTATATTTGCGTTTAATCTTCTCCCCACTATCGGGTAAGTTAGAGGTGTGTTCCCATCTTTGCGTATTCTGCGTGATGCTGCGAGATTCGGGTAGCGAAATACTGGTGATTACTCAACGGCTCCGGCGATATCAAATCGGTAAGGTTCAAAGTCCATGTGGAAATCATCGCTGTGGCCTTCAATCTCGAAGGTGAAATCGATTGAACTGTCCATGGCAGGAAATATGATTACACCAGAGGATGTTGCGCCGCTTCGGAGATCTGAGGATACCTCAGGATAATCTCCGTTATAGCGAGACATAGATGAACTGTCTGGTTCAATTTGTTGCCCGTCTTGCAGTATTACAGCATTGAACGAATAGAGATTAAACGTTTCACCGGAATTGTTTTGCTCGGTAATATAAACGCGGGTTTCCTTCTCGGCAAACTCAATCTTGTCGACCGAAATTGTGACGCCATTTTGGTCAAGAGAGGCACCTTCAGGAATGATTTCGGACACGGTTGGCACTACGGCATCCATATATGAGAGGACTTCTATATCGGTGGCAACTATGGCAAGGTTGCTGATGGTTGAGCCAAACGCGTTGGTTCCTTCATATGTGCCTAAGATGATGCCATCGGCAACAATGTAATCGTCGGTTTCAATCTCGGTTCCTGCTTCGACAGCAAGCATGAACACGTTATCGGTACGGTCGAAGCTGTAATAAGCCTGGTAAATGTCAATGCCGTCGTCTTGTCCAACGTAATTGAACACTTTGCCCTCAAGTACAACATGCTGGTCTATGTAAGCTTCGGGGTTACTGAATACGAGGGGTATTTCTGATTCATCCACATAAACCGGTTCTGTCTCGGTGGTTTCTTCAGTGGGAGTGGTCTCTTCTCCTGTTGTTGTTTGTGCTTCGTTATCTTGCGAAGCGCATCCAAAAAGCGAACAGGTTAGACAGGTTGTGGCTAAGAGGGTTCCAATCAGTTTTTTCATGTGTCTCCTTCTCATCAAGTGAATACTGATGAAATTGATGGTATAAAAAGAGACATCATGAGGGTGTACCCGCTACGGGACAACCTTCGCCTTGCTTTTGCGAAACGAGGGGTGCCCGAGCTGACGGTGGGGGCGCCACGGCAGCATCGCTTTGACACTACCGTGGCGCTTTAATGCGCGTGTGGCTTAGGTGCACGCGCGGCTTAGGTGTGCATGTGGATGCCGCCGTCAACCATGAAAGATTGACCCGTAAAGTAACTACCTTCGTCGCTTACCAGGAAAGTGATCAAAGGCGCGCAATCTTCTTCGGTCGTACCGACGCGATGAAGTGGGCTTTTAGCCTCAAGACTCTTAAGAGCTTCGGGTTGCGTCTGGCGGAAGAAGTCGGTTGCAATAATTGGCAAGAAGACATTAACAGTAATGCCGTATTTGCCCCATTCGCGCGCACCAGTACGGGTGATAGCGCGGATAGCCTCTTTCGCCATGCCGTAAGCACCAAAGCCTTCGTTGCCATCGTAGCCAGCAGCCGAGGCTGTATTGATGATGCGTCCATGGCCGCTCTCTTTGAGGTAGGGGAAGCACTCTTTCATAAAGAGCAAGGTTGCCAATGCGCCGCTTTTGTAGGCAGTCATAGCATAATCAATATCAATGTTTTCAATCTCGCAGTAGTTCATTGAACCTTGTGCGCAGTTAATTAGAATGTCTACACCACCAAAGGTGTTCACGCATTCGTTGACCACATTTTTGATTTGATCGGGCTCCATTACGTCGCAAGCGACAGGAAGAACTTTAGCGCCAACGGCTTCCAGCTCAGCTTTGAGCTCTTCGAGTTTTTCTAGACGTCGCGCACAAACGCACACATTTGCTCCGTTTTCAGCGAGAACTTTCGCAAGACCGCGTCCGACGCCAGAGCTTGCGCCTGTGACAATTGCGGTCCTTCCGTTGAGTTTGCTCATGTCATTGCTCCTATCATGAGTTTGCGCAGGTGGTGTACTGTGATGCCACCTGCTCCGACCTCCCATTATAGGCGGCTTGGGCGCATGAGGGAGCATTGTTGCGCAAAGGTCATAGGAAAACCCAGGTCGATGGTGTGGCGAAAGCGAGCATTAGTAAACTCAAGTGTAAGCGAAGGCAAAAAGTACGCTGACAGCTTTCGCAAACGCGCTGGTAAAGAAAATGCTTGTCAACTTAGTGTTACAACGCTATGGTATCTCGATTATAGATAGACGGAGGATGCTGCGCTTATGGGGAAGAGATTCAGTGCTTTTCAAGACGCGTTTACTTCGGCGACGTTTGGAGCGCTGGTTGTCTATGCGCTTTATCGGCTGTTGGCTTATGAGAGCTATGTAACAAACTTCGGCCTTTGGGTTGATCCTTTGGCCTATGTATCAAATATTCCCTTTATGGCTGGGGCGGCTCTTGGCAATCTGATTTCAAGCATTCTTGTTTTTGTACTCTATGCGACTGGCAGAATACGAGCCTGTACGCTTGGATACCGAAGCCCGCTTGTCGTTATTGCTTTTGTCTATGCCGTGGTGGCTTGTATCCCTGCTGAGCAGCTTACGCAAATGCTGACATCTTCGTTTTTTGGTATCTTGTGGGGGCTGACCATCACGGTGGTGGGCTTCACTGCATTAGAGTTATTGATGGGAAGCGCGTCTCGTCTCGCGCTCATTATCCAAATCATTGCTTCGGCATTTCTGTTTGCGCTCGGGTCGTACGTGCTCAGCTTTTTGCCTGATTCAGTTGCAGCAATAATCTGTGCTTTTATTTCGCTTGCCATAATTCCATTGATGCCGACGCTACGCTCAAAGCTTGATATTCCAAAAGGTCCTTCTGCTCATGAAGTTCTTCCAACGTTTCGCGAAACACTGAGCGAAAGTGCAACACCTATTTTGGCTATTGCCTTTTTTGAGCTTGTTGTTGGCTTGGTGAATATGTATGCGTTTGAGAGCCATTCGTCATTTACCATTTCAACGCATGCGCCGCTTGAGGGCTCTGTTATATGTGCAATCCTGGCGTCGTTATTCGTAGCGATAACTGCGCGAGTGCCGCATGGTCGATTCGTGGCACTCGGTATTTTTCCTGGTGTGATATCAGTTTTTTTGGCATTGCCGTATTTTGGTGACATGTGGGGTCGCCCCTTAAGCACGGTGATATACACCGCATATATCTTTACAGCCATGCTCTCCACGTATTGTGTAGTTCGTGCTTGTCGGCGTTCCAATGACTGCATTTATGGGATTGGGGCGGTTCTTTCCGCTGCTATGCGCGTGTGTCTTGTGGTTGGTTTGGCTATAGGCTGGTGGTGCGGCAACCTTCAAGAAGGCGACACGTTTGTGCATCTGTCTATTGTGTGCGTGGTATGCGTGTATGTGTTGGGGATGGTTGTACTGTTGTGGGGCTATCGCAACTTGCGCGAAAAGGATGCCACTCAGGTTGTGGAGGTAGTGGTTGAGCGTGTGCCAGAAACATTTGCGCAAGCTCAAGCGGAACGTATAGAAGAGCTTGTTGCAACTTATGAGCTGTCGCCTCGCGAGCGTGATGTGCTTATAGGTTTGGCGCAAGGCAACACCGCAGCAAGCATTGCCGAGGGACTTCATATTTCTACGTCAACTGCGCAAGGCTACATTAAGACACTCTATGTAAAACTTGGTGTCAATAAAAAACAGCAGGTCATTGACCTGTTTCAACAATAGTTTTGAAGTTAACCATTTTTTGGGGGAGCGAAAAACCCTTCCATTTTCTAGACTGCTGACTGTTATGGTTGCCGTGCTTGCTTAAGCAACAAGCTTGCGAGCCGAGAGAGGGGCAAGGGCGGTGGCAATCAGAAGGCAAGAAAGAAAGAGAGGGATTTAGATGACGCTTTCACGTCGTGATTTCCTGAAAATTGGTGGTGCTTCTTGTATCGTTGCTGGTACTGGGGCAGCTTTGGTTGGATGCAGCCCGGCGGGCGGTTCAAGCGACGCGCCGCTTGCTGAGACTGGCGAGACTTCGCTTGTGGGATATGCGCCTGTTAACTTTACTGAAGAGACCGACATTCTCATTATTGGTTCAGGTTATGCAGGTCTGGCAGCTGCTATGGCGCCAGCACTTGCAGGCAAGAAAATTATCATTGCTGAAAAACAATCTCAGGTTGGTGGCGACTCTGCTACATCATGCTGCTTCATGTTTGCCACAGGCACCGAGCTGCAGAAAGCAGCCGGCTACACCACTACTATTGATGAGTATTGGGAGGCAGTCAAAGAGAAGCAAACCGCAGGCTATGAGCAATATGATTGGTTCGAAGACTGGGTAAAGGGAAAGATTTACGCAAATACGCATTTTGTGGATTCTGCAATCAACGACTTTGGCGCTACGTTCCAAGAGCCCTGCACCGAGGCTGAGCTGCCTCGCTTGTTCGGTTCAGTTATTCTGCCGGCTGACGGTATTGGCTCTGGCGGTCAAAACATTTTGCAACCTATTGTGGCAAAGCTTAAGGAACTGGGCACCGATATTCGCAATGGCCAACGTGCAACGGCTCTCATTAAAGACGCCGAGGGCACAATTATTGGTTGTCGCTTTGAGGACACCACCTCAGGTAAAGTGACCGACATCAAGGCAACGGCGACGGTGCTTGCAACGGGCGGCTTTGCTGATAATGGCGAAATGGTTCAGGAGTATCTGCCGGAGTGGTCCAATTACGGACAGATGGTTCATGGCTGCATTGGTGAGGGTCACAAACTTGCTCAAGCAGCAGGTGCTCAGCTGGTAGGCATGGATTCATCGTTTACCTTCTGCAACCTCATGGGCGACATTCCCAACTGCACGACGTGGGGCTATTGGACACCTATCGTGTTGGTATTACCGAACGGCAAGCGCTTTATTGAAGAGGCGCAATCTCATGATGCCGCTCAAGCTGCAATAGATGCAGGATATCGTCAGTGGTGGTCAATCTTTGATCAGCGCGCCTTTGATGCTCGTGCTATTGCAAACTCAGTTGAAGGCAATATCAAAAGCCACAGTGACGTTTATGTAAAGGCCGACACCATTGAAGAGTTGGCAGTTGGCATGGATGTGCCCGTTGATACGTTGGTGGAAACTTTCGCCCGCTATGACGAACTAGTTGCTTCTGGTGAGGATACAGATTTTGGCAAGAAAGCCTGGTTGGAGTCACTGCAGCCGCCGTATCACGCACTTAAGCTCAATGTGAGCCGCTACAAGACATCAGGTGGTCTGATCGTTGGTCCGAACAACCAGGTATTGGATACCTCTGATGCCGAGATTCCTGGCTTGTATGCAGCTGGTGCGGTAACGCTTCAATCGTTTGCAAGCGTTTCAACGTGTATGGCTACTGGTTATTTTGTTGGCGAAACTCTTGCGGCGCTCTAAATAGCCTGATCATAATACCCTCCACTGAGATTGGTAATCTCTCAGAAAATTGGTCGCCCTGCTTGTGCGGGGCGGCCAATCTTTTTTCTGGCTTTCAAGACGTTGATGCTGAGTGGATTCGCGCACGCTGCATGCAAGTTTTATCACGAAGGTATTCAAGCTCTGTGGCGTGCAGATTGCGACAAAATATTGTCATATCCTGTCACATGCGTAGTTCTTTTGTGCCATACTTTGACGTAAAAGAATACAGATACAAGGACGCGAACGCAGAAGGACAGAGACGGGGAGAGGGACTGCGTGCTGAGCGAGCTTGCCACTACATATCTCATACTTGGCGGTCTTGGCGCTGGCTGTATCAGCGTCTGCTCTTTGCTTGATCTTATGTTTGTGCGAGAACCTTTTGGCTTTGATCGCGAGCAAGGGCCCCTTGTTCGTACAGATGCGAATATCCTTGATTTTGCATTTATTGCTGGTTTTGCTGTGTTTTGCTTGGGATGCGCATGTTTGGTGTTTGACCTTGGTCGCCCAGATCGGTTGCTCTCGCTTTTTGTGAGCCCATCGCTAACTTGGATGACTTTTGGCGTATATGCGATATCGGTTCTACTTGTTGTGAGCGCATTGCTTGCGCTGGTTAGAGTGCTTTACATACCGGAAGTTCGCCGTGGCTTTGTGATTGCACTTGAGTTGGTAGCACTGGTGGCTGGTATTGCCGTGATGTCGTATACCGGCTTGCTGGTAAGCGGGCTTACGGGTGTAGCATTTTGGAATTCGCCATGGCTGGTGCCTTTGTTTGTAGCGTCGTCGTTATCAGGCGGAATAGCTTTGGTGGTTATTTGTAGCGCGTTCGTGGTAAAAGATGAAGTCTCCAGAAAAATGCTTCATCGGCTGGCGTTAGCTGATATGGCGGTGGTCATTATTGAAGGAGTGTGTGCTGCACTCTTTGTTTCAGGAGCGCTCTCTGACGCAAACCCGGGTGTTTGTATAAGCGTTCAAAGCGTGCTTGAAGGGTCACAGTCGCTGACTTGGTGGTTCGGTTTTGTATTCTGCGGGATGGCAGTGCCGCTTATTGCTGAAATTGTATTCTTGATAGCAGGGGAGCGAGATTCCGATATGCTATCAAATGCGCTGGGATGTGCTGCGGTATTGGTACTGGTTGGCGTTATCTGTATGCGCGTGAGCATAATAGGGGCAGGTGAGCACCGCTCTTTGGAGTTACAGGTTGCACCTGTTAGCGCCGCTGCAGACGAAGTGCCGGAAGAAGAGCAAGAGTCTTTGGCTTTTGCGTTGCCGGCAAATAAGGTTTAACAATGAGGAGTTTATGAGATGAAACAGAAGAAGCAAGCCAATGTGGCTGAACTTTTTTCGCTTGATGAAAAAGCGAGCGTTCCTATTTGGCTTCAACTTAAGAATCGTTTCATATACCTCATCACGTCAGGGCACTATCTCCCCGGAGACAAGTTGCCAACGGTTCGCAGTATGGCGGCTGATATAGAGATCAATTACAACACCGTTAGTAAAGTATATAAAAGCCTGGAAGAGGATGGCTATATCGTATCGCATCATCGTCAAGGGGTGTTTGTGTGCGATGTAAGTGATAAGCCAGGGGTCAGCCTTGCTGTTACCGCTGAAATGATGACGATGGAATACATCCAGCGTTGTCAGGAACTGGGGTTGTCACTGGCAGAGATTACTTCGCTCTTTAATGAGGGAATCATCAAGGCGAAGGTGAAGCGCAATAAGGAGCAAGGAGCGGCCAATGCTAAACAGCAGCAACGAAAAGAAGTCGACTCAAACATCATCTACTTCCCCGACGTCTCGGATGATGAATGTTCCGCAGGTCACGTCGGCGCATAGGAAAACGTCGCGCAATGGTGCAGTAGCGTTTACCGTCATAGTTTTTGCGCTTGGCGTTGTATTGACGCTGTGCGTGTGGCAGTGTTTGACGGGAGATATTGATCTGTTTGCGTTGATTGCGGCTGCAGTAGTTGGATATTTGGTGGCGTCCTCGGTGCATATTGTGATGCAGTGGGAAAAAGCTGTTGTCATGCGCTTTGGTCGTTTCAATCGTGTGGCAGGCCCAGGTGTGGTGTTTACCATTCCTATTGTTGAGTTCTATTCGTTGCGAGTAGATCAGCGTGTTATGACCACCTATTTTGGCGCGGAAGAAACGCTAACCAACGACTTGGTTCCGGTAAACGTAGACGCAATTGTCTTTTGGATGGTGTTTTCAGCTGAGAAAGCTGCTACTGAGGTGGAAAACTATTCTGTTGCCGTGTCGTGGATGGCACAAGCAATGCTGCGCAAGGCCATTGGCCGTGCGTCTTTGAGTGAAGTTGCCACACGGCGCGATCAGCTTGATGTTGAACTCAAAGAGGAGCTTGAGGAGAAGCTTTCGGCTTGGGGCATAGATGTTATTGATGTAGAAGTGCGCGACATTGTTGTTCCTAAAGAGCTGCAATCTTCAATGGCTGCTGAAGCGGTGGCGTCACGTGAGCGCGAGGCAAGAATGATTCTTGCTGAGGCGGAACACGATATTTCTGAGATGCTTCGCGATGCATCTCAAGTATATGACGGCGACGTGGAGGCAATGCGCCTGCGCACGATGCATCTTGCATATGAAAGCGTGAAACAGTCAGGTGGTACGCTCGTGATTCCGAGTGCATTTAGTGAAGGCTTTGTTGACGGGGGAGAGGCGCCTGCAGCGCCAAAGTCAACAAAGACATCGAAAGCGTCGCGCAGTACTACTCGGTAACCCTGTTTGGTGATTATTCTTAAAATAGAATAATATTTGTCATACTTTGTCATATATTTTTGTTGACAGAGCTATAAGGCGTATGACAGACTAAGACAAGAAGAATCGGCCGGTTCTCTGTGTGGGGGAAATCTCGAAAGTGTTCAATAATTGGGGAGTAGCTTGTTGTACACAACAAGCGAATTCCTTCGAGATTTTCTTGAGCGTTCTGTTCAAAAGAATGGAGGAGAGAAGATGTCGGAATCTACGGTTACGAGACCTGGGATCACGCGTCGAAGCTTTTTGAAGGCAACAGGAGCTGTTGCTGGTGTTGCGGCAGTTGCTGGTGGTACAAGCTCGCTCGTAGCTTTTGCAGATGGTGAGGCTTCCAATTCAAGTGCGGAAGAGACGATCTGCTATGGTGTGTGCCGTTCTAATTGTATGCAATCTTGCAGATATGCTGCCCATGTTGTTGATGGCAAGCTGGTCAAGTTGACACCTGCAGAGTATGCAGAGGATCTCTATCGCGGAAGCTGTTTGCGCGGCATGTCTTACATGCATCGAATCTATAGCCCGCATCGTATCAAATACCCGATGCGTCGTGTGGAGGGCACCGAGCGTGGTGCTGGCGAATGGGAGCGCATCTCGTGGGATGACGCCATTGCAGAGATTGCAGAAAAACTCTCGAGCATCTCACAAGAATACGGTCCTAAGTCTATCGTGTTTGATTTCGGCACGGGCAACTATGGTGAAATTCAAGGTCAAACAGGTATCTTTAACCGCCTTGGTGGCGTAATTGGTGCCAGCAAGCCTGCGGGCATGAATGACCTGGCAACCGGCTACGGCATTGACCGTGTGCTTGGAACTGGCCTTATGTATTTCGCTAACGAAGCAAAGAGTGTTCTTGACTCTTCTCATATTGTTGTGTGGGGATCAAACCCAGTTCACAGCACCCCGCAAAACTGGCGTTGGATGCAACGCGCAAAAGAGCAGGGCACTAAGATCATCGTTGTTGATCCGGTGAAATCGGCAACTGCACACAAGGCCGATGTCTATGTTCCAATCAAGGCTACGACCGATGGTTATCTGGCGCTTGCCATGGCCAACTATATTCTGGAAAACGATCTGCAGGATAATGAATTTATTGCTGCACGTTCTACTGCTCCGCTGCTGGTTCGTCGTGATACGGGAATGTTGCTTCACAAGAGCGATTATGCTGAAGTTGCCGAGGGTGAAGAAAACCCAGCATATGTATGGGACAACGCAACTGGCGCTATTGCTTTGTATGGCGAAGCAACCGACCCTGCCTTAGAAGGAACCTTTGAGGTAGATGGTGTAACTGTTGACACTTCTTACACGCTTTTGAAGCAGCAGCTGGCAGATTATAGCATCAGCGAAGCACAGCGTATTACCGGCGTGCCTGAGGAAACCATTCTTGAATTGGTTGATGTATTTACGAAGGGCGATGCGGTTTCGGTAAACATCTCATTTGGTATGGACCACTATATGAATGGCTACCAGAGCTGCTGGGCTATCGCAATTCTTATGGCACTCACGGGCAACCTTGGTAGGGATGGTGCAGGCTTTACGGGTATCTTCTTGAACACCGCGCTTGCCCTCAACATGAAAGCATTATGGGCAGCACCAGGATTTGTGGGAATGACAACCGCTTTCCCCATGACGATGCTGCATGAAGTTGCTGAGACGCAGAAGTTTAATGGCGAAGACTATCCCATCAAGGCAATGGTCAGCATTATCTCTAACGCCGTAAGCAATTGGCCGTCTCAGAATAACTTCCTTGAGAAGATTTTGCCGGCGCTTGATTTCTATCTTGCCATGGATATGGAGATGAACGATACCGTTCGCTATGCAGACATGGTGCTTCCGGTTGCATCGTTCTATGAGCACGAAGACTTCCGCAAGGCACACAATCTCCCTTATATCGTGCATCAAAGCAAGGCAATTGATCCGTTGTATGAGGCAAAAGATGACGTTGAGATTTGCGGTCTGATCGGGCGCGCTATGGGATTTGAAGAGGCATTCCCTGAGTCAAACACCTTTGAGACCTATGCAAACCTGTTGCTGTCTTCAGAAGCTTGCGAGAAATTCAATGTCACACTTGATAGGCTTCGCGAAGAGGGCTACATTGATCTGTCTCTTTTGCCAGGTAAGCCCGGTATTGTAGGTCGCACGAAGTTCACCACTGAGTCAGGACTTGCGCAACTCTACACTGAAAAGCCTGCTCCTCGTGTCAATTATGGTCAGGACGTCAAAGAGCGCTTCGCTAAAGAGCACTTGGTGTACTATCAACCCTCTGCTGAGGTATGCGAAGAGAGCGAGGCAGCCCAGAAGTTCCCGATCATCTTCATTCAGGAGCATTCGCGCTGGCGCACGCATTCGCAATGGTTTAACTCTCCGGTCTTAAGAGAGCTTGATCCTGAGCCTATCTACAAGATGAGTCCTGAAGATGCCCAGGAGCGCGGCATTGAGTCGGGAGACATTGTTGAGGTATTCAATGACCGCGGTCACATGGTACTCAAATGCGTTATTGATCCTAGTCTTCCGCAGGGTATGAGCCGCATGCCGAAGGGTTGGCAGCGCGAGCAGTTTATTGAAGGCGGCTATCAAGAGCTTACGTATCCCACTCATGATGAATGGGCTGTTGCTTTCAACTTCTATGACACTCGCGTGGATGTGAAAAAGAGATAGGAGGTTGCCATGAATTACGGATTTGTCATTGATCAAGAGCGTTGCATCGGCTGCCATACCTGTGCTGTAGCTTGCAAGATAGAAAACAATCTTCCTGATAATGTGTGGTGGAATCGCATCTTAACTGATGGCGGTGCTGAGATGGATATTCCTGCGGGTGAATTCCCGAACACGACCATCGAGTATGTACCGGTTAATTGCCAGCATTGCGAAAACCCTGCTTGCACAAAAGTATGTCCTGTTGGCGCTACTTATAAGGACGAAGAGACAGGAATTGTGCATCAGGATGTTGATAAGTGCATTGGCTGTCGTATGTGCATGAGCGCATGTCCTTACACCGGTGTTCGCTCGTTTAACTGGGAAGAGCCAACACATGTGCTTGATATGAACATCGGTGGTGTGGATGCACCTGAGCACCAGAAGCATACGGTAGAAAAGTGCACCATGTGCTCACATCGAGTAGCAAAGGGCGAAGAGCCTGCTTGCGTTGAAGCTTGTCCTGCGCGCGCTCGTTTCTGGGGAGACCTTGATGATCCTAACTCAGAGGTTTCTCAACTCATTAAGAAGCGATCCTTCAAGCAGCTTTTAGCTGACGAGGGAACAAAACCGTCAATATACTACGTGGGTTAAGCGACAGGCTAAGGAGAAAATCATGACTGATATGACTTCTGCGGCTGCTGCCGCTCCAATCAACGTGTCTCAAAACACGCAACAACAGGGAAAGAAATCTTCGACACCCTGGAAAAGCACTGGACTGACTGTGGGAATCATCGTCTGCGGCATACTCACTATAGCCGGTATTGCTTTGTGGGCAATGCAGCTGAGCGGCGGCATGATTCAAACGGGTATGCGTAACCTGGATTCCTGGGGTCTCTACATTACCTTCTTCATGTTCTTTGTTGGTCTTTCTGCTGGTGGCCTGATCATTTCTTCGGTTCCGAAGGCATTTGGCATCAAAGGCTTTGGCGGCATTTCGAAAGTGGCAATTATGTCATCTATCGCATGCACAATTGCAGCCATTGGTTTTGTTGTGGTGGATCTTGGTCAGCCAACACGCATTTGGGAGCTGTTCGTCTTCTCAAATATTGGCAGTCCGCTTATGTGGGACATCATTGTGCTGGGCACCTATCTAATTCTGTCGTGCTTTTACCTGTGGGCCCAGATGGCCAACGAGCGCGGTAAGGTTTCTGATAAAGCGCTGCGTATTTTATCGGTAATTGCACTTTTGTGTGCAGTTATGGTGCACAGTGTTACGGCATGGATTTTCGGCTTGCAGCAGGGTCGCGAAATGTGGCATACCGCACTTCTTGGACCGTGGTTTGTGTCTTCGGCGCTCGTTTGCGGTACTGCATTGGTGATCTGCGTAGTTGAGGCTTTGCGCAAGGTGGGCTATCTTTCGCTTGATCAGGCCTATATCGTTAAGCTGGCGAAACTGCTTGGCGCGTTTGTCTGTGTTGATTTGTATTTCTTCGCCTGCGATCTTTTGACCGAGGGTTTCCCAGGCGCACATGGTGCTGACGTGGTTTCAATGTTGGTAAGCGGACAGCTGGCTCCTTTCTTCTGGATTGAGGTTGTGGGCTGTGCGGTGTGTGCTCTGATTTGCTTTACGCCAAAGCTGCGCACGAATCCGCTCATTGTGATTGCAAGCTTGTTGGCTATCGTCGGTATTCTCTGCAAGCGTATTCAGCTGCTTGTGGGTGGTTTCCAGCTGCCGAATCTTGATTACGTTGGTGTGCTGTCACCTCAAACGATCACCAATTGGGAGTCAGGTTGGGCAGACGCATATGCTGGCATGGTGTATTGGCCGACGCCGCTTGAGTTTGGTGTAATGCTTGGCGTTGTGGCGCTTGCTGGTCTTATCTTTCTTCTTGGAATCAAGTTCCTGGCGCTGCAACCAGGCGATAAGATTCAAGCCGAATCCGAGAAGTAATCGGGGTTCTTGGCTGAGCTCAAAGGTCTACTCCTCGTCTTGCCTTTGAGTAACCTTTAGATACCCCAACCGCTTTTTTTGAACGGTTGGGGTATTTTATTTGATGTGTTTGTCTTCGATAGTGTGAGATTGTTCGCTTTCAACAACGTGAACGGAGTTTCGAAATGACCGAGCAGATGGATACTAATGTGTGGCAGGTTCGAGCAGCGCTCTGCGAGCTTTTGGCGCTGAGCTTCCGATATCCTGACAGCGTGCTGGCTGAAGTGGTATCCAGTGGTGAATGGGTGGATGCTGCAAATGAGTTGGCTTTAGCAGCGGGGGTAGATTGGGCTGCCGATGTGCAGGAGTCTGCCGATCAGGGCGATGCCGAGCAGATGCTTCACGCGCTTCGGGCGGAGGCAACAAGGCTGTTCATTGGTGCGCCGGAGCCGGTAATTTCGCCATATGAAGGCATCTGGCGTGCAGCTGACGACGGGGGAGAGGCGTTGCTGTTCATTAATCCGCACTCAATGGAAGTTGAGCGCTTTTGCAAATCATGCGGATTGAGTCGCCCGGCGGGAACGAATGAGCCACTTGATAATGTAGCTACCGAGCTGGAGCTGTTGGAGTGTTTGGCGGCACGTGTTGCACTTGGCGAAGATGCCGATGCTGCTGCGAGCGCATATGCCGAGTTCATGACGTCGCACGTGATGCAGTGGATGCCGCGCTTTGCCGAAAAGGTGCAAGAAGAAACTAGACTGACATTTTACCGACAGGCTGCCTTGCTTTTGGCTCGTTCATTGGACGTGCTTGTGTAAAGGGTATCTCTCGTAGATATCTCCGAAGCGCTCAAGCGTGTGCGTTTTGATATTAAAAGTTCACTTATTCTGCAAGCTTACAGACATCAACCCATGAGCTATCAGGTACAACAGCCTCAAGCTCGTCGGGAGTTAGCTCGATGGCGCTATTGGAACTGCCGCATGCAGGGAATATGGTGTCGAAACGTTTGAGTGACACATCAAGGTAGACGTCGCATTCACTTGATGCTCCAAAAGGACAAACACCGCCTATTGCATGCCCTATGCGCGTTTCGGCTTCTTCGGCCTTAAGCATTTGAGGTTTTGTATGAAACTCTGCCTTAAATTTGGGATTAGCTATTCTTGTGTCACCTGCGCAAACAATAAGCGCCACGCGATCGTTGACGGCAAATGAAAGCGTTTTGGCAATGCGAGCGGGTTCGCACCCAATTGCGTGCGCGGCCAGTTCAACTGTGGCGCTTGACTCGCTGAATTCCATAATGTCGTCTGCTTTGTTGAATTTTGCCAAGTGTTCTTTTGCGCGTTCAAGTGACATTTGTATCTCCTTTACCTTGAACTGGCTCATCGTGCTTGGAATTATATTGGTTATTGTGAGCTAATAATACCTTTTCACCACTTTCGTTGATTCTCAAACGCCTCTGGAGCGGTTTAAGCTCAGCGACGTTCTTCAGGGCGTGTTGCTGTCTGGTTTTTCCTCTTTCTGCTGGCTTCTCTGGCGGCAGTCATCGCGAGTGTTTTGAGTGACTTTGTGACCGATGGCGAAGTAGCGGGAGCTATTACTATGGTGGTTGTTGCGGTATTTGGCGTATATGCAGTAGCTCGACTTGCCCGAGCTTATGTAGACAGTCGCGAGACGCCCGAGGGTCTTTTAGGGTCTTAAAGTTTGTATATATGAAGCATCCTTTGTGGCATACATTGCCGTGAGCTCTGTAATAAGAGCATAGAAGCAATTGCCATAATGTGTCTTTATGGCAATTGCTAAACTGTCTATCCATTTAAGCAGATGCCGCTGTAAGAATTCTTCTGCTTGTTGAAGCCATTCTCTATATGATGCTATATCGTCAGCCTGATAGCGCTCAAGGGCAAACTGTGCTAGTTTCGTCATGAAATCAAGTTCCAGACCTATGTAGTCATCCGATACCTGTTGGTATCGCTCTGGCAGCAACCCAGCGCGTTTATATGCTTCGCGAACGCTTAAGACTTCAGGTTGGAAGAGTGCGCGCTTGCCTGTTATATGTATAGACTCCCAGGGGGAAGCGTGCAGCGTCGTTGGTCCCACAAAGATTCGATTGTATTCTTCTGCAAGTTGAGAAACATGCAAGGTCATTGCTGACCAATTGTCGCTTTCAATGTGCTCTTTGATTTCGCAAAGCTTATCTAAAAGCAAAGACGAGGAACTGCTGTCGACAAGTCCGATGGCTGTTTCAAACGAGTCACTTGTTAGTGTTCCAAGAAACAGCGCATCGGGCTCTTCTGTATAGGCGCGGGTGAGTGTAGAGTAAACCAATACTCGGGCGGCTAACAGAATTTCGTCATCCATGTTTTAATACTCCAGCTCTCTATAGTCTTCATCTTGGAGATATTCTCGACCAGAGATGATCATAGAAGGGTGTGTTATTGCAGCATCAGGGCGACAGGCAATGCTTACGACGGCATCCGGATGCTTCGCTTGCAATTCTTCAAAATCACCAAATTCTATTGCTCGCATACCGCATGAAGCCTCGCAGGTAGTTGCTCCGTCTTCTTCGCGTGTGTCAATGCAAGCATTGCACTTATGAACAATTCCTTCTTCTTCTAAATAGACGGGAGCACCATAAGGACATGCCATAATGCATGCTTGGCATCCGATGCAAATATCGTCATTATGCTGAACGGTGCCATCAGCTTCGTCTTTATACATTGCTCGTGTGGGGCAGTTTCTAACGCAGGCGGGATCTTCGCAATGGTTGCAAGATCCTGAAATACTATAAAAACGAGCGTTAGGATATTTTCCTACTTCGTAACCGCTCACAATTCTAAAGTTCAAGAGTTTTGGAACGTTGAATTTTTTCTTGCAAGCTACTTGGCATGTCTTGCAGTCCACGCATCTTGAACTGTCGAAGTAAAAGCCTTTGCGTGCCATCTATCTCTCCTTTATTCTTCTATGTCCAACGTAAGGCGTGTCTCGTAGTCGGGTTGCAGCGGGGCGCCGGTCCATTTTTCTGCCTGAACAGCAACGTTGTTATAGCCTGAAACACCCATACCCTGTGGATTCCCTCCATACAGTGTGTTGGGATTTCCTCCTCGGTCAATGCCATCCTCGTCAAAACTGGGCCACGATCCATTTGGAACATCAATACTGCCAGGAACTATAAGCTCGCTTACGCTGACAGGGCGGAGTATTTTTCCGTGAGGGCTTGTGATGAGTACTGCGTCTCCAGATTGAATGCCGCGTGCCTCTGCGTCTTGAGAGTTCATCACTACGGGGGCAAGGAATGTTTCGCGCAGTGTTTCTACGTTATTGAAGTCAGTGCAAGCGCTTCTTGGATAGTGCGTGTTAAACATAAGAAGGGGATAGTTTTCATCTTGTACTAACGCATGATAGGTGGGGTATGGTTTGTATTCTTCATTTGTTAGTGTTGCCATGTTGAACGTGTCGGCTTTTGCTTGGCAATAGATTTCAAATTTTCCACTTTCTGAATCAAGTGGGTTTTCCTCGGGATTCTCAATGTAGTCGGCATAGGTGATTGTCTGATATTGGTCTCCAAAATGACGTTCTACCTGGTATATTCCCTGCTTAACCAATTCGTTTATGCCTATTTCACCCGTTTGTGGTTCTCCTTCAACACCCCATTCTTTGATGTCTTGCTCGGTAATGGTTACAAGTGGGGAAGAGGTACCGTCAGCATATTCAATCTTAGTATTTTTGAGCTGATTGAAAAACATTTGATCTTCCGTGAGGGGATATACATCTTTGGGGTTGTAACCAAGACGTTCAAGGATTTGTTCGGCTATCCATTGATCGGTTTTAGCTTCGTAGGTGTCTCCGCCCATTTTTGAATACACAAGCACCATTTCGCGGTCTCGATCTCCGTTTTCCGCAATAGCGTTGCGTTCGATGTCTGATGTGACAGGGAGGATGATGTCTGCGTAGGGGGTAGATGGTGACGGTACAAAGTGTTGATACAGGATAAAGTCAAGCTTGCGATATGCTTCTGCAGCCTTTGAGCCGTTAGTCACTGAACGTGCTGAGCCATCTCGAGCGGCGTAAATGATGCGTATATCGCATTCCTTTTCTTGCGGCTCTGTGAAATTACCTGACCAACAACGACCCGTGCTGGTGTATTTGCCATCTATGATTGCGTCCCAGATTTGGAGTGCTTGAACGTAATCGGTTTCGTCGACGGGCTCAAATTCGTCAGCATCGTAGAGTGGGTCAAGGTCGGGCAGTGTGATGTCTGCAGTACCGTCATCACCAGTTGAAATGATCTGAAAGCCAACTGGTCCTTGACGATCAACCCAATAATTTGAGCACGCATTGCCGGGCTTTCCGTAGTGACCGCCCATGCAGGCAATTGTCATATAAGCTTGAGGAATATCTTCTGCTCCTGTGCAACGAGCCGCAGAATACCCATGAGAGAGCGTAACGTTTTTCTGCTTGCTCATTTCTTCTGCAAACCACATGATGTCTTCTTCGGGTGTTCCGCAAATTGTAGACGCCCAGGCAGCATCTTTAACTTCGCCATCATAGCTGCCTTCTAGGTATCCGCGGAAATTCTCGGAGGTTTTTGCATTTTTGGGCATAGACTCGGCGTCAAAACCTATGCAGTACTTGTGCAAAAAATCCCAATCAATGATGTCGCCTTTTTCTTTGTCTAGTTTCAGCATGGAATGTGCGACACCAAGCAAAAACGCCGTATCCGTTCCGGGCTTCACAGGAATCCATCGTGCATCAAGCATGGCGGCCGAAACGTTATAAGAAGGCCCAACATAGATGAAATTCGCTCCGTTGTCTTTTGCGGCGCGGAAAAAATATGCAGGGTTACCGTTAGAGCCCCAACCGGGGTTTTGTCCAAACAAAACGACAGTATCGGCGTTTTCTATCATATCCAGACGGTCGTTGCCGCCACATTCGCCACCATAGGTAATTCCGAGTGCGTCAGCATTAAGGGTATACGAACCGTATGAAATAGAATCAGAAACCGTGAGGTATCCGCCGAGCGTGTTAAGAAGCGGAGCGACATATTTGCGACCTCCACTTATGTTGCAAGGTATATATACCGCGCGAGGTCCATGTTCTTTGTAGGTGCGTTTAAGCTGTTCAGACACAAGATCTAAAGCCTCGTCCCAGCTGATGCGAACATAACCTTCTTTGCCGCGCAATTCTCCATGTGGATCGTCGAGCGACCAGCTAATGCGCTTCATGGGATACTTGAGACGATCCGCACCGTTTTCAAACTCAACTAACGCGCGACCTCTGAGGCAGCCACGTTGTTGTGGATAGAGAATGGAATCAGGATGAGTGTCGTCTGTCTTCTGGCGGATTGGAATGCCATCTTTTACCAACGTTTGATTCATGCAGCGCGTGCCGCATCCGTGCAGACAAGCGATAGTTTTCCATTCGGCCTCTGAGTCGGCGAGATCCTTTTTGTCGGCAAAAGCCAAACGAGAATCCCTGCCAAAATGAGAATCGGCTACCTCAAAAGCGGCAGCAGATGCCGCACAAGCAGCAATGAAAGCGCGTCTGCTTAGGCGCGTATCTTTTAAGCTTAACTCTTTCATAGGTTATCAGCCCCTGTCTCGTATCTGTTTCTTGGTATCTCTAAAGGTGTTTCTTTCTGAGCTAATTAGTACATTGCATAGAATGCGTAACGCGTAATAATCACTGCGATTGTGATTAAAATAGAGCAAATCAAATTGAGATTTTTGATGCGAAATTTACCAAGCACAACGCATGCTTGCATTGCTGTAGCTGCTGCAGTGAGAAGCGCCGCAACGATGAAGCCCCAAGGGCCTACCGCAAGATTTGCAAACACAATTGCTTCGGCAATAAAGGTGAGTACCAATGCAAGATTCAAAAGTATTGAAAGAAGAGAAAAGGATTGCGTACTTTTGTTTTTCTTCGCAGCTTTGTCTGCATGGTTTGCCGTGAATTCGAAAGCGGTGAGTGCAAAAACTGCACCCATGGCTAGGTCTCCAATTGAGAAGAGGAACAATGTGGGAACTTCGGGCCAACCAGCTACTCCATAGCTGGTGAAATATGCAATTGATGTTACGCACATAAGGCCGAGACCAAAAAGTGAGCCAATTATCGGAATTGCGATATTCTCGGAATGCTTCAGCTTTAAAAGAAGTATGTCAGCAAGCAAGAGGCAGCCAAAAGGAATAGACCAGTATGCCTCTTGGGTAATCATTGCTGTTGGATTTGCTAAGGCATTCAAGAATCTTTCTGGATGACCAAGGTGTGCCAAAACGCATAGCATGCCGAGACCAAGCAATATGAGGCATAAGAGGGAAAAAAGCCAACTTCGCTGTCGTCGTTTGCTCATCAAGCAGAGGATCGTGCTCATGACAAAACCCCCTGAAGCTAATCCCGTCAAGACGGTGAACAGTAGAAGCGGTAATTCCGAGATCATGGTTGACTCCTCATCTTTCTGGTTACTCTATAGCCCCTTGAAAAAGAAAAAGCACCCGAACGAACTTTCATCTTCGAAGGCCTAACGATGAAAGATTCGTTCCGAGTGCTCGGAACTCTACCCGGCGGCAGAATTAATACAAGTGACTATGCAATTGTGGCTATCCTATCCATATTCTTTTAAGCCGTCAAGCAGGTAATGTGTGTTGCTAATAGGCTGATACTTTAATCTTTGCCACTAGTCTTTGTTGCGGCATGTTTGATTGTCGCGAGTGCTCGTGCTTGCCAAGCCTGGTCAATTACACCAAAGCGTGTTTGGTTATGGGCTGGTTCTATTGAGCCGCTGTTTTTCTGGATCACACTATTTTGAGGCCAATAACACAAAGAACCAATCCGATGATAAGCACTATACGGGGAATATTTACAGGATCAATGCCTGTAACCATTCCATAAACAACCGTTAGTGCAGCGCCTATGCCCACCCAAACTGCGTACGCTGTTCCAAGTGGGAGAGATTTGAGCGCGTGCGATAATCCAAGCATACTCAGGGCTAAGGCTAGCAGGAAAACTATTGTGGGAATTGGCTGGGTGAATCCATGGGACTTTTCCAAAGCTATAGCCCAGACTGATTCCATCATTCCAGCAGCTATCAATATAATCCAATCCATCAAGACCTCCAGTTAGTAGCACAAAATAAAAAAACGCCGGAAACGAACTTTCATCTTCTTTGGCCTGATGATGAAAGTCGTTCCGAGCGTTCGGAACCCTACCCGGCGGCAGGAAATACAATTTCGCAAGATTGTATCTTTAATTACATTGATGGTCAACG
Source organism: Adlercreutzia agrestimuris (assembly GCF_943193125.1). Lineage (GTDB taxonomy): Bacteria > Actinomycetota > Coriobacteriia > Coriobacteriales > Eggerthellaceae > Xiamenia > Xiamenia agrestimuris. The sequence goes on from NZ_CALPCX010000002.1 coordinate 298,094, forward strand.
ACAAGTAGTTCTGGATCTCAGGCGCTTCCTGTCGAATGTGCCACTTGATGAAGCATCCTTTGTGGCGAATTTCTATACATTTCGGGCACAACCTGCCATCCGCTATGAACTGCGATTATGTTGCATTATCCCAGGTCATAAGGGGTGCGGCACCATGACGGTTTGTGCCCGAAATGTATAATTTTGTCGCGCGATTCTAGATGTTGGTGTTGGCGTTAAGGTAAGCAAGTTCGTCGGGAGTGTTCATCAGTCTACTCCATCGTGTGCAGAGTAGTTGTGCGTAAAGGTTTTGCTGTAAGCCGTAACTGCCGAGTGCATACCCATCGTTGATTTCAACCAAGAGCGTTCTACCATCTGCGGTAACACCAAAATCGGCACCATACCCAGCAGGTGCTTCTGTATACGCCGCAAGAGCGCTCTCGATAATGCGGGGATCATAGTGACAACGCCAATCTCCTCGGTAGGGACGCACATCAAGGATCTTGCCATAGCGAACAAAACAGCGCCATCCTGCTTGAAAGTTAACTGGCTCACTGCAAAAGACCGGCAGGTTTTCTTTATTGAAACCGCATCCATTTAAGTCGGCAATGCAGGTGACTACTCTGTCGTCAAAGTGCTTTTCGCTAAGGGGTTTGACAAAGAGTGGCCAGCCGTTCATGTCAGCTCTTTCTTGATTGATGGTGGATCACCAAACGTGGCGTACAAGTGTTATATTGAGCGCATTTTATTACGAAGTTAGCGGTTGCCCTGTCCCATGAATGGCTCTAAGAGAGACTTGCTTAAGAAAACGCAGTGAGAAAGCTTGATGAAACAAGGAAGCACACGCGCTTACTGCTTGATATCGTTGATCATGTCAATGAGGCTTTGGCGAGAGCTTATTCCGAGCTTCTGGTATATATTGCTTCGATGAAACTTGACGGTATTTTCCGAAACAACTAGTTTTTCCGCAATGCCTTTAACGGAGTTACCCTTGGCAAGAAGTTGTAATACGTCTATTTCGCGTTCTGTTAATGAATACTTTTGAGCAATCTTGGTGATGTGTTGATTGCTATTTTCATCAACGGTTGCGCCCGACGCTTTTGCAGGGAGGTTTTGTTGCATCTGCGCAATAAGGAGCAGCATAAGTGAAAGAACAAGAGCAACTACAGCTGTAACTAAAAGAACTATATCGTATGTATCAAACAGGCAAATAATGAAGCGGATAATAAACTGCGCGAGATAGATAACCGCAATGGAGTTGCAGGCAATGCGTAACTCGCGACCGCTGTATGCTGATCCATACCATACCGATCCTGCTAATGAAAACAGAAGCAACAACCAAGCACTCATGAAAATAGCTGAGTAAAACACTATGTTTGAGAAAAATGGCGAGAGTGCAAATAGTGAGACGATACTGCAAAAACCAACAAGAAGCGAAAAGACGATCTCGGAAGCAACACGCATTTTCGCAACAGCAACAATAATGATTGATGCGGCTATTCCGCAGGGTATAAAAAACCAAAGAAAACTCAGCTCTATGATAGGCATCCAGTTTTGAACAATAATTGACCAAACAAGCCCACCTGCAATAGCCATGCTTACAAAATAAACCAAATTTGGATGAGGGCGTTCAATGTCGGGAAGTATCTGATGTGCGACCTTTTTCTTTTCAAACAAGAGCAAAAACACGAGAGCGCAGACGGGGAGAGCGGCTGAAGTTCCACCAGCGCCAATAAGCGGTAGCAAACTCATGGACCAGCCGAGTATTCCAGTGATAATCGAGCCAATGCTTACTGTTAAGAAAAGTGATGGAAAGCTCGTTTGAAGTGACGTGGCTATCCACTTTGCAAGAGGAATCGCAAATGCTATCCCACATAAAATGCCACACAAAAACGCAAGAGGTAGGGAAGCAATTTGGGCAGAAAGGGCATAAGTTGTTAGCATGGAGCAGCTGATAGCAGATGCAGCGCAAATGACAATGCCTACAAAATCCGAGCTCTTTTGTTTGGCTACTTTTGGAAACGCTAGCAAAACAACAACAATGGCAACACGTGCAGCTTGTTTAAACACCCACGAATCAGAAGGCTGCATGGCGAATTGATAGTTGGATGCATGGTAGGAGAATTGCACCCATGCCATTGCAAAACCAAATGCGCATGCGGATAGCAAAAGAGTGAAAGCTTCGTCTTTTTTTGACATTGATAGCGCTTTGGCTTTGAGTGAGCGCGCGTCTAATTGTATTCTTGTCTCTTTGCTCATAGCCTCAATAATTCCCCTCCATAAACGATAGTCATTTTACCTTACCCTTTGCTTTTGTAATGCTGGGATTACTGAAAAGCGCCTGTACAGAGGCAATACTACCCTTTTTGGATGGGTAAAAAAGACTACATAACTGCCTTTTAGGGGTGAAGCAATCTCCGCCAAATAAGAGCACTATGCACCTTGAGATGGCGACGTTTGGTCGCAAGGATTATTGAGGAACCTCAAGAAGGAGGGGCTAGCATGGCTATCCACGGTTTAAGCAGAAGGAATTTCTTACAAGGTGCAGTGCTGGCAGGTGCGAGTTTTGCGGGAGCGGGTGCGCTTACTGCATGCTCGCAAGCTGAAAGCACGGTTGATGAAGGACTGGCTACTACTGGTGACGACCACGTTTGGGAGGCTGAAGCCGATCTTGTCATTCTTGGTTCCGGATGCGCGGGTATGTATGGTGCCTATCATGCAGCAGATGCAGGATTGAGTGTTATTTTGCTTGAGAAGCAACCCGAAGAGACAGCCGGCGGTGATACGCGCTGCATGGGTGGTTATATGAATCGTAAGAATATGACTATGGATCTTCTTATGAATTCATACTCTTTTGGCGATTGTGATGAAGAGTGGGCAGAAAAGATTGTTGAAGGCAGTCTTGATACTGTTGATTTCTTGCTTGAGCATGGTTGTGAATGGGAAACAGTAGAAGATGGTTTTCTGAAGGGTAATGGCCCGGCTGTTTATGAATGCCTTCGCGATGCAATGCTCACGAAAAACGTTGATGTTCGTTACGAAACTCCTGCAACAGAGCTTATACAAAATAATGCTGGCGAAGTGATTGGTGTTGTAGCTTCAAGCAATGGGCAACCTGTCAATTTTAAGGCAAAACGTGCAGTGCTCATTGCTACAGGTGCTTATACCTGCAACAAGCAGTTGATGTGGGATTTGAATCTTCCGGGCATCGAGACATATTCAATTAGCAGTCCTTATTTGACAGGAGACGGTCTTCTGATGGCGGCAAACCTTGGTGCTCGTATTGGCAAGGTTTCAAAGGGCGTTGAGTTTGATGCATTTGTTTCCAAGGCGGCAAGTGAGGCGATTGGCACTGGCATCGAAATGCTGAAACCACCCGTTCCTTCGCTCATCTATGTGAATGGCGATGCAAAGCGTTTTCAGGATGAGTATTTGAACATGCAGCATAGCAAGACTACGCTTCCGTGTACGTATTTCACTGGCAGCATGGCGGAATATCGCCAATCAGCCGCTCATTATGACAACGCTATTATGTGGGAAGTATTTGATCAGGCAGCTTTTGATTCTGGTTCAGTAGGAAACACTACTTCAAATATGACATGGGCTAATGTTATTCCCAGTGATGGCTATATTTGGAGCGAAGACAATAAGGCGGAATTGGAGAACGGCTGGATTCTTCAGGCTGACACGCTTGAAGAGCTTGCTGGGAAGATGGGTGTAGATCCTGCTGCTCTGGTTGAAACTGTCGCTTCATATAATGCAGGTTGCGAAGCTGGCGAGGATGCTTTTGGTCGCAATCCCGAGATGCTGGTTGCACTTGGCGAAGGTCCCTACTATGCAGTCCAACTCGGTATTTCTGTTTTGTATACCATTGGTGGTTTGATGACCGATGCCAACGGTCGCACAGTTGACTGGACAAATAATCCGATTCCTCGCCTCTATAGCGCTGGCAACGTGGGCACCGTAGGATCGTATTTAGCAGCTATTGCTGCGCGTGGAAATATGACTCAGGCGCTCATGGCTGTTGAAGACATTCAAACTTTGGATGCTTGGGACGAAGCATAATCAAGGAGAAGGTCATGTTTAAAGGAAATAAACAACTCCTACTTCTTGCTATTGCCGTGGCTGTTGTTGGTTGTTTGGTGGGTTGTGCGCCGCAAAAACAGGCAAGCGAGAATGACCCTCATGCACACGATGACAACACAGCGTCTACTGAGATGGTTGATTTTGAATTCTCTCAGGATTCAGATTGCACTCTGTGTCATACGGTTGAATCCGAGTCAATGGACGACGCAGCTTGCTTAGCAGGACTGGGCTCTCATGCGACTATCGAGTGTCTGACTTGTCATGAGTTTGATGCTAGTCTTGAAAAAGCGCATGATGATGTATCGGTAGGAGATTCGCCACGGAGTAGTTTAAAACGCACTCAAGTTAATGAAACGGCTTGCTTAGCATGTCATAGCGAAGAAGAGCTTATTGAAAAAACCGCTGATGTTACCGTACTGACTGATAGTGAAGGCACGGTGGTTAATCCACATGAGGTTATGAGCACAGGTACGGGACATGAAGAAATTGCGTGCTCAAGTTGTCATAAGATGCACACCTCGGCTGATGCAGCTCAAACGGCAGGTGATGTATGTTTGAGTTGTCATCATAAAGAAGTCTACGAATGCGGGACGTGTCATTAATCCCTCCCTCTTATACGCTTCTCGCATTTTGACGACAACAATGCTTCTCGTTGATGATGAATTGACGAGAAGCATTTGTTGCATAAGGAATTAATTGGGCTGCCGGAGATTATGTAGTCGCTGGTAACAATTTGAAAGGTCAGGCGACTCTTACTACAAGATTCCTGGATCAGCTTGGCGAAGCTCGCGAAGTGAAGAGTAATGTATTTTGCCAGAATAATAGCTGCCACAATCTTTTATTTAAGAGCTCGAGGTAGCTATATTCGATTTGGGACTACACGACAAAAAGTGCATCAAAAATCGGGAGTTGGCTTGAACCAACTCCCGATTTGCTTGTGTTGACGCACGCACTTAGGCGAATATTTCCGTTTTTGGCGAGATAAGTGCGTTGGTAGGTGTGTTAGCAAAATCAGCTAAGCATGCGCTCTGTATTGCTGGGCTGTTATAGGTGTTGTAGTAATAAGTGCTGGTAGCAGCGCTGAAGCAGTCCGAATAGAGAGTGAGCTCATAGCTTCCGTCGTCCATGGCAGCCATACCGTCGCTAAACGATACGCTTCCCAGCGTGTGGAACATGCGCATCACGTTGTCTAGTTCGCCCTCTTTTTGGGGATAGAAGTTGTTGACGAAGGCAGCTTTTACAAAACGCGAGGTAGAGTAGGGGTCTCCAGGGATGCCGCGCATGGTGGAGCCGGTGCCAAATGGTGTCAATTTCTCTTTGCCCCATGTGACGCTGCCCGGCCAGCTGCCGTTGCAGCAGAGGTAGTTGCGCAGGTTTTCCAGATGCCACGGGAAAGGCGGCTGATTGGTAAGCACATCAACCGGATCATCGTAAATATGCATGCCGTCGGCCTGGCATTCCACAATAATGCTGCGCTTTGCATCTGCAATCATCCAGTGTAGCGATGCGACACCCATTTCAGGTGAAGGCGCTTTTGCAATGATTGCGGTGTTTTTGAGCGCCGCCTCAGCTTCGTCAACGGTGGCGAAGTGAGCACCAATCCAAGCGGGAAGTTCAAAGGCGGCAATGCTGGTTTTGCCTTCTACTGGACCAGATTCAAATTGGGCATATCCGGCGAAGTTCAGGCCGCCAACGCTCAAACCCGCTTCGTTTCCGCAGTTGAAATACAGCGGAAATCCATCGTGCTCAACGGCGGTGCCAATGGTGGCATATTTCGTAGGTTCACTTTCGCAAAACTGCATCTTGAGTAGGTAGCCTTTAGGCATCACGATGGGTTTTTCGCCATAACTGACATTCCAGTCGTAATTACGACCCCAGAATAGATGGCCTTGACTATCAGTAAAACGAACTCCAGTGCACATGGGGATCTCCTTTTCGAGGCAACAAACCATTGAAGGAGTAAGTCCTTCTGCATTCAAGCTATCACGGCTTTTTTATGACGAAGTTGCTGGGTGCTTGTTCGTTTACGAATGGATAGTAATTAGTTAGGCATTCTTTTAACTAATGGTGCGCGGTGATTTCTATGACAACGTTGTAGCGAATGCTTCTAATAGCTCATTTACTACTTCAGGTTGATCGGTGTTTGAGTTATGTCCCGCATTTTCTATCCACTCTATCGGAGTGTTGATCTGCGCGGACCATGCGCGATTGTAGCGCTTAGCGGATCCGGCTTTGTCTTTTTTGCCGCAGATCAGCAGTATCGGGCAGTCTGGTGTAGAGGCGCGATCCATTTCCGCCGCACAAGCAAGGGCATTAAAACCATGGGCAGATAATTCGCAGTATTCGCGCTTGTTGTAGTCTTGCATCATTAAGGCCATGAGATGCTGTCCATAGGCAGTGACGGCATTATTTTTTGATCCCAGGTCAACGAGTGTCTTCCAGGGAAACATTAGAAACATTGTTTTCGTATGCTTGAGAAACCAGAGCTCCCAGCTTGTGTAGTAGCTGCGCTGTAGCGGACACGAATCAATGGAAACAAACCCTTTTGCTGTGCCAGGAAAAAGATCCATGAATGCTTGCGAGACGTATCCACCCATGGATTGCCCCACGAGGATGGGGCGGTCTATTCCTTCCGCATCAAGAATCTGCTTGAGCCAGCGAGCTTTGTCGTCAAGGCTCCATGTAAGGGCAAAGGGCCGTGATTGACCGTGAGAAGGCGCATCCCAAACAAACACATTGGCTTTTCCATCAAAGTAAGTTAACTGCTTTTCAAAGAGTCGATGATCGGCAGTGAGACCGGGGAGAAACACAAACCACGGTTTATCGGCAAGAACTTCACTTGAGACCCAATACGTAATGACCCCAGAGGGAGTCTGATAACGATGCTTTTTAAGGCTAGAGTAATTCATTGGTGTCTCCTCGGGTGGTTCATGGAATCTTGCTCTTAAGGTTAGCATATCGGTTTTGGTCTTAGGTTTTGTTGTTTGTGCTTGGTGATCCTCCTAGGCCGTGCTTTCATCGTATTGGGCTAAGAGTTCCGCCATTGCCTCATAGAATCGTGTCGGCTCATCTGATGCGGCAATTCCAGATACCTGCCCATCACCTGCCTCTATGATAGTCCAGGAGCCATCTGCCAGCTCAGCGAAGTCAACCGTATAAAACGGTGCGGAAATGGTATTGAGCGCAGACAGGAGGGAACGCGGGGGCGCGGGCGCTTCTTCAGGCTGATGAGAATTGCGATTTAAGCCAAGCTGATGGTCTTGGAGGAAAACGAAACATCGCCATTCATTGTAAGCGCCATCGTATTGTTTGAGATCTACGTGTTCCTTGAGTACGATCCCGCCTGTGAAGAGGCTCCCACGCCGCCGTATGAAGTCCTGAACATATTCGTCAAGCTCATCTTGGGTTAAGGGTGTTTTTATATAAGCCGGGAAATCGGTATTCTTAACTGATTTTACGTAGTCTTTAACCATGAAGCGTTTAAATGTTTCATTCACTTCGTTTGCGTCTATGCTTACCTGGCCATTTGTTTCAGGGTATACCTTAAAAGTGGGCGTTTGGCTGCAGAAAAATGCTGCCGCAAAGGGGAAGCAATGCATTTGCTCATAGCTTTGAGGTGATACCAAAGGGCTAAATCCCATTGAAGTGAGATCCTCATAGAAGCGTTGATATTGCTCCGGCTTCATCATCCATCCTCGATAGATCACGCGCTTAGGAAGGTGTTCGATGCCTTTGTTTAACGCGAGCGGTGCGCCATCAAGGTATTCGTCGTAATTGAACAAGGCAGCTTCCAAACCATTTGTGGCAACCACCGCATCAAGCTCTGCGCTGAAGTTGTCATTGGGGGAGTTGAGTGAGAAATAGTCTCCTGGAAAGAGAACTGTGGTATTTGCTATTTGATTGGCTTTAGCGCAAGCACTTACAAAGCTTTTAGAATGACCATCGGTGTTACCAAGCATAGACTTCTCCTTGTTCTGGGCTTTACGGGGAATTCTAATGCGTAAATGTCGTAGAGATAGTACCGACTATGGGTCTTCCGTAGAGCACTTGCAACCAAAAAGCATTTCCAAGAAGGTAGCCGCGGGCCACCATGTTCATCTTACACAATTGGTTGAAAGCTGCCCTGATGAGCTCTAACAGCCCGGTAATGAACTTCGCAGTATTCCAAGAACTAATTCAATCCAGCTTCAGGCACTTTCAATTCGCCTCGGTTTTCGCGTTTTTGCAGATCAACAAGCATAATGATGGCAACAACAATAAGACCGCAACCCCCGATGATACCTGTTGGAGAAGGGCCAACGAAGGGGTTAACTCCTGCTACAGCAAAGATGGTGGAGGCTCCAGCAAGAGAGTTGAGTGCCCCATGTCCAAAGGCCGCTGCAAGAGAGCTTCCTGTCCGAATAGTCACATAGGAGAGGAAGATGCCAACAACGGTGCAGAAGCCACACATAGCCAGTATGCCTGTTAGCGGAAAACCGGGATAGCCAAGCCCGTAGTTGTGGCCAAGAGCGATTATGGGAGCATGCCAAAGACCCCAGATAACTCCGCTGATCAGCAGCGTAGATGTTATGCTCATGCGTCGCGCTAGCTTTGGCATCAGGTAGCCGCGCCAACCCCATTCTTCGCCAAATGTAGTTGCAATGTTGAGAAGCGGTCCCATAAAGATGCCCATAACAATCTGGATTAATGCCAAGACTTCAATGTTGGGAAGCTCCTGGGTCATGCCGACGGAAGCCGCTTGACTCTCAAGCAAGGTGGCGAAGTTTGATGCGTGCGGATCAAAGCTGTCGGGAAAAAGCAGAAAGTATGCGACGGCTCCCACTATAATGAGCAGGGAAGGTCCAAACCAGGCCACCAAAAACCAAGGCAAAGAGCGCTTCAACGGATAAGGTTTGATAACGCAGTTTTTGAAACCCTCTTTAGTAATCAGACGCGTCAGAATGACGGCAAGAGCGGGGAAGAACATAACTGCGCCAATAGCAAGCGTTGTTATCATGGAGCTGCTTTGAGAGGCATCGCAATTCGCAAGCGGGTAGACCACCGCAAACTCGTAGATCCAAGAGAGGGCAAATGTGATACCCAGGAAAAGATAGATTCGTTTCATTGTCTCTCACCGCTTTCAATTGCAGAATAGTGTGTCGGGATGGAGCAACATCTCCTTTTGTTCGCATATTGGACAACATGACGCTACGTCACAGGCAATACCTGACGTAGGGTGATTTTTTGGTTTGCAGCAAGTTTTGTGGCTATTATTCCCTCCTCAAACTGACCATAATGAAAGAATAAAGAGGTCGGTAATTTCTAAAAACATGTGATAGGGGGTTAAATGCGCAGTAGCGATATTGCACGAATTGCAGGTGTTACAACCCGTACGCTTCGCCACTACCATTCTATTGGGTTGTTGCCTGAGCCCCCGCGATCCCAAAATGGGTACCGCGAATATGACGCTATGGATCTAACACGGGTGCTGCATATTAAACGATTATCTTCCCTTGGTTTTTCTCTTGCTCAGATCAAAGAGATGATAGATGAGGAAAATGCTGCATCCGATGAGTCAAGCCCGAATGGATCGCTCAATAAGCAGCTGATTGAGCTTACAAAGCTTGACGAAGAACTAAAACTGCAGATTGAGGACCTAAAACATCGCAGGAAAGTAATTGCTCAGCTGCGCGAGGAGCAGCTTGATCCTTCGCTGCCTGTACGCTTCGCTAAAGCGGTAAAGCGTATTTATGGGAGCCAGTATGAAGCGTTGGTAGCTCAGTCCAGTACGGAGAACCGTGCGGCATTGCTCCTTGCGTCGCACTTCTACGATGAGGAATCTCTTCAAGAGCTCGAGAGATTTGTGAGCAAAGTGGAGGAACTTGATCTTCTGGATTCCATTCGCAGAGTGGAAGAGAAAATTGGCAAGCTGCCTGCTGATGCTTCGGAGCAAAAGCGCGAAGCATTGGTTAGGGAAGTGCTGGACTTATTGGAGCCGCTAATGGATTGCTTCGACCCGCAAAACTGGGAAGCATCCGAGGACGGGGAAGGTGCCATACTTATTGATTCCCTTGCGCAAAGTTCGTGGAATGCCGCCCAGCTTGATGTTGAAAAGCGCGTTGCGGATGCCATTGCGCAGCGAGTTCTCCAAAGGCAATCCGATGGTTTGTGAACCGTTTGTGTTTAGCGCAAAGTGAATTGTTGACTATGACGTTACGTCGTAGTTTTTAATGCAATCCTAGTGAAGCGAGAGGATTGCACAATGACAGAAAAAAGAAAGATACCAACAACTACTATTCGATTTGTTTGCTCTAGCACGTTGTCCCTGTTAGGAAATTCGGTGGCCAGCGTTGTGCTTCCCTTAATCCTACTGGCTAGAACCGGCGATGCATTAGCTGCAGGCTCTTTGGCATTGATTTGCGCAGTGCCGCAGATGCTTGTAGGGCTTTTGGGAGGCGCTGTTCTAGATCGTGTGAACCGTCTAAATGTATCCATTATTTCTGATATTGTTTCTGCGACAAGTGTTGCGTTGCTCCCTGTGGTGGATATGATCTGGGGCTTAGACTTTGGCTGGTTTGTCGTGCTGGGCTTGCTTGGTGCCATTGGCGACATACCGGGGATGACAGCACGAGATACGTTATTACCGGCTGTGGTGGAGCACGATGGCATTAGTCTTCAGCGATTCCTTGGTATCAATCAATCGCTTGAGTCTCTTATAACCATTGTTGGCCCGGCTTTGGCGGCGGTGCTCATTGGGCTTGTGGGTGATAGTCCTGTACTGTGGGTTACAGCGGCGCTTTCTTTTTCTGCGGCTTTGGTCACATTCACGCTGCCTCGTGTTGTGGGCAAGATAGGGCAGGAGCAACGCAATGAGGAGGAAGCAACAACCCCGCGCAGCATCCTTGTTGCGGCTCAAGCTTCGCTTCGTGAGAGCGTCGTCGTACTATTCAAAAACGACGCACTCTTGAGGGCTTCGGTGCTTCTCACTTTTGGGATTGTTATGGTTATGGGTAGTTTTCAAGGTCTTGTTCTTCCGGTTTATTTCACTCAAACAGGACAGCCGGCTCATTTGGGCTATGTGTTGTCCGCTCTGTCCGCAGGTCTGCTTGTTGGCTCCCTGGTATACACCGTCTTGGCTACAAAGATCAGCAAGCGCGCGTGGTATGTTATTTCGTTGCTTGGGATGGCACTTTCGGTTGTTGTCTTGGGCATGTTGCCTGACTATCCCGTCATGCTGTTATCTGCTTTGATGTTGGGTATAAGCGCCGGTCCTGCTTCAGCTTTGCTTGGCTTCTTTGCTTTCGATAGGATTCCCAGCGAACGCCGCGGAAGTGCCTTAGGTGCGCAAAATGCGCTGATGTTAGTAGCTGCGCCAGTGGCAGTGTTTCTTACATCTGCAGTGGTTGAGGCACTTGGTGTTTATGTTGGTGCGCTCATCCTTGTTGGCTGCTGGATTCTCATAACCATTTGGGCGCTTGTAACAAGGAAGATGCGAGCGCTTGACATTGCATTTCAAGAGTCTATCGTTTAAGGCGACATTCAAGATACCTTATGGCACTGAACAATAGATACGATGCATTAATCTAAAACACCAGGTAAACGCTCAGTGTAAAGCACTTTTGACACCATGAGTCAATTCAAAAGTCCTGATGTAAAGCCATTTTGGTGGTATTTTAAAACAACGAATGGAAACCTTGTCTCACGAAAGGAGGAGCCAATGGAGTTGCCAGAGCAGCTAAAAGCCAATCGCGAGCGGCTTGGTCTATCCCAGGAAGACGTTGCGCATGAAATCTATGTGTCACGTCAGACGATGTCTAGCTGGGAGAATGGCAAGACGTACCCGGACGTACAGAGCCTGCTTCTGCTCAGTCAGCTCTTCGGCACCTCCATAGACGAACTCGTGAAAGGAGACGTGGTTTCAATGAAGGACATGATTAGCAAAGATGCGGTGACAATGGAACGCCTGGCATGGGGTGCTGTCTTCCTTATTTTGGCAGGAGTTGCTTGTATGGTAGGACTTCCTTTTGCTTGGGAGGAGCCCTCGGTTCTGCCGCATTTCTCTTGGGGATTCATAGTAGGGATTGGGCTAGCCCTTGTGCTCTTTGCTCTAGGGATTGCGTGCGCCAACCGCATCGAGCGGATTAAGAAGGATCACAACCTGGTCAGCTATCGCGAAATAAGTGCCTTCATGGAAGGAGAGGAAACCCCTGCAGACGATAATGCGCTTGGGAGAAGCCATCCGTTTATCAATAATGCCCTTAAGCTTACCTGCGGGGCTGGCGTAGGTCTTATTGTTGCGTTCATCATCACCTGGATAGTCAACGTTCTGCGTTAGAGGTGACGGCAACTGAAAAGCGGCTAATCTTGTGTGGAAGATGAGATTAGCCGCAAGCGCGCTCTTACCACTGCGTAACCTCAACAACGTCTCTCACGCCAACCCTCATTATTATACATATCGGGCTCATCCTGCCATGAATACACACCCATTATGACCTGGGAAAATGCAGTATTATCGCAGGTCAGAGCGGATGGCAGGAAGTGCCCGAAATGTATAGACATTGCAACAATTACAACGCATATATTGAGATCCTTCAGTTTGATAAAGTGCTTAACGACGCTAAAGCGCGTAACCGCGTGTTCCTTGAAAAGTTCAGAATCCTTTAGCGGCTATTTCTTCAAGTAAGTTATCTCGAATTGGCGCACACGTCGCATTTCGGGCATGCGATTCTCGATGGCGAAAGCATTGCCGCTATCGAACTTCTGGAAGATATCGAGCCCTCGGTCGAGTAGAATGTCCCACGAATCGTCGATCTTCAGGTGTCGTGCATGGATAGAGCCGGACGTGTCTATCTCATAGGTGAAGTCCAGGCCTTGGGGTGCCATGGCTTCTGCGATTTGGTTGAGGTAATCGTGCTGCTTTTTCGCGTCATAATCATCTGAGCCGGTGACGAGATGAACCTTTAAAGAGGGTGCTTTGTAATCGAAGTTTCGGAGCGCAACCTCCAGCAGTTCCATGAGGTTGCGGCACTGATGGAATGTCCTTATGTATGGATCGATGATCTCTATGTGACGAGCCCCTTTAAGGTAGTTGCTGAACAGGGTATCGAATGACACACCGCGCTGGTTCTCACGAAATGCTTTGTGCCCCTCGAATAGGTTTGTCTCCTTGATCGCGGGAACTGCTGTAAGGTCAACAGTTGCCTCTTGCAAAATTGGATCTTTGGAAGACTCGTCGATTGTGTTTATGGCGTCCTTTGCCTGGTCTCCGTCAATAGGCACAAGATCGCGAGCGTGATATGTCGTCGGGAAGTCGATTTCCTCAAGCGTCTCTATGTTCACCCAGGAACCACCCTCAATGGGCCGGTATGCGAATTGCACACGGGAGAACGTCTCATCGATACGGTAGAGGGAGTCCTTCACACGCTTACGCATCTCAAGACAGAACTCAAGGATCTCCGCGATTTCTTCGCGAGTAGCCTTTTTGTTCGGGAAGATGATCTTCATGAGGCCAGAGAAGGTCTTCAGGATGCCATCTTTATCACGCGTGGAGAGCGTGTCGGAGATCTCGAAATGATCGCGGTAGAGTCCAGAGTAATCCAGCGCGCGGGTATGACGAAGCGCTTCCGCCAGATAGTCCACGATGAAGCCGAAATCGCTGGAGAACATGTCTCCACGGATGATATCCATCTCCCAGCCAGGGATATAGGCATGAATGCGGTCTATGAACGCAGGATCGTGATAGACGGTCGGCAGATCCTCGAAGAGATCAGAGAAGTTGATCATGTACGCGATGTCATGGCTCGTGTTGCCTACGAACACCATCGAGGCTTCGGCTGTCACTTGCTCGATACCTCGACTGAAGGACTTGTTGGCCATGTAATTTTTCATGATGTCCACGATATCGGCCTTGGGCCGCTTGTTCTTGCCCGCAAACTCGTCGAAGGCAACACAATCCCAATAGCCCACAAGGCCTATGCGCCCGGTTGAATTGTTCACGAAGAGCTTTGCGGGCGTCACCTCTCCACCTGAGATGAGGATGCCGTGAGGCGAGAATTCGCTGTACACATGGCTTTTACCAGTGCCCTTAGGGCCAAGCTCCATGAGGTTGTAGTTGCGCTCGCAGTAGGCGACCAGACGCGTGAGCTGGAAGAACTTCGAGCGCTTGCCCATCTGAGCGGGATCAAGACCGATGGAGCGGATAAGTACATCGATCCACTCGTCCATGGTGAAAACGCTGCGCTTCTCTGCGTAGCTTTCGAAGTCGAATCGAGACATTTGGATGGGCTTGAGCTTCTGCAGCAAGTAAGGCGATTCATCCTTCGCCTCGTTTGGGGAATAGGAAAGGTCTGCGATGCACCAGACGCCCGATACCAGTAGGCGTCGATTGTTCTTCACGGTATCGCTGTCCACAAGTACCCGGCTGATGCCGAGATTCTCGAAGGTTGCCTCATAGGCATCGCGCTTCTCGTTGAGGACAACAGAAACCTTGTCGATGACGCGCTGGAACCCCGTTTGCTTGATGTCCGAACGGATGGCACCGGCTTCGGCTCGCTGCACATAGTGCTTGGCAAGGATATCCTTCACACGCTCGATACCAAGCTTGATCTGCTCCTCGTCGTCTGTCGCGCAATTCTGCCCGAGCAGGAATTCAAGCACATAACTGGGCACGGCGGCGTTGCCGCGAACCTGCTTGACGAGGTCTTTACGGACTACATATCCAGGAAAAGTGTCGTTTAATTTGCGATCCAAATCGTCCATATGCCTATACCTTTATTTCCATTCAGAGAGACCAGTAACCTTGCGAAGAGCATGAGGGAACTTGTTATAATTCACTTTCACTCCATCATCAAGATCGATAGCAATGCGCTCATGTGCCATGGGGTAAATAACATTTCGTTCCCACTCTTCAAGCTCTTTGACCATATTGCGGTATTTATCAGCTTGCTTCCGGTCTGTTGCTCGATCACTTGTTTCAAGAGAGGCAACTGATGCGTTGAGTTTAGAGACGTACTCTCTAAGATAACCAGTAAGAATGTCACCGACTGTTCCCTCGTCGTAACGATGGAGGTAAACAAGCGCGTTGAAGCTCCTCTTAGGACTGGAGAACAACCAGTAAATCGGGCGTTTTTTATACGTATTAATATGGTCGTCATAGAAGTGCTTTACGAAGTATGTACGCAGATCCTCGCCTAGCGCATCTTCGATAAAAGCGATATTGGCTTGTAAGGTTTCTGAGCCATAAGTTGATTTGAGCCAACTTTTGAATTCGACAACGATATCATCCTCGAACCACTCGCCATCAAGGACGGGAAGAATACCATCCTTGTCAATGGTGAACGTGGCGTTGGGAACTTTCGTTGTGAAGTCTGAAACAGTTGAGCCTTGATCGGCAAGGATGATCCCGGGCTTATCCGCAGAATAACGGCCAAAGATACAGCCGACCCCATAGGAAATGAGAGACTTAATATCGCGCTCTTTATCTGCCAGACGAACGCTAACCTTGTCGTCCGGTACCTCTGTCGCCACTACACCTTCCATGTTGTAAATCCTTGCAAAGACGCGATTCAGCTCCTCTTCGTTTTTCTTCAGTGTGTCAAAGCGATCTCGGCATTCGACCGCCCAGCGTGAGTAGATGTCTTCAAGGGGGGTATTGACGCGATTATCCTGAGGAAGTAGTGGATGTTGCTCGAAATCCCATGAGGTTTCAAAAGCATTCCAATCTTGTTTTGCATGTTGAATGCTGTTCTGCACGATTCCCTCAACATGCTCCTCATCTTCTACTAGTACAGGTAAAGATTTCAAGTTGCCAGCTTGAAAATTCATTGTCGGATTGAGAATGCTTAGAAAATCGTAGGCAGTAGTAGTAGACAAAAAGCCGAGAAGATAGTCTCGATTAACATCAACTGGAAAGATTGACGAGCCTGCTACATCGAACAAACAACCATAAGGAAGATATCTAATCCCCAGTTTAGAAGAGCTAATAAAAGACCATGTTAGACCCTGCTTGAAATAGTAATTCCATCCACCATTCTCGCGATGACCGCTTAATTCGAACATCTTCTTTTGACCATCTTTATCGAACCAAATCACCTGGGAAAGATTTCCGTACCACAGTCGGTAATGTCCACCCTTGTTGTATGGGTAATACTTTTTTGAAGCGCCATCAATATCCTCTATTGTTTTGTAGTCGAACTCAATTTGCTCAAAAGCTATTTCCCACCATTCACGAACAAACCAATCATTTTTACCGGTACCCATACCAATGGCTACATTCGACAATTCGCCAAGCGAATTTGCTTCTTGAAATGCAAGAAAATGGTTTGCACTGGCCCAGTAGGCAATCGGGCTTCCCGGGATTTGCTTAAAATCCTCGGCATCGGCTCGATAGAACCAACCGCAATCAGGATTACTGATCGCTTCGAGCGTCTTCGGTGCTTGGTTAACTGCGCCAACAAAATCTGAGAGTCTAATGTAGGATCCCATATAGCCTGCTTGCTTAAGCTTCTGCACCGTGAATGTGCAAATTGGCACCGTTGCTCCTTCAAAGCCGGAATACTCAAGCTGCACAAGCGAAGTAATAGTCGAATCATCTATTAGCAGTCTTCGCAGACGTTCGTAAGACGATATAAACATCCAAACGAAAGGCGTCATAAAACCTAGTTGGCCATCATCAACTGAGAATTCAAGATTTCTCTTAACGAAACAGGCAAAAAGATCACTCTTCTCATCTGGATAATGCTGCTCCACCCACTTTTTCGCCCATGGCTCCATGGAGCTCACTGGCATATATGGTGGATTCGCAATGACAACAGAGAACTTGTGCGAAAGCTTTCCATTCATATCCTTCATCTGTTGAAGGAGCGAGACGGTTGCTTTAGCGTACATGCCGCTCTTCTGCTGAATATTGGCTATGGCGTTGTCAATAAAAATGTCGTCAGAGAGTCCCGGCACATAAAGGCTGCCGATCTCGTCCAAATGTGCGAATGCTTCCAATAGCTCAGCATGTTCTGCAAGCATTCCGGCTTCTTCTAGTTCACCTTCGCTGAAACGTATGGAGTCAAGTACTGTGATGTTCGTTTCGATGCAGCGCTCGAAGAACTTCGAATCCTTGGCTCGCGCCTTCATTTCAAGAGCGAACTTTGCTATCTCGGCCGCTCGTTGATCGATCTCGAAACCAAAGAGATTCTTCGTGAGGATCATTGCCGGAATCTCTTCAGGAAGATATCCTTCCTCCTCATATATCGCGTAGAGTAGGTCGAATGCATAAACGAGGATATGCCCTGAACCGCACGCGGGATCGAGCACCGTTATCTCCTCGGGCGAGTAGACCTTCAAAAAGGCCTCAGGTGTATCACCTTCTATGTAATACTCCATTATTTCCCTCAATGAAGAACTGGGGTTGTTCAGCATCCAGAGTCGCCCCAAGGAGTTCTCTGTCATATAACGAACGATCCAGTTCGGTGTGAACAGCTGGGTGGCCGCAGGTATCTCGGCTGCTCCGCGTTTCTTTTTCGAGGCGAAGACCTCGACTTTCTTTTCTGCGATGTAGAATTGATAGAGCCATCCCAATACTTCAACCGATTCGCAAGCTTCTTCATCCATTTCGGTAACTATGCGACGAAGGAGCGATCCCTCGGAGAGCAGGCCTTGTGGCATGAGGAGCCTGGAGGCATCCGCACCATCCTTGAAGAGGTAAGGCATCGGATTTGCGTAATGCTTGCAAACGGTGCTGAGGATTGCCTCGTAAGCGGCCTCCATCGGGTTAGCAGAAGGAATCGAGCCTGAAATGAGGCCAGCGATCATGTCCCGTACAAGGCGGTCGAATCCCAAGTTGGAGTCGAAAACGCCCTGCATGGCATCGGCCAGAATCTCCGGCTGCGTGCTGTTGCCCTTAGGAGTGACGATTCCGGCAGGGGTATAACCATTCGCGTCCATGAAGCGAAGAGCGCATAGGCGGTTGAACCAGGTATAGGCGTTCGCCTCAACCACTCTTTCACGACCGAGCTCTTTGATTGCCGCCTCGATTCCTTTCACCTCGTTGGGCATGTCAAGTCGCTCAGGGCTGCCTTCGGCGAGCACGCGGTCAAGCCGTGCCGATACTTCTGCCATGAGGCTTGCTCTTATGCCAGTTGCGAGTTTCTTGATGCGGTTGGAATCCATATGCTCTCTTCCTTCAAGTGTTAGAAATCGAAATCATTGCCGAAGCCTCGGTCTACCGAGTATTCCTGCTCCCAGACCGACTTGTGCTTCTTGGTTTGGCCTACTTGTTTGGATATACGTACCATTGCGGTGCGGTATGAATCAATATCGTTGGTGACGTCGAGGGTGACGCGCGACTTGCGGGCATCTGAGGCCTTATTCTCGCTTTCGAGTACAAGAGTCTTCTCTGTCGCTGACAAGAGCTTGCCTGGAGACTCCGAATCATCTGGAGCATACAGGCCGACCTTGACGGTTACTGGAAGGATAGACTGGTCGCATGGTTGTACTTGATAAACGTCGACTGCGACCGTGGATCCCGTGATGGAGAGACGCCCTGTAGCAAATCCTTGGACATCGGTCTCATAAGTCTTCTTCGCGTTCACATCACGTTTAATCGAAATGATGGGGATGATGCCTTCTTGTAAAGATGCTCCTCCATGTACAAATTTTGCTCCGCTGCCACGCAACCTGAGTCGAGTGATGCCTCTTGGGAAGGCAACCTTAGCATTACCTTTTAGCGATAGATCGTCTGAAGCATATTCGATAAGTGCGTCTGATTTCGGGAGAGTATCTGCCACGATGAAGCGGCGCGTTCGGTTCATCTCCATGTCCTCCACTTTCGAAAGCATGGAGAGACCCTCTACTTCCGCGTACTCATAGGCGGCGATATCTCCTGATTGGTAGAGGAATCCGTGATCCGAGGTGATAAAGACAGTTCCGCACCCGGCAGATACAAGCTCACTAGCCAATCCTTCGAGTTCTCTGCACGCAGCCTCGCACGCCGAGAAGACCTTGTCCTCGGTATCGCGGGAATCACCCATCTTGTCGATGACGTTATGGTACACATAGATAATAGACGCAGCGTCGCCTATGGCTGTAGGGCCTTCAGCTCTAAGTGCGTCAGCTTTGATGGCGATGCTCCCCGGCACGGTCGAATCCAAGATCTTCTGCCTGTTTGCCAGGCCGCTTGTTGGCATTCCGTCTTTGACGACGCTGCCTGTGGCGGGATCGATCTCCATAGTATCGCCTGGAAGGAGCGCCGCCATACCAAGTTGCGTATAGCTCGGTAACATGCAAAGTGCCCCTTCGCAAGAAACCGACTTTCCGTCGCGAAGCTTTGTGTTGCGGGACCTCGATATTCGAGAGGCGAGCTCGCGTCCCACTTCATAGCGAAGCGCATCTGATATGATGATTCCGACTCTCCGCCCCTTTTCGGAAGAGGGAAGCGCATGGGCCACACGCTCCTTGAAGAAGTGCGCCTGGAAGACAATGCCCTGAGGAGGGTAGGGATCCCCATCTGCGAATAAGGCAAGTTGCCATTTATCCGTGAGCGTCATGAGATACTGATCGTATGAGGAAATTATGCGCTGCTTGGGGGTTTCGAGCTTCTGCTTGAACTTCCCGTTTTGGAGATTCGCGTAATGCGCAAAGAAATGACGATAGGACTCATCGACTTCATACCATGTGTTGCAATAGAGCTCAAAAATATCCTGCGCGCTCGAAACGCTAGGGCTGGTCGATTCATATGAGGCTATCGCATCGAAGAAGCTGCAAGCAGAGAGCAGCGTGTGGTAGTTGTCTTCGTACCTTTCGAACCACTGAGAAGAACTACGGGAAGACAGAACCTGGTCAATCTGTTCGTGCCTGAGCGTTCCAGAGACAAGGGAATCGGCCAGAGACGTCAGCACCCATTGGTCGAACTGCGAGATAGAGTCAAGCTGGCCGATTGCTTCAGGCGTGCGACTATCGTCGGGGATCAGATCTACCAATGACTGCGCGCATTTCTCGATGAGGCTATCGTATGCGTCTCTCTTACGCGTGTTAGATGCCATTTCAGCAAGGATACGCTCTGCATCTGCCGTAACCGAGGTCGTGCCTGGTGGCAGGATGCTCTTGCAAGTGGACGCGAGCATTTCAAATGCAAGGTCATCAATGGTTGGATTGCCGTCGCTTGGAGCATACCCGAGCACGGATTCGACCTCAGACCAGAAACGCGTCTCTAGTGCGCAATCGCAAATGAGCTTGTAGGTCGTGTTATTGTCTTCAGCCCATTCGGAGACCACTTTCTTTACCACGTCTCGCAATGCGTCACGCCAATGGGTTGCAGGCGTGGTAACGCAGGCGGCGAGGATGGCCTTCGCGAGATCATTGGGGGTCGACTTCGGCAAGACTGAATCCCTTAATCTCTGCTTCCTCTCTGCGGAACTGAAGAAACGGGCATAGGCATTCAGATCGCCGGACAGATTTACCGGAATATCGCACTCCTCGGCCCAGATGCCCTCCATCGATACGTTGAAGGGAAGTGCTGCTAGTTTGAGGTCGTACAGAAAGTCATCGGCAGGTGCTGGAAGAGCTCCTTGCCTGTATATGACGAACTTGCCGTCACGTTCGTCTCGCAGAATCCGTCTCTTTGAAGAGAGCTCGCGCCCAGTGACATCGACTATGGTCGCCCCATCTACGCTGAGGTTGTCCAAGATTTCGGAATAGCCGCCGTCCTCGTCCTCCCAGAAGACGAGCCTGTGCTTTCCGTCGAAATACGCAGCCAATCTCCCCGCGATTTCGATAGCCTGATCCTCTGTTATCTGCTGAGTCATTTAACCACCACTTTTCCAGAGCGGATCTCGTTCAGCAAAACAGCTTTCAAGCCCTCGATATAAGATTCAACATCCTCTTCATTTTTGATGAAGGGAGAGCCCGTAATTCGCTTTAATACCTCAGAAATCGATACAGATTGAACTGGTTCCGGGTCTGATCCTACGACACCTTCGGAGTCGGGATCGACAACTGGGCTAGGAGGATTGAGCAGTGAGAGGAGGAAGCTGGCGTTTCGCTCCATGAAAGTCGCAGCAAAGCCCTTTATCTCATATGCGCCCTGGGCGCCATCGAGCTCGTTTGTGGCTTTCTCGAAAACCTCATCGATGCACGTCTTCTGGGCAGCATCCAAAGCCACATATTCGTTCATGTTCTTGAACCTATCATGGTTTATCTTGAGCTGTTCTGTTTCGTGTTCTTTGAGCGAGGCGAGCTGGGAGGCGATCTCGTCTTGAGCGCGCCTGATCTTTCCGCTCACGCGGGCGATTTCGCTTGACTTGTAGACTTGCGGGTCTTCGACGACTGTACGCACCTCTGCGATGAACTCTTCATCATCAGCGATAGGCGCATCGACAGCACGAGCCTCTCGAAGACCTCTATTCAAGAACGATCTTGCCTCAGACCACTTCTGCTGCATTGGGGAGCCTGCGACAAAGGTACGCATCTTGTCCATATCTTCTTTGGCGAGAGCTATTTCATCTACATGCTCGGGGAAGTCCGTTGCGATCCATTGCCAATTCGAGCCGAGCGCATTTATCACGCGTCTCACGAGAGTAAGGCCTTCCTTGTAATCGGTAGCGAATGGATACGCCATTGCAGCCGATTCGCTTTGCTGCCAAGGAGAAGAGGTGTTCTCAAGATAGGCAGATAGCTCACGAGCGATAGCCTTTGCGTCGTTCTCAGCAGGACTCGTACCGGTCAAGGCTTTGTATCCGAAAACGATCTCGTTGAGCCTGTCGGAATCGACGTCAGCAACCTTGCTCACTACGAGCTTGTCGAGCTCCTGGTTCTTCTTGAGCGCGTTTCCAAGCTCGGTTTTTTCAAGCAGAGACCCCGTGCGCCTTACCTCGATCTTTCCAATGCCGCTGAGCATGGCAACGGCATTTCTCACGACGATGTCCGGCCATCCGTAAACACTTTTGCCGAAATAGGCCGTGAGACTTGATAAGCCGTCGCCTCCGACAGTCACGACGCCCCCGCTTGAGAGCACGCCAATTTGGGAGTAGAGGGTTTCAGTATACTCAGGGAGCATCCCATCGAGTTTTGTCTGAGCCGCTACGCAGTTGTTGTAGACATCTGTATCGGTGATTCTCTCAGATACTTGCTGAAGACCGGTGTAGGACTTCTTGACGAGCTCTGACATGGCGTTTGCAAGAGCATCCTTGCCGGTACCGGAAAGCGAGTCAGTAACCTCAGCGCCTCCCGCGCTATAGCGCGCCTCTGCGAGTAGGTCGGTGAACTCATCCCTGATCTTAGAATAAAGGGCCATGTTAGCATCGCGCTTGTCCATGAGGATGGCGGCACGGACTTCGCCGCTAGTGCCATGCACGTTGGCGTACTTTTCAGTTTGCTTGTAGATGCGGATATCGGAGATCAACGAATCCGCTCCCATGAGAGCTACAGAGAGGGTCTTTGGGGCCGATGGAATGGTGGAGAGCGGAGATCCCTCGTCCCACGATGTGAGGATATCGACTGATAGGTCGTTTCTTTGGATGCCTTGCCCATTGCCATCGACCTTCAGGTTGAATGGATAGACATGCTCGAAGGCGCCGTTCTTGTATGTCGCACGAAGGGAACCTACAGCTTCCTTTACGAGCTCCGCTATAGTGGCCTCGATGTCTGCTGTGGATATTGAGGTATTCCTGATTTCACGCTCTATGTCTTTTTCCTCGTCGGTGAGGTACTCATAGACATTGTTGTTGCGACGGATGTAGACCTGTCGTTCTAGGTTGGAGAGCGCATCTTTCACGTTCTGCTCAAGAACTGAAGTGTTCTCTTTGAATGAGCCGTAGAGGAGCACGCGCAGGTTTCCGGCGGTCGCTTTGAAGTCCTTGCAGTACTTGACCAGAAGAAGCGCTTTGAGCACACGTATTGCAAGTGGATCGTCTGTGAGCTGCCCCTCAGCAATGGTGATCTGTCCGTAGACCTCGCTCTTGAGCGAATTGCGGAGCCCTTCGAACATGAGGTCGAAAGTGGCGAGCGCCTGTTCTTCAGTGCTTGCCGGAGCATTTCCATTGAGACCGTTCGCCATACGGATGGCGACCTCTTGGAACACGCCGAGCATCGATCTGGCTCCTGTCGAGTGATGGCGTCCAGTGAAGCCGTTGTAGTCCGAAAGCCCTCGCATGGCAGTGATGAACAGATCGAACTGATAGGGCACGAAGGGGTATGTGTCCACGAAATCATCGGCATCTGCGTAGACTTTATAGCTCTTCGAGCCATCGGCGAAATCGAAGAGCACACGGAAGTCGTCCTTATAGGAATCGTACATGTTGTCGAGGGCGGGAGTGGCATCGGGATTCTTCGCTAGCAGCCTTTGTTTAATGACGGTCTTCGCATCCGATGAGGTGAGCTGGATCTTGATCTTGAAGCGTGCCTGGATTTTGGAGAAGTCGTTAGCGCTGTTCTCGCTCATCTCGCCCACGATATCCTCGACGTTTTCCTGCGACGTGACGAGCACCCATGAGGCTCCGTCGCAGTAGTCATTGAGGTCCTCTGCGACCGTCTGGAGATTCACCATAAGCTCGGTGTTGTTGGCTATGAATTGACCGACCTCATCCACGAAGAAGTTCAAGCGGAAGCCTGGCTCCTTGGTGTCGATGTAGTCTTTGACCTGGAGCGCGAAATCCTTGACGGACGGCTGATAGGTGTCCTTGTAGTAGCGGATGATATTGTCTGTGGCGCCTTCAGGGTTCCCAAGCGCCGCATCGAAGGCCGCATCAATCTTCTTCGCATGGAGGGCGGCTGATTTGCGGACATCTTCCCAAGGCTTTCCGCAGATCGCTTGAACCTGTTGCTTGAAGGACTCCAGATGCCCTTCCTTATCCAGGTCGTACTCCAGTTTAGCGATGTGCTGCTGGTCTCCGTCGAAATAGCCTAGATGCGAATTGAATGATTTGATGAATGCGGCTAGCAACGCGCCCGCCTCTGTTCGCCCCTGGTTCGGGGCGACGGAATCGATGTTGAAAAGAATGCTTTCCGAAGGGTGTTTCTCGCGTGCGACTTCCATAGCGCTATGAAGAGAAGGGCTGTCCTTGACCTTGGGCAAGATGTAGTCGAAGGCGCGCATCCCTTCCACAGTGCGGTCTTCGAGGAGCACTGCCAAAATCTTCAGCATATGAGATTTACCGGAGCCGAAGAAGCCGGATATCCAAGCCCCGTTGCCCGTTGCGTCCACATCGTTGTACTCATCGAAGAAGCGAAGGAGATGCCCTTGGATCTCGGGTGTCACCACATACTCTTCGAGCTCGTTTGCCAGATGCTCCTCGCTCCCGGCCTTGACGACAGGATCGATCGCACGATCGATGGGCTTTGCATACATTTCCTTGAATTCCATTGCAGCTAACCTTCCTTAGAGGTCGAAGACATTGGTTGCTCGGTAGTAACCACCGTTAGCTCCCGAGGGTATATTGAGGATGTCAAGCGATGTCGTCCCATCAGAGAGCTGCTTGTACTCTCCGGGAAAGACGAGCACGACAGGAATGGCGACATCGAGTTCCGAGAGAAGCGCATGGGTCCTGATGTAGGGAAAGGTCTCACCAACCCCCGTTATGAAGGCGATATCGCATCCCGACTCCTTAATAGTCTGCTCCACAGTTGGCTTGAGTGCTTCTCCGACGCTGATCGTGTCTTGGAGCATCATGATAAGCTCGTCTCGCGAGTTGTCGCCCTCTGCTTCGCAAAGGGGCTCCCAGAGCTCATGGTCATCAAGGTATGCGAGTACGATGTCATAAAGGTTGATGTTCGCTGCTTTGACGTCGTGCCGAGGCAGCTCTTCATCAGCGAGAACGCGGATGAGATCTTTGGCATATGCCTCCTGCACAGGCTTATAGGGCAGCACGTAGAGGTTATGCCGCATGAGATAGCCATTCTTGCCCAGAAGAGCAGGGTCGGTGAGCTGGCTGGTGATAAACCCACGGCACTCAGCGCTTGCAATGTTGTCGAACTTGCGCGTCATGAGATCGCACCTACCTTAGGAAAAAGGGATAGGTCGTCCGAACTTTCGCGCTTTATGAGCGAGACAAAGGATGGACTGGGATAGATCGGCGTGATAGTGCCGGAACGGTCAAGCAAGCCACAGTCGCGCGCCATGCCGAAGACGCGGATCTTTACCTTCTCGCGTGATGCATCCGTGAGTTTCGCGAGCTCTTGATGTTCGTACATCTTGTCTTCGACGAAAGCCTGGTATACCTCTTTAGTTACATCGGGTTTCATTTTCGCGAAACGCTCCGCGATTAGCTCGCTAGAAAATTCGCGCATGAAAGGATATGTGCGGCAAAACGTGATCCAGGTAATAGCCGAGAGGTCATCGCCTGAGCAATTAGCGAGATATTCGAGCTCTTCAGGGCTTAGGGTCCTAAGCCTCTTTATCAGCTCGGAGCCGATGCGCTTTTTGTTGCTTGTGGTATTCAACTGAAGCAGGTTGTCGTCAAGCACGGAAGCCTTAACGGCATCCCAGTTACCTTTATCAAGATATGCACGCGCGGTCAGAACCATCTCTTGCTTGTACGTACCCGCACCAGTGAGGGATAGGCAGTAACTATAATTCATCCGCACCGCCGTTTCCGCAAGCATCAGCGATAGCCTGAATTCGATCGTACTCATCGGCATCGATGAGTACGAGGTATTTGTTTCCTCGCTTCGTCAGATAGATGGGCTCTTTTGTCTCCTCCGCGAATTCGGCGACCTCACCGAACTTGCGTTGGAGGTCAGTGACTGGTCTGATGTTGGCCATGAGTCTCCTAAATATGGATTTTAACATGTATTAGACAATGTATCAGAGTCCCCAATACCATGCGATAAGCAATCGGGGAAACATCTTGAAAGCAACTTTATTCAAATGAATTTCAAAATGATATAGGCGCTAAAGTCACCAAAGACAGAAGCGTTTAGTGGACGAAGTAGCTGGTAATCATTTAGATACAGAGTGGTGAGGTCAAGTGTGTTGCCATGTATCTAAATGCTTGCCCTTGACTGAACAACAGCAGCCAATAAAGATAATTGTGGAAAGGGAAAAGTTAGAACAGTACACTTTGGCTTTTCCCTTGCCTGTGCTTTTTCAATGTATCAAACGGAACAACTCAGTTCCGGGGGTCACATAGTAAAGGGATGTCAAGAGGAGGTTTGCTCCTTTGCGTTTAGGGCTTTGTAAAGCAAAGTATTAAATGTAAGGCTTCGACAAAGTGAAGCACTTGTATTCTGATATCTGGACGTTACAATATTTTTAAAATGACGCAGAGAAGAAGCGTTATTTTCGCAAGCGTAAACTTCATGAAACTGAAAGGTGTTACATGCACTAAAGCGGTTTCAGACACTGCGCGGCTGAAACAAAGCCGGAAGATTTATGCTTGACCAATTTAATGCTCACAAGGAGTTTGGTGTATCTGCTGAGGAGATTGCAATAATAATGGAAGAGGCTGAGGAACTTGTATCGCTTGTTTCGGATAGCTTTATCTATGGAAATGAGTGCTTGGATTTGATAGCCAATGAACGAGTTCCTATCTAGATTCTTGACTCTTTCGAAGAATTGAGGAATCGAATCATCGGCATCAAGGAAGAAGTTAAATATGAATTTGGTAATAATACTTTCTCTAGCAGTTGCGCTGATCACTTTCGTATCACTATTGGCAGTTAGCAATCCTAATGATGGATCGACCACTGAAGGCATGGCCGATTACGGTGTCTCCAATCAAGGTTGCCTCGGGGGCTGTTTGATGCTTCCGATGATCTTGATCGTGCGACCTTTTGAGTTCTTGTTCTCTGCTTTCGGCACTGTCGCATCAGCTAACGACGAGGCGAAAAGACGATCTATCCGAAATAAGGCCATTGGGTCCCTGATTGTAGGGCTCATTTTTGGTGTGCTCTTTTTTGTTTTTGTTCTGAACTAAAACACGGAGTAGCAAAAGGAGTCTCACGGGACTGTTCAGAAACCTGCTTGATGGTTAGGCTGCCCCAAAATGCGAGAAATGTGATGGATCTTTAGAGTATAATCCCGAGAAGTCGCTTAAGACCTGCATGGATACGTTTATGAGTGGTGGTTATTTCATACGAGATGACGCCAGAAATGGATCAGCCAAGAAGTATTTCAAATGCAAGCGCTTTGGAAATAAGGTCACGCGAGGCTAATTCATCAACTTGTCGTAGGGGGGGACTGCGGCGAGAGCTCGCATTCTCTTAAGGATCCAACGCCTTGTGGTCACGGGCAACTTCGGTGAGCGAAACCAGTGGGTGATGGCGTCTTCGAGATGCGCATCGTATATGGCCCAGGCTACCGCCTCTACTATGTGCTAAGAGGAAGTGAAATGGTTTTACTCCTTGTGGGCGTGGACAAATTCTCGCAACATAAGGACGTTGTGAAGGCAAAGAAACTGAATCAGGAATACAAGTGATGGGGAATAATGATGAAGACTGCAACGAAATGGGATGCATCCGAATACCTTGAGACAGAGGCGGATATTGCCGCATACCTGAACGCCGCCCTTGAAAATGGGGATACCGCCGTAATCGCCGCTGCACTAGGCGACATTGCTCGCGCAAAGGGGATGACCTAGCTCGCTAGAGAAACCGGCATCACTCGTGACGGTCTATATAAAGCGCTTTCGCCTACAGGCAATCCATTATTCGATACTGTACAGAAAGTTGTCAGAGCATTTGGGCTCAAACTTGATGTTGCTTTATCGATTTAGTGCGTGTTCGCTAATACCTATCAAGAAAGATTTAGTCAGAAAGGTCAGGAGAATACTTGAACACAAGAAAGGCGATGGTAATAGGGATTGATGAGTACAATCCTCCACTCTATGGATGCTGTAATGACGCAGAGTCCATTGCAGACATTCTGTCTAAGAACGAAGATGGCTCGAAGAACTTCAGTGTTGAGCTTCATAAAAACATAATGACTAAAGGCGAGTTGCTTTCGCTTATTAAGCGCTGCTTTGAAGGGGATTGCGAAACAGCTCTTCTCTTCTTTTCTGGCCATGGTCACATTGCGATAGATGGCGGATACTTAGTCACACCAGATTATTCACAAGATGATTGGGGTGTCCCACTTCAATCAGTGCTATCAATTGCGACTCAATCCTCCTGTAAGAACAAGGTTATTATTCTTGATTGCTGCCATTCAGGGTCAATGGGTGAAATCACAACTCTAGGAGAGAATAATGCAGTAATCGGTGAGGGGATGACGGTTCTCTCCTCTAGCAGAAGACATGAGCCGTCCGTAGAAAAAAATGGGCATGGCGTTTTCACCTCTCTTCTACTTGAGGCACTCCGTGGTTGTGCAGCGGATGTTACCGGCTACATTACACCTGGATCGATCTATTCTTATGTCGACAAAGCCCTAGGGCCATGGGGTCAGCGACCTGTATTTAAAACAAATGTAAATAGCTTTGTATCTTTAAGGTGCGTAAATCCTATGGTTCCACTTGACTCTCTTCGTCAGATAACAAGCTTATTTAACTCAGAGGATGAATACTTTAAGCTCGATCCTTCTTTTGAACCTACTAACTCTCCTGATGTCGAACATGAAGTCGTTGAGCCTTTTGCTTTGAAGGAAAATACTGAAAAGCTTGCGTTGCTTCAACAGTACGAAGGAGCTGGGCTTGTTAGACCGCTTGGCGCAGATCACATGTACTATGCCGCGATGTGGTCCAAAGCATGCTGTCTTACTGAACTTGGTAAACAATATTGGCGGCTGGTTTCATCAGAAATGATTTAGGTTGAAAGGAAATGCAATGAAAAAACGTGTTTTTATCAGCTTTGACTATGACTACGACAATGACTTAAAGAATCTTCTCGTTGGTCAGGCGCGCAACGATGATTCCCCTTTTGAGATCATCGATATGTCCATTAAGGAGTCCATATCGGGCGACTGGAAGACCAACGCTAGAAGAAGAATCAAGGGGTGCGATGTTGTGATTGTTATTTGTGGACAGCACACAAATACCGCAAGTGGCGTAAATGCCGAGTTAGCTATAGCCCAAGAGGAGGCGGTCGACTACTTTCTCTTGTCGGGTCGCTCGGAAGGTGTAAACAAAAAGCCTACAAGAGCTAAAACATCAGACAAAATCTATAGATGGACTTGGGATAATCTTAAAGCGCTAATCAATGGCGCTAGATAGTAGCTAACGATACTTCCCGCCAAATTGATGAGATGAATTTCAAACATGTCACTCGCCCTGATCATCGGTGTTTCCAAATACGAGTTACAAGGTGCCTCTGCTTTGCCGGCATGCGAACGCGATGCGGCTATAATGAGCGATACCTTGCAACGTGAATGCTTTTTTGACGCTAGCAATATTCGGGTTTTAAAGGGAACGGTGTCCCTCGCAAGCTTCAACTCGGAACTTGAAGTCTTGCTCTCACATGGCGACGATACCGTGGTTATCTACTTTTCTGGCCATGGTGCTTTATCTAAGAACCACGAAGTAAATCTCGTTCTTTCGGACGGATTATTGCCTGCTTCTTCAATTGTTGATTATTGTCGACACTTATGCCAGACGTCTTGGTTAATCTTCGATATGTGCCATGCAGGAGCCATTGCATTTGATGCTGAGCCTTTAGGAAGCCTAAACGCAAAAGCTGGGGAGGGATGTGCTCTATTTGCTTCTTGTGCCCCAGATACAGTTTCTTATATTGATCCAGAATCGCCCTATAGTGCTTTCACAAACATGCTTGTTGAAGCTATGCGCATTACGCGATGTAAAGCAGGCATCAAAAGCCTTTCAGATATCGAACGCATATTGCACTGTCTCGTTAAAAATCGAAATCAGAATACCAGGAACTACCAGCGCCCGCTTCTCCTTCACTCCTCGGTTGGACCAATTATGTTTCATGATCCGGCATACAATCCTTATCAATGGCATGCTGACAAATTGCCTGAAACGGAACTGTTTGAGGTTAAGAAAGTAGAGCCTTGCTTCGCAGATCGCAAAAGATATAGTTGCAAGGTTATAGCAAAAACACGTTTGACTCGGGAGTCGATAATCCAAGGATTGCCAAAACTAATTGAATTATTGAAAGAATATGAGGTATATGACACCGACTTGCAGCAGCGCCGATGGGAAGCCAAAGAAACCGAAGTGCTTTTCATCTATTTTGCTGCTAATGAAGACGACTATATTAATTCGCTCTTTCCTTATTGTGCAATTTGGTCTAAACAGCAACAAAGCGAAAAACTTAGACGCGGAACATGGTGCGATAAGGCCCAATGCTGGATAGATGAGCAATGGACTTCAAGTATATTAGACGAAGTGAGACAACTCTACATAGAAGGGGCAGTATCGGACTCAGTTGCAATTCAGCAGGCAAGAGACATCTTGAACAAAGTAGCAACGTGCGCTTCCCGTGTTTTCTTAGCTGGCGACCGTTGGCTCGGAGGCACTATCAATACAGATGAGTTCACTGAAGTTATTAGGGCGAACCAAGAACAAATCGAGGAAGGTTTAGAAGCTGCTCTTCAAATTGGTTATTCATCCAAAATCCTAAGGCCACTTGAAGATCAAATAATTGATCTCGCAGGTGCTCTAAGAGATCTGCCCCTGTTTTTTCTAGGCAATGGAAGGATTGGAAGAACAGAAGATAATCTCAGGCAATGCTTCAATATCACGAGAAATCGATTTGATAATGCTCGTATAAAAATTGCAGAAATTGTCGATTCGATGGCGTTATAGCATATCTTCACATTGATCTATGGTGCTTCAAGTTCACTCATCCAGGAAGCACTTCTCAAGGTATTCACAATAAGATCGCCCAGGTCAGCACATAAATGAAAATTGCGAAATACTTGAGTACTAATTAGATACGTGTATTACCCTCTTGTCATGCCAATTCTATAATGGTTTATTTCCAAACCCGCTGCGCCAAATTGGCGCAGCGGGTTTGATCTGGCATTTCTTCTCTTAACGCTCATTCTCCAAATGATCTCAAACAGTTCCGGTCGTCATCAGGTCTTGCGTGATCCGATGAAAGTGGCACTCCCTCCTTTCGAGTGATTGCACTCTCGTTGCAAGCTCATCGCAAACGAAAGGAGACAGAAATGAGCGTTTACAAAAACAGGTCGACTGACTGCTGGTGGGTGTCCTGCAGGTTCGAGGACACCAACGGCGTCGCCAGGCGAACCATCAAACGAGGCTTCAAGTCCGAAGAGGAGGCGAAGAGCTGGGAGGAGGACCTGAAAGCCTCGCCATACCTGAGGTTCTTCGCCTTGTCGCGTTTTTTGAGACTATGAGAGAGACGTCAAACCGACCGTGGCCGCGAGCACCTAGGTACAGAAGGAGGCTTTGCTCAGAAAGAGGATCGAGCCTTACCTCGGCGACACTCTGATCGAAGAGCTCGCAGCGCCCGACATCCTGCTCTGCCAGGATCTGATGCGCGGGCGCGGAAGAAGGACGGCTCGCCGTATACGCAAACCTACCTCCGATCGCTCAGCAACCAGCTCGACGCGATATT
This sequence comes from Adlercreutzia agrestimuris, assembly GCF_943193125.1. Classification (GTDB taxonomy): domain Bacteria; phylum Actinomycetota; class Coriobacteriia; order Coriobacteriales; family Eggerthellaceae; genus Xiamenia; species Xiamenia agrestimuris. The sequence continues at coordinate 329,594 of NZ_CALPCX010000002.1, forward strand.
GAACCACGCCGCCAACCATTACGGGCTTGTCCGCAACTCCATGAAGAGGCTTCGCAAGATAGGCAAGAAGCGGGCGGGCGAGATGAGGTTTTGGACGAAGGAGGAGTACCTGGCCTTCTCCGAGCAGGTGTAAGACGATCCCGAGCTGCATTGCGCCTTCGAGGTCCTCGAGGTGCGCATAGGTCTCGCTCAGATGCCGCCTTTCCTCGAAGAGGAGCCGAGCTCGCTCATGTACGCGAAGGGGAGCGGCTCCCGACGAGCGCATATTCCCATTCACGCACCACAAGATGAGAAGGCATCTGCAAGAGGGCGCAGAGAGGGCGGGCTTGCCTAGATTCGTGTTCACGACTTGCGCCACAGCCACGTGTCGCTTCTCATCGATCTCGGATTTCCGGTCCCTGCGATAGCGGAGAGGATGGGGTATCCTCCATCTCCGTCACGTTCACCTACGCGCATTTCTTCCCAGTGCGCCAGCATGACATGGCGAAGGCACTCGAAATAGAGGAAGGCATGCGATGACCTGTCTGAAAGAAGCGTGCAAGCGCAGCAAGACGATAGCGTTTTGGGTAACGCCGGGGCAAGTCGCAGAGATCAACGAGACGGTGAAGACGAGTGACCTTACGAAGCGGGACTATCTGCTCACGCGCGCCCCGGAGTGCGAGGTGGTCATAGTGCCGAGCAGCCGGGTGATGAAGAACCTGCGCGAGAAATCCGAGAGGATTACAAAGAGGCTAGAAGCTCTCGCGAGCGCGGGCGAGCTGAGCGACGCCTTACTCGACGAGCTCAGGTGACTCTCTGGCCTCATGGCGGCGTTCGCAAGATACGGCGAAGAGGAGTTCGATGCGGTGGAGAGGATCGTCGACCTCAGCCGCGACTGCCGGCCTGTTTCGCTTGCCCCGCAGCCTCTATTGTGGAATCTCTGCGAAAAACGACCTTAGCGGACCTAAGCGAGCCTTAGCAGGACGCCCTCGAATAAGGGCATCCCTTCTTTCGAATACCATCGGATTGATCCGATCGTCCTAGAAGAGGAGGGATGCCCATTCGGTTCGCTTTTAGCTGACATATTCATCCGAAAGACCAATTCGGGGTATCGGTCGATGATGCTCGAAACCTGCTGCAAGTTGTGGATTTCGGACTCTCCTAATAAAGCTTTTTGAGTTCGTTTCACGGATGCGCAGTCTTCTGAACCGAGCAAACGCACCCGTGTAAGTCACTTGCGCACTATTCCACTCAATATTAAGCCGAAATGCATTCTCTCAGTATAGACAAACAATACAGTCTTCACCCGGATGCATTTCGGATGCAATAAGACCCACAGAATTTAAGCTTCATTTCCCTTTTTTCTTTTGCTTTCGCTTGGCTTTTTTCCGCTCAAATCTCTGGTCTTTGAGCAGCTGTTGTCGCTCTGCATTGTCGCTCTTAGCTTTTGCTTTTCTGCTCTCGCGTTCTTGAGACAGCGCCTGTTGTGCCTTGGTGGACACACCGCAACGCTTTACAGCCTTCGAAGCTTCTCTCATACGCCTTTTTGGGTTAGCGGCTTTCTTGGGCAATTCTGAATCTGCAATTGGCTCGGAAAAGTCCAAGTCTTGCCATTTCTCCACTACGAAACGAAAAATCTCTTCGTTCGAAGGTTCTGCTCCAAACAGATTCTTTGAGACTGCAAGTTGTCCGTTCTCATTTCGCTCTATGACCCCCACCCAAAACTGACCATCATGAAATACGGTCAGGGTGGAGGAAACGCTGACCTTCCGCATGGCAATTCCTCCTTTATGTAAGACCATGCGGAGAAGGGACAACCAAGGAGGCAGGTTACTGGTAGCTAATACTACGCCCCGACTACCCGACGGGGACTGTGTTTTTATCTCCGATAGACAATATTATACCTCGCTATGCCCAATGAAGAGAATACCCAAGGCTTAGCCTTAAGCCGCACCTGCACCTACCGCAGCTCCGCAAGGTGAGGTGTTGGGGTCTGCTGTTTTGCAGGCGCCTTATCTTTCAAGAGTGTTAGGGAGCTGTAAGGCAAATCGATGGCTGTCTCGGCGCCAAAGCGGCATCATCGTCTCATAGTCAAAAACAACCGAGAGGAGAAACCTATGAGCAAGGGAAAAGCAGCGGTAGTTACGGCAATTGTTATCGTCGGATTGACGGCGGCTCTTCTTTTTGTTGCTTCTGCGACGAATCTACTCTTGACTGGAGACTACTACGTCAAGATTGATAATGCCCATATTTCCAAGAACGAGTCGAGCGGTGGAGTCGTCAATTTCAGGTCGGACGAACCGTACCTGTACAAGCTTGAGGCGGTCAACGCGGCAGGCGATAAGACTGAGATAGAATTCGGAGCCTATCGAGAGCTGCGCCAAGATGCTCTCCTAAAGCTAGAGCTTCAGCCGATTCGCGGAGTTGTTGGATGGTCTGAAATTTCGGAAGACGCGCTTCCAGCCAAGGTCGCAGAAGCCCTCGGCTAGGCGACACGCCATTGCCCTTGTCCCTCGGCGCCCTGACACGATCGCACGCAGTGTGCACGAGCTCGTTGCTAGTGGCGCGACGACTTGTTAATATGGAGCCTCAATTCTTCGCCACCCGCGCCCGCCGTTATTAGGAGCACCCATGCTTGAACATACTCCCACCGATCAGGAGCTGACGGCACTCGTCGGTGAGTCTCTTTTTGAGGTCTGGGCAGCCCTCTGTTCTGCCATTGATGAAAGATACGATATGAATCGCCAGTGGGCCGGCGGTGGTAAGGCGTGGGAGTACGAATACAAGTATCGCCGAGGTGGCAAAACACTGTGCGCTTTATATGCTCGGAAGAACTGCATCGGCTTCATGCGTTTGCTCGCAATCAAGCGAAAACCGAACGTTTCGCGAAAATAGAGGAGGGGCATCGTGCAGTTCAACATCGAGAACGTTGAAATCGGCGACGACGCGGGGCTCCTCGCTGAGCTGGTGACATGCTGGCGTGCATCGGTGGCGGCGACGCATACGTTCCTTACGCCGGATGATATCGAGCGCATTGCGGGCTATGTGCCAGACGCGATTGCATCCGTTGCGCATCTGGTTGTTTGCCGAGACGACGCCGGCGCAGTTGCGGGCTTTCTTGGCGTCGATGGTGCTATGGTGGAAATGCTGTTCATCGACCCAGCCCTTCGCGGACGAGGGCTAGGGACGCTTCTTCTCAACTGCGCCACAAACGAGTTTGGCGCCACGCTGGTAGATGTGAACGAGCAGAATGACCAGGCCATCGGCTTCTACGAGCACTTCGGTTTCCGCACGTTCGACCGCTCGGAAACCGATGGCATGGGAGACCCTTTCCCCATCCTGCACATGCGCCTCGCATAACGGGTGTGACAGGGGACGGTTGCACCCCTGGAGTGCGCGATGCCCGGTTCGCTGCGCGTCTCCTTGAGCGGTGTTGGTTTTGGTGGCGCCCCGCATTGCCGATCTGCCGCTTGAGCTCCTTGGTGAAGGTGCGGGGTGCCTGGCATTCCCAAGAGAGCCTTATTTCGGTGCGATGAAGGGGATATTTCGTGTGACATTTGACCGCCTGGTACTGTTTTCCGAGTCTTGGCGGGAGTGCGACTTGTTCAAAATACGCCACGAAATCGGCGTTTTCGTCAGCGCCGCCTGAATTTTTACACCCCATACTGAACTGGGCAAACATGAAAACGGACATGCCAAAATGGGAGTGAGTTCAAAATGGTACTATTTTCGCCGTTTCGAGCGAAAAACACACCTGTGCAACTGTGGCGAGTGGTTAACCAACACCATTCTTTTGCCCGGTGGCTTACAGCTTTCCTCTAACGGAATGGGTGAAATTACACAAAATTGCAAAACATGAGCTAGATAAAAAATGTCCTCTGACCTTGCAATTTACTCCCACTCTATGGTCGAAAGGCCATTTTTTTGTATGTGGGGCAAGGCCATTTCCACCTGATACGCCACAATCCAACTAGCCACTTTTCATAACAGCATCGATTTGAACTCACTCAGATTTAGCGAGTTAACCCATTCAAGATGGAATAAAACTGATTACACCGAAACTACCCCACAAGCTGGGGTTTCTTAGTGCCTGCGGACAAAGTGAGTTCAAAACGAGTTCTCGTGTTTTAAGATGGCAATAAATTCCGGCAAACCGTCTTTCTCGATAGCCAAAACTTACGGGGTCAAATTGACCCCGTAAGTCTGAACTGGGAAAACTTGTAAAAAACTCGTCACGTTCCTGTTCGTCATAAGTGTAGACATACTCGTTATCCGAGACCTTGCGATAGTCCTCCATTGCGGTTTCGACATCGACTTCTCCTCGATGCACGATGAAGGTCCATTCCTCCATAGCATCGCAGAGCCCGACTTCATACGTCACAGCTTCGCCATATCCAGAGAACTGAGCCACGAATGGCTTCTTGTACGCCCCATCAATGAGCACTATCACGCAATGATCTTCATCGATCTTTCTACGGTCGATAGTGAATCCGCTCCCGCTGTCGCACTTCCAATATCGGGCCTTCGCGCTGGATACCCTACGCGCAGCGGGCTATCGCACCGGCGCCATCTACGACAACGACATCTCCGGCACCCGCGAAGAGCCTTGGCTGCTTTACAGGCTTCAGGTGCTCGTCGGCGTGCGGAATACCATGGCGCGACTTTGATAATCCTGTACGAGCAGCCCCTTCTCGGCGAGATCGAGCAAGTCGGTGCGGGCGGTGCCGTAGGAAACGCGGTAGAGGTTCATGTGCAGCTTGATGGTGGTCTGGCTCGTCGGGTCGGCTGCCAGGCTCGCGAGAGTGTCCCGTTGCCGTCCGTTCAACTCATCGTGGGTCTCCAGAAGGCGCTTGACCTCTTCGGGTATGTGCGGTTCAGCTCCCTGATTTGCGGTGCTCAGCCAGTTAGCGATGAGCTGGAGCTCATGACCGAAGTTCGGGGTGGCATCGTGATCCTCGCCCATAATGGGGTTAACCTCAAAGTAATCTCCGGCCGCCTCGACAATGGTGGCGTCACCGTGCTCCCACTGAAGGCAGAGGTACCCGTAGGGTACCAGGCGGATGTGGGAGAGCTCGCGTGACTCAAGCGCCCAGTGGCGGATGAACAGCTCCAAGAGCCCGTTGTAGGCGCAGAAGGGGAGGAGATCCCAGATGATGGTCGACGTAGCTAAAAGGTTCAACAGATAGAGTTCAGGCTCGAGGTGTCGCGCGTTCATGGTCTGCAAGAGCGTGTCGATAATGCGCTCGGGCGGCTCAGTGTTGTGGGCGAAGGCCAGCTGGCAGACGGCGTCCTCGGCGCGGTGAAGTTGACTGGTCTTGGCCCCGAAGTGGGAGAGGACGTCCTCAATCATCCACGGCGAGATCGGATAGCGGGCATAGCGATCGATCTCCAGGATCAGGGCGATGGCCTCGGCAGCCACGTGCTCATCGTGGGATGTGGCCTGCCGTTGCCGGGTGGCTAGAGAATGTATAACCTCGTAGGGCAACGAGATGCCGTCGCGCTCAAGGGCGGCGGACAGGTCGGTGGACAAGATGTCGAGAAAACGGTACTGGCCACCGCGAATCTGCTCCGAGGCATTCTCGTGGGCCGTGACCACGATCTCGCGCAGGAGAGCCCCGATGTGGTTGGTGAGTGAGCACCAGGTTTCCGCAGGTTGCTCGGCGTGGGTGTAGGGCCGATAGGGGAAACGGTGCGACTTCAGGCGCCGCAGCGCCTCGATCACTCTCCACACTTCCTCAGTTTTGTAACCGGCAGGCATGGGGAGGAGTCGGAACTTCGACCAGTTCATGATCTCGTTGTCTGAGCGTTGGTACAAATGCTGGAAGGTGGGATCGTGCAGAAGATCGAGTAAGTCGTGGCTGGTCTTTCCCATGTTCTGCGATCCTTCCATTCTTGGCAGGGCCGTTATTGGTATATCTCATAATACTTGATTCGCTAAGTGTCAGAACTTGAAACTTTAAGTCTCAGTAATTGTTGTATTGATAGCTATGGCTTCGATTCCCACAATAGATCCACCGGTTTCTCGAAAAGATCCGGTGCTTCCGAGAAAATGGGAGAGGAGAGGCTCATGACAGGAAAAGACAAGGAACAGCAAGGGGGCCTAACCCGTCGCTCGCTGCTGAAGGGCTTGGCCCTAGGGGGCGCGGCCTTGTGCGCGGCGCCGGCAGTGACGGCGTGCGCGTCTCAAGGGGGCGATCTGGCATCTACAGGTGATGCGGGGACGGCCGTACCGCGGCCCTTCACCACCTACACCACCGACGTGGTGGTTGTGGGTGGCGGCATCAGCGGTATGTTCGCGGCGCGCAGCGTCCTTAAGAGCGGCCAGCGAGTGACACTCGTTGACAAGGGGCCCTTCGGCCACAGCGGATCATCGGGCATCAACTGGGGGCACGCGCTCTCGGGCTTCGAGATTTGCGACGACGTGAATCGCGAGGATCTGTGGGAGAACGCCGTGCTGGGCACCGAAGGATTGCTCGATCAAGAGTACTACGAGTCGCAGGTGCAATGGTCCATGGACGAGGACGTGCACGCTATTCTGCAGAAGATGGGCTGCGTGTGGGATCGCAAAAGCGACGGCTCCATCTGGGGCGCCGAGGGCTGGAACGAGTGGTCAGTCGATCGCGTGAATGTGATGCCGCGCATGATCGCTCAGCATATTCGTCGCAGCGGTGCGCAGGTGCTCGATCATACGATGGTGCTCGACGTGCTCACTGCCGAGGACGGCGCCGCTGCGGGTATCGTGGGCATTAACCTTTCTACTGGTGAGGCCGTGATGGTGCGTGCCAAAAGCGTCGTTTTCGCTATGGGATCATACTGCTGGGTGAACGGGTGGAGCGGTGTGGGCGCCAAAACGAATTCCTCGCCCGAGAACACTGGTGACGCCTACGGCATCCTGGCGCGCCATGGCGTGCCCCTGAAGAACATGGAGCAGTACGCGCTCTACTTCTACAACGTGCACCCCGACGGTACTGCCTTCTGCAACAATATCGGCTTCAGCTGCTATGATCGTCCGGAAAGCGTGCTCAACGGCCAGCTGGAACAGATTCTCTCGCCCGATCAGGCGGCATGGAACGACTTCCCGATGCTTTCCACTTACAATAAGATCGCCATGAAGGAGATTTACGAGGGGCGCGGTACCGAAAATGGCGGCATCCGCTTCGACATCACGGGGCTTTCCGAGCCCGACAACTTCCAGGCCTTCGGGCGCCGCAACGAGTATCTGCAGGAGCGCAACCTCTCCTACACGCCCGAGAACCCCATTGAGCTAGTGCCCACGCCATGGGATTCCGCCGGTGCGCCTAAGCTTACCGTCGAGGGCGAGACGGTCATCCCGGGTCTGTTCTACGCCAGTACCCTGGAAGGCGTCATGGATGGCATGGCCGGGTGGAACACCCTGGCCGGTGGGGCCGTGGCTGGTCGTTCCGCTGCAAAGCGCGCAGCTGCCATGGCCGTGGCGCCGGCCATCGATCAAGAGGCCGTGCAGGCCGTGCTGTCCGAGGCCTACGAGGTGCTTGAACGCGAAGGGGATGGAAAGCGCGCCAGCGAGGTGCAGCGCGCAGTTCAGCGGCTGGCCAACCAGTATTTGTTCGGTGGTCGCACGGCCGAGGGGCTGCAGACGGCCATCGACGAACTGAATCGTATCGCCGCCGAGGACGTGCCCGCTATGGTGGTGGCCGATTCCAGCCGCCAGGCCAACGGTGAGTGGCGCCAGGCGTTGGAAGTGCCGCTCATGGTGGATTGCTGCATGGCTATCGCCCAGTGCGCTCTGGCGCGTACCGAAACCCGCGGATTCCATCATCGCTTGGATTTCCCCGATATGGACAACGAGAACTGGCTGAAGGTGGTGTTCGCCGTGAAGCGCGACGGGGCCTGGAGCACTGAGGTGGAAGATATTGCCGACAAGCACATCTCTGCAGAGAGGATTCGCGAGATCCTGCCCGAGATTGGCATCGGCGAGTATCCCCAGGCGTAACGGCCGGGCGAGAGGAAAAGGAGGAAAACAATGAACGATTCCATTGTGACGCTGAAGATAACCCGCTTCGATCCGAGCTTAGACGGCGAACCCTACGTGACCGAGCACGACGTTCCCTGGAAGGAGTGTCTGACGGTGCTTCAGGCGCTGCAGTACGTGAATGAACACTACGACCCGGTGAGCTTCGACTACTCCTGCCGGGGCGGCCTGTGCGGGCGCTGCGGCTGCATGGTGGACGGTACGCCTCGCCTGGCATGCTACACCGTGCTGGAGCCCGGTGAGCACACGCTGGAGCCACTGGCGGCGTTTCCTGTGGTGCGTGACTTGACCGTAGACAAGTCGGGTTTCACGCGGAAGCTGGACGATTCAGTGGTGGCCGTTATGAGCCAAGCCGATATGGCCACGTCGCCGGAGATTTCCTATGAACTGTACTGGAATGTGCTGGATCGTCTGCAGAAGTGCCGCGAGTGCGGGAACTGCGTGTCCATCTGCCCGGTGTACGCCGAGAATACGGCGGGGTATGCGGGGCCGGCCGTATTCTCGCAGATCTTCCTGCGGACATCCGACGGACTCGATGAAGCCGACCGTGTGCTGCAGGCGGTGGAGAGCGGCGTTATGGCCTGTCAGCTGTGCGGGAAATGCGATTCGGTGTGCCCCGTGGGCATCAACCACATCGACGCCCATGGGCAGCTACAGCAGAAGGCGCGCGAGCGCGGCCTGGCTGAGAAGGCCGGCGCCCTTGTGGAAGCGATTTAGGACGAGGAAGGGAAGAATATGAAATTGTTCCATGCTGCGATTTGGCGAGGCGCTCTGGTGGCGTGCGCGTTCTCGGTCCTGCTCTGTGTCGGTTGCGCGCCTGCCTCTCCAGCGGATTTGCCTGCGACGGGCGATGCAGAAGGCGAGCTGGCACCTCTAACTGAGGATATCTACTACCAGGGCAGCGCCGAGCCGGCAAACGAGCCCTACAGCGAGGGGAAAGCGCCGCAGGGCGATACCTCTCAGCCCCAGACGGCCGACGAGTTGTTGGCCTCCTGCAGTCAGTCGTGCCATAAGGTGGCCGAGCTTCAGGCTTGGTCGGCGAGTCCTGACGAGGTGCAGCAGGAGATGGAGGAGATGGCCGCTCTTATGAGCCCAGCTCTCACTCAGGAGGAGATTGACATACTGGTGGAATACTATGCTGATAAATAACTCCGAGCGCTAAAGGTCAGGAGGATTTTAAGGTGCGAAATGCTCCCTGCTGGAATTCTCGCAGGGCGCATTTGCTGTTTGGAGTGTTGTCGAATGGCGCGTAGGCTGAACCGCGTGTTCTGGCGCGAAAAGACGCTGCGAAGGTGTTGCGATGATGGTGGAATGCTCGAACTGCTCCAATCCGGTGCCTAAGTGACAAAACTGTAAGGTGCGTGCAACGGCGACGTAAGTCGCGCCTGCCATCATAGACTCATCGAATTGAAGGGATGTGAAATCCCTCAGGGAAAGGAGCCCATGATGATTACCGCACTTTGCGCAGCCGCCCTCCTTGCTATCGCCGTGTTCGCCTTCGCCGGCTGCATCGTTTCAGCAGCCCTGTAAGCAAGGAGCCCTCCCAAAGCGCCCGCCCTCCGGCGGGCGCTTTCACATCTGAAGCGGTGTTATGCCTGGTCACATTACTTTGTTAAACATCGTTGCTTATGTGGCTTTGGGGTTGCTGCTAGGGCGAAGGAGAAGATACGACTCTTCGGAAAGCTGGTGGCATGCTCAAAGACAACATCAAAAAGCTGCGGGCGGAAAAGGGTCTCAGTCAAGATGATTTGGCCGAGCGCGTGCATGTTGTGCGTCAAACTGTCTCGAAGTGGGAGCGTGGCACTTCAATACCCGATGCAAAAGCTCTTGTCGCGCTGGCAGATGTGGTTGTTGACACTGCCGGACGTGGGGTGTTGGCAATTGCCTATGAAGTGCGCGATGTACTGGATATGCCTTGGTGGTAAATCTGCGCTTCGCATTCGCTGATGTTCTGAGGTCGCCTCTCTCGAGAGGTCTTTGTCGGAAACCGCATCGAGGGACTTTGTGTATTCCTCCTTTGTTCAGATCTCCATCTCATGCGACTTCGTGAATCCGGTTTTCTTTACCTTGGTGGTTGGGTTCGGCACAAGCCCAAGCTGCACACTCACTACGTTAGCTCCTCCAAGCGTTGCAGGATTACGAAATCCCAAGCGAACGCGAGGCGCTGGAAGCGCTCTTCCGACTGGAAGACGCCTTCGGCATGAAGCCCAATGAGGACGGAACGCTCACGATTGACTCAAAACAGCATGAGGCGGCGTTCTTTCCTTACCTTAAAACTAGGACGCTCTGACCTGCTAGTATTGCCCCCGAATTCGAAGCATCTCAAAACACCTCTTGATAACGGTTATCTAAGGTCACTGAATTCCCTCCGAAGTGGCTTGCGCGATACTATTCTGCGAACAGTTTGATCGCATGAAATTTGGTAGAAATGTCTTCGAAATCGTAGAATCGCCCGAAAAAATATTCCATTTTCTGAACAGGCAAAACGTGTCCTGTAATCCCTAAAAAGTGGGGTGAGTTCAAACCAATGCTGTAAATACACCTATTCGGCTTCATTCGGCAAAACACGATAGTTGCTGGTGGCTTATATTCCTTCTGATGAAACTGATGGAGCATGCTGTCAGCTATGGAGACCTGTGACAAGGGGAGCAAATCGCGCCAAATGTAGCATTTATCGGCTTCAAGCAGGGAAAACAGAAGCCCGCTGATCAGCTCCAGCGGGCTTGAAGGGTTCCCTCAGATGGAGTATTTAACCCCATCATCTGAAAAGCGAACATTTGTTTATTCCCACTCGATGGTGGGAGTGACGGGTAGTTGTCCGAACAGAGTCATGTTGTATCACCTCGTTATAGGATGTCCAGCTAGCGCCAAACATTCCCAGTACCATTTTGAACTCACTCGTTTTGTTGCCTCAGGTTTTAACATGAGGAAGTAAATCCGGAATCTAGAAAACTCACTGCCTGAACAGCCGAAACTCTCTGCACACATTATAGTTGAGTTCAGCTATCTATTAAGCAGGACGCATTTTTACACCCAGGAATAACGCAGGAGTAAAACCAGGGCATGGGTGTAAAAGCATGAGCTGCTCAAATGTAAAACCATGAGTTCAAAGTGAGTCTACGATGAGTTCGGCCCTCTGCCTTGCAATATAGCACTCTATCGCGAGCAGGCTGTCGCGGATATCCTTTTGAACCAGGGGCCGCATGCTGTCTGGGTAGCAGGCGACGTTGGCGTCTCTCAGCGCGGAGACGATCTTGGGCGCAAGGGCGGGTTTGGCCTTGGCAATCAGGGGCAGCAGCTTTATGCACCGCCTCGCGCAGATGGGTTTCTCGTCGGTTATGTGCTCTAGGTACTCGTCGATTATTCCGTCGATCTTGCCGTCGGCATCCCACTTCGCGTTGTGGGCTATCATCGCGAGCCCGCGCGTGCGGATATATGAGTTGCTGCTGCCTGTCATTGCGATGAACTCGTCCATGTGCGGGTAGAGGCAGTTGTCCTCGGCGCTCATTTCCTCTAGCGCCTTCAGCGCCCGATAAGCCTGTGAGTTGTCTTGAAGCGTCAGAAGCTCAAGCAGCTCTTCGAGCCCCTCGCTCATTGTTCTTCCTCCTTAGCGTTTTAGCTGGATTCCCAGGTCGGAGACCGGCTAATCGGACTCTCGCGCGCCCTGCCAGCACGCGTCGCACAGGAGGCGAATCGACCCGACGGCGTCCGGCCACGCGATCGAGGAGGCATAGGGGTTCGACAGGCCGTAGGAACGCCATCTCTCCGCCATGGTCGCGCTGCCCTCTATCTCGGCCAACGTCTGAGCGTAGCTGGATGCACTGACGCCGCTGCCCCTCTTCTCGATGGTGGCCTCAAGCGCCGCTCTCAGGTTGGACGGCTCCAGGCCCTCGTCCAGCTCGCGGAGCATGAAGACGTCGTAGAAGTCCCTCATCCTCGTGTTGAGGGTCCCTCGCGCGAGGGCGGTCTCGATCTTCTCCGCAAGCACGGTCTCCACCGGGTACGCCCATATGCCGATGTTGCGGTCCTCGAACATGAGGCGGTACTTGTGCATGACCTCGGCGGGGGTGATCGCGTCCCCCGTCGAGATGTCGATTTTCATGGGGATGCGGGTCTTCTCCATACGGGCCGTGAGTGCAATCCTCACGCCGCCGTACTCGGAGTCCTCCATGATCTCTCCTGCGCCGCCGACCTGGAACTCCATGCCGTCGTCGAGCTCGACGGAGGCGATCTCCTCCACGACCTTGAGGGCGTTGCCCGTATCGAGCGTCAATCCCTTGACGGTCGCGTCGATGTCCATCGTGCTGCGCTGGTCCACGCCCACGAGAGAGGACATCAGCATGCCGCCCTTGAGCACGAAGTTGTCCCGGTATGGGGAGTTCGCGAGTCTCTCCAGGAACCGCTCCATGGTGTAGTGGCGCAAGAGCGCCTGGGACCTGCTGCTGTCCCCTTTGGCCTTGTTGCGGATCAGGTCCTTCACCCTGCGCGCGCCCTTGATCACAGAAGCACCTCCATCGCCTGTTGCACCTGCCTCTCGACCCCCATCTCCTTGGCGTAGCGCCCGAGTCTGGCGAGGTCCTTCTCCCTGCTCGCCGTGTACCTTCGGAGGGCGTACCCGTAGGCGGCGGGGTCCATGGCTGCCTTCCTGCGCACGACGTCGCAGACGGTGCGCTCCCTGTCGTATGCCCTCACAATATGGCCGCCCGGCGACTCCGCCTCGGAGATCCCGAGGCCGTACCACTCCGGCTTCACGTAGAAGATCCTCACGCCCTGTTCCTTGAGGGACCCCGAGTGGTAGCCCGACTCCACCGTGAGCGCGATGGGGACGGGCTCACGCTCCGCCATGTCGTGGAGGTAGAGGGCCGTCTCGTGCGAGAATACGACCTTGGGGTAGCGCGCCTGGAGCAGGTAGAGCTCGTCGGGGAACACGTCTGCGTCCACGAAGATACCCGGGGACGCCTTCTCCAGCCCCCGCTCCCTCGCGAAGTCGTAGACCGCGTTCCTCGGGATCCCCGAGCCTATCGCCTCCGAGGCGATGAGGACGCCGTTGTTCTCGTCGAGCAGTCGTTCGATCTTCTGTTCGTTCCTATTTGCCATAAACAATCACACTGATATATTAGCATAGTTTCAGTGCAAATGTTTTCATTATGCCGCCATGGCGAGCGGACCCGGATCGGCAGCGATCCGAGGCCTGCTCGTCGATTGCCGTTCCTTCTTCCTGCAGATCCGAAGCACGTGGGAATACGGGTCGGTCCCGATCAGCTTGCCGATACGAAACTCATACTCAACGAACCTATAAATGGCAGAGCAGTTCTTCGCTTTCATCACCTGCTCGTATCAAACGTGGAATCCTCGAACGACAGTGTTCGCTTGCTCTCAGGATGTAGAATAGTTTAGCTAGAACTTCGATAGGAATAATTTATGCCCAATGATGATGAAATTCTTTACAGACCTGTCTTAGACGAAAACACGCCTTGGTGATTCTCGCCGAACGGAAGAGTGTAAAGCCTCAACCGTATATAGCTATGACAATGGAAGTACGGTTGATATTGCAGAGTGGGAACCTGTATATCCCTCGGGCGAAGACGAGAGAGACGGCAGTCTAGACGAACTCTCGGTTGCAACCGGTGTTTTAATTGGGGTTGCAGCAACTGCGTTGGCTGCCTTCGGGATATCCAGAGTAAAACCACACGTACAGCGACTTATCAACGAATATGTTGCGCCAAGAGCTAGCTCGGTCGCCCAAACAATCAAGCGGAAGATTGAATTACGGGCCCGTAATGAGGTCAAATCTCCTAGTATTGAGCTCCAGGAATCAAATAAGCAGATGCAACTCGAAACTGCGAAAGGGAACGAATTCAATCTAAAGCTGAGCGAGTCGCAAGCCGAGATGCTGCTCATGAGCGCATTCCAAGACTATCTCATATATGCAACGAAGATAAGAATCATTGGAAATGCTCAGATTATTCCAGAAGACCAGAATAATGCGTCAAGGCTTGAGGACACCGGAGAAAACATCGAGTTATTTTTGACCTTTACGGAAGAGAACCAATTGCAAATGGTGTCTATCTACCAATCAGTGATTCGGAATTCGAGCAAACAACATTCTTGCCTTCTTCCGACATTAAGCTGGTGGAGAAAGCCCATGAGTGTTGCGCTGCTAACGAAAAGGCACTAAAGGGCAGCGATTCATGTGGGTGCTTCTATTGCCTCACCATTTTCTCACCAAGCATATAAAGTTCTTCACGGAGTTCCACAATACGTTCTTGCATGGCTTCCTCCGCAGGAATCAAAAGGTTAACAACCTTGAAGATATAATCCATCATTAAGTACAACTTGCCGTATATAGTGGCGAAATACGTAAAGGGGCTCGTTTTGGTGGATGCATCTTGCGCGTGAACAAATGAGTTCGCGCGCAAATAATCGTCGGCCATGTCCTGTTCAACAAGATGATCGCAAATGTCCCGAAACGAAATCCGTTGTTTTCCAAACAATGGCTTTAGCCATGCATTATCTCCTCCCTTACGGCGATCTTTTTTCATCTCTTCATACGAAACACCTACCGAATCACAATATTCCTTGAGCAGTTCAAGCTCTTTAGCGCCATCTTGATCAGATGCCTTCTTGGCGACCGTGAAGAGCGCTGAAGCATACCAGCGGTAAACAAGCCTCCCTTCTACGTCTTTATCGAATAAGCGTATATACGCATAAGACTCTATGAGGGTTCGCGTCATGGCCGACACCGATATCAGATTTCCCAAAACAAATCCATTGAAAAGTTCCGTCATTAGATCCACCAAATACGAATGCCAGTAAAAGCGCCACTCAGGAACACCCTCGGCATTTTTGCTGGAATACATCGGATGAATAGATTGCAGCTCGACCAGAAAATCGGATACCTGTGTCAAATAGGCGTAGACTGGCTTTTCTGAAACGAATTCGGTATTGCTCAAGTTTTTGATATACAGCGAAGCTAGTTCATTGGATTCATTGCCCTTGTTTTCATCGAAATTGAAGAAGACGAGCTTGTCCGGTATTTCATTGCTCTGCTCGTGTGGATTCGACACCGATACGAGCGGCATATGAGCCTCATTAAGGAAAGGCATGAGAAAACCGAGGACGAACTCCCGCTGCAACTCAACCATCTCGCTATCAAAGCCACCTGCTTCATTGCGATGATCGTCTATATCCAAGTACAGATCGCGTGGCTCATCGGGCATCTTCTTTTGCGCATCCCTAACAAGTTGCAGCAGGGTTTTCGCAGTTTCTTCAAAGCCCTCTCTCCTCATCACCCTGTGATATATCGCGACAGCCATACACGCTCCTTCGCGTCGAATAGAACACCCCTAACAGATATATTTCGTCATGATCGCCCAGAATCCCATATTGGTTGCCATTGGCAACTGTTCGAATCAGTTGCTCGCGATCTCGGATACATCTCGTCTGGCTCGAACCAGCGCGTTCATCACAATAAAGATGCCCGGCTACGCACCCCCTTCGCGCATTGCAAGATATTCTTCCTTGCGTTTCCAAGTATTGGATTCGACCTTCAAGAGCCTCTTAAGAAACACTTCGTACATTTCATCAGACTGTTCGCCGTCCATGACGAGGATCATAAAGCAATCGCATAGGTCACTCGCTAGATTCCCAACCAAGAACAGAAGATCGGCTTTCTGCTGGTTCGGAGTAATCGACAAGTTCGCAAATTCCTCTAGAAGTATTGTTGCCATCGACAGAGAACAAGCCGCCGCTATCAAACTTTCATCGAATTCCGTGTAAAGATCTGGTTCGTAGAAGATAGAGCGCGCGGTCAACGCATCGATATGAACGAACTGGCACGCATATCTATAGAAAAGACTCCGTAACTCTTCATCTACATCAGTTCCGTATTTTTTACACACATCACCAAACTTCAGCACATCCTTATTGCTGCGTTTTGGAGCACTAGAGCCGAACAACGAATCGACTTTTATTTTTCTGTAATTGATAATACCGTCTTCTATTTCAAATCCATATTCATTGAAAGATAGTGACGGAAAAATCTTGCTCGAGAAGAATTCTGTATCGCAATTGATGGCCCTCAGGTATACATAGCTTTCGAAGAGGCTTCTGCCTAACGCATAAATGGAACCTGGCTCGGAAATCTCAAGTAACTTCGAAATTGAATTCAATGTTTTGGTCGTCCGAATGGCCACGAACGAGACATATTCAGTGAGCGTGCAAGGCACAGCTTCAATGTCCCCTCTACCCTTGTTCTGATAATTCAGGAAATAGTTCAACCCGATTGTCAGAGAAGACGCAATGTTCTCTATTTGTTTTTCGATGATTTTGCTTCCAATCATCACAAGCGCCGGAACGCTTACGTTCAGTTCCCCTTCCTCGCGTTTGTCTCCCCAATGATCGATTTCGTCTTTTATCTCTTCATACTCCTTTATATATGCTGCGAACGCATCGAGATCATATTGGGTTATATACTTCTCATTCATAGCGTTTGGCATTAGGCCGTCCGTACGATACATAGCGTATATCCAGCTCTCCGAGATGCCGCACTCTCGAAGCAGAGGTATCAAGGCTTTATAGTAGCTATTGCTATGTCGCTCTGCGTCATAAATGACTAGATCATCCGGATCAGGCTCCCTCCCAAACAAGTCATAGAATCTATTCTGCGACTGATCGAAAGACTCCAAAAACTCCTCTGGTATCGAAGCTTCGCACTTTGAGAAATACGACCCTTCATCATCTCTGTACCAGCGAATACCCTTTCTCTTGCAGCATTTCTTATACTTTTTTCCTCTACCGCAAGGACACTCTTCGTTTTTGCCAATTTCTTCCATGATATCTCCTGATATAGCTCAATTCTCCCATCGAAAATCTCAATGCAGAAGCACAAGAGCCTAGAAGGCGTGACTTGCCCCGAACTTCTTAGCCCTGTGCATCGAAACACTTGGAATAGGCAACCTCAAGATTGTTCTTGTGTAAGTTTCGTTCACCCCGAAAGAACTCCGTCTCCGATGAGCTGAGCACTCCCGATTGATACTTCAGATCAAGGAGTTCCAAAGTGCATGCCATATCAGCCACCTGAAAGGGTCGATAATCCGAAGGCGTTACGCGTCGGATTTCCGCATCGAGCAAGACGTTGAAAACCGCATTGATTATGTTTGTGATCTCTTTCTAACCTCCGTCGTAGTATACGATGATCTCATCGAAGCTCTGGAAGAAAGAGAGGCTCTTCCTCACGAAGTTGCCGACCTCACGAGACATGCGGCTCACGAGCGCGTCATGGTTTGGGAACTCGCGCTTCTTGAAGACGAATGCCTTATAACGAATGTCGCAAAGTCTCATGAATGTGAGCAGATACCTGAAGAGCTTGCGACGAGACGGAAGATCCATGTGCTCGTAATCCTTCTCGCGTCGAATGAGCGGAGCCGAATGGATTGCGTGACTTTCGCTGAAACCCATCTCGCCCACATGTTTTCTCAGATGCTCAACCTGTTTGTCGATGGGTTTACTCTGATCGTGCATAAGGAGCGTAATGATGTAATAGGGAGAATGTGGCGAATATGGACCGAAATCTCCCGATTCGTCTATGAATACGCTCAACGTAGACAAGGTGCTCCTAAATACAAAAGTGGTGGGGAAAAAGTCCCCACCCAAGGTAGGACCAGGGCCTTGCGGCCAGCCCAAACTGAATATCATTGTACCCTGCGCAATTCTCTAGTCTATGTACGAGCACCATTTCTACACCGAAATCATACTCGGTACAGGCATCAAAAGGTCACACTGAACGACATGCGCTTAACGTCCTCTCTCTCATTTCCCTCCAAACAAAGAAGATGCCGGGAGATAACTTCCGGCATCTTGATAGAAGCAAACGCCTTCTATTGGTTTATAACGCAAGTATTACTCCCACTCAATCGTTGCGGGCGGTTTGCTCGTGATGTCGTACGCAATGCGATTCACGCCCGGCACCTCCGCTACAATGCGACCAGAAATGCGCGCAAGCACCTCGTAGGGCAGCTTCGCCCAGTCTGCCGTCATCGCGTCGCTTGACTCAACTGCACGCAAAATAATGGGGTAGCCATACGTGCGCTCGTCTCCCATAACGCCCACGCTCTTGATATCGGGAAGCACGGCAAAATACTGCCACACGCTTCGCTCAATCTCAGGACCGCCTGCACACGTGCGCACAACTTCGCCATTAGAAACGCCTGATTGTGCAGCAATTTCTGCATTGTAGGCATCCAGCTCTTCGCGAACAATGGCATCAGCATTCTTGAGGATCTCAAGTTTATCCCGCGTGACGGTACCAATGATGCGAATTGCCAAACCAGGACCGGGGAAGGGCTGACGGTTCACAATATAATCGGGCAGCCCCAGTGCGCTTCCTAGCGCACGAACTTCGTCCTTGAAAAAGTGATCCAGCGGTTCAATCAGGTCAAACGACACGCCGTCCGGGAAGGGGATGAGGTTATGATGGCTCTTGATGGTGGAAGCTTTGCCGCCTGTTTTGCGCGCACCGCTTTCAATAATGTCGGGATAAATAGTGCCTTGCGCCAGGTATTTTACGGGGCGACCATCCTCGGCCAACTCTTCCGCCACCGCAAAAAACTCTTTCCAGAACTGCGATCCAATAATGGCGCGTTTCTGCTCAGGGTCGGTAACGTCTGCTAAGAGCGCCGCGTACCTGTCTTCGGCATGCACGTGCACAAAATCCACGTCAAACTGCTGGGTGAATACTGCTTCAACTTCTTCGGGTTCGCCCTTACGAAGCAGACCGTGGTTCACAAATACGCAGGTCAGCTGCTTTCCGATAGCACGCGCACACAGCGCTGCTACTACAGACGAATCAACGCCGCCCGAAAGCCCTAAAATGACGCGCGCATCACCAACTTGTTCGCGAATGGCCGCTACGGCATCTTCGATAATCCCATCCATCGTCCACGTTGGTTCAAGTTCGCAAATTTCAAACAAGAAATTCTTGAGCAATTCGTTGCCATGAGGCGTATGGCGAACCTCCGGATGAAACTGCGTGGCAAACAGCTTTTTGCTGGCGCACTCCATAGCGGCAACAGGACACACATCCGTTGAGGCGGTCACCACAAAACCATCAGGCACCTCTGAAACTGCATCGCGATGGCTCATCCACACCGTCTGTTGCGCTGGTGTGTGGGCAAAAAGGGGAGAGCTTGCGCCAGCTTCTTCGCTCAGCGTGAGCGGCGCCGGGCCATATTCGCCCTTTTCTGTGTGTCCAACGCTTCCACCAAGCGTGACTGCCATGATCTGCTGACCATAGCAAAAGCCCAGCACAGGGATTCCCAGCTCAAAGATGGCAGGGTCAAGCGTGGGCGCATCGTCTGCATACACGCTTGCCGGTCCTCCTGACAAGATGATGGCAGAAGGCGAAAGCTCTTGCATTTCATCAGCAGTAATATCACAAGGAACAATCTCGGAGTAAACATTAAGGTCGCGCACACGACGAGCAATCAGCTGCCCATACTGCGCACCAAAATCAACAACGGCAACTTTCTGCTCGACAGTTTTTTTGTCAGCAGCCTTGCGTTCCTCATTCTTATGCGTTGCAGACGAGGATTCGCAAGTAGGTTGTTTGTCGGCGGTAGTGGCAGCCTCTTTCGACAGCTGAGTAGATTCGCTCATGAGATGCTCCTTGAAGTAAGTCAGATGTATCAAAACCACAGTAAAGAAATGATCCTTTGATAGCCATCAAATGTTTGTTCGCGGCTTATGTTATCGGTAGTCTGTTGGGGGTGCTACAATGCTCACGCGAAAACCGCAGTGATAACATGCTGTTTCTCTTGGCTGATCGCATCACTGCCAAACAACCTAATGGAGATAGTACACAGATGCTAATTGAAGCTTTAAAAGCGCTGCTTATAGGTATTGTCGAAGGTATCACCGAGTGGCTTCCAATTTCGTCAACTGGGCATATGATTCTGGTAGACGAATTCGTAAAACTGCAGGTCTCTGACGAATTTTTGGCACTCTTTTTGGTGGTCATTCAAATTGGTGCCATTCTGGCAGTTATCCTGCTGTACTTTCATAAGCTCAACCCATTTTCTCCGCGCAAAACCGCAACGCAAAAGCGCTCAACGTGGCGTTTGTGGGGTATGGTTGCTATTGGGTGCATTCCAGCGGCCATCGTGGGGTTGCTGTTTGATGATTGGGTCAACGAGCATTTCTACAACAAAGTGACCGTGGCGCTTATGCTCATCGTTTATGGCGTGGCGTTTATCGTGATTGAGCGCAGGAATCGCAAGCGAGAAGCAAAGCTACTTGCTTTGCAAACTCCACGCGGCAAGCATGCGCGTGTTGCGTCAGGTAATGACGGCGACGAAGCAGAAGCTGCGCTTTTCCGCGTGCATACCGTTGATGAAATTGATTGGAAGACCGCGCTCAAAATTGGCTGTTTTCAGGTTTTGGCCATTATTCCTGGTACTTCGCGATCAGGTGCAACAATTATTGGCGGCATGCTTTGTGGCTGTTCGCGTACGGCAGCAGCAGAATTCACGTTCTTTTTGGCTATCCCTATCATGTTTGGTTGGGGTTTGGTGAAGGCGCTCAAGTTCTTTGCAACGGGACTTGCCATGACGCAGGTTGAGATTGTTGTTTTGGTGGTTGGCATTGTTTCAGCGTTTGTTATGTCGGTAATTGCTATCAAGTTTTTAATGGGTTACATCAAGAAAAATGATTTCACTGTGTTTGGGTGGTATCGCATCGTAGTCGGCGTACTCGTGCTTGGCTATTTTGTTTTTGAGTGCGCAGGTCTTTTGCCTTAAGCTTGCTTATTGCAGGTTTCCTTTTGCCCGCGCTTTCGCCATCTGTAACCTCTTATTAACGTAATCGCTTGACCTTTTGTTATTATGATGCGCACACGAGGGCCGTTTGGCCATGCTCGTTAAAGCCTTATAACATGAAAGGAAAAGCGATGTCTGAAGAGAACAGCAATCTTGCCGAAATCCAGAAGCATCGTGAGCAGATCGACGCCATCGATCAACAACTCGTTACGCTCTTAAATCAGCGTGCGGGTCACTCGTTGGTGATTCGCGGTCTTAAACCCGGTGCGCATATGGGTCTCTACGATGCTCGCCGCGAGGAAGAGATTTTCGCGAAAATCGACAGCTATAATAACGGCCCACTTTATAACGAACATCTGCGCGACATTTACACCACCATTTTGAAAGTTATGAAGGAGACTCCGGCCGTATGAGTGAAGTAAATATTCCCCCCATCCCGGACTTGGGAACGCGCGGTGATGAGATTACTATCTTCGCCGGTCCGTGCTCCATTGAGTCCGCAGAACAGTTTGAAGAAGTTGCAGAATGCGTAAAAGACCTGGGACTTCATTGGATTCGTGGCGGTGCTTTTAAGCCTCGCACAAATCCACATTCATTCCAAGGTCTTGGCGAAGAAGGCCTTAAGATCATGAAGGCCGCCGGTGAGAAATATGGCCTCAAAACACTGACTGAGGTTATGGACACCGCACATTGTGATCTTGTTGATTCTTATGTGGATGGCCTGCAAGTTGGCGCGCGTAATTTCCAAAATTTCAGCCTGCTGAAAAAGATCGGCCAGGTCACTGGCGAGTCTAAGAAGCTCGTGCTTTACAAGCGCGGTTTTGCTGGCACTATTGCTGAGTGGCTGGCGGCAACTGATTACCTGACCGCAGAAGGAAACGACAACGTCGTATTGTGTGAGCGTGGCATTCGCACATTTGAAACCGCTACGCGCTTTACGCTGGACATTGCCGCTGTGCCGGTGATTCACAAGCAGTCGCTGTATCCGGTTTGCATAGATGTATCGCATCCGGCTGGTCAGCGTGATTTGGTGCCGGCGCTTTCATATGCAGCCATTGCGGCAGGTGCTGATTCCATCATGATTGAAGTGCACCCCAATCCGCCAGTTGCGCTTTCTGATGGTCCGCAGCAACTTACGCCAGCGCAATTTGCTGAGCTGGTGGAACGCTTGCGTGATGTGGCTGCTGTCTTCGGCAAAACCATCGTGTAAGTGTCGAATGGCTGATTGTTGATTGCTTTGTTGTTGGTTGAGCGATCGTTGGTTGTCGTATCGCGAAAGCTCGATTGCCGAAAGCAAGATTTCTGAATATGCAACGACCGAACGCGAGGTCGCTAAATGCGTAACGGCCGAGCGTGAGACCGCTGGAAAATTCGCCGCTGAAATAATTATGTTTCGGCGGCGAATTAAATATTGGCGGTTTTTGGCGAACTTTGGCAGGGAATGTGTCCGATTAGGCGGTTTTTGAAGGACGACCCACCTACTCGGCGACTTTTCCAGCCATTTTGAGGCCCAATCCACCTAATCGGACACTTTTCCTGCCAAAGTTTGGTGTTTTATTGCAAATTTTATCAAACTCGTAAATCTAAAAACGAGTCAATCTCACTGTATTCCCAGTTCACAACTAAAAAATGATTCACGTGAACCGCAAACGTGCGAAGCGGGCAGGCGCGCGAAGCAGGCAGGAGCGCGAAGCGGGCGTGCACCTCTCGGTGCACGGCCACACGATCGCGAAACGGGCACGAGCGCGTCCGCGGTAGTATGGCTGCAGAGGCTATTGCGCAGTTGGTGTTTCGTTTGACCCGAGGTCTTCGGGAGTAACTTCTTCGGCGAACTCCGTGTCAGCTTCTCTTTGCGCCTGGTTTGGAGTAGCCCAATCGCCCGCAACCATGAATGCAATTATGAGCACAATAACTGCAACAATGGCGATGATAGACCAGATAAGCCCAGGATGTTTGGACTTTGAACCGGCAGGACCGTCAGTGTCTACTTCAAACTCTTGCATCGCGGGAAATTCGGGATCAGCTGCCGAAGACTCTAAGACAGTTGGCTCATCATTTGCCAGTACGTCTTTAGCATGTGCCTTCTTTGACTCTTGAAGTATCTTTTCGTCAACGCGTGGAACAGGCTTCATAGTGTGTCCTCTCGCTTTGAAATTCTGAGTATTACTGTCGTATATCGTACGTTTCCTTGCCTGAGGGAAGGGGTGAAGGCGAATAGTTGTAGGAAGCAATTTGCGCATTTGTGGATGAGGTGTAATACACCGTTTTATTGCGAGCCACCCCTGAGCTCACCTCAACCTCGCGCTACAATACGAGCCCGAAGAAATTGAGAAGCAACAAGGAGCACAGGGTATGCCCATTGATATTGACTCGTTAAATGAACCTCAACGAGAAGCCGTCATTACTACCGAAGGTCCGCTTCTGGTTTTGGCGGGCGCAGGATCAGGCAAAACGCGCGTATTGACGTATCGAATTGCCAACTTGATTGAGAACTTAAACGTTGCGCCATGGCAGATTTTAGCCATCACGTTTACCAATAAAGCTGCTGCTGAAATGCGCGAACGTTTGGCAGGGCTGGTTGGTCCGTCAAGTCGTGGAATGTGGGTTTCAACGTTTCATAGTATGTGCGTGCGCATTTTGCGCGCCGATGCAGACCGGTTGGGCTTCACCAAAAACTTCACCATTTACGACACTGACGACATGAAGCGCTTGTATGGCGAAGTTATGGCTGAGCTCTCAATTGATGCGAAGCGCTTTCCGAAAAACATGGTCATGAATCGTGTCTCCGCTGCGAAAAATGAGCTCATTTTGCCAGCGGAATTTGAGCTGAAATATTCCGACTTTATCAGCAAAGAGGTGGCGAAGGTTTACGAGCGCGTCCAGCAACGCCTCAAAGCAGCCAACGCGTTTGATTTTGACGACTTGCTGCTTTACGCCTATCTCTTGCTGCGCGATAACCCTGATGTCTTACAAGCTTATCAGCAGCGCTTTCGCTATATTATGGTTGACGAGTATCAGGATACCAACCATGCGCAGTATTGCATCACTACACTGTTAGCGCAGGCGCACGAAAACATTATGGTCGTTGGTGACGACGATCAGTCAATTTACTCGTGGCGCGGAGCTGACATTCGCAATATTTTGGAGTTTGAGAAGGACTATCCAAAAGCAAAAACGGTGAAGCTTGAGCAGAATTATCGCAGCGTGGGCAATGTTCTTGCGGCGGCGAATGCTGTGATAGCCAACAATCAGCATCGCAAAGAGAAACGCCTGTTCACAAGCTCTGATGATGGCGACAAGATCCAAGTATATGTGGCCAGCGATGAGCGTGATGAGGGTAGATGGATAGCCGGTGAGATTGAAAAGCTGCGCCGTGCGGACTTCTCGTATAACCAGATGGCAGTTTTTTATCGAACCAACGCTCAGTCACGTACGCTTGAAGATATGTTTTTGCGTGCGGGCGTGCCGTATCGCATCGTTGGTGGCGTACGATTCTTTGATCGCGCGGAGATTCGCGATGTGATGGCGTATCTTACGCTTGTGGTAAATCCAGCTGATGATATTTCGGCAAAGCGCGTGATTAATGTGCCGCGTCGCGGCATTGGCAAGAGTACTATCGAACATATTGATGCGGTTGCGCGAGAGATGAACCTCACCTTTATGGATGCTGCAGAGCAAATTCTGACTGATGAGGCGGTGCGTCCTGCCACGCGTTTGGCGGTGGGTCGTTTCGTGGAGTTCATTAAGGAAGCGCGTTCTTACGCTGGTGATCTGCGAAAAGTGGTTGAAATGATCATCGACCGCGCAGAGCTAATCACCACGCTTCGTCAGGAAGGAACCGACGAGGCACAAAGCCGCATTGAGAACATCCAAGAGTTTTTGGGCGTTGTGGATGAGTTCAAAGACAGCCACGACATTGAAGATGCCTTCTTTGCGCCGCCGACTGCATCAGAAGATGAAGTAGCGCCGTTTGCGGACACAGCTTCGCAAGCCTCTCTGTCCAGTGGCGAAATCACGGCAATAGATGAGGCCGGCAATATGATGTTTGCCATTGAAGTGCCTGATGCAGCGCCTGTTGAGGACGCTGAGCCCGTCCGCGTATTGCGCGGGGACTCGCTTGCGGACTTCTTGGAGTGGGTGCGCCTGAGAACTGACTTGGACTCCATGACCGAAGATGGTCATGCGGTTACGCTTATGACAGTGCACTCATCAAAAGGCTTGGAATTTGATTGCGTGTTTGTGGCGGGTATGGAAGAAACAATCTTCCCGCACATGAATAGTGTTGGTGATCCTGTTGGCGTTGAGGAGGAGCGTCGTTTGGCCTATGTTGCCATCACGCGTGCTCGTAAAAAACTCTATTTGACCTGCGCGAATGCGCGTCAACTTTTCGGTCAGTCCTCATCGAATCCCATTTCGCGTTTTATTCACGAGATCCCTTCTGAGCTTCGTCAGACAACAGGGCTTGGCTCAGCGGGCTTTTCTGGTACGGGCTGGGAGAAGCGCGGAAGTCGCAGAGGCATTGCAGGTAGTGGTGCTGAAGCGGGCGAAGGTCGCGTGTTTGGCCGCTCAAGTGCGTCAGGTTCTGCGGGCAGGCGAGACGCTCGTCAAAGCCGCGTGGGCAATTCCTATGCGCGCCCCGACGCCGGCAAAAAGGCGGCAGCATCTATGAGCTTTGCTGTGGGTGACATGGTTGACCACAAGACGTTTGGGCGTGGTCGGGTGACGAAGGTTGATGGAGATACCCTCTATATCAAGTTCGCCAAAACCAACCAAACTAAAAAGCTGCTTAAGGACTATGCGCCCATTGTGAAGCTGAATGGCTAAAAGCGCCAACTCGTTTAGCTCGCGCAGGTGGGCGAAGCGCTTGCTTGCGTGAGCTAAAAGACAACAACCCGCTTAACTGCACTTGGCGCACAATACGCACGCGCTTGGGGTAGCGGCAAGACCGCCGAGTGCACTTTCTCGCAGCTCAAAAGGAAGCGAGCGACCAACTGCATAAAGCGCCCACACAGTTTCGTCGAAATTGATGAGATTTGAGATGTTTGCAAGCGCCATTTGCGCAGCTACCAGTGCATTTGCTGCTCCTGTTGCGTTGCGCTTCTGGCAAGGCGCTTCCACGAGGCCACCTATTGGATCGCACACCAATCCCATCAGCCCCGTAAGCGCAGTTGCTGCCGCAGCCAAGCACTGCTGCGGCGTGCCGCCAAGAAGCTCCACTGCAGCTGAGGCCGCCATAGCTGACGCGGTGCCAACCTCAGCCTGGCATCCGCCCTCAGCACCTGAAACGGTGGCGTTTCGCATAATGAGCATGCCAATGGCAGCAGCGTTTGCAAGACCGCGTTCAAGCTGGGCATCGCTGAGACCATGCGCCTCTTGCAGCGCAAACAAAACCGCAGGTAATACGCCTGATGCACCCGCGGTGGGTGCCGCTACAATCTTGCCCATTGAAGCGTTGGTCTCAAGGACCGCCAGCGCATAAGTGATTGCATGAGCTAACAGCGGATCTGCCAAACTGTCTGTCTTTTCTGCATAGGTGCGCGCCTGCTGGGCTTCACCACCAATAAGTCCGCCCATAGAAGTGCGCGGGTTGCTGAGCGCCTCGTCAACCGACGCACGCATAACGCGCAGTGCCTCGCTCAGGTAGCGTTTTGTGTCATCAACGGCTAAGCCGCACGATGCCAAAAGACAGCGCTCGCGTCTGCATATAGCATCTGATAAGGGCATATGCTCTTTTTCGCAAAAACTCAGCAGCTCTTCGCCTGATGCAAAATCAAGCTGCTCAAACAATGAGGTTGCCTCTTCGGCTGTCAGATCAATTCCAAATCCGGTAGGTTCAAGCCCTTCGGCCGCCAATTCTTCGGCAGAGCGTGGGGCATGCGTGTCTTCTGAGCGATCAGAGGGAAGGAGCGAGACGCTTAAGATGTCGGGGTAATCTCCAATTGCCAGCAGGATATCCTCATTGATAGCGTCGTCGGTTTCCATGACTGTATAGGCAATATCACCTTTGCGTTCGCGAAAAAGCCTGGTGGTAGCAATGTTGATGTCAAAATCCGAGAGCTTTTGCGCAATGTGCGCCAGAACGCCTTTGACGTCTTTTTGCTTGATGACGATGCTGTGATATTGCCCGCCTAGCAGCACCTCTACACCATTGATGGAGCGAATTTGTGCAGCGCCACCGCCAATAGATTCGCCACGTACCCAGGTTTCAACCCCATTTTCGTCAATCACATGCACGTCTACGGTGTTAGGGTGGGGTGTATCAACATCGGGTACAGCAATAAACTCAAACGCAAGACCACGCTCTTGTGCCAGCGCAAACGAATCGCGAATGCGCACGTCATCCGCACCAAAACCAAGCATGCCGCCAAGCAGTGCGCGGTCGGTGCCGTGCCCGTGATAGGTATGCGCAAAGCTGCCATACAAATAGAATTCCACCCGAACCGGGGCAGCGGCAAGTAGTTTAAGTGTCATTGAGGCAATGCGAAGTGCCCCAGCCGTGTGAGAGCTTGACGGTCCAATCATGATAGGGCCAATCACATCGCGAACACCCAAAAGTGACGGAGCAGCGTTTTGCTGTGGTGGCGAAGGGGGCTTGCTCAGCGCATTGGGTTCATGAGACTCAGAGCTATTTTGTCTCGCAACGGGTGATATTTGAGCTGTTTGCGTCATTATTGTGCCCTTTCGGTGCGCTATTTGTCCGTTACTCTAAACGTAGTTAGCGATGTATAACTCTATGGTACACTGCTTCGCTGGTTTTGGAGCAAAATGCAAAAGAATCGGAACTTTTCCTCTGTAAAGCACAAGCAAGAAGGATGCGTACTATATGACAAAGCCAATCATGGTTGTGGGACATAAAAACCCTGACAATGACTCAATTTGTGCCGCTGTTGGATATGCTTATCTCAAAAACGAGTTAGCAAAACGCGAAACAAAAGAGGGCGAAGTGGCTCCCGTTTATACACCAGTTCGTCTTGGACCGCTGCCTCCAGAGAGTGCTTGGGTGCTTGAGCAAAATGGTATTGATGCACCAGACATGATTGGACATGTGCATGCACGCGTGTCAGACGTAATGACCGAAAACCCTATCTCTATCAGCCACAGCGCTACCATTATGGAAGCTGGGCGACTGCTTCGCCAGCATAATATTCGTGCGCTTGTTGTGACAAATGAAGATGGAACTTATCGCGGGCTCATCACTACGCGCATGATTGCTGAGCGCTATGTTGCAGCAACTGATTTGCTGGTTGATAACGCATCAAACCAGATGGCTGTTGCAGGTGACTTGATCAATTCGCTTGGGCAGAGCGTTGACGAGCTTACTGAAACCGACGTGATTAAGCTGCACAAAGATGGTCTGCTCAAAGAAGCAGTGGAAGACTTGATGGCAAGTGAGCTTCGCGAGGCTATCGTGCTTGATGATGATGGGTTCGCCATTGGTATTGTGACGCGCTCGGACGTGGCGCATCACCCAAAGCGCAAGGTGATTTTAGTTGATCATAACGAACGACGTCAGGCTGCCAATGGCATTGACGAAGCTGAAGTTGTTGAGATTATTGATCACCATCGCATTGCAGATGTAACCACGGCAAACCCCATCAAGTTCTTGAATTTGCCTGCAGGTTCAACGGCTACCATTGTGGCAATGGAGTTCCGCCGCCAAAACGTAGAACTTCCTGCGCACATTGCGCGCGTGCTGCTCTCGGCGCTGCTCACCGATACCGTTATCATGAAATCTCCGACTACCACTGACGTTGATCGTGATATTGCTCAATTTTTGGGCGAAGTGGGCAACGTTGATCCGGTGGAATTTGGCTTGGAAGTCTTTAAATCACGCGCAGTTAATGGCGATGTTCCTGTTGAGAAGCTTGTTGGCGCTGATTCCAAAGAGTTTCAAGTGGGAGACTCCACCGTACTTATTGCTCAGCATGAGACGGTTGATCTGCAAGGCGTTTTGGCGCGAGAGCCAGAAATTCGCGCGCATATGAAGCACTTGCAGAAAGATCATGGGTATGAATTCGTGCTCTTGATGGTGACCGACATTGTGGCTGAGGGTAGTCAGTTTCTCTGCGAAGGAAATCATCGCGTAGTCAATCGTGTCTTTAACATTGATTGTTCTGGCAAAGGTGGCACGTGGATGCCAGGTATTTTGAGTCGCAAGAAGCAAGTGGCCGCAAAGATCTTGGAAGCTTAGCTGTGTGCATAAGCCGAATGTGCTGCTCTTGTGTCGGTTCGGCTCCTTCGGGCAAATGTCGCTTTACAGCTTGCATCGCGAGGACTATAACAGAAATCAGAAACCATAAAACGCCTCCATTTCGGGGGCGTTTTCCACGCAGGACATCATAGGGAGATGACAGCTGTGGCAGAAATACTGGAAGCACTCATGTTGGTGTGTTTCGGACTTTCATGGCCTTTGAATGCGTACAAGAATTACAAAGCGAGAACTGCTGCTGGGTCAAGTTGGCAGTTTATCGCGCTCATTACGTTAGGATATATAGCAGGTATAACCGCTAAGTTTATATCGGGATCTATAAACTGGGTATTGGCGGTATACTTCATAAACTTGGCATGTTTGGGAATTAATTGGGCGGTATATTTCCGCAATTGCAAACTTGATGCCGAGCGCGAAGAAGTGGCGCAGGAGGTTGTTGCTGAGGCTGAGGAGTTGCTTGATGATGTGCAACGCGCCCCTCAACCAACGATGGCAAACGCTCATTTTGCAGCATAGGCACTCTGGTCTTGCTCTGCCGCGCCTTCGTTTAGAGAAGAAACACATAAGGAGTTACCACCTATGAACAATGAGCGATTGTTGTCACTTTTTTGCGAATTGGTGCAAATTGAAAGTCCTTCGCGCAATGAGGCTGACATGGCTGCACGCTGTGAGCAAGAGTTATCCGATTTGGGCTTTTCCGTTGAATTCGACAATTCCGCTTCGTCAACTGGATCTACGACGGGAAATCTTATTGCGCATTTGCCCGGCACGCATCCTGGCAGCATTGTTCTTTCTGCTCATATGGATACTGTAGAGCCGTGTGTGGGTATTGTTCCAAAGGTGGAAAACGGCGTTGTCAGATCAGAGGGTCAAACTATCCTTTCGGCTGATGACAAGGCCGGCATTGCGGCAATATTTGAAGCAGTTCGCACGATTGTTGAGCAAGGCGCGCCGCGACCTGACATAACCATTGTGCTGACCACCTGTGAAGAGCTGAGTCTTTTGGGGGCAGGAGCGCTTGATATTAGTAGAATCCCTGTTGATGCACCATGTTTCATTTTTGATGCTGACGGAGTACCTGGGACGGTAATCATGGGCGCCCCTTGTCATCGGAGCTTTGCTGCGTGTTTCGCTGGGCGTGCTGCGCATGCCGGTGTAGAGCCTGAGGCGGGCATCTCGGCTATTCAAATGGCGGCAAGTGCTATTGCAAATATGAAGCTTGGCCGACTTGATGAGATTACCACTGCCAACGTTGGCGTTATTGAAGGTGGTTCAGAAACGAATGTTGTCCCTGAGCAATGCATGGTAAGAGGCGAGTGCCGATCACTTGATAAAGCGCGGGCGGATGCATGCGTTCAAGCAATGTCAACTGCGCTCGAAAATGCCGCCAAGCAGTTTGGCGGCTCGGTGGAGTATACGTGGCATGAAGATTATGGCGCGGTGCGCTATGACGACACACATCCACTTGTCCAGCAGATTAAAAGAGCGTGCCACCGTGCTGGTGTGGAGTTTCGTCCGCATATTTCAGGTGGCGGGGCTGACGCAAATATCTTGTGCACGCGCGGGGTAGATGCCATTACGCTTGGAATTGGTATGACAAACTTCCATTCAGTGGACGAATATATCACCGTGCAAGATCTTGAGGATTGCACAAAACTTGCCTATGCCCTCATCGAAGAAGCTGTTAAAGCTTAGTGACGTCAACAACAACTACTCATCCATGGTGTTCACGAGCTGGATCACTTCATCTCTGCTGTGCACATTCAGTTTGGCGTAAATGTGACGAATATGGCTTTTCGCCGTGCCGTTTGAAATGCACAGTTCTTGCTGAATGCGCGGCGTTGATTTTCCTTGCGCCAACAATGCAAGAATCTCTTCTTCGCGCAGTGTAAGCCCATGGAGGCGAGCCACTTGCGCACATCTGCCGGAAAGTGATTCTCGATACGTTGCTGTTTCATGCCGCGTTTTGACAGGGGTAATACCCCAGGTGGTTTCCAGATCTGTTTCGTTGAGAAGGAACATTGAAAACGCTACCAGCACAATTACGACAATGTTGGTAAGCAGCAAGATGCCGCTTTCGTCGAGTACTGCCCACGCGCTTGTGCCGCAATATGAACCCAAAACACTTGCAATAACGCGCGCGGCACGCGTGAGACCAAACAGCCAGATGGCTAATACGCCATAGCGAGAGCAAATGGTGGAAAGCACGATCATGGTAAGAATGACGAAACTGGCGTGCGACATGTTAAGCATAATTCCCGCAACAAGCAAACCGCCACCTTGCACAAATGGTTGCAAGAGGGCACCTGCCACCATGAGAGGCAAAGCAATGCGGAAAAGATAGCGCACATCAAAACGCTCGAAGAAAAACAGTGCGAAAACAAGCACGATGAGTGCGGCGAAGGCTACACCGAGCATCGTGAGGTCATTAAGAACACCGCCAGTGGTGCGGCAGAAATTCATGGTGAAAGAGTATGCTGCCATAAGCAGCATCGGTCGAACTGGGAAGCTCCATTTTTGCTGCGAGTCTCTATCAAGTGCATCAGCAATAGCGCTTGCTTCGTTGCGTTTTGCTTCATCGGCAGTGGTAAGTTGAAGCTTAATCATGTTCATGCTTGCCACAAAGCATCCTGCGCTGATCATTGGTAAGGCCGCAGTAATAAAAAGTGCTACCTGCGGATTGAGCGCCATAATCAAAAGATGAAGTACAACCGCAAGAAGAAACGAACTGGAATAATACAGCGCAACTTGTCGCATGGGAAGTGCGGCATAAAACTCGCTCCAGAGCAAAATGATTGCAGCAAGTCCGAGACCGGTAAGCACAGATCCCCCAACCGAAGCAATGACAATGAGTTGATCCATCATGTGTGCTTCGGCAAGAAAGGTAGAGGGGAGCGCCATCAATAACGTACCGACGCACATAAACACACCAGCAACCCAGGGAATAATGGTGCGTCGTGGATGAGCCATAATGCGACGTGCGTTGAGCGCGCAAATGATAAGCGCGAGCGCATTCATGAAATTTGAAATCAAAAAGAGAGGCTCTACTGTTGCGCCGGGAATGGGAGAGGGCGAAGTTGTTGACCCGAATTGCACCGAGTAAATCCATGCCAGGTACACGCCCATCCCCAGGTAACGAATCGGCAGAGCGAAGCCAGGAATCTCAAAGCGGCTTGTTGTTGTTTGCAGCATGTAATTTCCCCCCCCAGTAATGCTGAACTGATTGCCCAAGAGCATTATAGATTTTTCTCGGGCATCTCTCTGCTTATTTTTTATCACCCCCTGAGCTGTGTGCATGCCGCAATTCTCTGACCAGGTAAAACAAAAGAGGGGATGAGAAAAATACTCCCTTTTCTGTGGGTAATATCAGCCCTCAAGGAAGATGACGAGACCCAATTCCGAGGCATAAAGTGACCTCATTGCTTGAGAGCGTACATGAGCCGAGGGGGCGCATGTACACAATCCAAACAGTGCGATGAGGCAAGCCTGTTTGGTCTATACACGAGGAGGAAAGAAATGAAAAAGCATATGATGGGCGAAGGTGTAAGCCGTCGTAACTTCTTAAAGATGGGTGCGGGCGCCGCAGCGCTTGCTGGTGTAGGTGCGCTGGCTGGTTGTGCGCCGCAGAGCAAAACAGACGCCGCGCAAGCTGAATTGGCACAAACGGGCGAACAGGCAAGCGTTGAGGCAGCTGATCCGCTGGCTGCTCCTGCTGCTATTACTGATATTGCAGAGACGCGCGATTATGACATTGTCGTTGTTGGTCTTGGTATGGCGGGTGCTGCATGTGCCTTGTCAGCAACTGAAGGTGGTGCAAAAGTTGCTGTTTTGCAAAAAGGCGACATGTGCCTGACCCATGGTAACTTCTGTGCCATTATTAACAGCCCTGAGTTCACCGAAGCTGGCTGTGAAGAAATTGATGTTGACGCCATGATGAAGCAGTTCAACGCATCAAATAACAACCTTATTAATTGGAGCTTGGTTCGCCGTTACTTCAATGAGTCTCCGGAGTCTGGTAGCTGGATTTTGAAGAAGGCAGAAGAAGCTGGCGTTGAGGCTATCATCCCTGCACCTATTCCTGCTGTCAAGTTCAAGGGTAAGCAAATTGCTGGCGCAATGGGTATGGCTGATTTGGCAGTACAAAAAGGCGCTGAAGTCTTCTATGATTGCCCTGGTGTACAGCTGGTAACTGATGAGTCTGGTGCTGTTACGGGTGTTATCGGCCAAAGCGAAGATGGTTATATCCAGTTCAACGCTTCAAAGGGTGTTGTCCTTGCAACGGGTGACTACGGCAATAATCGTGACATGCTGGCAAAATGGTGCCCCGGTGCACTGCCATTTGAGAACTTCTACAACCCGCCTTACAACGATGGCGAAGGTCACCTCATGGGTCTGTGGGCAGGCGGTCGCATGCAGGAGGCACCGCATCCTAAGATGGTGCATGTGCATCACTATGTTGGTGACGGCGACATTAATGCGCCGATGCGCAAGGCACCGTGGCTCAACATCAACGACTACGGTGAGCGCTTTATGGACGAAAGCACCCTGTATGAGCATCGTTGCAACCAGGCGGTAAAGTATCCCGATGTACATGCAACGCAGATTTTCGATGGCAACTATGAGCAGTATTATGCTCAGATGCCCAACCAGGTTGACCCGGCAAACGATGGCACGCTCGAAGAATTTATTGAGTGGGGCTTTGCCTTCAAGGCTGACACGCTCGAAGAACTTGCTGAACTTGCCGACTTCCCAGCAGAGAACCTGAAGGCTACGGTTGAGCGCTATAACGAATTAGTTGCAAAGGGTCGCGATGATGACTACATGAAGCCAATGGAGTTCATGTATCCCATTGACACTCCTCCTTATTATGCAATTCGCCGTCAATATGTAATTTCTGTAATTACTGGTGGTCTTGAGGTTGATGATAACTGCAACGTTGTGGACGAAGAGTGGAATCCTATTCCTGGTCTGTTTGCAATTGGCAACGTGCAAGGGGGCATGTTTGGTGGCACTGACTATCCCTTTGACATCACCGGTTTGTCGCTTGGCCGCGCTATGACCTTCGGTTATGTAGTTGGTCGCGATCTGGCAAAAGCATAAGAGACATATCTTTCGCCAAAATAATCTCTTCCCTCCAAAACGTAAGCCGCTCAATTTTTGGGCGGCTTACGCGCCATTTACCGTTTGTCTCCACAACTATGGATACTCCCGGCTCCGTGGCGTTTGACAGCCTGCGCTGAGGCTGGTAAAGTTCACCGTCGCGCCTCGAAAGGGGCGTTAGTTTTCGTGTGCGTTGCAGCTGAACGCACATGTAAGCGTTTTCAGCAAGCGCCTGTTTGATGTGCGTACTTCGCGCATATGGACAGGCAAAACCGTAAGGGTAGAAGGAGAATATCTTGCCTACTATCAACCAGTTGGTCCGCAAGGGCCGCCAAAAGTCGGTCGACAAATCAAAGACGCCGGCTCTTAAGGGCAACCCGCAAAAGCGCGGAGTTTGCACGCGTGTGTACACCACTACGCCGAAAAAGCCGAACTCGGCTCTGCGTAAGGTCTGCCGCGTCCGTCTCGTAAATGGCATGGAAGTGACCGCCTACATTCCGGGCGAAGGTCATAACCTCCAGGAGCACTCAATGGTGCTCATTCGCGGCGGTCGTGTAAAGGACCTTCCTGGTGTTCGTTACAAGGTCATCCGCGCAGCACTTGACTGCTCAGCGGTTGACAATCGCAAGCAAGCTCGTAGCCGCTACGGTGCAAAGCGCCCGAAGTAAGCTAACCATTAAGTCGCGCGGGTCAGCGCGAAGTGCCAAGGGGGCACAACGCACATGCTGATCTAATGGATGAATGTCTTGTTCACCCCGAAGCGCGCAGGACCTAAGAAGGAGAACACATGCCGCGTCGTGCAGCAGCAGTCCGTCGTGAAGTAATGCCGGACGCAAAGTACAACAATCGTCTTGTCACGCAGCTGATCAACAAGATCCTGCTTGATGGCAAGAAGTCCACTGCAGAAAACATCGTGTACGGTGCTTTCGACATCATTGAGGAGAAGACCGGTCAAGATCCGCTGTCTGTCTTCAAAAAGGCAATGGACAACGTCCGCCCCACGCTTGAGGTTAAGCCGAAGCGTGTTGGTGGCGCTACCTACCAGGTACCCATGGAGGTCAATTCTCGTCGTGCCACCACGTTGGCAATTCGCTGGATCGTTGACTTCTCTCGCAAGCGCAAAGAGCACACCATGCAGCAGCGCTTGGCTCAGGAGATCATCGATGCATCTGAGAACACTGGTGCTTCAATCAAGCGTCGCGAGGATTTGTACAAGATGGCTGAATCCAACCGTGCATTCTCGCACTACCGCTTCTAAGGAGGGCTTGGATTAATGGCTAAAAACTCGTTGGCTCTCACCCGTAACTTCGGCATCATGGCCCACATTGATGCGGGTAAGACCACTACTACCGAGCGTATTTTGTACTACACCGGCAAGACTCATAAGATCGGTGAGGTACATGATGGCGCTGCTACCATGGACTGGATGATTCAAGAGCAGGAACGCGGCGTAACCATTACCGCAGCTGCTACCACGTGCTTTTGGAAAAAGGATGGCGAAGAGTATCGCTTCCAAATTATTGACACTCCCGGCCACGTTGACTTTACCGCTGAGGTAGAGCGTTCACTGCGTGTTCTGGACGGCACCGTTGCTGTATTTGACGCAGTAGCTGGTGTACAGCCCCAGTCTGAGACCGTTTGGCGTCAGGCTGAGCGCTATGGAGTTCCGCGCATTGCGTTCATTAATAAGTATGACCGCATTGGCGCTGACTTCTTCCATGCAATTCAGACCATGCGTGATCGTCTTGATGCGCCGGCAGTTGCTGCTCAGATCCCGATGGGCGCTGAGGACAACTTCTGGGGTGTTATTGACCTGGTAACCATGACTGCTTGGGACTTCAAGGCAGACGACAAGGGTATGACCTATCCGGAGCCTATGGATGCTATCCCGGCAGAATTTGCTGAAGATGCAGAACTGTATCACCAGGAGCTGCTTGAGGCTGCTGCTGACTGTGATGATGACCTCATGGAGAAGGTTCTCATGGAGGAAGAGATCACGGTTGATGAGCTTAAGGCTGCACTGCGCAAGGGTGTTATTGCTTGTAAGATCAACCCCGTATTTGTGGGTTCTGCTTACAAGAACAAGGGTGTTCAAGAGCTGCTTGACGCAGTTGTTGATTACCTGCCCAGCCCGCTTGATATTCCTGCAATCAAGGGTGTAAACCCTGAGACTGATCAGGAAGAAGAGCGTCCTGCTGACCCGAAGGCACCGTTCTCATCATTGGCATTTAAGATTATGACCGACCCCTACGTTGGCAAGCTGACCTACCTGCGTGTGTACTCTGGTTCACTTGACTCAGGCAGCTATGTACTCAACGCGGTAAAGGACAAGAAAGAGCGCATTGGTCGCTTGCTGCAGATGCACTCTAATCAACGTGTAGACATTGTTAAATGTTCTGCAGGTGACATCGTTGCAGTTGTAGGTTTGAAAGATACCTCAACCGGTGACACCCTCTGCGCTGAGAATGCTCCGATTATCCTTGAGTCCATGGAGTTTGCTGACCCGGTTATTGACATTGCTGTTGAGCCGAAGACCAAAGCTGAGCAGGACAAGATGGCTATTGCTCTTCAGAAGCTTGCTGAGGAAGACCCGACATTCCGCGTGTCAACTAACCATGAGACTGGCCAAACCATTATTGCTGGTATGGGCGAGCTTCACTTGGAAATTATTATCGACCGCTTGCTTCGCGAATTTAAGGTTGAGGCAAACGTTGGTAAACCGCAAGTAGCTTATCGCGAGCGTCCGGGCCATGAGGTCATGAGCGCTGAAGGTAAGTTTGTTCGCCAATCTGGTGGTCGCGGTCAGTACGGTCATGCGGTTATCAATATGTACCCGCAAGAGGCTGGCAAGGGCTACCTGTTTGAGAACAAGATTGTTGGCGGTGTTGTTCCGAAAGAATACATCCCTTCAATTGACAAGGGTATCCAAGAAGCACTTAACTCTGGTGTTTTGGCAGGTTATCCGGTTGAGGACATCCGCGTAGAGCTCATTGATGGTTCTTACCATGATGTTGACTCTTCTGAGGCTGCATTTAAGGTTGCTGGTTCTATGGCAATCAAAGATGCATTGCGCAAGTCTGATCCGGTCCTCCTTGAGCCGGTTATGGCTGTTGAGGTTGAGACGCCTGAAGAGTACACCGGTTTTGTTATGGGCGACATCCCAAGCCGTCGTGGCATGATCCAAGGCCAAGAGCAACGCGGCAACGCTGTTGTTATTGAGGCTAAGGTTCCGCTGGGACAAATGTTTGGCTACGCAACTGATCTTCGTTCAGGTACGCAGGGTCGTGCAACTTACACGATGCAGTTTGACTCTTATGAGCCTGTTCCGAAATCTGTTGCAGAAGAAATTATCAGCAAAGCCGGCGGTAACGCCTAAGGCAAGCACGCGTATCAGCTAATTTGGAGGTAAACAAGTGGCTAATCAAAAGATTCGCATTCGCTTGAAGGGCTATGACCATGAGATCGTAGATCAGTCTACGAAACTCATCGTTGACACCGCCCTCAAGACGGGTGCTAAGGTATCCGGTCCTATTCCGTTGCCGACGGAGCGCAATCTGTACTGCGTTGTAAAAGGCCCGCACGTCAACAAAGACTCACGCGAGCAATTTGAAATGCGTACGCACAAGCGCTTGATCGACATTCTTGAGCCGACGTCAAACACCGTTGACTCACTGATGCGTCTTGATCTTCCCGCCGGTGTTGACATCGAAATCAAGCTGTAAGGGGGTAAAAGACAATGATCAATGCCATTTATGGTAAAAAGGTCGGCATGACCCAGCTGTTTGGCGAGGATGATCGCGTTATCCCCGTAACAGTAATTTTGGCTGAGCCGAACACCATCTGCCAGGTGAAGACCACCGATACCGATGGTTATGAGGCTGTTCAGCTGGGCTTTGGTGCCATTAAAGAACAGAAGGTGAACAAGCCGATGGCTGGTCACTTCGCAAAGCAAGGCGTTGCACCTACGCGCTATCTGCGTGAGGTTCGCGTTGAGAATGCTGGCGAATACAACGTTGGTGACACGCAAACGGTTGCAGCTTTCGCCGAGACGCCTAAGGTTGACGTAACCGGCGTTTCAAAGGGCAAGGGCTTTGCAGGCGTTATCAAGCGCTGGCACTTCGGTGGTGGCCCAGGCGGACACGGTGCACACTTCCACCGCGCTCCTGGTTCAATCGGCCAGTGCGCTACGCCGTCTCGCGTGTTCAAGGGACTCAAGCTCCCGGGACACATGGGCTGCGACACCATCACGGTGAAGAACCTTGAGGTTGTACGCGTGGATGAGGAGCAGAACCTCATCTTGGTTAAGGGTGCAATCCCTGGTGGCAAAAACGGCATCGTTCGTGTTCGCATGTCGAAGTAGAAACCTTAAAGGAGCTTGTATATCATGACGACTATTGAGATCAAAGACGCGAGCGGGAAGAAGGCTGGCACTGCTGACCTGACCCCCTCGGTGTTCGGCATCGAGCCGAACGTGCCCGTCATGCACCAGGTCGTGCGTGCACAGCGCGCCTCCTGGCGACAGGGCACGCATGACACGCGTACGCGTGGCGAAGTTCGTGGCGGCGGCAAGAAGCCGTATCGTCAGAAGGGCACGGGTCGTGCTCGTCAGGGTACTATTCGCGCCCCACAATGGGCTGGCGGCGGTACCGTATTTGGCCCGCATCCGCGCAGCTACGCTTTCAGCGTGAACAAGAAGGAAATCAAGCTGGCTATGCGCTCAGCGCTGTCTGCTAAGCTTGCTGATAATCAGCTGATGGTCGTAAAGGACTTTGACTTTGCAGAGCCCTCAACCAAAGAGGCTGCAGCAGCTCTCAAGGCACTTGACTTGAGCGGTCGCATCACGCTTGTTATTGCTGACGACGCAGTAAACACCTTCTTGTCATTCCGTAATATCCAATCGGTGACTATCGTTCCTGCGCGTTCGATCAACACCTATGACTTGATTGACAACAAGATGCTGGTTGTTACCGAGTCTGCACTGAAGTACATCGAGGAGGTGCTTGCATAATGAACAAGGATCCCCGCGAGGTCATCATTCGCCCCGTGATTACGGAGCACAGCTATGACATGATGGAGCGCAACACCTACACCTTTGAGGTGGCTAAGGATGCGAACAAAATTGAGATCCGTCAGGCTATTGAGGCTATCTTTGACGTAACGGTTACCAAGGTTAACACCTTGAACGTAAAATCAAAGCCGAAGCGCGTGCGTTACCAGACTGGTCGCACCCGCACGTGGAAGAAGGCCATGGTTACGCTCAAAGAGGGCGACACCATTGAGTTGTTCGCTTCTTAAGAGCTGAGCTATTAGCTTAAGCGCAGAAGCGTAGTTCATGTTTAAAGACCCTGGATGCCTCTTAAGGTGTCCAGGGTCTTTTTTTGCTCGAAGTAATATATGTGCTGATAAATCAACATAAACTTTCACCGTAATCTTGCAGAAACTCTACCGTTAACAAACCGTTATGTTTATAATGAATCCAAATGCATAAATGCAGCAAATTTAGACTCATATAGGTTAGGTGAGATTATGCAAAATCCTTCACGGATAAGCGCAGAGGTAAAACAGAAGAACCGCTCACAAATACTACAAGGTGGTCGCCGCACAGCTAAAAAAGCTGTAAGTGTCTTATGTGCGGTCCTGCTTGCATGTGGACTTTGGCCAGTGTTTGCATTGGCAGACGAGCAGGCAGCTGAACAGGCAGACGAACAGGCAGTTGAACAGGCCGCTGATGAGCTTATCCAACCACAGGCGCTTGCCAATACCTATGGGTCGGCTGATTCGGCAAAACTGGTAATTGATGCAATTGGTAAAAAGATTTCCTCTTCTGGAACCAAACTACCTGACAATGCTACGGCAGATGTGCTTCAGGACGGATATTTGTCACTGGTAGGTCCTTATCAATTCAACGCAACGGGAAATACTAACGTTCGAGGCAAGTTTGATGCTGCTATTGGTCAAGCGGTTCACTCATCGCGCGTGACCAATGAAGAGGCATTAGTTGGTTACAAGATGGACAACATGAACGTTGGTGGGACGAGTAGGGTTATTGGAGGCACCACCACAGCAGGTCGCGCAAATGTGAATTCCAGCTCAGCTCGTTTGGTGGATCCTCAGTCAAGCGATGTCACTATTCATAAAGCCTACCTGGTTGTTGCAGCTAGCCAAAATGCTGCCATGGGAAACTCAGCGTCGGTATGTCCCTTGGCGCACTATGGTGTGAGCTTCATGGGGCCATCTGGCGTGGTAAGTCGTTATTTCCCAGAAGTTGTTTATACCGATGACTCTCAGCAACGTGCTTCGTGCTTCTTCGATGTAACTGACCTTGTTAAGCGCGAAGGCTATGGTTGGTATACGGCCATTAATATTCCTGCCGCCGCTCGAGACGAGTCTAATAGCTATGGCGGTGACTATTTCGGCTCATGGAAGCTTGTAGTAGTTGAAGAAAACACGGCTGTGGCTCCACGTATGCTGCGCCTTAAGCTTGGTGGCACCACGGTGAAAAACGGTGGCGATTGTTCGGTGAGCATTTCAGGCGAAGGTCTTTCGGTTGTCGGTGATCCAGCAGGCGAATTGGTTATCGCAATGGATGGCTCTGACTTTGGTGATAGTAATCAAAACTTGCAATATTCCACCAAAAAGGCAGGTGCGGCGGGTATTGCGGGAAACATTGCTAATACAGCTAAGTTGCGTTCTGCTCAAAAGTTTTTCAATCTCCGCGTAGATAACCGCGATTATCTCACTGATGCTGACTTTGATCCAGCACCAAAGCAATCCAACAATAATGCGTTGTCACAATTTAATGGGGGAACAAACATCTCTCTTCATAATACCGACCTGACTGTTATGGATGTTGAAAAGAAGGGTGAAGCTACCAACCCTGCTGGCTTGGTATTGGATGGTGGTGAAACTGAGGTAGTACTGCAAGCAGTTACCAACCTGAACCCCACAACCCTTACTGTGCTTGGTCTGGCACTTGAGATCGTAACGCCTGATTTCAAGACTTCGCTCTCAATTGCTAACCTGACCAAACACTACGCTACCTCAGATCAAGGCTATACCGTTTCACCTACAAGTGACTTTTATGCTGATGATGGTGATGATTTGCGTGCAGTAATGCTTTGCGAGAACACCTCTCCCGAAACCAAACAATATCTTGGTCTTTCTGATCCTGTTGCCAAGGTGACTGTTAATGGCTTTAGCTCAGTTGACAAGAATTCAGTCAAAGCATACTTCCGAGCCACCAATGGTGAAACCTACCGCATGGCAAATGTGAAAGTTTCAGAAAATACTGATGGTTCGTTTACGGTAGAAGCGGAAGGATTTGAGGAAGATAGCGCAGGCGATTCGGTGGTTATTACCACGCAGGGTTACTTTGAGATCTCCTTTAACGGTAAAGCTCGCGGCACGAAAGACTTTACGCAGTATTCAAACCGTGCGTCCATCCAAGGCAACTTTGTTGACGAACAAGACAATCATCACAATTTCTTGCTGACAAATCTTGGTTTGCAAACTGTTCAAACTGCTTCAAATGCTAAAAAGTATTCGGTAACCGTTAGCGGCGTTGGTCGTGGATCTGGAACTGTTACAGGTACGGGTAACTATTACGGCGAAGATGTGGCTCCTATTGTTTGGCAGGCTGATGAGGGAAGTACGGTCTCAGCGGTATTTGTTGACTCACAAGTTCGCGATGACTTGGTAGAAGACGCGGCTGCTCGCGCAGCGACGGGTACTTTAAGTCTCCCGATTGAAAACCAAGACCATGAAGTGGTTGTTGTCTTTGACAAGGACGATGAAGAGGAGAATCCTCTTCCGCCTGAGACAGATGAAGACGGAACCATTACCTACGCTGTCACCACTATTACCGACGGTGGTATTCAAGAGATTACCCCCAGCATGAGCGTAAAAGAGGGCTCAGATGCTGAAGTTACGTGGACAACAAAACCGGGCTATAAGGTTGTTTCAGTACTTGTTGATGGTGTTGCAATAGCAGCTACCGATTCAGGGAGTGTTTCGTTTAGCGATATAGCGCATGCACATCAAGTTCAGGTGCTTACTGAGCGCATTTCATCTGGTCAGTCAGGTGTTCCCTATGTGCGTACATCGCTGGCGGGAGAGGGTCAAATTACTCCTTCGTCAATGGTCGTGAAAGGTTCCTCGTACGACGTTACCTTTAAAGCAAAAACCGACACCGCCGTCTTGTCAAAAGTTCTTATTAACGGCGTAGAGGTCTTTAATGAGTATTGGCATAATCCCAAGACTGGCTCAAAAGAAAATGAAGCATTCGTAGCAACTTATAAGACTGATGAATCTGGTGTGTATACCATTCCTTTGAAAAACATTACCCAAGATCAATCGGTAGAGGTTGTGTATCGCTCTACTGCTCCAAGTGGTACAGGTGACATTAATACCTATCCCACAGATCTTACAGTTTCAACTTCGCTGAGTGGTGGTATTGGTACGATAACTCCTGCTCAGAATGTAGCTGACGGAGCAACTAATGTGTCAGTGGTGTGTACGCCGCAAAAAGGATCGAAAGTAGAACAAATCTATCTTGTCCGTGGAAGTGCTCGTCAACCCGTTCCATCCGATTGGATTATTACGCATGAAGATGGTTCGGTTGAGGTCGTGCTTCCCAGCGTTGATGCTAATTGCACTGTTCATGCAGTGTTGAGCATGGATCCTAATGATCCTGATAACCCCGTGCCTCCAACAACAACAAACAAGAAGTACTCAATCACGACGAGCATTGTTGGTGGATCGGGAGCAACCATTAGTGCTACGCAAGTCAACATTCCTCATGGCGAGAATCGCACTATTACCTGGAAAGCAGATCAGGACAAGCGCATTATTTCTGTCATGATTGATGGCGCGCTGCGTGACGATCTTCTAAATCCGCGAGGAGGTTCTTACACCTTCACTTCAATTGCAGCAAATCATGATGTTGTTATTCAAGTGGCTGAAAAGGGCACTAACGATCCTTCCGGTTCAGATCCTAATGATCCGAACGATCCCGATAACAAGAAGCCCACACCTGATCAAGACGATTACTATGTCTTTATTGATGCCGTGGCTAAAGGGCCGGGTACGGTTGGTCCATCAGCCTCTGTCCCGCTTGACAAGAACGGAAAAGCAACCGTGTCATGGGAGCCTAATCCAGGCGCTCGTGTAGTAGAGGTATGGGTTGATGGCGTTAAGCGCAACGACCTTCTGAATGCTAACTCGGTGTCTTTTGCGGGTATTCTTCGCGATCACAACGTAACGGTTGTTTTTGGTACTCCACAAGATCCCGATGATCCTCAGAGTGAAATCATTGTTCCAGATTACGACGATGAAAATCTCTTCAGCACCATTGGCACCAAGCTTGTTGGTGGTAAGGGCTCTGTTACTGGTACGCAAGTTGTAAGCAAGACAGACACCAATCCGCATAAGGTTATGTGGAGCGCCGACAAAGACTATAAGGTGGTCTCGGTTACGATTGATGGCGTTGTGTATACCGCAAAAGATAATCCAGATATCGTAGGTAAAGGCATGTGGGTCTTTGACGATTTCGC
Organism: Adlercreutzia agrestimuris; assembly: GCF_943193125.1. Classification (GTDB taxonomy): domain Bacteria; phylum Actinomycetota; class Coriobacteriia; order Coriobacteriales; family Eggerthellaceae; genus Xiamenia; species Xiamenia agrestimuris. The sequence goes on from NZ_CALPCX010000002.1 coordinate 373,256, forward strand.
CTCAAACCATTCTGTAGAGGTACGCCTGGCATTTACTGGTGAGATTAAACCTCCAACCGGTTCAGGAAATGAGAAGCCAACCCCTACGCCTGATGACCGAGATCCTGTTTATATTGACACCGATATCACCATTGATCCTGAGGATGGAGTTCTTACAAAAGAGGACATTATTGATTTGATTGAAGATATCCTTGGTGATGATCCTCGTATCCCGCAGGGCGTAGACCCAGAGGTTAAGATCTTCAAAAACGGTGAAGAGGTTGACGTTATAGATAAATCTGTTCCCGGTGAACACATCATTGAAGTGACCTATCTTGACAAAGATGGAAACCCGGTTGTTGTACGCATTCGCTACTCTGTTTCAGGCACGCAGGGCGGTTCTGTAAACAACGATGTAATGGATGGGGTAGGCGGTCTTGGCACAGGTGATGTCAGCGGTGAAGTGGTTTCAGGCGAAGGTGCAAAGGGCTCTATGATTCGCCTTGCAAGAACTGCTGATCCACTGACTAATGCGGTTTCTGCCTGTGCGGGACTTGCGGTGGTAGCAGGAGCTGTACTTTTGATAAGCACCCGCGTGCGCAGCAAGCGCTCATGAAACTAAAACTTTGAAATTCTGTGGACGCGGCACTTCGGTGCCGCGTCTGTGGGTTATGAGATAAAAAGTGTGTAAAACCGGGAGTTGGTTTTACCAGGAGTTGGTTTTCCGGGAGTTGGTTTTCATACAAATCAGGCACAACCCGCCATGCCGTCTGACCTGGTGAAACTCTGCAAAACACCAGGTCAATAGGGGTGTTCAAAAATGGCAGCTTCTTCCTGATTTGTATGAAAACCATACAAATCAGGCACAACCCGCCATAGCGTCTGATCTGGGGAACTCCGCATAACACCAGGTCATTGACGATGGGGCTCGAAGATGAACGTGCCAATGGAAACGAGCGCAGAGGGCGTATTGCAGCTGCGGCTTTTCGCGTCGCCTTTCGTAACGATTCTGCGCAATCGTTAAAGCTTTGCCGTCCAATCCGTTATCATGAGACAGAGGTACAGAATTAAGGGGGCGGCCAAATGGCGCTGGTTGAATTTCGCGATGTTTGCAAAATCTACCACATGGGCGAAGTGGAAGTCGCTGCCGTAGACGGCATGACCTTTGATATTGAGGCGGGAGAGCTTGTGGTTATTGTCGGCCCTTCAGGGGCGGGCAAAACAACGCTGCTTAATATGCTTGGTGGTATGGATAGCCCCACGTCAGGAACCATTTCAATAGCGGGTAAACATATCAACGACTTCAATGAAAACGAGCTGACCTATTACAGGCGTTACGACATTGGCTTTGTCTTTCAGTTTTATAACTTAGTGCAGAATTTAAACGCTCTTGAAAATGTTGAGCTTGCTAATCAAATTTGCAAGAATCCCCTTGATGCAACAGAAGTATTAAACCAGGTTGGTTTAGGACATAGGCTCACCAATTTCCCCGGACAACTGTCGGGTGGCGAACAACAGCGCGTTGCTATTGCGCGCGCGTTGGCAAAGAACCCGCAGCTGCTGCTGTGCGACGAACCAACTGGCGCACTTGATTATCAGACTGGCAAAGCAATTCTTAAGTTGCTCCAAGATACGTGCTACAACACGGGTAAAACGGTTGTGATCGTGACGCATAATTCGGCATTCTGCGAAATTGCGGATCGGGTGATTCATGTTCGCGAAGGTCGTGTTGCTGAGGTTGAAATTAACAGCGAACCCGCTTCGGCTGAAACGGTTGACTGGTAGAACGCGGGTTAGTTGTGCGTAATATCTTTACGACAGAAACACTTCGCTCCATTACCCATTCCTGGGGACGTTTTTTGGCTATTGCAGCCATTGTGGCGCTTGGCACGGGTTTTTATGCTGGGCTTCGCATGACTGCACCTGATATGAATGAAGCCGCCGATCAGTATTTTGATGGAACGCATTTGATGGATATTCGCGTGGTTTCCACGCTGGGTCTCACTGATGCTGACATTGATGCGCTTCGAGCTATTGATGGGGTAGCAGCGGTAATGCCCGCATATGAAACTGATGCCATTGCCACTATTGGGGCAGACGAATATGCAACGCGAATTCACTCCTTACCTCGTGCCGCGCTTGAAAGTGATCAGGTAAGCCCTACGACGGTGAATTCAAATGACGCTGATTATCTGAATAGACTTGTGCTGATTGAGGGAACCTGGCCGGTTAATCCGGGTGAATGCGTTATTCAAAAATCATTGCCAGTGAACGCTGCTATAAAGCTGGGCGATGTTATTGAGCTGTCTTTTGAAGATGATGCTACGGGGCAAAATGCTGCAGATGGTGCGTCTGATCAAGACGAACGCGGAGCAGAGTCAGATGAACTTGCAGAGAATGATGAACAAGGCGATGTGCTCACCCAAACCAGCTACAAGGTAGTGGGCTTTGTTAATGCGCCGTACTACGCAACCTCATCTCCACTTGGCAATACTGATCTTGGAACAGGAACAATTCAGGAGTTCATGTATGTCCCTGAATCTGATTTTTCGCCCGATTACCCCTATACGGAAGCATTTATTGAAGTTGCGGGAGCTGCCAGCGAATTTGCTACAAGCGATGCATACGACAACCGTGTTCAGGAGGTACTGAGCAGCATTGAAGCCATTGCTCCTGCACGCGAACAAGCGCGTGTTAATGAGCTTAAAGAGGATGCTCAGGCAACACTTGATGAGCGCACGCGTGAGTTTGAGGACAAGAAGGCTGATGCTAAAAAGCAGCTTGACGATGCAAAATCACAGCTTGACGAGGCTGCGCAGACGATAGCAGACAACAAACGCGAACTTGATGAGGCGCGCCGCGAATATGATCGAGGGCTAGCTGAACTTAAGACGCAACGTGCGGATGTAAAGGCGCAGCTTGACGAGGCGCAAACTGAAATAGACGATGCGCGCAAAAACCTTGAAGCAGCCACACCCAAACTTGAAGAAGGAAAAACGAATCTTGAAGCCGCATGGGCAACGTGGCAAGAGGGCTCAGAGGCATTGAATGCCGGCAAAGCTGAGTGGGATCGCCAGTCCGCGCAACTTGAAGAAGGAGTTGCTCAGATTCAGGCGGGAATATCGCAAGCACAGGCGGGGCTCGACCAGGCTAATAGTGGCATTGATCAGCTTGATGCCGCTTTGGCGCAAGCCAATGCCCAGCGAGAGCGGCTTAATGCCACGTTGCAAGGACTCCTCTCTGATCCTGTTGCCAATGCGGGTCAAATTGCTGAACTTCGTCAGCAGATTGCTGAGCTTGATGGGTCTATCTCGCAGTTAAATACCCAACGTGATCAGGCCATAAAGCAGCAAAGCGAAGCGCAAGGCACACTATCGGGCTTGCAAGCGCAACTTAAGCAGCTGGAAAGTCAGCGAGAACCGCTTCAACAAGCAAAAAGCGAGCTTGATGCGCGCGAACAAGAGCTTTCTGCAGGAAAAGAGCGGCTTGATCGCGAGCAGGCGGCATATGATGAGCAGGCGCAAGCCTACAACGACGGCATAGCAAAGCTTGAAAGCGGGCAAGCTGAACTGGACGCACAGCGTGCATCGGCGGAGCAGCAACTTAATGACGCGCAAGCACAACTTGATGCAGCAAAGATCCAGATTGATGACGGTCAGGCATTGCTTGATCAAGGACAGGCTGACTACGACGAGGGCTTAGAGGAATACAACAAGAACAAAGAGCAAGCAGATAAAGAACTCAACGATGCGGAGCGCAAGCTTGCCGATGCGCAGCGCACTATTGATGATCTTGAAACTCCTGAATGGCTCGTCATGGATAGAGACGCCAATTATGGTGCTGCCTCGTTTGAAGCAGACGCAACGCGCGTTGATAATATTGCTGCGGTATTTCCGTTTATCTTCTTCTTGGTTGCCGCTTTGGTTGCACTGACTTCTATGACGCGCATGGTGGATGAAGAGCGCATGCTTATTGGTACGTATAAAGCGCTTGGTTACACGCGCTTGCGTATTGCTTCGAAATATCTGACCTATGCAGCACTCGCAAGCGTCTCAGGAAGCATTCTTGGCATTCTACTTTTGTCGCAGGTTTTACCTTTCATTATCATGAATGCGTATGCCATCATTTATTTTGTGCCTATTCCATCATTCCCGCTGCCTGTTTCAGTGCCGATTGCGCTGCTTTCTGCAGGGCTTGGCGTGGGCATTACGCTTTTTGCAACAGCTGCTGCCGCATGGGCAACGTTGCGCGAAAAACCCGCTGCGCTTATGCTGCCACGCGCCCCAAAAGCGGGAAAGCGCATTCTGCTTGAACGAATTACTCCTTTGTGGAAACGACTCACGTTTTCGTGGAAGGTAACGCTTCGCAATATCTTTAGATACAAAAAGCGCCTGATTATGACCGTGATTGGCATTGCGGGCTGTACGGCGCTTCTGCTTACGGGATTGGGCTTGTCAAATGCAATTAATGACATTATTGACAAGCAATATTTCGAAATCATGCACTATGACACTACCGTGACGCTCGATGATCATATTATTGAAGCTGATCGCGAACAAGTTAATGAAGTGCTTTCTGATCCCGCCTATGCAACAAATTATCTTGAGATTATGCAAGAGCATATGCTTGTTTCTGGACCTGAAGCTGCAGACAAGTCGGTTGATGTGATGGTTCCCAAAGAGCCAGAACGGTTCTCTGATTTCTACCTTATGCGCACGCGCAATGGTCATGTTCCAGTAGCTCTTGAGCCAGACAGCTTTGTGCTGACAGAAAAAGTGGCCTCTGAATTGGGGGTAGGCATAGGCGATGTAGTCACGCTCACCAAGCAAGATACGCTTGGTAATGCGGTTGGAGAAGGTTACCAGGCGCAAGTGACAGGTATCGTGGAAAACTATGTCTATCATTATGCCTTTATTGGTCCGGTGCTCTATGAGGCGCTTATGGGTGAGCCTGTGGTCTATGACTGCGATCTGGCAATAAGTGCAAACCCACAAGACCGAAGTGCTTTGGTGGAGCGCCTTGACGCAATTCCCGGTGTCAAAACAGTTGCCTTTAACGATGAGTCCATTGAGACGTATCGGACGATGCTTGGAAGCGTTGATATGATTGTTGTTGTACTTGTGGTGGCAGCGGCAACGTTGGCATTCATCGTGTTATACAACTTGACTAATATCAATATCACGGAGCGTGTTCGTGAGATTGCTACACTTAAAGTGCTTGGCTTTACGCCAAAAGAGACAACTGCCTATATTTTTAGGGAGATCCTCGTACTTTCAGTGTTGGGCGCGTTGTTGGGACTTGTGCTTGGGATTGGCATGGAAGGGTTTATTGTCCTTACGGCCGAGGTTGATCAGGTGATGTTTGGTCGCGATATACATGCGCTCAGTTTTGTTATTGCGTTTGTGCTCACGCTTGGATTTACCCTTATTGTTCGTTTGGCTATGCGTCCGAAGCTCAAGCATATCAATATGGTGGAAAGCCTTAAGTCAAACGAATAATTCGATACAATTACTCAAGATTGTTTTGCGTTTTTAGAAGGGATACCTATGAAGGTAACTGAGAAAAAATTAGACGGTGGCAAGGTTTTGTTGGAGGCAGCTGCGTCCCCAGCCGAGGTTGGACATGCGTTTACGCTGGCGCAATATGCTTTCGCCCAGCAGATGGGTATTCAACCTAAGCCTGGTCAGTCGGTTGCACAAGCTGTTGAGCAGCAAGCGGGCATTAAGGATTTGGACAATATGGTTCGCTCGCAAGTAGCTGACTTTTTGGCGCCGTTTGCGTTAGATAAGCGCAATCTTGTCCCGGCGTTTCCGGCAAAACCGGTGTATAGCGAAGAACCAAAGCGTGGTGCGGCATTTGAGTTTACCATGACGGTAACGCCTAAGCCTGAGTATGAACTGACTTCCTATGAGCCGGTTTCAATTACTATTCCGTCTATGGAAATTGCTGAGGCTGAAATTGATCAGCAGATTGCTTACATGGCTGAAAGCTATGCAGAGTTTATTACCGACGAGCCTCGTCCGGTTGCTGCTGGTGATAGTCTTCTGCTTGCACTTGAGGCATCCGTGGACGGTAAATCGCTTGAGGGACTGAATACTGACGGGCGCACACTTGTATTGGGTATGGGTCTTATGCCGCCAAGCTTTGAAGAGCAGATTATTGGTATGCAGCCTGGTGAAACCAAAGAGTTCTCTTTTGATGCACCGACGCTTCCTGGCGAGACTCCCGACAAAATTGATGCAAAGGTTACCGTAAAAGAGATTCAGAAAAAGGTGCTTCCCACTATTGATGATGAGTGGGTAACCAAAAATATGCCCCTTTATCCGAATTTAGCTGCGCTTCGCCAGGGCATTGCTGACACGATGATGATGAGCATGAAGCCTCAGTATGAACAGTTGAAGGCGCAAGTGGCAGCAGCTGAGTTGGGTAAGCGCTTCCAAGGAAAAATTGAAGATGCGGTTTACGAAGCCATGCGCGATACGCTTGTTGCTTCAATGCAAGCGCAGGTAGCAGCGCAAGGAATGTCATTTGATCAATTTGTGGCAAGCCAGGGCGGAGAGCAGCAGTTTAGCATGATGCTTATGTTGCAAACGCGCGAGATGTTGGTGCAGGGATATGCTCTTGACGCGGTATTTCGCCATGAGAAACTAACCACTACTGATGACGATATTTTGGCAGTATGTGCAACAATGTCGCCGCAGGATCCTCAGGCTATCAAGCGTCAGATGGACGAAGAGGGTCGTGGGTTTGCGCTACGTGAAATGGCCGAGCGCAACAAGGCCAATCAATGGGTTGTTGACCATGCCCATATCACTATTGAGAATGCTCCAAGCGCAGATGCTGAGCCGAAAGAAGTGCAACAAGCAGAGGAAAACATTGCTCGTGAGGCTGTGGCTGGCATGGCTGAGGAGCTTGAAGCTGCAGAGAAAGACGCTGAATAGCAACCAAAAGAGATACGCATACAGATAAGACGAAGGGGGGGCGAAGACTTATGGCGAAAAAACCCACAAGCTGGGAGGCAGCTCAGCGAAAAGCGTGGCGAGCGTCGAAGTCTCCGCTCCTTTATATGCTGACGGCTTTTTCGTTTGTATTGGTGGTTGCCGGCGTTGGTATGTACATTGCGGTGGTGCCTTCGCTAGCGCAAGAAGCGCCACTGTTGCAAGGGGTGCGCTCTAAGGCTGTAGACGCCGCCAACACGGATGAGGCTTCTGCAGATGCCAATCATGACCAGGATCAGGCATCTGATACACATGACGAAAAGACTGACGCAAAGGATGCTGTCGAAGACGTTACAGATGCAGAGACTGAGAGTACTCAAGATCAAGACCAAGACGAGGATGAAACGTCAGCAACGGACGTGGAAACACCAGCAGCTCAAATAGCACCAAACCCCAGTGCGGCAAGTACAGCTTCAAACCAATCTTCACCGGCGGGTAATACCGATGTATCCAGCGAAAGCGATTCAGCTACGTCAGATGCCAGTGCTCAAAGCAGCACCGTTCCTACCGATGACAGCGGCGCTGATACGGGTGGCATATCTGAAGGACAGGCCATTGCATATTTTAATGAGAGCTGCTCAGCTCTTGGTGCTTATCTAGGAGAGCTCTCGAATTTGCAAGGCCAGTTTATATCGCTTTGCGACACTATCACCGCAGGTCAGCGCCAATCTCAAGCGGATTCGTGTCAGACGCTGGCAAACAACATTGCTATGTCTAATCCTCAAGGAACCTTCAGTGGCATGCCGGCGCTTGATTATGCGGGGTATGGCTCGCGAAAGGCGTCGCTTATTCAAGCCTACGCCGATGCGCAGGCGGCGGCAAATCAGCTGGCTCAAACATGGCGCGCCAGCGCTGCCTATGACGATCCGGCAGCCCACAAAAGTGAGTGGATCGGTGGTGTTTCGTTGTCTGGCAACGGGACGCTGGCGCTGTATGACTCAGCCTACGCAAACTACCAAAAGGCCACGTCATAGGGCGAAGTGCGCGACATCAAGCACCGGGCTGCCAGTATTTATCGTCAATAACCAAACTACGCTTGGTCGGATCTGCATTTCTCCACGCAAAGAGCGCGTCTCTTGTTTGCTGAGTTAAAGGTTGTCCTGCAACACCAATGAATTCAAGGTGTGGACACTTGCTCACATTAACGGTAGTGATTTTGTAGGTGTAACCCAGATTGCACTCAATAAGATTCGGGAACTTCGTGAGATCAAAAGACGACAATGACGTTGAGCTCAAGTCTAAATGGGTGATGTTGGGGCAACCGGAAACCACAAATGTTGTTGCTCTCTCAAATCCTCGCAGATAAAGGTTTTCTAGGTTGGGTGCGTTGCTTACTATGGCCTTGGTGCAAGAGTTGCAACGAAGCGCGTGAACGCTTTTGAGCGTTGGCGTTTGAGGCATGATGAATGCTGTGAGATTCACGATGTCTTCGATATATACGCTTTCAAGATTTTTGGCTCCCGACAGATCAAAGTTGGTGTCAAGGGATTCCACTTCCACCATGTCGTCGTAGAACACGGTGCGATTATTAGTTCCAATGGAGATATTCTTGATTTGCTTACAAGCGCTCCATTGTGCCCATACTGCTTCGGCACCACGGATGTCGACCGACTCTAAGGTAGATTGACAGGCGCGCAAATCCACCGTGGCAATGGTGCCTGAATCAATGGCGTCAGTAAACGACACAACAGGACAGCCGCCCAGCGTGGCTGGCACGGCAATGTCATAGTTCTTGTTTTTCTCAGGGGTGCGAATACCGGTGACGAAAGCTTTGCCGTCCTTTAGGGTGTAGGCAAAGTATTTCGCATCTGAAAGCTTTGCGGCCACGGAGTTTAAGGCGTGCCCTCGATAAGCGCGATACGGATTGCCGCGGGAATCAAGTTCGTAGCCGTCGATATACTCATTTTTCGCCATAACGCCTGATCCGGGCTTGAAGTAATACCACACTCCGTCAAAGACTGTCCATCCGGTTCGCATTTTGCCGTCGGCCTTCATGAAGTAGTGTTTATTGCCATCGATGGTTTGCCAACCCTTGGCAACTTGTCCCGATTTTGGTCCAAGATAGTAGGTGCCGCTCTTGAGCCAAAGCCATCCGTGTTGCTGGGCTCCTGAGCTGGGATCGAAATAGTATTGCTTGTTGTTAATGGTGGTGAAGCCTTGAGCCATGACGCCGTTGGATTTGAGGTAGTATTGCACGCCGCCAATTTTCGCCCAACCGTAAGCTCTGACACCACTTGCCTTGTAATGGTAGTACCACAGGCCACCCACTTGGTTCCAGCCGGTAGCCATCGCTCCGGACGGTTTGAGGTAATAGGTGGCATTTCCTTGAGTGAGCCATCCGGTGGTCATCGCCCCGGAGTTTTGGAGGTGATACCAAACGCCACCTACGCGTTCCCAACCAGTGGCCATGGCGCCGCTGGGCTTGAGGTAGTACCACACGCCGTTTACCATCTGCCAGCCGGTGGCCATGGCGCCCGATCCTTTGAGGTAATACCAAACGCCTCCCACGCGCGTCCAGCCGGTGGCCATGGCTCCGGAGGATTTGAGATAATACCACGTACCGTTGGTCTTTACCCATCCGGTTTTCATCCAGCCGGACATATCGAAGTAGTACCACGTACCACTAATCTTTTTCCAGCCGATAGCAAAACCTGAGGGCGAATTCGCATACCACCAGCGGTTCCCTGATTTCTTCCACCCCGCACTTTGGGCTGCAAAAGCTGTCTGGGGGTGGGTGGCGGCTTGGGTCAGTGCGACAACTCCGGCACTCAGGCTACCCAGCCCAAGACATACTACCAAGAGCACTGCGGTAAGAAAACGCGAAGGTCTTCTGCGTGAGCCAGCTTTCGCAGTGATTGCAACGTACGACGCGTCCCGTGAAGTAGGGGCAGCATCTGAAATGGTGAAATGAGTTATATGCAGCTTCATTGATGTCCTTGTTTTTTGCCCGATATGCGAACCGTCTGGGTTTGCGAATGCAGCCATGGTAGCACAAAAGCTTCGTCATCCACGCACGTCCTGCACGCCGCCGTGCCCGTCCCGGTCGCCGCGCTCCGCCGCGCTCGCCCCCGCACACCCCACGCGCGTCCCATCTGCTGCCTTGCACCAAAGCCCCAGATGCTTCGCAAAAGTTGTACAACAAAAAAGGCCGCAGTTAGACTACGATAAGCGCGCATTTGTTGGAAACAAAGAGCCGGCATCCCCAGGAATTGCCGTAAAGACTCACCAGCCCCTTCGCTATACTGATGATGAAAGAAAAGGAGGTCAAACCGTGCAAGCTGATGAACGCGCATCAGAAACTTCTGATGATAAATCGGCGTCGCACCCGTTTGACTCCATGAGCATGTTGCGATTGGTGCACCTGAATAACTTTGAGCCGTCGGTAAGCATGGCTGCTGAAAAGCGCGGCGCCTATGACAGCAGATTTGTGACCTTATTTGCTGACGATAAGCGCACCCGGCGCGGCGGTCTTGGGAGCGTGACGCCGGTCATCAACGCTCATGGCGAAACTTTCGCCCTCAAAGTGCTCACCCTGCCTGATGAGACCCAGCTTACAGATGGCGAAGACGAAGATGACGCCGATGCATCGTCGCAGGCCTACCAAAGAGAGCTGCTCACCAAGGCGTTTCGTCAAGAATATGAGCGCCACCAGACGGTATCAGGTATCAAGGGATTTCCGCGATTGTACGGCTATGGCCTGGTTAATGATGTGCCGGCCATTGTGATGGAATGGGTTGAAGGCATCTCGGTTGCCCAAGCGGCGCGCCAGTTGGCTCTTGATGATGACGGGCGGCTCTCGCCGCTGACTGCTGCGTGTATTGGCAGGGATTTGTTCGATCTCATTGCACGCTTTGATGTAATTGAGGGCGGCTTTGTGCATCGGGATATTTCGCCAGCAAACATCATGATTTGCACGAAGGATCACACGCTGTCCGAGCAGGTCGAAGCGGGCGAATTTGACTTGCGACTCATTGACTTTGGCTCTGCGGCCGCGTTGGCGTTTAACCCTTCGCTTACCACCCGAGGTTTGGCGCCGCGAGGAGCCACGCCAGACTTTGCACCCCCTGAAATGCTGACCAACGATATCTCGTCTTTGCAGCAGTTGCGCACGTCAACGGCTGTAGATGTTTACGCCGCAGCCAGCGTGCTCTATGCGCTTTTGGCGGGATGCCCTCCCTTTGACCTGCGCGGGGATCACGATGGCGCACCGCTTTCACCTTACCGGCGCAAAACTGAAAGTACGCCGCTTGAACTTGTTATGGTTCATGAGCAGGCGTCGGACATTCGCGCGGTGCTCATGCGCGAGAGCCAGGTTGCGCTTGCGGTGGGCAAAGCCGTTGGAAACCTTGAGGATGCGCCCTCTGCCAAGCAGGTAGCAGAAGCGTTAAGCCAGGTAGATGACCAGCTTGCTTTTGTGATTGATGCATGTCTCTCGGCTCAGCAAAATGCGCGCCCTGTACCGCGCGACGTTCGTGATGCCCTGTCAAATTTCGTCATTCATTACGAAGATAACGTGTGCCATGCGCTTGCGGGCGAGCCCCTTGAGCAGCCACTTTCCCAAAAATCTTACAAGAGTCTTCGCAATGGCAGCAACCTGAGGCGTGCTCGGGTTCGTTTTATCAGCAAGGGTGCTGCTTATGCACTTTGTGCAGTAATAGCTCTTGGTACAGGAGTGCTTTTGCATGACGTGCAGCTAGTGGCTTGGTTTGGCATCGCCACGTCGTTTCATGTGCCAGGCATGCTCATAACCGCATGCTTGCTCATTCCCGCAGTTTGTGGGCTTCTTGCCCGAGGCAAGAAAAACGCTGCTTCACCTCGGATGCGCTTTGTGCGCGCCACTGTGGCACTTGGGATAATTGCCGCTCTTTTTGTTGTGGTGATAGGCGGTGCATCAGTTGTGCCGTCGGGTGCGCAAACAGGCTGCTTGATAGCGCTTTTTGCCGCAACGGCGACGGGTTGGTGCCCACTGGTGGTTGATTACACGCTGCGTGGATCAAATAACGTGGCTTCGGACGAGGCTTGAGAATAAAGGAGTGTGCGCTGTGGTTTTGACGAACGTAACGCCGTGCAGTGTGCTTTTTGACACCATGAAGCGTTTGGGTGGCGTGAGCTACAAAGAAACGGCAAGTCTCATACTTTCCAGCAAACCCATGGGGGATGGTCCAAGTCCCGTGAGCAGGGTTAATGATAGAAGTTGGCTTTCGCGCTTTATTGTTCACGCACCGGTGGTCTCTTTGGATGAGCATTATTTTGGCGATGCTGCCATGGGTGCCATGCGGCTTATCTCGCGCCTGAAGTCAAAAACTGGTCGAACCCTTACCAGCAAGCAGATCCTCGACATAATTTATGGAGCCCCAGGTGAGCTCATGAAGCACGCCCTGGAGGAGAACCACCAGGATCTCAGTTTGTACAACAACGTATTAGATCGCATTGCCGCCCAAGAAGACTTATCCGTTGACGAAAAGGCTGAACTGGCCATGGTGCTCTTTGTGTCTGCTGGCTGTAGCGCATCAAGTGCCAAAGCCGCAGAAGCAGTGGACGAATTTTCGCACGCTCATCAGGCAAACACATTGGCTACGCCACCGTCGATCACCGGGCATGGCAGTGCGCAAGGCACCAAAACCTCCCAAGAACAGCACATGGGATATTTGTGCTTGCTGCGCGTCAAAGATGGGTTTGTTATTGGTGCGCCTGCTTGGATTTCTCCTGAAGGGCCGGGTGCGACCATAGGGGCTATGGCAACCGGGGACGAAGACATTGCTTTGGTTGAGCGTGATGTCTCGCGAAGGCATGCACATATCTGGTGTGATGAGTATGGGGTGTGGCGGGTGACAGATTTGGCATCGCGCAATGGTACGGTTTTGACGCGTGCGGCTGATGGCGCACAGATTCAACTCACACCTGAGCTTGAGCACCCCGATGGGTCGGTGGACATGGATAATCTTCATGGAGTTGAGATTGTTCCAGGAGACGAATTGCTATTGGGTGCACGAACGCAATTTGTGGTGATGCAAGGCGCTTCGTAAGTCATGAAATCTCTCATACCGTAGTGTTTAAACCCCTTGTCAACAGGGCTTAATGAGTCACGCCTCATCATGCTGCCATTAGAAAATGTTGTGCAACATATTCTTGTTTTTCAATGATAAGGTTACCGCGGCATGAAGCTTGGACATTATTTGTGTTTAAGCTCCGTAGTTCCTGTTCAAAAAAGGGGGGCAATGGATAAAGGCGAAAGCTTATGTATTAAAGAGAGGAAAGGGGCGAGGCGTGTCATATTCAGTATCAAAAACCATTGCTGAAAACAAGGCGACTGGCTTGTATAAGACCTGTCGGCCTGCTAACAACTTGGGCCGCTGACATTGGGTGTCGTAATTGCGATCACGCAAGCTAAGAGTGTTACAAAGAGTCCATTATGGGAGATTGCTTAAGGGACGGTGTCTTTTTCGGTCTCTTAAGAATTATGGGTTCATTACATCAACAGGTCTTAATGAGTGACTGGCCAATGCTGTTGACGCCATCTGTCTGATATGGGGATTAATGAGGTCAGATTCTTTTGGATTAGTTTGCATAAGACATGATTGATGATGAGCCTGATTTGGACTCGTTCTTGTGTGGCGTTGGTGTCACTGTATGTTGAATGGTAAGCAATGGAAGCATTTATCCACACAAAGGATGGCATGATTGCACTTGCGGAAATTGCTGAAAGTAGAGCATAAAGGACATCTAGCTGCACGCTAAGCTGCGGAATCTCTGAAAAGAATGTTTAGAAATCATTAAGAGTACCTTAAAAAGTGCTCAAATAGGTACGGAAAAGAGTAGATGATCTATGAATACTGTGACGCGTGAAGATGAACTTGAAGCTGTGACTACAGCTTATGTTTTGGAAAACAAGCTTGCTGAACTAAATAAGCAATTGAATAAATTGAATGTTCAACCGCCAGCTCCAAATGAGCCTCCAATGCCTCAGAGGCCTGTAGTTGAGTATGATAGAATTCCTTATCCAAGCATTGAAGCCCCCAAACAGCCTTACCCGAAAGTATACTTACTTCTTTTAGGAGCTTCAGTATTGTCGATCATTTTCGGTGTTCCTATGGCTGTTTCAGGGAATATGCTCTTAGGAGCTCCGCTTGCACTTTTTGGAAGTCCTTTAGTTTGGATTATTATTGTATCTGCTGGATTTTCCAAGCGTAATCGTATGCAAGAGGAGGCTATTGAAGAGATTCGGCACTCAGAACCGTATGTGGCTGAATGTAGAAGAATTGATAGTGACAATAATATTCGACAACTTGAGGCAGAAAACGAAGCAGACAGAAGGTATGAAAAACTTCTAGAAACATATAATAATGTGGCCTTAGTTGCTTACCAAGATGAGCTTAAGCACTATCAAGACGTTGTGTTACCTTCGTGGGAGACTGAACGCAATGAACTACTGGAAGTTATTATGTGTGTCCGAAAAACGCTCGAAGAAGTATATGCAGTAAACATTGTTCCTGGAAATTATCGAAATCTTGCAGCTATGACGTTTATATCGGCTTTTATGGGTACATCATCTTATGATTTGAAATTTGCAATTGAGCGTTTCGACAAAGATGTTGATTTGACACTTGCGCGGAAAAGCGCTGAGACTGCAGAGAAAACTCTTGAGGTCATGGATGCAATGAAGTTGGTTGCAGAACAAACTATGCGTGAGACGCAATATCAATCATATCTAGCTGAATCGTCAAACGAGTATCTATCGGAAGGAAACCATCTTCTGAGGCAGACCAAAAATTGGACTATGGCTGATACTGCCATGCATGGATATGACTTGGTTAGACAGCATAAACTGGATCGCGCGAGAGGTTAAATTAACTACAGAGTTAAATAATGCATCTGTACAGCCTATGTCGCACTTCTAGGTCAAGGGCGCACAGTCTGTATAGGTGTGACTAATAAGGCGCATAAGTGATCGCTTGTGCGCCTTTAATATGAGAAGAGTGTTGTTAAGAGTCAATAATAGCCCAAGCTAGGGATTTCTTCCTAGCTTGGGTTATTCCTATCATCATCCAGCAGTCTCTTCTGACAGGTTGTGTGAAAGATTTGACTGGCTATGGCGCTTTTTGCTTCTACTGGCTGCAGTACATCGAGTGCGCAAACCCCTTGTAAACAGGGCTAAAAAGTCGCGTTTCGTCATACTACCATTTGAAAATGTTGTACAACAATAACTGCTGATCACGTGCTATTTTTTGGGTATATCTGGGGAAGATATTTCGTGTCGAAAAGCAAACTGCAAAACAAATCTATATTGAAGGAGGAAATCATGAGTGACAATTTCACTTCTCAGTCACCTAAGGGAGCTGGTCAGACAGTCCCGCAAGCAGGGGCTTATGCAACCCAGCCCGGCGGCTATGTAGCTCAACAACCTGTTAGCAATGCTGCACCGCAAACCGCAACAAAGAGTAAACTAGTTGCTGGATTGCTGGCCATCTTCCTGGGGTCACTTGGCATCCATAAGTTCTATCTTGGCTACACCAAAGCGGCTGTCATCATGTTGGTGGTATCACTTGTTGGTTCTATATTTTTTGGCCTAGGTGGTATTGTCATGGGATCCATTGGAATTATTGAGGGCGTTATATATCTCACCAAATCCGATGAACAGTTCTATCAAACCTATGTTGTTGGCAAGAAGCCTTGGTTCTAAACTTCATTCTATGTTGGTCTAGCTTAACTGTTTGCTTCTACGAACTGCATATCTTCCTACATCGAATCCAGTTGATGCTTTTACCCTATGCGAAAACATCAACTGGATTTTCATTTTAAATCTCTGTTCTTAGCTTTTATGTAGGTGCGGTTTTGTTTGTCTTTTTGGATGTGCGGTAATGGCTCAAATGACAGCAAACACACCTTGGTTTAGACAGCGGTTGGATTTCCTCTCAGTGTTGCCACCAGAGAAAAATGTTGTACAACTTTTTTTCGTCAACAGGTGGTACTTTACGGGCGTTGAATTATCGGGGGTATAGAGCTACCAGTATTGAGAAGGGAACAACCATGCCTGTTTGTACTAATTGTGGCGCGCAAATTGTTGAGGGAATTGCATTTTGTCCCGATTGCGGTAGCCCTGTTGCAGCATCGCAGCCCGCGTCTGCGCCAGCTCCAGCAACGGCACCAATGCCAACAGCAGCTCCTGCCGCTGCACCTGTGACAGCAGGAGAGCAAGCTGCCGCTCAGATGCCGAATCCCGCACCTGATCCGGCCGCTTATACCCAGCAAATACCTGCCGGCGTTCCGGTGGACAATACTGTAGAGGTAGATCTTGGCAAAGATTGGACTGCCATATTTGATTCACGTGATATTTCGGAAAATAAAGTATATGCACTAGGGGCTTACCTTCTTGGAATTGTCGGTGTTATTGTCGCTTTGCTTGCGGCAAAGGATTCTCCCTATGCAAAGTTTCATGCACGCCAGGCAATGCTAATTTTGGTAACTCAAATACTCTTGTTTTGCGTGCTCGTTTTATTGGCCTGGACATTTATTATTCCTGCTCTTGCCGGCATTGCGATGGTTGTTCTCGGCGTACTTCAGATTATTGCCATTATCAACACGCTTCGTGGCAAAGCCAAAGTTGTGCCGCTTATCGGCGCCTTAAAGTTTCTGAATTAATACTTTGCAAACTGGAAGGAAAAGCTTTGAGCGCTCAAAAGTTTTGCACTTCATGTGGCGCGCCGTTAGACGGCAAGCAGGCCTTTTGTACGTCTTGCGGCACGCCGGTTGGTAGTGGAGTTAAAGAGTCTTTATCAGGCGACGCGTCGCAAGAACCAAGCACAACAAGTGCAGTTCATGAGCCTGGAGTAGTATCAAAACAGGTCTGGGATCAAACTGCTCAAATGCCAGCAGTCATGCAGATGCCACCTCAGGCACAACCCATGATTCAGGCTCAGGTTCCAGCCCAAGCTGTCAATCCTACAAATCCTTCGATTTCGTCAAATCAGAAAAAGAAGGGTAAAGGACCAATTATTGCTTTAGTTGTTGTGCTTGTGCTTGTTTTGGTTGCAGCTGTAGTTGCCTTGTTTGCATTCGGGATTATCCCCTTCGGTGAATCAAATGATGCACAAAAAGCCCAGGACACTGAGCAAGTCGTCAATGATCCGTCGGCAAATGAGGAAGATGACACCGATACTAATTCCGCAGCTACAGATTCGGCAGAGGACAAGGAAGCGCTTGATGCAAAGTCAAAGGTTGATCCTTCGGCTGACGAAGACGAACTGGAGTTTTATAGCGAATTGACGTCTTATTACGACGACCTCAGCTTTATGAATCAAAAAATTAAAGATGCGATGAATGACTACGATGATGTTGTTTTCAACCCATCCATTGATAAACGCTATGAGTGCTACAGTGATGCTTTTGATCTCTATGAAGATGTCTATGAGTCCTATGAAGCCGTGATGAAACTGGATGTTCCAGCAGGCTCTATTAATAGTGAATCATACGAAAAAATATGCATTTGTTATTACGATTGCGTACAGCGCATCTCAGTGATCGTTGAATCCTTGGAGTTAAGTATTGATAGCGAAGATCCTCAGCATGACAAGGATGCAATTACTGCTCCGATTGAGAAAGACAACGAACCAGATAGCGATAAGAATAAATATCTCGTTGAATACGAGGAGCTTTATCCGGGTGCTGCTCCAGTAAATCCGAAGAGAAACTAAACGAATTGTGGGGATGTAAGCCATGGGAAGCCAAACAAGTTTCATAGTTAAGCATAATACATGCTGGATCATGCGCCGTTTGGGGAGTGCTTTTTTGGCAATAGTCCTTGGTATGTCTGTTGCAATAGCTATGAGTTCGTGCTCGTTTTTGGGAAACCAGGAGGAAGATGAGCCATTAGCTGAACAAACGACCAGCTCAGAAGAAACTCAAGCTCCCGAAGACACTGTAAATGCAGACGAAAAAAATTTAATCTCTGCGGCAGATCGCGAGAAACCTGATAAGCCACAACAAAAAATGGATGCGCCCAATAAGATTGATTTTGATTCATTGGAATCAAAGCTTAACGAAATCATTGCCCCTTATGGCGGTTCTGTTTCGGTGGCTTTCGTAGATCTTGAAAGTGGCGAAGCTTTCAGTGTGCGAGGGGGCGTCAGTCAACCAGCGGCAAGTATGATTAAGCTGGTAGTTTTAGCTGAACTGTTTGATCAAGCAGAACAGAATGCGCTCAGTATGGATGATGTCCTGACCATGAAGGCATCTGATGTTGTGGGCGGCACTGGTGTTATTCAGTATGACGATCCGAATACGGAATACACTTTAGGAGAGCTTGCATATTGCATGATCTCAGAAAGCGACAATACCGCAGCAAATATGCTGATCGAGCTGCTTGGCATGAGTGCGATCAATGATGAAGCGCAGAAACTCGGATTAACCTCAAGTGAACTTCGACGTTTGATGATGGATCAAGAAGCCATCTCCGCCGGAATACAAAACATGATGTCGGCAGACGATATCGCATCAATCTTTGCGCAAATTCAAGAGGGGAAATTTTATTCCCCTGAATTAAGTGATATGGCTTTGGAGTTCTTGGAGATGCAAGCTGATAATTCGGGGCTTCAAGCTGGATTGCCTTCTTCAAAAGTATTCGCCCATAAAACCGGAACATTAACCAATATGCAAATCGATGGCGGTA
The DNA here is from genome assembly GCF_943193125.1 of Adlercreutzia agrestimuris. Lineage (GTDB taxonomy): Bacteria > Actinomycetota > Coriobacteriia > Coriobacteriales > Eggerthellaceae > Xiamenia > Xiamenia agrestimuris. Next base: position 391,898 of record NZ_CALPCX010000002.1, read on the forward strand.
TTGTCGAAGGGGATCATCCCTACGTTCTTGTTGTTATGGCTGACGGCATAGATAACGACCGTGCGCTTTCTTTGATGCGCGAAGTTGCTCAAGCTGTTGACGAGCAAGTTGAATCTGCTTAAGGTAACGAATAGAGGAGAGTATGTCCCAACAAAAATATTGCACCACATGTGGTGCGCCACTGATTGAAGGGAAGGCGTTTTGTACATCCTGTGGGGCGCCTGTTACAGCAGGTGATCCGCAGCAAACAACCGCTCCTTCGCTTCCTATTACTAATACCTCAAACCAGATCAACTCAGACGTATCGCAAACAAATAAGGCGAAGAAAAAGCCTGTGGGTTTGATTGTGGTTCTGATCGTTGTGCTTTTGGCAGTTGTTGCTGTGGTTGCGCTTTTTGCATCAGGGGTAATTCGCATAGATCAGTCATCTGATGCAACGGAGACGGTTATCCCAACAGAGCTTGACGAAGCTTCGGTTGATGAAGATGAGGCTTCTGAACCGAAATCGGATGCCAGTGACGATGCCATGGTGTCAACCGCTGAGCGCGAAGAGGTTGAAGAGCGCGAGCGCAAAGAGGCACCCGTGGATCCGAATGCACTTGATCTTAGCGATGAGGAAGATGCCTTTTTGGTTAATAAGTATCTTTCTAACTTTACCGAGATTGGCAATCTTTTCCAACAGTATGATGCAAGCAATACTGCCACCGCTCAGCGGTATGTCTTCGCTTTTGCTTTGGTTTATACAGAGCTTAATGATCCATCAGCAATTTTACCGACCGATGAACCCGAGTATGAAGCACATGCTAATAGCCGAATTCCTGTGAGTGTGCTCAATGAATATGCTGAAACCTATTTAAAAACTTCTATAAGTGAAAACACTTTTAACAACTATTCACGTTGCGTTAATGGCTATGTATATACCTCTGTTTCTGATGACAGAGTTCCTTGGGGAATAGCGAAAGCAACGAATCTGGTCCCTATCAATGACAAAGAATACTTGGTGCAATTTGATATCTATGGTGGCTCTCCTGCTGTAGGTAATGGCTTTCCGGAGCCGCAAGGTTATGACCTAACAAATGAAAACTATTATCGGATGCCCGAAGATGAATTGCGTGACGAATTCGGACTTCCTGCTCAGACGGGGCAGGCCATCATTGAAACAGGTTATGACGATGAGGTGGCTCCATTTAAGCTTATTACCTTTGTGATGTTTCTTTAGGTACTCAGGGAGATGACGAAATGAAGCGTGTAACAAAGATTTTTCTTTCAACTTGTCTGTCCGTCCTGATGGCGGCAGCTTTAGTCCCGACGGCTTGGGCTGGGGAGGAGAACCTGTCGGCTCCAGCACAGGATTTAATTGAGGAAGTCAATGATGCTTTAGCGACTGGAGACAAAGCGCAGTTGCAAAGCGACGCTTCCGTAACTCCTGGTTGGGAGCAGATTGGGACATGTGAATGGAGAAGGGAAGGCGACAGCATCATTTTGCGCCCGATGGGGAATAGCGCCGAAGGTGTTTTGCCTCAGCAGAGTGAGTTGTCTTACGTTTTTGAAGAAACTTGGCCTTGGTCAGATGCGGCAGATTGTGCTGTCTTTCACATAGAGGGATCGGTTGTATGTAGTGATACAGCGTATTATCTCTTTGGAGGTCTGCATAGTCTGGAGCGCATTGAGGGCTTGGAAAACCTCGATACCTCGAATGCAACTTCGCTTGCTCGTATGTTTCAAGGGTGTAGCTCGCTTTCAGAGATCGATCTCTCTACATTAAAGACCTCCAAGGTCACGGATATGTGTGATCTCTTTCGCGGATGTTCTTTGCTGGTCGCCATTGACTTAAGCGCTCTTGACGCCTCGTCTCTTCTGTACGTGAACGACATGTTTTATGGCTGCACCAGTTTAGCTGTCCTGAATGCCAAATCGTTCAGTACGTTAACGTTAGATACGGTAGGTTTGCGAAGCGTGTTTGATGACTGTGACTCATTGCAGGTCGTCGAGTTTGGCAAAGACTTCACCTTACAGGGTTACTTGCCTGATAAAACCTGGTATAACGAAGCAGGAGAAGCGTTTGTTCCGACCACCATTCCAAAAGGCGTTGCTGGAACCTACGCAACATCCAAGGATCTGCTTGAACCTTTGCATGTTCGGCTGAGCGAAACCAGCAAGACTTTGTATACCAATGCTTCTCCCTTTGCCCTTGTGGCAACAGCAACTCCTGAGTGGAGAGCTGGAACAATTATATGGAGCTCGTCGGATCCGTCTGTTGCAACGGTTGACCAAAATGGTCTTGTTACTGTGCATGGCAAAGGAGAGGCCATCATAAGTGCCGAGACAAACGGCGCATCGGCATCGTGTGAATTGACCGTACTGCCAGTTGAAAGCGAGGAGCCCGAAAATCCCGGAGGCGACACTCCTCCGAGTGGAAACCTTCCAAGCGTTCCTGGAGGTAACACTCCTCCGAGCGGAAATCTTCCTAATGTTCCCGGAGGTGATACTCCTCCAACTGGAAACCTTCCGGATGTTCCTGGAAGTGATACTCCTCCAACTGGAAACCTTACGGATGACCCTAACGGTTCAGGTAACAATAAGCCTGGTGACGAGAGTTCGTCAGGCACCAATACTCCTGGCAACTCTCTCACTGGTGAGCCCTTGGATGGTGAAACTGAGGATGGCAAGGGAAGCGACTTGGGTGCAAATGTAGATGATGGTTCGTTGACAAGTGATCCCTCTGATAACAAAGACTCTAAACATGAGGGTGATACCAATGAGAATTCTGCGGCGACGAGTCTGGCTCAGACAGGAGATCAGACCGCAACAGGTTTTCTACTCCTGACATTGTGTGTTTTGGTTTGTTCGATCGTCATTGCTGGTGGTGCACGGTCTCTTTGCGGAAGGGAGTAACTGGTACTCGAATTGGTGGTAGGCTGCGCGCCATGCCGAATTTGATGGCACGCAGCCTACTGTTGTGCTCCGCTGTGATGTGTTTTAAGAGGAAACGGTATGTCAGTAATAAAAAAAGCTATGTACCACCAAAGCAGCTCAATTGACGCAAAGCATGGTTTATATGCAAGTCGCACAAGTATGGTTAACAGAGATTGCCATAGCCATTCCCATGTTCGTCGTCGAAACCTCATATGCGTTATGTTTTGCGTATCATTATTTGGGCTTCTTGGATGCTGTGCTTTTGAAGAAGAACCAGAAACATTGCCGTCTTCCGCCTCTGAAGAAACAGCGGCAACAGATGAAGCAGATCATATTGCCGGCGTTGATGAGAGAGAAGATCTAAAAAATTTAACGCGTCAAGAGTTGCCCGATGATGAAACAAGGGAGCAGCCAGAGCGACTTCAAAGAAGGGATGCGCCTGAAAAAGAGACGCATAGAGAAGCACCTAGAGAAGCTAATAATAAGAGCGAAAGCTATTACGATGAAAGCGAAGAGGTGGATGATTCGGAAGAATTTATTATTGATGACCCTCAAACCGTCGCTTTACTTAATCGGTACCTGACAAATTTTTCAGAGTTGGGCAGCGTCATGGATGGTTTTGATATTGAGGACACTGCTACTTCCGATTCATATATCTGTCTGTTTTCAGCTGGCCATGCGATTTGGCATGATTTCGATAACTTGAATCCATGTCCAACAGCAAGTGGTTTGACCTGGGTGAATATTCCCTATACTGAGCTTCAAGGTTACGCAAATGACTATTTTGGAGAAGCATTAGCTGTGTCTTCGATTGATTCAAACTTAGGGACGTCTCAGGAACAGGAAGCGCTTGTTTGCATAGACACGATTCTTGACGGTGAGGGCGGTGTAGCGCACACAACATCAATTACTGAGATTGGTGAGCAGCGCTACTTCGTTGAATTTGATATCTATAGAGACAAAAGAGTACATTTTGATGAATATGGAAACAATAGGTCTGATTTTGTTGAACTAGACGCCTCCTTTTTCCAGGCCACGCAGGAAGGCTTAACAGACGCACTTGGAAGTCCTATAGCGTGTGGATTTGCAGAGGTTGAAATAGTTGGAGATGAAGATAATCCAATCTTTTGGTTGCGCTCGTATTCGCTTTAGCCGCTGCAATTCGCTTCATGTTTGTTTCATGGTCCTATTGTTCAAACAAACTTGGCCTTTTTATATTTAGCAAAGCCATTTTGTTCCGCTGCACCATAGAGCGGACAGTGCATTGCGAAATGCTTTGTCATGATATATCCATTGGTTTGCTAATTAAGGAGGCAGAAATATGGCTCGTGAACTTGGTGTGGTTGATGTAGAGCAGGTACCCGCGTGGTATTTTGAACAGGTTGTTGATAAGACGTTCTCCGGTCTACAAATGTTTGCCCGAGATGTTAATTTGCCTTCTCAAGTGGTGCAGCAGTACCAACCTGGGACTATTCTGTGTGAACCAACGGTTGTGGATACCACCAGCCGTTATGGTGGTCTTGCAAGATCGCATCGTATAGCGATCCTGTCAAATCATTTGGCAGACGTCAGTGAAATGTTTGATTCTGATAGTGAGGCTGCCGCATGGGGGTTATGTGTGGCTCAAGCACGCTCACATTTTAAAGTACTTGACGTATATGAGGTGGGCACGAAAACGCAGATTCTCCTATTGCATCTGCCCGATGATGAGAACTGGAGGCTTTTTGATCACGTGGTTTTGAGTGTTGAAGAAGACTTCATTGAGGATTGTCGCCAGCGATTTACAGCAAAATGCGATCTTGAACCCATTGCGGAACTCAACACTGAAACATGGTATGACCGAGTGAGTGATCCGGTTGGTTTTTCTGATACGTTTTCACCATGGCCTTTAGAGGTATCGCTCGAGGATCGCATGCAACCCTTAGGACAACTTGATTTTCGTAAGATCCAAGGATCGGTGCTTTACGTGAGAGACGTTGCATCGTTGCTTCATTTAGAGGCGAAGGCGGCGGGTTTCCCTGATGCTATTGTATATGGCTATATTGATGAAGAGGCGGGGCTTAGTATGCAAGTACTTTGCGCGGCTTCACTTTCAGAAAACCGCATCACAATAAGTGACGTCTATGATGATCTGCTGCTGATTCTTCGTTCTGGGTCGGTAAAAGAGCATATGGGCGCGCAGCTGGTTAATGCGGCGCTTTCAGATTTTAGTAACCGTATCAGTGATATTCATGGGATCTATGAGAGAAATCAAGAGGTGGAAAAGACGCGAAACCTGCGCTTTTTAGACAACTTACGCAATGCGGACTATCCTGACGATATTCAGGCAATTCTTTTAAGCGATGCACAACTTGAAGGATTTGAGATGGTCTGGATGCGACTAGTTCGGATTGAAGGGGATTCGATCATAGCGCGACTTCTCAATGAACCAGCACAAAGTGCCTATGGCGTACATGTCGGACAACTGCTGCCTCTTGTTTTTCGTGAGAGTGAAGAGGGGGTTTTTGCATTTGCGCTTGCCGATCAGCCAATACAAGAATAGCGCTCTGGTAAACGTTGTAGCAAAAGCAAAGCTCTTTGTCCGTCGGCGTCTTATTGTTTTTGCGATCTGTCTATCAAAGTGCAATTTGACACGCAATCTGGGGCGCCGCTTTTCGCTCCGATTCTAAGCGTTTCATTTTGGGTGTCTGAGATGCAGCGCGTAGTAAGGAAGCAGATGAGTAGGGGTGCCATAGGGTGAATAACGGGCGATGATATACTGTCGTTTTGTTTGCTGCGCGAGAGGGGAGATATTTCGTGTAGCAATTTATTACAGATTCAAAGGAGAGGAACAATGAAAAAATTACTTGCGTTGGCTTTGAGTGCGTGTTTGACGTTGTTTGTGTGTGGCTGCAGTATGGCTCCCGAGGAAATAGTGGAGTTCACTATTCCTGCTTCAATGACAGAGTATATGGATGTTGATCAGATTACTGAGGTTAGTGGCGAAGAAGGTATTGAGGTGGTAACCAACAACGATGGCAGCATCACTTACTCGATGCCAAAATCAAAGCATGATGAACTCATGAATGAACTTCGTGCGGGATTCGATGAGCAGATTTCCGCTCTTGCTGGTTCATCCGATTACCCGACCATTACTGAAGTAACCACCAATGATGACTATACCAAGTTTACGGTTAAGACTACCTCAGAAGAACTTAGTCTGGAAGAAAGCTTGCTGTCTTTGCAGCTTTATATGTATGGCGGATTCTATAACATGTTTGCAGGTAACACCGATGAAACTAACATCAAAATTGATTACATAAACGCAAACACGGGAGATATGATTGATTCAATTGACTCGGCAAATATGGCTCAACCCGAATAAGGTGTAACTGATTCTTTGTGGCTTTCAGAAACAAAAAAGCCTGCTCGCAGATATCGGACGAGCAGGCTTTTGTTTTGCCGATAATCCGGCTTTATGTTTTCGTTTGAGCAGCGTTGAGTTATCGCTTATTCAAAACGACTGATGAAGTTTTCAACTGCCTCCATTGATTCGTCGGGATGCGTCACGCAAGACATGTGTGGTGCACCTGCAATCAGCGTCCACTCGCATCCAGGAATAAGGTCTACGCCCTCTTTGATAACAAGCGGTGTACCTTCATCGTCAGTGCCAGAAAGCGCCATGCAGGGAACCTTGATGTTCTTGACACCTTCTCGCACATCCCAATCACGCATTTTGCCAGTTACAACAAACTCAGAAGCGCCTTGCATGACCATGTAGCATTCGCCCGTGCCCTCTACTTCATCAATGAGATATTGCGGGTAGTCTCGCTCATAGAGACCCGTAACGTGTCGCTTGTAATACTCATCATACGCGGCTTTAGCCTCAGGCGTGTCGTAGTTGCCGGTGCGCTCAGCCTCCGCAATGGCTTTTTGCATGTCTTCGGGCATGTATCGAATGAGACGGTTGGCTTCTTCAAGCCAAGTTGCAATGCGGACGGGCGAAGAGTTGATAACAAAAGAGTTTACGCCGGTGTCATCTTTCATCATGCACAGCATTCCAAGCATGCCGCCCCATGAGTTGCCAAACAGATGAATGTCGTCAAGTCCGAGTGCTTCGCGGACAGCATAGAATTCGTCTACCTATAAATCGTAGTTATAGAAGCTGTCGTCTTGGTGGGGGATATTTGATTTACCGCAGCCAATTTGATCGTAAAACACGATCTGGCGGCCATAACGATCAGCCATTTCAGCATAAGGCAGCAAATAATTGTGGGTGCAGCCTGGACCGCCATGCAGGATAAGCAGGGTCTTTTTGCCCGGCTGGTTTTCACCAACTATCTTACAGTAGGTTTTGTATCCGTTGTAATCAACGTATTCCTCGCGAATTTCTGCCATCTGAGTTCCTTTCGGTTGTGTGGAGCTACGCTGGGCGGGAAGATTTGCTTCTCGCTCGAACAATTCAGTGTAAAACCCCGATAGTTTTAGTATGCGGGTGCGTATGCAGCATTACAAGTTTGCAAAAGCTTGGTTTGCGAATAAAGACGTAAGCGGAACCGCGTGCGAAAATTTCACGTTGAGTCAAGTGCTGAGTGCGTAAGCAAGCGTGCGCTTTGTTATCATAAACCTCGTATGTTTTTTCGCTGGAAGGATATATCCATGACAGAACATCTCTCTGAACATGACGTTCGGGATATTGCTGAATATGTGCATATCGGCCTCACTGATGATGAGGTTGAGCAAATGACGGTTGACCTGAATGCCATTATTGATTCGTTGCGTCCAATTACCGAGTACGAGCTTGATGGGGTGGAGCCAACATTTCATCCTATTGGATCGTTGTCAAACGTGATGCGTGATGACGTGGTGGTTCCTGGTTTTACCCAAGAAGTTGCGCTGGAAAATGCTTCTAAAACAGAAGATGGGAGCTTCTTGATTCCCTCTATCTTAGGTGAAGGAGGGGACAGATAATGACTCATCAAGTTTTTGGTTGCATGAGCGCGCGAGAGATTCGTCAAGGTCTTGCTGATCGCCAATTCTCCGCCCGCGAGATTGCTCAATCTTCTCTTGAGCGTATTCGTGCGCTTGACGGTGCCACACACGCTTTTTTGGAGACTACTGAAGATTTAGCTTACGAACAAGCAGCACGCATTGATGCGGCGGTAGCTGACGGTACGCTTGCTGAAATGGGTCCGCTTGCTGGTCTTCCGGCCGCCTTTAAAGACAACATGAATCTGGTGGGAACCCATACCACCTGTTCATCGCGCATGTTGGCAAATTACGTTTCGCCTTATACCGCAACGTGCGTTGAGCGTATGATAGCGGCAGGCGCTCTTCCCTTGGGCAAGCTGAACATGGATGAGTTTGCATTTGGCTCATCAACTGAAACAAGCGCTTTTGGCCCAACGCACAACCCTTGGAATCTTGCTTGTGTTCCTGGTGGTTCATCAGGTGGCTCAGCTGCAGCGGTTGCAGCAGGTTTGGTGAGCGTGTCGCTTGGTTCAGACACAGGTGGCTCTATTCGCCAGCCCGGTAGCTTCTGCGGACTGGTGGCAGTTAAGCCAACCTATGGTGTGGTCTCGCGCTATGGCGTTGTTGCTTTTGGTAGCTCCCTTGATCAGGTGGGACCATTTACGCGCACGGTGGAAGATGCTGCTTATTCGCTCAACGCACTTGCAGGTCGTGACCCGCTTGATTGCACCAGCCAGCATATCACCACCGATTTTACGGCGAACTTAGCGCAAGGTGTGCGCGGAATGCGCATTGGTATCGTGCCTGCTTTTATGGAAGCGCAAGGCTTGACTGCTGAGGTTAAGGCGAAGGTTGAAGAGGCGGCCGAGCATCTGCGTGCGCTGGGAGCTGAGCTTATTGAAGTTGACCTGCCCAACGCCCAAGCAGCAATGAGCGCCTATTATGTGCTTGGACCGTGTGAGGCGTTTAGTAACCTCGCGCGCTTTGACTCTATTCGCTATGGTTATTGCGATCCTGGTCATAAGGACATGAATGGGCAATATGATGCAAGCCGCGAGATTGGCTTTGGTCCAGAAGCGCGTCGTCGCATCATGCTCGGAAGTTACCTGCTTTCTGCTGGTGTATACGATACGTATTACTATCCCGCTCAGCAGGTTCGCACGCTCATTACGCAAGATTACGCGCGTGCCTATGAGCAGGTAGATTGCATTTTGGCTCCTGTAGCACCGCGAACGGCATTTGAATTTGGCGCCATTTCAGATCCTACAGAGATGTATCTGTCAGATATGTTTACTATTTCTATCAACATTGCAGGCAACGGCGGCATGAGCATGCCGGTTGGGTTAGGTGCTGATACAGGATTGCCTGTGGGTGTACAGCTTATTGCACCGCAGTTCAAAGACGAAAACATGCTGCGCGTAGCGGCGGCGCTTGAGAGCGTGTATGGCCCCGCTCCTGTAGCTACGTCGTTTGTGCCGCAATCTGATTTGAGTGCGCCGGCAAACATACCCGATGCGCGCGATGCTGTGCCAGGTGTTGTTTTGGGAGAGGAAGGTGAGTGCCGTGCGTAGTCTTGAAGAGGTGCTCGTTGACTGGGAAGCGGTCATTGGTCTTGAGATCCATGCCGAGCTCACCACGCTTGAAACCAAGATGTTCTGCAATTGCAAGTTGGAGTTTGGTGCTGATCCTAATACTCACACCTGCCCCGTCTGTCTTGGTCTTCCCGGTGCGCTGCCAGTGCCAAACCGCGCAGCTATCGAATCTATCGTGCTTGCTGGTCTTGCCACTAACTGCGACATTGAGAAGCGCTCGATGTTCTATCGTAAAAACTATATGTATCCCGATATGCCCAAGAACTTCCAAACTACGCAAGGTCCTGTTGCGTTTTGCATGCGCGGGCACCTTGATTTAGATGTGGACGGACCGGCGGCAAAAGAGCGCTATCAGCTGGATAAGCTTGAAGTAGGTCAGGAACGCGAGAACATTGTTCGTACTGATTCAGGCTACAAAGCGCATGTGGGCATTACGCGTATTCATATGGAAGAAGACGCTGGCAAAATGGTGCACTTGGGCGGTGGCGAAGGCCGCATTGCTGGTGCAACTCATAGCTTGGTTGATTACAACCGCGCAGGAACGCCGCTCATTGAGTTGGTAACCGAGCCTGACCTGCGCACGCCCGAAGAAGCGCGCTTGTTCATGCAGAAGCTTCGTCAGATTTATTTGGCTATTGGTATTTCTGACTGCTCCATGGAAGAAGGATCGTTGCGTTGCGACGGTAACGTTTCGCTGCGCCGCCGCGGAGCCAAGGAGTTTGGAACAAAGACCGAGCTGAAAAATATGAACAGCTTTAAAAACCTTCATGACGGTTTGGCGTATGAGATCTGTCGCCAAGCTGAGGTGCTTGAAGAGGGCGGACAGATCTATCAGGAGACGCGTCATTGGGATCCCTCGCAAAAGCGCACAATCGTTATGCGTGTGAAAGAAACCGCTGATGACTACCGCTTGTTCCCTGAGCCCGATCTGGCACCCTATGATTTGTCTGATGAGTTTATTGAATCAGTTCGTGCGAAGTTGCCGGAACTGCCTGAGCAGAAAGCAACACGTTTTGCGCAAGACTATGCGCTATCTGCTTATGATGCGCGTCATTTGGTGGAACATCGCGAAACAGCAGCATTCTTTGAAGAGTGCATGCAGCTTGCTGGTGCTGATGCGGTAACGCTCTCAAAGCCAGTAGCAAATCTCATCATTAATGATGTAACCGCATACCTCAATGCTAACGAGGGCGTAGTTTTAGCCGATACGCAATTTACGCCAGCTCGCGCAATTGAGCTTGTGCGTCTTCTGGCTGATGACACGATTTCATCGAAACAAGCAAAAGAAGTCTTTGCTGCCGTCATGGAAGAAGGTCTTGACCCAAGTGCCATCGTTGAAGCACGTGGCATGAAACAAGTGAGCGATACTGGAGCAATTGAAGCAGTCATTGATGGGGTACTTGCGGCCAACCCTGATAAGGTTGAGCAGTACAAAGGTGGCAAGACGGGATTGATTGGCTTTTTCGTTGGTCAGTGCATGAAAGAGATGAAAGGTCAAGGAAATCCCAAGGTCATCAACGAGCTCTTGGCGAAGAAGCTTTCGTAGTTATTGAGCACTCAGTTGTGAAATAAGAAAGCGCCGATCGCTTGTTTTGCGATCGGCGCTTATTATTGTGTGGTGCTAAAAAACTACTTTGCGTTTAAGTTGCTTTTGACAATGGATCGAGCGGTAAGGTATGTAATGAGGAGATATCCTCCATATACGACAAGAACCAGTCCAAGCGTCATAAGTATAGGTGCAATAGGAGAAACACCAAACGCGCTAAACATAGAGTTTGTGAGTACATATATAGCACATGCGCTATGACAAAGTGCTAGTCCAAGAGGGAGCAGGAAGTAGATAAGTATCTGCACCAAGATGGAATGGTTGATGGTGCGAGAATCGCATCCGAGTTTGTAGAGTGTTTGGTAGCGCTTTGAAGCATCTGATATCTGTGAGAGTTGTTGAATAGCAAGGATAGCTGCAGTTGATACGAGGAAGATCAACCCGATATAGAGTGCCAAATAGGTGATCATAAGACGCATGCCATTCGCCTGGACAATCATCTCATTTGAGGTTAATAGACGCGTTACTGGCCAAAGCAGACTTGCCCACTGTTCGTTAGCGCCGGCAGCTCCTTTTTCAAATCCACCCAGGTCAATAGGTTGCACGCTTGCAATGATATCTGCGAGCATCTGGTCATTTTCTTCGTCGCTTAAACCGTTGTTAGCATACATGATATTGAGGCGCTGAGTATCGGGAATAAGTACTTCTGCCTTGAGCGCATTTATTGTTTCGTTATCCAAAACAAATACTAGGGTTGAAGCCTTCATCATGTTGTCTTCTAATTGCGTGGTGTACAAAGGCCCTTCAAGGGTTACGGTTTTTCCTGCAACCTCAAATGAGACCTCGCCTTGCAAAAGACTTTGAGCCAATTGTTCCGACAATTCAAGATTGTTAATCAGGGCACAACTGCCTGGATTAAGTTGGATTTCGTCTTGGTTTTGCAGTGCTCGTGTTGCGTTGAATTGGTCAAGCGAAATAACCGAGACACGGAAATCGCGCACTGAACCCAAGGAGTCCAGATTTAATTCTTGATTTGGAAGCTTTTGTTGTACCTGATCAATGAGCATTCCGTAGGTGAGATTGGGAATGTCATAAAAATCTATTTGTGCACTTGTGGCTACTGTTTGATCCCAAAGTTCCGGATTGCCATCACGAAGGCATGCGGCCATATCCCATTCATACGAGTCGGCTTGCGCTAATCTCTCTGGCGCGCCTTCTTCCATTTCCTGTCGACGCTGAGTGATGTCATCTGATGAAGATGCAATGGTTCCATCCGGACCATACCATACCGCTGCATCTAAAGTTGCACTGTATGGGTTTGCTTCAATGGTATTGGTGACAAAGATGTCAATCATGCCCATGCCAGCCGAAAAGACCGTAATTGAAAAGAATAACAGCACGCATACCACCCAAAGGGAAGCGAATGCGCTATTAACGCGGCTTGCAATTTGCCTTAAGGTAAAGGGGCGAATTCCTTTAAGGTATATGCGTTTTGCGCGTGTTAGTACGGTAATAACAAACCCTGAAAGCGACCAGAAGAACAAAAGCGAACCTACAAGCATGCAAATGGTTGCGCCGAAAAACTTCGGATCGTCAAGCATGACCAGCCCGTTTTCGTTAAGAAGCACATAGCCGCATGCCAAAATACCCAACGAAATCAAAAATACAATAAAACATGCGATAGGGTTGCGTATGCTGGTGCGCTCGTTTTTTTCGTCAGCATGAAGAAGATCAATAAGCTTATAGCGGTTGATGGCCGTGGTGTTGAGCAGCGCTACTAAGATATAAATAATGGCGAAGCAGGTCAGCGTTGTTATGCAGCCATCAAGCGAGAAAATGAATTGATACTGCGTCATGGTCACCTGAAAGAGCAGTGCGGTAAAAAAGGAGAGCGCTTGAGAAAGCAAAACGCCCACTCCCAGACCGATGAACAAGGAAACGCAGCCTACGATCATGGTTTCGTACAGCACCATACGGGAGACATGGAGCGAATTCATGCCTAAGATAAGGTAGGTGCCAAATTCTTTTTTGCGCCTCCGAATCAGAAACTGGTTCGCGTAGAGAATGAGAAATGCAAGTACTACTACAATGACGCCAGAGAACATATTGAGGAACTTTTGAGTTGAGTCAAACATGCGCGAGGATGCGTTTGACTGCAAGTCAAAGAGCACTTGTTGGCCACCGATGGAGTTGAAGGCGTAAAAGACTGCAACTCCAAACAGCAAGGTGACAAAATAAATGGCGTAATCTTTGATACAGCGGCGAATATTGCGCAGAGCAAGCTTAAGATACATGACCTGCTTCACCCCCAAGAAACGCTACAACTTCCATGATGCGATTAAAGAATGCATCATGAGAGTCATCGCCTCGACGCAGTTCGTTAAAGAGCGTGCCGTCTTTGATGAAAATCACTCGTGATGTGTATGAAGCGGCGAAGGCATCGTGGGTAACCATCATAATTGTGGCTCCCATCTGGGTATTCATCATCTCTAGCATCTCAAGCATGATGGTAGCTGAGCGTGAATCAAGTGCACCAGTTGGCTCGTCAGCCAAAACAAGTTGTGGATCAGAGATCATGGCGCGCGCAGCAGCTATGCGTTGTTTTTGGCCACCGGACATCTGATAGGGGTATTTTGAAAGCACATCACTTACTCCCAATTGGGAGGCAATAGCATTAACGCGGGGAGGAATCTGAGTTGCGGGAGTGCCTTTAATAGTAAGAGCAAGTGAGATGTTTTCAAAACCTGTAAGGGTGTCGAGCAGATTGGAATCTTGGAAGATAAAGCCCAAATCATCTCGGCGGAACTTCGTAAGTGCGCGCTTGGAGAGAGTGGTGATGTCTCTACCAGCAACATAGATATGTCCGCTGCTTGCGGTGTCAATGGTGGAAATGCAATTGAGAAGCGTTGTCTTGCCGGAGCCGGATGGACCCATAATGGCAACAAATTCACCCTGTTCTACATCAAAGGAGATGCCTGCCAAAGCATGCGTCAGTGACTCTTTGCTGCCATAGACTTTTTCAAGACCTCGCACTGAGAGGAGTGAGCCTGCGTAAAGAGGGGTGTGAGCACCGGGAACTGCTGGTGTGCTGTAAATCTCTGTCATGATTATTTGCTCCTTGTAACGCGGGGTGCTTGATGGGCAATTAATGCGCCAACAGCCAAGACGGCTGCAAATGCAACGCATAGTTTAGCGGGAGTTTTCATGGGTATCCTTTCGATAGGTAGGTAATTGCGTTATTTTCGCCACTTCCTATCCTAGAAAAGACAACTTACGCTACCAATCGAATTGGCTTACACCTACCTTACGAATTTGTTAGATAAGCTAAGCGCTTTCGGTCATGAGGAAATGCAAGGATGGCGCGAGTGCCACTTCCTTCTTCGCTTGCAAGCATTACGTTGAGTCCGAGCGAATCACACAGACGTGCTACAAGATATAACCCCATGCCCGTTGCGCTGCCATGTTTCCGACCGACGCTGCCAATGTAGCCGCGTTCAAAAACGCGAGGCATGTCGGCAGCGGGAATGCCGCAACCATTGTCAATGACTTCCAAAATGGTGCGCCCGAATGGGGTGTTTGCGTCTTCTACGCGCGCAACAAACGTGAGAGTTGTGGCATCGTATTTGGCGGCATTAACAACGAATTGGCTCAAGATAAAGGTTATCCACGCTTCGTCGGTGAGTACCATCAAATCTGGATCAAGGTTGAAGTTGAGAGAAATGCCGCGTTCTATTAAAAGCCGCGCATTACGCTTGCATGTTTCTTGGCATATGTGGGCAAGATTTACTTCGCGAATGGCATAGTCTTTGGAGGCTGCAGCTGATCGGGCATAATAAAGCGCCTGATCAACTTGAAGTTCAATCCGTTCAATTTCACGAGCAATTTTGCTTGATTGCGCATCGTGGGTATGCGATAGCATGAGTTTGATAGCAGCAAGAGGGGTTTTGATTTCGTGAATCCATGCTTCAATATAATTTCGGTATGCGTCAGTTTGTTCAACCATGCTTTCCTGTTCAGCATTGGCTTTTTTGGAAACAATCGCAGCAGATTCGTATGCTATTCGCCCCTCCAAAAAAGAAGGTTCAGTTATGAGCGAGGTGAAGTAAGTAGCCGCACAAAGGCTTTCAAGGGTTGTTTGTAGATTGCGGTAGAATGCCACCTTGCGCACATAATTAAGAATAAACGCTGTCAAAAAACAACCCGTTATAACGCCAATAATTGCTATGATGCCAGCTGAAGATACGCCGAGTGTTTTCAGCATAATGCCAACAAGCATGTCGCAAAACAGAGCAATGACAAGCACAAAGGCATGATCGCGAAGGTATGAGGCCAGTGAGAACGCGGGAATGTCAGTCTGAAATGAGCAGTCGGACAAAAGCGGCTTGTTGTCTTTAATTGGAGTGCTTGTACCAGGCAGAGGATCGTGTGGTGGCAGCTGTGTTTCGCTCAAACTGAATACCCCAATCCACGTCGAGTTATTAAGAAATCATCTGGAACACCCAGTGAGGTCAGGGTTTTTCTGAGGCGGTTGACATTTACGGTTAGTGTGTTGTCGTCAATGAAGGCATCTGACTCCCAGAGCGCGCACATAATTTCGCTTCGAGGGATAACAGTTTCGGGTTGTCGCATAAGAAGCTGCAAAATGCGTTGCTCGTTGCGCGTGAGCTCAGCAGTTTTACCATGATAGGTCACCGTAGCTTGAGAGGTATTGAGCTCTACATCTTTGTAACTGAGAATAGTATCGCTGCGTGTTTGTGCACTGCGTCGCAAAGCTGCTTGAATGCGCGCAAGCAAAACTGCTGGTCGATAAGGCTTCGTAACATAATCATCTGCGCCGATATTCATGGAGAGTACTTCGTCAAATTCGTTTTCAGATGACGTGAGCATGATGATGGGAACAAGTGATTGTGCTCGAATATCGCGGCAAATCTTATGGCCATCGGTTTGTGGTAGCTTTAAATCTAAAATGACACAGTCGGGCTGGGAGGCAATTACATGATCAGCCGCTTTAGTGAAGTTGTCTGTCACTACATCAGCATTCATGTCTGATAGCTCAATAATGTGAGCCAGTTCTCTACTAAGCGAAGCGTCGTCCTCAATTATGCATATGCGCGGTATCACGTGGCTCTGCTCCTTGTTTGCAACTTGCGTGCAACGTGCCGAATGGAGTTTGATTCTATTGTAGCGAAATGCTTCTGGTAAAAGCTTTCATTTTTGTAAGGTTCCCTAGTGCACGTGTTAAAGGGGTGTACCAAGGAAGAGGTTTCTGTATCACTCCTAATGGACAATGGAGCTTGAAATACCATAAATAGCTTGCAGTTCTGCGTGGCTTTACAATTATTTCCTCGTATAATTAACCAGTCATGCACTTTTTCGCATAACGAGAGAGGATTCATATGGATTTCAACGAGATGTTGATCAACGTGACGGGGGAGATAGATACTTTTCTGTATACCTATATCCTCGTTATCTTGCTGGTAGCTGTAGGAATTTGGTTCTCAGTGAGAACTAAATTCGTGCAGATACGCTACATCAAGGACATGTTTACGCAGCTGCTTGAGAAAAAGCATGTTCCTGGTGAAAAATCAATTTCGTCATTTCAGGCGCTTATGGTTTCAACTGCTTCACGCGTAGGTACTGGCAATATTGCCGGCGTTGCAACCGCTATTGCAACAGGTGGGCCAGGTGCTGTCGTGTGGATGTGGATCATGTGCATCATTGGCTCTGCATCAGCATTTATTGAGTCAACACTTGCTCAGATTTGGAAAGTGCGCGCAAGTGAGGGTGAGTACCGCGGCGGTCCTGCATATTATATTAACCAAGCGCTCGGTAAGCGTTGGATGGCTATCCTGTTCGCAGTGCTGCTCATTTTGTGCTTCGCTTTTGGTTTCAATGGATTGCAGGCATTTAATGCTGCGTCGTCGCTTGAGCATTATGTTCCAGATTACGCTACAAACGGTACCGCTATTGCTGTTGGTATTGTACTTGCAGTTATGACGGCGTTTGTTATTTTTGGTGGTGCAAAGCGCATTTCAATTATCACATCGGTAATTGTTCCTATTATGGCAATTGCTTACATTGCGCTTGCTATTTGGACAACCGTCACCAACATTACTTGGATTCCAACGGTGTTTGCAACGATGTTTGCATCAGCCTTTGATTTCCAGTCAATTGCAGGCGGCTTCGCTGGATCAGTGGTTATGCTTGGTATCAAGCGTGGCTTGTTTTCAAATGAAGCGGGCATGGGTTCAGCGCCAAACGCTGCAGCAACAGCAAGTGTGTCTCACCCGGTTAAGCAGGGTCTGGTGCAAAGTCTTTCGGTGTATATTGACACGCTCTTGATTTGCACCTGCTCAGCAATGATGGTTATGGTCTTTTATGTTCAGGACCCTGAACTTGCCACAACGCTTAATGGTATGCCGCTTGTGCAGATGGCTGTGAATAACTCAGTCGGAGAGTTTGGTATCCATTTCATGACATTTGCCATCTTTGCTTTTGCCTTCTCAAGCTTGATTGGCAACTATTTTTACGCTGAGAGCAACTTCCGTTTTATTACCAAGAACCGCTGGGCGTTGCTCGTATTTCGTATCGCATGCTTATGCGTGATTTACTACGGTGCTGTTAACAGCTTTGACTTGGCATGGAACTTGGCAGATATCTTCATGGGCTTCATGGCTATCGTGAACCTTATTGCAATCCTTTTGCTGGGCAAATGGGCTCTCGCTGCGCTTGCTGACTATACGCAACAGAAAAAAGCAGGCTTAGACCCCATCTTTGTCGCGCAGAACATCCCCGGATTACCGAAAACGGAATGCTGGCATGTTGATGAGGTGGAAGATTATGGTATGCCGCCAGTAAAAGAGTATATTGAAGAGGCAATTGACATGGACAGCGGCGGCTTGAAATAGCCGAAACGGGGAGGATGCAATGACCGAAGAAAGACGACCTGGAGACTGGCAACACAAGGCCCAGCGTCAAGATGCAAACACCATCATTAAAGACCCGAATGCCAAGCCATGGTATAGACAAACTTTTTGGATTATCTTTTTCTTGCTGGTGTTTTGGCCTGTTGGCATTGTATTTGCGTGGCGTAGTGATTGGCACATAGCCGCCAAAATTGTAGCAACCATATTCATAGCATTCTCGGTTTATTGTTCGCTAACCATGTCGCAAATGGTTGCGCAGATGCAAATGTAGACATGGGTTGCTTTTTGCTCGCTTCGTGCTGAGAGTTTTAATTGCAAAAGGGGTGTCGACAGGTTCGGCACCCCTTCGTTTGTTCGCCATGAACCCGTTCGCGGCTTTCGATATAACAATCTGTTAAAGATGCTGTACTTTATCACTCTACTGTACTAAAGTACAAGAAGCAAACTCGAACACCACCACTTAGACTTTGCGGTGAGCATGTATGCTTGTCCGCTCACAAAAAAACCTCGTCAGTCGTGTGCTTGAAATGTGGCTTATCGCAACGAAGCGCGATAATGAAGCACAACACACACGTAAAGGAAAAGGCTATGAATTACAAAACACCGCTTGGCTTTCGAGATATATTGCCCGAAGAAGCGCGCGCTCGTGAACTTGCAACGCGCCTTGTGCAAGATCTCTTTGCTTCATATGAATATGAGCCTATTGAAACGCCAACGCTTGAGAATCAAGAGCTTATGCGAACAGCGGGCTATCGTTCCAGTTCACCGTTTAAATTCTTTGACGCCCAAGGCAACTTGCTCATTATGCGTCCTGATGTCACTATGCAGGTGGCGCGTATGTGCGGTTCGCGCCTTGGAGACACGCAGCACACACTGCGTTTCCGGTATACGCAACGTGTTTTTCGCGAATCAGATGACGTAATAACATCCGACCCGCGTGAAATGACGCAGATGGGTGTTGAGTGCATTGGCGCAGATGGTGTAGATGCTGATGCTGAGGTTATCTCGCTTTTCATTCAGGCGTTACGCATTTTAGGAGTAGAGCATTTTACCCTGTCGGTTGCATGCGTTGGTGTTTTGAACGCGCTTTTGGCATGTTGTGAAGCTTCTGATGAGTGGAAAGCATCACTGTTGAAAGCGTTTCACGCCTCTAATTTTGTGGAACTGGATGAATTATGTGAAGCATACGCCGAGAGCTTGAGTCCTGTTCGTGCAATTCCGGCTTTAGCGCGCATTCGAGGCGGTATTGAAGCAATTGATCAGGCGCGTAAGCTTTTGGAACCCTATGGCATTAAGCTTGACGACCTCGATGCATTGCAAAGGACCATTCAGCTGCTCATTGATGAGGGATTTGAGCGATATGTGCGCGTGGACTTTTCCGTTATGAGCTCGTTTGATTACTACACAGGTATGGTGTTTGAAGCGTATGCACCCGGTGTTGGATCACCGCTTGGTAGTGGTGGTAGATATGATCACATGCTGAGTGTGTTTGGTCCAGATCGTCCAGCTGCTGGCTTCGCGTTCTTTTTGGAGCAAGCAATGTATGCTGCCGAGCAAGAAGCGCAAGCCTCTGATTTTGACCGACCGCTTCGAATTGCTGTGCCAAAAGGCTCCCTCAACCCGGATTCTATTGAGGCACTTGCTGCTGCTGGTTTGGATGTGAGCAGACTTGATAGCCCTGGAAGACTGCTGGTAATTTCTAATCCTGGTGTTGAGTACATTATTGTTCGCCCCTCAGATGCCCCGGTATTTGTTACGCTTGGTGCGGCAGATTGCGGCATTTGTGGGAAAGATTCACTTTTAGAGGCACAATCGGATTGTGTTGAGCTGGTTGATCTTGGCTTTGGCGCATGTCGATTCATTGTGGCAGAGCCAGCTCAGAGTTCGCACAATGTTGAGCAGCGCATACAAAAGCGTGGTTATTTGCGCGTAGCTACGAAGTATCCCCATATCACCCAATGGTTTTATGATAGATGTGGTCAGCAGGTAGAGATTGTGCAGCTGCATGGCAACATTGAGCTTGCGCCGCTGACGGGTCTTGCAGAACGCATCGTAGACATCACCGCAACAGGCACAACGCTTAAAGAGAACAACTTGGTTGTGGTAGACGAGGTACTTTCTTCCACGGCGCGCTTCATAGCAAATCCCTGCGCTTTCCGTACAAATTCGGCAATCAGATCTCTTGCACTGAAGCTCAAAGCACATGCGCAAACGATGAACTATGAACCAATTGCAGGTGCAAGTCAGAGTGTGCCTCGCAAAAATACGCAGTTTGGCGAACAAATACAAGATAAACTACAAGATCAGTCATAAGACATAACAGCAAACGAATAGAGGAGCGTATCTATGCGACGTGTAATTTTAGAGCCCGGTGAGATTTTCTCAAACGACCATCTTAAGCGTACAGGGGCATTCAACGCAGCTGCGCTCAGTGCTGCAACTGACATCATTGAGCAGGTTCGCCTTTACGGTGACCAGGCATTGCGCGAATACACTGCCCGATTTGATGGGGTGGAAATTGAGCGCTTCCGCGTTCCTTATGCTGAGTTGGCTGACGCCGCCAGTAAGCTTGACGAAGAGCTCGTGCGGGCATTGCGTCAGGCAGCTGAACAGATTCGTGATTTCCATGAGCGACAGAAGCAACAAAGCTGGTTTACGGTGCGTGCTGATGGAGCCATGGTTGGCAGCAAGATTGAGCCTTTAGAATCAGTGGGTATTTATGTGCCTGGCGGTCGTGCGCTCTATCCTTCTACGGTGCTCATGAATGCTATACCAGCCTCGGTTGCGGGTGTTGATCGTATTGTTTGTGTGACGCCGCCAACAAAAGATGGCAGCGTTGACCCAGCCATTTTGGAAGCATGCCGCATTTCTGGGGTAACAGAGATTTACACCGTTGGCGGTGCTCAGGCTATTGGTGCTTTGGCTTATGGCACCGAGACCATAGCGCCGGTTGCAAAGATCACCGGACCGGGCAACGCATATGTTGCGGCTGCAAAAAAGATTGTTTCTGGTGACGTTGGCATTGATATGATTGCTGGCCCGTCGGAGGTATGTGTTGTTGCTGATGAAAGTGCCTCACCTGCGCTTGTGGCAATTGACTTGATGGCTCAGGCTGAACATGATCCGCTTGCGGCATGCTATTTTGTCACCTTCTCTGAGGAGTATGCTGACGAAGTGGAAGCCATGATTAAGCGTCACATGGAGTCTTCTACTCGCGCGGAGATCACCGATGCGTCGCTGAGCGATCAAGGGCTTATTGTGATTTGTCACAACATGAAGCAAGCGCTTGAGGCGGTCAATGTTATTGCGCCAGAGCATTTAGAAATGCATGTCAAAGATGCGCTCTCTTATTTGGGAGCCATTCGCAATGCCGGTGCAATCTTTTTGGGCGCGTGGACGCCTGAGGCGTTGGGGGATTATGCGGCTGGACCAAACCACACGCTTCCTACAGGTGGTACAGCGCGCTATGCTTCTCCCTTGTCGGTTGATGAGTTTGTTAAAAAATCAAGCGTGATTCAGTATTCTCCTCAAGCGCTTATGAATGACGCAAGAACGGTGATGTCCATTGCGCATCATGAGGGGCTTTGGGCGCATGCTCGCAGTGTTGAACTGCGCAAAAACCTTATCGAAACAGGGGATGCATTTCGCCTGGAAGGTCAAGGAAATAGCTTTGCCGAACAAACGCAAAATGCAGAAAAAGGAGACACTTGCCAATGAGCACCTATGCGCAAACGGTTCGATCTTCAGCACCTCAACTAGCTGATGTAGTGCCCTATGATCCTAAATATCTGCCTGCTGATGCGTTTTTGTCAGCAAATGAAAACCCGCGCGATGTTGATGAAGAACTGCGTCGCCAAATTATGCGTGCTCTTCGCGAGGTGAGCTTTAATCGCTACCCAGATCCGCTTGCGCATGGTTTGCGCGAGATGATAGCCGAAGCTAATGGCGTCTCACAAGATCAAGTGCTTATTGGCAATGGTGGAGACGAGCTGTTGTTTGATATTGCGCTTGCCTGGGGAGGTCCAGGACGCACGTTTCTTAATATGCCGCCAACTTTTTCGGTCTATGAAAACAACGCTCAGCTCACAAATACCACTATTGTTTCAATCCCGCGAGATGAAGCCTTTGATATTGACGAAGCGGCGGTTTTGAAGCGCGTGAGTGAAGGCGACATTGATTATGTGATCGTGACCAGCCCAAATAACCCAACAGGACGTTTGGCAAACGAGCAGTTTATCATAGAGCTCTTAGAGAGCACTGATGCTTTGGTGGTGGTTGACGAGGCGTATTTTGAGTTTTCGCGCAAGACAATTCGCCCCTATTTAGAGCGTTTTGAAAACTTGCTTATCTTACGTACGTTTTCAAAGGCATTCTCACTTGCGGGCGTGCGGGTAGGATATGTACTTGGAGCACCGCGCGTGATTCGTGAGCTTATCAAGGTGCGTCAGCCATATTCTGTTGATGCGGTGTCTCAAGTAGTAGCGCAAGTTGTTTATGAGAATCGTTCGCAATTTGAGCCCGGCATTTCGGCAATTATTGCTGAGCGCACACGCGTGTTTAACGAGCTGAAACGCATTCCAAAAGTGGTGGCATATCCGTCAGATGCAAATTACATTTTGTTCCGCGTGCCGCAGGCCGAGCGCGTGTGGCAGGCGCTCTATGATCGCGGTATTTTGGTTCGCGATTTGAGCGGTGCGCCTTATCTTGAGGGCTGCCTGCGTACTACTATTGGCACCGAGGAACAAAATACGGCGTTTTTGGACGCGTTACGAGATGTGCTTGCACAACTTGTGCGCGAACAATTCCCGCTCCAGTCGCAAAGTGAATCATTGAAGGCATAAGAGGCGAGAGAGGATCTCCATGGAAGCCAGAACAGCTGAAATCCATCGCGTAACAGGCGAGACTGATATTGTGGTTCGCATCAATTTAGATGGCGAAGGCGAAGCTGACGTACAAACAGGTATCGGCTTTTTTGATCATATGCTTGATGCTTTTGCTCGTCACGGCATGTTTGATCTTTTTGTTCGCGTTGAAGGCGACTTGCATGTTGATGCGCATCATAGCGTTGAAGATACCGGTATTGTGCTTGGTTGCGCGCTTGCTGAGGCGTTGGGTGAAAAGCGCGGCATTGTCCGTTTCGGCTCTTCAATTCTGCCTATGGATGAAACGCTTATGCTTGCTGCTTGTGACTTTTCTGGTCGCGGTCAGCTTCACTGGGATGTTGATGTGCAGCCCTTTATGCTTGGGACGTTTGACTCAACTTTGGCCAAAGAATTCTTCGGTGCGCTTGCCTCAAACGCGCATCTTACCTTGCATATTAAAGAATTAGCAGGCGAAAATCTCCATCATGTGATTGAAGCGGTGTTTAAGGCGGTTGCACGCTCTCTTCGCGAAGCGGTGTCTTTTGATGAGCGACAGATTGACAAGATTCCCTCAACGAAAGGTGTTTTGTGATTGTAGTTGTTGATTACCATAAAGGTAATTTGCTCTCTGTTGAGCGAGGCTTGGTTGCTGCGGGCGCAGCGGTTCGGGTGAGTGATGACCCTGCGGTTATTGCTTCAGCGGATGCTATAGTATTGCCTGGTGTGGGCGCTTTTGCTGATGCTGCACATACCATGGAGCAGCTCGGTCAGCGTGAGATTATTCGCGCACGTATAGAGCAAGGGGTACCTTTTTTGGGCATCTGCCTTGGTATGCATCTGATGTTTGAAGAGGGAAGTGAGGGCGCGCCGCAAGAAGATGATGAAGTGTCTTCAAACAATGCGCGTGGCCTTGCGGTATTACCTGGTGTAGTAGATCTGATGCCTTGCACTGACGCAGCTGGTCAGTTTTTCAAAATTCCCCATGTTGGATGGAATAGGGTGTATGGGCCGAACCAACAAGGTACTTTTGAAAGCCCGCTTTTTGCTGGTATTGAGCCTGGCGAATACTTCTACTTCACGCATAGTTATGCAGCGCCAACAGGACCTTTTGTGATTGGCCAAACCCAGCACGCCCAATTCTTTCCGTCTGCTGTCCAATATGGACCGTGCGCATTTGGCGTGCAATTCCATCCGGAAAAGAGTTCGGATGCGGGTGCGTGTTTGCTTAAGAATTTTGTCAACCTTGCGCAAGCGTCTTAAGACGGTTGCGCAGTATGTGCATATTGAGGTGAGAAATGTATCTCCTACCTGCTATTGATATTTTGGATGGTCGAGCGGTTCGTTTGGCAAAGGGCAACTACAATGCCGTGACTGTCTATAATGACGATCCCGTTGCGCAGGCACGTGATTTTGAGGCGCAGGGTGCTACATGGTTGCATGTGGTAGATCTTAATGGTGCCCGATCAGGTATTCCTGAAAACATTGCCATCATTGAAGAAATTGTTCGTTCAACCAACCTCAAAGTTGAAGTTGGTGGTGGTATTCGCTCTCTTGAAACGCTCTCACGTCTAGCTAATGTAGGTGTGAGCCGTATGGTACTTGGAACATCGCTGGTGAAAAACCGTGCGTTTGCCCATGATGCCATTTCGGAATTTGGCGACCTTCTTGCGTGCGGCATCGATGCAAAAGCGGGCGAAGTTGCCATTGTTGGCTGGGAAGAGGGTTCCGGTAAAAATGCCTATGATTTGGCGCGAGAGATGTCAGATTTGGGATATGCGCATATTGTTTTTACCGACATTGCGCGTGATGGCATGCAAACAGGTATTGATCCGGAGGCATACAAGCATATGGCGCAAGCATTTGGACACCCGGTTATCGTATCGGGGGGAGTTGCGGGCATTGATGATATTGCCGCACTTGCCCCTTGTGCGCATCTCGTAGAAGGCGTTATTGCAGGTCGTGCTATCTATGAAGGATCACTGACGGTGGCTGAGGGTGTGGCGGCTTGCAAGCAAGTTAGTGCTGCTGCGCAACACGCAGACTCCAACACCGACGCAATCTCAAAGCAGAAGGGGGAGTAGTGCCATGCTTGCAAAACGCGTAATCCCCTGCATGGACGTTAAAGATGGGCGCGTGGTAAAAGGTGTCAATTTTGTCAACTTGCGCGATGCGGGTGACCCTATTGAACTTGCTTCTCGCTATGATGAGCAAAAAGCCGACGAAGTTATCTTTTTAGATATCACCGCAACAAGTGATGATCGTGCTACCACCATAGATCTTGCGTCGCGCGCATCAGCGCAACTCCACCTTCCTTATTGTGTGGGCGGTGGTTTTCGCAGTGTTGAGGACATTCGCACCATGATTGCGGCAGGCGCTGATAAAGTGTCCATCAATTCGGCTGCGGTAGCTCATCCTGAGCTTATAACGCAGGCTGCTCGCGCCTTTGGCACCCAAGCAATTTTATGCGCTATTGACGCAAAGGCGGTTGCCGGAAACCCCAACAAGTGGGAAGTCTATGTTGCAGGAGGGCGAAAGGCTACCGGCATTGATGCTGTTGAATGGGCAAAAGAAGCGCAGGCACGTGGTGCGGGTGAGATTCTTTTGACCAGCATGGACAGAGATGGCTCGCGCGACGGATTCGACTGCGCTTTGACGCGCGCAGTAGCTCGCGCCGTCACCATTCCTGTTATTGCTTCGGGCGGCGTGGGTAAGCTGGAGCATTTCGCTGAAGGCATTTTGGAAGGCGAAGCTGACGCGGTGTTGGCGGCAAGTGTATTTCATTTTGGCGAACTTACTATTCGTCAGGTGAAAGAGCACATGCGTTCATGCGGTATTGAAGTGCGCCTTTAGTGAAAGGATGCCGGGTGCAAATAGCTGATTTAACATTTAATGAAGCAGGACTTATTCCGTGCATTGTACAAGATGCCCGCACAAGCGAAGTCCTTATGATGGCATGGATGAACGCTGAATCTCTTGCACTTACCCTTGAGCGCAAGCAAACGGTTTTCTGGTCAAGATCGCGCCAGGAACTATGGCACAAGGGGGCTACCAGCGGAAACGTTCAAGACCTTGTTGAGCTTCGCTATGATTGTGATGCGGATACGCTGCTTGCGCTTGTTGTGCCTCACGGACCGGCATGTCATACAGGCGCGCAAAGCTGTTTTTACCGTTCAATGAGCGATAAAGACTAAATGTCTTGCGTAACCTGCGCTCATGCGCTACGATGAGCCTATTCTTTGCGATTCTGCCAAAGAAGTCATTTCCACTTTTTGTCATCTTAATTCCCTTGAAGTGTGCCTTTGCGCGTGTAGGTAATCAAGGTGCGCAGTTTCGCGAGTTGCAAAATCCTTATAAGAGAAGAGGACGGGATGAAGTTTTTCCTTGACACCGCCGACCTGGCCGAAATTGAAGAAGCGGCTTCGTGGGGAGTACTTGCAGGTGTAACCACCAATCCAACGCTTTATGCGCGTACCGGTGGTAAACTTGCGGACTTTCACAATCACATTAAGCGCATTTGTGAAATCGTTGATGGACCGGTTTCTGCCGAAAGTGTTGCAATGACGCGTGAGGAGATCATTCGTGACGGACGCGAGCTGGCAGCACTTGCTCCTAATGTGGTCGTGAAAGTTCCTACAATGATTGAGGGCCTGGCGGCAACCAAGCAACTGGCAAGCGAAGGTATTCCGGTAAACATGACCTTGTGCTTTACGGTGCCACAAGCCATTATGGCAGCTCGTGCTGGTGCTCGTTACATTTCGCCGTTTGTCGGTCGTTTTGATGACATCGCAGAAGACGGATTAGCCCAACTTGCAGATGTTATTGCAGCGCTTGGCAACTATGACTTCTCTGATGCAGGAGTAGCGGGCGAATCGGTTGAGGTTATTGCCGCTTCAGTACGTTCTCCGCATCATGTGGCTCAAGCTGCCCTGATGGGCGCTGATATTGCTACGGTGCCTTTTGCTACTTTGAAAAAATGCGTACAGCATCCGCTCACTGATCGTGGTCTGGACTCATTCATGAAGGACTGGGAGAAAGTACAAAACGCATGAGTGAAAACGAAGTAGAGAAGGAAAGTTCTGCGCCTGCTGCTGAAAAGCGCACTACTACTGCAGGTCGTTCACGTCGTAAGAGCGTGAAGGTACAATCTCGCTCCGCATCTGCGCGTAAGCAGACTGAGGAGACAGCCGAGAGCAGTGAAGAGAAACCTGCGCAAGCTAAAGAGCAAAAAACTGCTTCTGCCAAGGAGCAGAAAAGCCAAAAGCAGAGCAGCAAATCAAAGCAGCAAAAAAATCAGCGCCAGAACAACCACCAGAATCAAAACCAGCGCCGCAACCGTCGTCAGCACAACAACAATCGCGAGGTAGTGCCAAGCGTTTCAAAAGAAGAGTTGGCAAAGCTCAAGGTTGCTGAACTTAAGGCGAAGGCAGCTGAGCTTGATCTGGACGTTACGGGTCTCAAAAAAGCTGAACTTATTGATGCGGTTTTTGATGCTTCAGTAAAAGCAGAAGGCTTCATTGAAGTTGAGGGTGTTCTGGACATTCTTGCAGATGGTTATGGCTTTTTGCGCACGCAAGGCTATCTGCCTTCTGAAACAGACTGCTACGTGGGTCTCTCAACGATTCGCCGCAATGGCCTGCGAAAAGGTGACTTGGTAACCGGTCAAACACGCCCAGCGCGTGAAAATGAAAAGTTCGCCGCAATCCAAAAAGTTTCTGCTGTAAATGGCAAGCCACTTGAAGAGTTGGGGCAACGTGTTCGTTTTGGTGATTTGACGCCGGTGTATCCCGACGAAGTGCTCACAATGGAGCATGGTAAAAACACCACAACGGCACGCGTGATAGACCTTGTTTCTCCCATTGGTAAAGGTCAGCGTGGTCTTATTGTTTCGCCTCCTAAGGCAGGCAAAACTACCATCTTGAAAGATATTGCTGCTTCCATATCAGCAAATAATCCTGAAGTTCACTTGATGTGCCTTCTGGTGGACGAGCGCCCTGAAGAAGTTACTGATATGGAGCGCTCTATTCATGGTGAAGTCATTTCGTCTACCTTTGATATGCCAACTGAAAACCATATTGCGGTTGCTGAGTTGGTTATCGAACGCGCAAAGCGTCTGGTGGAAGATGGTCGTGATGTGGTAATCCTGCTTGACTCTATCACTCGTTTGGCACGCGCATATAACCTTGCACAGCCGGCTTCTGGTCGTATTCTGTCGGGCGGCGTTGATTCAACGGCACTTTACCCACCAAAGCGCTTTTTGGGAGCCGCACGCAATATTGAAAATGGCGGCAGTCTTACCATTTTGGCATCTGCTCTGGTGGACACGGGTTCAAAGATGGACGAGGTTATCTTTGAAGAGTTCAAAGGAACGGGTAATATGGAGCTCAAGCTTGATCGCAATCTGGCTGATCGCCGTATCTTCCCGGCAATTGACCCTGTTGCATCGGGAACGCGTAAAGAAGAGCTCTTGCTTGATATGCAGGAAGCACCACTTATTTGGGCAGTTCGTCGCATTTTGGCAAATATGAATTCTACTGAGCGTTCTATGGATATGCTTATTAAGTCATTGAAGCAAACGGACAACAATCAAGAGTTTTTGATTCGCACGGCGAAAAAAGCTCAACAATCTAAGGGAGATGGTGTCATAGAGCTTTAAGATTCGTCACAGTATCTTTAGCTTCATGGAACCATCGTGAAACCGCGCTGAAAGAGCGCGGTTTTGCCACGTATGGGGTAGTATTAGCCTGATACGTATTGAGAAGGGATCAATATGGATAACAACTTCCAAAATCAAGGGTGGGAACAACCTTCTTCGCCCCAACAACCACAACCACCTCAACAACCGCAGGCTGCTGCTCCTTTCCCTCCGCAGCCCCCTCAAGGGCAGCCCGTGTATGGCGCGCCTGGTATGCCGCAGTATGTGCAGGCACCTGTTGTAGCGCAGCCTAAAAAGAGCCATGGCTGGATTGTGGCACTTGTTTGCATCATTGCCGCTTTTCTGCTTATGGCAATTGGCATGTGGTCATGTACCTCAATTGCAAACACTTCTGTGAGCATGTTAAATCCTTTAGATGGTATGTCTTCATCTCTGTATGATTCAGACGTTGATTACCTCTCCGAAGACGCTATTGCAGTTATTAATATTGATGGCTCTATTGCCTATGACGGATCAACCTGCTCACCTGAAGGTTTAAAAGAACAGCTTGATATTGCTTCGGAGAATCGCCATATCAAAGGGGTGGTTTTGCGCGTAGATTCTGGCGGTGGTACCGCTACAGCTGGTGAAGAAATGGCCGCGTATGTTCGTGAATTTGATAAACCTATTGTTGTTTCCAGTGCTTCCATGAACGCTTCTGCTGCCTATGAAATCTCAAGTCAGGCTGATTATATTTTCACCGCAAAAACCAGTGCAATTGGCGCTATTGGTACTGCCTTGCAGCTAACTGACATGTCAGGGTTGATGGACAAGCTTGGTATTAGCATAGACACTATTACTAGTTCTGAGAATAAAGACTCAAGCTACGGATATCGTCCTTTGACTGAAGAAGAGCGCGAGTATTATCAATCCATGGTCAATCAGATCAATGAAACATTTATTGATACTGTTGCCCAAGGTAGAGATATGAGTGTTGAAGAAGTTCGCGAACTTGCAACAGGTATGACTTTTACCGGTATGGAAGCTGTTGAAAACGGTCTTGCAGATGAGATTGGCTTGCGTGAAGATGCGCTTGATAAAGCTGCTGAACTTGCGGGTATCTCTACTTACACCGTGGTTGAACTGACCTCGTATGATTATGATTTTTCCAGTTTGTTAGGCATGATTTAAGGAGTTATTCGCATGACCATGCCCACTCAAAACACCTCTCTTCCCCAAGAAGATGCTTCATTGTTGTCCGAGAGCTCAACGATGCGTACTACGGCACCTGCATGGCCTAAGCGTGTTGTGGTGACTGCAGGTATGCCTTACGGCAATAAGCCGCTGCATTTTGGTCATATTGGCGGCGTTTTTGTACCTGCTGACGCTTTTGCGCGTTTCTTGCGGGATCGTATTGGCAAAGAGAATGTTCGCTTTATTAGCGGCACAGACTGTTTTGGTTCGCCTATTAACGAAGGATATCGGAAGCTTGTTGAAGCAGGCGAATTTGAGGGCACCATTGAAGATTACGTCTTAAAGAATCATGAGGCTCAAAAGCAAACGCTTGCCGCCTATGATATTTCACTCTCTATTTATGAGGGTTCAAACATTGGTCATTCAGGCGACGTACATCAGCTTATTTCTGAGAAGTTTATTGAAAAGCTTCATGAGAATGGCTGGCTTCAGCGCAAATCTACCTTGCAATTCTTTGATCCTGAGGCGGATACGTTCTTGAATGGGCGTCAGGTTGTTGGCCGCTGTCCTGTACAAGGCTGTAAATCTGAACACGCCTATGCCGATGAGTGTGACCTTGGTCATAGCTATGCGCCAGAAGATCTCATTGCGCCAAAATCTTCCATTACTGGGGTAACGCCAGAAATGCGTCCTGTTGATAATTGGTATTTTGATCTTCCTGCCTTCAGGGACTTCCTATTGAGTTTGGTTGCAGATCTTGAAGCTGATCCTGAAATTCGCGCGATTGTCCCACAAACAATCAAGGAATTCTTGGCGCCTCCTGTGATGTATGTCAAATGCGAAGAGCGTGAGCATTTTGATGCTATTGCAAAGAACTTGCCGCCTTTTGAGTTGCGAGAGGCACAGAAAGGCAAGCAGAGCTTTGAGGTGGAGTTTGCCACAATTGACGAGCGCGATGAGGCACGCAAAGTACTTGAAGCTGAATCTATTCGTTTTAGAACTGGCAAGACGCTTGTACCATTCCGCATTACTGGAAACATTGAGTGGGGAGTCAAAGCCCCTGTCATTGATGGTCTTGAAGGCCTTACGGTGTGGTGTTGGCCAGAGAGCTTATGGGCGCCTATGTCGTTTACAATGGCCATCAATGACAAAATGGGACTTCCGCGTGGGAGCTGGCGTGATTTCTGGTGCGATGAAGAAGCGTGCGTCTATCAGTTTATTGGGCAAGACAATCTTTACTTCTATGGTGTTGCGCAGCCTGCTTTGATTGAAGCACTTCGCCCTGGTGACATCTTGTCACCAGGTGAGACGGAAAACCCCATTCGCCAAACGCGTCTTGTTGCGAACCATCATATTTTGTTCGGCGACAAAAAGGCATCTTCGTCAGGAGCTGTAAAGCCTCCTACTGCTGATGCGTTGTTGGACTATTACACGGTTGATCAGCTTCGTGCGCACTTCTTGGCACTTGGGCTTGATCAGAAATCGGTGGGCTTTAAGCCGAAGGTGTTTGATCCAGATGAAGCAAAGCGCAATGATCCTCGTGTAGCTGACCCGGTTTTAAAAGAGGGTACGCTGTTAACGAATGTGTTTAATCGCTTGGCGCGCAGCTGCTTTTATGAGGCGCAGAAAAACTTTGAAGGTTACATGCCGCTGGGAGCAATTACTCCTGAGGTGCGCCGCAAAGTTTTCGATACGTTTGTTGAATATGACCAGCTTATGTATAAGGTTGAACTGCATTCCATCATGACATTGATGGACCAGTTCATTCGCTATGCCAACAAATACTGGACCGATGGGATTAAGGCTGCTGAAGATGCGCAGGATCAAGATATGCGTCGACAAGTGCTTATTGATTCGTTCTATCTTTTGCGCGTGGCAACGCTTTTGATGCATCCTGTTGTTCCTGCAAGTACCGAGCGGATTTGCGACTATTTAAGCTTTGAATTTGATGACTTCTTCAGCTGGAATTACGATTTTGATTCATGCGAAGAGCTTTGCTCAGCTGGGGAGATCTCTGAGGGCAAGCATCGCATCCGAGAGCTGCCGCCTCGTTTTGATTTCTTTGCAAAGCATCCAAGCCAATTTAAGTAAGATGCACACTCGCAGGCAAACAAGACTAAGGCACAGCATTGCAACACGTTGATATTTATTCAGATGGTTCCTCGCGTGGCAACCCCGGTCCGGGAGGTTATGGGACGGTGCTTCGTTTTCGTGATGAAGCAGGGGTTGCCCACGAAAAGGAATTGAGCTGCGGGTATGCACATACTACCAACAATAGAATGGAGCTTTTGGGTGCTATTGTGGGCCTCGAGGCACTGAAGCGTCCTTGTGAAGTGACGCTCTATACCGACTCTCAGTATGTCGTTAATGCGTTTGAACAGCACTGGATTGATGGTTGGATTCAAAAGGGTTGGAAAAACGCACAAAAGCAGCCTGTAAAGAATAAAGATTTATGGCAGCGCCTTCTTGCGGCCAAGAAACAACATGATGTTACTTTTGTCTGGGTAAAAGGACATGCAGGGCATAAAGAGAACGAGCGGTGCGATACATTAGCCACGCTTGCTGCTGACGGCACATCGCTTTGTAAAGATGAAGGTTTTGAAGCTCATTTATAATAATCCACATGATTTAGTGTTTTCTTGCAATCTGGTTCCACATCATGATGGGTTTTGTTACCATGCATGAAACATCGATGCGCCATATTTAGGTGCAAGAGAGGTTTCTCATGGTGAATTCTATTTCGCACGCAGGGCGTCGCGTCAGTGTCATACTTTTTGCAGTCGTGCTTTTTGTGGCGTTGTGGGTACCTGCCCAAGCTCAGGCAGCTCCAACGTCAAGTGAAAAACAAGCAGAAGCACAAGCAGCACTCATTTCGCTCAATGCAATGCAGTCAACACTTGA
The DNA here is from genome assembly GCF_943193125.1 of Adlercreutzia agrestimuris. GTDB lineage: Bacteria > Actinomycetota > Coriobacteriia > Coriobacteriales > Eggerthellaceae > Xiamenia > Xiamenia agrestimuris. The sequence goes on from NZ_CALPCX010000002.1 coordinate 424,417, forward strand.
GCAAGCGTCTAACGATTATTATTTGGCGCTTGACGAAATGGAATCTGCGCAAGCAGCATGTGAAGAGGCACAAGCGCGCATTGATAGTGCTACTGAAGAAATTGCCGGGCTCCAAGAACGCTTGGGTAAACGAGTGAATCGTATGTACAGAGATGGTAGTGCGTCGTTTCTTGATGTGCTTTTAGGTGCAACGTCATTCAATGAGCTTTCTTATGCATGGGATATCTTGATGAGCATCAACGAAAGCGATGCTGATTTAGTGCGTCAAACTAAAGCTCTTCGTGAAGAGATTGCGTCGCAAAAAGCAATCCTCGATGAGCAGAGTCAGCGTGCTGCCGAAAAGACAGAAGAAGCTCGTCAGATTCAGGCTGAAGCTGAAGCAACGGTTGCAAATATTCAAGCAACCTATGATGGTTTAAGTGCTGAGGCAGCTGAATTGTTAGAACAAGAGCGTCAGGCGCAGATTGCAGCTGAAGAGGCTGCAGCGCAAGCCGTGGTTGATGCAGCTATTGCAGATGCGCAAGCCAACCAGAACCGCAGTGCGCAAGCTCAAGTCGAAAGTCCAGATCAACCTTTAGAGGGTGGTGCTGCCTCAGATTCGCAAGATGATTCTTCGTCTGACCAGCAAAACTCTCAACAAGCACCGTCTTTTACGCCGTCATATGATGCTGTAACAGGAAATGCGATAGTTGATAGAGCGTATGGATGCTTGGGCGCGGGGTATGAGTACAATACGTGCGGTCCTTCTACCTTTGACTGTTCAGGGTTGGTTAGTTATGCGCTCACGGGTAGTTACACGCGCGTAGGTTCTACCTATACCTTTATGAATTATCCGCAAGTAAGTGACCCGCAGCCAGGTGATATTGCGGTTAATGCTGAACATTGCGGTATTTATATCGGTGGGGGACAGATGATTCATGCGGCAACTTATGGCGTAGGTGTCATTACTGGTCCTGTGCAAGGTGGCATGATTTTTGTCCGTCCTTAAAGAAGGGACAAAAACCTGTCCTTGTTGCCGAAATGCTTGTGTAGCAACAGATAAAGTTAGCTGCCAGGTTAAAACTACACTTCACGCTCAACTGCTTGAGTGATAGCAGCTTTTAATAGGTCAATACCAGTTCCTTTTTCTGATGAAGTTACTACCATGTCAACTGAATCAGGAAGATTGAGCGCTCGCTTGATGACTGCTTTTTGTTTGAGCTGTTGTTGACGGGAGAGCTTATCTGCTTTGGTGAGCACCACCAAGTAAGGAAGTTCAGCGTCTTGCAAAAACTCAATCATGGCATGGTCAAGATCACTTGGGTTATGGCGAATATCTATAAGAGATACTACTAAGGCAAAATTGCGATCTTGATTAAAGTAACCTTCAATGAGTTCAGACCATCTACCTTTATCAGCTTTTGACACTTGGGCAAAACCATATCCTGGTAAATCAACGAAGCGCACGTCTTGAGAGTTAAAGAAATTGATCGTAGCGGTTTTTCCAGGGGTTTGTGAAACCTTTGCAAGACCTTTACGATTGAAGAGTTTGTTGATGAGCGAAGACTTGCCGACGTTTGAACGACCCGCAAACGATACCTCTGGAAGCGTTGAGGGGGGCAGCTGGCTTGATACGCCAAATGAGCGTTCAAAAGTGACATTGTTGAAATTCATTGGTGCTCCAAACGTCGGTAGTTAGTAGTGTCTATAGTAACTTACTTATGGACGCTTGCAAACGCACGGTGGCGTGGTATACTTCAACGGTTTCTGTATTACACATGTATGTGCGACTCACGCCGCCAGTGGCCACCGAAAAAGGCTGCGGATGTTGGGGATGACCACATACAGAGGACTAACGAATGGAGAAAGTCATGGCGAAAGTCAGCATTAAATCGCTGCTCGATGCAGGCAGCCACTTCGGCCATCAAACGCGCCGTTGGAATCCGAAAATGCGTCCCTACATCTTTGGGAGCCGCGGAGATATCTACATCATCGATCTTAAGCAAACCCTCGTAGGTCTTGATCAGTCTTACACTTTTGTATCTGAGTTGGCTCGCAAAGGTGGCACCGTTTTGTTCGTTGGCACCAAAAAGCAAGCTCAAGAAGCTGTTGCAGATGCTGCTAACAAGTGCGGTATGCCGTATGTAAATGCACGCTGGTTGGGCGGCATGCTCACCAACTTCGTAACCATTCGCTCTCGCGTTAATCGCATGGAAGAGCTTGAGGCTATGGAGGCTGATGGTCGCATGGCGCTGCTGCCGAAGAAGGAGCAAATCCTGCTTCGCAAAGAGCTCTCTAAACTGCAGACCAACCTCAATGGCATTCGCAATATGAAGCGCGTTCCGGATGCAATTTTTGTTGTAGACACCAACCGTGAAGGCATTGCTATCCACGAGGCTCGTCGTCTGAACATCCCTGTTGTTGGCACGCTTGATACCAACTGTGACCCGGATGACGTTGATTATGGTATTCCTGCAAACGACGACGCAATCCGTTCTGTTCGTTTGCTGACCGACTTCATTGCTGACGCTGTTATTGCTGGTGCTGGTGCACCGGTTAGCGTTGAGGAAATGGCTGGCGCAGCTGATGCTGAAGGTGACGTAGCTGTTGAGGCAGCTGTTGAGACCACTACGCCGGCAGAGGCTGTTGCTGAGGCTGCAGCTGACGCAGCTGCTCTTGCTGCAGACAACGCATAGTAAGTGCCCTGAGGGGTATGTATCGTGAAACTGCGCTGTTTGAGTAGTTTCGCACTATAAACGAGAGAAAGGTATACCTGTGGCTGACATTACTGCATCCATGGTTAAAGAACTTCGTGAGATGACCGACGCTGGCATGATGGAGTGCAAAAAAGCACTCGTTGAGGCTGAAGGCGATATGGAAAAAGCCGTTGATGTTCTTCGTACGCGTGGTCTTGCTGCGGTAGCTAAGAAGGCTGGTCGTGCAACCAACGAAGGCACCGTTATGACGGTTGTTTCTGATGACTGCACGCGTGGCGCAATGGTTGAGCTCAACTGCGAAACTGACTTCGTTGCTATGAACGACAAGTTCAAGGCATACGCTGAGCGCATTGCTACGGCTGCTCTTGCTGCAGATGCTCAAGATGTTGAGGCGCTTAAAGCTGCTGACTGCGACGGTGAGACCGTTGAGGCGGTTGTTACTGACGCAATTCATGTAATGGGCGAGAACACTCAGATCGCTCGCGTTGCTGTTGTAAGCGGTGACGGTGTTGCTTCCTACATTCATGGTGGCGGCAAGATTGGTGTTTTGGTTGTGTTTGATCTTGAGGGTATTGACCCGGCATCTGATGCTTTCAAGGCATACGGTCGCGACATTGCTATGCAAGTAGCTGCAGCATCTCCAGTTGCTGCTAACCGCGATGCTGTTGATCCGAGCATCGTTGAGCATGAGAAGTCAATTTACATGGCTCAAGCTGCTGAGTCTGGCAAGCCTGAAGCAATTCAAGAGAAGATGGCAACTGGTCGTCTGGAGAAATTCTTCAAAGAGAACGTGCTTACCGAGCAACAGTACGTTAAGGATCCCGACAAGACAGTTACTGAGTACACCAATGAAGTTGCTGCATCTTTGGGTGGAGCTATCAAGATTGCTGACTTCAAGCGTTTTGTTCTTGGTGAAGAGGCTTAATTGTAGTTTGCAAGGCGTCTTAGCCTTTGCAGGTTTTTAAGTTGATAAGGGTTTGCGGTTTTCTCTGCAAACCCTTTTTTGTATGCGCGCTCATGAATGGTTTTGTTTTCATTGCGAAGCCGCCGCTTACCCTTGAGCTCATTTCATATAATGGTGCCACCGAAAAACACTTACCCGGAGGAAGAATATGTCTGAAGAAGTTATTGTTGTCGAAGGAAACAATACGCTTGCAGGCGAAGTACGCGTTTCTGGTGCAAAAAACTCTGCACTAAAACTGATAGCAGCATCGCTTTTAGGTCGTGGCGAGACCGTTTTGCATAATGTTCCGCTCATTTCTGATATTGATGTCATGATTGAAGTGCTGCGCCGTCTAGGCGCCACCGTAACGCGTGAAGATCACACGCTTATTGTTGATACCTCTTCAGTGGACAAGTGTGAAACTCCCTATGAATTAGTATCAAAGATGCGCGCAAGCATATCGGTTCTCGGTCCTTTGGTGGGAAGGTTTGGCAAAGCGCGCGTCGCTATGCCGGGTGGGTGCCAAATTGGTGCTCGCAAAATTGATATGCATATGGTTGGCTTAGAAGCACTTGGGGTTAAATTTGACATTGATCATGGCTTTTTGGATGCTTCAACACCGCATGGCTTACACGGTGCTCATGTAATACTTGACTTTCCGAGTGTAGGGGCAACCGAGAATCTTTTGATGGCTTCGGTTGTAGCTGACGGTACAACTATTATCGAAAACGCCGCCCGAGAACCTGAGATTGTAGATTTAGCAAATATGCTCAACAAGATGGGTGCCAAAATTGCAGGTGCTGGCGAGTCGCTCATTGAAATAACGGGCGTTGCTGCAGAATCTTTGCACCCTTGTGAGCATACTACCGTTGGAGACCGTATTGAAGCAGGAACCTTCTTGGTAGGCGCTGCGTTGACTCAAGGTCCGCTTCGTGTAGTAGGAGTTGATCCTGGCTATTTACGCATGGCAATCATGAAACTTGAATCTATGGGATGTGAAATTGAAAGCAACTCTGATTCGGTGACGCTAAGGCGTGCGGTGCCACTTCGCTCTACAGAAATTCAAACACTTCCTCATCCAGGATTCCCAACTGACTTACAGGCGCAATTTATGCTTTTGGCTGCGCTTGCCAATGACATGTCTGTCATTACTGAAAATGTCTTCGAAAACCGTTTTATGTTTGCTGCCGAGCTTATCCGCATGGGTGCTGATATCACTATTGAAGATCATCATGCTCTCGTGCGCGGTGTTCAAAAGCTGCAAGGTGCAGATGTGTCATCAACCGATTTGCGTGCTGGTGCAGCCTTGGTTTTGGCAGGCATTGTGGCTGAAGGGCAGACGCGAGTCCACAATATTGCTCATATTGATCGCGGATATGAGGACTACGTGGGAAAACTCAGCTCTCTTGGCGTGAATGTCTCACGTATGGTTCTTGATGAGGGAATGAATTAGGGGCTGCTTGGGTCGTTATGGTTAAGCGGCGAAAGGGCTTTTCGGCCTCACATTCAAAGGCTACCTCACGGCGTTTGCAATCTGCGACGCTTGGCACGCATGTCCCCTCAACAAAACAGCGTTCATCAAGGCATGTAAATGCTGATCAGGTTGGTTTTTCAAACACGAGAAAAAACCAGCGTGCAGCTCGTGGCGTTGTGCAAAATGTTGCTTCACATGCTCAGGCAGGGGCGGGTCGTGTGCGCGTTTCGCAGCGGGAGTTCGCACGAGAAACACGTCGACGCGCGCGAGTTCGCCATATTGGATTTATCGTTATTGCTCTTGTGGCGTTGCTTGCTATTGCTGGTGGCGTGGGTGGTTTTACCTATTACACATCACTTGAATCGCAACTTTCATTGAAGGATTCTGATGCTAAGAGCGCATTGGTATCTCCTGGAGAAAATGAGCCTTATTACACTTTAGTATGTGCGGATGTAACAGATGCTCGTGTGGCTAACGCAGAGAAAAGCTATGTCCTTGCACTGGTTCGCACTGATGAGCAAAATAAGCGCGCAACCATTGTCTCTATTCCTTCAAACCTCCGTGTAACGCTCACCGACGGAAATCAGCATAGGATCATTGACGCCTATGAGCAGTCGGGAGACGCTGCGCTCATTTCGGCGGTATCATCATTTGCGGGTGTGTCAATTTCTCATTATGTCAAAACTGATGCTGCGGGAATAAGTCGCATGGTTTCTGACTTGGGGGATTTAACAGTGCAGGTCAACGAAGAGGTTGACGATCCTCGCGCGGGAGCAGATTTTATTCCCGCAGGTCAGCAGACATTGGGCGGCGATGCTGTTTTAACACTTTTGCGCGCAAACAATTTCCAGGATGCTCCTGAACGTATGGCGCAAAATCAGCAAGCGGTACTCAGTGCTTTTTCGCTTGCGCTCATTGACAAAGATGCCCTTTCGTTATGCCAGTTTATAGATGCTTCGGATGGAGCGTTTGGCTGCGATGTATCGCTTCCAGCGGTGTTATCTATGGCTGATGCATTGCGCGGTATGTCGCAATCTGAGATATATAGCGCCATGGTGCCAGGATACGAATTGGAGCAAGACGGCGTGGTATATTATCGGGCATCTTCAGATGCTTGGGCATCCATGATGGAGCTCGTTACTGCAGGCGAAAATCCTCTTGTTGAGGATCTGCCTACTGCGGCTGCACCTGACAGCTTTACGCTGACAGTTCGTAATGGAGCGGGTATTACAGGCGCTGCTGCTCAGATATCGGAGTCGCTTATAGATCGCGGTTTTGATGTTGTTGATGTAGGCAACACCGATACGGCAGTGTACACCGAAACGCTTGTCATTTATAAAGATGATGAGTTTGCTGCAGCAGCACAAAGTGTTAGCGAGGCGCTTGGCTTGGGGCGCTTAGTACAGGATGTGTCTTTTTATCAATTTGATTCTGATGTCTTATTGATTTTGGGCAGCGATTGGAAACCAGCTGCTTAGCCGGACATAAGGTGGCTTTAGCTTGTGAAATTATGTGGGTTATGGAGGAGTTCTCTTAACACAACGCACACAAAGGCTGCCTTTGATCAGGTAAGGTAGTGGGGTGTGATACAATCGCTTGCAACTAATGGAAACAGCATTGTTGTAGGGTATATGACTGCTGTAAGCATAAAAGGAGAATTTGCATGGTAGATCAAAATGATGTAATTGCAGTTTTGGAATTGATTCGCCCGAGTTTGCAAGCTGACGGCGGCGACGTGAAGTTTATCAGCGTTGACGAAGATGGCGTTGTGACGGTTGAACTTCAGGGTGCTTGCAAAGGTTGCCCTATGTCTCAGATGACGTTAGCAAATGGCGTTGAGCGCATTCTTAAGGAGCGCGTGCCTGGTGTAACGCGTGTTGTTCCTGCTGACATGTAGGATATGAGCTTCTCGTAACATAAAAGAGAGGCAAAGAGTTTAAAGCGGGTTCGCATGCGAGCCCGCTTTTTTACCGCGCTCGGGAAGTGCTAGATAAGGGCAAGTGCGGTTTTGACTATAATGAAGTCTAAGAAAGCTTGTGGGAAAGATAAGAAAACCCTGTAAGTCATATTACCTGCATGCGGAATAAAGAGTGGAGGATGAGCTATGAGCTGCTGGACAAAACGAGGCTGTGATGAAGAGATGCTTTCGCGTTGCCCGCACAATACTCCGGGTGAACCGTGCCCAGCAGATTGTCATTTTGCAGCATGCGATCGTCCTACCCATGTGGTTTGCACAGACTTTGCGCTGATGCTTAATCCTGAGCGCGATTACGATGCAGCCGTCAAAGAAGTCTGTCGTATATGCGAACATTTTTTAGTTCATGGTCCAGATATGTCTGAGCGCAATGAAGACGAGCGCCACCGTCAGGGCAATCCCAACCGCTTTCTTCTTTAGCGTCTCGGTCTGAGTGTCAGAGTTTGCCTCCTGAGTGCGCGTACATGGTGTAAGTAAGGGGTTTGGCAAGCTATTGGTGCAGGTGAGGAGCAAGTGTAACAACTCCACCACGGCAAGCGGACGCAATAAGATGACAAATACGTTCTGCTACAATTATGAAAAGTAATCATTGAACATGCGGGGTAAGGAGTGTGAGATGATGAATTCGCCCATGGTTTGTCCGCGGTGTGGTGCTGTATTAGATGTGTGCCATTATCAAGCGATGCTGGTGATTTCGTGCGACCTTGCACTTTTCTCGGTAGAGTGCCCGCAGTGCAATACAATATCTTCAGCGATAAAAGCAATACCTGCACAGCTGCAAGAAGAAGTTCATTTGGCTGCTCGTGAAGTTGGTGCTGGGATGGGTTGTGAATAGCGTGCTTTAAGATGAGGTATTGATGTTAAACGATTTGTATCATTCTTTAGACCCGGTGGCTTTTGCTGTCGGGCCTTTTGCTGTTCGCTGGTACGGCTTAGCATATTTGGCTGGGTTTATTTGCGCAGGATTAGTTTTATGGTGTGTGGCAAAACGATGGCGTGTTCGCATTGATGCCGACGCGCTGCTGACTATTATGTTTTGCGTTATCGTGGGGGTGATTGTAGGTGGTCGCCTCGGATACGTTCTCTTTTATGGAGACGGTTATTATCTTGCGCATCCTGCCGATATTCTTGCTTTCAACAAAGGAGGAATGAGCTTTCACGGAGGGTTGATTGGCGCACTTCTTTCGGGAATCATGGCTGCAAAACTAACTAACATTCCGTATCTTACCTTGGCTGACTTAGGCTGCATTGGCGCACCAATCGGATTGTTTTTTGGTCGCTGCGCAAATTTCATTAATGGCGAACTGTGGGGTGCTCCTACTGATGCTGCGTGGGGCGTTGTTTTTGGCGGAGCTGCTGGAACTATGCCACGTCATCCTTCGCAGCTCTATGAAGCACTGCTTGAGGGCGTCATTATCTTTATTGTGTTGTTTGCGCTTTCACGAAAGTATCCGCCACGACCGCGGGGCACGTTTTTGGGGCTCTTTTTGGTGATGTATGGCTCGTTTAGATTTCTCATTGAATTTGTGCGAGAACCAGATGCCCAGCTGGGATACTTGTGGGGCGGTTGGCTTACCATGGGGCAAGTACTAAGCATCCCGCTTATTTTAGTGGGGTTAGCAGTGTTGGCGTTCGCGCTTATAAAGCGTTTGCCTCAACAAGGTTTGCCTGAGGTTTCAACCGAGGAGATTTCATCCTCAGAAAAAATGTGATGGTGTTGGTTACGATTTAGCGCCAACGTTTCAGTAGTGTAGGTAAGATCGAATCTGTTCACTACAATAGGTTGAGTGAACAATAATGTCCATTAAGGAGGCTCATACATATGGCTCTTAAGTTTTATAAATGTGCACACTGCGGCAATATCGCAGTAAAACCGTTTGATTCTGGTGTTGATCTGGTGTGCTGTGGTGAGGTTATGGAAGAGATCGTTCCGAACCGCACTGATGCTGCTGTTGAAAAACATGTTCCAGCTGTCAGCATTGATGGCAACAAGGTTCATGTTCAGGTTGGTGAAGTTGAACATCCTATGGTTCCTGAGCACTACATTACCTTTATTTGTCTTGAGACAAAGAACGGCTATCAGATTGTTGAGTTAAACTCAGACGACAAGCCCGTTGCTGATTTCGTTATTGCAGAAGGCGATACGCCAATCTGTGTTTATGAGGATTGCAACATCCACGGTTTGTGGGTAGCAGAGCTCTAATAAGCTCTTCGGTCTTATATATGAGCCTCCGGCACTTTTTGGATGATTTGCAAGTCCAGTACAAGTGTCGGAGGTTTTTTGTAAGTGCGCCCGAGTAACTCAGGTGCATTTGGGCCGCATGGAGAACACACTGAAGCTTACTTCGTCTTGTGGTCTGCATTATCTTTATCGCTCACGCTAAAGGAGCATACGTATGACAAAACGAACGAAAATTGTTTGCACCTTAGGTCCAGCAACCGATGACGACGCAATTGTTCGCGGAATGCTACAAGCTGGTATGGATGTTGCGCGTTTTAATTGCTCTCACGGTTCCCATGAAGAACACGCTGCTCGACTTGAGCGTTTGCGAAGAGTAAGGGCTGAGCTTGATTCTCCGTGTGCGATGCTGCTTGATACCCGCGGTCCAGAGATTCGCACGGGGCTTTTGCTCGATGGAAAGCCTGTTGCGCTGACTAGTGGGAGTCAGTTGAGACTCAAAGCAACAAGTTGTGTGGGAAATGAATATCAAGTGAGCCAAAGCTTTCCTGATCTTGCACGTTATGTAGCTGCAGGAGATAACATTTTGCTTGATGATGGCTTAATTGCGCTTACTGTCCGCGAGATTGACGGTCAGGATATTCTTTGCACGGTGATAAATGATGGCGTGCTTGGTCAACGAAAATCGCTTAACGTTCCTGGCGTATCGTTGCCACTACCTGCTTTGACTGAGCAGGATAGGCAAGATCTTTTGTTTGGCATTGAGCAAAATATTGACTTTGTGGCAGCATCTTTTATTCGTAGTGCTGCAGATGTTGAAGAAGTACGCGCCTTTTTATATGGGCACGGTGGTGCGGGTATTCAATCGGGAACGTCAATTGGCATCATTGCAAAGATTGAATGCGCTGAGGCTGTGGCGAACTTCGAGGAGATTTTGGACGCTGCTGATGGCATTATGGTGGCGCGTGGAGATTTGGGTGTGGAAGTACCCGCTTGGCAAGTTCCTCATTTGCAAAAACGTTTCATTCGCGCGGCAAATCGTATGTCAAAACCGGTCATTACCGCCACTCAGATGCTTGACTCAATGATACGCTCGCCGCGACCAACGCGCGCAGAGGTAGCAGACGTTGCGAATGCGGTCTATGATGGCACGGATGCCGTGATGCTTTCAGGCGAGACCGCAAATGGGGCATATCCGGTTGAATCTGTAGCCATGATGGCTAATATCTTGGAGGCCTCAGAGCCTTATCTGTTTGATGAGCGTATGCCTGATCGCACGCGCAATAAAGCTCGTGTAGCTTTGGCGGTAGGCATTGCGGCGGTTCAAACAGCGGAAAACATTAATGCAAGTTGTATTGTGGCGCCAACTATGTCAGGACGTACTTCGCGTTTGGTGTCAAACCTTCGTCCGCGCGTGCCAATTTATGTGGTGACACCTTATGAGCGCGTTATGCGCCAACAGCAACTCAATTGGGGTACGTATCCAATGCTTGGTGACGTGCAAGGAGATATGGCGCAAGTTATCCGTGAAGCTAAACGTGCGGTATTTGCGCATGGTATGGTGTCAGTTGGAGATATTGCTGTCTTCACGGTAGGCGATAGAACAACCTCGCCTGATGTGGAGCCTAATGTTCCCGCAAATGTCGGAGTTGTGGCTGCTACAAATGTTATGTATGTAGTGCAAATTCGAGAAGAGGAGTAATAGTGGGGTTTCTGGATGATGCTCAAGATCTCTTGGATAAGGGAGTGACCGCCGCAAAAGGCGCGGTTTCAAATGTAGCCGTTGAGCAATTTGGTTATATGAAAGCATTTGTGCGTATGTGTGCTGATGGCGCACAAGCTGGTTGGCACGAAGGTAATGGCGGCAACTTGTCATATAGGCTTACTTTAGAAGAAGTGGCCAATACGCGCTCATATTTTTACACTACTCCAAGCTCGTGGGTGATGCTTGATCGGGCGTTTGAGAATCTTGCGGGAGAGTATTTTGCTCTTACCGCGTCGGGGTGTTCCATGAAATCTGTCGCCCTTGACCCTAAACGCTTTGTTGGCATTATTGAGATGGATAGTAGGGGTTGTGCGTGGCGCATTGTTTGGGGCTTTAAGGATGGAGGAAAGCCAACCTCAGAGCTTCTGAGCCATCTTGAGTGTCAAAGCGTTCGCAAGCGCGTAACCGATGGAGTAAGCCGTGTGGTGTATCATGCGCATCCAACTTCGGTAATTGCACTATCGAAGATAGTTGGTCCTGATGCTTGTCGCTTGTCAAATATGCTTTGGAAGGCAATGACAGAGTGTGTGCTTTTCTTCCCGGAAGGTGTGGGTGCTCTTGCAACATACGTACCTGGCTCGGAGGAGCTTGCACGGGCAACAAAAGAGGCAATGGAGGATTTTGCGGCGGTTGTATGGGTCAATCACGGTCTTCTTTCAACTGGTGCAGGTTTTGACGAAGCATTTGGTTTGGAATCGGTTATCGTGAAGGCGGCGGACATTATTTGCGCAAGTTCTTCTCTGTCTCGTGCATTGGGATATGAGGATGCAGCGCCTTATACTATGACAGGCGAAGATGTGCGCGCTATTGCGCGACAGTACAATCTTGAGCTTCGTGCAGACTTTGTTGAGGATTAGGCTGTTTGTTGCAATTTCTCTTGTATGGATTAGACCGCTTTGTTATTATAGGCAGGCTTGTCTTCCGCCTTGGTCGGAAACCAAGGCATGAATAGGAGAACCATTTATGAAACCTGAAATTCATCCCGAGTACATGGACTGCACGGTTCGCTGCAGCTGCGGCAACACGTTCCAGACCCGCTCAACCAAACCAGAACTGAAGATTGACATCTGCAATGTCTGCCATCCGTTCTATACCGGTCAGCAACGTTTCGTTGATACTGGTGGACGTGTACAGCGCTTTGCTGATAAGTTTGGTGCAGCGAAGGAAACTGTTGCAGAGCGTGAGGCTGCTCGTAAGGCTAAACGTGCTGCTGAGGCTGCTGAGCGTGAGGCTGCTCGTAAGGCAGAGCGTGAGGCTAAGGCTGCTGAGAAAGCAAAGCGTGCTGAGGAATTCGCCAAAAAGGCTGAGGAAGCTGCCGCTACTGCAGAGGTAGCCGCAGAAGACCAAGAGAGTGTTGCTGAGGTAAGCGCTGAAGAAGCTGCTGCTGTAGACGCTCTGGTTGATCAAGCTCCTGAGGCTGAAGTGGTTGAGGCAACCGAGGAGGCTGCTGAATAACTCAGTCCAATCAGTGGTTGTGATAAGCGCCCAGCTCACGTGAGTTGGGCGCTTTTGTTTTGGGAAGGATGTTGCCATGATTGATAATGCGGCATTTCGTATGTTGAGTTATGGGCTATTTATTATTGGTGGTCGCTCGGATGATGCGTGCGCTGGATGTATTGCTAATACCTTTCAGCAGGTAACCTCTGAGCCCCTTCAAGTAAGCGTGACGCTCAATAAGCAAAATTGCACAACTACCACTATCCAGCAATCAGGGCGTTTTACTGCATCTGTGCTTTCGGAAAAAGCTTCCATGGAGTTGATTGGTCGTTTCGGATTTCAGAGCAGCAATGAGGTTGATAAGTTTCAAGGCATTGCGGGTGGCAAAGATGAAGCAGGTATTCCTTATGTCACTGAGTGTTGTGTTGCTTGGTTTAGTGTTCGTGTCGTGCAGACACTTGATGTAGGCACCCATATCATCTTTGTGGGCGAGGTTGAGCAGGCTATCGCGCTTGAAAATGAATCTCCGTTGACCTATGCCTATTATCATCAAATCAAAGGCGGCAAAACACCTTCACGCGCATCAAGTTTTTTGCCAACCGAAGATCAGTCAAAAGCGCAGGATTTTGATGCAACGCAACAGGACGCAGCTGATGCTGCTGCATCAGAGTTTAGTGGTGGTGGCGGCAAAGGCCGCTATGCGTGGCAGTGTCAAGTGTGTGGTCATATCGAATATGTAGATGAGCTGCCGGAGGACTTTGTCTGTCCTGTTTGCGGTGTAGGTCGCGAAATGTTTGTGCGTATAGCGCTCTAGCGAAGCGCGCTTTTACACGTCCCACGACATAAAAGCCCAGGTTACCTGACGTGGTTTGCGAAGTCGCCATGCGCCTTGTTGTACCCCTTTTTCATCAGGAAGCCCGGCTGTTTCGTTAAGCACAAGTTCAGCTTCAAGCCAGTCGGCAAGGTTGATAAGTGCGCGATCAATTTCGCGCTCACTGGCTATGGTCTTGCTTGCGTCAACGGCCATTGCACTAAAATGCTCAAGTGCCTCGTCGGGGGTATTAAAGGTATAAGCACGCGTGCTTTCAATATAGGAAATCTCAGCTTTTATGCCTTCGTTTGCAAGTATGTTAAAGGCGTATTGATAATCTTTGCCAAAAAGGGTTGGTAATCCAATTTCGCGAAGAATGCGTTCGTCGGTGCGCGGAGATGAGCCTGTTGCAAGTGTTATGCAAACACGTCTGCGCGCTACCGATGAGAGCTTCAACAGAGCTTGGCGCAAATCTGTTACAGCTAAAGAGCGCGAAGCTAAAGCAACGTCGTAAGCTTTTTTGTTTACGCCGTGCGTATGCCAGTTATCTTCCCAGCTCATGCATACTGGGGTGATTGAGCTGAGGTGCTCATTATGCGCTTGTGCAATCATCTGATTAAGCATGCCTTGAGAAAAATCTGCGGCAAGTACTTCGTGACCTGCGCGGGCAAGGGGAAGGGCAAGGGCGCCTGTTCCACACCCCATATCAAAAATACTTTCACCTGGTTGAATATGAGCGCGTTCTAAAAACGCCTCAACGTAGGCACTTGGCGCGTCTTTTGTAGTGAACGTCTGAGCGCGTTTATCCCAATAAGCAGCATCGTCGGTTTTGCGTCGAGCAAGCTGCATGTTCTGATATTCGGCATTCCAGTCGGCGGCGGTTAAAACTGGCACGAAATTCGTGTGTTCCATGCGATGTCCTTGGTTGGTAAATTGCAAGTCGGGTACTATAGTCAGCATACTTTTTCAGTGTACGTTGTACGTTTTCATAATAAGTAAAGTTAGGAGCAACTCCTATGCATGTTGAATTACTTTATCATACCCCAGACCCTGAGCGAGCCATAGCTACCGCTGCTCGCTTATGTTATGCGCCTGTGGGAGCTTCAGAGCTTATGGAAACCATGCCTGAAGAGCGAGTGAAAAGCGTACTGTCTACCATTATGGGTAGCGGGCACTTTTCTACCCTTGAGCATGCAAGCTACACCTTTGCAATTGAGGGTGTGTCGCGTGCGCTTACCCATCAGCTCGTTCGCCATCGTATAGCAAGCTTTAATCAGCAATCACAGCGCTATGTAAAATTCAAAAATGGGCTTGAGGTGGTTACTCCGCCAAGTATTGCTGAAAATGATGAGACTCATGTGGTTTTTGACGAGGCTATAAAGGCATGCCTTGAGGCATATGATGCGCTGCTCAACGCTGGTATTCCTGCAGAGGACGCGCGGTATTTGTTGCCTAATGCCTCTGAAACCAAGATTGTGGTCACTATGAACGTGCGCGAATTGCTCCATTTCTTCAATTTGCGATGCTGTAATCGTGCGCAGTGGGAGATTCGAGAAATGGCACATAAGATGCTTGAGCTCGCACGTCCAACTGCTCCATATGTCTTTGCTGATGCGGGCGCACCGTGCGTAAGTGGTGTGTGTCCAGAAGGCAAGATGACGTGCGGAAATCCTTATCCGCGGGTGACAAGGGACTAATATGACAAAAGAAAAATCTGATTTGTCGCGCGCCTTCAGCGAAGACGGTGCGCTAAAAACGCATGTTGGCGGTCAAGCTCTTCTTGAGGGCATTATGATGCGCGGAAAGTATAACTGGTCGGTTGCAGTGCGTGAGCCAAGTGGATCCATCTACGTAGAAGAGCATGATTTGGCTTCTGGGCGCAACAAAAATGGCTGGATGCACTGGCCACTTATTCGCGGTTGTCGCGCTATGGTTGAGTCATTGATGCTGGGATATAAGGCTTTAGAAATAGCAGCGCTCCATGCTTTTGTTGATGAAGATGAAGCTGATGAGGGTGAAGAGGCTGAAAAGGCTAAAGGTCAGGCTAAAGCACAAAGTAAAGAACAAACTGCAGGACAGGTAGAAGAACAGAGCGATTCCTTTGGTAAGCGCGAGATGGCAGTTTCGCTCGTACTTGGGCTGGTGCTTGGTGTGGTGCTCTTTATTGTTGCCCCGGCATTTATTACCAATGTTATTGTTGGCGAATATGACACCAATCCTGTGTTGTGGAATGTTGTGGATGGCATATTGCGCGTTGCGGTATTCGTCTTTTACTTGTGGCTTATTGGTCGTATGAGTGATATCAAGCGCATGTTTGGGTATCACGGTGCGGAACATAAGACTATCCACTGTTTTGAGCACGGCCTTGATCTTACGCCTGAAAACGCGCGGAGTTTCCCGCGTTTGCATGTGCGTTGTGGTACCGCGTTTCTTATTATGGTGATGATTATTGCAATCTTTGTATATACCGTCATTCCGGTGAATGCGTTAATTGATGCATGGGGTGTGCCAGCCGGTGCGCCAAAACTTGCATTGGTTATTGCTATTCGCATCCTATTTATGCCTGTTATTGCAGGTATTGCTTACGAGATCACCGTTAAGTGGGCAGGAAGTCATCCTAATAACCCCTTGGTAAAAGTGGTTTTATGGCCCGGTATGCAAATGCAATATCTGACCACCAATGAGCCTGATGATGGTCAGATTGAGTGTGCAATTGCCGCTATGAAGCAGGTTCTTGAGCGCGAAGAAATTGAAGCGCAAAAGACGCACGCTTAAAATAATAGTTGTTTTAAGCAAGATAGCCCAAATAGGGAAGATAAGCTTGTGCTGAAGCGGGTACGTCAAAGGTGATCGTTTGGCCGTAAGCCTCAACGGTTACATAGCTTGGATCATCATAGGTGGTCAAAACTCCATCTACGCCAAAGTTTGACCCATCGTAGGTAGCGGTAGGTGTGGTGGTAGAGGGAAGGGTGGTAGCCGTCCATTCGTCAATAGCTAAATCATTGATGGCGCTGCTTACCTGGGTCTCGGTCATTCCTGTAGCTTGTGCAATGTCGGAAGTGCGCGCTGTGAGCTCTTGGTGGATGGTGTTTTTAACACCTGAAGCGTCTATGGCAGCGTTTACCAATGAAGCTTTAGTGTCGCTAGCGAATTGTTCAAGTGGATTACCTTCTTTGAAGAGGCCACCATCTGCGGTTATAAGAACGCCTATGCAGGCAACAATGATAAGCGCTATGAGTCCACAGAATACGCCGAGTACTTTTTTCATCGGTTGCATCCTTTCTCATGTGGTATCCGGGTGCATCATACTAGCCTAGTTTGCGGTTTTATTGCCATGCCTTCACGTATTCTTCTTGCGGACAACAAATAATCGTGTATGCTATCGGCTGTTGCAGATTTGCAACACGACTTCATCCCCACACACGTTAAATGACACAAGATGGGGTAATCGTGTGAACAAAAAGCTGCGTTTATTCGCAGCCATACAGACAGGAGAAACCACGTGAAACTGGTGGTAACTGAGAAGAATGACGCGGCGCAAAAGATTGCCGATTTACTAGGGGCTACAAAGCCAAAAGCTGACAAAGTTTATTCCACGCCGGTCTATCGTTTTACCTTGCAAGGTGAAGAATGGGTCACTATAGGTTTAAGAGGTCACATCTTAGAACCTGACTTTCCTAAAGAGCTTATCTACAAGCGTCGTGGTGGTTGGGAAGGTGTTACTGACGAAGGTGAACTGCTGAAGGCAACACTTCCTTCGTCGTTAGCAAAGCCACCTTTTAAGAAAAAGAAGCCATTTTCAGAAAATGGCGTTGAGCTTAAAGCTTGGAAAATGGAGGCGCTCCCGTATTTGGTTTATGCGCCCATTGAGAAAAAGCCAAAAGAAAAAGAGATCATTCGCTCCCTTAAAAACCTTGCGAAAAAGGCAGATTCGGTCATTATTGCAACAGACTTTGACCGTGAAGGTGAACTTATTGGCTCTGATGCCTTGAGCTGTATCAAAGAAGTTAATCCCGCTATTCCTGTATCGCGCGCTCGTTACTCTGCATTCACCAAAGAAGAGATTACGCATGCGTTTGACAATCTTGTGGCGTTAGATACCAACTTGGCAAGCGCCGGTGCGTCACGTCAAGATATTGACCTAATTTGGGGTGCGGTTTTGACGCGTTATCTTACGCTGGTTAAGTTTGCAGGTTATGGTAACGTTCGCAGCTCTGGGCGCGTGCAAACACCAACACTTGGTTTGATTGTTGCGCGCGAAAAAGAGCGCATGGCATTTGTTCCTGAGGACTATTGGGTTATTCGAGGCGCTTTTGGTACAGGAGACGATGCGTTTGAGGCTACGCATGCTGTAGCGCGCTTTAAGGAACAATCAGCTGCTGATGCGGTAATGGCTCGTATTGAGGGCGTTGATACGGCGCAGGTTGATGAAGTAGAGCGTAAGTCAAGAAAGGTGGCACCTCCGGTTCCTTTTAATACGACGTCGCTCATGGCTGCTGCTTCTGCTGAGGGGCTTTCACCTGCGCGGACGATGCGTATTGCAGAGAGTCTTTATATGGACGGCTACATTTCGTATCCACGTGTTGACAATACCGTATATCCCGCGTCGCTTGATTTGGCTGAAACAGTACGTGCAATATCGGGAAATCCCGCCTATAAGCCTTATTGTGACAAGCTGCTGAGCAAAGGTAGTTTGCATGCTACGCGTGGTAAAAAAGAGACCACCGACCATCCGCCAATCTATCCGACAGCTAAAGCAACTCCTGATGACTTGGCGCCTGCAGATTACAAGCTCTACAATCTTATTGCGCGTCGTTTCTTAGCCACGCTTTCAGATCCAGCGGTTGTTGAGGGCACCAAAGTAACACTAGGTGTGAATGGCGAGCCCTTTGTGGCGCGAGGTGATGTTTTAACCACCCCAGGCTTTCGTGAGATTTATCCCTATGGGCTTAAAAAAGACGAGCAGCTTCCTGTACTTCAACAAGGTCAGACTATCGTCTTTAATGGGGCAACCTGCACGCAAAAGCAAACTGAGCCGCCTGCACGCTATAGCCAGGGCAAACTTATCCAAGAAATGGAAAAGCTTGGCTTGGGAACAAAATCAACGCGTCACTCAATTATTGAGCGCCTCTACACAGTGAAATACATTCAAAATGACCCTATTGAGCCATCGCAACTTGGCATTGCGGTTTGCGATGCACTTGATAAATTCGCCCCGCATATCACCAATTCCGAAATGACTGCTGAGCTTGAATCGGAGATGGACAATATTGCTGCGGGTGAGACAACAAAAGATGACGTAGTTACCACATCGCGCAATTTGTTGTCGCAAGAATTGGCCAATTTGTTGCCGCATTCAGAAGAGGTTAAAGATGCACTTGCTGATGCGGTAGCTGCCGATGCTTATGTGGGCAAATGTCCGAAGTGTGGCAAGGACTTGCAATTGCGCGCCAGTCAAAAAACTAAATCCATGTTCATTGGTTGTTCAGGCTGGCCAGAGTGTGATGTGACTTATCCGCTGCCTAAAGGCAAGATTGAAGCGGTTGAGGAGCCCTGTCCTAACTGTGGTATGCCGCAGGTGAAAGTGACTGCATTTCGTTCAAAACCGCGAACAATTTGTATAGATCCGAATTGCTCCACAAACAAAGAGCCTGATGTTGTGGTGGGTATATGCCCAACGTGTAAGGCAAAAGGCATTGATGCGCATTTGATTGCACAGAAGAATCCGCGTACGTTAAAACGCTTTATTCGCTGTGAAAACTATGACGATTGCCAAACAGGTTATCCGTTGCCGCAATATGGCCAACTTGAAGCTACTGATGAGGTGTGCGAACACTGCGGTGCGCCGATGGTGGTTGTTCATACTTCTCGCGGACCGTGGAAATTGTGTCCGAATTTTGAGTGTCCCGGAAAAGACAAAGATGAGGAGAAGGGGAGCGCTCAAGGGGGTACAAAGGCCACAAAGCGCACCAAAACAACGAAATCACGTACTAAGAAGTCTACTGCTGCAAAGAAATAAACTCCGCAGCACTGAAAGAGAGCAAAAAGCCAAGAGGTTAGAGATAGGAGAGCTCATCATGGCGAAAGTAACAATAGTGGGAGCGGGTAATGTTGGAGCAACTGCTGCTCATATTATTGCGTCAAAGAATCTTGCTGACGTAGTAATGGTTGATGTAGCAGAGGGCTTGCCGCAAGGTAAAGCGCTTGACATGATGCATATGCGAAGTGTTGAGAAATTCACGGTGAGCGTTTCAGGCTCAAACGACTATGAAGCAACGGCTGGCTCCGACATTGTTGTTATTACGGCTGGAATTGCTCGCAAGCCTGGTATGACGCGTGAGGATTTGTTGGGTGTTAATGCTGGTATCATGCGCTCAGTTATTGACCAAGCAATTAAGTATTCACCTGAAGCGGTATATATCTGCGTTACTAACCCGCTTGATGTTATGACCTATTTGGCGTATCAAGAATCAGGTCTTCCAGCCAAACGACTGATGGGCATGGGCGGCGTTTTAGATTCATCTCGTCTTTCATTTGCAGTTTGCGAAAAGCTCGGTTGTGATCCGGCTGATGTTCGTGCCTGGGCTGTTGGTGCGCATGGTGAAGGCATGGTGTGTTGGCCGCGTTTGACCACGGTAGCTGGTCAATCCATTGTTGATTTGCTTTCACCTGAAGAGGTTGATGAGGTCGTGGCTCGCTGTGTTAAGGGTGGTGCTGAAGTGGTGGCACATCTCAAGACGGGCAGCGCTTACTATGCCCCTGGTGCCTCAATTGCAAAAATGGTAGAAGCTATTCTGACTGACTCTGATGAGATCTTGAGCGTCTGCGCTCATTTGGATGGTCAATATGGTATTGATGATCTCTATATGAACGTCCCGGTGCGTTTAGGCAAGGGCGGCGTTGAAGAGGTCGTTGAATTTGAACTGACCGATGAAGAGTTGGCTGATTTGCAACGAAGTGCAGACAGTGTACGCAAAGGCCTTGATGCACTGCCTGCTAAAAGCGAATAATTGGTGATACGCCGTGTATTTTATTGACCCGAAACTACTCGGGGATGTCGTCTATCAGGCAATACCAACGCTTGCGTGCGTATTGCCTGATGATGTTTTGACTTCGCTTACCCAGGCGTTGCAAACAGAGACTTCTTCGCGAGGAAAATTGGTATTGTCGCAGTTGCTTGAGAATGCCGAAATTGCTGCACAGGATCGTGTTCCCCTTTGTCAGGACACCGGAACAGTATGGGTTTCTCTTGAAATTGGTTCGGATATTGCGGTAACCGGAGAGGTATTTTCCCAGGTTAACGATGCTGTTGCTCAGGCATACGAAGAGGCGCATCTGCGCAAATCGGTTGTACGTGATGCGCTCTTTGATCGAACTAATACCACCAATAATACGCCCGCATTTTGTGACATACATCCCCATGATGAGCCAGGAGTGGCTCGCTGTCATATTATGCTCAAGGGAGGCGGATCTGATAACGCTTCACGCGTTGTGATGCTTACGCCAGGAGCAGGCAAGCAGGCAATTGTTGACGAAGTACTTGCATGCGTCCGAGCAAAAGGTCCAAATGCATGTCCGCCGCTTATTGTTGGTATTGGAGTGGGTGCAACCTTTGATAAGGTGGCTGGTTTAGCGAAGCAAGCACTTATGCGTCCGCTCAACGAAGAAGCACCTGATGAGCAAACTGCAGCATTTGAAGCTGAGCTGAAAGAAGCAATTAACGCACTTGGCGTAGGACCAGCTGGACTTGGTGGAAATACAACAGCCTTTGACGTGCGTGTTAAAACTGCTCCTTGTCACATTGCTGCATTGCCTCTTGCAATCAATATGGGCTGTTCGGCTATGCGTCGAGTGACCGTTGATCTTATGCCGCTTATACGCGCCGAGGCGGATCTGGGAGGCGCTCATGTCTGATACTGTTCATCGCTTACAATTGCCACTTGATAAAGAAGTTTTAAAAACTCTCCGCGCGGGTGATGCTTGTTTGTTGACCGGACCGATGTACACCTTGCGTGATGCGGGGCATATTCGCCTGCTTGCAGAGCTTAAAGAGCAGGGGTCGCTGCCGTATGGCTTGTCTGGTCAAACGATTTTTTATGCAGGTCCTACACCACCAAGTGCAAACAGGCCTTTTGGCGCTATTGGACCGACTACTGCTTCTCGCATGGATTTTGCAGCACCAGCACTCTATGAAGCAGGAATTGTTGCTACGTTAGGCAAAGGAAGACGAAGCGAAGAGGTGAAGCGTGCCTGTGTGGAGACAGGATCAGTTTATTTTGCCAGCGTAGGGGGAGCTGCTGCTCTTCTTGCGAAGTGCATAGATACTGCGGAGCTCATCAGTTATGATGAATTAGGTACAGAAGCTCTCCGAAAGATTACCGTCGTTGATTTTCCCGTATTCGTAGGCATCGATTGTCAGGGCAACGATGTGTATGATGTTTAGAAAGTCGCATGATCTATGATGCAATCAACTTCTGCCGTCGCCTCGCGTGACGGCATCTTTATAACTTTTGAAGGCGGCGATGGCGCCGGCAAATCAACGCATATTCGCTTTTTGGCTGAAGCGCTGATGGAGCAGGGCTATGAGGTCGTATGCTTGCGAGAACCAGGTGGTACGGTGCTTGGCGAAGCCTTGCGAGCGCTTGTGCTTG
Source organism: Adlercreutzia agrestimuris (assembly GCF_943193125.1). Lineage (GTDB taxonomy): Bacteria > Actinomycetota > Coriobacteriia > Coriobacteriales > Eggerthellaceae > Xiamenia > Xiamenia agrestimuris. Next base: position 446,348 of record NZ_CALPCX010000002.1, read on the forward strand.
ATCCTTCAAATGCGTCGCTTTCTGCGCGCAGTGAGCTGTTGATTTATGAAGCATGCCGCGCGCAGCTCATTGACGAGGTAATTGCGCCTGCACTTTTGCGTGGTGCGGTGGTGTTGTGTGATCGTTTTTGTGATTCTACCTTAGCCTATCAAGGGGCAGGGCGTGGCCTTGATGAGGAATTTATTGAACAAGCGAATGCTTTCGCATGCAAAGACATCGTTCCGCGACGAACAATTTTGATGACCACGCGCGCTGATGCTGCAGCAAATCTTGCGCGTGCCACTCATAAGCGGGATGCTGATCGTCTTGAGCTTGAAGGAGAGGCGTTTCACAATCGCGTCAACGAAGCGTATGAGCACTTGGCAAAACGTTTCCCTGATCGGGTTGTTGAGGTGGTTTCTGATCGGGAGAAAGCCGTGACGGCGTTTCGGGTATTTGAGGCGGTTTCAGATATTTTTCCTGAGTTGCTTCCTCTGCTCAATGACAACGAGTATTTCTCGCATTTCAATACGCGACACGTATCTGCTGAAGCGCCGCTTGCAACATCTGCAAGTGCTGAGTGCAATCAGCAGGGCAAAGGTGAATAGATGGCAGATGTCTTTGAAAATATCTTAGGACAACCTCATGTGCGTGACTTTTTGCGTGCAAGTATTTTGCAGGATCGCGTGAGCCATGCGTATCTTTTTACCGGCCCGGCAGGGTCAAATAAAACTATTGCTGCTTGTACCTTTGCTCAAGCTATTTTGTGTGCAACAGGCGGTCAATCGTATGGCGAAGCATGTTGTAAGACTTGTGACATCTGTGACAAGGTCAAGAGAAAAAAGCATCCTGACGTGCGTCTATTTGCACCCGAAGGAGCTAGTGGATATTTGGTAGAACAAATTCGTTCTATTACCTCTGATGCCACGCTGGCACCCATTCGCGCAAACAAAAAGATCTATATTCTTGATCGGGTTGATCTTTTGGGTGTGCAGGCAGCAAACGCCTTTCTTAAAACGCTTGAAGAGCCCCCCGAAGATGTGGTTTTGATTCTGCTGGCGCGCACTGCAGAGTCGGTTTTGCCAACCATTGTTTCTCGTTGCCAAGTGGTGCCTTTTCGCACTATTCCAGATCAAGAGGCGGCCCAACTGGTGGTTCAAAACACTGGTGCCAGTCTTGAGCAGGCACGATTTGCGCTTGCTGCAGCAAATAGCTCTCTTGAAGGTGCTGCGGCATTCCTGCAATCAAATGAGCGCATGGCGTTTCGTAGTAGAGTGTTTGAAATGCTCAGTCAACTCTACCACGCAGATGACTGGGATATCATTGGATATGCACGTGAATTGGTGAGCCTCACTCAGGCGCCACTTGATGTCGTACGCGCCGAGCAAGAACAAGAGCTTGCACAAAACAAAGACTTTCTGGAAAAGTCTGCACTCCGACAACTTGAAGCACGTCACAAGCGACAGCTGAGTGCAGCAACTATGACCTACTTGCATCAGCTCGTAGCGTTGGCGCGTTCGTGGCTGCGTGATGTGTTGGTGATTTGTGTGCAAGGTGAAAGCCTTGTTGTTAACACTGACGTGCTGACCACCCTGCAAACGGTTGCGCGCGATACGAACGAAGCACGTGTGACTGCGGCTTTGGAGGCCACATCAACTATTGATGCCGCGCTTACCTACAATGTGTCTCCCGAAACATGCGTCGATGCGCTGCTTTTTGCTATTCGCGATATACTATATGGTCAAACTGAAACGCAGCATTATGCGCGATTATTACAACATTAGAAAGGTGCGTTATGGTTCGCATTGCACCCGTGAATTTATTATATAACCCCAAAGTACTCTGGTTTGATGCGCAAGATTTGGTCATTGAGCCCGGCGATCCGGTTGTCGTGAGTACGGCGCGTGGTACTGAATTCGGTCATCTTGCTTCTGAGATTTTTGATGCTACTGATGAACAAGTGGCCAACTTAAAAAGCGCTTTAAAACCCGTGCTTCGCATTGCGACGGATGAAGATTGCGAAAACGCTGACAAAATGGAGCAACTCTCGCGCGAGGCACTTCCTATCTTCAAGCAAATGGCTGCTGAAACAAATGAGGATATGCATCCTGTTTCGGTTGAGTATTTGCTTGATGGAGACAAAGCAATTTTTTATTTTGAAGCGGGGGATCGCGTAGATTTCCGCGATCTTGTGCGAAAGCTTGCTGCTCAATTCCACGTGCGCATTGATATGCGCCAGATTGGTGTTCGTGATGAAGCGCGCATGGTGGGCGGTTTGGGCCATTGTGGCCAAGAACTTTGCTGCAAGCGTTTGGGCGGCGAGTTTTGCCAGGTCACTATTCGTATGGCGAAAGAGCAAGATCTCTCGCTTAACCCACAGAAGATTTCAGGAGTATGTGGGCGCTTAATGTGTTGTCTTCGCTATGAATTTGAAGCTTATAAAGACTTCAATACGCGTGCGCCTAAGCAGAATGCTTCTATTGAAACGCCTGAAGGAATTGCGAAAGTTGTTTCTTTGGACGTTCCACGAGAGATTGTTACTTTACGTATTGAGGGCGAAAAACCCGTGCGCATTCCACTTGCTGATTTTGAGCCTCCTGAGGAGGGTTTAAGACCGCGTGCGGTTGGTGCTCAAGCATGGCAGCGTGCACAAGATGAGATGTCTTTTGGTTCTATTGAGCATTCCTCGTTGTTTGGATCAACAGTCCAGCTTCAAGGAAATGATCAGCTGGCAAAACCGGGGCAAATCTCTGAACAGCCTGCTAAGAAGCGCAAGTCAGAGAACAAAAGAAATGCCGCGCAAAAGCAATCTCGCTTGGTTGGAGCTAGTAGTGCTGGTGGAACTGGACGCGCAAAGCCTCGTCGTCGTGGTGAGGATGCTAAGACGCAAGAAGGTTCAACCGCAAATCGCAAACTCAGGCGCAGGCGTACTACTACGCTGAGCGGAGACGAGCAGGCGCAAAGTGCCTCACCGTCTACTCAAGGTCAGCCTCAAACGCCGCGCGCGGTCCTGCGACCTGGGAGGAAGTCTTCTGGTCTTCGCAATCAAAAGGACAAGCCGCAGCCGCGCAAAAGAACTGAAGGGGCAGAGAAAGGGCGCTTGCAAAACGGAGAAAAGAACCAGTCAAATAAGATGGCGCACGCAAAAACTGTCTCACCCAAACAGCAAAGCAAAACCGCGTCTTCATCTGGTGCTACTCAGCCTAAACAGCAGGTGCATCGTAAGCGGAGACGCTCTCATAAACCTAATGGAACACAAGAATCGTAAGGGCTAGCATGGGCTTAACTATTGATTATGCAATGCTTACCGACTTGTACCAGATCACAATGGCACAAGGTTATCTTGAAAGTGGTCAAGAAAAGGAAGAAGCTTGCTTTCATATGTATTTTCGCAACTATCCCTTTAATGGGGGGTATGCGGTAGCATGTGGTATGGCGCAGCTTGCAGATCTTGTTGAAAGTTTTGCTTTTAGCGAACAAGATATTGTCTATTTGGCAGGCCTTGATGCTCCTGGCGGTGGCAAGTTGTTTAAGTCAGAATTTTTGGAGTATCTCAGAACTTATCGGCTTTCGGTTGATATAGATGCAGTGCCTGAGGGAACTATTGTTTTTCCTCACGAACCGCTTGTTCGTGTTACTGGTCCCATTATGGATTGTCAGCTTATTGAGACAGCGCTTTTAAACTGCGTAAACTTTCAGACGTTGGTGGCAACCAAAGCAGCGCGCGTTTGTTTGGTTGCACAAGGGCCGGTTGCTGAGTTTGGCTTGCGGCGTGCACAAGGTGTATCTGGTGGCGTGTGGGCTTCGCGTGCGGCAGTGGTTGGCGGATGCGCTTCAACTTCAAATGTATGGGCTGGAGAGCTTTTCAATTTGCCCGTTTCTGGAACGCACGCGCATTCGTGGGTTATGTCTTTTGACGATGAGTTGGAAGCATTTCGCGCGTATGCTCAAGCATTTCCGCACAACTGCGTTTTGCTCGTGGATACCTATGATGTTGAGCAAGGCATCAAAAATGCAATAACCGTCGGTCTGGAGATGCGCGCACGCAACGAGCGTCTAGCTGGTATTCGTATTGATTCAGGCGACCTTGCTTGGTTGGCAAAAATGGCGCGAAGAATGCTTGACGAAGCGGGGCTTACCGACTGCGGTATCGTGCTCTCAAATGATTTGGATGAATACACCATTCAGTCAATTCGCGATGAGGGGGCACCAGTTGATTCGTGGGGAGTAGGCACCAAGCTTGCTTGCGCTTATGATCAGCCAACCCTCGGTGGCGTATACAAACTTTCTGCCACCAGAAAAGAAGCAAGTGATACATGGACGGACAGGTTGAAAATCTCTGAATCCGCTGTGAAGCTGACAACGCCTGGCGTGTTGGATATCAGGCGCTATTATTTTGAAGATGGTCGTATTGCTGGTGATATGATTTTTGATACACAGGCAGGAATTTCCCCTGATGAGATCATTGTTGATCCACTCGATGATCTTCGCCAAAAGCGTTTATGTGGTTTGCGTTCGGAAACGCTCTTAAAACCACTTGCCCGTGCAGGCAACGTTGTTTTGGATGCGTGTTATCGTGATGCTCGTGCGGCGCAAGAGCGCTGCAAGGCGGGTCTTGCTACGCTTGATGAGAGCCAAAAGCGCATGTTGAATCCGCATACCTATCCTGTGGGCTTAGAACATGGATTAAGTGTGCGTCGCCGCAATTTAGTTGCACAACTGCGAGGTATCTCATAGGGTGTAATAAACTAAACAAGTCGCAGGTACGTTGGCGCACTTGATGAGTGAGGAGTACAACATGATACGAATTGTGACAGACTCGGTAGCCTCAATTCCAGCGTCGATTGCCGCTGAAAATGATATAACGGTTGTGTCTTTGTATGTAAACAAGGATGGACAAGAATACGAAGATGCAACAATGGATCTCGATGCATTTTATGCTGATATATCAGACATGATTGATAATATCCCCACGTCCTCGCAACCTTCTCAATTTGAGTTAGAGAGTATATTTGAAGAGGCTGCACGGGCAGGTGATCCGGTGCTGGGAGTATTCATTTCTAGTGAATTATCGGGCACCTATGATGGTGCGGTACGTGCTGCGCGTGCGGTTAAAGCGCGTAATATTGATTTTACCTATGTCATTATTGATTCAACATCGTGTGGGTTTGATGAGGCATGGCCTATTTTTGACGCGGTGGACGCTCGCAACGCTGGTGAAGATTTAGCAGGGTGCGCTGCGTCGGTGTTAGAAGCAATTGAGCGCACGCGTTTTTTGTTTACACCCGAGACGCTCACTTTTTTGCAAAAGGGTGGTCGTATTGGTAATGCAGCAGCGCTGCTGGGTAATCTTGTTCAGTTGGTGCCGGTGCTTACTGTTAAAGATGGAAAAGCTACAACTGCTGCAAAGGTTCGTACGCGCAAGCGTGCCTTAGATAAGATTGTCACCATGCTCAAAGACGATATGGAGCAGTTTGGCCTAAAACGCATCATGGTTCACTATATTGGTGATGCTCGACCTGCAATTGAGTGGGCTCAATCGGTTATTGAGCCTTTGGTAGGGTATAAAGTTGCTGTTCGGCCTGTAAGTCCTGTAATCGGTCTTCATGTTGGTCCTGCGATAGGTGTGGCATATGAGTGCGTACACGCCTTGAAAGACAAGCTTACCACGCCTGTTCAGACAAGAATAATTGCTTCTTAAGAAGAAGTTATAAGGGAGGTTTTTGTGCATCCACAGTGCAATTTGATCGTTGATACATGTTGCGATCTGCCATTTGAGGTAATTGATAGGGAAGGCGTAGAGCTTGTGAAGTTTCCCTACATTCTCAGCGACGGGGAACATTTTGACGATCTATTCCAGACAACCATTGTTAAAGAGTTTTATGGCGCCATGCGTCAAGGAGAGCAGCCGACAACATCGCAAGTCTCCATGGAGGCATACAAAGATGTTTTTACTCGTGCTGCGCAAAGTGGCGTTCCGACGGTGTGCTTGAGTTTTTCAAGTGGTCTTTCGGGAAGCTATGATGTTGCTGTGCTCATGCTTGAGCAGGTGAAAAGCGAGTATCCTGATGCTGAGATTTATTTGGTTGATACTCGTTTGGCATCTGTTGCTGAGGCGCTCTTGGTGTATGAAGCACTCCGTCAGCGCGATAAGGGCATGAGCGCTCAAGAACTTGCTGAGTGGGCAGAGGAAGCTCGATTCTTCGTGGACGAGGCATTCATGATTGATGATCTGGAAGTCTTGAAGCGCGGTGGACGCATTCCTTCAACAGTGGCATATGCAGGCTCAAAGTTAGACGTTAAGCCGTTGCTTACTATTACTCCTGACGGAAAGCTTTCCATCACGGGTGTAGCTCGTGGTCGCAAGAAGGGTATTAAGCAACTTGCCGATTATTATGAAAAGCGCGTTCAGAATTCTGGTCCCGAAAAGATCGTTATCATCGGTAATGCCGATTGCGAAAAAGACGCCGAGAAGCTCAAGGAGATTCTTTCTAAGAATAACGAGAATCTCTTGTTTTTAGAAAGCAGTATTGGTCCGGTCATTGGTTCTCATGTTGGACCAGGTATGATCGCGGTGGTTTTCTGGGGCAGTGATAAGCGAGAAGAGCTCTCGGTTGCCGATAAAATTGCAAACAAAGTAAGAGGTGAGCGCAAAAATGGCTAAAACCTTTGCATTCTTCGGGAGCGATCAGGTTGAATCTTTTGTGGTTGCATCGCTTGAAGCTGCAGGCTTTACTCGTACCGCTTCGTTTGACAATACTAAGGTGATTTTTACCTACTCGCTCAATCAATCACTACTTGAAGATCTCTACTTTGGCGATCAAGGTCTCATTCAGCTTGCGCAGCCTGGAAGCTTGCTTATTAATTTGTCGGCTACCACACCATCTTTTTCGCGTGAGCTTAATGCGGTTGCAACAGTAAGTGACCTTTTGGCTGTTGAAGCCCCCCTTGTTTTGCAGAATATGTTTGCGCAAAATGCGCTTTCTTGCCAAGACAATGTAACCATTTTGCTTGGTGGCGAAGAAGATGCTGTTGCGCAAGCGACCGAGTATGTTGGGTTGTTGGCGCACCAGGTAAGCGTGTGTGGAGGGGCAGGCTCAGCTCAGCTTGCAAAAGCCGCTTCTACCATTCAAAAATCAGCAACCGTCGTTTCGGCTATTGAGGCTCAAGCACTTTATCAAGCAACGCGTCGTTCGTCTGGTGCTCTTGGCGAACAAGTTTTGTATCCAACTCCGATAAACAGTGATGCTGCTGCAGTTTTGGATGCACTTGAGGGCGGATCATTTGAGTCTGAATATACGCTGACGTTATTTATGGCTGATGTTGCAGCAGCACTTGAGGCTGCCGATGATGCTGATCTCATTTTGCCTCAGGCAGAATCATGCTTGCATCTGCTTGAATTGCTGATGGTTATTGGTGGCATGGATATGTCTGTCTCAGCTTTGTCTCTGCTTTATGCTGATGAACAGACGTGCGCACAACACGGACTTGATTGGTCACGTGCTGAAGATGCATTTGGACCTGCCTTTACTGAAGATGATGATGAAGATGACTATCTTGGCTTCGGTGACGCAGAAGGCTATGAGGGATACACCGATGACGAAGATAATGGATACTTTGGCTTTCCAGGATATCCTGGTTATTCCGAAAACTAAGTAATGCGCACTATTGATCAATCTCAAACCTGCCAGCTCTGTCCTCGCCTGTGCGGTGCAAACCGTCTTGCGGGGCAGCGTGGTTTTTGCGGTGCGACAGATACCATCAAGATTGCGCGTGCAGCGCTCCATATGTGGGAAGAGCCTTGTATTAGTGGGGAGCGGGGAAGTGGCACAATATTCTTTTCATACTGTCCGCTTCGCTGTTCCTATTGTCAAAATGCGCTTCTCGCTACTGGAGAGCAGGGAGCTGTTGTAACTCAGCAGAGGCTGGTGGATGTCTGTCTTGAATTACAAGCGCAAGGTGCGCTTAATATCAACATGGTGACGCCTACCCATTATGCGGATACCCTGCGTTGCGTGATTGCTTCAGCGAAAACGCAAGGTCTTTCAATCCCAATTGTATGGAACACATCAGGGTATGAGCGTGTTGAACAAATTGAAGCAAATAAGGGATATGTTGATATTTATCTCAGTGATTTTAAATACGCTGATTCCACTCTGGCTCAGCGTTATTCAAGCGCGCCTGATTATCCACAAGTTGCGCTTTCTGCGCTTGATAAGATGGTTGAATGTGTTGGCTTGCCGCAGTTTGATGAAATTGACGGTCAGCCCCGTCTTATTAAAGGGGTAATTGTTCGTCATTTGCTTTTACCAGGAGCCCTTGAGAATTCACAACAGGTGGTTAAGCTTTTGCATGAGCGCTATGGAGATGCAATCTTACTCTCACTGATGAATCAATACACGCCTCTTGTAACAACGCGCGCTCAAGCTGGCGATACGCGCGCGCAACGCACGCTTGAGGCATGCCCGGAACTAGGGGAAAGTGCAGAGGAGGCAGCTTATGAAGCGCTCCTTGATTATGCGGATGAACTTGGTTGTGAAGATTATTATTGGCAGGACGGTTCAGCGAACCTTGAGAGCTTTATTCCCGACTTTGATTTAACTGGAGTTGAAGTATCACGTAAAAGGGAATCTGGAGCAATCTGAGGGGAATTAAGGGCATCTTGTGATGTGTGCAGCAATGATTTATCTGGCATACGCTCATGCATCTCGCAAATATTTTTCCAAAACCGTTTTGGCATAAACTGTCGACGCAGTTCAGGATGATAGCGTGCGTCAATTGATACCGCATCATAAAAGCACTTCCATGCCGCTTGCATAAGCAATTCATTTTGGGTTTGTGCGGGAATATTCAATGCGTTAGTTTGGACGAGCTGCCAGTCTTTCCCGTCGCAGATGCCAGCAACATGATGTATTTCATCGTAGATAACAAATGATTCGGTGCCAAAGCGCGCTTGGAAATAATCCATGAGGAGTGGAACAACATTAGCGTTACGGTTGCATTTCGCAAACCAAACTCCTTGCGCTGTCTGTTCAAAACGTAAGAATTGCTTCATTCGATGGCGTTCATTTAAGACCGCCCGCTCTAAGCGTAGTATAGGACCGGTAATGGTATGGGCGTGCTCGTTTCGTAATGGACTTGCCGAATAGCTTTTGTTTTGGAGCGCTATGCAGGAGGTTGTACGAGAGCAGCTGTGGCGCTTATTGCACGATGTGCACGGGTGATGCTTTTGTGTAGCCAATGCATATCGAATGAAGGCATAGATGGCATACGGAGTTTGGGGCGCATCGGAAAGCGATGCGTGCTTAATAAGGTCAAAGATATCAGCCCCGCAAACTCTGCTTATGCCCCTTTGGAGGCGAAGCGCTGAAGAAATGGAGGTATCAATAGTTCTTATTGTTTGCCCTAATCTTGGTTGCAAGCGTGTGAGCGTATCAATGTCTTGTGGATCTTCTCCAGCTTGATAAGCAAAAAAGACTGCGCTTAAAAGCCCTTCAAGTGTTCCATCAAAAACATAGGCCACATTTTGAGGGTTTTCTTCATGAACAAACACGCTCATGCGCGCACCTTTTCTGGATGAAGAATTGCTTGCTGCCACCCAAAGAGGCCATCAGCTTGTTCGGCACCAAGAATGGGCGTGGGTGCAGGGAGTGTTTGGGCGTGTGATTGAGGAAGAGTCTGTGAACCATGCTCTTGCTCTATGCAATCAAATATTGAGAGTTGACCTGCTAAGCATTTATCTGCGCGTCTTCCGTGTCTTCCTCCGTCAATTGGTGCGGCAAGTTGAGCACGAAGTGCTTCAGGGGTAAAAGAGATGCCTTTTCCACCATAGGTGCCATTGCAGGTGATAAAGTAACGAGCACGCTTATAGGCAACACCTAGTTTGCGCAATTCCTGCTCTTTTAAACAGCTCTTCTTGCGTGCTTGCACAATGAGGCGAGCCCCTTTTGGACCTATGCCGGGCACTCGAAGGAGGTCCTGAAGGGGGGCAGTATTAACCTCTACAGGAAAGAAATCAAGGTGGTTGAGCGCCCAGTTTGCTTTGGGGTCAACTTCAGTGTCTAAAAAGGGTTTGTCTTGATCAATGAGTTCGCTTACGTCAAAATGATAAAAACGCAAAAGCCAATCAGCTTGATAGAGACGATGTTCCCGATTGAGCTGAATAGCATCGTTTTGAGGTAAACGCGCATCCTGGTTTATTGGCAGATAAGCACTGAAGAAAACGCGTTTGAGAGCAAGATGCTTATAGAGTGCGGCTGATAAGTTGAGGATATGAAAGTCACTTTCAGGGGTAGCTCCAATAATCATTTGGGTTGATTGACCAGCTGGAGCATATGCGCGCGTCTTCTTTGTGGGAGCTTTGTTGGGGTAATAAGTGTTACGCGTGCGCGTTAAAGCACGTGTTTCATGATCGGTGGCAATGTTTTGTTGGATGTGTCGCATAGGGGTTAATATGCGCTGCTTGTTTTTCTGAGGCGCTAAAAGCTTGAGGCTTTCTTGCGAGGGGAGCTCCATATTGACGCTCATACGATCAGCCAGATGCCCCAATTCGTCAATAAGCTCAGGAGAAGCTCCCGGAATAGCTTTTGCGTGAATATAGCCGTTAAAAGCGTATTCATTGCGAAGGAGACGAAGCGTTTGAATCATAAGCTCGGTGGTGTGGTCAGGATTCTTTGCCACGCCTGAACTGAGAAACAAACCCTCAATATAATTTCGACGATAAAAAGCCATGGTTAGATCTGCAAGCTCTTGCGGGGTAAAAGAGGCGCGTGTGACTTCATTTGAAGAGCGATTAACGCAATAAGCGCAGTCATAAACGCACTCATTGGTCATAAGCACTTTAAGAAGCGTAATGCAGCGACCATCAGGAGTGAAACTGTGGCAGCAGCCTGATACGCTTGCAAGACCGACTTTGCCTGCTTGTGCGTTTCTGGTTATCCCTGAAGAGGTGCAAGCAACATCGTATTTAGCGGCATCAGATAAGATTTCGAGCTTTTCTAAGATGTCCATCATGCACCTCTATACGATCAAGTGTTCGCGCGAATAAATGTTCGTATTATAGTATAGTGCGCCCGCTTCTTCGTCAAGGAAAAACAAAGAGGCGGGCGCAGAGATGCTCAGAGTACCAATGCGAAGGCCTGGTTAAGATTAACGTGCGCGTGTTGCTGATTCGGGGTTGAGCGACATAGATTGGAAGCGGTCTGCCATATAGGCATTGCCGAAGTGTTGGTCGCAGAACTGCTGGATAGCGGTGTCTTGAGGAAGATGCGCCTCACGCTGATACCAGCAATCGAGCGTAATGAGAGTCAAAGCGCCATCTGCAATGAGAAGTGCCGCACAGATAGTGGTGACAGCATAACGCCAATTCCAGGGGATGAGGTTGACGAGCTTTAAAAGGCCGGGGAGCAAGAGCTTGATCCAGATGACACCAAGCACGCCCCACATGCACATAAACATGCCATTGGTTCTACCATCGATAGACAAGAAAGTGCCTGAATAGTTCCACGCTTCAATACCAAAGGCGAATTGCATAAACCAGCTGGTAAAGAACTCAAAAGCTCCTCCAACAACCGCACTCACTAAAAAGATGATAAGGATATTTTTGTCATGGAACCGATTCAGTGCAATGGTCATTAGAACCGCGCCAAAGCCATAGATAGGCGAGAAGGGCCCAAAGATAAGACCAGCACGATCCTGATAATGACCCGGATCCACAAAGATCATATGAAAGATGGTTTCAATAAGAAGTCCAAGAATTGAACAGACTACAAAGATCCAGAAGAGGTTGAAGAAGTTCAGAGAGATATAACCTTTTCCGCTTTCATCTCTTCCAAGCGTTCCGTCTTGTGCCTCTTTGCGCAATTCCATATCGCGTAAATGATGTTTTAGGCGTCGTTCTTGTGCAAGCGAAGGATCAAGGTAGCTTTGAAGTACTACCAAAAACACCATAATGATAGCGAAGGGAACAAGCGAAACCGAAAAGCCTGAACTCATCATTTCGCAAAGTGCTGCTAAAAGCGTAACAACAATCATGCCAATTGCAATGCGGGCGGCATTGCGGCGCTTATTGCGAATAAGGCGAATACCAAATACGACAGCGCATACTCCCAAAAGTGCAAGGAGAACTAATTCAACAATGGCTATAACAAATGCCATAGTTTGCATCTGCTCACTAACGCTTCCTGTTTGTGCGTTGTGAACAAGGCGCACGATAAACCAGCTTATAAGGCCTGCTGCTGCGGCGCCAACAATAATGCAAAGGATACCGAATACTTTTAGTATTACGGGAATTTTACGATTATCAATCGATACCTCATCAATATGAGAGAAATTGTCAACATTATCTTGTATTGATGGAGCTGTGTATGATAGGGTAGATGACTCAGGAGCCTGGTGATGATGTTTGCTTGTCATAAGGTTCCTTCCGGCGAAGGTAAGCGGTATTTCTTTGATACCAGTATAGCTGAGCCGGTGTGTGTGCTTGATAACAAGCGGTTAACACTAAGAGGCCTTGAAGCCCACCACTCAAGGAGCATCGTTTGCTGAGGCGATGGAGTGATGGACTACAAGGCTTCTTCTGTAAGTGGGGTAAACGGGTAAGACCGCAACCGCTTGGTTGCGGTCTTACACCACATTAAACCACCGTGTGTAGCCTTTAAACGCTTATACAGCCTTTAGTAGGTTACTTCCTCGGTTTCTTCCTCAATAGGAGCATTTCCAAGGACTTCGTCAACTGAAACAGCGCCATACTCTTCGCCTACATTGGCGTTTTGCTTGGCAATGTTTTCAGCCCACTCACGAAGTTGGCGAGCTTCGAGAGAATCAGGCGGGAACGGAGTACCTTCGCCAGCTTCAACAATTTGCGGGTCATGCTTAACCCACTTGAAGAACTGAACGCCCATCAAAACAACTACGATGGAGAACGGTACGCCGCCAGCAACGGTTGCGAACTGAATGGTGGTCAAGAAGGTTTGACCAGCGGTCAGTGCGAATGCGGCTGCCAAAGCGGTGATGCACAGTGCAAGAACTGCCTTGAAGCCGCGGCTCTGCTTTGCAGCAGGAGACACGAAGTTTGAAAGCGCCATAACGCCAGAGTCAACAGAAGAAACGATGTAACCGGCGATAAGGATGATTGCCAAGATCGAAAGGATCGTCGGCATGATTTCGATCGTATTGATTGAGCGAATGGTCATGAACAGACCCATTGAAGAGTCAGCCATGGTTGCTTCAATCATCTCGGGTTGAGACATAGAAGCATAGGTGCCAGCGCCACCAACGATAACCGTCCAGATGATGCAGATGAGACCACCAACGCCAACTACGCCAACGATGAACTCGCGCAGCGTTCGGCCACGGGAGATCGTTGAAATAAAGCCAGCGGTGAAGGTTGCAAATGCAAAGCACCAGCAGAAGATGAAGAATGACCAGAATGCCTGCCAAGACTCGCCAAACGACTCAATGCCATTTTGAAGTCCAACAGCCTCTGAGAAGCCACTCATCAGCCAGAATTGGTCAGCGAATACGCCGATAGACTCAGGAACCATACCCAAGATGAACAACGTAGGTCCTGCTAAGAAGACAACGATCATGAACACGATTGAAATGATAGCGTTTGCGTTCGAGATACGCTTAATGCCCTTAACAACGCCAAACCAAACTGACAAGGTTGCGCAGCCACCAAACAAGCAGATGGTTGCAACAAGCAGCAAGTCATTAACCGGAATACCAAACAGTTCGCTCAAGCCAGAGTCGAATTGGTAGGATGCCAAGCCAATTGAAGTAGTCAGACCAAAGATCGTTGCCAAAACAGCAATAATCTCAACAATAATGCCAACAATCTTGCTTGCTTTGCCTTCGCCAAAGAGGTTCTCTACCGAACCGCGATAGGTAACGTCTTTGTGCATGTTGTAGCGTGAGTAAGACAGGAACAGTGAAACGATACAATACACTGCCCATGCCGGGATACCCCAGTGGAAATAGGTCCACGCAAGCGCTACGTCGGGCTGGAATTGCATGTCCTGCAACGTGAAGGGAATGCCACCCATCATGAACAGAGGCTCTGCAACAGCCCAGAATACCAAGCCTACGCCCTGGCCGGTTGCAAACAGCATTGCAACCCAAGAGAAGTAGGTAAATGCAGGCTTAGCATTTTTGCCACCCAAGCGAACCTTGCCATATTTTGAAGCTGCAATGAAAACGCACACTGCAAGCGTCATGAAGGTGGCAAGAACGATCCACCATGAGCAGTATTGCGTAACAAAGGTACGCATGTTGTTAACTGCGTCGGTGAATGCATCAGCGCTGATGGCGGCAACGATCAATGAAAGAGCAACGACAACAACGGCAACGCCACGAATGATGAAGTCATGCTTAACCGTACGACCAAGACGGGTCATGGTATCGGGTTTGGCTTCAAGATCAACCTCGCCGGTTTCGTTTTCTTGCTCTTCGATAACTTGGTTTACTACTTTGTCTTCGTTATTCTCGACTTCGTCGATTTTGTCTTTTAGGCTCATAAGAGATCCTATCTGATAAGAGTGAATAGACAGGCTCGGTGCTCAAAGACTAAGCACCAAACTCTTTTTCGATGGCATCAACCATATTTTTGACGGCTACATCGCGAAGGATCTCGCCCTTTTCCTTGGTTGAAGCACCGGGATGTGACAGGCAACCTGAGGGCGGAGTGTATTCTGGTTTGATGGGCAGCACATCATAGTTGGGAAGTACTGCTGGCAATCCGACATACAGCTCTTCATCAATTCGATCCATGTCAACCAAGTCGGGGTAGAGTAACAGCATAAGAGAGGTCTCCATGACGCCCGCATGCTCGAGATCCCAGCCAGTGAAACCTTCGGGATACAACTCTTCGATAGTCTTATCGTCGACAAAGTCCCAATAAGACATAAGCATGACTTCAACGTCATCGATGCCTTCCATACGCAAGTCGCGAAGTGCAAGATCTACACCCTCGTACACGAATTGATAATTCTCGTAGTGACCATTCATGAAAACGATCTTACGAGCGCCATCTTCAGCAATGTTGCGACAAATGTCACGAACAATTGCAATAAGGGTTGAACCATCAAGGCTCGTCGTGCCTGTCAGATGGAAGCCACCGCCAGAACGCTGTTGTGATTTGAAGCCATAGATAATTGGCTCAGCACAGATGCCCCCCACCTTCTCTGCAGTTGCACCGGCCATAGCTTTCGTAAGATACGCGTCAACACACATAGCCATATGAGAACCATGCTGCTCAAGCGCGCCTACCGGCACAAATACAATGGCGTCTTTGGCAAGCTTTTCGCGATAGGTAAAAGCATCCATTTCTGCCATGTATACAGAATCTTTCATAAATGCGTCCCTCCTTTCTCAAACCTCAAGAAGTATTGGTCGCAAGCACCCCTTGCACCTGCGACCAATAAGCATTTGTTACTGGATAAATCCAAATACATTCAGGAATACGATGATCATGAGGATCGGGTTGATCACCATGATGCAAACCTTTTCGAATGCAGAAATAGATTTGTATTGACCATCGCTGGAAAGCTCTTTGTTGTAGCGGGTCCATCCCCAGATCTTTGCTACGAAGCAGCACTCAAGCACAACACCAGCGGGCAGCAGCAGGTATGCGGTAAAGCAGTCAAGCCAACCGTAGAAGTCATACTGCTCAAAGCCAACCGGGAACAACGGCCACGGAAGCGTGACGCTCATGAGCGGACCGAAGCCCAAAGATACAACGATGTTGCCAACGAAGATGATCAGAGCAACAACCAAGACGCCCTTCTTGCGACCCATCTTGAGTTTCTCTTCGAATACGCGAATCGGAATCTCGAAGAAGGTAAACAGCGACGAGATTACTGCGAATAGCAATGCTACGAAGAAGAAGATGCCCAGAATGCGACCGCCAGGTAGGTTGGCAAATACGCCGGTCATAACCTCAAATACCAAGCGAGGACCAGCCTCAACGTCGGTGCCGAAAGCAGTAGCAGCTGGGATAACAACAAAGCCTGCAATGATTGCAACTAATGCGTCGCATGTTACAACCAAAGCTGAGTCAGAGCTGACGTTGTTTTCCTTGGGAACGTTGGCACCCAAGGTAGTAAAGATGCCCCAACCAATACCAACAGAGAACAATACCTGCGTTGCTGCAGAAGCAAAGGTCTTGAAGGTGTAGTTGCTAAAGTCAGGAATGAGGTAGGTTGCCAGACCATCAAGTGCGCCTGGGATAGCAAACAGGATCCACACGCCGCAGATGATAAGGAAGATAAACAGAGCAGGCATGATAACCTTAACCAGTTTCTCTACCTTGTCCGTGATGCCGAAAAGCAGCAAGAACATTACACCTGCAAGCAGGATGAAGGTCCATACAATAGGCTCAAGTGGGGACTGGGTAAAGCTCTCGTAGAAAGCAACCGTGTCTCCGCCTTCGCCAACAAAAGACTGCTCGCCAAATACGATGTACTGGAAGGCATACTTGAGTACCCAACCACCAACAACTACATAGAAGAAGTTGATGCACAAGGTGCAAACTGCAGCAATCCAGCCAACAAAACCCCACTTCGGGTTAACCTTTTCAAAAGAGCTAACCATGTCTGCGCGGCCTTGACGACCAATGCATGTTTCAACCTTAACCATAGGCCAGGCCAAAACAATAGCAATAAGAATGAACGACAGGATAAAGGCACCGCCGCCACTCTGATATGCCAAATAAGGAAACTTCCAAATGTTGCCCAAGCCAACGGCGGCACCTGCGGCTACCATGATGTAGCCGAAGCGGGATCCCCATTGCTTGGTTTCCCCTTGAGCGTCCTGAGTGATTTCTTTCTCGCTCATTTGAACTCTCTTTCTACAAAGACTAGATAGGAAATGAGGGGTGAATTAGTCGTTCCACATCTCCGGACGTACCAGGGTTGAGTCAGGTACGCGGTTCGGGAAGTAGTCGAGGCACTCGCCCTCACGATAAACGTCAGCGGTTGAGCAGTGCAGGCCGCCACCGAATGCATAAGCACCACGGAGATCAACCGGGATAGCGTTCATGCCGAGCTTATCCATCTGCTCAAGCTCGTTAACCTCAGAAGCCTCAACGATAACGGTCTTCGGGTCGAGAACGAGGCAGTTCATTGACAGCCATACTGATGAGTAGCAGAACTCAGGAGGCGTGTCATGAGCAGGCTGTGCAGCCTCTACGATTTGCCAATCGTTTGCCTCGAAGATCGGACGCTGATCCTCAGGAAGCGGACGAACCGGGTTGTTGATGATCAGGCCCGGACGCAGCGGAACGAAGGTTGCGTCGATGTGGATCGGATAGGGGTCACCCGGGAAGTTAACCGCATGGATGCGATAGTCCGGATAGTAGCGCTGGAACCAGTCCATAGCGGTGCGGTTGGTGGTCAGGCCATGCTGAATGAAGATGTCCTTGCCCATACGCATAAGGTCAGCAGCGTCCCACATCGGCTCTACTTCGGTGGTAACGAAGTCTTTGTTAGCCGTACGAATGAGGCGGTCTTCCAGAGAGATCTTCTCATCATAGTAGTTGTGCTTGTAAGAACGGTCGGTCAGGCGCGGACGAGGAGCCTGGGTCCAGATGAAGTCGGGGTCTTCCTCGAAGTACTTCATCATGAGCGGCCAGTAGGCCAAATACTCGAAGTAACGGCAACGGAATGAGTTAGCTGAAGCCATGATCTCCGGGCCAACGGTGAGCAGGATGTCGCGAGGCGGCATGCAGGTCATCATTGAGTCATTACGGAAGTCAGGCGTGCCGATTGCCTGGTTCCACTGAAGAGGAGTCGGGCGGTCTACAACAACGCCGCGCTCTTCAACAGCCTTAACGAGGTTCTCGAGGCAAGCATTACCAACCTCAACGGTGCGCAGCGGGCGCAAGCCCCACATACCACGCATCTCAGAGTCTACCGGAACCTTCTCAGAGGTTGCGGGCTCCTCCGGAGGAATAACTGAGTTGTCGCACAGGCCAACGATGACGTGCTTTAGCGGATCCCAGTCGTTCCAAGAGTTGACTATCTTCGCCATGACAGTCTCCTTTCTCTGGCAGCTCTCTCTAAGCTGCTCTCTCGTATTAAGGTGAATAAAACACCTTTCCAGAGAGTTATCTTGCGGCTTAACCGCAGATCAGACAAAGGGTGACGAGTCTAACGTGTCAAGCAAGTTGGTATAATCGTATGCCAATGTAGTAAGAAGCTTCAATTAAGAATAAAACGCAAACATAATAGTTACAAAATGCATAATTTGTAACTTTAATGCGACGCTTTTGCGAGCAATATTATTAATAAGGGTGATTTGAAGGCGAAGCTTAGTAATATATGTAAAAGGCTAAACATTCGCAAGGACGAAATTTTATGCATTTAAAATACGCTGTCAAGTGTGAAAGTATGCAGAAATGAATTTCTTCTACGAATGGCATGATTCAATGGAAGGTTAAAGACGATTAAGAGCTTCAGAAACGATCGCTTTTTAACTCATTGGTGCTGCACGAACGTCTTAAGTATGTAGTTAAAGATACTACAGACGTCACCAAGTCAGTAAGGTTTTCGCTGCAGGATTGGTAGTTAGTTTTCTTGTAGATAAGCTTGGGACAGAAATGAGGCAGTAAAATGTTGCCAGATCTTATGTACGGTGCCGATGTTTTTCAGACTCCTGAACTTCGTACCAAAATGAAAATTCTCCACGCCGTTAATAAATCACTTGACAAGATTACTATCGCTGAGATTTGTGAGAATGCAGGTATTTCGCGTCAAACTTTCTATCGGCACTTTGAAAGTAAATACGACATACCTTGGTGGTATTCCATTTTTTGTCGCCAGTTCTATCTTAATGAAATTGGCAGAACAATTGACTGGAAGACGGGATACTATCATCACTTAAGGTTGATTGCGCAAGAGCGCGACTTCTTCCGTAAATCTATTCAATACAGTATCAATACGCCATTTGGGCAAACTATTATGCCCGAGAATAGAAAGACGGTATTGCTTGATACGCTTGAGAATTATCGTCATGTAACCGTGACGGATAATCTCTATTTTATCGTTGAGGTATTCTCTAAGCTTGAATGTGAGGTTTTGAACGATTGGTTCCGCTCTGATAAGCCTACTGATCTGGTACGTTGGACTGACGACTTGGTGAGTTTGGTGCCTGATCGACTCTATCGTGCTTTGCATATTGAAGAGCCAGGGAACAGTTCCCGGTAATCTTTATCGCTTTTTTTGGAACAATGGTTGTAATGTGTCAGAGATGTCGTACAATAGCACAGCGCTTATTCGCATATGCCAGCGTGACGCAATGGTAGCGTAGCAGTTTTGTAAACTGCCTGTTGCAGGTTCGAATCCTGTCGCTGGCTCCACTTAAAATATCAGATCAGGGGGCTTTTAGCCCCCTGATTTTTTTTTGTGGTACATCTTTTTAGTGGATACTATAAGTCAGCTTCTAGGACGGCGCTTACCGCATATCTCTTCAGGTTCAAGTATCCATGTGTCTGTCACATCAAAAGAAGCTGCCATGGCAGCGCCGATATCTGCTTTATGCTCAGGGCAGTATTTCATGCAAAGTGCCACTAGAACCTTGCGTTTTAAAACGTCATCGGAAACTTTAATCAACCGACCACGGACAATTACCGATTCAAACGTGGTAGTAAAGTCACCTTCGTCAAAGAATGCGTGCACATCGTCAACTACGGTTGCACTCACACGATTATCCAAAGCGAAGTCATCGAGTTTATGACCATAGGTATTTGTAGTATGAAAGCACATCTTTTGATCGACAAGTGCATAGGAGAGCGGGACGCCATAAGGAAAGCCGTCTTCGTCTTTTGTTGAGACAATGCAGTACTTGCCTTTGCGCAAGATGCTTAAGCACTGTTCTTCATCAAGGAGGCGACCGTCTCGTCTCATGTCATAGTGTTTCATAGCTTTACCAATCTTTGGTCATCTTCAAGTTTTGTAGGCAGCTACACCAATTTATGCTTACGCGAAGTTCCAAGAATTCATATAAGCAATTTGTTCGTCAGTGAGCGTGTCAATCTCAATTCCGAGCGTTTCAAGTTTTACACGAGCAACATCGTCGTCAATGGCAGCTGGCACATCATAAACTTTGTTTTCCAGTTCATGAGCATGCTGGTAGAGATATTCTGCAGCAAGTGCCTGGTTTGCAAAGCTCATATCCATAACTGATGCCGGATGCCCTTCAGCACAAGACAGGTTCACCAATCTGCCTTGTGCAAGTACGATGATCTTACGACCGTCTTCAAGGGTGTATTCCTCAACCAAAGGCTTGATTTCCTCTTTGCGAACGGCGTGCTCGTTGAGCCAGTTGAGATTGATTTCGGAATCAAAATGGCCTGAGTTGCAGATAATCGCGCCATCTTTCATATTCTCAAACGCAGGCGCATCTACTACTTTGCAATTGCCTGTAACCGTCACCCAGACATCGGCATATTGTGCAGCTTCAGCAGCAGGCATGACGCGATATCCTTCCATATGGGCTTCAAGTGCTTTGAGCGGATCCACCTCGCAGACAATAACATTCATGCCCATACCACGTGCGCGCAGAGCAAGACCGCTACCGCAGTAACCATATCCCGAAACAACAATAGTGCGACCGCTTAAAAGCCTGTTGGTTGCACGAATGATGCCATCAAGAGTTGATTGACCGGTACCGTAATGGTTGTCAAAGCAGTGCTTGGTATTAGCGTCATTGATATTGAAAACAGGGTAGCCCAGTGCGCCTTCGGCAGCCATAGCCATCAAGCGAACAACGCCAGTAGTGGTCTCTTCAGTTCCTCCGATAACATTTGCCAACTCTTCGGGGAAACGCGTATGAAGCGCGGTGTCAAGATCTGCGCCGTCATCCATGATGATTTGGGGATTGGTGCCAATAACCGCCTCAATATGTTCGTTGTAGGTATCCATGTCTTCGCCAGCAATTGCATAGACTGAAATACCGAAGTCACGCACAAGCGAAGCAGCGGTATCATCTTGTGTTGAGAGCGGGTTGGATGCGCAAAGGGTGACTTGTGCGCCTGATGCTGCGAGCGCGCGCATGAGATTAGCGGTTTCGGTGGTTACATGCATGCAGCAGCCAATGCGGACATCTTTAAGTGGCTTTTCTTCGGCGAAACGTTCGCGAATGCGAGCAAGAACGGGCATGTCTTTATCAGCCCAGATGATTCGCGCCAAACCTTCGTCCGCTAAATTGATATCTTTAATGTCGTAATGAGTGGTCATAATACCTCCGCTAACTGATTGATGCATTCGAAAATAAGCTACCAAATAGGGTACCACATGGCATAAAGGGCACAATCTTTGGCATCATTTTGTGGAGAGAGTCTGCAAAGGTATGAAGAAAATACGATGATTCGACGATTTATACATAAGAATTGGTAACGAAAACCCTCGTCATATAGCGCTTGTGGGTGAAGTTGCTATACTCATATCTTGTGTCTTTTAGCGCTTTGACTGCAAAGAGATGCTTTTAATGCCAACTAACATTGAGGAGTTTAGGGAAAAGTGTTGGATCAGTTTTTCTCTCAAATTTCATTCGTTGATATTTTTAACTTTTGCGTCTTTATTACGTTTACGATTTGCTACACCTATCAGCTCTACTATGTATTGGTAGTGCTTACGCGTAAACCGAAACAACTAACGGCGCAGAAGAACCATCGCTATGCTGCGGTGATTTGTGCGCGTAATGAGGCGGCGGTTATTGGGGACCTTGTCCATTCAATCAAGGTTCAAAATTACCCCTCTGAGCTTATTGATGTATTTGTCGTTGCAGATAATTGCACTGATGATACGGCAACGGTAGCAAAAGAAGCAGGCGCTATAGTTTTTGTGCGCAATAATGATGCCGAAATTGGCAAAGGCTACGCACTTGATTACGGCTTCAAGATTATCCTGGATCAATACGCAGATAAAGGCTATGAAGCCTACTTTGTTTTTGATGCCGACAATGTCTTGGATGTAAATTACTTCCGCGAGATGAATAAGACATTTGATAACGGTGCAAAAGCATCTACGAGCTATCGTAATTCAAAGAACTATGGTTCGAACTGGATTTCTGCTGGATACGCAATTTGGTTTTTGCGCGAAGCAAAGTTTTTGAATCAGGCTCGTTTGACTCTTAATACTTCGTGTGCGGTGTCAGGTACAGGATTCTTTATTGCTGCTGACATTATTCAGGCAGCAGGTGGATGGAAATGGCATTTGCTCACTGAGGATATTGAGTTTTCAGCTAATAGCATTCTTGATGGTGTGCGTATTTCTTATACGCCTACCGCAGTGTTATATGACGAACAACCCATTACCTTTAGGGATTCCTGGAACCAGCGTTTTCGTTGGGCAAAAGGCTTTTATCAGGTATTTTGGCACTATGGTGCACGTCTTGCAAAAGGCATTGCTACCAATCCAAAAGGATCACGATTCGCTTGCTATGACATGTTGATGACCATTGCTCCTGGCATGTTGTTGACGGTTGTATCGGTGATCTTTAATGCAATCATTATCTTTTTGGCTGCTACGGGTATGATGTCTACTGGCATTATGATTGCCTCATCAGTCTCTTCAATTCTTTTCTGCTTGTTCAATTATTTGGTATTCATGTTCCTCTTTGGTGTGTTGACTACCTTTGTTGAGTGGGACTCTATTCATGCTCCCACGCGTAAAAAGGTACTGTATATGTTTACCTTCCCGTTCTTTATGATTACGTATATTCCTATTGCCTTAGTAGCACTGGTCAAAAAAGGCAACTGGAAGCCAATTACGCATTGCATTTCTGTTGATGTTACCGAGATGTCTTCTCAGAATCAGAGTCTCACCAAACGCGCGCAAAGGTAAGGCAGGTAATCCTGCTTACCCCGTTTTGTCGCAGGAGATCGCTTGCAGCAAAAAGTGTAGCTCCAGATGTCATGACATCATCAATTATGAGCACGTGGTCAGGTAGTGCTTCGTTTGTGGAAAGCAAAAACCTTCCTGCCATGTTTTTCATACGTTCGCTGCGCCCAAACTTCCGTTGATCTTTGCTTGTTGGTCGGGCAAAGAGGGATCTGCAGGGAAGCGTGCTTTGTTTACTAATGAGTTGAGCAAGTTGTTCGGCATGGTCAAATCCGCGTCGCTGGCATGCCTGCTTTGTTGCAGGAATAAACGTAATTGTCGGCAAGTTGGAAGTATCTTCATAGGAGAATATGGGCTTGATCATGTGAGCCATCATGGATGCAAGGTAGACCCCCAAACGCCTCTCGCCTTCGTCTTTCCAGGTGCGTATGAGTTTCATAGCTGAAGCGGTATACACCGCAACACTAATGCAACTTTCAAAGGGAAGTGTTGTTCGGTGCACGTTTGAGAGCGTTACTAGATTGCATTCGCTGCACTGGATCTGACCAAAAGGGGCACCGCAGCGTGAACAAGCTCTGCTCTGGTCAATGTAGGGGAGGTTAAGTTGGCAGCGCTTGCAGAGTACCTCTCCAGGTTTGTTACAGACGACGCACTGTGTTGGCCAGAGTGTTTCAGCGCCAACCAACGCTCCAAAGCGCAGCCCTTCTTTGAGTACTGCGATAGGGTTCTGTATCAAAGAGTTTGTTCTCGGTAGCATCATGGATAAAAGTATGGCGAAACTACAAGGGAGGCACTTGCGGCGTGATCAAATATCTTTCTCCTTTCTTTTCACGTTGAATTCATACAGAAACGCCCATTTTTTGGCGCGTATTCTATATGAATAGCACGTAGTCTTGTTCTTGTTTAGATGCAGGCATGACCAAGGAAACCATCGAAGCGATGATCACACGCTTTTTGCGCGTATTTCGCATGACAAATCAGTATATAAATGACCCATCTGATAAAATAGCTTCGCTTCTTCTGAGTCTGTAGTTGCGGGTTTTATCCCTAGTCCATGGCAGATGCGGTCAAAAGGATCCACGTAAGCCACGTTTTGGCGTGACGATCATGGCGTATCCTAGAGGTAAGTCGCACCGCTTGGCGATTATGCGGCATCCGGCTGCTCCAGGCGAGAGGTCAAGGGCGCAAGCTTAGATCCAGTGCGCGAGTGTGGGGTCAAAAACTAGGTCAGTCAGAAGAGGCTTTGTTGAGTTGATATGGATGGAGGAATGTGCATGTCGCGTTCTATGACAACAAAGTTCTTCAGCGTATTTGTAGTGAGTGCGCTTGCCTTGTTCGGTATGGTTGGGTGCGCTTCACAAGAGAGTTATACTCCGCCCGAAAAGGCACCAACACTGAGCAGCCCAACTATTGCTCAAGACGGCGTGTTGCGTGTTGGCGTAAATACCGGCAATGCTCCTTTGGCGGGCCAACCTGCTTCGTCATCAAAAATTGTTGGTCTTGATGTTGATGTGGCTGCTGCTCTTGCAGATCAGTTTGGTCTTAAGCTTGAACTGGTGGATGTTGAAACGGATGCCGAATCAGCTCTCACTAATGGCTCGGTGGATATTGTCATGGGCGTTGATAAGTCTGATACCACGGGAAGCTTTTGGACATCAGAGGCATACCTTCCCACCGCGGTAGCGCTATTTGCACTTCCTTCTAATGACACGGTACCCACCAATGAAGAAGCTCCTGTTATTGCCGCTCAAACTTCCTCAAAGAGTTCCTGGGCTGTTTCCAATGAGTTTGACAACGGAACATTGGTAACTACAGATGATCTGAAGAGTGCTTTTGCCAAGCTTGAATCTGGTGATGTGCAATATGTAGCTGCTGACACGGTAATTGGTACCTATGCTGCTCATAGTGCAGGCTATGATGTTCATATTGTTGCCCTCATGCAGCAACCAAGCGGTTATGCGGTAGGTGTGCTTGATAGCAATGCTGATTTGAAACAGGCAGTTTCTGATGCTTTAACATCAATTACCGGCACGGGCGTTGTTGGAGTCATTGAAACGAAGTGGCTCGGTTCTGTGCTTGATTTGTCTCAGATTCCGCTCACCGCAGGTGCTAGTGCTGCCACTACCACTAGTGATACAAACTCAACAGGGGACACCTCGGCTGCGGATGAGACTACTGACGATTCTGCTTCGGGAGACGCTTCTTCTGACGAACCTGCTCCCGCAGATGCGACCGCTCAGGATGAAGATCCTATTGTGTATGACAACACAGCCGATAATGCCACCTATGACGACGGAACAGGCGACGGAAGCGGTACTGGTGATTACACTGATGACGGAACAGGCATGTCTGACATGGGTGTTGAGGGAGACGGTTCTGCTAATCAAGCTGCTTAAAGAGGCTTGATATGAATTTCACGGATCTTGGATATGCTAAACCAGACCACTTGCGGTCAACTACGCAAGGTGTCGGCGAAGTTATTTACGGTGCAGGTAAAACGCCTGAGCAAATTGTTGGCATTGCACGAGCCCTCATAGAACAAGGGCAGGACATGGTGATTGCCACGCGTGTGGATCCTGATAAAGCGCACATTGTTGAACATCTTTGGACGACAATAGGTGCTTCGTCTGATGCGTGCGGTAACAAGGCTTTCAGTTATTCCCAGACAGCGCAATTGCTCCGCTTTGGAGATAATGCCTTAGCAGATGGTTTGGGTAGTATTGTAGTGGCTTGTGCCGGTACTTCAGATCTGTATTGTGCAGAAGAAGCCGCGCTTACCGCAGAGGCGCTCGGCAATGAAGTATGTCGTCTTTATGATGTGGGTGTTGCAGGAATCCATAGGCTACTGGCGCATCAAGAAGAACTTGAGCGCGCACGCGTGGTGATTGTTGTGGCGGGCATGGAAGGTGCGTTGGCAAGCGTCATCGGCGGCTTGGTGTCGGCGCCAGTCGTAGCGGTGCCCACTTCAGTTGGTTACGGAGCCAGTTTTGGCGGTGTTGCCGCGCTTTTGGCTATGCTCAATTCGTGTGCTTCGGGGGTGTCGGTAGTAAATATCGACAACGGCTTTGGTGCTGCTTATCAGGCACATCTTATTAATCACCTTCATTACAAGGCGTAAAGCGTAGCTATGTACAGAGTTACGTGCGCAGATAAGTAAGGGAAACAGCATGAATCTCGTATGGGTTTTAAACGAACTTGCAACTCGTACAAACATCTTGGCTCAAACCATGCTTCAGCTTGATGAGCGGCGAAGAAATCAAGTGCATCTTGCGCTTGAGCAGGCCATTATCGAAGAAAAACATCATCATGACTTAGCCGAAGTCATGGCCACCATTGATGAATTGGCAGTATCGGAGCGTGTAAAAGAGCATATGCGTCAGGTGTATCAGCTTTTGGCGCAAGCAGAGGCGTCGGTGCATGGTTGTAGCGTGGAGGAGACTCACTTTCATGAGGTTGGAAATGCTGGGTCAATACGAAACGTTTTAGGTGTATGTGTGGCTGTTGAGGCATTTGCTCCCGAGCGCATTGTGGCAACACATGTTCAGACCGGCGAAGGAACCGTTATATGCGCTCACGGTGAATTGGATATTCCTGCCCCCGCAACACGAGCTCTTTTGCAAACGGGTATTCCTACGTGCGAGTATACGTTTCCAGGTGAACGATGCACCCCAACGAGTGCAGCCCTAATTGCTCACTTCGTTGATGAATTTCAAGAGCGCATCTTTTAGGGGTATTTTGAAACGCAATTAAAAACCGCTTCGCCGAACATATTGGCGAAGCGGTTTTGTGATAGTTGCTCATAAAAATTGTTGGCTGAGGGGAGAAAATGCCTTCAACCAATAACAGGAAAGCTAATTTAAAAAGTCCTCCAAGATTTCTTGCTCAGCCTCTTCTTCGCTTAAGCCTAACGTCATCAACTTAATGATTTGGTCTCCCGCAATCTTGCCAATAGCAGCTTCGTGGACAAGCTGTGCATCTTCGCTTGCCGCTTCAATGCCAGGGATTGCGGTCACTTTGGCGTGGCCCATGATAATAGCGTCGCATTGTACATGTCCGCGACAAGCAGCCTCGCCAATGACAAGCGGGTTGAAGATTTGAACGGAATCATCTTGTGCAACTGAGCGAGAGATTACCTGCACGCTTGAATCGTCGCCCTTCAGTTCAACTTTCATATTTGAAGTTGCGGTTTGCTTGTCGTGAGTGAGCAGCTTCTCGGTTAAGACAAGCTTTGCGCCAGCACCAAGCTCAGCATTGGTATCGCGAACGGTAGAGGAAACACCGCGGAGCTGCACCATTTCCATTTCGCAGTGTGATCCCTCTTCCAAAATGACATTGGTAACGGGGTTTAAGATGCGCTCGCCAGTGCCGCTTCCTTCGCCATAATGCTTTTCTACATAGCGAACATGTGAGTTTTTGCCGCAGTAAAATGTGTGAATGCCATCATGTTCAGATGCTTCGTGGCTTTCATTGTGAATGCCGCAACCAGCTACAATGGTTACATCGCAATCTTCGCCAATATAAAAGGTGTTATACACCACATCTTTGAGGCCTGCTTGCGTAACAATTACCGGAATGAAAACCGTTTCTCCTCGAGTTCCAGGTGCGATATGAATATCAATGCCGGGGTTGTCGGTTTTGGTGGAAATCTCAATATGCGCTGATGAGGAACGCTGGACGAGCTGGCCATCCTTGCGAATGTTAAAAGCTCCCTTAGGCATTCCGTGGATATTGGCAATTTGCTCTAGGAGTCCCTCGTCAATGGGGGAAAGATCTACAGCCATGGTTTCTCCTTAATAAAGAGCACACTAACAAGTAGTGGCAATTTCGGTCAAATGAAGTTCGGTTGGCTCGGTGAGTTGACACCCGGGAACACCCTTAGCAACAAAGCCGAGCGTGGGCAGGAGCTCTTCGGGAGTACCCGTTGCGGCAATTTTGCCATCACGCAAAAGGATGATTTCGTCAGCCAATTGAATAATGCGCTCCTGGTGGGAAATGATGACAATTGAGCGACCGTCGCGCGCTTCGTGGATGTCGCGGAATGTTTCTGTCAAGCGATCAAAACTCCAGAGGTCAATGCCAGCTTCAGGTTCGTCATAGATTGCCAGCTTCGGATCGCGTGCCAAAATAGTGGCAATTTCAATTCGCTTAACTTCGCCACCAGAGAGGGATTTGTCCACTTCACGGGTGAGATAGCTTGCAGAGCACAGGCCTACCTTAGCAAGATATTCGTTGCAAGCAAGCATAGGGAGCTTTTTGCCTGCAGCAATATCAAGAAGCTTTTTGACCTTCATGCCCTTAAAACGAGCGGGCTGCTGAAAGCCATAGCCAATACCTAAGTTTGCACGATCGGCAATGCTTAGGTTGGTAATGTCTTCGCCGTTGAAAAGAATCTGGCCTGACGTGGGCTTCTCTATACCCATGATCAGTTTAGCCAGCGTTGATTTGCCGCCACCATTTGGGCCAGTGATGACCGTGAAGCGGTCATCGGGGATAGTTAATGATAGATCATCAATAATACGTTTGGTTTCCTGTGATCCCTCAGACACAGGCACCTCGAACGTGAGATTTCTCAGTTCTAGCATAGTTGTGCTTCTCGCTTCCTAAACGCGTTCAACTAATGTTAATTGTTACAATATCAATATCATATAAAGCTGCCACAATCAATACGCATTATACCTGATGGTATAGTTTCGTATCTTCGCTTACACAACAGCGCTTACAGTATGATCTCTGTCAGGCCTGCACTGGAGGCATCAACAAGATCTTTACCTGCA
Organism: Adlercreutzia agrestimuris; assembly: GCF_943193125.1. Classification (GTDB taxonomy): domain Bacteria; phylum Actinomycetota; class Coriobacteriia; order Coriobacteriales; family Eggerthellaceae; genus Xiamenia; species Xiamenia agrestimuris. The sequence goes on from NZ_CALPCX010000002.1 coordinate 474,939, forward strand.
AAAGCGCAGATCATGTTCTTGTTCAATGAATCTTGAATGCAAGGAGCAAGTTCGCAAAGAGCATCTTTGGTGGTGGCTATCATCTCGGCTCTAAAGCGCGCCCGATCAGCTGGCGACCATTTCGCGAAATACTGAGCATCTTGCGAACGGACTAAAGCGCGTGTCTTTTGGGGTGCATCAAATGCTGCAACTGATGCAACAATGAACCCTTCCAGCTCATTTTGTGTCGGGTTGAAGGCTTGAAGCCAGGCGGGAGCACCTGCAAAACGAGCAAGTGTTTCATCAAGGTGCGGATCGCGGTATGAATTGAAATACACATCACCAATATAAGAAGAGGTAAAGTTAGCTCCATAGGCGCCACCTTTAACACGCACCTCATTCCAAAGATAATCGTAACTTAATGCACGACGGGCAACTGCCCATGTTCCTGAATATGCAACATCTAAGAGTCTTCTATTGAAACCTTGCGCAACATAGCTTACGTCGCTTGGGATAACAAAGACCTCATTTTTAGCTTGCGGTTCAGGTACGCATAGTATCTGTTTTGCGTTTGTGGTCTGTTCGCAGAGCGGATTTGCACTCCAGAAAGCATCAAAGTCGGCCGCACTGCCTGAGAAGCTGAGCAAACAGGTGTTGTCAGCAAAGATTCTTTGTGCCAAGGACTGAAGTTTTGTTACCAATTCTTCTTTGCGTGCATCGTAGTCTTCAAGCAGTGACTTGATGAAGAGATAGAAATCAACGCCTTTGAGTGTCTCACGCAGAAGAGCAGAAGGCAAGAAGTATGATGCCATGCGTCCGAGAGCATACGCATGACCTGCGGTTACAAAGCTTTGTTCAAGGCTAATGCGCACCTGAGACAAGATATCGCGGATCTTGTCAGTATCTGTGAAATCGGTTGTGAGTATGATTTCTTTGCTAAGCGAGACAAGCTTGTCTACGTTTTCTGAAAGTGCGGCGCTTCCTACCACAAAGTAAGCATTGAGCGCATGCGGATCATCAGGATCTGTGAAGACGTCAGTAAAGAAGTTGAGAGACCCGAGGTAATGATTAATGAGCGTGTCAAGGGTTGCTGCATCATGTTGGGCTGTTGCAAGCTTGCTTAAGGTCAGTCCTAAAATGCTGACATAGGGCATTTCTTCAAAACTGATATGACTCAAGTTGAAATAGCGATAGGTATAAACTACGCCATGAAGGGTAGCTTCGTGTCGCAAGCAAGGAAGAGGACAGCTTTCATCCAGCATATATGCTGGTTCATCAGGTGCATCGGTTAAATCTGAAAGGCTCAGGTGGGGAAGTGAGGCTAAAGCTTCTGGGCTATCGGGGGCTTCTTGCTCGCGGCGAAGGCGTGCTTCAGCATCAGCAATGCGTACATAGTCTTGATCGGTAAACTGTGTGAGCGCCTGAGTGATGCGTTCAGCCTCGGCTTTATCGACATTGTCTTGATCGGGCACAATTTCAACACACGCCCAATGTTTGCTCTGAAGAAACACCTCATCAATAAGCTCTTCAAAGTAATTATCGTCAAGCGCATTGCGCAAGAATGCGAAATCTTCTTCGTACTTGAGGTAGGCGGTTGCAAGGTCGTTGTCATAGAGCCATCCGCTCAATGCGGCCATGGAAAGCGCTACACCGTCGGCCATATGGAAATCATACTCGCGCATTTCAAACTCAGCGTGCGAGAGGGAGGCCGCCAGCAAAGCGTGGTCAAGGCCACCTTGTGCCAGAGTAGTCAGAGTGTCGTGCACGATGTGTTTAAAGGTTTCAGCAGCACCTTCTTTGGCGCCGCGCAATTGCAAAAAGGCGAATGGTTGCAAGAGGCTATCAGCAAGAGAGCCATGTACATCGTCTGCGATACCCGCATCTAACAGAGCTCGTTTAAGCGGTGCTTCGTTTGAGCCCATCAGGGCATCAAGCAAAATATCCACAGCCACTATACGGGTGCGTTCCGTTACGCTTCCAATAACGTAGCCAAGTGCAACGCACGCGTTTTCTGGTGAAGTTGCCATGGTGTGCGTTTCGTGGGGAACAATCACAGCGCTTTGAGCCTCTAAGGGATTTGGGGTGAGCGGGGGCAGGTTGTCTTTTGCGCGCGCTTCGTCACGTCTGCGTTCCTCAGCTGCTCCCACAGTGAGGTATTCTTCATCTAAGAACGTCAACATACGCAACAGATCAAGGTTGCCGTAGAGGGTGATATAGCTATTATCAAGACGGTAATGACGTTCGTGTTGCTCCAGGAACTGCTCATAGGTAAGGTCAGGGATGGCATACGGAGCGCCGCCCGATTCATACTGATAGGCGTTATCGGGGAACAGGGCTGCTTGGGTGTAGTCGTACAAAAGGGAATTAGGGTCAGAAAAGACACCTTTCATTTCGTTATAAACTACCCCGTTGAGCATCAGTTGCGGCGTTTGGTCTTTGCTCGAGAGGGCTTCAAGAACAGTCTCTTCGCCCGCTAGAATATTTCCTTCGTCTGCCTCAAGGTCAGCTTTAAGCTCCCAATGCCAACCTTCCTGTTCAAAAATCTCAGGCTTAAGGTAGATGTTGGGGTGAAGTACCGCATCCATATAGACATCGGTGAGATTGATGAGGTCTTGGTCGTTGGTGCTTGCAACCGGATACATCGTTTTGTCGGGAAACGTCATTGCATTGAGGAACGTTTGCATGGATGACTTGATCAAATTTACGAACGGTTCTTTGAGGGGGAATTTACGTGATCCGCAAAGCACTGAATGTTCCAAGATGTGAAACACCCCTGTGTCGTCTTTGGGGGGCGTTTTGAATGTGATAGAAAACGTTTTGTTGTTGTCTTGGTTTGCAAGATATAACAGGCGAGCTTTGGATGCCTCATGAATAAGCGTATAGGCTACACCGTCAATTTCTGAGAGCGGCTCTTTGGTCTCAACGCGAAATCCTGCTAAGGACTGTCCAATTTCTAATTCCATAATTACCTCTTTAAGGTCGTGCTGCTATCTTCTTGTGAAAAAGTCATCGTCAATTGTGCCACAATTCGCGAATACACAACGCCAGGAACCTTTAATGCTTGCATCGCTTCAACATAGTGTGATAATCTCACGTGCAGGCTTTATGAGCTTTGTGAAGTTGTGATGAAAGGGTTACATGCAAGCTGCTCCAACAACACCAACCGCACTTGTTGCAGATGTCGTTTTTTCGGCATTGCTATTTGGTGCTTGGTGGTGGAACAGAAGACATTGATACTCGGGTCTCGCGGCTTCTGATTTCTCGCACACATATCCAGAAGAGCCCTCGGAGATCCGGGGGCTCTTTTTGTGTGTATATGTTTGGTTAAGGTGGAAGAAAGGAAACACTTATGACAAATCAAATCCCATATCGTTTATATCTTCGCGAAGATCAAATTCCTACGCAATGGTATAACCTGCGCGCTGATATGCCTGAACCACCTGAGCCAATGCGTTTAGCTGACGGATCGGTTGCCACTCATGAAGACCTGTCGCCGGTGTTTTGCGATGCTTTGGTCGAGCAGGAATTAGATGATGAGACTGCTTATGTTGATATCCCTGAAGGGGTTCGCGAAATGTATAAGGTGTATCGTCCTTCGCCGTTGTGCCGCGCTTATAACCTTGAGCGTGCGTTGGGTACGCCAGCAAAGATTTATTACAAATTTGAAGGCAACAACACCTCGGGTTCCCATAAGCTCAACTCCGCAATTGCGCAAGCTTACTATGCCAAAGAGCAAGATCTGGAAAAGATCACTACCGAGACAGGTGCCGGACAATGGGGGACGGCTCTTTCGGAAGCAGCAGATCATTTCGGACTTGATCTAGACGTTTTTATGGTCAAGTGTTCCTATAATCAAAAGCCGTTCCGCAGAAACATCATGGAGACCTTTCATGCAACTGTGACTCCCTCTCCGTCAGAGATGACTGAAGTAGGAAAGCGTATGTTAGCTGAGCATCCTGATTCAACAGGATCTCTTGGCACGGCAATCTCTGAGGCAGTAGAGCGCGCACTAAATGTACCCAACAATAAGGGTCGCTATCAGCTTGGTAGTGTGCTTAATCAAGTTGTATTGCATCAATCCATCATTGGGCTTGAGAGTTATTGTGCTCTTGAAGAGTTGGGAGAGTATCCCGATATCGTCATCGGATGTGCTGGCGGCGGTTCAAATCTTGGTGGTCTTATTGCGCCCTTTATGCGTGACAAGCTCAAGGGGATTAAGCCTGATACGCGTTTTATTGCTGTTGAGCCGGCAAGTTGTCCATCGCTTACGCGGGGTAAATACGCATATGATTACGCTGACACCGGCCAAACTTGCCCCCTCGTTAAGATGTATACGCTTGGTAATGGCTTTTTGCCTAACCCTGATCATGCAGGAGGTTTGCGCTACCATGGCATGTCTCCTATCGTGTCGAAGCTCAAACATGATGGTTATATGGAAGCCATTGCTGTTAAGCAAACTGACGTATTTGCTGCAGCAGAAGAGTTTGCGCGCCAAGAGACAATCTTGCCAGCTCCGGAAAGCGCTCATGCAATTTATGCCGCCATGGAAGAGGCAAAAAAATGCATTGAAACGGGCGAGGAGAAAGTAATTTTATTTGGTCTTACAGGCACTGGTTATTTTGATATGTATGCCTATGATGCGTTCAATCAAGGTAAGATGACCGACTATGAGCCAACCGAAGAGGAGCTGGCAGCTGGTTTTGCTACTATTCCTGTTATCCCAGGCATTCAAGAATAAAAGCTATACGGTGAAAGGCATTTATTTAAGCAGATAGTTTATGGGTCTTTGACCGATTGATGTACTTCGGGCAGCTATCGTGAGAGTGGTGGTAGCTGCCCGTGTCTGTTAGTTATCAAAGCAATGGATTTTATTGGGAAGGAGTAACCTTTAAGCTGAGTTACCGTATAATTTGGCTAAGTTGAAGGGAGCTTAAAGTGTCAGAAAAACAGCCGACATTTTCACATATTACCGTCCATGCTCAAGACGATGATGATTTCGTTATTCAAGCAGGGGCAAAACCTTCAACTCCGCCTCGTGTGGCGGTTTCGCAGGATGAAACAACCCAAGAAATAGAAGCTGAAGAGTCACCGGTTCAAACACCAGTAAAAGTGTCTTCTTCTGTTTCGGAAAAATCTGTTGATAAGCCAGTTAAAGATGACGGATACCATGAGACTACCTTGGAGGATTTGCAATCTACGCCAATGTCGTCCATGCAAAAGATAATCATTGCGCTTGCGCTCATAGGTGTTGCTTGTGCCATTATCTATTGCGTCTTTTTTACGAACTAGCACATGTACAGAGCAGGCAATTTAATTGCTTGAGTGCTGGGAAGGTGAACAATGCCCAAACATGCTTCATATGGTAATAAGAACTCTAAACGAACCATGCGGCACACGGATGAATATACCCCGCAAGCATCACAATATGATACCCACGACGAACCCATTGGCTTAACGCAAGCTTTTACACCGCTTGATCAAACCGATGAGTTTAGTGCAGTCGGTTCTTCATCAGGTCGTCACGCCAGTGGTTTTAGCTACAAACCCGATGATGGATCCGATGAATATCCTGATGCATTTGAAAGTCTTGAGCCAGTAGCGGAACCTCCGCTGTTGTTTGAGGAACAAACTCAAGCTATTGCGCCAGCGCCAACGCGTGGTCGACATGGCAAAAGCAATAAACTTACGCTTTCGCCACATCAAAAAAAATCGCGTCGGATGCGTCGCATTTTGATTGTCATTATGGTTTTGTTGGTGCTTCTTATTGGCGCTATTGTTTATATGGGATGGCAACTCTTTTCTGAGGCTAATCTCTCTGCATCACAGCAGGTGCAACAGCTTGAATCTACAGAAAGCGAAACAGAGAGTTTGCAAACAGACCCTTCTGCCACTACTGATGCAACAACTGTTACCGAAAAGCGCACTGAGGTTCCTGATTTGCTAAGCATTTTAGGCTTGAGCGAAAGTGAAGCTATTGCGCAACTCAAACGTGGTGCATCGGTTGTTTCTACGCGCGAAGTATCTGAAGAGGGAAGTGCTATTGTCACCCAAGAGACCGTGGCGCTCCTTGAGGAGCCAGCCGATTCGCGCTCGGGCACGCCAACGGTTTATTTGGGGCTGAATGCTGATGGTGTTGTCGTATCAGCTGGATACTCTGCAGCTACAGCGTCTTTGGGCTATGGGTCCATCAGTTTTGCTGAAGCAATTGAGACTCAGCACATCATTCAAAAAACCTTGGAAGAGGCTGGAGTAACCGTGTCTGATGATGCTATTACTTTGCCAAGCGATAGATCTGATTATGCCACCTATGCAAGTGATGGCACGACGGTTACCGCTGAGAATTGCTCATTCTCAGGACCGGTTGATATTAATGGTGAAACATATGAATGGTCAGCAGTTTTGACATATAACTACACCACATCAAATGCAACTGGTAATCTTGCAGACACAATTCGCATTATCTATGTGTATGTTGATGCTCCAGAGGCGCAGGCTCCTGTTGAAGAGGCGGCAGAGTCTGATCAGTCATCTGAAGCGGGGGACAGCGCAGCTGAGGCCTCGGGTGCAGAAGGCACGGCTGCCGCGTCGTAAGGTAAGAACTTAAAGCGTTATCAACATATATAAAAAATGCCGCCTTAATAAGACGGCATTTTTTTGACTTAAGCCGAAGCTCATTAATGCTCTTTTGAATTACAAAGCGTTATTCTTCGTAAAGTGAGAACATATCTTTGCCAACGCCACAAACGGGGCAAACCCAATCCTCGGGGATATCCTCAAAAGTGGTACCAGGTTCAATACCACCATCAGGATCTCCTAATTCGGGATCGTAGATAAAGCCGCATACATCACAAACATATTTCTGCATAGTCGGTTTCTCCTGTTCTTGAAGAGGGGTTGTTGTGTCTATCTCCAAAAGATCAGCAACAAACGCAGGTATTTCTGCATAGTCACTCTCTTGTGGATTCCAATTCACGCGCAATGCGTTATCGCTCACGGTAAAGCCAGCATCGCGCAATCTTTCTTGAAGGATCTGCGTGCCTTCACCACTCCATCCATAGCAGCCAAATGCTGCGGCTCGCTTGTTCTTGAACTTGAGCGATTTGAGGAATGTTAGCCATCCAGATGCACCAGAAAGAATATCGTTGACAACGGTGGGAGATCCAAGAGCAAGCGCTTTTGAGCGAAAAACGTCAACCATTACATCGTTTTTGTCATCAGTCTCAATGTTGTGTACCACCACGTTGGTTTGCGGGCTAACACGCGCTATTTCATCGGCAATTGCATGAGCAAGCATTTTGGTGCCATTCCACATGGTGGCATAGCACACGCAGACCATGTCCTCTTGGTAGGCATCTGACCACAAGGCATAATCAGCAACAATTTGAAGAGGATTATCGCGCCAGACAACACCATGAGAAGGAGCAATATAGGCAATGGGGAGCTGAAGCTTATCAAGTTCAGCAAGTTTGCGTTTTACGTTTTGAGCATAGGGGTTCAAGATGTTTACATAGTATTTGAGCGCTTCGTAGTGTAAAAGCGGTTGATTTGCTCGGTCGTTAAAGAGCTCTTCTACGGCAAAATGTTGACCGAAAGCATCCATGGAAAACAACACATTGTCGCCGGTCAAAAAGCTTGCGAGTGAATCCGGCCAATGCATCATGGGCATTTCAATAAAGATGAGTTGCTTGCCGTTGCCAACATCGAGGGTGTCACCTGATTTGACAATATGAAAATTCCAGTTTCGTTTACCATATTGGCCTTCAAGGGACTTAACGGCGTTTGCGGTGCAATAAATAGGAACATTGGGTATGCGCTCCATCAGCGCTGCAAGCGCACCCGAATGGTCGCACTCGCCGTGATGGGCAACAATGTAGTCAATAGAAGAGAGATCTATTTCCGCTTCAAGGTTTTCAATAAAGTCAAAACGATGAGGAATCCAAACGGTGTCAATCAATACCGTTTTTTCTTCTTGAACTAAATACGCATTTTGGCTTGAACCGTGCTCAATGGTGTAGTCTTCGCCATGAAAGTGTTTGAGCTCCCAATCAAGATATCCAATCCAACTTACATTGCCGACAATGTGCTTTTTCATACTTGAAGCTCCTTGCGATTAAAACGTACGCGAAGTCTATACTGTTGAGCCTACCTGCTTTCTGAGTGGAAAGTCTGCGCTTAGGAGATTTGTCATGAAATAGTGAACGCATTATTGGTATGCTGCAATGAAAATTGCGAACGCTTTCTATGGATGCGGTGCGTCTTTTCGCAAAACAATCACAGCGAAGTACTTGCAACATATTTGCAAAGTGATACAATTTCTGTCTTGTGAACAGAAGTGAGGTGCATACCTCCACCTGGTTCGGCGCTTTGGCTGCTGATGGGTTTACTCAATATAAGCATTGTCTTATGTGAAGTCCCGTATGTGTCAAAGCAGCGGGTTTTTTATTTTGTGCGCAAGCACACAAGAAAGGAAGGTGAGCGCAATAGCTGCTCAAGAACCTCGGCTCAATGAACAGATTTCTGTTCGCGAGTGCCGACTGATTGGTTTTGACGGAACTCAAATGGGCATCTATCCCACCGTTCAAGCTCAGCGTATTGCTGATGATGAGGGTTTAGATCTCGTTGAGATTGCGCCAAATGCTGATCCGCCTGTATGTCGCATCATGGATTACGGTAAGTTTAAGTACGACCAGGCCATTAAGGCAAAGCAGGCTCGCAAGAACCAAAGTAAAATTGAAACCAAGGAAATGAAGTTTCGCCCGAAAATTGATGTGGGTGATTACACAACCAAGAAAAAGCATGTACTTCGTTTTCTTGATGCTGGGAACAAAGTCAAAATCACCATCATGTTCCGTGGTCGTGAAATGGCTCATCCCGAGCAAGGTCTCACCATCCTAGAACGATTGGCAGATGACTTGAAAGACATGGCAGTTATTGAGTCGCAGCCAAAGATGGAAGGCCGCAACATGCATATGTTGATTGCCCCGCTGCCTACAGCGGCTAAAAAGAAAAAGGACGAATCGAGTAAGGAAGAAAGGACACAGGATAATGCCTAAAATGAAGACTCATCGCGGTACTGCAAAGCGTTTCCGCGTTACTGGCTCCGGCAAAATCATGCGTGCAAAGGCTTACAAGAGCCACATTCTCACCAAGAAAAGCCCGAAGCGTAAGCGTAATTTCCGTCACGAGACCGAAGTTGCTCAGGCTGACCAAAAGGTCATCGCTCGCAACCTTGGCCTTCGCTAGAATTTCAAAGGAGCTCTGATACGAAATGCCTCGTGTAAAACGTGCAGTGAGCGCACATAAGAAGCGCCGTACCGTCCTTACTCGCGCCAAGGGTTACTATGGCGCAAAGTCTCGCTCTTATCGTGCAGCGAAAGAGCAGATGCAGCACTCTTTGCAGTACGTATATCGTGATCGCCGCAACAAGAAGCGTGAGATCCGTCGTCTGTGGATTACTCGCATTAATGCTGCCGCTCGCATTAATGGTATGAGCTATTCAGTATTCATGAATGGCTTGAAGAAGGCTGGTGTTGAGCTTGACCGTAAGGTTTTGGCTGATATGGCAGTAAATGATCCGACAGCTTTTGCAGCACTTGTTGAGGTTGCAAAGAAAGCTCTTTAAACACTTTGTCTCTTTTGAGTACTTGTGATAATTAAAAAGGTTGCTTCGGCAACCTTTTTTGTTGGGCAACTCACGGTATGGGTTGCTCTTGTGTTTTGGGAACTGACTGAATAACTAGTTGATTACACTGTGACAGTCGGTCTCGTCTTCAAAGGCAGTTGATCCATTCATCATATCAGTAATGAAATGCTCTACAGATTCTCGTGCTGATCCACTCATGCCGCTGACAACTTCAATACCTGATTGCTCAAGCGCTCGTTGGATATTGGGATCAACGGTGCTAACAAAAAAGAGATCAATACCAAGCGATGCAAGGAGTTCTGCAGTAGATGCGGGCGGCAAACAAGGGTTAGGGAGATTCTGACATTCTGTAATTACGCCACGCTCTACGGTATAGCACATATAACTTGCACATCGTCCGCTATGCACAGATACATTCAAGCCATCACTGGCTACTGCAATACGCATGCCGTTTCCTTCCCTCTAGCAGCGATATAACATTACCGCTTATTGTGAAGACTTTTTGTGCGCTTTCGCCAAAAGGACAATATAGATTGGTAGGGGGGAGGGTTTTCTGCGAATGAAGGCCTTGAAAAGAAAACAGGGCAAACAGTTTGTTTGCCCTGGTCACAGATGGTGCCCCCAACGAGAATCGAACTCGTGTCTCAGCCTTGAAAGGGCCGCGTCCTGACCTCTAGACTATGGGGACAAAGGCTGCTCTCTTGAACGCAGCTGTAATATTATCGCAAAGCATGCGCAGTAATGCAAGAATTATTTTGCGCTCTTTTTGCGGGTGTGTAGTTACGGCGGAGCAGACGGCAGTGCACTAGGTTATTATTAGTCTATGACTAATTCATCACACGAAGAACAACATGCCGTATTAACAAGTGAGACAGCTGGTACTGATCACGAAGAATCACTCGCTCAAATAGCGTCTGATTCATCATGCGAAAAGCCACTTGTCATTGTTGCTCATGCATCGGTTGGCTCAGGTCACCGGAGTGCGGCTAATGCAATTGCGCAAGCACTTAAATTACAACAAGAAGAATTGTGTTCCAAAAAGGTTGACACCGTAACAGGGGATATTGAAGCTGACAATCTTTTGCGCGAAGCTGAAATAGAGGTAATTGATATTCTTGACTTTGGTCGTGTTGTTTTTGATGGCAACAAGACCGCGTCGCTTTTTACAGGAGCCACTCGTCCAATTTATGATTTAACCTGGCGATACACGCTAACGGGCAGAATCCTTTGGTCAGGTGGTACTATCTGGTCGCGCATTATGTATGCTCCGTTTACTGAGTATGTACGCATGCGAAAGCCGGTTGCAATTATTTGCACGCATATTACAGCGGCAAACGCTGCGGTGTCGGCGCGAATGCTAACTGGTCTGCGTTTCCCTATTATTGCGGTGCCAACTGATTATGAGACAGAAGGTCTATGGCCTCAACTCTCCTGTGATATTTTTTGTGTTGCTAATGAGTTTATGGCCGAAACGCTTCGTCCAAGAAAGATTCCTGAAGAGCGCATTTTGATAACTGGCATTCCAACGCGCGAAGATTTTCGTCGAGAGTTGGATCGTGACAAGATTCGCGAAACCTATGAGCTTCCTCAGGACAAGAATATTGTTCTAGCTTTGGCGGGTGCCTACCTTCCGCGACCTTATGTGCATTTTCGTGCGGCGCTTGATAAAACACTGCCGTACTTGCATCTATTTGATCCGACACTCCATTTTGTTTTTGTTGCTGGTCAAGATAAAGAATATGCACGTCATCTGCAGACGCAATGTCGCGAATTAGGGCTGACAAATGTCACAATATTTAACTATGTTGAAGATATGGCTGCCCTGATGGCCGCAAGTGATCTGGTGATCTGTAAATCAGGAGGTCTTACAGTTACAGAGTGCTTATGTGCTAAGGCGCCGATGATCTTGTTGGGTAAGGCATATGGCCAAGAGAAGGCCAACGTCAACATGCTGACCGGAAGCGGTGCGGCACTCCATGTAACAACCGCGCGCGAGCTGCTTGATACGCTTCGCCATTATGCTTACAACCCCGAGATGGGTAAAGCAATGCTCATCAACGGCTCATATTTGCGAAAACCAAATGCCGCGCGTGATATTGCTGCGGTTTCCATGGAACTCGCAGCGCATCCTAAAGATGAAACAGATCCTATTTTTCGCAAACATTTCCTCAAGTTTTATTGGGGTAGAAAGCCGGCCCATGTGCGCTAATCAATTTAAGAACTTAGGGTTATCCGACTCTGTGCTAAAGGCATGTGACTCTCTCGGATATACCCAACCGACTCCTGTGCAAACACAAGCAATTCCGTATGTGCTGGCAGGTGAAGATGTTATGGCAGAAGCAAAGACTGGGTCGGGTAAGACCGCGGCTTTTGCTTTGCCTGCCCTAGATGCATATCCTGCAATAAAGGGTTCTAAACCAAGCATTTTGATAGTGACACCAACGCGTGAGCTGGCATTTCAGATTGCTGAGGTGTGTCAAGTGATTGCGAAGTCAACGCATCATCGTGTTGTTGTTGCGGTTGGGGGAGTGTCTGACAAGCCACAAAAGGCCCAGATTAAGCGTGGGGTTGATGTGCTAATTGCAACGCCTGGCCGCCTGCTTGACCTGATGTCGCAGAAAGCGGTTTGCCTCACAGGCGTGGGGCTTTTGGTCCTTGATGAGGCGGATCGCATGCTTGACATGGGGTTTTGGCCAGACGTGAGAACGATTATGGGAGCGCTACCACCAGCTCGGCAAACGTTGTTGTTTTCAGCAACACTTAAAGACGCGGTTTTTGATATGGATGAAGTCTTTGCTCGACAGCCGAAGCGCGTGTCGGTTTCTCCGGAGACGCGCACTACTGACCAGGTTGAACAATATAAGCTTTTGCTTCCCCAGGATGTAAAACCGCCTTTTTTACAAGCCTTTCTTTCCGAGCATACAGGGAAACGCATTATTGTATTCGCGCGTACGAAAAATCGTGTGGACACGATATTTCGCCGCTTAAGTAGAGCCCACATTACGGTTGATCGGCTGCATGCGGATCGTTCGCAGAACCAACGACAGCGTGCTCTTTCAGCCTTTGCAGAAGGTAAAGTGGAAGTTTTGGTGGCAACTGATGTCCTTTCGCGCGGCATTGATGTGCAAGATGTTGACTGGGTAATTAATTATGATTTGCCGCGTCAGGCTCAAGACTATGTGCATCGCATTGGTAGAGCGGGACGAGCAAATGCAAAAGGAAATTCGCTTACTCTTATAACGCCAGATCAGGAATTGGAGTTTCGTTCTTTGGAGCGTTATTTGGGGGGTACCATTCAGGAATTAGCGCTTCCGTTTTTTAATATGGATGAGGCTACCAAGATTGCCCAATCTCGTGCGATACGCGCGCAAGATAGGCGTGATCCGGAAATACAACAGGCAAAAAAGGAATACAAAGCGCGGGCGAAGCGCAAGCAGCGTGTCAAAGAACCCGCACGTCAAGCGCATGCAAAGCCGCAAAAAGCAAGTCGTTTTAGCAAGTCGAGCAATACAAAAAAGCGGGTCTCCCCAACAAAGCAACGCTCATCTGGTGCTCAGGGAAATAATCGCCGGAAACAATCAAAGCCATCGCATGGGACAATAAAGGGACAAGCAAAACGCGGATAATGAGTAGAATAAGCAATTCATAGAGTTATGGCTTTTCGTAGAGCTCTCCTGTTTTATTAAGTAAGGATGCATGGTGCCCAAAATGCCTACAATCAATACCAAAACAGTTGCAAATCAAACAGAGCTTTTGACGTCAGTCAAAGAACTACTTTTGAATCATGAACTTACCACCGGCGCAGTGAACTATGTCTTTGTGCCGCACGCTTCGTATAAGACGCTCTTGCATCAGGAATTGGTGGACTCTCAGGCTGAGGTTGGAAGTAGGGTTGTCACTTTTGATGAGTGGATTGAAGATAGGTGGGAGCTTTTTGGAGATGGTCGTGTGTTGGTTTCGCCCTTTATTCGGCTTCTCCTTCTTACGGAAGTAGTAGCAGGTCGTTTGGGCCATAAGGCAACAGATGGTATGGTCACCTTATTGGGAAAGCTCATAGGTCAGGCCTATGTTGACTTACTAGAGCGTGCTCAAGATCCTCAATGGAGCGTCTCGCTTACTCCTGAACAAAGTGAAATACTTGAATGCCTTTTTGCCTATCAACAAGAACTCGTGCGGCAGAATTTGTGCGAGATGAATGAGGCGTTGTATTTATTAGCGAAATCCTCTCCTTGTCCTTCATTGGTTATATGTGTAAGTGATGAGCAGCTTTCCTTTTCTCAACGTTGCTTTCTTGAGAATTTGGCAAATGAAGCACATGTTGTGAGCTTTGTGAACGCGTGCACCCAGGCAAGCTTACTTGCTGCGCGCAATGAAGAACTTACTTGTCTGCTCAACCATCTTTTTAAGAACAATGAGAAGCCGTTAGAACCTCATGGCGCTATTGAGTTTTTGTTGCCTTTAGGACGCTATGCAACACCTGTGCTTATGGCGCAATCAATAGTTCGTGCAGTTACATTGGCACGAGGTGAAGATAAAGCGGTGAAGGGGTTATTGCATGAGCATCCAGCAGTATGCGTAAGCATGAAAAACCCTCGTCAGTTATATGATCATCTTGCTTCTGTTCTTTATGACCAAGGAATTTCATCTCAACTAAGTGATTCGGTGACGGTGGCTCAAACAGCTCTTGGCCAGGCTTTAGGGAATCTCGTTGAGCTTTTTTATGGTACCGGCAACATCAGTGGTGCAATTCCTACCGACTATTTATTAGGCGGCTTTTCGGGGGTTTCGCCCGCGAAAGCGCATGAATTAAATGCCCAATGGCGGCTAAACCGCGTACTTACGATTAGTCAAATATGTTCAGATTTAAAAAATGCATCGGTAGTATCTGAACAGATTGTCGCTTGTTTTGAGCAAAAAGACTGGCGGGGTCTCTGCGATTTTGTGGAAAACTTCCTTAAGCAACGTAGTGATCAAACGGATTCATGGGTCACGTTGCAGCAAAAGGTGATAACCCGCGTTCGGCTTTTTATTGAGACGTGTCTCATGCTTGGTAGGCAGCCTGAGAACTACTGGGATTTACTCAATCGTTGTAAGATTCCATATACTATTCAAACTAATTTAGTTGATAGCAACGAACAAAGCGTTGCTGATGTAGCTTTTACAACGCTTGAACAAACTGCGCAAGCTGCAGAGTGTACATATGCATCTTTAATCATTGGAGACCTGAGTGCCTCCCAATATCCTGTAAGAATAAGAGAGGATAGCGCCGATGTGCTCTTGTGCATGTTTGGGCTCTCGGCGGAAAGAGACGCACTCACAGAGGCGCGCAGAAACTTCTTTCAGGCTCTCTCAAGTGCGCGTAATACCCTCACGTTTGAACGAGTTTTGTTCGATGAAGCATCTGATGAAGCTTATCCGGCAGTGATGTTTGAAGAGGTGGTTGATTGTTATCGTTCGTCTGATGCTTTCGATGTTTCAATCAATAAGCAGACAGGGTTGCCGCTTATTTTGGACGCGGTAACATATATGCAACCCGAAGAGGAAGTCTATAAGCAATCGGAGCTCTTTACTCTTGAAGGTAAGGACTCAGCTTTGAAGCGCTGTATGCAACCCCAAAGAAGTTGGTTGTATGCGTCGCGCAAGACCCCTCATGTCCAAAACGTTGATCTGGTAGTTTTGCCTCGCGTACACTCAGACAGCAAAGATGAACATGCTGGTGTACTTCCTTGTTTGTCGGCATCAGCGCTTGAGAGCTATTTGGAGTGTCCTTATAAGTGGTTTGCGTCGCGACGTTTAGGTCTAGATGGGATTGATGCAGATTTCGGTCCCCAAGAAATAGGTACATTTGCTCATGCGCTCTTTAAGCTATTTTATGAGACATTTCAAGAATCGGGACATGCTCGTGTGACACCCGAAAACCTTTCAATTGCTCAAGAGTTATTGGATGAGCTTTTTGAGCAGCAAATTGCGCATGAAGCGAGCAAAGACCCCCATGAAAGACCTTTGATTGCAAGAAGCGAAGTTGAGCGTTTAGAACTTTATGATTTAAAAACAAAACTTCTTTCTTCTCTTGAGCGTCAATCGCGTCTTCTTCCAGGCTTTCAACCTCGGTATTTTGAGTGCGCTTTTGGCATGAGAGGGATTGAGCCAGTTGAATATGCAGGGTGCATGCTTAGGGGCAGCATTGACAGGATTGATATTAACGATGCTGGTCAGGCAGTAATAATAGATTATAAAAGCTCAATTGGAAGTGCATATCAATTGAGTGCGGGATCACGCGTTTGGCAAGCATGTGATTTGATGTTGCCAAGCAAAATACAATCACTCGTTTATGCGCAAATTGCTCGAAGAGCTCTCAATTTAGATGTGGTTGGGGCGCTCTATCTCTCATTTGGAAACGCTAAAAAGGATGCCGATTCTCTTGCTGGAGCCTTTGATCATCATGCACTTGGACCAGTGGATCTTTTGGGCTTGTCAGCAGATAAGGCTGCGGTTCCCAGTGAGGCTTTGAGTGAGTACGACATTCAAAGCTTTAATGAACTCCTGGATTATGTGGAAGCGGCTATTGAAAAAGCAGTTCAATCCATGCTTCAGGGTGAGATTTCGCCACATCTCCGTGCTCAGCACGATAAAGTCTGCACCTATTGTCCTGTTATGTCATGTGAGTTAAGGGATGAACGATGAATCTGAGCACTTGTACACCAGATCAAAAAGAGAGTATACAGTGCGTTAATCGACCGCTGTTGATTTCTGCTGGAGCTGGATCAGGAAAGACGTTTACCTTAACCCAGCGCATTGCGTATGCTTTGTTACCTGAGTCTGGACCGGTAGCCTCTGATATTGATGAGATTTTGGCAATCACCTTTACTGAAAAGGCTGCAAGTGAAATCAAGGCACGTGTAAAGCGAACGCTTCGCCAAGAAGGGCTTAATCAAGAAGCACTCAAAGTTGATGGAGCATGGATTTCAACCATTCATGGTATGTGTTCGAGAATATTGCGCGCACATGCGCTTGAAGCAGAGCTTGATCCCGAGTTTTCGCTGTTGAGTGAAGCGGAAGCACAGGAAATGCGAGATGACGCTATTAATGAACTCATTAGCTCGCAAGACAATAGAGCAGCAGGTGTATACGCTGATTTATTTGCTGAATATGGCACGAAGTCGTTTTCGTTTAATAGCACATCGGTGATGGAGCTATTGCAAGAACTCCTTTCGCAGGCGGCAAGCCTAAAAAGTGGGCTTGAAGCTATTCAGCTTGGACCAGAACCGCTTAAACCAAGTGAGCTCGTAAAACGCTATATGCTCAATTGCGAGGCATTGGAGGGAGTTCTTTCTGGCGCAAAGCAAACAAAAACAGTAGCAACCGCTTGTGCAAATATGGAGCAGTCCATAGGTGCCTGTCAGTTCTTTTTGCAAGAGCATCCAGAACTTTCGCGCGGGGCGGCATCTCAGGTGGATCTACATGCTATTCGTGCTGAGTATCTCAAAGTGGCTACCTTATTTGAGGGGCTTCCCTGGGTTTCGCTTGCAGGTGCAGGTTCTGCAAAGGAGCATTTTGAGACATGGCAAGCAGAAACCACTTTTCTCTATAACGAGCTACAGCTTGGTTTAGCGCGCCCTTATATGGAGCAGCTTATTTCTCTTGCAAGGCAGACAAAGGCGCTTCTTGATGCCAAAAAACGTCAGATCGGCAAGCTTGATAATGATGACTTGCTTCTTAAGACGCAAGAGTTGTTTGAGCGCTATCCCGCAATTGCTCAGCGTTATGAAAACCGCTTCAAACTTGTTATGATTGATGAGTTTCAGGATACTTCTCAATTGCAGGTTGATATGGTCTCGCGTATGTCAGGTGAGAATTGTGCACATCTTTGCACAGTGGGAGATTCGCAACAGTCCATTTACCGCTTCCGCGGCGCAGATGTGCAAGTATACGAAAACCATAAAGCAACCATGCGCTCTTCTGAGATTGATGCCAAATATATTGAACTCAAGAAGAATTTCAGAAGTCATCAAGATGTTCTTTCTTTTGTTGACTGTATTTTTTCCCAACCGCGTTCATTTGGGAAGAGCTTCATGTCTCTTGAGCCGCATCTGGAGCGACCTACTCGCTACGTCAGTGAAGATCCACGCATCAGCCTTGTTATGGTGACGCGCGAAGACAAAAGAGGAAGTATTTACAAATCTGTAGATGCAAGAGCCGAAAAAGCGCGTTTGATTGCTTGTCAATTGCGCAAATTGCAAGAAGCAGGGCACCGTGCAGGAGACATGGTTTTGTTGCTTGGAAAAATGACCTATGCTCACATGTATGCTCAAGCTCTTCGAGATGCTGGTTTTGAGTGCATTATCACAGGTGGTTCGTTGTTTGCAAGCGCGCCCGAAGTTCGTGTTGTAAAGCGTCTTGCTCAAGTGCTGGTAAATCCGCTTGATGGAGAAGCCCTTTTTGAGGTGCTTACTTCAGACATGATTAATCTTTCTGCCGATGAACTCTTAAGCATTGCTTCGCGGTTTGATGATGACACACAGCAGATGCATAAACAGCGTTTGGCGAAGGGTTTCGCACGTCTTGTACGTGCTGAAGAATCACATGATGGTGCGCTTGGTTTAGCAATAAGTCTTTTTCGCCAAGCTGAAGATGAAATGCCTATGCTTTCGTTTTCACGCGTGATTGCTCATGTCATTGTTCGTTCAGGTTGGCTTTGGCGTTTGGAGCAACAAGGTGCAACAGGAAAAGCTCAGAGCGCAAACATTTTGAAGGCACTGCGTCTTATTGAGTCAATTGAGCAGGACAAGCAGGGAGGTCCAGCGTTTTTGGCGGCGGAGTTTGCGGCAGAGTTGAGCAGTGCAAAAGAGGCTCCGGGTTCACTGAGTGGGTCTGGCGATGATGTTGTTAAGATTATGACTATTCATGCGTCAAAGGGTCTTGAGTTTCCTATTGTTGCCCTTGCTGAATTTGAGGCTAAGAGTCTGGCAGCTGGAAAGCTTGCATGCTTGCCAGGTGAAAACGGTCTTTATCTTTCGCTCGCAAGCGCAAAAACGCTTGACGCGTTTCCAACTCTAGCCAAAAACCTCAAAAACGGTAAAGAGAAGTATCTTATAGAGAGCAACAATATGCTAAGCGAGGCACATGAAATTGATACCCCGCAGAAGTGCCTCACATATGCCCACGATGCTTCCCAGTATCTCAATTTGCTCCAGCAGGTAGCCAGCGTTCAGGATGTAGCTGAGGCGCGCCGCAAGCTGTATGTTGGATTAACGCGCGCAAGTGAAGCGCTGGTGGTGGCTTTTGATGCAACATGGAAGGCAAAAGACGGCACGTATAATGCTGATGTTTTGGTGGATGATATCCGCTTGGCGCTTACAGAAGCAACTGATGTTTTCTTTGATAAAGACACGTATGAGTATGGTGGAACACAACCTGCGCAAGTCATTCGCACCGTGCTTAGTGAACAAGAGCAGTCTTGCGAGGGCGAAGCGTCTTGCAAGGAACCCTCTTCGGAGAGCATACCTGAGGACGATCAGCTTGATAAAAAACAACCTGATAGTGACTTGACGGCTGAACAACCAGATGAGTTTGTTGTTCCGGCGTTGCCTCTTGGTTTTGCGCGCCGGATGCGCACTCCGTATGAGCGTGGTCCAGTGTTTTCATATTCCTCAATTGCTGATCATGCTCATGGCGAATGTATTGGTGATGCGCACGAGATAACTGATGAGGATCAAGCGCCAATCAAGAGAGATGGCTTACCTGAAGAGTTGCAATCGGCGCGCGATCGTGAAAGTGTGTTGAGTGATTGCAGTGGAACTCTTGATGCGCATACGTTAGCTACCTTTTTTGGTAGTGCATTTCATAGGTGTGCGCAATATGCCATGGAAACTGGTAGGGTTCCTGATGGCGCACGACGTGAAATTATCGCTCAAAGCTACGGTTTGTCAGACGTAGGATACGAGCGTTTGTGCAGAGCTTGCGATCTTTATTTTAAAAGTGCGGTATTTAAGCAAACGCTTGAATTTGAAAACCACCAGGCTGAAGTGCCTTTTTATGTGCGTGTAGGAGAGGCGTACATGGAAGGTGAAATAGATGCACTGTGTTTTCATAATGCAGCTAAAACCGCTTTTGTGGTTGATTACAAAACAGGTGGCAGCCCAAAAGAGGATGCAGCGCAATTGCACCAAAAACATCTTTTGCAAGCAAGTTGTTATGCTTATGCGCTTTTAGACGGAGGGTTTGACAGTGTTCTTCTCAATTTTGTTCGCGTAGAACAAAGTGATGCAGAAGGCATGCCGCAAGTGGTGAGCTATGAGTTTAGTAACCAGGATAAGGAAGACTTGGCGCAGCACATTGAAAAGCAATGGAAGCAAGCAAATACGCAAACAACATAATTGAGGTAGGGAATAACGAATAAAACTGTAGTGTGTAAACTACAGGGGTAATATAGAGCCATGGTAGTATCTTTTTGGCGGAATTATACTTATGTAAAGAGTGGTCAAAAAGCCTGTTAAATCCACTATTCCGCTACTATATACCCCAATGAAAAGACACCCAGAATGAGGTGTCTTTTCGGTTTGTATTTCTGTTTATATGACGTGAATCAAAAGCTTGTTTAGAGTTTATTTTTCTTGCGATATTCATCATATGCTTGAATCACTAACAGCTCATATTGTTTACGTGTTCCTTTGACGACGGTATCCAAAATAAGTCCCGCCACAAAGAGCAGAATTCCAATGAAGACAAATGCAACAGCCAGGATTGCGGTTGGAATGCGTGGCACTAACCCTGTTTGAAAATACTCAGCAACAACCGGGATGCCAAAAATGAAACCAATGACTAAAAAAAAGACACTCAGCCAACTGAAAAGCGCTAATGGTCGGTAATCCTTAAATAGCGACAAAATCATAGCAAGCACTTTTGAGCCGTCAGAGATCGTGTTGAGTTTGGATTGACTTCCTGCGGGTCTGTCGCGGTAATCAATAGGAACCTCAATTATGCGCCAGCGTTTATCAACAGCATGAATGGAAAGCTCGGTTTCAATTTCAAATCCCGGTGAAAGTACAGGGATCGTCTTTGCGAATACTTCGTTAAACGCGCGATAACCAGTCATGACATCAGAAAATTGAAAGCCGTAAATGAGCTTTATGAGACGGCGTACGAGATTGTTGCCAAACCCATGAAATGCGCGATTGTTTTCTTCGCCGTATGAGCCGTTTGATAGTCGATCGCCTACTACCATGTCTGCCTGATCAGCCGCAAGTGGTTTGAGCAGATCAATTGCTGATTCCGCAGGATAGGTGTCATCGCCATCAACCAAGATATAATAGTCTGCATCTATATCTCGGATCATTTGACGGACAACATTACCTTTTCCTTGGCGCGATTCAAAACGCACAACCGCCCCATGTTCTTTTGCAATGGCTGCGGTGTCATCGGAAGAATTGTTGTCGTAAACATATATGGTAGCGCTTGGTAAAACGCGTTTGAAATCATCAACAACTTTGCCGATCGTTATGGCTTCGTTGTAGCACGGTATGAGCACTGCAACAGTTGCTTGCGGCAAGCTCACGGTCTCTTGCATGGAATTGCTCCTTAGGATCATAGATTGAAGCCTTAATCTTACTTGAGAGCATAACATTACGCTAGAATGAAGCAGATTATCCTTTGAATTTCAAAGATTTACCAGGTTGAAAGGTTGGACATGCAAAAGCTTATAGCGCAAATTATGAAGTTTGGCGTGGTTGGTTTGATTGCTTTTTGCATTGATTATGGGTTGATGGTCTTTCTAACCGAAGTAGTGTCAATTAATTATCTCGTAAGCGCCACAATTTCTTTTACCGCTTCAGTGGTATTTAACTACGTGGCCTCTATGCGTTATGTTTTTCGCCATAAAGAAGGCATGTCAAGGCGCAAAGAATTCGTGATTTTCGTTGTTCTATCCGTACTTGGCTTAGGGATTAATAACGGCTGCATGTGGATAGGTGTTGAGTTATGCGGGATCAGCTATCTTCTGGTGAAAATAGTGGCTACAGCAGTTGTCATGGTGTGGAACTTCGTAACTCGTAAAAAATTCTTAGACGCAGGAGATGAGCCCGGTGAAATACTTGAGGATATTGAATAAAAGGTTATGCGCTCAAGCATGAGGAAGCAAATACCACCTGATCAGGTAAAAGAGATGGTGCCCTTGACAGGAATTGAACCTGCGACTTTCTGCTCCGGAGGCAGACGCTCTATCCCCTGAGCTACAAGGGCACATAACCATTTATTATACGATACCTTACTGAGCTATGCGGTAGAATTTCTAAGGTAAGGCAGAGAACACCCTTGGCACAGGATGGATACTATGACGCAGTCATTAATAGAGCACGAAGCACCCGATAAACCACGTGAGACGATCACGCTTGAACGTATGAGTTACGGTCGTGATGCTATTGGGCGTCTGGCAAACGGTAAAACAGTATTTGTTGAAGACGGTGTTCCCGAAGACAGGGTAGAGCTGGAAATCACAAACGAAAAGGCTTCGTTTGCACGTGCGCGCATTGCACAAATCATAGAGCCATCGCCTGATCGTGTATTAAGTCCCTGTATATATGCGGGGGTGTGTGGAGGTTGTAGTTGGCAAAACCTTTCCTACGACCTGCAGCTTCGGGCGAAACGCGAAAACGTCATAGCAGCCCTAACGCGTACGGCGCATTTTGACAAAGAGGTGGCTCAGCTTATAGTGGCGCCGGTAATAGGTTCCCCAGATGAGTGGGGGTATAGAAATAAGCTCGAATTGGGCGTTACGCAAGATTCGCATGCAAAATTGCTGCTTGGCATGTACGGTGATGCAAGTCATGATCTCGTTCCAATTGCTTCATGTAAGCTCGCGCATAAAAAAATTCAAAATACTCCTAAGTCACTTCAGGGGGCACTGCGCTTTTTACAAGGCACGCAAGACCTTGGGTTGTTTCGTGTGGGTGTGCGGCATAGTAATCGTACTGGCGAATGCGAGGTAGCGCTGTGGACCCGACCTGGTGCTTTCCCGCGAGCTGCTGTTGTAAAAACGCTGAGCAGTGCGCTTGGATGTTCAAGCATTGTTCGCGTAATTGCCGAAGAAGGTAAGGCGCGCAAAGTAAAGCATGTTGAGTGTTTGGCGGGCAAAGGGTTTTGGACAGAAAAAATGGCAGGTGCACGGTTCGCCATTAGTGCACCATCGTTTTTCCAGGTTAACACCGCGCAGGCAGAACAATTGGTACGCAGTGCTGTTAATGCATTGGGCGGGACGTTTGAAGGAGAAACGCCGCGCGGATTATCTGGGATGCTTATCGGAGATCTTTATGCGGGTGCCGGTACGTTTTCGGTACAACTTGCACGCGCAGGCGCAGATGTGATTGCGGTGGAGTCTGCGGGTTCGTCAGTGCGTGATATGCGCCGCAATGCCGATATTAATAACGTTGATATTGAAGTAATTGGTGGCGATGCTGCGCGTGAGCTTCCTGAGCTTGGTGGCTTGGATGCGCTCATTGTGGATCCTCCGCGTGCTGGGCTGGCGGATGGCGTGGTTGAAAGCATTGCAGCTGCACATCCGCAAAAAGTGGTCTATGTAAGCTGTGATCCGCAAACCTGGGCGCGAGACGTTGCTCGTTTTGAGCATGAAGGCTATCGCTTGACGAGCGTGCAGCCAGTTGACCTCTTTCCGCAGACGTACCACGTTGAAGTTGTAAGTGCATTTGAGCGAATATAGTGCGGCGGTGATGCGCATTATGTTGAAATCGCTCAACGACTTGGCAACCTTATACCGTGTATGTTCTACGGTTTTTGGTCAGAGTTAGCGTGCGGCTGGTATACTTTTCGTTTGTATGTAGTGCATATGTGCGTTTTTGCTGCACTTAACTTCGCTTGAAAACAAGGCGAAGAGCGCTACGGTAAAAGACAAGTTGATTGAAAGCAAAGGAGCCTCGTATGGCCGTTTATACTCCTGAATATCAACCTACGGGTGAAGAAGTAGCTGTCATCAAGACCAATAAAGGCGATGTTCGCGTTAAGCTTGATGGAGCAGGAGCCCCGGTAGCGGTTGGAAATTTTGTCGAGTTGGCTCAAAAAGGTTATTACGACGGCATTAAGTTCCATCGCTATGTTCCGGGATTTGTTATTCAGGGTGGAGATCCGAACACGCGTGACTTGACGCGCGAGGATGTGGCCACCATGGCTGCAAGCCCGATGAGCCGCTTGGGAACCGGCGGTCCTGGCTATACCATTATTGATGAGTATCGTACGAATCCTCACAATGTGCATGAAGATGGTGCATTGGCTATGGCTCGCACTAATATGCCCAACTCAGGTGGTTCGCAGTTCTACTTGTGTTTAGGACCGCAACACAATCTGGATTCTGGCTATACGGTATTTGGTCAGACGCTTGATGGGTTTGATGTCATCAAAGAGCTCCGCGCTGGCGATGAGATTTTGGGCATTGATATTGAGAACGAAGCAGAATAGTAAACTTTCGCACAGAGCTGAAACGAAACGCAGAGGACGCAGATGAACAACGAGCTATTCCAGCAGGCACGAGCAGCTTATACACAAGGTAACTATGAAGCTGCGCTTGATGCCTACACTGAATGCTTGCAAGACGTGAGCGACCAGTTTGCACCAGGCGAGATTGGCCAAATCTATCACCAGATTGGAAATTGCCTGATCAAGTTAAAGAACCCCACCGAAGCTATTGAGGCATATACCCAAGCAACAGCCGATGCAGCTTATGATGCGTGTGGTGCAGTTAACTACAATCTTGGTATGGCGTATGCTTCGCTTCATGATTACGAAGATGCAGTTCGCCATTTTGAGATTGCCGTATCTGACAGGCGTTATGCTACTCCTTATAAGGCATACAGCGCTATGGGCAACGCGCTTATGAAAATCGGCAAAAGCGCAGAGGCGGGTGTGGCTTTTCGTGAAGCAGCCCTTGATGAGTCAAATCCTGACCCAACAAAGGCGCTATTGAACCTGGGCGTCTGTTTCATGGCTCTTGATAGACCGCAAGATGCTGTTGCCTCTTATGAGAGCGCGTTGCAATTTGATATGCAGCCCGAGACTTCAAACAAGATGTATGCAAATTTGGGTCAGGCATATGTTGCATGTGGCCAAATGCAAAAAGCAGTAAGCGCTTTTGAGGCGTCACTTGCTGATAAAACCTATTTCTTATCGGATTCAGCAAGCGTTGATTATCAGCGTGCAATTGGTGCAGTTTCTCAAGGAACATGCGAAATAACGCAAGCTCTTCCTGCGGTTGCGCCTAGCAGCGCAGATATGTCTGGTTTAGATGTAATTGCTGATGGCACGCCTATGTATGCAGCTGTTGATCCCTATGCAGAGCAACAGGGAGCGCCTTATTATCCTGAAGCATATGACCCTAGCAATCCATATGCCATTGCTGGCAACGAAGATCGTTTCTTTAACTCGACCGAACAAGAGATTGAAACGTGGGCAAAACAGCTTGCTAAACAAGATCGCAAACGGAGAAATGTTGGTCTGAAAATTCTCGTGACACTCATCCTTATTGTTGTGCTTTTGGTGGGTGCTGGCGTGTTCCTCTATTCGCAAGGATGGGGCTATCCTTCGCAGCAACAAGTTGTTGAACAGCTGTTTGCTGATCCTGCTGCTGCACCAACTACTGTTTTCAGCAAAGACGTTAACGCGGAAAACGCTCAAACTATGGTTGAGCCGGTGGTGCAGGATTCTTCACCAACCATTGATGGTATGGATAAATCAATGAGCAATTCAACGGTATTTGTTACCGCAACAACCCCCGAGGGTGGTTCGGTGCAATATAAAGTTTCCCTTGTACGTGACGTACTAGGTTGGAAGGTTGCCAGCGTAGAGCTGTACTTCCCAAGTCAGGAATAATGGCACAAAACGTGCCGTGGAGAGAAAGGCAAGAGATAATGGCAGTAGAAAAGACTTATAGCATGATTAAGCCTGATGGCGTTCGCAATGGTCACATTGGCGAAATCGTGAATCGTTTCGAGCGTGCTGGCTTGACCATTGAGCGCATGGAGATGGGCATGGTGACCCCCGAGCAGGCAAAGGCTAACTATGCCGAGCATGAGGGCAAGCCGTTTTATGAGGGATTGATCGCCTACATCACTTCAGGTCCTGTGGTGAAGATGGTTATTTCTGGTGAAGGCGCTGTTGCAAAGTGCCGCTCACTCATGGGTGCCACTAATCCTGCTGAAGCGGCCCCCGGCACAATTCGTGGCGACTTTGGCCTGATTATGGATGAAAATGTAATTCATGGTTCTGACTCAGTAGCGTCAGCCGAACGTGAGATTGCAGTCTTCTTCCCAGAGGCATAAAGTCCAAGCAGCACTCACATAGTTTTGAGGAATACGTCCTGTTTACTGGCTATCCTCCTTTGTAAGCACATAAACGTTTGCAATTGGAATATGATCAGGAACAGGACGTTTTTTTATAAGGGAAGCGTGAAGGGGGACAAAACGTGCTATATCGCGTAATTGATGCCGAGGAGAGAGATGCTTTGGTGTCGGCGTTTATGCAAGAGTATGAGGTGGTTGCCCCAGTCAAGCGCGGTCGCGGATATGTTTTTGATGTCGTAGAATCTCCTGATGAGATAGCTTATGACTACTCCATAACAACTTCTTCGCTAAAAAAGTACTTCTTGCCACCGCGTGAAACGCTCATGACGTTTAATGCGGTTGATAATTGCATTACCGAGCATACTGAGTGCATTCCGCCACGCGTCATTTTTGGGGCGCACGCGTGCGATATCAATGCCATCAATAGGCTTGATCAAGTATTCCGCGATGGTCGCTATCCTGATCCTTATTACACCGCTCGTCGTGAAGCAACGCTTGTGGTAGGTATGTCTTGTTTGCCTACTGATAATTGTTTTTGCCATTTATGGGATGCCGATGAGGCGCGTTTTGGATACGATCTTTTTTTGCATGACATTGGAGATCGGTATCTCGTGTCTATCTCTAGCGTAGAGGCGGCAAATATTTTAGAGGCAGCGTGTAATCCGCGCGTGGCAACCGATGAGGATCGCTCGGATTTTAGGCAAGCAACGCGTACACGCCAATCATCGTTTAACCAGGATATCCCTGACATCCAAGACGTTGCAATGCTCATGGATGCTTTCCACAAAGATGAATTCTGGGATGAGCTGGGCGGTCGTTGCTTATCTTGTTCGGCTTGTGCTGCGGTATGTCCTACCTGCTTTTGTTTTGACTTGCAAGATAGGCTCTCACCTGATGGTACGCAAGGGGAGCGCTATCGCGTTTGGGATGCGTGTACGTCACCGCAATTTGCGGAGGTTGCCGGTGGTCACAACTTCAGACCCGACGGAAGAGAGCGCGTTCGGCATCGCATGTATCACAAGCTTAATGGCTTCTTAGCTAATTACGACCGTATGCTATGTGTTGGCTGTGGGCGTTGTGTTTCTGCATGCAAAGCAGACATTAATCCCATTCGGGTGTTGGAATTCTTTGAGAAGAAGGGCTCAGAACATGATGCTTAGAGAACCAGCACGCGTGGTTGAAGTAAACCCACTTGGTAATATGACGGCGCCTCTTACGGGCGAAGAACTCATGGCGAACAATCCCTATCGTCCTTGGCCGGCGCGTATTACCTCTATTACTGACCTCACGCCTACTGAAAAGCTTTTTGAGTTTCGCCTGATTGACGAGCGCATTCGTGAGGCGTTTCGTCATGAGCCTGGTCAATTTGTGGAGTTGTCGCTGTTTGGTGTCGGTGAAGCCCCTATTTCCATTTCTTCATCACCCTCAAAGCGCGGCTTTATTGAGCTGTGCGTGAGGCGCGCGGGACGCTTCACTGAAGCCCTACATGCAATGCAGTGCGGCGACATTGTGGGTATTCGCGGGCCGTTTGGTCGTGGCTTTCCTTTTGAGCGCATGAAGCATCATGATATCCTGCTCGTAGCTGGCGGTTTAGGTATTGCGCCTTTGCGCTCGCTCATTAACAACATTCATGACGAACGTTCAGAATTTGGCAAAGTTACCATTATTTATGGTTCTCGTTCGCCATCTGAAGTCATGTTTCGTGATCAATTTGAGATGTGGCGCCATCGCAAAGACTTTGATCTGTACCTTACTGTAGATCATCCTGACGAGACATGGGATGGCGAAGTTGGTCTTGTGACTAAGCCGTTTGAGCATTTGGAACTTGATGCACGACACACCTATGGCGCAGTGTGCGGCCCGCCTGTAATGTATCGATTCGTTATTGACGAGATGCGCAAAAAAGGTATCGAATACGACCATATCTATTGCAGCTTTGAACGTCATATGAAATGCGGTATGGGCAAGTGTGGACATTGTCAAATTGGTCATCAATATGTCTGCATTGACGGTCCGGTATTTAACTATTGGGAAGCGAAGAATATTCAGGGGTCGATGTAATATGTCAGAGACCTATCCACAAGGCCGTCGCTTGAACGGTAAAGGTGTTCGTGATCGAAATCGTCCGGTGCGCGTGGTTGTGGCAAGCTTTGCCAGCTGCTTTGGATGCCAGCTCCAGATTACCAATATGGAGCAGCATCTTATGGATGTGCTTGGTCAAATTGACTTAAGTTATTGGCAGCTTACCTCAAGTGAACCAATGCCGGAATCATTTGATGTGGCAGTTGTTGAGGGTGCAGTAACCACCGAAGAGGCCGAAAAACAACTTCGTGAGTTGCGCGATCGTGCTAAAGCGCTCATTGCTATTGGTGCGTGTGCTACCACGGCTGGTATTCCCGGTATTGCGGCAAAGAGCTTTTATGAGCACCCTAGTGCGGTATATGAACACGTACCGCAAGCATGCGGCGCTATGATATCGCCGCGACCGCTTTCTGCTATCGTGGATGTTGATTTTGAAGTGCGCTGTTGTCCGGTTGATCCGTATGATTTTACGATCATGCTGCAACGCGCGCTCTATGGTTCAAACAAACTCGCCACGACACGTATGCTTTGTAGTGACTGCAAGCGTAATGAAACTTCGTGCTTCTTTGGCGAAGGTCAGCTCTGCATGGGTTTGGTGACAAGTGCAGGATGCGGTGCTCGCTGTGTGAATTTGGGTCGTCCGTGCCAGGGGTGCGCAGGTATTTCGCCACATGCAAACCTTGCTTCGGCGCGTAAATCTTGCGAACGCTATGGCGTATCAGTCTCTGATTTTGATGAAAAGCTTGAATTGTTCAATCAGACAAACCAAGCAACACACGAAGCTGAATAGGGGAGAAACCTTATGGCAAAGACGGCTATTTCTGTAGATCACATTGCGCGTGTTGAGGGTCACGGCAACGTGCATGTGGTGATTGAAGATGGCGAAGTCAAAACAGTGGAGATGAATGTTGTTGAACCTGCGCGCCTTTTTGAGAGCATGGTGAAAGGTCGCAGTTTTGACGATGTTCCCTATATTGCCTCGCGCATCTGTGGTATCTGTTCGTCGTCGCATGTGGTGACTGATCTGTTGGCCATTGAGCAAGCTTTCGGTATTAAAGTAACCGATAGAACGCAAGCGCTGCGCGAGTTGTTGGTGTATGGCTCCTACCTGCAAAATCACGCAACACACTTGTTTGTTTTTGCTGCACCTGACTTTTTGGGCACTTCAAGCATATTCCCGCTGTCTGAGACTGATCCTGACTTGTTTGAAAAAGCTCTTGGTATTAAAGCGCTTGGCAATGAGCTGTGCACGCGCATCGGGGGGAGAAGCGTTCATCCTATTACCGCGGTTGTAGGTGGTTTTACCTCTGAGATTAGTGCAGATGAATATCTGATGCTTGCAAATAAACTGGAAGCAGCTTTGCCTTTTGCGCTGCAAACAGTTGACCTCTTTAGAACGTTCCAGTTTCCGGTTCTGGAAACTGCAGGAGATATGCTTGCCATGGTGCAAGCGGACGCCTATCCTGTGTGCACCTCTTCTGAAGCAAGCTTTGTCCGTTCGGGACAAGTGTTTGCGGCTCAAGATGTTGAGCAAGCTGTTGAGGAATACGAAGTTCCGCACTCAGCTGCACTTTTGGCGCGTGTCCGCGCAACGGGATCTTCCTTCTTTACCGGCGCTCTGGCGCGCATTAATGCATCGTGGGATAACCTCTCTAAAGAGGCGCGTGTTGCGGCGGCAAAAGCTGGACTTCGTCCACCTGAGTACAACACTTTCACCAATAATATTGCGCAAGCAATTGAGATTGTTGATGTACTTATTCGCTGTTCGGCGCTGTGTCGCAAGCTTGCTGAGGCTGATGGATTTGAAGGTAGCTCAGCTCCAGTACAAGTGGTTGCACGTGCTGGACGTGGTGTCGGCTATACCGAGGCACCGCGTGGCGCACTTTTCCATGATTTGACCTTTGACGAAGACGGGCGAGTACTTCAGGCATCAATTATCACGCCAACTTCACTCAATGTGGCAAATCTTGAAGCTGATATGCGCGTTTTGGCTGAACAGTTGGTTGCAGATGGACAGGATGCAGACACCATTCGTCTTGAAATTGAGAAACTGGTGCGTGCGTATGACCCCTGTTTATCTTGCAGCGTTCACTAGGAGCTATCGCGGTTTGAGAAGCTTTTCTTAACTTTGACGGTTCTAGTGATGGTGACCAGATGGATTTCCATAACGAATACGGCTTTATCCTGCTGCTATGTTAGAATTTAACAGCTAAGGTGAAAATTGAGTGACACAAGGGGTTAGCCTGTATGTCCTTTTTAGATATATTTTCGGGGCTGACTGGCCAGAGATCGGCAGACATGGCCATTGACCTCGGCACCGCAAATACTTTGGTTGCTATTCCTGGTGAAGGCATTGTTGTCAATGAACCTTCGGTAGTTGCTATTGAAAAGAATACCCATCGCGTTTTGGCGGTTGGTCATGAAGCAAAAAACATGATCAACCATACCCCAGAAGCGTTTTCTGCTGAGCATCCGCTTCATGATGGCGTTGTTGCCGATTATGATGTAACTGAAGCTATGATCTCGGCATTTATTAATCGTGCAGCACCAAGAAAGTATCCTTGGCAAGCTAAACCACGCATAGTTATCTGTATTCCATGCGGTGCAACGTCGGTTGAGAAGCGTGCTGTTTTTGAAGCAGCAGTGCAGGCGGGTGCGCGCCAAGCATACCTTATTGAAGAGCCTATGGCTGCTGCAATGGGTGCTGATCTGCCTGTAACCGAACCTACTGGTTCTATGGTGGTAGATATCGGAGGCGGCACTACTGAAGTTGCTGTTATTTCGTTGGGCGGTATCGTGACTTCGTCGTCACTTCGCTTGGCGGGTAATCGCATGGATGAAGCAATTGCTATGCACCTCCGTGATCTTTTGGGCATTAAAATTGGTGAGCGTACAGCCGAGATTATTAAAATCAAGATTGGCTCAATCTTGCCTTTTGAAGATGGTCGTGAACGAGATATGATCATCTCGGGCCAAGATGTTATAACCGAGCAGCCCAAAGAAGTCACCATCCAGTCTGAGGATGTGCGTGCTGCATTAGTTGCACCGTGCGAAGAAATGGTACTTCATATCAAAGAAACGTTTAAGAAAACAAATCCTGACCTTGCTTCTGACATCATTCAGAATGGTATTTTGCTTACTGGTGGCGGTGGCCTTTTGTCGGGATTGGATCGCTATTTGACTGACAAGCTTGAGATTCCGGTGTGGACAAGCGAGACTGCCCTGACAAACGTTGTAATGGGGTGCTTGAAAGTTCTTGAAACACCCACCGCGCTCAAACAGACGCTCATGCGCTCCAAATAGAGGATAAGCCGGATTAATACATGGCACTGAATTTTCAACAATCAGGCTCGGTGTTTGTGCGCCGAGTCTTACTCATTGTTTTTCTCGTTGCCTCTTTGGTGATGATGCTTTTGTATGCCCGTGAAGGTGAAAGCGGCGTGCTTCACAAAGCACAAGCTGCATTCTCTGGTATCACTGCTCCTTTGGATTATGCAGGTGCTGTTGTGAGCAATGCTACCGAAAACGCTGCTGATGGCATAGAAAACATAACAGCATCTGATGAGACATTGAGTGGACTTCGTGATTACAACGCTGAGCTCGTAGAGCAATATGCTAAAGCAGAAGAATACGCGCAAGAAAATGAGCGTCTTCGTCAATTGCTTGATCTCAAGGATACCTACCACCTTGAAGGTGTGGGAGCACGAGTAATTGGTCGCAGTTCGCAAGCCTGGTCTCAGACTATTACCCTTGATAAGGGTGAAGCTGATGGCGTTGATACAGGACTAACGGTAATGGGCACTTCTGGTGTTGTTGGGCAAGTGATTTCTACAACCTCTCACACTTCAGTGGTTCGCTTGCTTACTGATCCCCAATCAGGCGCTGCCGCAATGATCCAATCTAGTCGTGTAGAAGGTATCGTCCGTGGATCACTGGAAGGGTTGCTCTATCTAGAGGGGCTGCCTATTGACGCTGAGATTAACCCCGGCGACATAGTACTGACTTCTGGTTTGGGTGGAAGCTATGCTAAGGGGTTGTTAATCGGAACCATCGTAACTATAGATGAGCGTTCTGGACATGCTACTCGTCGAGCAGTTGTAAGCGCTAATAGTGAGGCGCAAGCGCTTGAAGAGGTGCTCGTTGTTTTCTCAGCAGATTCTCCAATGTTGCAAGATAAGGGAGATCAAGACGGAGACGGTGCCGATAAAGCCTTGCCGAATGATTCACAAAATGCCGAAAACTCATCGGGTGACGGTACAAATAGTGTCGAGAATACCGAGGGGACGGGCGAGGCTGTATGACCAATGAACGCAAAACAATCATCGTTATCGTTGGTGCGCTTTTGTCGGTAGTTCTTCAGATTGTCGTGGCGCCCGCTATCACTTTGTTTTCTGTGCAACCAAACTTTATGTTGGCATATGCCCTGACTGTTTCTATTGTCTGCCCGCATGAGGCGGGACCTGTTTTGCCCTTTGTGTTGGGTTTGTTGTATGACCTTATGGGTACCGGTCCTGTTGGAGCTATGGCGTTGCTTTTCACCTTGGCATCTTTTATTGCTTCACGGGTCTTTATTGTTGTTGAAAATGATACGCTCTTTATGTCGCTTGCTATCTTGGCGGGAATGCTTTTCGGTGTTGAAATGTGCTATGGATTAATCCTGATGCTCATGCAACTACCGGTAAGCTTGGCTGATGTCTTTTTGTATCGAGCACTTCCGTGTGCGCTTTATGATTGCATAGTGGGATTAATCATTATGGTAATCATGATGCATGTGCTGGCTGGCCCCAAACAAGATCGCGAGATGCATATTTCTCAGTTGTGATAGGAGGCGTCTGCATTGATTGGTGCTCTTATAGCTGCAGCAATTGCTTTCGTCGCTGCTCTCATACTTATTGTTGTTTTCTTTGCGGTTCGTTCTCGGCGTAATTCTGAGCAAGTTGGATCCAAAAAGCCTATTAACGCCATTGATACTGTTGGGCTTAAATCTTCAATTCCTGAACATGCGCAATTAAGCGCAAAACCGACCGTAACAGAGAATACACCTCTTTCGCAATCAACTCCGGCAGGCAACTTAAAGTCACGCTTTGCCGCTCTGGGGGTATTGGTTGCCGCTGTATTTGGTACGCTCTCGGCGAAATTATGGAGCATGCAAATTTTGGAGGCCTCTGCGTATGAAGCCGAGTCTGAAGAAAACCGATACACGACGGTATTTAAGCCTGCTCCTCGTGGACTCATTTTTGACGCAGATGGTGTGCCGCTTGTGGAAAATCGCGTGGCATTGACGGTGTTGGCTGATCCTGATGTTGCTGAGAATCGTACGGTTGTTCAACGTCTTTCTGCGTTGCTTGGTGTTCCGCATAATGTTGTTCGTCAACGCATACAAGATGCTTCGTCAGGTGCCCAATCTCAACGCGTGGTGGTAAGTGATGCGCGCATGCGTGACGTAGCCTTTATTGCTGAACACGCCGATGCGTTTCCGGGTGTTACGCACGAGGAGCGTACGATTCGCGTTTATCCTTACGGAGCGCTGGCGGCGCATGTTTTGGGATATGCAAGCACCGTTACCGCTGAGGCTATTGAAACCGCGCGCGAAGGTCGCGCTCTTGAACTGGGAGACGTTGTTGGGCAGGCAGGCGTTGAGCTTGCTTATGATGATCTACTTGCTGGAGATCATGGTCAGCGTAAAGTTATGGCTGATGCAAAAGGCAACATTGTCCAGCTTATCAGCGAAACGCAAGCAACCAAAGGCTCAGACATTTATCTTACTATCAAGGCACCTGTTCAATATGTTTGTGACACTGCGCTTGCCAAATTAATAGCGCCTGAAAATGCAACGCTTGGAACAGGCACGGGAACTGCAGGTGCTGCGGTTGTTATGAATGCCAGAGATGGTGCAATCTTGGCTATGGCCAGCTATCCAACGTATTCGCCAACCACATTTGTGGGAGGCATTAACGAAAATATCTGGAGTATTTATCGTGATGATGAACATCATCCGATGGTTAACCGCGCAATTCAGGGTTTGTATCCCGCAGCGTCCACCTATAAAGCGTTTACCGGTCTTGCGGCGCTTGAATATGGGTTTGCGGACACTTCTCGCACCTGGAATTGTTCAGGCGAATGGGACGGTTGGGACTCGGGCGATATCCAAAAGTGCTGGAAGCATGCCGGCCATGGCACACTTGATTTTCGTGGAGGTATCGTAAACTCATGTGACGTGGTGTTTTATGACATTGCGTATCATTTCTTTGAGAATCGTGGAAGCGTGGGCGAAACCGCCATGCAAGACTATATAAAGCGCTATCGTTTTGGCGAGTTGACTGGCATTGAGCTTGCGGGCGAAGAAAGCGGTCTTGTCCCAACGCCCGAATGGAAAGCAGAGTATTTCCGCGATTATCCTGAAGATGCTGCATGGCGTGGTGGTGACTCCACTAACATGGTGATCGGACAAGGTTATGTGCTAACGACACCGTTGCAGGTGGCATGTGCTTATGGTGCTATTGCAACAGGCAATATTATGAAGCCGCATCTGCTGAAAGAAGTGCGCAACGATGCTGGTGATGTAGCGTTGTCTTTTGAACCTGAAATTGTTGCAACGCCTGAAGTGAATGAGGCTCATTTGAACATTGTTCGTGATGCTTTACATGGAGTTGCTACCGATAATCCTGAGATTGCTAAAGAGTTTACAGAACGAGGAATTGACCCTTCGCTTGTAGCTTGCAAGACCGGTACTGGTGAGGTTGCCGGTAAGGATGACTTTGCCTGGTTTGTGTGTTACTACCCCTACGAAGATCCGCTGTATGTCGTGTCATGCCTTATCGAAGAGGGTGGTGGCGGATCATCAACTGGTGCTCCTTTAGGTGCTGAACTTCTAGCAGCAACTATAGCTGCCGAAGATGGATCACTTACCACGGTTGAACCAATAGCGGGGTATACCGGACGTTGGATTCCTTATGTGGGTACTGATTCAGGACGTACTGACTAGGCATTCTGTTATGTTGTAATAAGACGAACAGAACTAGCGCTTTAAGAGTTGTAAAAACATAAGTTGGCTTCAACGCTCGGTACAGAAAGGAGAATGTGTGGCCTCGCTTCCGCAAATTGATTCGCTTAAAACAGCACAACACGAGATGCCCTCCGCTTCAAAAAAGCGCAAGACACCTTGGTTTAATTTGCCATTCATGCTGGTAGTTGCCTTGTTGGTTGGGTATGGCTTAGTGGTGGTTTACTCTGCGGTAAGCGTTGATGCAGACTATAGCTTTTCTCGCCAATTGATGGGTGTTGCTGCTGGTGCGGTATTGATGTTAGTTGTTTGGCGTGTTGATTATCGCGCGCTTGCCGGCTTTACGATGGTCTTTTTGATCATCAATGTGGTTCTAATTCTTTCGCCACATATTCCTGGTCTTGGTACTGACGCTGGAATGGGAGCAAAGTCGTGGATTAAGCTTGGTATGCAAATTCAGCCAGGCGAATTCGCCAAAGTGACCGTTGTCTTGATGGACGCAAGTATTATGGCTCGCTATGGTGGAAAGCTGGATGATCTGCGCGAATACCTCAAGGCACTCGGTTTGATGCTCGTTCCATTTTTGTGCATTATGACTCAGCCTGACCTTGGTACAGGTTTGGTTTATCTCTTTATTGCAGCTGTATCGCTTGTGGCAGGTGGCGCACGCCCGAAATACCTGCTTATTACACTTGCTGTAGGCATTTTGCTTGTTGTCGCGGTATTTGCATTAGATGAGGTCATCAAATCTTCTACGGGCGAATATAAGCTTCTTAAGCAATATCAGCGAAATCGCTTGCTCGTATTTATGAATCAAGATTCCAACAACCTCACCGACGAAGGCTATAACCTCAAGCAAGCCCAAATTGCCATTGGTTCAGGCGGGTTGTTTGGCAAAGGGCTCTTTAATGGTACTCAACATTCGCTCGGTCTTTTGCCCGAGGCACCTACAGACTTTATTTTCTGCGTTCTGGCAGAAGAGCTTGGATTTGTGGGTGTATTAGGACTGTTGGCACTGTATATTGCACTCCTTTTGATTTGCTTTCAAATTGCCTACAATGCGTCAGATTTATTTGGCACGGTAATTGTTATGTCTATTATTGGCATGTGGCTATTTCAAATACTTGAGAATATCGGTATGGATTGCGGATTGATGCCCATCACTGGTATTCCGTTACCATTTGTTAGCTATGGCTCATCGTTTATGGTTGTAAACTTTATTATGCTTGGAATGATTGGTTCGGTGTGGAGCCATAAAACCAAGCTTGGGCACTAAGAAAGAGAAGCGCTATGAAAAAAATGCCGATAGATATTAAAGAAGTACTCAATGAGGCAACAAATATCCAGGCTGCACGCCAAGTACCTATTTCTCTAACGGTTTATATTGACGACACTGCACCCCAAGATCTCCAAGCTTTAGTTCGTCAGGCGTTTGCAAGTGCCTCTCCTCAGGCGCATGTTTCTCTTCTCTATTTGCAAGACCACGCATTTGCTCCTTTCGCACACGATGACATGGCTTGTCTGGTTGCGGGATTTAATGAGCAAATTGGAAGTTATGCACGCCAGCTGCGAAAGGCTGGTGTTCCTACAATGGTAGTTACTACTATGCCCACGATTGTTTCGCAGTTGGCAGAAGCATCAGGGTATCCAATCGCTGAGGCGGATTTGCTTTCTCCTCAAGAAGCTCAGCCATTGGTGCAGGTGACTATCCAGGAAGATGAAGCAGCGCACGAGAATGCTGATGTTCAAGATTTAGCCCCTGTGCACGTAAGCGCAGATAATAAACAACCTGAAGAGCCAATCTTTTTGGATGAGGCTCAGGCAAATGCATTGTGCGATCGTATGGGACAGTGGGTTGTTGCCGCGTGCGATGACAAGAAGCTCTCTTTTGCGCTAGCATTTCCTTTTGTTCGCAGACCGCTCTCTATGAATGCAGTGCGCTCTACCTCACTTCAGAATGCAGGTGTTGGTCTTGTGGCTATTATCCCTGGTGCGGATTTGCCAATTATGACGCTCAATCAAGCAAAAATGCTTTTGATGATTGCTGCTGCCTATGGCGAAAGCTTGAGCACAGAACGCATTAAAGAGCTTGCATGTGTCGTAGCTGGTGGCTTTGCATGCCGTGCGGTTGCACGACAGCTTGTTGGTGTAGTGCCAGCGCTTGGTTGGGCAGTAAAAGCCGGTATTGGCTATAGCGGAACCTATGCCATGGGACGTGCGGCTATTGCGTATTTTGAAGACGGATGCCGTTTTGGCAAGCTGGAAGATGTTGTCAGTGCAGCGCGAGACAAAGCCATCAATGCCGCTGCAAAAAAGGCAGCTGGTAAAACGCAGATGCGCGCTCGCAGTGTAGCCGAGAAAGTTTCACCTGCAGTTGTGAATGTGTATGACCAGGTCATGGCAAAGGCAACCAAGGTTGCTGACGGCATTGCGGGTGTTGCTGGGGGAGTATCAAGTGTTGCTGGTGGCGTATCGAACGTTGCCGGTGGCGTGGCTGATGTGGCTTCAAATAGGTTTGGCAGCGCAGCAAAAGCTCGTAAACATAAATAATCTCGGAGGTTATGCCACTTATGAATCTTTGGCCTCAACTTGAGCCGCTCTTGCTGAGCGCAGAGCGTCCTGCGCGCTATATCAATCACGAATTTGGGTGTGTCCGTAAGCCGGATGCAGATTTTCGTTTTTGCATGATCTATCCTGATACCTATGAATTGGGTCAGGCTAATCAGGCACTTCGTATATTGGTAAACGTAGTAAACGCGGTGGATGGTATGGCGGCCGAACGCGCCTTTTTGCCAGCTCCTGATTTTTGCGATGTGATGCGCAAGAAGAAAGTGCCATTGTTTTCCCTGGAAAGCTGTGAGCCGGTGCGTGATTTTGACGCAATTGGTATTACCCTTCCGCATGAATTAGCTGCCACTAATGTCCTTGAAACACTTGATCTTGCGGGCATTCCGCTTCACGCGTCTGAACGCGGTGAGGAAGATCCATTAGTTTTGGGTGGTGGACCTTGTGCGTTTAACCCGGAACCATATTCGCCCTTTTTTGACGCATTTAGTATCGGAGAGGGCGAAGAGGCACTTCCTGAAGGTTTGATGGTGGTGCGCGATATGCAAGCTCAGGGAGCAACGCGCGCAGAGGTACTCCATGCATTGTCGCAGTTGGAAGGCTGGTATGTGCCGTCATTTTACGCATGGAGATCTGAGTCGGATGCACAGCAAGAAGGCTCATGGCTTGAGCCGCTTGTTGAGGATGCGCCTTTGCGTATTGAGAAGCGCATCTTTGAAGGCTTTTCAGAAAGTCCAGCTTGGGAGCCATGTATCGTGCCATTTACTGAGGTGGTACACGATCGCTTGAATGTGGAAGTGCTTCGTGGATGTGCGCGTGGATGCCGCTTTTGTCAGGCGGGCATGATGTATCGTCCTGTTCGTGAGCGCAGTGCTGACAATATCGTATCGGCGGTTATTGAGGGTCTTGCAGCTACGGGCTATGATGAAGTAAGTCTGACCTCGCTCTCAACAACGGATCACTCTCAGATAGCAGAAATTCTTACACGCGTTAATAAAGCATGCGATGGTAAAGGTGTGCGTATTTCTGTTCCGTCACAGCGCCTTGACTCGTTTGGTGTCGATATGGCCGAGTTGGTGGCTGGGCAGAAAAAGGGTGGCTTGACGTTTGCGCCTGAGGCGGGCACGCAGCGCCTTCGTAATGTCATTAATAAAAACGTGACTGAAGATGATCTGTTTGGAGCAATTGATGCGGCGTTTGCAGCAGGATGGCGCCGTTGTAAGTTGTATTTCATGATTGGTCTGCCTACTGAAACCGATGAGGATATCAAGGGTATAGCTTCGCTTGCTCAGCGTGCATACGACCGCGCGAAAGCTGCTGTTCCTCCTGAACAACGCGGTGCAATTCGCATGAGTGTGAGCTGTGCGTTGTTTGTTCCGAAGGCGCAAACGCCATTTCAGTGGGACGGGCAAATTGCGCCCGAGGAGGCCATACGTCGCGTCAATCTGCTTCGTAATTCGGTGAAATATAAAGCAGTTGACGTTCATTGGCATGACCCAAAGACATCATTTGTGGAAGCAGTTATGAGCCGTGGTGGTCGCGAAACAGCCGCCTGGGTTGAGCAGGCGTGGAAGTGTGGGGCGCGTTTTGATGCGTGGACAGAATGCTTTAATGAGCAGGCTTGGCGTGACGCAGCAGATGCGTTAGGTTTGAGCCCGGAGTCTATTGCGCAAACTTCCTATGACACAAACTATGTCATGCCTTGGAGTCATATTTCTACTGGTGCTTCGCAAAAGTGGCTTGCTCGTGAACGTAGGTTGGCAGAATGCGAACAGACCACGGCGGATTGTACTTACGAATCATGCTCGGCATGTGGAGTGTGCCCACAGCTTGGAATTGACAACATGTTGGCTGAGCCGCGTATTGCATCGGGCTCAAACAGTCACGCTGCGCAAGGAGGGGAGTAAGGTGACCGAACAGCAGATCTTTCGCCTGCGGGTGACCTTTAAGAAGCAAGGGCGCTTGGCGCTGCTGTCTCATCTTGAGATTGCGCGTGCGCTTGAGCGAGCAGTGCGTCGCGCAGGATTGCCGTTTGCGGTAAGCCAAGGTTATTCGCCGCATATGAAAATTGCCTTTGGTGCTGCGCTTCCTGTGGGTGTTGGAGGAGCTGCGGAGCTATTTGATTTGCAGCTAACAAACTATGTTGCACCTGATGAGGCGCTTTCTGCTTTGCAGGCAGCAAGCGTGGAAGACCTTATGGTAACAAGCTGCGAATACATTGAACCAAAAGCTGCGGCTGCTTCTGCGGCTTATCCTATTAGCACGTATCGGGTGTGCTTATCAGAGCCCATTGGCGCACTTGATGTGCCTGAAGTGATTCGCGTCGTGCGCAAAAAGAAAGAAAAAGAGCTTCGCGTTGAAGACTTTTTGGTAGGCACTATTGAGCATAAGGGTAGCATCATAGAATTTGCCCTTGAGTCTAAACCGACAGGCAGCTTGCGACCGGATGTGTTTATGAACGCATGCCTGAAAGATTCTCCCGCTCATATAGTGAGTTTCGAGCGTATAACCCAGCGGGCTTAAAACCTCGCTTGAGGCCTGCAATCTATTGATGTCGCCAGTTTGCGACGCTGGCCCGCGTGCTGGGTTTATGATGCTAGCTCGCCATCTTGATAAAATTTGCAATAAAACACCAAGCTTTGGCAGGAAATGTGCCCGATTAGGCGGATTGGGCCTCAAAATGGCTGGAAAAGTTGCCGATTAGGTGGGTCGTCCTTCAAAAACCGCCTAATCGGGCACATTTCCTGCCACACTTTGCCAAAAACCGCCAAAAATAAGTTCATCGTTGTAATAAAGTCGGTGTGTCGATTCGCTAAATTTCGCCATAACGCCAGGTTAAAGCAAATTGAGCGAATTTCGCTGAACAAGCAAAGTGAAGCGGGTCAGAGTTAACGGGGTGGCAAGCGGACGGGATGACGGTTGGCGATAAAAAAAGATGCCACTTGAATTAACAAGTGGCATTCTGTGAGAGACTCGTACTCTATTTGTTCGTGCCGGATTCTCGCCAGCGATCAAGATGGGGAAGAAGTGTTGCCATAAGAGAGACAGCTTCTTCGCGAGAGATATTGAGGGCTTGCGCTTCCATATCAGCGGTTGCCTCAATAAATTCATCCATGTTGACATCCTTGGCGGTAAACTCACCATCTTGGTAGCAGTACTTGCAGTAGTCCTCGCTTGCGTGACCGTCGTGCTCGGTACCATGCAGGTCGGGGTCTGTTATAGGCATGCTGCAACATTGGCAGAAATAGCTTTTCGGCATATCGAAGAAACGCTCGAGCGGGACACCGAACGTGACACAAATAAGCTTGATCATATCCACGCCAGGAGCAGTTTCTCCATTTTCCCAGCGAGAGACAGCTTGTCTTGTTACATAAAGGCGATGCGCCATTTCTTCTTGCGTAAGATTTGCTTCTTTGCGAATAGAGGTGATGATCTCTTTCATTTCCATGATTGGTTCCTTATCTCGAAGTGTAAGCGATGTAGTTATTGTCTCGTGCGGAAGCACCCGAGACAAGAAACAACCTGTTGCGTTGCGTTACGCAGGCGGTTGCACTCTTTATTGTATTTAGTGTGGTTTGTATTTTAATCCCAGAAACCAATACTGCCGATTCTGTTGTATGTTCCACAAGATGGACATTTGAATTGGAGCTTGCAATGCAGATGGTGTAGCTCGCTTTCTTGGATGCAAAGCATAGCTGTGCCACACTCTTTGCAAATGTGCGCATAGTGAGCAAGTTTATGGTATTGACTATTTAATGTACGAGGGGAGACATAGGGAAAATCGTTCCATTGCCAAATACTATCAGGGTGATAGAGCTTCGCTGCGGTTTTCTCCTCATCTATAGGATGGTAGAGTGACTTGTCGTAATCAAGTTTCCAATTGCTACACTTGGGACAGAGATAAAACTTTCTTTCTGCATTAATAGCGGTGAGATTGCAGCGAGTAGACAGTTCTTGCCATCTAAAGCCAAGACTGCCATCGTGTGCCTTATCTATAAGATATTCGTAGACCCGTGGAAAGCTCATGCCTACTCCAAGGTTAACGTATTCTGAATAATGGCACTTTTTGCATGTGTACTCAAATCCTTTTCCCATATAGCAACCTCGCTTTACACTAAGCAATGTTCATCTTTGAATGTGTCATCTATCTTGAGAAGTTCTGCCCAGCGCGCGTAAAGCAATAAT
Organism: Adlercreutzia agrestimuris; assembly: GCF_943193125.1. GTDB lineage: Bacteria > Actinomycetota > Coriobacteriia > Coriobacteriales > Eggerthellaceae > Xiamenia > Xiamenia agrestimuris. The sequence continues at coordinate 516,736 of NZ_CALPCX010000002.1, forward strand.
GCATAAGCTTGAGGGTTGAGTCCGTATGCGCCAAGAGCGTAGCCATCGTTGACTTCTACTAGTAATGTTTCACCTTTTTCGGTGATTCCAAGATCAACTGCACAGCCTGCAGGAGCATCACGATATTCTTTGATGATTCTTTTAAGAACCTTGGTGCTTGGCGATATTTGAGGATTACCCGCGTAATGACAGAGTCCTACGGCTTTGTTGTAGCGAATAAATAGACGCCATTCAGAACTAAAGCTCTCTACGTTGCTGCAATAAAGTAATTGTTTTTTAGGCAAGCTTTTGAGTTCGTCATTTGTATAGACAATGCATGCTGGGAAGAGTTTTTCTTTAACTGGTTTTATAAAAAGCGGCAGATCAGAAAGGCTTATGTGCTCGCAGATGCGAATATCTATGCTGCGTCCTAAATAAGCTTTGAGTGATTGGGGGTAATCAATGGTTGGTGGAGTGACGTTTCTATTTGCTAAAGCATGGTGTGTTGTCAAGAGACCACCTACGACAATGTCTTCACGTTGAGCTTTATCTAAGGTTTCATTATTTGAAAATGGAACACACTTGATTCCTAGGGCGGTAAAACCTTTTTCGGCTGCAGCGCAATCAACATTCCAAGGTTCACCAAAAAGGTAATGGATGTAAGCATTCACAGAAGTCTCCTCAACTCATTTTGGTTTGGATAGCTGATAATGTGTAGGAATTTTCCCAGAAAAGACAATTATGCTAGACCCAAGGTTGGGACAAACGAGAAATTCTTGCGATTGTTAGTTGAAAGACAAAAAGCGTTTATTGTTTAAACCCAGTTACTCTTTCGTGCGTTAGGGGTAGTGCGTAGCGAAGGACGGCTATGTTTGTTTTGGAAAAGGTCAATATTTGTAACTTGTCGTTGTCTACTGGAGTAAAGGTAAGCAAGATGGGGGTGTGGGGTCAATCTAGAAACCAAAAAGGCCAGGAGCGCATAACTCCTGACCTTTGCATTCAAATGGCGGGATGTACGAGACTTGAACTCGCGACCTCCGACGTGACAGGCCGGCGCTCTAACCAACTGAGCTAACACCCCGTTTCAAACAGCTTTGCTATTGTACTGATTGTTTGGGTTTGGTGCAATACCTAATTTTTGGCGATTTGATGAGCGGCTGAACGGTAGTATTAACTTCGCTAGAAAATAATCTAAAAAGCATGCGAAGAAAGGAGTCCGCCCGTGCGCGTTTTTAAGTACCTCAAACACGCGAAAGGCGCCGTTGTCCTTATCGTTTGCTTGCTGCTCGTACAGGCAATGTGCGACTTAGCACTTCCTAATTTCACCTCGCAAATTGTTGATGTTGGCATTCAACAAGCAGGGGTAGAGCACGCAGCAACAGATGAAATGTCTGCATCTACCTATGATGACATTTGTGCGCTGCTGCCAGAAGAGGACGAGGCAACCTTTAAGGCGGCGTATAGCAAAACCGATGCTGGCACCTATGAGCTCAACAAGCAGGGAAGAGAGCACCGCGCTGAATTGGATAAGCTTGTAGCACTTCCCTTAGTGCTCATACACAATACAACCCAGGCTCCAGATTTGAGCTTTCGCGAAGCAATTGATCGCTACAATCAAGGCGATGCTACCAAACAAGATCTCTTTGATCTTGAAGCTCAGGCAAAAGACCACCTTAATATCACCGATGATGCACAGTTAGACCAGCAAGCCATTGTGGCTGCGCGTAGTGAATACGAATCACTCGGATACAATCTTTCTGACATGCAAATGTCCTACCTTATCCGTGTGGGGCTTTTGATGCTGGCTCTTGCTGCGCTGGGCATGGTGGTTGCAATTTGCATCGGCTTTATTGCTGCGCGTACCGCGGCGAAGATTGGCGCACTTTTACGTGAGCAACTTTTTGAAAAGGTAGTGTCTTTCTCAGAAACCGAAATACAAAAATTCTCAGCCGCATCACTCATTACGCGTTCTACTAATGATGTGCAGCTGGTTCAAATGGTTGTGGTAATAACTCTTCGCATGGTGCTTTTTGCACCCATAGTTGCAATTGGTGGCATCTTCATGATCCTCTACACCAATCCGGCTATGGGTTGGATTGTGGCTCTTGCAGTGGTAGCGGTTATGGGCGTAGTGCTGCTTCTTATGAAAGTGGCTATGCCGAAGTTTAAAATCATGCAAACCCTTATTGATAAGGTCAACCGAATTGCACGTGAGATTCTTACGGGTTTGCCCGTGATTCGCGCCTTTGATAGACAAACGTTTGAACAAGCGCGTTTTGATCAGGCGAACACTCAGCTTATGCGCACGCAATTATTCACTAATCGCGTGATGACTTTCATGATGCCCGCTATGATGCTGCTCATGAATGGTGTCTCGGTGCTCATTGTTTGGGTAGGCAGCTTTTATGTGGATAATGGTGTCATTCAAACGGGCGACCTCATTGCTTTTATCACGTATTCCATGGTAATCATCATGAGTTTTTTGATGATTGGTATGGTGTCAATCATGCTGCCGCGTGCTGATGTTGCTGCTGGTCGTATTAACGAAGTATTGGCATGCGAACCTTCTATCGTGGATGCCAAAAGTGCAAGTAATGCTGATGCTGCTTTAGCAAGTACGCTTGCGTCTTCTCAGGCAGGTATAGAGGTACGTTTTGATAAGGTGAGCTTTCGCTATGCCGATACCTCTGAGTGTGTGCTTGAAGATTTGTCCTTTGTGGCAGAACCGGGTCAAACTACAGCAATTATTGGCTCAACAGGTTCAGGTAAAACCACCATTGTTAAGTTGATAGAACGCTTCTTTGATGTTTCGTCAGGCGCCATTACGCTTAATGGCGTTGATGTGCGCGAGATATCCCAGGCAACACTTCGCAATCATATTGGATATGTCCCGCAAAAAGCATTTTTGTTCGGAGGAACTATTGCAACAAATGTAGCGTATCGCGATGAAAACCTGGATGCTTCGCAAATCAACACCGCGCTTGACTGGGCGCAAGCTCAAGAGTTTGTGTCTGCCAAAGAAGCTGGCATTGACGCTGAGATATCTCAAGGTGGCACCAATGTTTCAGGCGGTCAAAGACAACGTCTCTCCATTGCGCGCGCTCTTGCTACGCCTGCGAGTATCTATCTATTCGACGATTGCTTCTCGGCACTTGATTACAAGACGGATGCTGCGCTTCGTCATGAACTCAATACGAATTTGGGTAGCGCTACTAAGATTGTAGTGGCGCAGCGTGTTGCAACAATTATGAGTGCTCACAAGATTATCGTGCTTGATGATGGTCGCATTGTGGGGCAGGGCACGCATCGGCAGCTGCTTGAAACGTGCGACGAGTATCGTGAAATTGCGCAATCTCAGCTCAGTGAAGCGGAGTTGTTTGGAGGTGAGATGTAAATGAGTGAAACACCAACAAAAACTCCTCTGCCAAGACCTCATGGTCCTCGCGGGCATATGGCGCCCGGGGAGAAGGCGAAAGACTTCAAAGGAACAATGCGTAAGTTGATCAAGTTTATGGGTCGGTTTAAGGGTGCACTGGTGATCATGCTGGTTTTTGCCATTGCATCCACCATTTTCAACATTGTTGGGCCTCGTGTGTTGTCGCTTGCAACCACAGAACTTTTTAATGGTGCAGTTGCAAAAATTGAAGGCACGGGAGACATCAATTTTGCCGCCATCGGAACCATCTTGCTTATAACGTTGGCATTGTATGCGTTTTCATCTGTATGCAGCTTTATACAAGGGTGGGTTATGACTTCCATCTCGCAGAAGAGTTGCTACCAGCTTCGCAAAGATATCATTGACAAGATTGACCGTCTTCCTATGGGCTATTTTGAACGCACATCCACCGGCGACACGCTCTCGCGCATTACCAATGATGTTGATACGTTGGGGCAAAGCCTCAATCAGGGTGTGACCCAACTGGTTACCTCTACAGTTACTATCATTGGTGTACTGGCAATGATGTTTTCTATTAATTGGGTCATGACGTTGGTAACGCTCATCATTCTGCCGCTTTCAGCGATGTTGGTTATGGTGATTGTGAAGCATTCGCAAAAGTATTTTGTGGCTCAACAAAACACGCTCGGTGCCATCAATGGCATTGTTGAAGAAACTTTTTCTGGGCATGCCATTGTTAAGGCGTTCAACCAAGAAGATGGTACGGTAAAGCATTTTCACGACGTCAATGAAAAGCTGCGAACATCAGCATGGAAATCGCAATTTATCAGCGGCTTAATGCAACCAATCATGAACTTTGTTGGCAATCTTGGTTATGTGGTTGTTGCTGTTTTGGGCAGTTTTTTCGCCATCCAAGGCGTTATTACGGTCGGCGATATTCAGGCGTTTATTCAATACGTAAAGAATTTTACGCAGCCTATCACTCAGCTTACCCAAGTTTCAAACGTCTTGCAGCAGATGGCGGCGGCAGCTGAGCGCATCTTTGCTTTTTTGGATGCTCCAGAGGAAAAACCTGATAACGTGCACGCAAAGACTGCGTGTGTTGATTCGGTTATTGATTTTGATCACGTGCGCTTTGGTTATGAGCCAGACAAACCTGTCATCAAGGATTTCTCCGCTCATGTAAAAGAAGGTCAGACGGTGGCGTTGGTTGGACCGACTGGGGCAGGCAAGACCACCATTGTGAAGCTGCTCATGCGTTTTTACGATGTTGACGCTGGTGCCATCAAGCTAGGTGGCGTTGATATTCGTGAATTCGATAGAAATGACTTACGTTCCATGTTCGGCATGGTACTTCAAGATACATGGTTGTTCAGTGGTACTATTCGCGAAAACATTCGCTATGGCAAGCTTGACGCAACAGATGCTGAAGTTGAAGAAGCAGCAAAAGCTGCGTATGCGCACCGCTTTATTTGTATGCTGCCAGAGGGATACGACACGCTTATTAACGAAGATGCAAGCAATATTAGTCAAGGTCAGCGACAACTTATTACGATTGCGCGCGCAATTCTGGCGAACCGACGCATGCTTATTTTGGATGAAGCAACTTCATCAGTTGATACGCGCACTGAAGAGCGTATCCAAAAAGCAATGGACAACCTTATGGAGGGTCGTACGTCATTTGTTATTGCGCATCGTCTCTCAACAATCAAATCGGCGCACCTCATTTTAGTAATGCAGCATGGTGATATTGTTGAGCAAGGAACCCATGAAGAACTCTTGGCGGCAGATGGGTTTTATGCGCAACTCTATAACGCTCAGTTTGAAGAGGGCGCGCGCGAGGTTGATGAGGATGAAAAAGAAGCGTCTTTTACGCGATAAGGGTAGGGACTTATTACTGGTGTGAGCTGTGGTATAATCCTTGAACTTACGCCTGAGTAAGCGTCCCTGATTCGATAGGATACTCATGCCTCTTACTGGCGAAGAAACGCACAATACTTTACGCGAGACAACGGAAGCACAGACTCCTGTGCGTCTTGCGGTATTTGACTTTGACGGCACAAGCATTGAAGGCAACTCGCCTGTAATGCTTGTTCGATATTTACTGAAACACGACATGCTGAAAAAGCGTGATGCGTTTCGTATTTTGATGTGGGGTGCGGCTTATAAGCTGCGCCTTCCGCAAAATGAAAGCTGGGTTCGCGGCCTGGTGTTTTCAGCTTTTGAAGGGAAGCCGGTTGCTGAGGTTAACCAGTTTCTTGCTGACTTTTATGACAACCATATTGCGAAGCGCTTTCGTGCGCAAGCAGATGATGCTATGCGCAAGCATCAAGCTGCGGGAGACGTGGTTATGGTTGTGTCGGCTTCGTTTGAACCAATTATTCTGCGTGCAATGGAGCATCATCCTTTTACTATGCAAGTTTCTACGCGCATGAAAATTGCGCCCGATGGCACTTATACGCGTCAAGTTGATGGTAAGCCTATTGAGGGAGCACAAAAGCTGGTTGCAGTTCAAGAATTTGCCGATGAAACTTTTGGCCCTGGTGCATGGGAATTGGTGGCAGCTTACGGCGATCATCACTCAGATAGAACTATTCTTAGTGCTGCAAAGCAAGCATATGCTGTTGATCCGGATAGGCCTTTAACACGTACAGCTCGCCGGCTTGGTTGGCCAGTTTTGGATTGGTGAACGTGTGCTCGCAATGCTTCATTATTCAGAAGAAATTACTGCGCTGATGAACTAAATAGCCTGATAATCTCCTAGAAATTGCTACACAATAGGTGCGAAATTCTACCGAGTCAGGTAGAATAACGAATAATTGTGTGTAGAACTAGTAGCATATTCCTTTATATAACTTGTACATATTCGTCTCAACATCATTAAGGAGGTTGGGTCATGCTAGAAAACAACGCAAATAATTCTCCCAGCCACAATAATGAGCGGGACGTTTCTTATGCTGAATATCTAACACGTGCACAAGCCGCGCTTGCCACAGGAGATTTGCAGCTGAGTATGCATCTATACCTCACCGCGTTTGAGCGCGCCCGAAAAGAATCTGGATCAGTGATTCCGGATGCTGCGCTTTTGGGTCTACGTCATGCGTGGGAGTTGGCATGTGAGCTCAAAGAGCGTTCGATGGCTGAGTATATCTTTGAACGACTTGCACCTTATCTTAGTAGCGAAGAAATGTCTCAATGCACCCACCAACTTCAAGAGCTTGCACTTGATAAGTTGGAAGAGTTTGGTCTGTCTCGTGAAGAACTTGAAGATATGACCGATATGATCTCAAAGGATCTTCTTGAGTTTGGTGATGCTCGCATTGTGAAGATTGACCAAGTACCACCATCGTTTATGTCACCAGGATTCCCTAAGCTCAAAAACACCATGGGAAAGATGCCTGATGTGTCAGCTGGGGCAAATCCTGTTGAGGGTTTAAACGAGAACGCGCAATCCGATGCGCAAGCTGAAACTGCTAAGACAGAGTCTGTTGCAACCCCTTCTTTTGGGACAGCAAAGCAAGCTGCCTCAAAAACGCAAGAAGGTATTTATCCTGAGCACCTTACTTATAAGGATCTTGTAGGCTATGATCGCGTCGTTGAATTAATGCGCGATCTTGGCGTTGGTATGAAAAACGATGAGTCTTATCAGGATCTTGTAACCCTGCTCAACGCTCGTCACGGGGTGGATAGCGCGCCAGCCCTTGACTCTATGCTTTTTCGCTCAAGCGTGCGTGAAGATGCAGATCGTTTTGTGATGGCTACTGTGGGGGAGCTTGGGCTTCCGGCTGTGCGCATGCGCATGGAAGAGAACATCCAAGGTCATCCTGTACTTTGTGTGATGGCTCAAGCGGATACTCAAGCGAAGTTTGTGCCTAGTCGTATGTCATTTGACGGTCCGGGCATTCTTGTTCTTGAAGATTTAGACGAGTGGGTTGCGCCTTCAACTGATCTGAATCCCGAAGAACTCAATGGGCTTATGCTCGCAAGCTTAAATCGGGGGGCACGTGAAGCGGTAGCCTTGATTCGAGCTGCTGTAGATAATCCTGAAGTGTATGTGTTTGCTTCCGCGGCGCAAACTACTGAGATTGATCCATTCTTCTATACGCTTCTTGAGCCACTTACCATTGTGGATATTTCTTCACCTACCGATGAAGAGCGTCGCCAAATCTGGCACGAACTTGCATGTGACCATCCTTCAATGCGCGGTATCAACGAAGATGATCTGGTGCGGTATTCGGCGAATTTGGCGCGTTTTGATTTGTATATGGCAGCACGAGATGCACTTGAGGAGGCATATAAGGCCTCTTTGGTGTCACGTTCGTATATCCCAGTCACCAGGGATAATTTGTTTGATAAACTGGCTGCATGTCAGCCACTTGATTCAGATGAATACAAAGCTTTAGAGGATGCTGTACTGAAAGACTTCAGCGCTTCGCTGGAACACCTGGAAGACATCTTAGATGGAGAGGGAGAATAAAGGATGGACGTTACTCGTCGATGCGATTATGCGTTTCGCATTTTGCGTGTTGCGTGCCAGTGCGGAAAAGAATATGTCTCGGTTTCTGACATTTCAGAGCGCGAAGGTATTCCTTATGCATTCGCACGAAGTATCCAGCATGATTTGGTCAAAGGTGGTCTTATCAAGACCGTGAGAGGTGCTCGCGGCGGTCTTGCTTTAAACTGCGATCCTGCTCATGTTTCGGTTAAAGATGTTCTTGAGGTAATTCAGGGACCGGTTTCGGTATCTACCTGCGTCCATAATTCAACATACTGTGAGAATTGTGACTCATGCGTCTATAACAGCTTATGGCGGGGTGCTGATCAGCTGCTTAATGCTTATTTCGCCTCAATTAGTCTCAAAGATATCATTGAAATGGGCGGTCAAAATCCTGTTGTCCAGCAAGCGCTTTCTGTTAGGAGCAGTGAGTCTGCAAAGGATGCTGATGCAAACACCATCACCTTTGAGCAGGCTTGCGCGGGTTTTTTGAGCGAAAAGCCTAGTTTTGAAAGAGAGACGGAGTGCGCTTAGACGCATTCGTAGATAAAGTTAAGGCCGAGGGTCAAAAGTATCAGCGCGTATTACCTTGGCGCTATATTGATGACCCTTATGCAGTGTTGGTTTCTGAGGTTATGCTGCAACAAACCCAGGTAAGCCGCGTGCTTGGTAAGTGGGAACGCTTTTTGATGCTCTTTCCCACGCTTGATGCACTTGCTGCTGCAGATCAGGCAACCGTTTTAGAACAATGGCAGGGATTAGGTTATAACCGTCGCGCCCTTGCACTTAAGCGCTGTGCTGAGATTTGTTCGCAAGAATATGGCGGGGTTTTGCCAAAAGACCATGATGAGCTTCTGGCTCTTCCAGGAATTGGTCCGGCAACGGCTGCTGGCGTACGTTCATTTGCCTACAATCTTCCTAGCGTATATTTAGAGACGAATGTACGATGCGTCTTTCTCCATGAGCTATTTCCCCATGAAGAGGGAGTTTCTGATAAGCAACTTATTCCCTACATTGAGCAAACGTGCCCAACTGATGATCCGCGTTCATGGTATTACGCGCTTCTTGATTACGGTGCGCATCTTAAAGCTACAAGTGGTAATGCGTCGCGCAGAAGTGCTCATTACACCAAGCAGTCAACCTTTGAGGGTTCACGACGCCAAAAGCGTGCTTTCTTAGTACGCGAAGTGCTGGCTGAACCGGGAATTGATCTTGAACACCTTGTGCTCAAGCTTGCAACATTTGAGAAACAGCATGGTCGAGATGCACTTATGCAATCCGAGGTTGAAGGTATTCTCAATGATCTTGTGAATGAAGGTTTTTTTGCTCGCGAAGGTAATACCTTTATGGCGTAGCGTATAACGAAGGCGTACGGCGTTAAGAGTAAAGATGGGTTTTGTAGAATTATTTCTTATTGCAATTGGGCTTTCTATGGATGCTTTTGCGGTGTCAATCTGCAAAGGTTTATGCATGAAACGACTCAACATGCGCCAAGCGGTAATAATCGGCTTGTTTTTCGGTGTATTTCAGGCTGTTATGCCGCTGCTCGGATGGTTTTTAGGCAAGCAATTTGAAAGCTTTATCACGCCCATTGATCACTGGATTGCCTTTTTCTTGCTGGCATTTATTGGCGCAAAGATGCTCTTTGATGCCTTTCATGAGGACGGTGAAGAGTTATCGTGTCCTGTAGACCAAACAATAAATTATCGCGAGCTTGTCATGCTTGCTATTGCTACCTCTATTGATGCGCTTGCAGTTGGTATCACTTTCGCCTTCTTGCAAGTTTCTATTATTCCTGCAGTCACCCTCATTGGTGTGACTACCTTTGTCCTTTCGGTGTTAGGCGTGGTAATTGGTCATACCGTGGGAAGCCGCTATGAAAAGGTTGCCAGCATCGTAGGTGGCGTGGTTTTAATTCTTATTGGACTCAAGATTTTGCTTGAGCATTTGGGCTACATAGGATAGCTGCCAAGGATCTTTACTTCGCGAAGCTTCAAGCGCAAACAGTTGAGTGCCGTTTGGATATGGGGCTCGTTGACGTTTCCTTCAAATTCGATAAAGAACATGTAGTCTCCAAGCGCTTGCTTGGTAGGGCGTGACTGAATGAGCGTCATATTGATGTTTGCGTAGGCAAGCTCAGACAAGATCATATTGAGGGTACCTGCTCGGTCTTGTTGCATAAACAGCGCAATACTTGTCTTGTAATGATCCCCGGTAAAGACTTGCGGATGACCTTGTCTGCCAATGAGGTCAAAGACGGTCTGGTTGCCGAAATGATCTTCAATTTCGCTGGTGTATACCTTTGCACCATAGCGTTGCGCAGCAAAAGCGTTGGCAATGCTGGCAATTGACTTGTCCTTCATTACTTTAAGCACGCTATCAGCTGTTGATGAAGTAATGATGGTTGAGCGACCCGGAAGCTGTTCGTTAATAAAGCGCCTGCACTGTGCTATGCCTTGCGCATGCGACGCAACGCACGTGATATCTTCAATACGCGCTTCGGGATGCATTATGAGGCAGTGGTGTATGTCTACCACTTCTTCGCCAAGAATAGTGGCGGTACTTTTCAGTGCGAAATTATCAAGTGTGGCGGTTACTGGTCCTTCTAAAGCGTTCTCTTTGCCAACTACGCCAAACTCGCATTTACCACGGTCAACGCACTCAAAAACTTCGTCAAACGAGGAGCACTCTAAAAGGTCGGGGTTTTCAATGCCCATGCGCGTTGCGAACGCAAGTGCAGCCTCATGAGTATAGGTGCCTTGAGGTCCTAAGTAAGCAAAAGTTGACGAAGTGGTCATTGTGCCTATTCCTTTGCAGTAAGTGCGATATAACTTGATCAGTTGTCATCATAGCCTTATTTAATCTTGTCGTGATGGTGATTTACGTAGAACGGAGCGGGTTGACTTGCGTAAGGCTTTGCATTTTTGGGTGAAGTCAATGCATAAAAGAATTCTAATGAGTATTTGCAATGCATCAAAATCAGCTGTTTGATTGATAATTGTGCATATAAACATGTTACGCCTTATGGGTTGTGTAACATTTTATCGCCGTTTGTAGGTTAAACATCGCGTTCGCAAATGCGTACATTACGCAGATTAAAAGGTTGTGGAGAATAGCAAAAGTATGTGTAGACGAGGAGCACCTAAAGGAGGTGTGCGCATGGGAAATGAGGCTTGCCGTAGTGAGTTTTATGATCTGCTTGATGCTCGTGGAGTATCACGTCGAGATTTCATGAAGCTCTGCGGAGCCGTCGCGGTTGCAGCTGGTTTGTCTGAGGTTGCAATCCCGAAGGTTGCCCACGCCCTTGAGCAGTCGGTTATCGGCGCTACCAAGGGAAATTTGTACCCGGTCATTTGGATTGAGGGTGCATCGTGCACAGGTTGTACTGAATCCTTTGCACAAATGGAAACGCCGGACGCTGGAACGGTTGTATTGGAGATGATCTCCCTCAACTATTCCGAAACGCTTTCTGCAGCTGCTGGTCATTCTGTAGAAGAAGCGAAAGCTCAGACCATTGAAGCAGGCGACTACGTACTGATTTACGAAGGCGCTGTGCTGAAGGGTTGGGATGGCAATGCATTGCGCGCTGCTGAAGAGGTTGGTACCGAGACGCTGGTTCAGGCTGCGGTTAATGCCAATGCGGTTGTTGCACTTGGCTCTTGCGCAGTTAACGGCGGATGGTGTGCTGCTCATCCAAATGCATCTAATGCTTTGGGCGTGCAGCAATACCTCCAGGAACAGGGCGTAGAAGTTCCCGTTGTGAACATTCCTGGTTGCCCCGCAAATCCTGAGTGGCTTATGAGCGTTTTGGTCAACGTTGTCATCATGAAGGATATGACGTTACTGCTTGATCGCTTGAACTCCATGAATATGCCTAATGACATCTTTGGTCAGACTATTCATGACAACTGCGAGCGTCGCGGTCACTTTGAGAATGGCGAATTCGTTTATCAATTCGGCTCTAAAGAAGAAGCGCTTGGTTACTGCTTGTATCCGATGGGTTGTCGTGGACCTCAGACTAAGTCAATCTGCGGCGTGACCATGTGGAACAATCGTCGTAGCTGGTGTGTTCAGGCTGGCTCTCCTTGCATTGGCTGCTGCGAAGCTAACCCGATGAACCCGGGACAAAACTGGGTTGAAGTAAACACGCCGTTCTACAAGCGTCATCGTGACCTGCGTATTGGCGACTGGGTTATACAGCCGGGCACCATTGCACTGACTTTGACCGGTTTGGTTGCAGCTGCTTTGGTTGTTCATGGCTTTGGTATGAAGCTTACTGGCCGCATGGATGGTGGCGCTGACTTTGAGAAGGTACGCGCTTGGGATAAGAAACACCCTGACAAGTCCATCGGTAAATATGATCTGAGCGAAGCTGAGATTGAAAAAGCATACGAAGAGAGCGCAGGTCATCCGTACGACAGCGCCGAAGACAAATATGAGGGGAGGTAAGCTGCATGACACGTTCTGTAATTGATCCGATTACTCGTATTGAAGGTCACTTGCGCGTTGAGATGGAAGTCACCAACGGCAAGGTATCTGATGCATGGGTATCAGGTGGATGCTTCCGCGGTATGGAGCTCGTTGTTCAAGATCGTACTCCTGAAGATGCTGCGCAAATCGTACAACGCATCTGCGGCGTTTGCCCGATCTCTCATGCACATGCTTCATCTATTGCAACTGAGCGCGCCTACGGCATTACCATTTCGAATAACGCACGTATTATTCGTAACCTGCTTGAGGGTGCACAGTTTTTGCACAGCCACATCCTGTGGCTCTACAACTTGGCAGCACTTGACTACGTCAATCCGCTCAATGCTTTGACGGCAGACATTGCTGACACCTACGCTTTGGCAGAGGCTGCTGGCACTTCAGCAAACTCTGACTTTGCTCAGCTTAAAGACCGCCTGAAGAACTTTGCTGACAACGGCCAGCTCTCTATTTTCTCAGGCAATTGGTTTGATGCTGAGGATGGAACGGCATTTAAGTTTCCTCCAGAGCTTGATCTTATCTGCACGGCTCACTATCTTGAGGCATTGCAGATGCAGGCGAAGGCTTCCCAGATCTCTGGTCTGTTGGGCGGCAAGATGCCTCATATTATGACCCTTATCCCGGGCGGCACGGCATTTGTTCCCACTGAGCAAAAGCTGGATGATCTCAAGGCGCTCGTTGATGAGCTGCATGCTTGGGTTACCACGACGGTTATTCCGGACACGTTGGCTTTGGCTCAGTACTATCCGGAGGCACTTGAGTTTGGTAAGGGTTGCGGTCGTTATATTGCTTGGGGTGTATTTGAGCGTCCGAGCATGGAATATGCTGATCGTTACCTGCCGATGGCTGTTTTGGATGAGAACCTCAACGTGTCTGACGTTGATGAGCACCTCATTACTGAGTACATGGGTCACTCGTGGTACAAGGGTGATGACACCTATAATTCACCGTACTTCGTAACCGATCCTGACTTTACGTCATATGACGTCAACGATCGTTATACCTGGGTAAAGTGCCCTGCTTACGACGGCAAACCGTATGAGGCTGGCGGACTTTCTCGTGTACTTGCTGCTTACAAGCGCAACGTTCCTGAGATTGTCGATATGGTTGATGACATGCTTAAAGCATTGGGCATCCCTGGTCAGATTGCACCGATTCAGTCAACGCTTGGCCGTACCGCTGTTCGTCAGATTGAGACGGTATACATTGCAAATCTTATGCAGCAATGGGTTGATGAGCTTATCGAAGCTGTTAAGAGCGGAGATAGTGAATACTTCCGTGAGCCACAAGGTATTACCGGTTCTGGTACGGGTCTGTGGGAGGCTCCGCGTGGCGCTCTCTATCACAGCGAAGAGATCAAAGATGGCAAGATCACGGGCTATCAGATCATTATTCCGTCTACGTGGAACCTGGCTCCGCTTAACGCTGATGGTGTACATGGTCCTATGGAGCAAGGTCTTATTGGCGTGCCGGTTGGCGACATTGAAAAGCCAATCAATGCACTTCGTACAGTACACAGCTTTGACCCCTGCACCGCTTGCGCAGTACATATTACTGAGCCGGCAACAGGCAAGAGCTTTGAGACGGTAACTGGCCCTTGGGGGGTGAAATAAATGGCACATTTGGCACACTATCGTGAGGCACATCCCATGCCATTTGTTGTAACGCACTGGATTAACCTGGTTGCTATGGTTATCTTGATCGTTACCGGTTTTTGCATTCATTTCCCGTTCTGGCCGGGCTTTATGGGCATTGCTCGTGGCGCTCATGTCTTCTTCGGTTTTATTTTGTTCATCAACTGCCTCATTCGCGTGATTATGGCATTCTTTGTTAAATCAGCACCGACTGGTGGCACGCGTGAGAAGGTTACCGACATCAAGACGTGGCTGCCGCAAAAAGACAATCGTCATCAGGCTGGCGCATGGATCAAGTACTACCTGTTCCTTAAGAAAGATCACCCGCTTGGAGCTAAGCTGGGCGTTCCGCAAAAGATCAGCTACATCTTGATTCCGTTTTTGATTGTCGTCATGTTCTGGACGGGTCTGTGCTTGTGGGTTCCGACCATGACACTTGCACCGTTTGAGGCTACCACCAACTTGGTGGGTGGCTTGATGTCAATGCGCATCATCCACTACTTCATGATGTACATTTTCATCATCTTCATGTTGATCCACATGTATCTGGCAAACGTTGAGGGTATCTCTCCAACACTTTTGATGTTCTTCCACAAAGAACATGGTGGACTGGTATATGACCCGGTCAGCCACGACATTGTTGGTAAAGATCCGAAGCCGCATGTTGACCGCGTGGAAAAGATTGATAACTAGCTCCTAAGAGCTTAGGTGTTACAATACAACACCTTACGCACGTAAACTTAAATGACCCTAGCATGTGCTAGGGTCATTTAGTAGGGGGATAAGCATGGTTGAATTGACCGATGAACAAATTGCGCAAGAAGAGGCATTTCTTGAGGGCATTCCGCGCATCAATATTGGCGCTTTGTTTTTGCCGCCGGTGTGGGGAGCTGCACATGGGTTTTGGGTATCACTGCTGTTCTATCCGCTTTGGTTGGTTGCAGACAACCTCTTTTTTGCTGCCTATACGGAGCGCACTTTCTTTTCTATTGCCATTGCGTTAGTGGTGTTTATTTCACTTTTGCTGGGCACTATTGCCTTTTCGCTTATTGGCCAGCCTTTGGCTGCGCATAGAGCAGCAGCTCAAGGATTGGATAAACCCACGTATCTTCGTCGTCAAAAGGTATGGGCTGTAGTAAGTGTTGTAGTGGGTCTTATCATGATTGCGTCAGCCACGTATTACAATCTTTTCTTACGTGCTGGTCTCTAATCTGAATATCGGAGAGTAAAAAATGAGCAAACGCATAGCAGTGTTTTGTGTTGGCAATAAGCTCATGTTAGATGACGGACTTGGTCCTGCAGTATATGACGCCCTGGTTGATTCCTACGACTTTCCAGAAAACGTTGATGTGTATGACCTGGGATGCTTGAGCATGGATTTACTTGATGCTGTGCGAGACTATGACGTCATCATTACGGTTGATGCGGTTGACGGAACCGACGCAGCTCCGGGAACCGTTTTTCGTTTTGAACCTGATGCTATGGCGCGCCATAGTGGAGCTACGGCATCTCTTCATGATCTGAAGCTTGTAGATTTGTTTGATGCGGCATTCTTGCTTGGTTATGAGGCGCAGGGACTCTGTCTTGGCATGCAAGTAGAGAATCCCTCGCCTTCGGAACTAGCAATTGGTCTTACACCTGCTGTTGAGGCGTCATTGCCGCTTTTGGTGGACACAGTTGCCGGAGAGTTAGCACGTTTAGGTTATCCGCTTACGAAGAGAAATTAGGAAGCGCTTCAGTAAGAACTTCAACGAGCACTTCTGCATGACTTCGACGCTTATCAGTTGCTGTGCCCACAATTGCAACTGAGTTATAAGAGCCGTATTTCTTAAAAAAGTCAGCTACGGCATTTCGCTCTTGTAAATCTCTTTTGTATGCAGCGGCGTAATCTTGCCAACTCATGGTCTTATGAAGGTACGCACTCAGATCATTTGCGGTAGGAGAGAACTCCGGATCGTGTACATAGGTTGCATCTTCAATTTCGCGAACAAAATAATCCAAATCTTGTTCTTTGGTGAAACCAGCCAGTTGGTTGGTGTTGTGTAAACGCACATCAAGAACAAGATCTGTCTTCCATGCTTGGAGTCGCTCAAAGAAATGCTCTGCCGATGTCTGGTAGGCACTGATATCGTGAATTTGCATAGGTTGCCTTCTTTCGGTGCTGTGTTATGCCACAAGGTGTATTCCAGATTAGGTACAGCTTGTGACAAAGAGAGCTAGCACCCAAAGAAAGCGGCTGCTTTATCCATCCTCTGAGCGATAGGTACTCCAAACGGACAACGAGGCTCGCATGCTTGACAGTGGGTGCAAGCTGATGCTTTGTGTTCAAGCTCAGTGTAATGCGTTTGTGCGCCTGTGTTTTCGTCAGGGCGAAGCGATGCTAGATCGTAAAGTTTATTGACGAGTGCAATATTAATCTTGACGCTGCATGGGGCACAGTGTCCGCAATAGGTGCACTGACCAGCAAAGGCATGGCTTGGAGCTTGTGCTAAAACAGAAGCATAATCACGTTCTTCGGAGGTGGCGCTCATATAATCAATGGCTTGAGCAATCTGGTCGGTGCTCTCGGCTCCAACAAGAACGCTTGCCACTGCAGGACGCGTAAGTGCGTAGTGGAGGCACTGTGTTGGAGTGAGGGCAACACCAAAGGGTGAAGCTTGTGCGTCTAGGAGGCGACCTCCTGCATAAGCTTTCATGACCGTAATGGCAGTTTTGGTGTGCTCAGCAAGCGCATAGAGGCGAGCGCGATCAGGATCAATGTTGTTGCAACCCTCTATTCGAGAACTCGCATAAAGCTCGTCGAGTGTTGTTTGAGCTGGAGCTAAATCAAAAGCAGGGTTGAGACTAAACATGATCATTTCAATCTCAGGATGCAGGCATGCGTGCTTTGCCACTTCTACATCGTGCGTTGAAAGACCAATGTGCTTAATTACGTGCGTTTCCTTGAGCGTGCGCATGTAGTCCATAAAAGTACCCTCTACGATAGCATTGAAATCTTTCATTTCGTCTACGTAGTGAATCATACCTAAATCAATATAGTCGGTATTGAGGCGGCAGAGGAGATCTTCAAATGCTGGACGCACTTTATCTAAATCACGCGTGCGAACATATTGGCCGTTTTGCCAAGTTGAGCCAACATGACCTTGGATGATCCATTTATCGCGCATGCCCGCCAAACCACGACCAAGCGCATCGCGTATTGCAGGATCGCTCATCCAACAATCAACAAGGTTGACTCCTCTTTCAGACGCATAAATCATCATTTCGCGAATTGCATCATCTGACATTTTGCCAATCCATTCGCCACCAAAGCCAATTTCGCTGACTGAAAGATTGGTTGTTCCTAAAACGCGATAATTCATATGTGTAGCTCCTTTACCACGTACCACGACTTGGACAGAGATCCCCAATAAAGCAATCTGCGCAGTGGGGATTGCGCGCGCAACAGAATTCGCGCCCAAAATGCACCCATTGATGGTTGATAAACAGCCAATCTGACTTGGGATAGAGTTTGAGAAGCTTCGCTTCTGTTTTTGCGGGGGTGTCATCATTGCGCGTAGCGAAACCAAGGCGATGTGCTATGCGAAACACATGGGTATCCACCGCAATGCCTTGAGGATCGCGAAATGCTTCGCACATAACACAGTTAGCAGTTTTGCGGCCCACACCGGGAAGTTTCTGGAGTTCGTCAACGTCTGCGGGTACTTCGCCGCTAAACTCTGAACAGAGCGTTTGAGCAAGTGCCACAAGGTTTTTGGCTTTTGAGCGATAAAAACCAAGGGGATGGATGATTTCCTCAACTTCATTAAGAGAAGCGCTTGCAAGTGCGGCAGGGTCTGCGAATCGTGCAAAAAGATGAGGGGTGATCTTATTTACGGCTGCATCAGTGCACTGTGCCGACAATACAACAGCAACGGTAAGGGTAAAGGGGGAGGTGTAATCAAGAGAGCACGCACCTTCACCATAATAGTCAAACATGCGCTGTTCAATTACGGCAGCACGTTCTCGCTTTGCAGTTAGGGTTTCGCGTGGCATACATCCTCCTACGATTTGGTAATACGCTTATGATAATGCATTACATGGCTCAAACAAGTGTGCTCTGACGTGGTAAACTTGCTGATCGCGAAAGGTTTATTCACAAGCTTTGTGACTACTTTTTAAGAAGGCGCGCAAAGCATTTCGCACAAGGCAATAAAGAAAGGTCGCGCATGCTCATAGATTCGCTGACATTTGTGTTGGAAAAGTCAGAATGTCTTGAAACTTTTTGGAAAAAACTTGATAGCGGCGAAGATGGCACGCTTGGGGTTGCATCCAGTGCGCGTCCTTTTTTGGTAGCAGCGCGCTTTGCTCATAAACCTCAGACGACGCTTGTAGTGCTTGCGGGCGAAGAAAGCGCCGTATCTTTTGCGCGTAGCGTAGCGGCTTATCTTGGTGAAGAGCGCGTGTTGCGCTTTCCTGAGCGCACGGACTATCCCTTCATCCCTAAAGCGGCACAGCCATCGGTGGTTGCGCGCCGCATGGAGGCGGCTCATGCGCTTGCAAGCGGAAAGGAAGTGGTGGTTGTAGCCAGTGCGCGTGCGTTGGTTCGCCAACTTGCTCCTGTTGAGGCGCGCGTTTCTGCTCCACTTGTTTTTACTGCAGGTACTGAACTTGAAGATGCGGCAGCAGCCAATGCTGAAAACGCCTTAGCGTATGGATATCCTGCATCTTTTGAGGATGTGGCTTACGCGCTTGAGGCGCGCGGATATCAAAACACCGGAGAGCTTGAAGGGCCGGGTACATTTGCGGTGCGCGGAGGTACTATTGATGTATTTCCTGGTAACACTGTCTATCCGGTACGGCTTGATTTCTTCGGTGATGAGCTGGATGAAATCCGCCGTATTGTTCCTTCAACAGGGCAAACAATCTCTAATTTAGATCAGATTGAGATATATCCCGTTATTGAATATGCGGCTACCCCTCAAACACTTGCGCGCGCCAGAAAGCAGCTTGAGGCACGGGCGCGCACAAACCAGACGCTGCGAGATGTGCTTGAGAAGCTTGATGGTGGTTTGCGTTTTGATGGTTCGGACATGCTGTTGACGCTGCTTTATGAGCAGACGGTGACCTTGGGTGATTATCTGTGCGAAGGCGCACTGGTAAGCATGATTGAGCCTCGTTCGCTTTTTGATGACATGACGCATGTGTATGACGACATCGTAAGCCGTGCAAAAGGTTCTGGTATTGGAATTGAGGGTCTTTTTGCTGATGCAACGCATGTGAGTTTTGGCGAAGGACAGCGCGC
This sequence comes from Adlercreutzia agrestimuris, assembly GCF_943193125.1. Taxonomy (GTDB): domain Bacteria; phylum Actinomycetota; class Coriobacteriia; order Coriobacteriales; family Eggerthellaceae; genus Xiamenia; species Xiamenia agrestimuris. Next base: position 536,013 of record NZ_CALPCX010000002.1, read on the forward strand.
AACCTATGTCTCCATTATGCAAGTGGGAAGTGCAGTTGATGACGATTTGCCTGTTAAACGTGTTGATGTTGCAGGCCACCCTGACAAGCTGTTTGGGCGCTTGAGGTCTTTGTGTGAGGCAGACTACGTCGTTGTTTTTAGTGCAAGCCATTTCCGTGCACGACAAGATATGAAGTTGGCATTTGTTGATGAGGGGCTTCCTATACACGAAGTCTTAGACGTGTTAGAAAACACAACGCCACAAACGCCTGGTGCAGAAAAGCGCAAGCTGCGTCGTGGTGTGGTCAATGTTGTTGATGTGGATGTGCCGCTTGGCATGATTATTCCCAAAGCAAAGCTGGCCATTATCAGTATGAATGATACGCAAGGCGCTTCAAGTGCTCGACAAAATAGAAGCATTGATATTACTGAGATCACCTTTCCCTTTAAGCCTGGTGACTACGTCGTGCATGCTATGCATGGTGTGGCTCATTTCAAAGAGTTGGTTCGTCAAGAGGTTGATGGAACGGCGCGAGATTATCTGCTCTTGGAATATGCTGAAGGGGATAAGCTTTATGTGCCTGTAGAGCAGCTTGATCGCGTTACGCGCTATGTGGGTCCGGAAGGTGCAAGCCCGCGTTTGACGCGCTTGAACACGGCAGATTGGTCGCGTGCTCTGCGCAAAGCGCGCGCTGCAACCAAAAAACTTGCATTTGATCTGGTGGATGTGTATGCACGGCGCGCCACAGTCCAAGGATATCGTTTTGGTCCTGATACCGTTGAGCAGCGTGAGATGGAAGAATCGTTCCCTTATATGGAAACACCTGATCAGCTGGCTGCTATTGCAGATGTGAAAGCTGATATGCAATCGGCTAAACCGATGGACAGGCTTATTTGTGGTGATGTTGGTTTTGGAAAGACCGAAGTTGCGCTTCGTGCTGCATTTAAAGCGGTGCAAGACCACAAGCAAGTCATGGTGCTTTGCCCAACAACAATTCTCGCACAGCAACACTATACTTCGTTCAAAGATCGTTTTGATCCCTTTGGCGTGCGCGTGGAGGTGCTTTCGCGTTTTCGCAGTGCAGCTCAGCAAGCAGCAGCACTTCGCGGTTTTCAAGAAGGCGAGGTGGATGTTTTAGTAGGCACACATCGCCTGTTGAGTCGTGATGTGAATCCTCATGATTTGGGCTTGGTCATTATTGATGAAGAGCAGCGCTTCGGGGTTGGTCATAAAGAGCAATTAAAACACCTTCGCGAATCTATTGACGTGCTTACGTTATCTGCAACTCCTATTCCGAGAACTATGCAGATGAGCTTGTCGGGCGTGCGAGATATGAGTCTCATTTTGACTCCTCCTGACGAGCGTCGTCCGGTGGAAGTGCACGTGGGCGAATGGGATCCTGATCTGGTGAGTGCGGCTATTAGGCGAGAGCTTGCGCGCGAAGGCCAGGTTTATTATGTTTCAAATCGCGTGCGCTCAATTGATGATGCGGTATCGCGTGTGGTGGCAGCTGCCGAAGAGGCGCGCGTGGGGGTTGCTCATGGACAAATGACCAAAGAGGAACTTGAGCGCGTTATGGAAGAATTTGCTGCAGGTAATCTGGATGTGTTGGTAGCTACAACAATTATTGAAAGTGGCATTGATAATCCTCATACCAACACGCTTATTATCGAAGACTCGCAGCGTTTGGGGTTGGCGCAGCTCTATCAGCTGAAAGGTCGTGTCGGGCGCTCCTCAACACAGGCATATGCCTACTTTATGTTCCCCGACAATGTGCCGCTCACCGAAGAGGCACAAGCACGTTTGACGGCGCTTTCCGAATTCCAAGATTTAGGAAGCGGTATGCGAATTGCTATGCGCGATCTGGAAATTCGTGGTGCGGGAAGCATGCTTGGCGCTGAACAGTCAGGAAACATCTCTGCGGTTGGTTTTGATCTGTTTGCCCAAATGTTGGCACAGGCAGTTAATGCTACGCGCGAAGGTGATCTGAAGGCTCTGGAAGCTTTACCGCCAGCGCTTTCAGATATTACCGTCAATGTTCCGGGTCATACCTATCTTCCCGAAGATTATGTGCCTGATGCAGATGAGCGTGTCTTGTGGTATAGGCGCATTGCTTCGGCTGATACTCTTGCTGCAGTAGAAGACGTCTTTAATGACCTGGTAGCCAAACGGCCCGATATGCCGCAAGCTACGATTAACTTGTTTGAAAAGGCACGTATTAAGGCGTTTGCTCACGAGCACTACATCAAGACTGTCTCTGTAACTGGAGGCAAGTTGGTGGTAGAACCAATTGATATTCCAAAATCAAAGCTGACTGAAATTCGTCGTGCAGGGGGAAGATATCTTGCCGACAAACGCAAACTTCAGCTTCCACTTCGCTACTTTAAGCTCGGAGAAGACGACAATTTGTTACCGCGCGTCGGGGCATTTTTGCGCGAGATGGAGGAGTAGATATGGCACATGCATCTCAGGCAAACACGCATCAAGGGAGCTTTGCCACACTGGATACGCTCGGCGCAGATGAAGCGCGTCTTTTGGCGCAGGTAAGCGGGGTCGGTTTAGATAATCTTGCCGTATTAGATTCGCGCCTGCGGGTGTTTGACCTGCATTGCGACACGCTAGATCGGTTGGTGTTGGTGCATGAACCAAATGATTTGGGTGGTTTTGCTGAGCAGTTTAGTGGTGGTAATTTAGAGCGCATGCGTTCGCTTGATGATAACGATGCTCACATCAGCCTTGCGCGTATGAGCTCATATGCTTGGTGTCAGTGCTTCGCTATCTTTGTTCCTGACGGGCAAGACGCTAATCAAGCCTGGGATTTTTTTGAGCGTATGTACGACTATTTTTCAGACCAGATGCAGCGGTGGGAATCGCTTGTGCAACAGGCGTTTTCTCCCTGTGAGGTGAGCGCGGTATTAGCCGAGCGTAAAACAGCGGCACTTTTAACCATTGAGGGTGCACCTTTTTTGTCGAACGAGGTAGACGCAGAGTCGCGTTTGGATGAACTTGCTGAAAAGGGCGTTTGCATGATAACGCTCACCTGGAATGGTCCAAATGCACTTGGTAGCGGACATGATACGCGCAATGGGCTTTCATCGTTTGGTCGCGCGATGATCCGCGAACTTGAGGCACGCAATATTGCAATTGATGTATCTCACCTCAACGACGAAGGCTTCAAAGACGTTTGTCGGGTGGCCACAAAGCCTTTTGTCGCTTCGCACTCAAACGCGCGTAGTGTATGTGGGCACCCTCGCAACCTTGCAGATTGGCAGCTACGTGAGTTGGCCGAACGAGGTGGAGTTGTGGGGCTTAATTTCTGTCGAGACTTTCTCTCGGATATGCATGCTTTGCCAACGAAAACTGACGTATTGCGCCACGTAGATCATATTCTTGAAGTTGCAGGTGAAGACGTTCTTGCGCTGGGCAGTGATTATGATGGTTGCGATGTACCTCTGTGGCTGGAGCCTTGTGACAAAATAGGGGATCTCTTTGCGCTGTTGTCCGACGAGTTTGGTGAAGACCTTGCCCGTAAAATCTTCTTTGATAACGCCTTTGCATTCTTTGAGCGTGTGAACGCATAGCTGACTTGCAGCGCAAGTGTGTTTGAATAACACCGTGGTTTGAAGCTTTTGTGCGTTCTCTTGCGTTAGTCCGATATCGTACTATTATGTAATGGTACGAAATCGGACTAATGGGGATATCTATGCAAAATCAAATGGCAGGCGCACTTCGCGCTTACAATGAGCTTTTCCGTAAAGAGAATGAACTCTATCATCACGTTGCTGATCGGTTGGGGCTATCTGATAGCGCCTTTAATATTTTGTATGCCATCTATGATTCCGATCTCGGGTGCACACAAAAAGAGATTTGCACCTTTACAGGACTCCCTAAACAAACGGTACATTCATCTATTCGAAAAATGGTGGAGCAGGGATATCTTTATACCAAAGCGCAGGGTAAAGTGGTTCGTGTTTATTTCACCGATACGGGCCATGTTCTTGCGAAGCGCTGTATAGAGCCTATTCAAGCTGCCGAAGAAGCTGCGTTTGGTGTCATGTCAAAGCAGGAGTGCGATGAGTTTCTTCGTCTTTTTACCCTCTATCTCAAGGGTCTTCAGGATAAGTTTGCTCATGTTTTAGATTCCCAATAGCATCGCAAAAGCACTTTAACGAAAAGCATATATAAGATTACGAAAGCATATACCTATGAATATTAAACTCTCTGATCACTTTACTTACCGAAGGCTGATTCGCTTTGCGCTGCCTTCAATTGTCATGATGATATTTACTTCCATCTATAGCGTGGTGGATGGTTTGTTCGTGTCCAATTTGGCAGGCAAAGATGCTTTGGCAGCGGTTAATCTTGCTTTCCCAATGGTGATGATTTTTGGCTGCGTCGGTTTTATGTTTGGTACTGGTGGCGCAGCTCTTGTTGCAAAAACGCTGGGGGAGGGTGATAAAAAACGGGCAGGTAGGCTCTTTGGCTTTATTGTGATTGCGGCTGCGTGTGTGGCAGCTGCACTTGCGTGTGTTGGTTGGTTTGTTTTGCCACGCGTTTTGGTATTGATTGGTGCAAGCGATACGCTTTTGAGTCTTGCTACTAGTTACGGACGTATTTTATTTCTCGCGCTGCCTGCCTTTGTGGTGCAAATGGTTTCGCAAAGCTTTTTTATTGCTTCTGAGAAACCGCATATTGGTTTGGGGGTTACGCTTGGAGCAGGCATCACTAATATTGTCTTAGACTACGTTTTTATTGCATTGTTTGGATGGGGTATAGAAGGCGCTGCACTGGCTACTATTTCGGGCCAGATTGTGGCAGCAATTGCTTCGGTTGCTTACTTTGTTACACACCGTCAAGATCAGCTTGCTATTGACAAACCGCTCTTTGATTTGCGCGCTTTAGGAAGAGCGTGTGTAAACGGCTCTTCTGAGCTTATGACTGAGGTTGCAGCTGCAATTGTGGGCACGTTGTATAACTATCAGCTTATGCAGCTTGCAGGCGCTGATGGTGTAGCTGCCTATGGCGTGATTATGTATATGAACTTCGTCTTCGTGGCAATCTTTTTTGGCTTTGCCATGGGTACGGGACCAGTTATTAGTTACCAGTATGGTGCTCAAAACGCCTCCGAGTTGCAAAACCTCTTCAAAAAGAGCCTCAAATTAGTTGGTATTACCGGCATTGTAATGTTTGTTTCATCGCAGCTCTTTGCGCCTCAATTAGCACAGGTATTTGTGGGATATGACCCTGCGCTTGCTCAGATGACTATTCATGGATATCGCATTTATTCGGGCGCATATCTTATTTGTGGCTTCAACATCTTCGGTTCGGCATTTTTTACTGCGCTTAACAACGGTTTAGTTTCGGCGTTAATTAGCTTCATGCGCACGCTTGTTTTTGAGACATCAACGGTCATGTTGCTTCCCTTATGGTGGGGTATTGATGGTGTATGGTGCGCCATAATTGTGGCTGAAAGCTGTGCTTTGATTCTTACGGCCTCATTTATGTTTGGCTTGCGAAAGGTGTATCACTACGCTTAACGATATGCTGTAACTGTCATCAGAGCAACCTCAACGTCAAGGTCATCAACTACGCGTACGGTATAAAAAGCAACATGTCTACCCGATTTGTCGCAGGTGCATGTTGCAGTGAGCTTATTTCCGTGGCTGGTGCGAAGATAGCTAATGGAAGACTGGATTGAGATAGTGGGGCACTCGCCAACGTTTGCTGCTATGGCAAGCGCAAAATCGCAGAGAGTAAAAATGGCGCCACCCATTACGTTGCCCAACGCGTTTCTGTGTGTTTCGGTGATTTCTAGTTCAGCAACGCCATAGCCTTTTGCGCCTTTAACGGGCACGCAACCTACGCGCTTTGTGGCAAACAAGTCACCACCAAAGAGGTCCTTGAGCTGTTCGGTAGTGACATCGGCCGGAATAGAAAAGCCTGTTTTGTCGGGAATAGAGCTAGAACATGCGCATTCGTTTTCGTCTGAAGTTGGTTGATTGATGATGTCGTGAGAGATATTCATTACTGCTCCTTAATGGGATGATTAGTGTTGTAGGCACTCAGGATTTTTGCAGACAGAAAGCCCGAGAATAAACCAACAAGAATGCCAGCTAAGACGTCGGTTGGGTAGTGAACATAACAATATAAGCGCGTAAATGCCATAAAGGCTGCAAGGATAAAAACAACAATGATGAGCGCTTTGGGAGCACGAGGGTTTTTCATGAAGAAAAGAGCGAATGCGCTGGCAAATGCTGAGGTGGTATGTCCTGAGGGGAAAGATGATCCAAATGGCCTATCCACAATCAGCTGAATAGCAGGGTTAATATCGCAGGGGCGCGGTCGCATCAAAAGAGGTTTGATGATACCGCTTGTGATAAGAGTGCCAAGTCCAAATGCAATAAGAACCGCTGCACCCAATCTACGTGTATGTGGTATGCAGACTAAGACAATGCCAAGCACAATCCAGAGTTGGCCAACATTTCCCATCCAGGTAAATGCTGCTACGAATGAGTCCAGGGCGGGAGTATGTATAGTTTGCAGCGCATCAAGAATGGCTGTTTCATTCATAGTTAATAACTTGCCTTTTCAAGAGAAGGGACGCAGTGGTTTTATGCTAACAGAGTCTTGTCTTGATAGGGTTGAACGAGATAAACACTTTATAAACCTTCGTATGTTTCAAGGACATTTTAAAATCAAATGAGAGGCTTGGCTTAGGTGTTGTAAGGAATGAATATAAGGGTTATTGCTATAATGCTTTAAACGGTTATCAAAGGAGGCATCGTGCCACGCCAAAACGAACAATATTTCACACCATTTTTCCGTGTGGTGGAATTTGTTTCGTGGCTTCTTCTCATTGTCAGCCTTATCTATACGATATCTCAGATCAAAATGATGCCTGATCAGGTACCCACGCATTTTGGTTTTAATGGTCAACCGGACTCATATGGTTCACCATGGACATATGTTTTTATCCCTCTTATCATGCTTGCGTGTTTTGCTCTTATCAGCGGAGTGGGGCATTTTGTACCGCCGCGGCTATGGAATGCACCACCAAAGCTTGCTGGTTCAACTAATTTTCGCTGGTATAAAACGTCTGTAGGCGTCATGGTTTTATGTGAATTTGAATTAAGCGTCTATACGCTTTATTTGCAGCATTTGCTTATATCTCAGCAAACAAGCTTGATTGTGCCTATATCCATTGCTCTTTTAGTGGTGTTGCTTGGAAGTGTGGCGGTTGTGACCTGGAGAGGCGTTCGCCCGTAAGGTTTCTTAGTTTCCGGTCTAGCTGTGGGGATGCTCACTTGGAGGAAGCTCCATCTGATCATGCACCCGATTAATGAGCTCCTGCTTGGAGTGAACATCAAGTTTTCTGTAAATAGTTTTTGCATACCACTGCACGGTGCCAAGCGCTAAATACAGCACCTCAGAAATGTATTTTTGGCTGTTACCACGTGCAATGAGAAGCATGATTTCCGTTTCGCGCGTTGAGAGGCTTCCTTCTTCAGCAAGACGAAGACATGACTCTTCAAAACTCAATGGCATTTGTGGTGCAGTGCTTGTCTCATCTTTATCGGTGTTTCCTGGTTGCGAGAGCACTTGTATTTCATTGGAGGTGGCTCGGTGATTCCCGAAGGCTAGTGCACATACGACAACTGCCATGGACATAAGAATGATAACGGGTACAAAGTCTCCTGACGTAAGGCCAAGTGATGCTGTCATGCGCGGAAAAACAATGCGTTGCAAAAAGATGGGAAGCACTTTAAAAACAATCATGCCAAGGCTGACAACCATAATGGGGGAAACGCGATCATTTTTAATGAACTGAAACATGATGAGATAACCAAGCACCTCAAAGCAGTTGATGGCGCCATGGGTAATTCCTAAGCCTGCAAGTTCTGCACGACCTGTCATCCCAATAAGGATCATAGCGCCGAGCAAAAACAAAACCGCCGCAGGAATCCAAGTGCTTCGATATTCTTCTTCTAATGGTACGTCTCTTTTTGCCTCAAAAATACAAAATGCCATGACAGCTGCAATAGAGAAGCATCGAATAAGCATCTCGCCAAACGAAAGATCGTTCTCTAGGCTGAAATACAAACCGGTGACGATGCGCGCACCAATAAGTAAAACTGACAGGATTCCTAACATCAAATAAGGTCCATGGCGAAGAGCTGCTAAATCATAGCTAAATGGTTTTGCGGTTTGAAATGTTTTCGCTTCTTTCCAGGTGATAATCCAACAGACACCTGAAAGGGAGGCTGAGCATCCGCACAAAAGCATGCGCCCTTCAAGGGGAAGAAAATTGCCAAGCGTTAAAGCGGCATATCCAACAGCGGAACCAAACAAAAGGAGGGTTATCTGTTTGGAGTCAAGAAGGCCAAGCAGAACCATCCAACACAGCATGAGCCCCACGTAGCCAAGAGACAGTAAAAAAGCAGCAAAGAGTATTGCGGCTTTATTGAAGCCAAAAGGAATGAGCGCTAAAAGTATGCCATACCCAACAAGACTTCCAAAGATGGCTCCTATCATACAAACCGGGTGGTGTTTGATGAAATACTCAAGCTGGCGTCTGGCGGTTACTGCAAGCAAGAAGAATAAGACGCAAAAACCAAGAATGGTTTCGTTGGCAAATGTGTAGGCTGGCATAGAGGTGAAATAGCCACTCATGAGAACGGGTGGAAAGAAAACCCAACTAAATGTAAGTCCTACTAACGCAATAATTGAATGTGTTTTTGATAATTGGTTCATGACGCTCTCCCTCATGCATCTGAACTATCCCCTTACATGCTTCCCTCAAAACACGCTACTGACATTCTACTTGAAAGTTGCTTTACATCTATAAGTATGCCGTAAGGCTTCTTGCTCGCGAGTTTATGAAATACCAGATCAGCGCAGTATATGAAAACGCCCCCATAAATTCCCCTGCTTTTATGGGGTCAAAAAATGCATGGTTTCAGACCATTTCACCATGATTCATGAGGTGTCAGCCCCATGAAAACTATCCACAATTGAATGCAGTTGATATCACTCCAAAATTCTTTGCAGTGCTTAATCGTTAAAGGCGCATCATCATTGAGGCAAGGAGTTTAGAGCGATAAAAAAGGGAAACCGAGTACGAGAGGAAGGGATGTAAGGTGAAAGCGAAATCAATGCTTTGGGGTGCAGTCACAGTTGCTCTGGTTGGTGCCATGGGCGCTTTGTGGGCATGCTCTCCGTCTTCAGAATCATTGAGCAACACAGGTGAAGGTGGATGGGATGCAGTTGTAGCGCAATATCCGGATGACCCTTATGTTGCAAGCTATGAGAACGAGGATCCGGCAACCTTAATTACTATGCATAAGCAGCTGGGTAATACTTGCGAAAGCTGCCACGACGATGCAACGATGAAAGATGTTGGAAGCTTTACTGAGCTGATGGCACCTGCTGAGGAGACTATTGCTACTCGCGAGTTTTGCTTGAATGAAGGTTGCCACAATTGGGACAAGATTAAAGACACCACCATTTTAGATGGCGACAAGACGGTTTATAACCCCGAGGGACTCTATAACGTCCATGACAACCATCGTGGCGATGTAGATTGTGGTCAGTGTCACTCCATGCACGGTCAGCCGGTACTCAATTGCGTGACCTGCCATTACATGGATCTGCCTGAGGGCTGGATCGGATTTGAATAGGCCAATAGGGAAGAAAGGAAGATTAATCATGAAACAAGACTTATCACGCCGCAGCTTCCTGCTTGGCACGACAACCCTTGGTGCAGCCGCTTTTGCTGCAGGTGCGCTTTCTTTAACACCAAAAGCATATGCAGATGAACAAGCAGACAATAGTGAATCTGAGGCTTCATCTGGAAATATCACCGCCACCTATGATTGTGACTTTATGGTGTGCGGATCAGGCACAACGGGTCTGTGTGCAGCTACGCGTGCAGCAGAATTAGGCGCAAGCGTCATCTTGGTGGATGTTGTGACCGAAAACGGTGTTGGTGGTAATTCGCGCTATGTTGAAAACATTGGCAACGTGGCTATGGGTACTGACAACGCTCTTGAAAACGTTGGTGCAGCTGATCATTTCTATGATGGCTTGGCTTCATACCATCGCTATGCAAGCAATGCTATTGTTACGCGTCGTTTTGCTAATGATGGCGAAAAAGTACGTGCATGGACCACTGATTTTCAGGGTATTACCTATAACGCTAAAGGTAAGTATGACCATGGCGAGAACGGCGAATCTGGTGGCATGGTTGCCATCATGAAGATGTATGAATTGGCACAAGACTTAGGTGTGCAGTTCATCTTTGACGCACGTGCTTATGAGTTGCTCACTGATGAAAATGGAGCGGTTGCAGGTGCGTTGTGTAAAACTCGTACGGGTGACATCATTCAAGTTAATGCTAAAGCAGTTGACTTGTGCACAGGTGGTTTCTCGGCGAACCCAGAAATGTTTGAGCGCTATACGCACGTTAAGTATGATCGTGTTATTGCACGCGGCACTATGGGTACGCAGCGTGGTGATGGTCTGACCATGGGTCTTGCGCTTGGTGCACAATTGCACCACCCAAGTGCTATCAACTATTGCAGTCCCATTTTGCCTGGTCACTACAATAAAGGCGCATTGACAATTTGCGGTGCTAACCAAGCTGACACAATCTTTTTGAATCAGGATGCTCGTCGTTTCTGCGATGAGAGCGTTATTAAAGACTGGACGCTTTCAGGAAATATTGGATGCCAGCAAGAGCATATTTACACGGTCATTGATCAAGCATTTGTGGACAAGATCATGAGCGAAGGTGTTGTAACGCGCCGTGCGAATTACTTTGAGCCAGGAGATCCAGTACCTCAATTCCAGGAAGAGATTGATAAGGCGCTTGTACGCGATAATCCTCGCGTTGTAAAAGCTGATACCCTTGAAGAACTTGCTGAAAAGCTGGAGCTTGACCCCACGGCAATGAAAGCAGAGATTGAGAAATACAACAGTTATTGTGACGATGGCTATGATCATGACTTCTTGAAGGCAGCAGAGTTCCTGCGCAAGATGGATACGCCTCCTTATTATGGATTCAAGACAGTGCTTGCGTTCTATAACACGGTTGGTGGTTTAAAAGTTGATGAATATGCTCGTGTTATTCATGAAGACTTCAAGCCTATTCCTGGTCTTTACGCTGGTGGTTCGGATGCTGGTGCGCTGTTTGGTCCGTATTATGACGTCTCGTGCGCTCCTGGTTCAACGCAGCTTTGGGCGCGTGTGTCGGGTTACTGGGCAGCTGAACATGCTGTAAATGAGTATATTCCTACAGTTTAGTACATCCTGCATTTACTCGTTTTATTTTCTCCCTCTGGAATCGGACGCAGCTTATGCGTCCGATTCCTTTTTGTGGGGCTAGCTTACTTCTTGTTGTGTTGTGCCTGAGTAGCCAGTGAGGCAACAAACTCATAATCTTTGTGAAGCACACTCCGGGCTTCATCTTCTTGTATGCGTACTGCGTCGTGTCCAGTGCCTCCGTATGTGACGCGGGCGCGCGTAATGGCTGCAAGGTCTAAAGATTCTACGATATCAGCTTCAAAGAGTGGGCTTTCGCGTTGAAAGTCTTCAAGGGTAAGCTCGTCTAAGGTACAACCTCGTGTTTCGCAAAGTTTGACCAAGTGCCCCACGACTTCGTGTGCTTGGCGAAAAGCAAGGTTACGTTTAACGAGATAATCAGCTACATCTGTTGCGGCCAGATATCCTTTTGATACCTGGTCATGCATTGCCTGAGCATGAACGCTCATGGTGGATATCATGCCTTGCATGCACAAATAACACTCTTCAAGCGTGTACGCTGCATCAATGGCGCCCTCCTTGTCTTCTTGAAGATCTTTGTTGTAGGCAAGGGGGAGAGACTTAAGGGTCATGAAAAGTGCTACGAGATCCCCTACAACGCGCCCCGTTTTACCGCGAATTAGCTCTGCAAAGTCGGGGTTTTTCTTTTGCGGCATGATAGATGAGCCAGTAGAAAACTTATCCGAAAGCGTTATGAAGCCAAATTCTGTACTTGACCACAAGATGATTTCTTCACAGAGGCGCGAAAGATGAATGCTGGAGACTGAGCATGCGTAGAGCAGGTCAAGCAAAAAATCCCTATCTGATACCGCATCTAAGGAGTTGGGAATTACTTGGTTGAAGCCGAGCGCAGCAGCAGTTTGCGTGCGATCGAGCGGATAGGTTGTTCCCGCAAGAGCCGCTGCTCCTAAAGGCGATGCGTCTGCGGCGCAATAGGCATGTTTAAGTCGCGTGAAATCGCGTGTGAACATCCATACGTAAGCAAGCATATGGTGCGAGAAGAGCACGGGCTGGGCATGCTGCAGGTGGGTGTACCCTGGCATAATGGTATCGAAGTGCTCATGTGCACAGGTCAAGAGTGCTTCGCGTAGCGCCGTATTTGCCTTCATAAGATCAACAATACGCTCTTTGGTAAAGAGTCGCATATCGGTTACTACCTGGTCATTTCTGCTTCTGCCCGTATGGAGACGCGCACCAGCTTGCCCTATGCGTTTGATCAATTCGGATTCAATAGCCATATGGATATCTTCGTCATTTATATCAAAAGCAAAAGTGCCTGCTTCAATTTCAGATTCAATGGCTTTGAGCGCCGTTTGGATGGCTTGCGCATCTGCTTGGGGGATAATTCCTTGATTGGCAAGCATAGCAGCATGTGCGCAAGAGCCCGCTATGTCTTGGGCGTAGAGTTGTTTGTCAACAGGCAACGATGCTCCAAAACGCTGCGTTAATTCATCTACATTTTCGCTAAATCTACCAGACCAAAGAGCCACAATTCCTCCGTTTCATAAAGGTTGGTTTATAGGTTGGGGGTTCAGATATAAAATCCCAGGTGTTATGTCGGGTTACGCAGTGGTGTGAGTATTGGTTTCAAATTCGCAAACGCTCGTCACTTGATTTGAAAGCGGATGCATATCTGCTCCCATATCTAAACGATTTTTCGCCCATACCTTACATGAGAGCGAATGTAGTTCAATAAATCCTTTTGCAGCGTTTTGATCAAATTCATCTTCTTGACCATAGGTTGCCAACTCAAAATCGTAGAGTGAATAATCTGATTGGCGACCTATGACTGTGCAGCTGCCTTTGTAGAGTTTAAGTTTGATGGTGCCGGTAAGGCATTGCTGTGTGTGAGTCATGAATGCGTCAAGAGCTTCTTTAAGAGGGGAAAACCACTGGCCATTGTAGACACATGTTGCCCAAAGCTGTTCTAGGCTCAGCTTATGGCGAAGAACGTCGCGCTCAAGACAAAGGTCCTCAAGTGCTTTGTGTGCGGTAATGAGAGTGATTGCAGCTGGGCATTCGTAGCATTCGCGACTCTTTACGCCGACAAGCCTGTTTTCAATCATGTCAAGGCGCCCAATTCCATTCTCACCTGCAATAGTGTTGAGCGTCTCAATGATTGTTTGATAGCTCATTGGTTCATTGTTAAGTGCGCAAGGAATGCCTTTTTCAAACTGTATGGTGATAGTGGTGGGAGTATCGGGGGCTTCTTGGGGTGAAGTTGTCATGGTGTAAATATCTGCCGGTGGCTCCATCCATGGGTCTTCAAGGATGCCACATTCTATTGCACGACCCCAAAGGTTGTCGTCAATAGAATAGGGTGAAGCTTTGGTGGTGGGTACCGCTATCCCATGTTCAGCCGCCCAAGTCATTTCTTCTTCGCGAGAGCCAAGATCCCAATCCCGTACAGGAGCCAAAATGGAAAGAGTGGGATCAAGCATGAGGATGGAAGACTCAAAGCGAACCTGATCATTACCTTTTCCTGTGCACCCATGCGCAATGTATTTTGCGCCAACTTTGTGCGCTACATCGACAAGGTGTTTACAAATCAATGGACGAGATAATGCACTGACCAAGGGATACTTGTTCTCGTAAAGCGCATTTGCGGCAAGGGTTGCACTGAGATACTCATCTACAAAGGCTTGGCGCATATCAATAACTAGACATTGGGACGCACCGGTTGCAAGTGCTTTAGCTTTAATTGATTCGAGACCATGATGTTCCTGTCCAACATCACCGACGACAGCTACAACATCAAGGTTGTAGTTCTCACTGAGCCATTTAATGCACACAGACGTATCAAGACCACCTGAATATGCTAGTACTACTTTGTCTTTTGGTGTCCCATTTTCGTTTTTGAGTGTGTTTTGCTGTGGGGAAAGTGGATGTGGGCTCAGTGATTTTGCGGCAACGGGGTCAAGCTGTGACATGTTAGTTCCTTTCAGTCAGAGGGATGGTGATTGTCTGGCATTCAGGTACAACAATGTGCAGAAACGACGCCAGACAACAGACACCTTTATCGTGTTTGATAAGGGTGTGAATTGATTGATTGCCAAAGAAATGCGATCGCGTAAATTAGCGTCGTCGCAGATGAAGGGCAACCTTGCGGTTGCGGCGTCGGTAAGATAAGCAGATAAAGGAGTTATCTAAAGCGCTTTGTGCAAATGCTGCAAAAGATGCTTGGTGGATAGCATGTTGCATATGCGCTTCTCCTTTCTACTTTCCCGTGCGCACAAGATGTGCGTGTTACATGATGGGTGATAGTAACAGACGCGTCACGAAAAGTTGAGAAAAATCATCAAGAAATTGTGAAATGGAGTAAAAATATGCAAAAACGGTATAGATAAGGCGAAAATTATGCATATGCACAAAAAGTGCAGAGAGAAGTGAAGTATGTTCGATTTCTTTAGATCACGCAAACTAGACAACACAAAAGAAAAAAGTCATTACCGTATAATGCGTGTCAAATAAACTTGCGAATAGTCAGCGCATTTAAAAAGAGACAATTCAATGTATCCGATTTGTTATGGGAGATGGGGTTGTCCTATGAGTCGAGCCAAAGAAACAAACATTCAAGCAAGGAATCGTGTTTTGGCAGCATGTGCTGCTATCTGTCTATTGGTCATAGCGCTGTTGCTCTTTATGAACGCTAATACCAAGCGTATCGTTACTCAAAACGATCAGTATTTAGAGACTTCAACTGGCCAAACAACGCGTCGAGTGAATGATACTTTTGATGCTTCGCTGCGTGTTGTGCAGACGGCTGCTACTATTTTTGAAACCAATTTACAAAGCCCTGATGTTGATCCGATAGATGCAGTGAACGTTTTGGATCTTTCGCAATTTGATGACTCTTATTTCATTATGGCTGATGGTATGGCATATAACCGAGATGGCCGCAAGGCTGATGCCACAGACCGGTATTACTATTCAGCAGGTATGGCGGGAGAGAGTGGTGTGTGCTATATCCCCAATGCTATTTTTGGTGGACAGAATGTTATTGCTTTTTTTGCGCCCGTTCATTATCAGTACACAGTAGTTGGTGTCATGGTGTCGGTGTATCACGAAGATTCGTTGACTGAGATTATGACAACCGAGTTCTACGGTGATCCAACCCCAACATATTTGTGTACGCCTGATGGCGTTATCGTTGCGCGCGCAACTCCTAAGGCGTCAACTACCACCTCAATTAACGAGGTCTTTTCAGATGATCAAGTTGATGGCGAAACACTTGAAAGCCTTGATGGGTATCTTGCAAGTGGGACCAATGGAAGCTTTAACTACAAAACACCTGAAGGAGTAGGGAATACCTACGTTTCGCGCTTACAGAATTACGAATGGTCAATCGTGCGTTCGTTTCCTGCTGAGATCACCAATAAAATGGTTATCAATGCGACGTTTGCCGGCATCTTTTTGATTGCGGGCGTGATCATTGCCGCTCTCATTGTGATTGCCGTATTACTTTTGCAAGCTCGCCAACGCAACACCGAGCTCTTGCTTGAGCGCCAAGAGGCAACGCGTATTATTGATGCTTCAACTAATTTATATAACTGCGTGCTTTCGCTTGATCTTGTCAATAAAACGTATGAGTCACTCAAAAATGATGACGCACTTGGCGCTTTGTTGCCCGATGGCAGCTACGACTATCTCTGTCAGACATTTAGTCAGGTTATGGACAAGTCAACAGAAACATCTGATGATCTGGTGTTTTTAGATATTGAAGCCACACAAAAAGCGCTGGGGCCAGGAGTTTCTTTTGTGCAGCAAGAATGCCGCACAAAAGACGACAAAGAGCCGCGTTGGTTTCAGGTTTCCACGTTATGTGTTGCGCGTGATGTTGAGGGAGTTGCTACCAATGTATTGGTTACCATTCAGGATGCAACTGAGGCAAAAACCAAAGAGATTATGTCGCGTGTTGCTCTTGAGGATGCCTTTGGGGCAGCAGAGCATGCGTCCAAAGCAAAAAGTGACTTCCTCAATTCAATGAGTCACGACATTCGCACGCCCATGAATTCAATTATAGGTTTGACTGCTATTGCGGGCATGCATGTTGACAATCCTGATCGTGTGCGAGAGTGCTTAGCTCGTATTACCTCTGCATCAAAGCACCTTTTAGGGCTTATAAATGAAGTGCTTGATATGGCAAAAATTGAGTCAGGTGCCATTGGTTTAAACGAAGAATCCTTTGTTCTTTCAGAGTCCATTGAGAGCTTGATTACGCTCATGAACCCCCAAATTATGGCGAAACATCAAGAACTCAAGGTTGAGATTGCTGATATTAAGCATGAGCATGTAATTGGAGATCAGACGCGTCTGCAACAAGTGTTTGTGAACATTATGGGTAACTCTGTTAAGTTTACGCCTGAAGGTGGACAGATTGGCTTGCGTATAGCTGAACTGCCAAGCCGAATTCCTGAACATGGATGTTATGAGTTTACCTTTACCGATACTGGTTGTGGTATGTCTCCTGAGTTTCTCGAAACGGTTTTCGAGCCTTTCACGCGCGCAAATGATTCTCGTACTACCAAGATTGAAGGTACTGGTCTTGGTATGGCAATTGTCAAAAGCGTAGTAAGCCTTATGAGCGGAACGGTTGATGTTGACTCTGTTGAAGGAGAAGGCAGCACCTTTACCGTGGTAGTTCATTTGAAGCTCTCCGATAAAGCGCAAGAGGATATCTCGGATTTATGCGACATCCGCGTTCTTGTTGTTGATGATGATGTCATTGCATGTGAAGGAGCGTGTGCCATGCTTGAAGAGGTTGGCATGCGTTCGTCGTATGTTTTGTCAGGGCAAGAAGGTATTAATGCAGTGATTGAGGCAAAGCAGCAAAGTGATCCTTTCCGTGCGATTATTTTGGATTGGCGTATGCCTGAGATGGACGGCATCGAAACCGCGCGACGAATTCATGAAGCGGTTTTAGATGCCATTCCAATCATTGTTTTATCGGCATATGACTGGTCTATGATTGAGCGAGAAGCGCGCGAAGTTGGTGTGGATGCTTTCATCTCTAAACCACTTTTCAAGACACGACTTATTCGGGTAATGAAGGAGTTGATAAGCGGTGAAGCTCAGTCGTTTACAGATGAAAGGTCTCTGCTTGAGAATTTGTCATTTGAGGGTAAGCGTGTTTTGCTTGTAGAAGATAGCGCCATGGCAGCAGCAGTTGCTCAGGAGCTTATTGAATTAACCGGCGCAACCGTTGATCATGTGGAAAATGGCAAACTTGCTTTTGAGGCACTTCGAGACCATGAGCCTGGATACTACACGATGGTATTAATGGATATTCAAATGCCTGTCATGAATGGGTATGAAGCCACTGCAGCTATTCGCAAAGAAGGTGAAGTGCGCTCAGATTTGGCACAAATTCCCATTGTTGCACTTTCTGCAGATGCGTTTGCAGAAGATGTTCGACGCGCTCATAGTGTCGGAATGAATGATCACATGTCTAAACCACTTGATGTTGATACGTTTGTGCGCATGCTTCGCAAATGGGTTTCCTAGCACGCAAGCGCGATTGTGCGGCACCTTATGTGCTAGCTCATTCAATATCATTTTGCTAGGGTGAAAGAAGGGGTGAGATACAAATCGCCCTTTCTTTTTATGCTTTCACCCGTTTCATCTTCTTAAGGCGACGGCACAATGCAACTGGTACGGATGCAAGCCGCATGAGCAATTATGCATATTGGGTAAAAGGTACATATACCTCGTAACCTGCATATGTGCCTTTTGGGGTTTGTGCGCACGGATGCGGTTTGCATCTTCGGGAGAGCAACAAATGAGGAGGAGACAAGATGGAAAAGGCAATAAGTTCGCCCAGCCGTCGCGATTTCCTGAAAGCCGGCGGACTTGCACTGCTTGGTTCAGCTGCAGCTGCTGGAGCTTTCAAGACAACTGCACCTCTGCAGGCATACGCCGATGAAGCTGAAGGTGCAGCTATTCCAGAAAAGGGTATTGCCAATTTTGAAACAGATCTGTATTCGGAGGTATTCCCAACTAACGTTCGCTTTGTGCCGGTCGTTGATGCGCCCACTGATATGGATCGTCAGGGTGAAGTAGCGTTTGAAATGCGCGAAATTGGCGAAGACGAGCTTGTCCGAACTGAAGAGGTGGATGTATTGGTTGCCGGTGGCGGCATTACTGGTGTATGCGCAGCTCTGTCAGCTTCAGATGACGGCAAAACGCAAGTACTCTGCCTTGAGAAGATGAGCCAAGGTCGTGGTATGTTTGAAGGCATGGGTGTTACTGGTGGCAAGGCTATGGAAGACGGTGGCTATACCTGCGACAAGGCACTCATGATGGACCGTATGCGTCATGCAGCTTATTATCGTGTACCCATTGATCCTATTAAGCTGTGGGCGGATCGTTCTCCTGAGGCAGCAGACTGGCTGCAAGAGAAATTTGACGAAGGCGATATGGGAATTGTTGAATGGTATAAAGAAAACAATCCAAACGCTCACAATTTCGATGTTCCTCAAACCGAGATTGAATTCAAGTGTGAATCCTGGTCAGAGCAGACCACGAAAAACGCTGGTGGCGCCGGTATCTACATCGTGCAAGATTTGGCAAACACTATCTCAAAGCGTAAAAATGCTGAGATTCGCTATCGCAGCGCAGTTGTTAAACTTGAGCGCGAAGAGGGCGGTCGTGTAACGGGTGCCATTTGCAAAGATGCCGAAGGGTATTTCCGCGTGAATGCTAAGAATGGCGTTATTTTGGCAACGGGTGGTTTTGATGCAAATCCTGCCATGCTTAAGGCATGGTGCCGTCCGGAAGACATTGCAAATGCAGCGTCATGGTGCCCCAACTATGGCACAACAGGCGACGGTCAGCTTATGGGTCTTGCAGTTGGTGGTCAGATGGATCCGCTGCCAGCAGCTGTTATGAACTTTGACTTTGGTAGCCCCGAGTCATTCTATTCGTCCAATCTGGGTATTACTGGTTTGGTATCAGGTGGCCTTATGATTAATGAGCAGGGCAGACGCTTTGCTTCTGAATCGCTGCCGTTCCAGGCTCGTTCAAATGCAATTACCGCGCAGCGTCACTATGGTGAAAACTGCTGGCGTGTAGCAAGTACTGCTCAAGTTCCGAACGAAGCGGTATTAGAAGCGCTTGAACCATTCAAAGAGAAGGGCTGGGCATTTGAAGCTGATTCTATTGCAGAGCTTGCTTCAGCAATGGAAGTGGACAGTGCAACGCTTGAATCAGAAATTGAGCGCTTTAATGGATTTGTGGATGCACAAAAAGACGAAGATTTTAATCGTCCCATGGAGAAGGCTAAAAAGATTGAGGGCGAAAAATACTACGCTATCAAACATCAGTCTTCTATCCTTGCAACCGTATCTGGTTTGGTTGTTGACTACGAATGCCGTGTACTTGACTACGACAATGAGCCAATTGCAGGTTTGTTTGCAGCGGGTGGCGCATCGGGTGGCTTCTTCCACACGAATTATCCGCGTCATATTTTTGGACCGTCAATTGGTCGCTGCGTAACGTTTGGCTATGTTTCCGGCCAGAGTGCCGCAATGGGGGTGTAGGTCATGAAAAAATCACTGCGTATTAAGACGCTTACAAGTATGGGTATTGCCGCGGCATTCGCAGTTTGCCTAGCCGTTGGCTGCTCTCCCTCCGGTGCCGGCGATAAGCCGCTGGCTTCAACCGGCACCGATCTTGCGGCAACCTACACGGTGCATGCTGACAATGGTGAAGGTGGGGCTGGTCTTGCGAGCTATCATATGGCGCTTGGTCAGGATTGCGAATCATGTCATGTAGGTGATATGGCTGCTCAACTTGCAGCGCTTGGAGAGGACGGCGAGCCCGATTGTGCTTCAACCTTCTACAATGACACCATGACATGTCTGTCGTCTGAGTGCCATGTGTCATGGGATAACCTAGCGCAACGCACAGCAGAGTTAGGGGATTATAATCCGCATGACTCAATTCACGGCACGATTGAGGACTGCAATGAGTGCCACAAAGGTCACGCTGAGCAAGTTGATATCTGTGGCGAGTGTCACCCCAATGGTGGACAAACCATGTTGAGTTAATAACTCAATAATCTTCGCCAGACTATAAGATAGTAATGCGTTTTGTGAGGGCAGCATTAGAGCTGCCCTCTTTTTTTGTGCACTCTGATCATGGTATACTGCCTGATCGGGGGTACAACTAGAGGGAGAGCGTGATGAATAAAACATCACCGAATCTATCATCTGATCAAGCAGTATTTGATTTTGAGCAGGAAGCACACCAGGATCGTGTGGTTTCATTTCGCTTTTTTGGAATGGGACTGTTTATTGCATGGTTGTGCTGCACGCATGTTTCGTTGATATTCCCGGGTCAAGGATATGATTTAGGCGCACGAAATGCGTTTGATATAGGCATGCGCATAGGAGATATCACAACGTTTCTTGTCCTTGCTTTGTGCGCTCGAAGAGTAGGGGTGCTCTCATCGCATCCAGGCGCGTGTTTTTCACTCGTAGCTCTTTGTAGTCTTGGTACGGCTCTCTGCGGTTTATATGCGTTGCCATCAGCAAACCTGGTATTTGTTTATGTTGTCTCAATCCCCACGGCTATTGGTGGTGCCCTTCTTTTTTGCCTGTGGGGGCAAGTCTATAGTCGTATGGGGATGACGCAAGCTATCATTGATGGCGCGCTTTCTTGCATTGTTGCTTTTGTGGTTTCATGTTTGGTTTCGTTTATGAAAGAGCCGTTTGCGGTGCTCATGACGGCGCTTTTGCCATTCGTGTCTATAGTGTGCGTTGCCCTTTGTTTGCGCGTGCTTCCCGATGAAAAGCCTGCGGATAAAACCCAACGCTATCCTATGCCTTGGAAGCTGTTAGGCATTATGACGATTGGCAGTTTTATCATGGGCACGTCATCGTTGTTTTTAAACAACGCAGAATACATGGGTTCAATTCATCGAATATTAGCCACGGGCGCTTTTGGCGTTGTAGTGCTTGGGATGGCATATTTACATCGCGAAAAACTTGATGCACGTGCACTTGCTCTGGTCGCATTGGGTCTAGCGCTTTTTTCGCTGTTAATTATTCCGTTTGCAACAGGTGATCTTGGAACTATTGTTTCGTTTACCGAGAAGTTCGCCTTTGTATTCTTTACCTTTTTTGTCCTTATGGTTGTTGTGGGCATTGTGCACCGCTACGACGTTCCGAGTCTTCGTTTGTTTGCGGTGACGCGTTTTTGCACCGAAGGACCGCTTTTGTTAGGCCTTTTGTTTTGTCGCCTGATGCAACAGCTTGATCTGCTGGATAATTCGGTGGTTCGCATTGCACTTGCGCTTGCAGGGCTGGTACTGGTGTTGGTTTGTGTGCTGATTTGGAAAAGCGAGCGATTTGTTAATGCTGATTGGGGTGCTCAGGGTGTTGGTATTGTAAGTAAGCAGCATGTACCCGGACCGCATGAGATATTTATGGCTCGTTGTGATGCATTGGCTGAGCGTTATAATCTTACCAAGCGTGAAATTGAGCTTCTTGCATTAACCCTTGAGGGAAAGACTCGTACACAAATTGAGCAAGAGCTTTATTTATCAGGTAATACGGTCAAAACGCATCTTCGCCATGCCTATGGAAAGCTTGGGGTTCACTCTAAAGCTGAAGTGGCTGAAATCTTTGAGACAGTCGCGTAAGACAAACACTCAACGTGATACCATGCTCCTTTGACGACGAGCAAAGGATCAACATGAAAGTATATGAAGGCACTATTCTTACGGTGGATGCACATGATAGCGTTGCGCGTTTTCTTGTCGAAGATAGCGGAACTATCGTATTTGTTGGCAATGAACTCCCGGAATCGTATTCGCATATTGAGCGCGAGGTACTTAATGATGGCGCGCTGTGTCCTGCTTTTGTTGATACCCATGAGCACTTGGCATCGTTTGCAACATTTAATGCAGGACTTAATGTTATGCAAGCGCGATCTAATGCTGAGATTATGCAGATGGTCACCGAATTCGCTCAAAAGAGTACCGCTAAAACTCTCGTAGCCTTCGGCGCTTCGCCTTATTCGGTGATAGAGGGCAAGCTACTCTCGCGCGAAGAATTGGATATGGCTTGTCCCGATAAGCCCATTTTTATGGTCAAATACGACGGTCGTGCCTGCGTGGTTAATACCAAGCTTTTAGAACTTATCCAGGATAAGGTCTCTGGTCTGCGTGGATATCATCCAGAAAGCGGAGAGATGAACCAAGAGGCATTTTTTGCGGTAAGCGATTACATTACGGGAAGTTTATCTATTCCTGAGCTTATTAGAAACATCCAGCATGCAATGGATTATTTGGCAGCGCGCGGTATTGGTATGGTACATACCGTAAGTGGTGTTGGTTTTGCGGGGAATTTAGATATTAACCTTGAGCAATGGATTGGGAAAAGTGCGCAAAACGGTTTCCAGGTGCGTGTATTTCCGCAGTCAATGGATATTTCAGTGGCAACGAAGCGCAACTTACCGCGCATTGGCGGGTGCTTTGCTTGCGCACTGGATGGATGTTTTGGCAGTCATGATGCTGCATTGCTTGAACCATACAGCGACAGTTGTGGCGGGCAAGGTGTTTTGTATTATTCAGATGAGCAAGTAATTGAATTTTGTAAAGCCGCCAATAGGGCTGGTCTCCAAATTGAAATGCATGCTATAGGCGATGCCGCATTTGAGCAGGCTGCCCGTGCGCTTAAGGCGGCATTAGATGATTATCCTCAAAATGATCATCGTCATGGAATCATACACGCTTGCTTACCTACTGATGAAGCATTGGAGATTTGCGCTCGTTATCATATTCATTTTCCCATGCAAACCAGCTTTATAGATTGGCCACAAGAACCTGATGAGTATCTTGTTTCAGTACTTGGTGATACGCGCGCTCAAAAACTAAATCCACTGCGTCGCTACTGTGATGCTGGAATTGTTTTATCGGCAGGCTCTGATGCACCTTGCACTGATCCTGATCCGCTGTTGTGGATGCATCGAGCGTGTAACCACACCAACGAGCAAGAGCGTTTAAGCATTCAAGAAGCTTTACGTATGTGTACCTATAATGGCGCTTGGACCTGTTTTGACGAAAAAGAACGTGGCTCTCTTGAAGTGGGAAAGATTGCAGACATGGTTGTGCTTTCGCGTAATCCCTATGCTGTTAATCCCAGCAATTTACAAGATATTAGTGTGGAACGCTTATATTTGGCAGGCAAACCTTATGAGGCTCAACGTCAAGGGTTTGTTTCGGCAGTAGTTAAAGGCATGTTTTCACAAGCAAAAATATAACCTCATATATGCATAAAGACGCATGATTTGTGCACTGTACATGCGTTGCTTTCGTGTCCACAAAAGCTAAGTAAGCCGTTAGTTTAGAGGGCTATGTTATTATTTTTAGTTGGCAAATTGCTAAAACATTCGCATTAAAGTGGATCATTTGAGAGATATATCGTTACGTAAAAGGAGTCATATATTGGACACCCGCAATAATGCACGCCATACTACGAGGAATGAACAGCCCTCATATTATGCACGTGATCAGTATGTTGGGGGAGGCAGACATGCGCACGTGCAGAATGGATACCCGGTACAAGGATATCCAACGCAAGGAGCACCCGATTCAACGCAGCGAGCGCAAAGGTATCGAGGCGCCTCGCAAGCACAAAATCTTGGTGCTCATGCTCGTCCAACTGCACAAGAGCTCTATCCTAACTACGTAAACAATCGGAAAAAGAAGTCTCGTGTCAAGCGCATCCTTTGTGGCGTTCTTGCTGCTGTGCTGGCACTTGTGCTGGTGGGCGTCGGGTATGGCATTTGGTACACCATCACCTTGAATAATGCACTTTCTATGGGTGCTGAACAAAATGCTGCGGTTCATGAAGCGCTCGTTGCTTCTGAGGCTGGTCAACCCTTTTATATGCTTGTTCTCGGATCTGACTCACGCGAAGGGTCAGGAACTTCGGATAAAGAATACGAATCAGGAGACCAACAGCGCTCTGACGTTATGATTTTGGTGCGTGTTGATCCGTCGGTTCGCGAACTAACAATGGTAACCATCCCACGTGATACACCACTAACACTTGATGATGGAAGCGTTGTCAAGATTAACGAGGCCTACAATATCGGAGGCGCTCCGATGACTATCAAGGCGGTTTCTGAATTAACAGGCGTGCCTATCTCACATTATGCAGAGATTCATTTCTCTGAATTGGAGGAGATTGTTGATAAGCTCGGGGGAGTGACGGTTAATGTTGATACCGAGTTGTCTTATCAGGATGCTTTGACGGGTGAAACTATCACCATTGAGCCAGGTGAGCAAACACTTGATGGTCAGCAGGCTCAGATTTTTGCGCGAGCACGACACGAGTATGCAACCGACCAAGACATGCATCGCCAAAACAATGTTCGTGAATTAGCAGAAGCAATTCTTAAAAAAGCTTTGGATGCGCCGCTTTTTGATCTTCCAAATGTTGTATTGAGTCTGGCATCTTGTGTGGGAACTGATATGCAAACTCCCGAGATAATTTCTCTTGCAAGTGCTTTTGCAGGTGGGTCGGGCAAGATGACAGTTTATAGCTGTTCAGGTCCGAGTGCAGGCGATATCAATGAGGCAGCTGGTGGCATTTGGCTTTGTTATGAGAATCCTGAAGGTTGGGCAAATCTCATGGAGGTTGTGAAGTCGGGCGCAGATCCATCTGATGTAGATGTGAACTCTACCGCTATTATCCCGTAAGCGTGGTATTGTGTTTCGATACCTAAAACGATAGCCAATAGGAGTACAAATGCAAAAGGAGGATGGCATCGTGAAATTATGTAAGAAGATAGCGCTCTTCGTGAGTGCTGCTATGGTAGCTCTTGCGCTTACAGCTTGCGCTTCGCAATCTGAAGCTCCTGAGCCAACTGACGTTGAGCTAATGAACAACCAAGCAGCTCCCCAGGAAGAAGATGAAAGCGATACGGCACCGTTTTGGGTGCTTTTGGTGGGCAATGACTCTCGTACCGGTACCGTAGAGATTGATAAGCCTGAGTATTCAAATGGAGTTGGTCGTTCCGACACTATGATGTTGGTGCGCCTTGATCCTCAGACGTATCAAATTGGCATTGTCACCATTCCGCGTGACACTATGTGCACCTATGATGATCAGACCATGAAGATCAACGATACGTATTTCTGGGGCGGCATGCCAGCTTTGCTTGAACAAGTAGAGCTGTTGACCGGTGTTAAGCCTCAATACTATCTTGATATGGATTTTGTTGAGTTTGAAAACGCAATCAATAGCATTGGTGGCGTAAACGCTGATGTTCCTATTGATATGCAACTTGATGATATTGTGTCAGGCGAGCGTATTGAGCTTTCAGCAGGTGAGCAGCACCTTGATGGTAGCCAGGCATTGGTGCTTGCTCGTTCTCGCAAGCAATATGCTGATGACCTTGACGCATGCCGTCAAATTCAGGATCGTCAAATTGTTGAGAATCTCATTGAGCAAATTGCAAGCAATCCTGCAGATGCAGCAAGTGCTTGTCAGGCGCTCTTAGACAACATGGACACTGACTGGGATGCAACAAAAATGATTGATATGGTTGGTAACTTCGCCAGCAATGCTGACAAGATTACCATTATTTCAGGAACTGGTCCTTATGCTGGTGGCATTGACGAAGGTACGCAACTTTGGATGACTACACGTGATGAAGCTACGTGGAAAGAGGTTATCAAGGCTGTTGATGCTGGCCAGGAGCCCACAAACATTGTTCCGCTTCCTGAAGTGAGACCAGCTTCTTAAAACCTATAATTGAGATATTGCAAAGAAGCGGACATCAACTTGTGAGTTGGTGTCCGCTTTGTTTAGGCGTACTGAGATTAATAGTTGGACGCTTCTAGCTTTGGTAAGCTGCGTCACGCTTTAAAGTCTAGCGTCCTTCGCGTTTTTTCTTGTGAGTAAGATAGTGGCTTGTAGCTAAGATAGTGAATGATAAACCAGTATTTTTAATGGTGTAAATTCCTTCTTTAACTAGATTGCGCATATAGGCAGCATGTCCGCCTTTGAGGGGTTCAAGTCCCATCATTTCACAATACAATGCCTTTGAGCCAGGGGAGAGTTCGGGATGGGTAAGCACAAGGTTTTGATCCATGCGATCAAACATCGCCTTAGTTGCTTGATATACCTGCTCGTGACTTAAGTCTACATATTCTATAACGCCACTTAAATAGGTGAAGCCGCGAGATATATGTGCTTGCAGGACTTCGCTGTCATTGACAGCAAGTCTATCAAGCACATCTTGCATATCGTTCCAGCGCTCAAAGGGAATCATCGTGCTTTTCTCGGCGAAACTCTGAGATTTTTCCGGTGTTTCTTCGCGATAGCAATAGTAGGGCGTGTCCAGATAAGCAATTGCGTCAGCCGAGCAAAGTGTCTCAATAAGGAAGGGGTTATCTGCCCAGCCCGCACCAGGAATGGGCTTAAAGCGAATCTGATGCTCGTCAAGAAAATCTTTGCGGTAAAGAGCTGACCAGATGCTGGGATGATGTGTAAGAAGGTGCGCAGCTTCAGCAATAACGAAAGGTTGTTTGCTTGGGTGTATGCGGTTTTTGTAACTGCAGTTGAGCTTACGCTGTTTGGGAGTATCAGGCATCCAAATGCGCCAGTAGGGTGTTTTGATGATTTGGGGTGTTTGATCAAGCGTTGCTGCGAAGGCAAGCATGTCTGCATACATGCTCAGTTCAATCCAGTCATCTGGCTCAACAATGGCTATCCATGACCCTTGGGCTTCATCAAGCCCGCGATTACACGTTGCACCGTAGCCTTCGTTTTGCTTGTCGATAATACGTATACGCTCATCTTTATTAGCATAGCGTTGCATGATCTCAAGTGAGTTGTCAGTGGAACCGTCGTTTAAGCAAAGCACCTCAAGATTTTGATGCGTTTGCCCAAGAATACTTTCGAGACACTGTTCAAGATATGGACCTGCGTTAAATGTTGGCACAATAACGCTTACAAGTTCTCGTGTTGGATCGAGCATGGTGTGTTCACCTCAGTGTTGACTGTAAATACATAGGCTTGCGATACGAAGAATCGCAACATTTCTATTGTAAGGCACCAGATGCGTTAAAGGTATAGTAAACGCCGTCGATGGTGGCGCTTCCCGTTATCATTGCTCCCGATGAATCCAGATAATACCAAGTGCCATTAAGCTTGAGCCAGCCGGTATGCATTGCGCCTGAAGCTTTGAGGTAATACCACTTGTTGTCAATGAGCTTCCATCCAGTTGCCATTGCGCCAGAGGGGTTGAGGTAATACCAGCTTCCCTGAACCTTGATCCATCCGGTTGCCATAACGCCATTTGAACGAAGGAAATACCACGAGCCATCAACTTGTTTCCATCCAGTTGCCATCGCGCCTGATGGGTTAAGGTAATACCAGCTACCATCAATCTTGCCCCATCCTGTATGCATAGCTCCTGATGATCGAAGGTAATACCACGTGCCACCAACTTTTGTCCATCCGGTTGCCATGGAACCCGAACCATAGTTTAAGAAATACCACTTATTTGAAATAAGCTGCCATCCTTCACGCATAGCTCCGCTTGAGGGGTCAAGGTAATACCAGGTACCCCAGTTATTTTGCCAGCCTTGTGCCATGGCGCCTGATGATTTGAGGTAATACCATACACCTTGAACGCGGATCCATTGGTTTGAAAGCATTTTTCCGGACGAATCAAGCCAATACCATGCATCTTCGACTTTTTGCCACCCGCTAGCCATACTGCCATCTTCTTTGAGATAGTACCAAGAGCCTTTATCCTTGATCCATGCTGATTCGGTTGCGTAGGGGCTGTTGTTGAACCAGTACCAAGTGTTATTGTGGGAAATCCAGCCATTTTGGGCAGTAGGAACACCATTTTTACTTGCCATAACAAACGGCGATTCATGGCGCAAGCGTAACAAGAGTTTATTGTCCTGCATATTACACGTAATGCCCTGCGAAGAAAGAGTTACAACAATTGCGCGCTGATTTAATGCGGCCGCATCGCCTGTAGTAAATACTGCTGTATTAAAGCGTTCTAAGAGATTAACTGTATCGGAGTTAATGTCGTTATAATGCCCGGTTAAAATAGCATAGTTGGGATGAAGTGTAGAGAGGAAGTTTTTTGTTGTAGAACCATGGTTGCCATGATGACCAATTTTAAGGACATCCACATGACCGAGTTGTGCAGCTAGTCTATCTTCATCGCCGCGATAATTATTGATATCGCCAGCTAAGAAAGCCTTTTTGCCGGAAGTGCTTACCAAAACACCCCAGCTATAATCGTTGCAGTCATTTATGCCTGCGCTCAAATCGTGTCCGTAATTCATGATATCAAGAGTAGCGCTACCGAGCGTTAAGTGGGGGTTGCCTATGTATGTGCCATCTTCAAGTGGCTTTTCGCTTAGCTGCGTTGGAAGTGTTGGATCAAAGGTTTGAACCACGCGTGCTCCAGTAGCCTTTGCTGCTGCCATGAGATGATCATAGACATATTGGTTATCCCAAAGATATGCGGCGTTGGTTATTATGCTGTCGTCGTAATAGGGCGTATAAACAACAGCTGGCTTGAATGTGTTGATTATCTCATCTGCGGTTCCGATATGATCCGAGTGAGGATGGGTACCAATGTAAAAATCGAAGTTTTGTGGCGTCACGCCAAGTGAACGCAAATAAGAGATTACTTCGGTTTCAACGCCTTGTCCGATTGTAATGCCTGGTCGGATGGGGTAGCGCGGGTCGTTTCCAGAAGGTGAGTCACTGTCTTCGCCAGAATCAACCATAGCGAAGTGTCCATTTGATTCGATAACGATAGCATCCATCCAAACGAAAGGGAGTACGTGGATGCGCACCGTTCCTTGAGAGGTTTGAGCGTAGGGTTCAACTGTTAAGTCAGCTTGCGTAGCCTCATTATCTTGGCTAGCGTATGCAAATTGTGCGTTTCCTGCACAAAGGGTAAGTGCTGTAATGCATATAAACCAAACAAGGATCTGTTTAACCTTTGAAGTTAAGGCATGAATAAACATATCGTGAGTAAAGCTCCTTCTTATTGTGGTTTCATGTGGCATTTTTGAAAGATTAGTCAGTATAGACCATTTGCCACTAAATTAACTGCCTTTCAAAAAAGTTGCTGGTATACTTCCATAACAACGCATTCGCGAGACAAATGTAACTTAACTATAGTAGGTACGGGGGTGCTTCTATGAGCCAGTCTCTGGCTAAGTTTGCTCGATCATGCATATCAGTGGTGCTTGCGGGAGCATTGGTTTTTTCATGCCCAGTGCAGGGTTTTGCGTCAGAGCGCGCAGGAGAAGAAAATGATGAAGTTCTTTCTTTTGCTTATGAGTCTGATTATAAAGATGGAGCTATTGATGACCAGTTACTTGGTTCTCCTGAAACCGATGATCAGGCAGCTGGTGGAGCTTTTGACGAGGGAGCTGTGGGTGAAGAAAGCGATTCACCAGCAGTAGACGGGCAATTGTTGGATGAGCCTCAAGATTCTTTGCAGGCGCCCTCTAGTAATCAGGAAAGCTCCGAACAAGATGCATCAGAATCTGTTGTCACAGATGAAATCGTAGAACTTACTGATGATGTTGTTGCTCAGTCCGGCGTTTATGAGGCATTTGAGAGTGCAGATGATGCAGCTGAAAAAGCTGAGCTTTCACCAGGATTTGTGTATTTTGATAACGAGACTATCTCACTTGGTCAAGAGCAGCTCATAGCGCTTATTGTTGATGACGAATCATATGAGGTAGCATCTGCTCGTCTAGCTTATGAAAGCGCGGCAGGCGCTCAAAAAATCATTGAAGCAACTACGTGCGCAGAAAATGCGGCACTATTTTCGATTGTTCCTCATGAGTTGGGCATCTATACCCTTCTAGAAGCTGAGTTTACCAACACGCAGGGTGAGGTAAGTTTGATGAATTTTCGTCCTCAAACAGACGAAGATGGACCTTGCGTCTTTTTGGTAAGTGAGCCGGCGGCAGGTGTTGAGGCGCTTGCTGAGCTGGGTGATGAGGCAGATGTATCTGTCTATGCTTTTGATAGTGAGGCAGATGCGGTTGTTGAGGCGCCTTCACTTGATGTTGCTGCTAGCGTTGCTGATGAAGCACTCGTGGCTGGTGATGCAGTGACTTCTGGCGCTCGTATGCAGGGCCAAGCAATGGCCGCTTCGCCAATTCAGTCCAAAGCGGGAGAGGAAAGTGGAGCACTTTTCCAAGTAGCCTCTCCTGCGCTTGAAAAAGCCAAGCGCGGTGAAACCCTGGTTATTGCATTAGATCCGGGTCACGGAGGTTACGATGGTGGTGCGAATGATTCCATCGTTTCTGGCATTGCAACAGTGCAAGAAAAGAATGTAACTCTCAAGATAGCCAAATATTGCAAGGCTGCTCTTGAGCGTTACAACGTTCGCGTGTATATGACGCGAACCACTGATGAATATGTGGGCTTATCTGAGCGTGTTCGTCGTGCGAAGAATGCTGGAGCGGATGTTTTTATTAGCATTCATATTAATTCTGCAGCGTCAACTTTGGGAAACGGTGCCGAGGTGTGGTATCCGAACTCCAGCAGCTATAGGCACGACTTGCATGAAGAAGGTAAGCAGCTGGCAGGCAATATTGTGAAGAAACTTGCTGCATTAGGCTTGCAAAACCGCGGCATTAAAACACTCAATGCCACCAATGGTTATACCTACCCAAACAATGGTGGTATTGGTGATTACTACACGGTTATCGCTGATGCGCGCGAGTCAGGAATGGCGGGTCTCATTGTTGAGCACGCTTTTATCTCTAATCCTTCAGAGAGCGCAAAGCTCAAGCAAGAATCCTTTTTGAAGCAGCTCGGCGAAGCCGATGCGGCTGGTATTGTTGATACGTATGGTCTTCGAGTTGGCTGGGAACAAGTTAATGGTAAGTGGCGCTTGCTGCTTGGCGATGGAACCTATGCAAAAAATTGCTGGCAAAAAGTCAATGGTGAGATGTATTGGTTTGATAACGACACCTATGCAGCAACCGGTTGGCGCACTATCTCAAACAAGAAATACTACTTCTCTTCTACTACATGCGCCATGCTTAAAGGCTGGCAAAAAATCGGTGGCAAGTGGTATTACTTCCTGAATTCATCTGGCGCCATGCACACCGGTTGGCTTTCGCTCAATGGCGTTAAGTACTATCTTGATCCGTCATCAGGCGTCATGGTTACCGGTCAAAAGAAAATTGATGGCAAGGTATATACCTTTGATGCGTCAGGGAAATTGCAGGTAAACGCTAAAACGGGCTGGAATAAGATTGATGGTAAATGGTATTACTATCAATCAAATGGAGCAGCAAAAACTGGGTGGCTACAATTGGGTAGTTCCTGGTATTGGCTTGATCTGAACTCTGGCGAGATGGCCGAGGGCAAGCTAAAAATTAATGGAAAGTGGTATTACTTTACTCCGGGTAGTGGCGCTATGCGTTCATATTCCTGGCTCAAACTAAATAACGTGTGGTATTGGGCGGATTCATCGGGTGCATTTCGCGAGAATGCATGGTTGCAGTTAGGTGCTACCTGGTATTACTTGAAGTCTGACGGCGTTATGGCAACCGGTTGGGAGAAAGTCAACGGCAAGTGGTATTACTTCAACCCAAGCAATGGTGCTATGCGTACCTATG
>NZ_CALPCX010000003.1 GCF_943193125.1 Adlercreutzia agrestimuris
CAACCGGTTGGGAGAAAGTCAACGGCAAGTGGTATTACTTCAACCCAAGCAATGGTGCTATGCGTACCTATGGTTGGTTGAAGGTCAATAACGACTGGTTCTGGATTGACTCATCAGGTGCAGCTCGTGAGAATGCGTGGTTGCAATTAGGTGGGGTATGGTACTACCTCAAGACGGGATGCTATATGGCAACCGGTTGGGAGGAAGTCAACGGCAAGTGGTATTACTTCAACCCAAGCGATGGCGCTATGGCAACAGGTACAAAAACAATTGATGGAAAAACATACACCTTTGCCGCTTCGGGTGTATGCTCCAATCCTCCAGGTACAAATTCAGGGGGTTCTTCAAATTCATCAACAAGCTCAGCAGATGCCGTCCTTGATGCTACGGGAAATAATTATGCCATTATGGGTAATTCGCAAACTACCGTGAATAAGATGGTGAAGTATTACAACGAAATGATGAGTTTGGGAGCTTCTAAAGGGTGGAAATACCCCGCTTATAAATATGCTTCCAAAGGAGCTCCTACTATCAACGCTTTTTGTCAGCTCATTTATAGTCAAGCAAAAGCCGAAGGTGTGCGCGCCGAAGTGCTTTTCGCTCAAGTTATGCTTGAAACAAATTGGCTGCAATTTGGGGGCGATGTTGATAGAAACGGAAAAGTGCAATGCAACTTTGGTGGGTTGGGTGCAACAGGTGGCGGTGAGCCAGGATTAACCTTTACTGATGTAAAGACAGGTCTTTTGGCACAAGCTCAGCATCTTAAAGGCCATGCTTCAACTGCATCTTTGAATCAGCCATGCGTTGACCCGCGCTTTAAGTATTTGGCTTCCAAGCGTGGTAGCGCTCCTGTTGTAGCAAAACTTGCTGGTACGTGGGCTGCGGATAGGCAATATAACACCAAGCTTATGACCTATATCAAAAAACTAGCAACGTTTTAATATACCGTGTGCTTTATGAAGCGGGTGAACGAATGCCGTTCACCCGTTTTGTTGTTCAAATAATAAAAAATTACAAAAATTATGAACATAAGTGTTCAAAAGAATTAGAAAACATAGTATATTGAACGCATGGTATACGGCGTGCACCCAGAAAGAAGTTGACCATGCTTTCAAAAAATGAGTTTTCTGTTTTAGCTGCGTTGCAACAAAATCCTCAATCTTCTCAGCGACAAATTGCCACTGCAACTGGTCTTTCGTTGGGATCGGTTAATGCTGCGCGCAAAGAACTAATTGAGCGCGGGTTTATTGATCAAGATACACCTACACAAGCAGGACTTATTGAGCTTGAGCCGTATCGTGTCGACAATGCCATTATTTTAGCAGCGGGTCTTTCATCTCGTTTTGCTCCCATTTCTTATGAAAAACCCAAAGGGTTACTTGAGGTACGTGGCGAGATTCTTATTGAACGTCAAATTCGCCAACTTCATGAGGTGGGCATTACTGACATTACGGTTGTAGTCGGATACAAGAAAGAGTATTTTTTCTATCTTGAGGAAAAATTTGGCGTCACTATTGCGGTCAATACTGAATATGCCAAGCGCAATAATCACTCATCTCTTATGGTGGTTCGCGAAATACTTCGCAATACTTTTGTATGCTCTTCAGATAACTACTTCGTTAAGAATCCTTTTGAAGCATTTGTGTATAAAGCCTACTATGCCGTGACTTATGTAGATGGGCCCACTGAAGAGTGGTGTGTGCATATGGGCACAGGAAACCGTATCGTGGATGTGCAAATTGGTGGTGCTGATTCGCACATCATGCTTGGTCATGTTTATTTTGATCGTGCTTTCTCTGAGGGATTCCGTGAAATCTTAGAGGCTGAATATCACCTACCTGTAACAGTGGACAAGCTTTGGGAAGAACTCTTTATTGATCATATTACTGAACTTGACATGACCGCACGCGTTTATCCTGAAGGTGAAATTTTTGAGTTTGACACCCTTGATGAATTGCGTGAGTTCGATCCACTTTTCCTTCAAAACATTGACTCAGAGGCTTTTGACAATATTGTTGAAGCTTTGGGTTGTGAGAAAAACGATATTCGAGATGTGTATCCCCTTAAGCAAGGACTCACAAATCTTTCGTGCCATATTAGGGTGGGCGGCGAAGAATTTGTTTATCGTCATCCTGGTGTAGGAACTGAAGAAATCATTGATCGCGAGGCTGAGGTAATTGCTCAGAAGATGGCGCGTGAGCTTGGACTGGATTCAACTTTTATTACTGAAGACCCAGAAAAAGGTTGGAAGATTTCAAAGTTTATTCCAAATTGCCGACAGCTTGATCCTTCTGATCCCACACACGTGAAGCGCGCAATGGATATGGCTCGAACGCTCCACGAATCCCAAGTGAACGTGAATCGAACATTTGACTTTTATGCCGAAGGTAAACGCTACGAAGAACTTCTTCTTGAGCGCTTGGGCACCATTGATGTTCCTGGCTACTATGAAATGGCCGAAAAGGTAAAGCGTCTTAAGGCGTTTGCGGATGCCGATGAGACTTATACTTGTTTATCTCATAATGACTTTTTCATGCTGAACTTTTTAATTGATGAGAACGATCATATGTCGCTTATCGATTGGGAATACTCAGGGATGTCAGACTATGCAAGTGACTTTGGAACCTTTGTAGTGTGCTGTCAACTTTCTGAAGAGCAGGCACTTGAAGCACTTGAGTTCTATTTCGATCGAACCCCTACGGATGCTGAGATACGGCATAACTTCGCTTATGTCGTCTTAGCTGGTTGGTGTTGGTATGTCTGGGCACTTCTTAAAGAAGCGGAAGGAGATATTGTTGGAGAGTGGCTATATATCTATTATCGCTACGCTAAAGACTATCTGGATAAAGTTTTGAATTGGTATGAGCAGGCCGACAAGGAAGGTTGCTAATAATGCATGGATTTGGATCTATTAAGTTTGGTTTGACAAGCGGCCTTTTGTGGGGCCTTGATACCGTTATTTTGGGTATTGCGCTATCTATGTCACCCTACATTGGCACGGCTGAAGCAATTGCTTATGCTGCTATAGCTTCATCTGCTCTGCATGACATTTTCTGTGCCATTTGGATGTTTATTTACATGGGTATTAAAGGACGTCTCAAGGATACCTGGGCAGCCCTTAAAACACGTTCAGGTAAAGTGGTTATTTTAGGAGCACTTCTGGGCGGTCCTATTGGTATGACGGGATATGTTATTGCAATTGATAATATTGGCGCAGGATATACAGCAATCATTTCATCAATTTATCCGGCTGTAGGAACTTTTTTGTCAGCAAT
Source organism: Adlercreutzia agrestimuris (assembly GCF_943193125.1). Taxonomy (GTDB): domain Bacteria; phylum Actinomycetota; class Coriobacteriia; order Coriobacteriales; family Eggerthellaceae; genus Xiamenia; species Xiamenia agrestimuris. The sequence continues at coordinate 3,276 of NZ_CALPCX010000003.1, forward strand.
TATCCTAAAAGAGCGCATGCTGCCAAAGCAACTCATTGCTCTGTTTGTTGCAATCGGTGGCATTATTGCTATGGGTTATATCTCTTCTGGCGGAGGCGAGATGGGTGCTAATCCAACACTTGGCTTTATTGCGGCACTTGCAGCTGTTATTGGTTGGGGATCTGAAGCGGTTATCTGTGGCTGGGGCATGAAAGATGACTCGGTTGACAATGAGACTGCACTTCAGATTCGCGAGACCACTTCAGGTTTGGTATATGCGCTGGTAGTGTTGCCGCTCTTTGGCGCTTGGGCGTTTACCGCTCAGGCAATTCCCTCAGTTGCAACAGGAATCATTGGTCTTGCAGCATTAGCTGGTGTCACCTCTTATCTGTTCTATTACAAATCAATCTCTTCGCCTATTGGTGCAGCAAAGTCTATGGCGCTCAATATTAGTTATTCCGCTTGGGCGGTACTCTTCGCTCTTATATTACAAGGAACCATTCCTAGTGTTGCTTCGGTAATCTGCTGTATTGTTATCCTGGCGGGCACCATTCTTGCAGCAAGCGATTGGAAAGAATTATTTGGCACCTCGCGCTCAAAGTAAAAGAATGCTTAATCGGACAATTTAAATAATGAGACCACAAAAGAAGCGCTCACCAAGGTGAGCGCTTCTTTTGCAATTCAAACTGTTTTAAGTTAGGAGTTTAGTGAAGCCAAAGCATCTTTGACGGCGTCATAAGCGCTATCAAGCTCGTCCATGTTTTGTAGGGCGGTTGCAACATCTGCTGAGTGCAGTGCATCGCTTACGCGAGTTGCAACAGTATAAAGATCAGTAAATGAGAGATTGCCAGCAACACCTTTTAGTGAGTGAGCTGCACGATAGGCCGTTTCAATGTCGGAATCAGCAAGAGCCTCCTTGAGGCGAGCATGATGTGGATCGTCAGCAAACTTGCTCGCAAGGCGCATATAGAGTTCCTTGTTTCCGCCAAAGCGATCCATGGCTTCCTCATAATTAATAATGGTGGATTCTGAGAAGTCGCTTAATTCTGCCATACCAATTACCTCCTCCACATAGTTGGATGAAATCCCTATGTGTCCTGAGATGCACCCCCAATAAGATAGTGAAAGTATACGCGACGTAAAGTTCTGATAACAGGAGAGAGAAGGAGCGTTGCCAAACGGTGAAATGACCTGATAGGTCAACAATTATGAGAGACCCTGTGGCTTGTTGCTGTAGTATGACTATCCCGAGAATGGGACAGCGGAGTATGTAAATTATGGCTTTTTTTAGCTGTCCTTCTCGTTTTCAACATAGATGCCTTCTTGGGCGAATACTGTTGAAAATGTCTTGAAGAAGACCTTAACGTCTAAGAGAAAATTCACATGTTCTACATAATAAACGTCAAGTGCTAAGCGTTCGTGCCAAGGTAAAGAATTTCGTCCATAGACCGCAGCATAACCCGTAATGCCTGGTTTAACCAAGAGTTTCATGCATTCGTTGCCTTCGTATAATTCGGTTTCGCGGCGAAGGTCGGGTCTTGGTCCAACAACCGACATTGTGCCATTGAGTACATTGAGAAACTGAGGCATTTCATCAAGGGAGGTTTTACGCATAAATGCGCCTATCCTGGTCATGCGTGGATCGTCAGCGCCATTATAGGTGGAGCCATCTTCCATAACTAAGTCAGGTGCATTTACCTTCATGGATCGTAGTTTGTACATTTTGAAATCTTGGCCGTCTTTACCAACGCGCGGTGCGTTGTAAAATACTGGACCACCATCTTCGAAATGGATAAATGGCGCCAAAATAGCAATAATAAGCAGCACGAACGGCAGTGCTATAAGGCTGACTACAATATCGCAAAGACGTTTTCCAAATCGTTTATACATTAGGCAATACCTTGTTCCTCAAGCAGGCTGTAGGCGTCATTGAAGACCTTGCATACTGTTACGACATCCTCATCGGTAAGCAAAGTATGCAAAGGAAGCGTGATTTCGTTTTCAAACTGTGCGAGTGCATGCGGGAAATCCTTGCAGTTAAACCCAAGGTTTTGATAGGCGCTCAAGAGGGGGAGCGGTTTGTAATGCACGTTTGTTGCAACGCCTTGTTTTGCCATTTGCTCAATGAGCGCATTGCGAAATACGTGAGTTTTACCAGGAAGTCGGCATATAAGAAGATGCCCGCTTGATGAATAGCCGTCAGGCAAGCTGCGTGCGTAAGCATCATTAGCAAGCGAGTCTTCGGCACCTGCTTTGTTTTCGTAATGGCGATATACGCTGATGCGCTTTGGGTCCAGATTGGCAAGATATTCGCTCACAAGTTCTCGTCTTCGTGCTAAAAGCCCTGGATAACGTTTGAGTTGGACCAATCCCAAGGAGGCCTGGATATCGGTCATATTGCATTTGTATCCAGGAAATGCAATGTCATATTCCCAAGCACCTGCTTTGGTTTTTGCGAGGGCATCTTTGGTTTGACCATGGAGCGCCCAGAGCATAATTTCGGTGTAAAGCTCATCGTCATCAAAGGTGTCAGCGCGCCACGTAAGTGCGCCACCTTCGGCAGTAGTAAAGTTTTTGACTGCATGAAAAGAAAAAGCAGTCAAATCAGCTACAGACCCTGCATGTTTTCCATGGCGTACTGCGCCAAGCGCATGCGCGGCATCTGCAATTATTGCTACGCGTCCGAGCGCTTCTTGACGAGGGTGCTGTGGAACAAAGCTTGCCTTGGTGCTTTCAGCAACGGCAAATAACGCATCGTAATCAACCATACGACCCGCAAGATCAACAGGGATAATCGCTTTTGTTCTTGGTGTTATGAGCCCCTTGAGTGATTCATAGTCCATTTCAAATGAATCAGGTGCCGTGTCGCATAAGATGGGTGTTGCGCCAACGTGGCAAATAACAGAGCATGAGGCGGTGTAGGTGTAAGCTGAAGTAATAACTTCGTCTCCAGGGCCTATACCCAAAACGCGCAAAGCGCATTCAAGTGCTGCAGTAGCAGAAGAAACGCAAGCAGTTTTTGTGGTGTGACAAAACGCGCTGAGCTGTCGTTCAAGTTCCTTTACCTTAGGCCCAGTTGTAATCCAACCACTTTTAAGAGTATCAACAACTTCAGCAATCTCTTCGTCGGTAATATCGGGTGGCGAAAAAGGAATAGCAATATCGGTGCTCACGAATGCTCCTTATAATAAGTTGCGTATAAGATCAACGATCTTTTGATATGAATGCGCCTGATCAAACTCGGTTTCCGCTATAACACGACCTTTTGTTCCCATGATTTTGCACATAGATGGGTTGTTGGCAAGTTCAACAATTATGTGTGCCAATGCTTGCTCATCTTCGGCATCAACGTTAAAGCCAAAACCGTCAGTAGCAACCTTTGCGCGAAATTCAGGCGAACTTCCAGTGTTGATCATCGGCTTTGAACTGGCAAGATAATCGCCAATTTTGGTAACAATGCTTTGCACTGCTGATTTCACCAAAGAATTAATGGTTGCATCTGAAGCGCAAAGGTAAGCTGCCATATGGTCGTAGTCTTGATATCCAAGAAAATCTACAGGTGCATCAAGTTCTTGGGCAAGGGCTTCAAGTGATTCTCGTTCAGGACCATCACCGAGAATTTTAATGCGCAATGCAAGTGGCGTCGTGGAACGTCCAAGCATCGTATCATCGTGCTCAATAAGTGCGGCAGCACGAATAAGCGTTGCAAGGTCATAGCTTGCACCAAGAGTACCTGCATAGGTAACCCAGAATTCATTATCGGGTTTGATAATTTCGGCGGCGCAGGCAGCCGCACCGGCATCAAATGTTGCAAGATTATTGCCAACATAAACTACAGCCTGCGGATAAGGTGTTTCACGATCTTTCGCAGGGCGTTTAGCATATTCTTCTGAGGTGCCAACCGCGCCTGAGAGCAATTGATAGACAATGCGTGCGTCGCGAGCGAAAGGATAAAAAGCAATATCGCTTATAACAGGGATATCAATTACCATGCGCATTGCTTCAGGCCACAAATCATTCACGTCTGCCACAAAGGGGATATTGTGCGCTTGTGCGTATTCTGCGCAGATGCGTGCGACATCATTGGGGGGAATTTCAGCATAGATAAGCTGATAGCGTCCAGGATGAGACTCAAAGTACCCTCGGAGATTTTTTGCTGCTTGTCGATGTGATCGTATGCGCGCAAGATCAAGGTTTTTTTGATACCCTGGCTCATCAATAAAAACAATATGGTAGGGCAGGTTTTGATAACACGCACGGGTGGTATCACGGTGAGCTTTATCCCAGTGTTGAAACGCCGAGGTTATGAGATCTACTTCAAAACCTTGCTTAACGAGTAACTCTGAAAGCGCACGAAAGCGAGTATAGCCTCGTACTTCATCACCGAGCTTAACGCCCATAGTTACAACGGCAATTCGCGGTTTGTTGTTTTGTTTGCTTGGTGTATTCATGCTAGTCAGTATAGCAAAGCTTGCGCATTGGCGTATTGAGTGCATACGCCAATGACGAAAAGAGCGTCATAGTTCAGAGGGTGGGCGAGTATAATAACAGCGAATTTGAGAAAGGATGAGCACATGGGGATTACTCCTGAGCAAGATTTTGTCTTGAAAACCATTAAAAGTAGAGACGTGCACTTTGTTCGATTTTGGTTTACCGACGTTTTGGGTTCCATGAAGTCATTCGCTGTTATTCCTTCAGAGCTTGATGATGCTTTTCATTCAGGCATGGGATTCGATGGAAGCTGCATTGAGGGTTTTTCTCATACTCAGGAATCCGATATGCTGGCATTTCCTGATGCTACAACATTTCAGGTTCTGCCCTGGCGCCCACAATCAGACGCGGTAGCACGCATGTTTTGTAATATTTGCACCCCCGATGGAAGGCCCTTTGAGGGTGACCCGCGATTTGTACTTGACCGTATGGTTAGTCGTGCGCGCGAGATGGGTTATATCTATAACGTAGGTCCCGAACTTGAGTTTTACTATTTTCGTAATTCAGATACAACTGAAGTGCTTGACCATGGCGGGTACTTTGATTTAACAAGCTTGGATTATGCATCTGATCTTCGTCGTGATACTGTTCTAACGCTTGAAAAAATGGGTATCCCTGTTGAGTATTCGCATCATGAAAACGGTCCTTCTCAGCATGAGATTGATCTGCGCTTTGCCGATGCTCTTACCATGGCAGATGCGGTTATGACGTATAAGCTGGTGGTGAAAGAGGTTGCAATTAAGCATCAGGTGTATGCTTCATTTATGCCAAAGCCTATGACAGGCAAGCCAGGATCGGGCATGCATGTGCATCAAAGCTTGTTTGACCTGGATGGCAATAACGCGTTTTATGACGCAGATGATCCGCTTGGCTATGGACTTTCGCAGACAGCAAAAAGCTATTTGGCGGGTTTGCTTAAGTATGCTCCTGAATTTTGCTTAGTTACAAATCCTTGTGTTAATTCATACAAGCGGTTGATATCGGGCGGAGAGGCGCCTATCTATCTTTCATGGGCGCGCTCAAATCGCTCGACGCTGGTGCGCGTTCCAGGATATCGACCAAAACATGAAATGTCATGTCGTTTAGAATTGAGAAGTCCTGACCCATCGGCTAATCCCTATCTGGCCTTTTCGGTTATGTTGGCTGCAGGTCTGCGTGGTATTGAAGAAGGACTTGAACCGCCCGAGCCAACCGAGGACAAAAACCTTTTCAATCTCTCTCGTCAGGAATTACGCAAACAAGGTTTTGCAACATTGCCAGAAAACCTTGGTGAAGCAGTTGAACTTTTTGCAGAGTCTGATCTTATGCGTAGCGTGCTTGGAGATCATATTCATTCATATCTGGTTGACACAAAGCGCGCTGAATGGAATGACTATCAAGGTGCGGTGTCACAATGGGAACAAGAGCGTTACCTGGGGGTGCTCTAAACGGTGAGAAAAACAGTAATTTTTGTTGCCGATAGTTTGGATAATGCCTATAAGTTTCAGCGCGTGTTAGCTGGTATGGATGTAGAGGTTGCGGCGGGTTCTTCTTTGCAGCTTAAGAAGTTGCTCACACAGCATCCAACATGTGATCTCGTGATTTTTGAAGCTAATGAAGATGTTGCGGGCCGTGTTGGGAGCGTGGAGTCTCTCATACTTGATCACACAACAGCTTCACTTTTGGTGATTGTGGCTGAAGACTTGCTCAATGAGTTTCGTTTGCCAGTTCAAGTTAAAAGTGACTTTGTGGTTCAAGGGGCTGGGGAAGCTGAGTGTGGAGCGCGTATTCGCTCTCTTTTGTGGCCAGGCAATGAAGGCTCTGCAACTGATTTCTTCAGCGTAGATAATATGACTATCAATTTGGCAACGTATCAGGTAACCGTAAGCGGGATGCCACTTGACTTGACGTATCTTGAGTATGCGTTACTTGCTTTTTTGGTTACGCATCCAGGTCGCACCTACTCGCGGGATGCTTTGCTTCAACGCGTGTGGGGATTTGATTACTATGGTGGATCGCGAACGGTTGATGTGCATGTTCGCCGTATCCGTGCAAAGCTTGGTCCTGAATTGTCGCAGCATCTTGAGACAGTGCGCGGTGTTGGGTATCTGTGGAGTGCATAGCCACGTTTAGTGTGCATACGGTTAGTGAGGATAAATGGCTAAAAAGATTGCCGTAATTGACGGAAATTCACTCATGCATCGCGCGTTTCATGCGGTACCCCCAACTATGAACGCTCCTGACGGAACACCTACAAATGCCGTGTTTGGTTTTATGTCAATGTTGTTGAAGTTTATAGATGGTGAGCACCCCGACGCTCTCGTTTGTGCATTTGATGCTGGTCGTCCTGAGTTTCGCATGAAAGCAATTGAAGGCTATAAAGCACAACGCCCTCCCATGGATCCTGATCTTAAAGCTCAGTTTCCGCTCATTGAGCAGCTGCTTGAGTCTATGAACGTGCCTGTTGTTCGCATTTCTGGTTGGGAAGGCGACGATATCTTAGGCACAATAGCTGCGCGCGATGAGGCATTGGGATATGAGACGCTGCTGGTAACAGGAGATAAGGATGCCTATCAGCTTGCCAGTGATCTCACGCGCATTGTGACAACCAAAAAAGGCGTGACCGACATTGCAATTTATGGCCCTGATGAAGTTAAAGAGCGCTATGGGGTCACTCCTGAGCAGGTTCCTGACTTTTTGGGACTTAAAGGTGATTCTTCTGACAACATCCCAGGAGTGCCGGGTATTGGTGAAAAAACAGCTGCAAAACTGCTCCAAGCATATGGTTCGCTTGAAGGGCTTTATGAACACATAGATGAGTTGAAAGGCAAACAAAAAGAGCGCGTTGAAGAGCATAAAGATAATGCATTCGCATCGCGTAAGGTTGCAACTATCATTCGCGATCTTGACTTTGATCTTAACCTTGAAAATATTGCGTTTCCTTCATTTGATCCCGAGCAAGTAAAAGAAGCATTTGAGGCACTTCGCTTTTCTTCGCATCTCACACGTGTTCTTAAGCTGACAGGTCACGATGTAGCTGCTGCGGCAGCTGATCTCGTAGTTGATCCGGTTGCGCAAGGTGCAGAGGCGGCTGCTCTTTTAGATGCTGCAATTGCCAATCATGACGTGGTGGGAGTTGCCTATGAGTCAGAAGCCCAAACCACGCTCTTTTCTACCGGGATGCATTTGGCGGTTGCCACCGCACAAGGTATTGCGCTTTTTGACGACGACGAGGCAAAATGCGCACTTAAGCTTATTGCGGTGGAGGGGGAGTTTGCTGCCTTAGACGTCAAAGCGCTCATTGAATGCATTTATCCGAAGGATGGTTCATGTGAAGCGTTAGTTGATGAAAATGATCTGCTTGCGTTGCGTGCGTTTGATATCGGTCTTGCAGGATATGTCTTGAATTCCTCTCAAAGCGAATACAGTCTTGACCATTTACTGAACGAATACGTGGGCGGTGTAATGCCTGAGGCGAAGAATACTCAGGATGCGCTTGTTTTTGCTGCGGCGGCAATACGTGCGTTGAAAAAACCGCTAGAACAAGCGCTTGAACAGGATGAAAGCACAAAAGCATATTTCGACATAGACCTGCCTCTTGTGGCGGTATTGGCTATCATGGAGCGTACAGGCGCAGCACTTGATGTGGATCGACTTACCAAGCTTGGTGTGTCCACGCAGGCTGATCTTGATAGTTTGCGCGCGCGAATTTGGGAGCTTGCGGGTGAAGAATTCAACGTAGATTCTCCGAAACAACTTGCTCATATCTTGTTTGAGGTGTTGGGATTGCCGCCTCTCAAGAAAAATTCGCGTGGATACTCAACCGATGCAGGGGTGTTAAAGGAGCTCGCAAAAACCCATGAGCTTCCTCAGCTGGTTCTTCATTATCGTGAGTTGGCGAAAATCAAGTCTACCTACATAGATGCATTACCGCGCATGCTTAAAGGTGATCAGCGCATCCATACAACTTACAATGAAACGGTAACCACTACTGGTCGGTTGTCCTCTTCTGACCCGAATTTGCAAAACATTCCTATCCGTACTGATTTTGGCAGACAGATTCGCGAATGCTTTGTTCCGCTTGCGCCTGACGAGGTCTATGTGTCTGCCGACTATTCGCAAATTGAATTAAGGCTTTTAGCGCATCTTTCTCAAGATGAGCACTTAATTGCAGCATTCAATTCTGGCGAAGATTTCCATGCGCAAACTGCTTCGCATGTATTTGGCTTGCCTGTTGATGAGGTGACGCCTGAGCTTCGCTCACGCGCAAAAGCGGTTAACTTTGGCATTGTGTATGGTCAACAAGCGTTTGGTTTGGCGCAAAGTTTAGACATTCCTTTTGGCGAGGCGAAAGAAATGATCGAACGTTACTTTGATGCATATCCCCAGGTAAGGCGTTATCTTGACGATACTATTGAACATGCAAAACAAAAGGGATATGCGCAGACGATGTTTGCGCGCAAACGCCATATACCAGAACTGAAAGCATCAAACGCTCAACAGCGCGGTTTTGGCGAACGTACTGCTATGAATCACCCCATGCAGGGAAGTGCTGCTGATATTATTAAGCTTGCTATGACTGAAGTTCAGCGCAGACTGCAGGCTGATGGCTGTAGAGCGCAGCTTATGGTGCAGGTTCATGACGAATTGGATCTCAGCGTTCCAAAAGATGAGCTTGAAAGTGTTTGCAGCATGGTAAAAAGCGTCATGGAGTCGGTTGTAGAACTGTCGGTGCCACTGGTGGTTGATGTTGGTGTTGGCAAGAACTGGGCTGAGGCACATTAGGTGTGGAGAATCTTCATATGTGCTTTACAGTGAGGGTTTCTTTGCTAAAATGCAATGGTTGCGCTCAAAAGGGCGCATGAAGAATAAGTGCGATGATACGCGTCGGGTGTGCATATGTTCTTGAAAAAGTCTTGCAACAACCACGCTTATAAGTTATCGCCAAGCGTTTATTCGTCAAGGAGTATACATGTACGCAATTGTAAAAACGGGTGGCAAGCAATATAAGGTTGCTCCTGGAGACAAGATCAACATTGAGAAGCTTGATGCTCAAGTTGGTGACAAGGTTGAATTGCCTGCAATCTGCATCGTAGACGGTGATAAGATTGAAGCTGATCCGGCTAAGGCAGCTGCTACAAAAGTAACTGCTGTTGTGATTGAGCAATTCAAAGGTGAGAAGCAGCTGGTATTTAAGTTCAAGAAGCGCAAGAACTACAAGAAGCTTCGTGGACATCGTCAACAGCTCACTCGCGTTGAGATTGAATCAGTAGGTTCTGCAAAGGCAGCTAAGGCAAAGAAGCCTGCAGCCAAGAAAGCAGCTCCGAAGAAGGCTGAAGCAGAAGCTGCAGCTGATGAAGATAAGACTGCGTCTGCTGACGCTGAGTAAGCGAGGAGGGATACCATGGCTCATAAGAAAGGTCTCGGATCTACCCGTAATGGTCGCGACTCCCACGCACAACGACTTGGCGTGAAGATGTTTGCTGGTCAGAAAGTTCATGCTGGTAACGTAATCGTTCGTCAGCGCGGCACGCATTTCCATCCTGGTGAGAATGTTGGTCGTGGCAAAGACGACACGCTGTTTGCTTTGTGTGACGGCACGTTGGAATTTACGCGCGGTGTTAAGCGTAAGATCCATGTTCGCCCTGAGGTCGAAGCGTAACACCTTCGGCTTGCAACAGCGCATACCTCTTGTAGATGAACGCCCCCTGCCAGCCAGGGGGCGTTTGTGCATATGAGATACGTGAGAGAGATATCGTATGTTTATTGATAAAGTTCGCATTCATGTAAAAGGTGGAGATGGCGGCGCAGGCTGTATGTCATTTCGTCGTGAAGCACATGTGCCTAAGGGTGGACCTGATGGCGGCGACGGCGGACATGGCGGCGACGTGATATTGGAAGCTGATGCTTCGCTTTCCTCGCTCATTGACTATCGCTTTAAGCATCATTTTAAGGCGCAGCGCGGAACTCATGGTAAAGGTAGCCGAATGCATGGTGCACGCGGCGAAGATCTCATACTTAAGGTTCCTGTTGGTACTGTCGTGCACGAGTATTTTGAAGACAGTAAAGAGACAGGAGAGCTCATTGCTGATCTCACCCATGACCAAGAACGTGTGACGGTTGCTTCGGGTGGTCGTGGAGGTCGTGGTAACACGCATTTTGTGACTTCTACCCGTCGTGCTCCTTCGTTTGCCGAGCTAGGCGAACCGTCTACTGAGGGCTGGGTTGAACTTGAGATGAAGCTGATGGCTGATGCGGCACTCGTAGGAATGCCCTCGGCTGGCAAATCTTCTCTTATCTCAAAGATGAGCGCAGCACGTCCTAAGATTGCCGATTATCCGTTTACCACGCTTGTGCCTAATTTGGGTGTCTGTCGTTCTGGTGATTTGAGCTTTGTGGCCGCTGATATTCCTGGGCTTATTGAAGGGGCTTCAGAAGGTCGAGGCTTAGGTCATGAGTTTTTGCGTCACATTGAGCGTACGGCTTTGATTGTGCATGTGGTTGATTTGACCGGAGATTGGGAAGGACGAGATCCTCTCAGTGATTACGAGATTATTAACCGTGAGCTAGCCTTATATGCCGATGAGCTTGCCGCGCGTCCTCGTATTGTTGTGGCAAATAAGATTGATGTTGCTGGTACAGAAGAGGTTTGCAAAAAGCTTGCCGAAAGAGTGAAGGCTGATTCTATTGCGGCTGCTGGCGGTAACGAGTTTGCACCGAGTCCGATTGATCCAAAGTTGTATTGTATTAGTGCACTTACTGGCGAAGGTGTTGATGGTCTTAAAGCCGCAATTGCCACTAAGGTACATGAGCTGCGTGAGGCTGCACGTGATGAGATTGGCGAAGGTGTTCAATATGAACACGTATGGGAACTCAAGCGTGAGAAGCGAGATCGCCATTTCGACATTACTCCACTTGGTGGTGGCGTGTGGCGCGTAAGCGGTCCGCAGGTTGAGCGTTGGGTTGTGCAAACCGACTGGGAAAATGAAGAAGCTATTGCGTTTTTCCAGCATCGTTTCAAGCGCGCTGGTATTGATCAAGCCCTTGAAAAAGCTGGTGCGGTTGATGGTGATGAGATTAGAATTCTTGAGATGGCATTTGATTTTGAGTCAGCTCAAACAGCAGAAGATATCTTTGGGGAGCTTGATCTGTAATGACATATACCGCAGTTTCATGTCCACAAAAAGTAGTTATCAAAATAGGGTCTTCGACACTCACTACATCTGAGAGTTCTATTGATTATGCCTATCTTGAACAACTATCACAACAAATTGCCCAGGTAAAAGAATGCGGTTGGCAACCTGTTATTGTCACGTCTGCCGCTATCGCTTGTGGTTTAGAGGCACTGGGCATTAAGAAACGTCCAAGTGATATGCCAAGTTTGCAGGCGGCTGCTTCAGTGGGTCAGTCTGCGCTTCAGGCGGCTTATGCGCGTGCGTTTGAACCGTTTGGTATTACCACTTCAACCGTTTTGCTTACCAGGAGAGACACCGCAGATAGAAAGGCGTATTTACATGCGCATGATACGTTGTTGCGTCTGCTTGATTTAGGTGTAGTTCCTATCGTTAATGAAAACGATACCGTATCTGTTGAGCAAATACGTTTTGGTGACAATGACACGCTTGCTGCGCTTACTGCCTGCCTTATTGACGCCGATCTTATGATTATTCTTTCGGACATAGATGGCCTTTATACCGACAATCCTGCCACCAATAGGAGTGCTACGCTTATTGAGCAAGTGGACAGAATTGGACCAGAAATTTTGTCGATTGCAGGAGGAGCGGGCTCAACTGTCGGTTCGGGTGGCATGATCACCAAGATCAAAGCTGCTCGTGTTCTGATGGCGGCAGGCATTCCTATGGTAATTTGCCATGGACGCACAGAGCATAATATTACCGATATATGCGCAGGTAAATCGCTTGGAACGCGTTTTGTTGCAGCAAATAAACCTCACGAAATTACCGCAAAGAAACTCTGGCTTGCTCTAGGAGATGCTGCACGAGGTTCTTTGGTTGTTGACACCGGTGCTAAAGAGGCGCTTATTTCACACGGCAAATCGCTTCTTTGTGTAGGTGTCAAGCAAGTAGAAGGCAGCTTTGATGCGGGCGATATCGTGGACATTAAAGATGCAAGCGGACACGTATTTGCGCGTGGCAAGATTGCTGCTCAAAGTGATGAGGTGGAACTGGCGTGTGGGCATTCGCGTGAGGCGCTTCGCTCTAATCGAGTTTTGTCGCATTTGGCAGACCGATCACTTGTACATCGAGACGATCTCATCGTGTTTGAATAGAATGATCAGACAGTAGGCGAAGGGAGTAGGCCGTTATGACTGCTGAAGTTGAATATGAAGTGGTGAATGCGGCTCATGCTGCACATGAGGCAAGCCAGAAAATGGCTGGGATGTCATCTGAGCACAGAGATGCAGCGCTTAATATGATGGCAGACGCGCTTCGTCAAAACGCTCCGGAAATTCTTGCGGCCAACAAACAAGACGTTGAGCAAGCGCGAGCCAAACAAACCCCCGAAAGCTTGATTGATCGGTTGCTTTTAACAGAAGCACGCATAGAGGATATGGCTTCAGCTTTGCAGGATTTGGTGAGCTTGCCTGATCCGGTTGGGATTGTTTTAGACCAACGTACGCTCTACAACGATCTTGAGCTTACGCGTATGAGTGTTCCGCTTGGCGTAGTTGCTGTTGTGTATGAAGCGCGTCCTAATGTGACAGCTGATGCGGCAGGTATTTGTTTGAAGTCAGGTAATGCTTGCATATTGCGCGGTGGATCACTTGCAGCGCACTCAAACGCTGCTATCGTGGAAGTGCTTGCCGATGCTGCTCGTGAAGCAGGACTACCAGAAGGTTGTATTGTTGGTATAACCTCAACAGAGCGCAGTGCAACTGATGCTCTTATGAAGCTACGAGGTCTTATTGATGTGCTGATTCCTCGCGGTGGTGCAGGACTTATACAACACTGCGTTGAGCATTCACTTGTTCCTGTTATTGAAACTGGTACGGGCAACTGTCATATCTATCTTCATAAAACCGCAAACCAAAAACGCGCAAACGAGATCGTTGTAAATGCTAAATGCCGACGCTACGGGGTCTGTAATGCCTGCGAATCGCTGCTTGTAGATGCAGACGCGGCAGCAGAACTCTTGCCTGAGATTATGCGAGAGTTGGTTGCACAAGGTGTGCTGATTCATGCCGATGAGCAGGTATGTGATTTGGCGGCTGAGGTAGGCCTGGATGTGGGCGTTGAAGTAGTTGCTGCTACTGATGATGACTGGGGTCGTGAATATTTAGCTCCAGAGATTTCAATTAAATGCGTGAGTGGCGTTGATGAAGCTATAGCTCATATTAATCGTTATGGTACACACCATTCTGAAGCTATTGTTGCTGATGATCATGGCGAAGAAGGTAATTGTGCTATTGAGGCGTTCTTGCGTGGTGTTGATGCTGCAGCGGTTTATGCAAACGCTTCAACGGCATTTACTGATGGTGGTCAATTTGGCTTAGGCGCAGAGATTGGTATTTCTACGCAAAAGCTTCACGCGCGTGGACCCTTTGCGCTTGAAGCGCTTACCACCTATAAATACCTTGTGCGTGGAACGGGGCAGGTGCGCGCTTAATATGCCTCAGCGGGTAGGAATACTTGGCGGAACGTTTGATCCTATTCATAAAGCTCATCTTGAATGTGCTGAGCGCGTTTATCATGCGTGTAATTTGGATCATGTACTCTTTTTGCCTGCAGCAGTACCGGTTTTTAAGAAAAACCAGCAGGTAACTGATGGGCTCATGCGTAAAGAAATGTGCGAAGGTGCATTGCAGGATAAGCCTCATTTTTCTCTTTGCACGCTTGAGCTTGAGCGTCAAGGGGACACCTATACCGTAGATACGCTTGAGGAACTCACATTAAGATATCCCGATGTGACCTTTTTCTTCATTGTGGGAATGGATGCTTTGGTGACGCTTCCGCTGTGGAAAGACGCGGATCGTTTAGCGCAGCTTGCTCAATTTGTTGGTGTGACGCGACCAGGATATGAGTTTGATGCGGCCGCACAACGACGTCTTGATGAGAGAGGTTTTCGCTATGAGGTTGTCGAGATTGAACCAATGACTATCTCTTCTACTCAAATACGTCAGAGGGTGGCTCAAGGACTTCCAATTGAAGACTTTGTTCCTGATGCAGTGTGTGCCTATATTGCAGAAAAAGGACTTTATCGCACGTCGCCTCAAGTTTGCGCATTACACTAACGTTATGATGAGTAAAGTGATGGTGAATCGTTATGGGTAAACATGCAACTAAATGCGCAATAACACCTCATGGTTGTGATTTTTTTACCCCTGATACAACTGACTCGCTTACGCGAGCATTTTATGAAGCGCGCATGAAAGACTTACGTGAGCGCCTCAAACCGAAGCGCTACGATCACTCCGTGCGTGTAGCTGAAACAGCACGCATGCTAGCACAACACTATGGGGTTGACGAAAAAGCGGCGCAGTTAGCAGGTCTTTTGCATGATTGGGATAAAGATTTTGATGATGCAGATGAACAAATGCGTGCTCGGATCTTTGAAATTGATATCCATCCAACCGTGATAGAGACGATGCCAAGATTGCTTCATGGTCCTACCGCTGCTGCGGCTCTTGGCCGCATTTATCCACAGATTTCCCCTGAGGTACTTCAGTCTATTGCACGTCATACGACAGGTGCAGTTGGTATGAGTGAACTGGATATGATTGTCTATATTGCAGACGCTCTAGAACCAGGAAGAGATTTTGAAGGACTCAATGAATTGCGCGATGTGGTAGGCGAAGTTGAGCTAGAAACGTTGTTTTTGCGCACCTTTCGCCACATTATGCTTTCACTTATCGATGGCAATCGACGTTTTCATCCGCAAACCGCCACAATTTGGAATTACTACATAGAGCGCGAACGGACGCGCAATCAACTGAAAGGATAGTCATGACTCAAGAGCAGCTATCACTCGATTCAAAATCATGTGCTCTTATTGCAGCACGTGCAGCTGATGAAAAAAAGGCTACTGATATCATGGTGCAGGAGGTACGTGACCTCATTGGCGTGACTGACTATTTCGTAATTGTCACCGCGGCAAACAATCGTCAGGTTGAGGCAATTGTTGACGAGATTGAAGAGCAGGAACGCGTTCAGGCACATGTGAAACCTCTGCATAGAGAAGGTACCCAAGATGGCACATGGTCGCTGCTTGATTATGGCAACTTTATCGTGCATGTGTTCCAGCCTGAGACGCGCGAGTTCTATCGTCTTGAGGCATTATGGAATGATGCACCTGTTATAGATCTTGCCGCCGAGGCAGGATTAACCAACCTAGAATACTCTGAGCGAATCGCAAAACTCTTAGGACGTGAGTAATATTGTCCTTGCATTACTAAAATGCGAGTGATACTGTAACAAAACAGACTTTTGACCATTCTTTATTGTAAAGGAGTGGTCAGTATGTCTGAATATCTCGCACGGTGCGCATTAAAGGGTGTACGTCCTAAGACCGCTTCTGCTTTACAGCTTGTCTCTCGACCGCATATTGTGGCTCATTTGTTGCGCGAACGGCATGCACTTCGTGTTATATCGGCGCCATTTGGGTTTGGGAAGCGGAGTGTGGCGCTTGAGTACGCGCAAACAGTATGGCAGTTCAATCACGTCTTTTGGATGGAAGCAACTTCGCCCTGTTTTCTCAGAGATCTTGATGCGGGTCTTATTTCAAAGACGCTTTTGCAACAAGATGCCGAGCCCTTTTTGCTGGTAATACTTGATGTGCCGCATCTTGATACCGAAAGATCTGAGCGGCTGATTGAAGATATTCGATCACTTCTCTCTGCTGGTTGCGAAGTAATTGTTACCTGCACGCCGTCTCATGATGTCTTTAATGAAGAGCGCCTGCGCTTAACAGTTGGAGCTCAGGATCTTTTGTTGAACGATCGTGAGTATGAACTCTTTAAGGAACAAAGCACATCCTCACACTTGTTTGCGCAATCTTTACCTGATGATCAAATATCTCAGACGTATGACACCGACCATCTCTCTTTGCAGCGCATAGCGTGCTTTGCGTGGGGAGATAAAGATGAACGTGAGTTTTTGAAGCGCCTCTTTCGCGAAGATATGCCACTTACCTCTCAAGCGGGATTGTTAGTGGCTCTTATGCTTAAGCATACTGAGATGACGGTCATATGCGGATGTTGCCATGTGGATTCTCAAGAAATGGTTGAGATTGCAAAAGCATATGCGGTGATCGCTTATAGCAAACAAGAAGGAGTTTGTCATGCGCGAGATTTAAACGCTGCGCTGCTTTGCGAGATACTACGTTCGAAAAGTACGTTGCTTTCCTCGGCGTTTCGTATGTCAACAACGCAAAATTTGATTACTTCTTTAAGCGAGATGCTTCTTACTCAAAAAGAGGAGAGACGAGCTTGCGAACTCGTGCAGCATACGCTTCCTAGTGCAGATCGGGCTGTGTGGTTAGCAGAGCATGCACAGGTGCTTCATGAACATGCAAGCTATTATCCTGCCTATGAACTTTATATGTCATTGGGAAGAGAGCGTGGGAATCTTAATGCTCGCCTTGACGCTATTCACGCACTTTGTCTTATGCATCTGAAACAATATGATGCGGCTCGTCGTTTGGTGCTTCGTCTTTCAAAATCCTCTCAGGCACAAAGCGATGTACGTGTAGTGGCGTTGCTGATATTGAGCCAACTTGAGCAGGCGAACAACCAGCACGAGATACTTTTATCGGCGGCAAAACTACTATCAAATGCCACAACCATGAATAGCGATATGCGCAATCAACTTGCCTTTTTGGTGTGCTTTCGCAGGGAGCTTGCAGACGATCTCGACCAAGCAGCAAAACTTCTTTTTGCATATGGCGAAAAAGGGGTGCACTTATGTGCGTATTACACCGCTGCAACATGGTTTTTTGAAGCGGTGTATACCCAAGGTGTGCCTCATGAATTTAGCTTGCTTAACGATATTGTTAAGCAAGTGCTTGCTCAGATTGAGTTGAGCGAAGGGGAAGGGCTTTCACATGTGCAAAGCATATGTATTATTGCGTTAAAAAAGCTGGTTGATCAAGGGTTGGTATGCACAACTGCTTTCCTTGATGAGTTGCTTGATCGGGCGCAGCTTATAAACATTACTCTTCTTGGTCAGCAAAAACAAGTGGAAGAGTATCTTTTAAAGAAGACGGCCAATTCGCGTAAGCAATTTACCTCATCGCATGCAGCTGCTTCTTTGAACACTTCTGCTTATACAGAGAACCACCAAAATGGTTCAGGCGTAAGCGCCGCGAGCAGTTATGCCGCTCCTGCAACGCCAGGGTATCCTTTGCTTACCGTTAATCTTTTGGGTGGCTTGGAGGTTTTTATTGGGCAGCAACGCGTAGCACCCGAGTACTTTCGTCGTCAAAAAATCAAAACACTCCTCGCGCTTTTAGTGCTCAATAAGGGCAAGGAATACTCGAGAGATCGACTCGTAGAAATCATGTGGCCGGGTTCTTCGGTTGCAGCAGGAAGAAAGGGGCTGTATAGCCTGTGGTCAAAGCTGCGCGAAGCGCTTATGACTCCTGATGGAGAGTGCCCTTATTTGATTCGTCAACAACAATCACTTCGGTTAGATGCAACATTGCTGCGTTCTGATGTGATGCGGTTAGAGGCGGCGTGTGAATCTCTGTTGTTTGAACAGCCCACTTATGAAGGATGGCCAGCGCTTCTGACCCAGGTCAATAAGGATTTCAGTGAAGAAATCCTGCCAAGCGATAATGAAAATAGCACGATTGAAGCATGGAGAAGTGACTATAGATGTCATCTTGTGGATGCGCTGATAAATGCTTCCACGAGATTATATGAAGCAGGTCGTCCTCAAGAGAGCTTATGGTTTGCACGTGCCGCCTTGCAGCGCGATCGCACGCGCGAAGACGCATATGTGTCGCTTGTGCGTGCGCAATTGGCTGTCGGGCAACGTACTGCTGCGCTTGAAGCATGTCAAAGCTGCCGGAGGTATTTAACGGATGAATTGGGCATAGATCCGTCAGGCGAACTTATGCGTTTGTATCGGAGCATTGTTGAATCTGAAGAAGTGCTTGTTTGATGCACAGAAGCGGTCAATCAGGGACAATGTGATAAAGTACACAAGGATTATAGTATGCATAAAAGCACCTTTTAGCACACGTGTACGTGTGGGGGTAAATGGTGTAAGGAAGGCTTTGCACATGGCAGGATTTCTTTCCAAATTGCTAACCCTAGGCGAGGGAAAGCAAATGAAAAACTATCAAGCTCAAGCTGCTCGCATTAATGAGCTTGAGCCGCAGATGAAGGCTTTGAGCGATGAAGAACTGATGGCGCTTACTGCGCTTTTTAAAGAGCGTTTCGATAACGGTGAAGACCTGGGTGCACTTTTGCCTGAAGCATTTGCTGCGGTACGTGAAGCATCGGTGAGAACTATCGGGCTTCGTCATTTTGACGTCCAGCTCATTGGTGGTATGGCGCTCAATGATGGACAGATTGCCGAGATGAAAACCGGTGAAGGTAAGACGCTTGTATCAACCTTGGCTGGTTATCTGAATGCTTTGTCTGGCGGCAGCGTCCATGTTGTTACTGTTAATGATTACTTGGCTAAGCGCGACTCCGAATGGATGGGACAGGTTTATAAAGCGCTTGGCATGAAGGTTGGTCTCATTCAAAACGGTCAACGTAATGCTGCAAAAAAGCCTGCATATGAGGCTGATGTTACGTATGGTACAAACTCTGAGTTTGGCTTTGATTATCTGCGCGACAACATGGTGACACGCGCTGATTCGCGCGTGCAACGCGGTCATGCCTTTGCCATCGTAGACGAGGTTGACTCAATCTTGATTGACGAGGCACGTACGCCGTTGATTATTTCTGGTGCCGGTACGCAGGCTGCCGAAACATACAATAAATTTGCTCGCGTAATGCCTGGTCTTCGTCGTGATGTTGACTTTGAGATGGATGAAGCAAAAAAGACAATCATTGCAACCGAAAGCGGTCTTGAAAAAATTGAGGCCATGCTTGGTATTGATGATATTTATGCTGATCCTTCAGGTCAGTTGGCCAATCATCTTCAGCAAGCACTAAAGGCACAGTTTTTGTTCCACCGAGATATTGATTACGTTGTTGCTGACGGTGAAGTTAAGATTGTTGACGAATTTACGGGTCGTATTATGGAGGGCAGACGTTGGTCAGAAGGCCTCCATCAGGCTGTTGAAGCAAAAGAGCATGTGTTAATTCGCGAAGAAAACCAAACGCTTGCTACGATTACGTTGCAGAATTACTTCCGCTTATACGACAAGCTCTCCGGTATGACAGGCACAGCTATGACCGAAGATGCTGAGTTTAGGCAGATTTACAATTTGCCTGTTGTAGCTATTCCGCCCAACAGACCAGTTGTTCGTAAAGATGAAGATGACCTAATCTATCGCACTATCAATGCGAAGTTTAATGCTGTTGCTGATGAGGTAGCCCAGCGTCACGCAAATGGACAACCTTGCTTGATTGGTACTGTGTCAATTGAGAGCTCTGAGCGCTTGAGTCGTTTGCTTGATAAGCGCGGTATTAAACACGAAACATTAAATGCTAAGAATCACGAACGCGAAGCTCATATCATTGCGCAGGCTGGACGTGTTGGCGCTGTGACAATTGCAACAAACATGGCTGGTCGTGGTACAGACATTTTGCTTGGTGGTAATCCAGAGCAGATGGCTGAAGATGCACTTCGTGCGCAAGGCTTGAACCCTGATTTGGAGCCGGATGCAATCGTAGAAGAGGACGAAGCAGCCCCAGCTACCAAAGAACAGCGAGAGGCAGCGCTTAAAGCAGCAAAGGAGATTTGCGCCAAAGAGCATGAGGAAGTGCTTAAGGCGGGTGGTTTAACGGTCATTGGCACCGAGCGTCACGAATCTCGTCGTATCGACAATCAGCTTCGTGGTCGTGCCGGACGTCAAGGTGATCCAGGTGTGACGCAGTTTTATCTGTCGCTTGAAGATGACCTTATGCGCCTGTTCGGCGGTAACAGGATGGACTCCATTGCAAAAATGATGGAAAAAACCGACATGCCTGAGGATATGCCAATTCAGGCCGGTATGGTTTCTAAAGCAATTGAAGGCGCACAGCGACAGGTAGAAACCATGCATTTTGCAGCACGTAAAAACGTGCTTGAATATGACGACGTAATGAATTTGCAACGTGTTGCAATTTATGACGAGCGCAATGCCATCTTGGACGGTAAAGACATGGATGAGCGCATCCCGCGTATTATTGCCGATGCAGTCTCAGAGGTTGTTCAAGCTAATTGCCCGGCAAAATATCCCTCTGATGACTGGGATATCAAAGCGGTTAATGCATGGGCAGCATCCATGACCGGCGCAAATGATTTTGATGTGAATGCGCTTGAGCATGATGATGATCCAATTCTTGTAGAAGAAGCGCTTTGCGAGTATTTGCAAGCAGTATATGAACAGAAATCGCAGTCGTTGGGCGAACAAGCTATGCGTATGCTTGAGAGCCAGGTAATGCTTCGTATCATTGATACGCGTTGGATGGCTCATCTTTCTGAGATGGACTATCTCAAGACAGGTATTGGTCTTCGTGCAATGGCTCAACGCGATCCGTTGGTTGAGTATAAAAATGAAGCCTATGCTGCATTTGAGAATCTGACTCATACGATGTACGAAGACTACCTGCGCACTCTTTTGCGTCTGCAAGTTGCTGTAGCGCAAGACAAACCGCAGCTCACCGAAGAGCGAAGCCCGCTTGAGGGTAAAGTGAGCTACTCAAATCCTGAACAGGCACTTGAGCAAACCAGTGTTGCTGCATCGCGTGCTCAGCGCGCACCGCAAGCAGGTGCGCCTGGTTCAATGCCCCCGCGTCCAGCACCTGCAAAACCGCAGACATATGTTAAAGACAAAGATGATCCTTTTGCAAATGTCGGTCGCAATGATCCATGTCCTTGCGGATCTGGATTGAAGTACAAAAAGTGCCACGGCAAGGATGCATAAAAGTAGTTATGGCTCAAATTGATACTAAAGAACTAGAGCAGGTAGGTCAGCGTGTAGTAGATGCGCGCGCCTACCTGCATATTGACGAGGCGCGCAAGACGCTTGCAGATCTTGATATACAAGTTTCGCAACCCGGGTTTTGGGACGATCAAGCACACGCGCAAGCTGTTTCTAAACAGGCAAGCAATCTTCGTGATACGTTGCAAGAATATGATGAAGCGGTATCTCTTTTGGCAGACGCACAAACGGCAGCAGAGCTGGCGGAAGATGATGAGAGCTTTGCTGATGAGGCGCAAAAAGCAATTGAAAAACTCGCAAAACTGCTTGATGCGCTTGAAATCAATTCGTGGTTTTCAGGGCAATTTGATGCTGGTGATGCAATTCTGACTGTCAACCCCGGTCAGGGCGGTCTTGAGGCGCAAGACTGGACCGATATGCTGTATCGCATGTACACTCGTTATGCGGAATCTCGTGGTTGGAAAGTCACTGTTTTGGATGTTGTGCCAGGTGAAGGTATTGGGCTTGATCGGGCTACTATCCAAGTGGAAGGGCGTAATGCCTATGGCATGCTGAGAAGCGAAAACGGTGTTCATCGATTGGTGCGCATTTCGCCGACTGATGCGAAAGCACGACGTCAAACCACTTTTGCGGGCGTAGAAGTTTTACCTGTTCTTCCTGATGACATTGAAGTTGACCTCAATCCAGCCGATGTACGTGTTGATGTGTATCGCTCAAGCGGCCCGGGTGGACAATGTGTAAACACCACTGACTCAGCGGTGCGCTTAACCCATATTCCAACAGGGATTGTGGTGACATGTCAAAATGAGAAATCGCAGCTTCAGAATAAAGAAGCCGCCTTCCGCGTTTTAAAGGCGAAGCTTTATGAGCTTGAAGAGCAGAAACGAGCAGAAGAACTTGCTTCTATTCGAGGCGAGCGCATGGAAAACTCTTTTGGATCTCAAATTCGCAATTATGTTTTGTATCCCTATCAGATGGTTAAAGATATTCGCAGTGGGGTAGAAACAGGTAACGTTGATGCCGTATTAGATGGCGATTTGGATGATTTTGTTATCGGTTATCATCGGTGGCGCGTGTCTCAGTAAGGTAGACTGATACACGCAAATGGTTAGTTGGTAAAACGGAAAGGAAACACCATGACCGAACTTGAGCAGCGGGCAACTGAAATGCGCAAAGACATTGTTGCCATGATTGCAAAAGCGGGGAGTGGACACCCCGGTGGATCACTTTCAAGTGTCGAGATTATGACTGCACTTTATTTTGGTGACGTCATGAACTACGATCCCGCTAATCCTGATGATCCAAAGAGAGATCGATTCATTTTGGCAAAAGGTCATGCAGCTCCTGTTCTTTATGCCACGCTTGCGCATGCCGGTTTTTTTGCACGCGAAGAATTGATGACACTTCGTCAATTAGGATCACGTTTACAAGGACATCCAGATTCAAATCTCGTTCCGGGAGTAGAAGTTTCCACAGGATCTCTTGGTCAGGGTTTGTCGGTTGCATGTGGTGCTGCATCCGGTCTCAAGCTTGATGATTCGGATGCGGTTGTGTTTACGCTGCTTGGTGACGGTGAATGTGAAGAGGGACAAGTCTGGGAAGCTGCTATGTATGCAGCGCATTATGGTCTTGATAACCTGGTGGCTATAGTTGATCGCAATGGTCTTCAGATTGACGGCAAGACCGAAGATGTTTGTGATCCTTCTGATCTCTGTGAGAAATTCAAGGCATTTCGTTGGGATGTCCATACGGTTGATGGGCATGACATAGATGCTCTTATTGCGCTATTGAAGCAAGTAAAGAGTGACCGAAATGGAAAGCCACATGTGGTAATTGCTAAAACCGTAAAAGGTAAAGGCGTTTCATTTATGGAGAACCAGGCCTCTTGGCATGGTAAGGCTCCCAATGCAGAACAAACTCAAACTGCTCTTGATGAGTTAGATGCACGCTAAGCAAAGGAGAGATATCGTGATTAAGCGAGCTGATGAAGCACAAGCACAAGTGAAGCGTGCAACCCGTGCAGCTTACGGTGATACGTTGGTGCATCTTGCACAAGAGGGTATTCCTGTTGTAGCGGTTGATGCTGATTTGACAGGATCAACTACAACCAAAAAGCTTGCGGATGCTGGATTTGAAGACAGACTCTTTAATTGCGGCATTGCAGAGCAAAACATGGTGGATGTGGCAGCTGGTTTGGCTATTACAGGTCATGTTGCCTTTACAGGATCGTTTGCAGTGTTTGGTACTGGACGTGCTTATGACCAGATTCGCAACACCGTGTGTTATAGCAATCTCAATGTGAAAATAGCACCAACGCATGCAGGTATCTCAGTAGGTCCTGATGGTGGTTCGCATCAGATGCTAGAAGATATTTCTCTCATGCGCGGTTTGCCAAATATGCGCGTATTGGTTCCGGCGGATTATGCCGCGGCTGCTTCAGCACTTCGCTTGGCTGCTCAAACTCCCGGTCCGGTGTATGTACGCATGGGTAGAGCGTCGGTGCCTGCAGTATATGCAGATGATGTAGAGCTAGAAATTGGAAAAGCATATGTGCTTCGCGAAGGGTCAGATGTCACCATTTTGGCTTGTGGTGTTGAAGTAGACCAGGCGCTTCAAGCAGCAGAAATATTGGCTGAACAAGGTATTGAAGCTGAAGTGATTGATGTCTTTTCCATTAAACCGCTTGATGATGAAACTATTCTTGCGTCTTTTGCAAAAACAGGATGCGGTGTTGTTGCTGAAGAGCACAGTGTGTACGGAGGATTGGGTTCTGCTGTTGCGGAACTAGTTTGCGAGCATGCCCCTGTACCTTTGGAGTTGATCGGTATGCGTGATCGCTTTGGTAAGTCGGGTGAATATCTTGAGTTGATGGATTATTTCAAGATGGATGCTGCTGCCATTGTTGAAGCTGTGAAGAGGGTTATTGCTCGATAGCTCATCTGCTAAGATTATGCGGTCGCATTATAAGTACTACTTGAACGGAGCATTCTGTGACATACGACAATAGCCAGAGTACGTCTGCGTATTCAGCGCGGCAGGCAACGTCGCAGTTATCGGCTGCTTTGCCTGAATTAAATATTGATGATATTCCTCAACGAGTTGGTTTACCGGTTATTACCTTTGATCATGTAACCAAAATATATCCTGCTCAACCAAACAAACCAGCCCTGGATGATGTTTCATTAGAGATAGATGCAGGTGAATTTGTTTTCTTGATTGGACATTCAGGTTCAGGTAAGTCAACCTTTATTCGCATGCTTATTCGCGAAATCAAACCAACTTCTGGCACTATTATGGTTGCTGATGAGGATCTGACTACGATGCGCAATTGGCGTGTTCCTTACCTTCGTCGTAATATTGGTTGCGTATTTCAGGACTTCAAGTTGCTGCCCAACAAAACAGTATTTGAGAATGTTGCATTTGCGCTTGAGGTAATTGGTAAGTCTCGTCATGTTATTAAGACGCAAGTACCTGAGGTACTACGTTTGGTTGGATTGCAAGACAAACTCAATAAACGCCCCGATCAGCTTTCTGGTGGTGAGCAACAGCGTGTTTCAATTGCGCGTGCTATTGTGAACCGACCACCCCTTTTGATCTGTGATGAGCCGACAGGTAATCTTGATCCGCAGACCTCACGTGGCATTATGGATTTGTTAGAGCGTATTAATCGTACGGGCACCACTGTTTTGGTGGCAACTCACGATCGTGAAATGGTAGACAACATGCGTCGCCGTGTTATTGCGCTTGATCGAGGCGTTGTGGTGCAAGATGCACAAAAGGCGGTGTATAGAGTCAATGGCTAGTTTCTTCTATTTCCTTAAAGAGTCGTTTACCGGCTTTTCTCGCAATCTTTCAACAGCACTTGGTTCTATCATTACCATTTTCTTGTCTCTTTTGATTATTGGTGTCTTTATGATTGGCGCCTATATTGTAAATAATGTCTTATCGTCACTTGAAAGCGAAGTCTCTATTACCGCTTTCATCTCCGATGATGCATCAGAGGCAGATATTGACTCGGTTGAGTCTTTCATCAAGGGGCTTGATGGTGTGCAGTCGGTCAGTTTTACTACGAAGGACCAAGCGTTAGAAAACTTCCGTCAAACATCAAACTCAGATATTATTGATACGCTTGACGGTCAGAATCCTCTACCTGCCTCCATTGATGTTGAGTTATCCGATGCTGATAAGGTGCAAGATGTTGCAGATGCAATTGCAGGCAATGCCACCTTCCAGCAAATCTGCGATGAGCCTGATAACCCGCAAGAGTCATTGAAATATGGTAAACAGACAGTAGAGCGTCTTCTTACGCTTACCAATTACATTCGTATTATTAGTATTGCGCTCATTCTTCTTTTGATCTTTATCGCGTTGGTATTTATCAACAATACCATTCGTTTGGCTATTCTTGCACGTCGCAAAGAGATTGCTATTATGCGTTTGGTTGGTGCGTCAAATGGCTTTATCCGTGGACCTTTCTTAATGGAAGGCGCGCTTCATGCAGTTATTGGTGCACTTTTGGCCGTTGGAGTTCTTGAGCTTCTTCGTCATTTTGTGCTGCCCAAGCTTCAAGATGCCCTAATGTTTTTGAACTTTGACATTGGTACGAGTACGTTTTTGTTCATCTATTTGCTCTTGGCAGTTTCGGGTCTCATTATCGGCTTGATCGGTTCTGCCTTTGCAATGCGTCGCTACTTGAAAGTCTAATTTCGGCGGTCTTGTTACTTCATGGGAAAACATGCAAACAGATCTCCGCTCAACGCGTCGGTAACTAAAACGCGCATGCGCAATATTCGCTTATTGAAATTGTTGGTATGCGCGTTATTAGTTTGTGCTGCCTTTTTTGCTGGCTTTCTTGTGCGAGGGGATGCCCCACTTTTGGGCATGCTTGGCTTTCCAGGTATGGTCACCCCAGATGCTGCAACAACGAAAATAAATACTCATGATTCTTCAACCCTTGATGGGCGTATGGCTGAAGTTGAGCAGATTCTCAATAAAGATAGCCTTGATCAATACGATCTTGAGGCGGCAACAGAGAATATGATTGAGGCGCTTGCTGATACGACTGAAGATCCCTATCTTCGCTATTACTCTCCAGCGCAATATGAAACCATTTCGCAAGATATGGCATCAAATGTTGGTGGGGTTGGAGTGCTTTTCTCTGAGTATCAAGGCAAGACATATGCTGTTGATGTTTTTGAGGGATCTGAAGCCCAAAATGCTAATGTGCAAGCTGGAGACTTTGTTGTTGCTATTGATGGTGACCGTTCGCATGACTGGACGGTGAGTGAGGTTACATCCGCCCTCAAGGCAAAAGATGGCGAAGACGTTGTTATTACATGGCGAAGACCTGCTTCCTTAGATGACGAAGGTGGCACCGAGTATAGAACTACGCTTACCTGCACTGACTTTACTGTCAAAAACGTCACTGCAGAACTGATTGGAACAGTTGGTTATATTAAGCTTAAGCAGATAACCCAAAATGCGGGAAGCTTAGTTGAAGATGCTATTGAGGAGCTTGACAATCAAGGTGCAACATCATTTGTGTTAGACATTCGGGATAATCCTGGTGGCTATCTTACGCAAGCAGTTGACGTGGCAAGCCTTTTTATTCGCAGTGGCACTATTGTTCGTATCCAAACTAAAGATGCTGATGAAACTACAAAAAACGCCACTGGTACAGCCATGAGTTTGGTCACCGATAAACCGCTTGTTGTCTTGATTAACGAGAACACTGCCGCAAGTGCCGAAGTACTGGCTGCGGCACTTGCCGACAATCAACGTGCAACATTGGTTGGAACAACTACCCTAGGAAAAGGTTCGGTGCAAGTAACGCGAGACTTGAGTTATGGTGCTGGTCTTCGTTATACAGCAGCCCGGTACAAGTCACCGCTTGGTCACGACATTGAAGGTGTGGGAGTTCAACCAGAAATTGGTGTAGGGTTATCTGAAGATGAAGACAATCAGAAGGCACTGGCCATTGAGACTGCACAAACACTAGCAAGTGAGTAATTTCGTGGGTCGAAAACGTTCCTCTCAAAGGCGCTCTACCAGGAGACGTCAGCGTTTGAACCCTTATGGTGTTTTACAAATGCAGTCAGCGGGATATGGGTTTGTCCAAACAGCTGAAGGCATGTTTTATATTGCTCAAAAACACCTCAGTGGTGCTTTTGATGGCGACTATGTTGAAATAGCTCCACTTCGCACTGTGCAAACGCAAAAACAAAATTCATCAAGTAAAATCTCAGCGAAAAAGCCGCCAGCACGTGTGGTGCGTGTGATCGATAGAAGTCACGACACTGTTTTAGGTCGCTATGAGATAGCTGAACCGTTTGGCGTAGTAGTGCCGCAAGATAGTCGCATACCGTATGATATCTTCACCATACACGCTGAACATCCCGATATAGCTCATGGTTCGCTTGTGCGTGTCCGTATCGTTGATTATCCTACGCGCTACAGCGCAGCTAGTGGTGTGATTGAGGAAGTGCTTGATGATGCCGATATTGCGCAATCAGCTATAGAGTCTCTTATTGCTAAGCATAAACTAGAAACAAGATTTTCTGAGGCTGCGTTGGCGCAAGCTCAGGAAAGTAAAATTGATATCAAAGCAGCTCAAGCACTGGGATATCGTGATATAAGTGATCGTTTGGTAATGACGATAGATCCCAAAGATGCAAAAGATTTTGATGACGCACTCTCTTTAGACCGTGTTGAGTATGAGGGCAATCAGTGCTGGCGTCTTGGTGTTCACATTGCAGATGTTGGTGCTTTTGTTCCTTGGGATAGTTCGCTTGACTTGGATGCGCGAAGGCGCGGTACAAGTGTATATTTGGTTGATCGCGTCATTCCTATGCTGCCCGAAGTGCTTTCAAATGATATTTGTTCACTTAAGCCAGGTGAAATGCGTCAAACGTTAAGTGTGGATATATATCTTGACCATGACGCCAATATGCTAAACGTTGACTTTTATCCAGCGCTTATTCGTTCTGCTGCTCGACTTACCTATGATGATGCGTTATTGGCGCTTCAAACATATAAAACACTTACGGAAGATGAGAAGTCTGAAAGCCCCTTGTCTGATCTTGCGAAGCTCAGTTTGCCGCATTCGATTTTGGTTGATACCACTGTTGGCGAGATTGCATCGCGTTTATCTGGGTTGAGTAGTATTGCTCAGGCGCGAATTGCTGCGCGTGTTTCTCAAGGTGGTATAGATTTTGAGCATCCTGAAGCGAAGGTTGTATTAGGGAGCGACAGCGAAGTGTTGTCCGTTGAACTTCGCACGAAAACCGAAGCCACCATGTTGGTTGAAGAAGCTATGATTTTGGCAAATGAAGTGGTGGCATGTTACACCTTTGAGCAGCAAGTGCCAAGTTTGTATCGCGTTCACGAGGCTCCTGCATCTGAGAATCTTGCGGCGTTAGTACCAGTGTTTTCGCGGTTCAGTTGGTTTGATGAGCTTGATACGCGTAAGTTTATAGCGGGAAATGCGCATCAATTACAACGTGTTATCAACGCGGTAGATGGTCGCCTTGAGCAGTATCTGGTGAAGTCATTGCTTCTGCGCGCAATGAAACGTGCGCATTATTGTGCGCAATGTGATCCCCATTACGGACTTGGGTTAGAAACCTATTCTCATTTTACGTCACCAATTCGACGCTATCCGGATTTGGTGGTTCACAGAGCACTTCGCTCTCAGCTTTTTGCACATGAATTGTTTCCTTCATCGCAAAAGGCTGCTTTAGGCTGGCTTGCCGAGCATACGTCAAATACCGAGCGTATTGCTGAGACCGCTGCACGTCAATCTCAGGAAATCAAAATGATTGAATATATGCAGCGTTTTGTGGGAAGAATCTTTCCTGGAACAATTTCTGGCATTTCGCAAATGGGCATCTATGTACAGCTAGATAACACCATTGAAGGCATGGTAGCGCTTCGCCATTTACCAGACGATTACTATACCTTTGATAGTGCTCGTTTTCTGCTCATAGGGGAAGAAAGTGAAACGGTTTATAGTCTTGGACAGAGCGTTTTTGTTTGCGTGCACGATGCTGATCCCGCGAATAGGAAACTGAATTTCACACTATCTGATAATAAATCTTATCTTGAACAGCAAGCTTCTGTGGAGTAAGTATATAGTTCGTCTCTCTAATACTTTGACAATCAAACTAAATACGTTACGATGAGAATCTCACTGATAATTATCAGGGGAATATGGTTGAGAAGATTATCATGTGTAAAGGTTGTAACGTGAATACGCATTCTCTTTCTTCGCATACTTATGATCAGATTAATGAGCTCTTATCTAAGACTTTTTCTACCATTTTGCGGGTGGAGGAGAAATCAATATATCAGCTTGGCGAGCATGGTCTAACCATCTCAGAACTTCATGCTATTGACGCTATTGGTCAAGACGGTTATATGGCAATGAAGGAGATAGCCTCACAACTTGGGGTCACCATGGCAACCGCGACGGTCACAATCACAAAGCTTGTTGACAAGGGTTATGTAAAACGAATTCGTCCTGAAGATGATCGACGTAAGGTATTAGTTTCGCTCACGAAATTGGGTGAAGCAGCTTTGCATGCCCATAAAGAATTTCATCAGAAAATGATTGATGAAGCGCTCAGCGGACTCAATGTAGAAGAGGTTGCCATTTTAACGGAAGCGCTTGTGAAAATTAAAAGCTTCTTTGAGGCACAAGAGAATCAATTCAAAGACACTTGACGGATGCTGTGTCTTTTCGGCTGATGCGTGAAGAGCGCATACGCTACATCGCGGTAAAATATGAGGTTATAAATAAGCATTAGAGCATGATGCACGATGAGATCAGATAGGGTTGAGAAGATGAAAACACGCATAACAGAATTGTTGGGTATTGAGGTTCCGATCATTCAAGGAGCTATGGCGCGCATTGCTGATGGTAAGCTTGCTGCGGCTGTAAGTGAAGCGGGCGGTTTAGGAATTATTGCGTGTGGTGGCGCACCTGCTGAGTGGGTACGCGAACAGGTGAGCATTGCGCGTTCAATCACAAATAAACCTCTTGGTGCTAATGTGATGCTCATGGATCCTGGTGCTGCACAAACCGCAGAGTTGTTAACTGAACTAGGTATTGATGTTATTACTACGGGCGCTGGTTCACCTGCTAATTTCCTTCCCATGTGGAAAGAAGCGGGTATTAAGGTAATTCCTGTTGTTGCTTCAACAGCACTTGCTCAACGCATGGAGCGCTTGGGAGTTGATGCGGTGGTAGCAGAAGGTACTGAGTCAGGTGGGCACATTGGCGAGCTTACTACGATGGCACTTGTACCGAGTGTTTGTTCTGCAGTTTCAATTCCTGTTATAGGTGCTGGTGGTATAGCTAACGGACGCGGCATAGTTGCCGCATTTGCGCTTGGTGCTGAAGCTGTACAAATGGGTACACGTTTCTTGACGGTAGAAGAGTGCAGTATTGCTGATGCGTATAAGGAGCGCGTGCTAGCTGCAAAGGATTCAGACACAATCGTGACTGGTCGTGGCAGTGGGCACCCTGCGCGTTGTTTGAAGAATAAGTTTGCGCGAAAAGTTCGTTCTTTAGAAGCTGACATGGCTGCTCACGGAGATGAACTTGAGCAGATGTATCTGGGCTCATTGAAGCGTGCAATTGATGGTGATGTGGATAATGGCTCCATGATGGCTGGTCAGATTGCCGCATTGGTACAGGAACGCAAAACTGCACAAGAGGTAATTGATGAGCTTATGGATCAAGCTCGCGCATTTGGTGCACTTGATCTTGAGCAGATGGCCCAAGCTAATGCTTCGCGAGGTGAATAGATGTCGCTTCAACTAGACAAAAATGACCACGCAGTAGTCTGGATGTTTTCAGGGCAGGGTGCGCAAAAGCCCTCTATGGGACTTGATCTTTTAGATATCGCAGAAGTTCGAGATACGTTTTCATGCGCCTCTGATGTACTTGGGTTTGATGTGGCATCTTTTATACAGAATGCTACTGAAGAGCAGATTAATGACACTAAAGCTGCTCAACCGTGTATGTGTGTGCTTTCTGTTGCGTTGGCACGCTCGCTCATGGCGCGCGGGATAAGCCCCGATGCGGTACTGGGATTCTCGCTTGGGCAAGTAAGCGCTCTTCCTGTTTCAGGAATGCTGAGTGATGAAGAAACTTTTGCTTTTGTAAAGGAGCGCGCACGCCTTATGGCGCAAGCAGCATCGCAGAATCCTGGATCAATGAGCGCACTTCTCAAGGCGGACGAGGAAAGTGTTTTGGCGCTGTGTGAGCAGTGTGCAGAAAGCGATGTTTTAGTAGCTGCAAACTTTAATTCACCGGGACAGATTGTTATTGCTGGTACGCGTGAGGCGGTTGAACGCGCAGAGGCTGCCTGGGCTGAGAGCGGCAAGCGTTTTTCACGACTTGCTACCTCCGGAGCATTTCATTCTCCGCTTATGGCTTCAGCAGCAAAGGAGCTGGGCGCTTATTTAGAAAAGCTCACTTTTAACGAACCGCATATTCCGCTTATCAATAATGTAACCGCCAAACCAATGACTGCAGCTGAAGCACGAGAGCAGCTTGCTGCCCATCTCACGCATCCTGTTCGATTTGATGCATCGGTTCAAAATCTCATTGACGCTCATGCGAATGAGTTTGTGGAATTGGGTTATGGTGGCGTGCTTGCTAATCTCGTGAAACGCATTAATAAGGACGTTTTGCGAGTAGCTATTTCAGATCGTAATAGTTTTGATGCATACGTGGATGCTAAAAGTGAATGTGAGTGATGGCTGTGACTAATGAAACTACTTTGACAAGAAACGCAATTGTTACGGGATCAAGCAGAGGTATTGGCGCTGCAATTGCCACGGAGCTTGCTTCATTGGGCTATAACGTTTGCTTGAACTGTTCAAGTGAGGCGCGCCTTGAGCTTCTTGAGCAGTTTGCAGCAACCCTTGAACAAACATATGGCATCAAAACACTAAGTTGTGTAGCAAATGTTGCCGATCCGCTCTCAGCACAAAAGCTCATTGATGCATGTGTTGCTGAGTGGGGAAGCGTAGACGTGCTGGTAAATAATGCGGGTATCACCAAGGATGGTCTTGCCGCGCGTATGAAAGAAGAAGATTTCGATGCTGTTATTGCCGTTAATTTGAAAGGCACCTTCAACTGCTGCAAAGCGGCGGCCTCAAAGATGATGAAGCAGCGCTTTGGACGCATTATCAACATGTCAAGCGTGGTTGGTGTTGCGGGAAACGCTGGTCAAGTTAACTACGCGGCATCAAAAGCAGGTGTGATTGGCATAACAAAGTCTCTCGCCAAAGAATTGGCAGCTCGCAATATTACTGTCAACGCGGTAGCACCCGGCTTTATCGCAACAGATATGACGGATGCGCTTTCAGATTCTCAAAAAGAAAGCATATCTGAACGAATTGCTGCAAAGCGCTTTGGTGAAGCATGTGAAGTGGCGGCATTGGTAGGTTTTCTTGCAAGCGAAAAAGCAGCTTACATTACCGGTCAGGTAATTCGCATTGATGGAGGTATGGCACTATGAGCAGCGTAGAGCAGGTTGTAAGTTCATCAACACACGAAGACGAAAAGAGTTTGTATCGTCGTCCAGATGGTTCACATCGCGTAGTTATTACAGGCATGGGAGCCATCAGTCCTGCTGATGTTGGTGTAGACGCGCTTTGGGATGCGGTCATGAATAAGCGCTGCTGCATCTCTGAAATTGAACGCTTTGATACTTCCGAATATGAAGTTCATAATGCCGGTGAAATTAAGAATTTTGACGCAACCGAACATGGTCTTTCAAAAAAAGAATCTCGACGCTTTGAACGATTTGTTCAATATGCCATTGTTGCGGCTGATGAGGCGCTTGCGCAATCTGGTTTGGATATGGAGCAAGAAGACCCCACGCGCGTAGCGGTAGTATTTGGAACGGGCATTGGTGGCATAGATGAGTTGCAATCAGGTTTTGCAACGCTTGAAGGAAAGGGTCCAAAACGCGTCAGTCCTCTCTTTATTCCTACCATGATTGGCAATATTGCCGCAGGTAATCTATCCATTCGCTATGGCATGAAAGGCGAGTGTCTTAATGTTGTAACTGCATGTGCAACAGGTGCTCATAGTATCGGTGCGGCTGTTCGTGATATTCGCCATGGATATGTGGATGTTGCACTTGCTGGTGGCGCTGAAGAGTCAGTGTCACCCATTTGTATTGCAGGATTTACTAATCTTGGTGCACTTTCACAAATTGAGGATCCTCATAAGGCATCTCGACCTTTTGATGTGGATCGTGCCGGTTTTGTGGCTGGTGAAGGTGCAGGTGCTTTGGTACTTGAGTCTTTGGAACATGCACGTGCACGTGGAGCAAAGGTTCTTGCAGAAATTACCGGTTTTGGTTCAACAGGTGACGCATATCATATGACAGCTCCCGATCCGAGTGGTGAAGGTGTTATTCGCGCTATGCAAATGGCACTTGATGAAGGTGGTTTTACCCCTGCTGACTTGGGTCATCTTAATGCTCATGGCACAGCCACTCCTGCAAACGATGCAACAGAGGCAGCGGCGCTCATTGCGCTTTGTGGAGAAGAATGCGCTGGTGAGATTCCTGTTGCTTCAATCAAAGGCACAACAGGTCATACGCTGGGTGCAGCAGGCGCCATTGAAGCAATTATATGTGCGCTGTCCGTACAAAATGATTGCGTGCCACCGACAACCGGTTTTGAAACTGCTGATCCAGAGTGCGCGGTACGTGTTCTCAAAGAGCCGTTGTACAACTATCCGCAGAAGGTAGCATTGTCTAATTCGCTTGGCTTTGGTGGTCATAACGCCTGTTTGGCCATTTCGCCTTATAGGGATGAGGAGTAACCTATGGAAATTACCTTTCCGTGCGATAAGAGTGTTGTTGAAGAGGTTCTTCCTCATCGGGATCCCTTTTGTTGGGTGAGTCGTGTCATTTCATGTACGCCAGGGGAGTGTATTGAGGCTCAGCTAGACGTAGATCCAGCATTGCCGCTGTTTGAAGGTCATTTTCCTGAGTATCCCGTTTTGCCGGGAGTAATCATCATGGAAGCGCTTGCTCAAGCAGCATCATTTTGCATTCTTTATGCACGTGGTGCCGAAGGTTCGGTTGGTTTTTTAACAGGAATTGATAAGGCAAAATTTCGCCGTCAAGTTCGCCCTGGCGAAACGTTAACGCTTAAAGCGCAGATCGTAAAATCTTCTTCGCGGTTATGCGTTGCAGAGGTTGTAGCTACCGTTGAAGGGGAAGTTTGTGCAAGCGCTACGCAAAAATATGTGCTTGCTTAAAGACCTTGTGTAAGTTTGCTTATAGCCTGGTCAAGTGAGGTTTGGATATCGTGAAATACATTACATTGGATATACAAGGTGAACTGAGTGGTGCGCAGACAAAGGATGCGCCATTACCAAGTACAGGTGACACCAATGAAGACGTTCTTGCGCTGGATGTGGCGTATCAGCTAAACCGAATTGCTCACGAGGCGGCTAGTGCTCTTGATGTGGCTCCAAACGCTATTGATGCCGGTGCACTTTCAGGGTTTACTGCGGTGAGTATGGCGGTTTCACCAGTTCGCAAACGATCTGGGCAGGGAGATTCTGCGCGCGAGAATGAAATGCTAGACCTTCCGCGTGTATTGGTTATGAGTAGGTCTCGCAATTCAAAGCCGCTTTTGGCGGCTTGCGCTGAAGCTGGTTTTGTGACCATTGCGCCAACAACGACCGATAAGCGTTTTGAATCCCATCTTAAATGCGCTGATCAAACGGTAACGATGGGCGAAAAGTACTCGGAGCAGCTTTTTGCAAATAGCCATGCTGTCTTGGAGGCTGCTGCTGCGTGTGAAGCTACGACAATATTGTTATGCGATGAGGCGCTGTCTCTTGCGCACGTTGATAGTTTTTTGGCGCGCGCTAAAGGTGCAGGAATCCGCGTTTTTAAGCCGCTCAATAATGCAACCCCTTTACTTGGTTGGGTTCTTTGTGAAACTACAAAGCCTGCTATTGAACGCGGAAGCGTGGATCACGAGGCATGGAGGACGTGCAGTCATTGCGGCTTGAAATTTGATGAATCTTCGTTGGCGGTAGGCCATTATGTTTGTCCAGGATGTGGAAGCTATATTCGCATGAGTGCGCACGAGCGCATCAATGACTTGCTTGATGATGGAAGCTTCGTTGAGCTTAATGCAGATGTTGAAGAAACAGATCCTTTGGAATTTCCAGGGTATCAGCAAAAGCTTGAGAAGCTTCGCGATGCAACCGGCTGCAATGAGGCTATCACCACAGGTACTGGTCAAATTGCGGGCTTAGACATTGCTCTTGGCATTATGGACTCTCATTTTTTGATGGGTTCCATGGGTACGGTTGTGGGAGAAAAGGTTGTAAGGCTTGTAGAGCATGCACGTGAGCTGCGTTTACCACTTGTGCTCTTTTGTGCATCAGGTGGTGCTCGTATGCAAGAAGGGCTTATGTCTTTGATGCAAATGGCTAAGGTAAGCTGCGCACTTGAACAATACAGTGAAGCACACTTGCCTTATATTTCGGTGCTTACTGATCCCACCACCGGTGGCGTTACTGCGTCATTTGCTATGCAGGGAGACATTATTCTTGCAGAGCCTGGCGCGCTGATTGGTTTTGCAGGACAGCGCGTTATTAAAGACACCATAAAGCAAGAGCTTCCTGAAGGGTTTCAGACGGCTGAATTCGCTCTTTCCCATGGGTTGATTGATGCTATTGTACCCCGCGAGGACTTACGCTCCACACTCGCGCATTTGATCGCCCTTCATCATGAGTCGCTTCATCAGAATGCCGAACCGCAACCTGGTGATAGAGCGCTTTTGATTACGTATGATGCGGTTGAAAACAATCTTGAGCGCGGGAGCGGTACGTATAATGCAGTCACATATGGTGACTTAAATGCTGAGGTGGTCTTTGAAGATGAATCTGTGCGCGAGTCATCATTCTTGCCACGTACCTTATTGAGTGATTTTTTGAATCGCAAGTCAAATGCATCGCGCAAGCGCCTTGAGCGTATGTTAAGCGATCGTGCTTTTGATGCTGAGGGTGGAGAACTCTTTATTGGCGATACGCTGCTTAATGATGAGCTGTCAAATCGGACAACTGATGCGTCTGTGCAAATAGCTGACAACAAAGCGTGGGAAAGCGTTATGCTTGCGCGTAATGTGCATCGACCCACCGCTATGACCTATATCAACAAGATTGTCGAAGGCTTTATTGAGCTTCATGGAGACCGCGCGTTTGGTGATGATGGTGCAATAGTTGGCGGTTTGGGATGGATTGATGGCAAACCGGTAACCGTGATTGCTCAGGAAAAAGGATCTGATCTTAAAGAGCGAATTACCAGGAACTTTGGCTGTCCGCAGCCTGAGGGGTATCGAAAGAGCCTGCGACTGATGCGTCAGGCTGAAAAGTTTGGACGCCCTGTTGTCTGTCTTGTAGATACTCAAGGTGCATTTTGTGGTACAGAAGCTGAAGAACGTGGTCAGGGTAATGCTATTGCAGACAACCTGATTGCGCTTGCCGGTCTTCGCGTGCCCGTAGTGAGTATCTTACTTGGAGAGGGTGGTAGTGGTGGCGCATTAGCGCTTGCTTTAGCTGACAGAGTGGCAATGCAAGAGCATGCGGTATATTCCATTTTGTCTCCTGAGGGTTTCGCATCCATTCTTTGGAAGGATCGCTCGCGAGCTGCTGAAGCAGCTGCGGTTATGAAGATGAGTGCGCATGACGTGCATCAGATGGGTATCATTGATGCTGTTTTGCCTGAAGGCAAACAGGCTGCACATCTTAATCCAGATGAAGCGGTTGAGGTGGTGCGTGAGTATCTCAGTCACTCGATAGATGAGCTTGGTCATTACGATATTGATGAATTGTGTTGTTTGAGAAGAGAGCGCTTCTTGAAATTCTAAACATCAATTAAAACTGCAAATAACAAGAAGAAGAGACGGTCGGGCAGTACCGTCTCTTCTTATGCGAGGTGCGCACATTGTGCGGGAATGGGAACGCACAGGGCGCAGCGAATAAGTGTAGGTAAGGCGAAGCCGAAGAAAGACTTCGCCTTATTGATTCTTTACTTCATGACGCGTCGACGCGCAATGAAGATTACTGCACCAGCTGCAGCAATCAGCAGCATGATGGGGAATGCAAATTGCATAACGGTGTCGCCCGTCTGAGCAAGCTCTGCGTCTGAGCCAGTCTTAGGCAATGCGTGCAATGCTGCGTTAGTGGCTTCGTCACCATTATTGGCACCGTTTGTGCCCATCGAGCCGTTGTTGTTGCCATTGTTACCGCCATTGAAATTGGGGTTAGACGGATCGTCTGCACCAACAACGCGGTTGACAGCAGGGTCATACCCTGACGGATAGGCGGTGTTTGATGACGAACGGTTCTCTGAATTGTTTTTGCGGAATTCATCCCAACCCTCTGGTGGGTTGTATCGATGACCGCGATCTGGCAAACCATCAGCAGTACCGTCAATGATAGAGTTGTCAACATCGGAAGGATTGCGGCCATAAGCAAATGCCACGTTGCCAATGTCGCTGTTTGCTGCTTCCTCAGTTACTTCTACATCAAAGATGAGCAGCACGGATTCACCACCAACTACATCGCCAATATAAACGGCCATGTTGCCTTCCTCGGGCGAATAAACGTCATCATCACATGCGATTTCAGTTCCATCAGGGTAGACAAGTTTAATTGAGCCTGCAAGAGGAGCTAAGCCTTCAGGTAGAACGTCTTCGATGGTAACGCCATACCAGGTAGTCCACGGGTCGTCTTGGTTGGTGAATTTCACGGTATAACGAATGATGTCGCCGACATAGACGTTGGTATCCTCAGGATCTCGGTCTTCTGAGAGATTCTCTGCTGACTTCTCCGTCACCAAATCAGCCGGGGTGGGGTTAGCAGGAGCGATATCCTCAATTGGAGCCTCAGGAGTCTCAGGAAGCTTAGGAGGATTGTCAGGATCTCCGCCAAAGATATCAACAATATCGTCAATGTTGTCTTTCTCGATATCTTCCCACGTGGTGTCATGATCCTCGGGGATATAAGGACCAACAGGAATGGGGTCACGCTTGATTTCTACCGGACCGCTTGGACGGTTTGGCTTGGGGTTGTCCGGTTTATCCGGATTGTCCGGGTTGTCAGGATCATCCGGGTTGCTTGGGTTATCAGGATCGTCGGGATTATCCGGGTTATCCGGGTTGTCAGGATCCACAGGATTGTCGGGATCATCCGGCGTCGGATTTGGGTTCACGATGGTCGTAGAAGGTTGCGTACCATAGACATATGCCTTATTTGCAGCCACGTCAAAGCCAAGCGCCTCGGGAAGCACGGTGCAATCAAAAGTTACTGTGGCCTTCTGGTTGCCATACAGATCGCCTACGCAGAAACCAATTGTGCGTGTTTCAGCATCGAAATCTACTTCAAAGTTGCGATATTCGGTTCCGTCGGCAGTAACAATTACGGCCGTCCCAGGCTTATAGCCAAGTCCTTCAGGAAGCGGGTCTTTGATAAGGACATCATAGAACGCTGAACCAAGGTGGCTGTTTGAAACCTCAATGGTATAGCGAATAGTATCGCCAACTTGTGCGATGTTTTTGTTGCCGCGATTCTCATAACCAGGCGTTACATTCTGAGCGCTCTTGGTCGTGGTGATATCGCCGTCTTCACGCGGGTCAACGTCATCAGGAATGATGACAAGGTCATGATCATCGGGAATATCGGGGTCAGTAACGGGATTTACTGGCACCGTGATAATGACATCGCGAATGATGGGATTGTCCGGGTCATCAGGATTGTCGGTTTCAATCTTAACCGGAATCTTAACCTCGGTGACGTTGGGGTTGTCTTCTTTTGCTTCCTTGATGATGCGATCAAGCTCATCCTGGATATCATCAGGAGTGGTCGGGTCGTCTTTTTCGCCAAACTTGATGATGCGATCACCAGGATTAATAGGATCTTTCTCCGAAGGATCTAACGGTTTGCTCGGATCGCTCGGGTCAGCCTTTTCGGCTTCGCCAAATGGCGTACCTGGCGTTACAGGACCTACTTCTACACCAGGTTTTACGGGGTCAGGCTCAACCGGGGTATCAGGATTGTCAGGATCAATAGGAGTGTCGGGATCATCAGGATCTGTTACCGGCGGTTTTGGCGTGGGATCAATAAGGTCGCCACCCAAAATATCCTTGATCGTCGGCTCAACAGAGGTGGGATCAGCAAAAGCGGTCACCTCATCCAGTGGAATACCGTTAATGTTGTCAATACGGTCATCCCACGGATAGTTCTCGTTGTTCTCAAGGTTAATGCCATAAACGCCGTTAGCAGTTGAATCGCTGCGGAAATCAAGGTCGTTGATATCTTTGACAATTGCCGTGGGATCAACCACGCAATCAATTGAGAGTTGGTAAGACTGGCTACCAAACAGGGTGGGGAGCGAATCTACTGTGCACATATCCTTGGTGCTCGTGGTTGCAAGACCAGTTGCACCAGCGAGCATTTGAACGGCGCGCGTAGACGCGCTTTTTGCGTTTTGACGTTTGTAGTCACCATTTGCCTCTGAGAGTTGCTTGGTTTCGCCATAAGGATTGGTTGAAGAGAGCGAAATGAAGCGCGTGTCATCAGGCGTGGTAATAGTGAAAATGGGGTTTTGGTACGCAGAATTGGCAGTCGTGTTGGTAAACGTTACGGTGTAGCGCAATGTATCGCCCGGGCGAATGGTGCCATCCGAACGGGTAAGGTTGACTGCAGTTTCGGTTGCTGTAATGACCGGTTTTGCGTCGGCGTCAGGATAGATAAAGACGTCGAAAGTGCGGGTTGCACCATTAAATGAACCAGTCGGAGCAATGGTCACCGTGACGGTCGTGCGACCGGCGCCACGCACTGTTGCCATGGTTCCAAACCCAAAGTCCTCTTGTGAAGGATCAGTAAACAGATCAGAACGATTCTCTACCGTTGATGGGTTGAAGGTCAATACACCAGGGTTTGAAGACGTGATGGTTACTGCACCTACAGAATTGGTGTCAACATAGAACGGGATCTGGGTGCCTGGAGTCTCTTTGGTAATGTCATAGTAGACATTGGCAGCAAGTTTGTCCTCGGAGAGCGTAGGCTTCGCTGAACCGGGGGTATACCCAGAATCCTTGAGGTTATAAACATCAAAATTGCAGTCGGTTCGTTGAATCTCAACTACGGTTTCTTCGGTTTGAGAATCATAGTAGTTACGATACAAGTTCAAGTTGTCGTTGTCGGCCTGGGCTACTTCGCCAGCATCGTCAACAATTTCGCCGTCGCGACGAGACGTGTATTGTACATGCACCGTATGATTGCCATCTTCGGTTTCTGCAAGGCGGAATGCCTCTAATTGCGAACGAGTAAGGTTAAAGATTGCAATGGTGTGTTCACGATTAGAGTCGGTTGAATCGGTTTTGATGAAAAGGTTGTCCTGGGTGGTGTCTTCAAGGTCTTCACGACTGAACTCAATAACGCCACCAAGTCGTTCTGGTACAGCGCGTCCATCAATGAATAGCTGCAGCTTGCCATAAGGTGCAAGGCTAGTAGGACGCGACATGTCAGAACCGTCAGGATAGGTGTCACCGTTGGGAAGTTTCCAGCTTGTGACATCGATGGGTACTACCAAATGGTTGTTGGAGGCAACATTGTGGTTTTCGCTTTGATCTTGCAGCCATGTCGGACCAGTGATGTCTACTGCAGGATTGTCTCCTGAAGCAGGAACAGTATAAGGAGCATATGAGCTTTTTGATTCAACAGGTGAAATGATTGCGGTACCTTGCAGGCGATGTCCCCAGTAGCTACCACCGTCATCTTGAACATGCTGTTTTGAAACAATAGAGATAGCTTGCGTTCCTGTCTCAGAAGGCATGGTGCTGCCTGCTTCCAAGATGTTGCCTTCTTCGTCAAGGGTTTGGAAGCTTGTCGTTACGCAGCTTTTTCCGTCTGTGCCAACATTGGAGTTAAGGAGTTTTCCTACGGCTTCAATGCCTTCGGTTGAGATGGGGTTTTTGGAAAAGTCAATCTCTTCAAGCGGCAAACCATCATAGTATTTGTCCAGTGAAGCAAAGTAGTTTCTGATAGTTGCAGATGCCTCTTCTGACATACCGTTTTTGTCAGCGCTTAAGTCAATATAGCGCTTAAGTGTAGGTGTTGAGCTGCCGCCTGGATTAAGATCCTCAATGTAGAGCGGCTCAAGCTTCAACTCTTTTTCTTCGCCAGTATTAGGATCAACGACAATATAGCTGAGCTCTACGGTAATGTCGCTGCCCTTGTATGATTCAGGGAGCCACAGGTAGAGTTTGCCATCGTCAAGCATTGAAGGTGCGCCATAGACCTGAGGCTTGCCATCAACGAGCAAGCGCCAATCGGTAATGTCATTACTGGTCAAGCCTTCACTTTTAAGGTCAACTTGAATCATGGTCAGCAAGACATCATGGGCATCGGAGTTGTATGCATTACCGTCGAATTTTGCCATGCTTGCAACGCGCAAAGAACCACCAGTTACTACAACCCAGCCGCCTGTACCGCCAAGGTCTTTTTTGGATCCTTTTGAAGTGGGTAGCAGGGTGCCACCGGTAACGCGGATGGTGCAGCCAGTTGCAGTGGTACCGCATGCGGCGCCAAATGCATTGCCGTGGTCATAACCTTCAGCGGTAAGGTAACCACCATTGATGTTGATGTTACCGCAGACAGTTTTAATAGCAGCAGTTGATGCGCCAATTTGTTTTGTTGAAGTTGCTCCAGCGCTTGACCAACCCGCACCAATGCCAGCGCCATGGTATGAGCCGTAAGCATGAATTTCTGCAGCGTTGAATGTCATATCGGTTGCGCCACCAGCGGAACCTCCGCCAATGCCTGTACCTGCACTTCCGTTGCCGCTGTTATAGGAGTATCCACCCCATGAATAAGCATAAATAACACCGCCATCAAAGACCATATTGCCCGCCATTTCTGAAGGACCTGATCCAATGGCGCCGCTGCATTGACCACCCCATGCATGCAAAATACCGGGGTTAGCACTCTTGAGTTTGCGTATTGGGTCGCCTTGAGCAACGACGGTTCCATCATTGAGTGTGCCTGCAGTATCAACAACACCATTTAATACGTTAATGTGGGTGTTTCCAGACCAGTTTGCACGAGCATCGTCAATGTAGAGTTGTGAACCGCTACCGACATGTAATGCAGCGCATTGCTGACCAGTGGCAGTAAGCGTGTTGGTTGTACCATCTGCAAGAGTTAAATATAACGTGGATGGGGTCATCAAATTAATTGGTGAATAACGTACAGTGTTTGCAGTAATTGCAACACCTGCAAGGGTGAGATGCGCTACAACGTTTTCGTTAATTTGAACCGAACCAGACAAGGTACCTGAGAGGGTCATAGGCTTACTGGTAAGAATAGAGACTACGCTTCCAGAAACCGAGTAGTCAGTTCCCTCGATACCACCTGTAATAGTGAAACCTGCAGGAAGAGCCTGGGTAGCAATTCCATTATCACTTTCTTCTGACAAGGCGGCTGGTTGAGCTGAGGTGACAGCTTTGGCCGACTGAGCTACTGAAACAGTAGCATT
The DNA here is from genome assembly GCF_943193125.1 of Adlercreutzia agrestimuris. Classification (GTDB taxonomy): domain Bacteria; phylum Actinomycetota; class Coriobacteriia; order Coriobacteriales; family Eggerthellaceae; genus Xiamenia; species Xiamenia agrestimuris. Next base: position 46,382 of record NZ_CALPCX010000003.1, read on the forward strand.
TGCGGGTACAGGGGAAAAATTCTCTACCGACTTATCGGCTTCATCGTCACAATCGGCATGGGGGGGGGTTGACTCACTGAGAGGGTTTTGGTCTACCTCTTCGGAATCGATAGTGACATCAGTGACAACTTCAGCACTATTAGTGTCTTCGACTTCAGAAGTATCAGTTGTTTCGTTGGCGGGGGTTTCCTCGTCAGCGGAAAGATCTGAAACTTCAAGTACTGGTGTCACCTCCTGCTTTTGGTTGCCATACGCGTTTAATCCAGTAGTTGGAAGCATTAATCCACATGCGAGGATCACTGCTAAACCACACCGAAGAAGCGCAGGCATTTTTGTGGGTGCCTTCTTTTTCATGGTTACTCCTGGTTTCTCTAAAACCTTTACGCGTTCGCGCGGATTCAGAGGCTTTATAACCCAGGTGATTCATGTATTAACATACACGATACAAACTGCCCCCGAAGTAGCGCGTTCATTTGGTGCAATGTCTCCAAACGAATCTCAATTATATGATGGTTTGTAACAATTACGCAACAAATTAGAAACACAAAAATGACGGACGTACGATTCGTTTGCGGGAGCGGTGTATGTGATTCTTAAGCTTAGTAGGAGAGGCGAATGCCCACGTAAAGCGCGTCTTCTGGCAGACCAGAAATATTGTACATGTCGCTGAGGGCTATAGTGGAAACGCGCCAGGTGCAGGTATATCCCCATGCATCAACTGTGCCCGTCATGAAGGTGTTGCCTGCCTCATCTACTCCAGAGCCGTTTTCGGCAAGGACGCTTGCTGGGTCAAAGCCTTGACTGGCCATGGCAGCTTCGATGGCTGCTTGTGCATCCCCTGAAGTGAAGTCAGCATAACGAAGACGCATTTCAGTAGATTCACCATGTTGCACATTGAGATTCCAAGAGCCGTTAAGCAAAAGTGCAGCTTGCGATGCGTCAAGTGATCCTATGCCATTAGCAAGCATAAGCATTGCATCTGCGGTAGAGACGTCTGAAGGGAGCTTCATGAGTTGCAATGCGTTATTTGCTACATCTTCTTCGGAGCTCATATTGTAGATACTGTATCCCGCATCAATGAGTTGCTGTTCTATAGAAGCGTTATCTACATCAATATAATCTGTCAGGAGTGGAAGATCATAGCTTACATCGCGCGAGAGATTTTCTTCCACGCTTGCAGAAGAAGAGGTCATAAACTCTGAAATGTTGCCTTCGATATCCTGGTAAAAATAAACGCCAATACCTAGTGCTACAAGGGCAAAAGCGGCTAAAACAATATAAGCTTTTTGTGGCATCTTAAAAGGGCGTTTAAGACCACTGTCGTCGAGGTAATTAATAGGACCGTCGCCTTCAACGTAATCCGGAGTCTTTGATTGAAAAAGCATGGATAGAGGTCTCCTGTATCTGAACCGCATGCCTGACGATTTGTGAACAAATGGCATTATAGCATTGCTCATAGGCGAGCCTATGTTAGCATGCTTACTGCCCGTGAGGGAGTAGCTGGCAAGCGTTTTGGCGTTTGCGGTACGTTCAACATCTTGGTGTTCATAGCACCTGGCGTATCTGAAATTGCGAGACTCACGGCGCACTGAAGTTGTAAGACTTGGTGCGCCGTGAGTTTTTTAATGTACGAGCAAGGAGTATACCGTGGATTTTTCAATTTTCACTACACCGGAGGCATGGATTAGTCTGCTCACCCTTATCTTTCTTGAGATAGTGCTTGGTGTGGATAATCTGGTATTCATTTCAATTACCACCAATAGACTTCCTGTTGAAAAGCAACATATTGGTCGAAAACTAGGTCTTGCTGGCGCCTTAGTAATGCGTATTTTGTTCTTATGCTTTGCGTCTTATCTTGTGCATATGACCACGCCGCTCTTTACGATTGATTTAGGATTCTTCTCCCACGGTTTTTCTGTACGCGATATCGTGATGCTTGCTGGTGGTGCTTATCTTATTTATAAAGGTATAGATGAGTTGCGCAGCGTCTTGAAACTGACTGAAATCAAGGCTGAGCATTCTGAAGAACATAAGTCTCTTCACATGATTGCATTACCGCAGGCAGTCGGCACAATTATGGTTATGGATCTCGTGTTCTCAATTGACTCGGTGATCACAGCAGTAGGTTTAGCAAACCATCTTATCATCATGATCCTCGCGGTCATGATTGCAGTTATTCTGATGATGATCTTTATAGATCCAATCTCTGATTTCATTAACGGACATCCTGAGATGAAGATATTGGCCTTGTGCTTCATCACAGTGATTGGTGTGCTTTTGCTTCTCGATTCTGCTGGCATTAATTCAGGTGTCGAAGTGCTTGATATGCATATGGAAAAACTCATGGTTTATTTCTCCATGGTGTTCGCCTTTGTGCTTGAGCTAATTCAAATGCGCTTCAATAGTAATCTGTCTGCATATGAGCAGGAGCGCAAAGAGCTCAACGACGCAATTAAAGAGAGCGTTGTTCAAGGTATCGAAGAAAAGAGTGACGAGAACCGCTAAAAAAGTTGTTGACCTAAGATTATGTTGTGTTAGACTAGTTGTTCGCTGGCAGCATCAAATCTGCCAGTAACACGTAAGTGGGCGGTTAGCTCAGGGGGAGAGCACTACCTTGACACGGTAGGGGTCACAAGTTCAAATCTTGTATCGCCCACCATTGAATTTACTGACCAGTGACTTATGAGAGTCGCTGGTCTTTTCTTTTCTTGATAACAATACTTACTCAAGTTGTATTCGTGGTGAGGGCACGTAAAAGCTATTACCGAGCGAAGAGATCATATCCTTCTTCTGAAACAATTAAACGTGCAGCTTCATGATCAATGTAGGCGGTAAAAGGCGTAGTGAGTCGCGTAGGTTCTCCATCATATTGAATTTCAAGTGGTGGATCAGATTCAACATGTACCACTTGAGCGCGAAGTGTTTCAAGAGCGTCGCCTCGTTCTGGATAATCGCCTCCACGGTCTAAAAATCCTGCAATAATCGCCGGAATGAGCCCAAATGCATTTTGCGCTTTCAGTATCATGACGTCGAAATAGCCGTCGCAAGGTTCATTGGAGTGGGTAAGTGCGATATCAAATTGAATCTTTGAGAAATTGACGATAAGTACACCAACCCCTTCGCGCTCGATAGTTTTGCCATCAAGGGTGAGGGTAAATGTTGCTTTTTGGGGGAGCGCATTTGCGACTGCTGCCGAGAGATAAGCCATTGGACCCATGATCCGTTTGTTCGGAGCGGCATCATGCATGATAGTGGCATCGTATCCAGCACCAGCCATAATGCCGAAACCATGGCGAAAACCATCTACTTCGATAATACCCAGATCAAAATTGAGTGTCTTTCCTTCACGTACCAAATGCGCCAAAGCATGAGGTTCATGGGGTTGTTCGAGGTTTAAAGTGAGAAGATTGGCAGTACCTGCTGGAAAAGGCAGAATGGGAATATTGGTGTGCGACAGTTGCGAACAGATGGTAGAAACAGTACCATCTCCGCCACTTGCTACTACCGCATCAAACTGATGCGCATCTTTGAGTAAAGAGGCAATTTGGGTAGTGCCGTCAGTATTGCGAAGTACGACCTCGTCTCCGTCGCTTGAAAACGCGCGGATGAAATCGTATATAGCACCTTCGCCGAAGCCGGAGGATAGGTTATTAATGACGAGCAGTTTCACAGATCACCTTTCGCTTGTTATGATTAAAATGGTACAACATATGTGAAGTAACACAAGACAAGGATTTGAGCGTTGTTTATTGTCAGTCAAGAGGAACTCGAAGCATTTTGTGGGAGAGCAAAGCAGTCTGCAGTATTAGCCATTGATACTGAGTTTATGCGAGAAAAGACATATTATGCAAAATTGTGTCTTGTTCAAATGGCCACTGAGACAGAATCGGTTTTGATTGATCCGTTTGCTGTCGCCGATTTGACCGTATTAGCAGATTTACTTACTGATAAGCATATCGTCAAGTTGTTTCACGCGGGAACACAAGACATTGAGATTCTCTACCGCGAAGTTGGTGTATTACCTTCACCGGTATTTGATACCCAAATAGCTGCTGCGCTTTTGGGGCATACGCAGCAGATCGGATATGCGGCTTTGGTGCATTCGGTATGTGGAGTGACAATCAAAAAGACTGATTCTTATACCGACTGGTCGCGACGACCGCTTTCTGAATCGCAAAAAGATTATGCGCTCAATGATGTGTTGTATTTAGGATCGCTTTATACCCAGATGAGCGAAGAATTGCGCGCAAAGGGACGGCTGCAATGGTTGACGAGTGATTTTGAAGCTCTCGTTGACCCAACCAAGTATGAAATTGACGAACGAGAACGCTTTCGAAGGCTTAAGCGTGTGTCATCTTTGTCTCGCAGGCAGCTGGCGGCAGCGCGTGAGGTTGCTGCATGGCGCGAGTTGCATGCACAGATGCGCGATATTCCACGGAAGTGGGTTATGACTGACGAGCAAGTTGTTGAGGCATGCAAACGCGAAGCACGCAGCATTGATGAGCTGTTTATGGTTCGGGGGCTTTCAGACAAGCTTTCTACTAAGGATGCTCGCGAGGTTGCAGCCCTTATGAAAGCCGCCTTAGATTCTGCTCCTTCAACATGGCCAGAACTGGACAAATGCGGTAAAAGTGAACCAAATGTTGATATGCAGATAGATCTTATGAGCGCGCTCGTGCGTGTGCGTGCAAAAGAAAACGACGTTGCATTTCAGACGCTTGCAAGCCATGCTGATCTCACGCGTATTGCTCGCGGGTATCGAAGCGGTATTGAGCTATTGCAAGGTTGGCGTGCTCAAATTGTTGGAGAAGAACTGATTGATCTGCTGGAAGGTCGCATCCAGCTCAGTATTGATGGGTCAACGCTTGTGGTTATGCGTTGTTCATGATTAAGAGTTACGGAAGTTTTACGTACCTTAGTTTGGGTGTAAGGCGAAGCCTTTGTCGTCGATATAATGGTAAAGAAAAAACGAGTCATACGTCGTGTAGTTAAAAACTTGCGCACGTATGATGCGATATAAGGAGCATAACGTATGAGTTTAGAATATGTATTAATGGTCATTGTTCCCACGCTCATAATTGGAATGGGAGCGCAAGCGTATGTGACTTCTCAACTTAAAAAGTATTCAAAAGTACCTATTTCAACAGGTATGACAGGTGCTGAATGTGCGCGTGGCATGCTTGCTTATTACAATATTCAAGGAGTTGAAGTAAGGCCAGGAGGTCCAGGTCAAGACTTTTTTGACCCGCGAACAAATACGGTAACGCTTTCTCCTGAGGCATATAACGGTCGTTCGGTTACTGCTACTGCAACAGCTTGTCATGAAGTTGGCCATGCATATCAGTACGCCGAGGATTACAAGCCTATGAAGATTCGCGGTTCATTGGTGCCTGTGGTAAACATTGCTTCAAATGCTTGGATTTTTATCCTGCTTTTGGGTGTCGTCATGCATATTGCTGGTTTCTATGATCTTGCCATTATTCTTTATGCGCTCGTGGTGCTCTTTCAGGTGGTTACCCTTCCGGTGGAATTTAATGCTTCGCGTCGTGCTATGACTTATATGGCATCTACGGGACTTCCACAGTCAGAGCAAGTTGGCTCATACAATGTCTTGCGTGCATGTGCGCTCACCTATGTGGCTGCAGCACTTGCTTCTGCGCTGCAGCTCTTGTGGCTTTTTGGTCAGCGTAATGACTAGTTTTGAGCAAGCAGACAGTGCGCCGCTCAGCGTTTCTGCAGCTATGGCGCGCGCTAAAGGCGCACTTGAGCAAGTTACTATAAAGCTGGTAGGAGAGGTTTCGGAGCTTTCCATTAAGCCAGGATATAAAGCGGCTTACTTTACTGTCAAAGATCAAAGCGCAGCTTTGCCTTGTATGATGTGGAATAACCGCTATGTTGCATCGGGTATTCAGCTTACAGTTGGTCAGCTTGTTGAGTTGACAGGGCGTTTTACCTTGTATGCAGCAAAAGGACGTATGAATTTTGACGTCTTTTCTATTACGCTTGCTGGCGAAGGCGACTTGCGTTTGAAGGTTGCAAACCTGGCTAAAAAGCTTGAAGCGGAAGGGTTGATGGATCCAGCACGCAAGCGTCCCTTGCCGCTCTTTCCTGATGTAGTGGGCGTTGTTACTTCTCCGCGTGGTTCGGTTATTCATGACATCTTGCGCACCATGCGATTGCATTTTCCCTTAACGCGTATTGTGTTTGCCGGAGTGCCGGTTGAGGGTGCGCAAGCAGCACAAGCCATGGTATCGGGTATGAATTGTGTTGTGAATGCAGGCGCTGAGCTGGTTATTTTAGGTCGCGGAGGCGGCTCGTTTGAGGATTATATGCCTTTCAACGATGAGCAACTCGCGCGCGCAATTGCAGCATGTCCTGTTCCGGTGGTTACGGGAATAGGACACGAGCCTGACAACACCATAGCTGACATGGTTTCAGATTTGCGTGCATCCACGCCAACTGCAGCTGCAGGAGCAGTTATTCCTGCTAAAGAGAGAGTGCAAGAGATTTTTGCAACGCGCGAAGCGTCGTTGGTGGCCGCAATACAAAGAAAGCTTGATCGTGCTGCGTTGCAACTTGAGCGCTATGCAGACCGCACTTTGTTTACTGACGCGCAAGCTCTCTTTGCGAATCAAGCACAAACGCTTGATTATGCAAGTGACAGATTAATGCGTGCTATTCCCGACAACCTTGCAAGAGATGCTCAACAGCTCAATCATATTACCTCACGTCTGGTTCGGCTTATGCCTGATCAAGTTAATCGTTTTTCTCAGCCAGTAGCGCGAGCTAATGAGCTATTAAGCTACGCCCTTGGGCACGCCACGAGTGCACCACAAACACAACTTGATCGCTATTGCGAACGATTGACTTTGCGCGCTACATCGCTTTTAACTCCTTTTGATCAGCGGTTATCGCTGGGGGCATCGCGCTTGCATGATTTATCTCCGTTGACAATTTTAAGTAGAGGGTATGCTGTAGCACGAACAGAAACGGGGCAAGTCGTTAAGGATGTAGATCAGGTGGCAGTGGGGCAAGCAATACGCGTCACGCTGACTAATGGCGAACTTGATTGCAACGTAATGGATATAGCGCATATAGACACAGACATAACAATATTGGAGGATCACAATGAGTGAATCACAATTCGCACCAGTTGATACTATGACGTTTCGTCAGGCAATGGCGGAATTGGATACCATTATGACAACGCTTGAATCAAACACACTTGAACTTGAGGATAGCCTTCGAGCATATGAGCGTGGAGTTGAGCTTCTTCGTGCATTAAAAGGAAGACTATCTGATGCGCAACAAAAAGTAGATGTGCTCATGGGAGAGCTTGTCGAAGAACCTTCTGACGAAGAGCGTGACACAACGTTGTCTTAATCAAAAGAGAGCTTAGTTGCTGCTTGTGCCTTCTACCGATTGGTCTTGTAACTTGTTTTCGGCGAGCGGAGCGCCGCTTGCCGAACGTCGTCTTTTTACGAGATAACAAGCACAATTCAGTGCCTACACTATAGGAATAAAACGCGTTACTCTAGGAGGTAGGCCGTTGAACGTCTTGGTAATTAATGCAGGTTCATCTTCACTGAAGTATCAGTTATTAAATGTTGAAACCCAAACGCTTCTAGCAAAAGGCATTTGCGAACGCGTTGGTTCTGAAGAGGCTTTCCATAAGCATGGCCTTGATAAAAATGAGCAGGTTATTGATGCCAAGATGGCTGATCATGATGATGCAATGGCGCTTGTTTTAGAAGCGCTTACATCAGGTCCTACCAAAGCTATTGATTCGCTTGATGAGATTGACGCTGTTGGACATCGCATCGTTCAAGGCGGTAAGTATTTTGATAAATCCGTGCTTATTGATGATGAAGTAATTGAGCGTATTGGTGAGCTTGCTGAACTAGCACCACTTCACAATGGAGCAGCCCTCATGGGTATCCATGCTTGTCAAAAGCATATGCCGGGTGTACCCATGGTTGCGGTTTTTGACACATCGTTTTTCCAGACGTTGCCACCAAAGGCATATATGTATCCGCTCCCTTATGAGCTTTATGAGAAATATGCAATTCGTAAATATGGCGCCCATGGAACGTCGCATCGCTATATTTCAGAGCGTGCTGCGGTTGTGCTTGATGAACCCCTTGATGACCTTAAATTAATTACCTGCCACCTGGGCAATGGTTGCTCCATGTCTGCTATCGATCATGGTGTTGCTGTGGACACTTCAATGGGGTTGACGCCGCTTGATGGTCTTATGATGGGTACTCGCTGTGGTGCAGTTGATCCGGCTATCGTACCTTTTATTATGGAACACGAGAATTTAAACGCCCAAGAAGTAAACGATCTTATGAATAAGCAATCAGGCTTGCTGGGTATCTCGGGAATTTCAAATGATCTTCGCTCGGTTCGCGAAGCCTCAGAACAAGGCAATGAGCGCGCTCAGCTTGCATACGACATGTATTCAAATTCAGTCAAGAAATACATCGGACAATACATTGCTGTTATGGGTGGCGTTGATGCCATTGTTCTAACTGCCGGCGTAGGCGAAAACTGCGAGAAAATGCGCCGTATGATCTTTAGCGGTTTACAACCGCTTGGTATTAAGCTTGATCTTGAGAAAAACAAAGGCCGCGGAGGAGAGCGAGTTATTTCATCTGATGATTCCGTGGTTCAGATTGTCATTATTCCTACCGATGAAGAATATATGATTGCGCGCGATACCTATGAGATTGTTCATGAGCGCATAAATGAGCCGCTCATTGAGGACTAAATATTAGTTGAGAGTGAAGCGATAGTTTTATCTGCAATCAGTGTTTGATTGTGTGGCGACATTTCAGGATATGAAATGTCGCCACATTTGTTATTGCACAGGATTAGTGTTGAGCTTGTACGGCAGTGATGGCAACAACGCCGACGATGTCTTCAGCAGAACAACCACGAGAAAGATCGTTAACTGGTGCGGCAATGCCTTGCAAAATAGGGCCAAATGCTTCAGCTTTAGCCAGACGTTGAACAAGTTTATAGCCGATGTTTCCGGCGTCAATATCGGGGAACACCAAGACATTTGCTTTACCTGCAACAGCTGAATCAGGTGCTTTTGCGCTTCCAATTTCGGGGATAATTGCGGCATCTAATTGAAGTTCGCCGTCAATAGCCATATCGGGTGCAAGTTCTTTAACAATACGAGTTGCTTCAACGACTTTGTTGGAATCGTCATTTTTAGCAGAGCCATACGTTGAGTGAGAGAGCATTGCAACAACTGGTTCTGCATCATCAATGAGAGAATTCCAAGCGTTTTGAGCATTGAGAGCGATTTGAGCAAGTCTCTCAGCATCAGGCTGAACTTCAAGACCGCAATCGCTAAACAAAAACGTGCCATGATGACCAAGATCACAGTCTGGCACATTCATGATAAAGAAGGAGCTAACCATTTGGGCATCAGGCGAAGTCTTGAGAATCTGCAGAGCTGGACGAAGCACATCGCCTGTAGAGTGGCATGCGCCAGATACTAAGCCATCTGCCATGCCCATTTTGACAAGCATCATGCCAAAATAAAGCTCGTTGTCCATAAGTTCAGTTGCTTGTTCAAGTGTCATGCCTTTTTTTGCGCGAAGCTCAGCGAGCTTTTCAGCGAAGGCACCACGTTCATCTGCGGTTTTGTTGTCAATGAGACGTGCACCGTCAAGGCAATAACCACTGCTTTGCATATCATCAACATTGCCAAGGATAATTAAATCCGCAATGTTGTTTGCCAGAATTTGCTCCGCAGCGGCTAAGGTGCGCTCATCGTTACCTTCGGGAAGAACAATGGTTTTGGTGTCGGCTTTGGCTCGGGTGAGCATGTCATTTAGAAAAGAACTCATCGGCTTGCCTTTCTTTTTGCGCGATTAGTTATCTACTTTGTATGATAATTCACATACTTACTGCTAACACCCGATAAAATAGCAGTCGGCGCTATGAGGCAGGCAATTTGTGTATGCCTAAAACGCTTCAAGAGATGGATGAGGACGTGATGAGAAAGGGTGGCCCTTCATGGGTGTTAACTACCTTGATTATGCAGATGTAAATATGGCTGATGTTGATGCTGTTGTTGTTGGAAGTGGTTTTGCTGGATCTGTCATGGCTCGTGAACTTGCTGAGCGGGGAAACAAGCGCGTGTTGGTGATTGAAAAGAAGAATCACATTGCAGGCAATATGTATGATGAGATTGACGAAGCGGGCATATTGGTGCATCGCTATGGTCCGCATATCTTCCATACCAACAATCAGCGTGCTTTTGATTACCTCCAGCGTTTTACGGAGTGGCGCGATTATCAGCATGAGGTGCTTGCAAATTGGTATGGTACGTTTATGCCTGTTCCGTTTAACAAAAACTCAATGGAAATTGCTTTTGGCGAAGAAGAAGCTGCTCGTCTGACTGAAAAGCTTATTGAGACTTTTGGAGATGAACGCAAAGTAACTATTACTGAACTTCGCGCACAAGATGATCCGGACTTGGAAAAAGTAGCAGACTTCGTGTATGAGAATGTATTCTTATACTACACGCAAAAACAGTGGGGTTTAACTCCTGATGAGGTTGATCCTTCTGTTGTTGCTCGTGTTCCTGTCTTTTTGTCACGAGACAATCGTTACTTCCAAGATGAGTTCCAGGGTATGCCGCTTGAAGGCTATACGCCTCTTTTTGAGCGTATGCTTGATCATGAAAACATTAGCGTCTGCCTTAACACTGAAGCAGAAAGCGTGTTTGATCTGCGGTTCTCAAGCGATGATGAAGATGCGCCGCTTTCGGCAATTGCATTGAAAGATCAAAATTTCGAAGGACCTATCATCTATACCGGTCCTTTGGACGAGTTGTTCTTGGCGCGTTTTGGTCGTTTACCTTATCGCACACTTGATTTTGTGTATGAAACGTACGATCAGGAGTTTTGGCAGCCTTGCGGTACCGTTAATTATACGGTGACCGAACCTTATACGCGCATTACTGAGTTTAAGTATCTCACGGGTCAAGAAGCTCCTAACACCACCATCATGAAGGAGTTCAGCCATCCCTACGAAGATCCGGATACACAAATTCCTTACTATGCCATCATCAATGATGAGAATAACGCTCACTACAACCGTTATTTGGCGCTTACTGAACCGTTGGATAATTTCTATCCGTTGGGTCGCTTGGCGGAATATCGTTATTACAACATGGACGTCATTATTGGTCGCGCATTAGCGCTGGCTGATGAATTAGTGGGGTAAATCATGAAAACTATCACCTTCGCTATTCCATGTTATAACTCAGCGGCTTATATGGATAAATGTATTGAGTCGCTCTTAGCTATTGGTGATGATATTGAGATCATTATTGTCAACGATGGTTCAACCAAAGACAACACGGCAGAAATTGCTGATAGCTGGCAAGAGCGTTACCCCGACATTGTTCGTGCAATCCATAAGGAAAACGGTGGGCATGGCTCAGCGGTAAATTGTGGTCTTGCTCATGCAACGGGCACATATTTCAAGGTCGTAGACTCAGACGACTGGCTTGATAAACACGCCATGGACGAGATCATGGTATACCTGCGCGAACAGGCAAAAGCTGAGAATCCTACCGATTTGATCATTGCAAATTATGTCTATGAGAAAGTACATGAAGGCTCGCGCACTGTCATGCATTATCGCAATGTCTTTCCCGAAGGACGAGAATTTGGCTGGAATGAAGTGGGACACTTTTTGCCTAGTCAGTATTTGCTCATGCATTCAGTAATTTATCGTACGCAACTTTTGCGCGATATGGGGCTTGAGTTGCCTGAGCATTGCTTCTATGTTGACAATATTTTTGTGTATGTGCCGCTTCCTCATGTGAAAACGATTTATTATCGCGATGTTGATATGTATCGTTATTTCATTGGTCGCGAAGATCAGTCTGTCAACGAAGATGTTATGAAGGGTCGTATTGATCAGCAGCTTCGCGTAACACGTACTATGATTAATGCGGTTGAACTTCCTGACGGAGTTAGTGAAGAACGACTTGAGCGCTACATGGAAAATTATTTATCCATGATGCTTTGTATCTGCTCAATCTTCCTGCGCATGATTGGTACTGATGAGGCGGAAGACAAGCGTGAAGAGATTTGGGATTATCTGAAAGAGCATAATCCTAGGGTATATCGTCGGGTCCGCAGATCTGTATTAAACCTGGGTACAAATATTCCTACGAGTTTCGGTAGATTCATTGGAATCACTGGATATCATGTGGCGCAACGCCTTTTCAAATTTAACTAGGAGCGCCGAATACGTGGAATTTGGTACAAACGATCAGCGAAAGCGAGAGCTTATAAGACCACAGTATCTTGAACTTGATTCTGAAGTGGCTTCTCAGATTCAAGCTGATCGTGCGTGTAATCGATTAAGCCCTTATCGCTTTGATGATGCTTGTGTGCTACGTCGTGAGGACAATCCTCATGACGTAGCAACGCTCACACGTCCAGCTTTTTCACGTGATATTGAGAAGATAATCAATATGCCTGCATATAACCGCTATGCGGATAAAACGCAGGTGTTTTCATTTGTTGAAAACGATGACATTTCCCGACGAGGGTTGCATGTGCAATTGGTCAGTCGGATAGCGCGCAATATAGGCGCTCTGCTTGGTCTTAATACTGATCTAATTGAGGCCATTGCGCTTGGTCACGACTTAGGTCACACGCCTTTTGGTCATGCAGGTGAGCGCTTCTTGTCAAAGAGTTATCATGCACGAACGGGGCGCTATTTTAATCATAATGTGCACTCTGTTCGCGTACTTGATCAGCTTTATCGACGCAATATCAGCCTTCAGACCCTTGATGGAGTGCTCTGTCATAATGGCGAGTTCGCCCAGCAGACTTTGAACATGGGTAATACCCGTGATTTTGAAACGCTTGATGCTCTTGTTGATGCATGTAATAACGATGAGCTCACTATCAAAACGTTGCGCCCTTCAACACTTGAAGGGTGTGTTGTACGTGTTTCGGATATGATTGCGTATCTCGGTAAAGACAGGCAAGATGCGCTTCAAATGGGTGTATTGCCCTCTTTAGATATGTTTGATTCTTCTGTTATCGGCATTGATAACGCTCAGATTATTAATAATCTTACTGTTGACATCGTAAACAACAGTTATGGCAAAGACCATATAAGTATGAGTCGCGAAGTGTATGATGATCTGGTTTTAGCGAAGCGACAAAACTATGAGATTATCTACAATCGAGAAGGTATGGTGGGCGACACATCGAACGTTGTCGAAGAGATGTTTGAACGACTCTACGACAAACTCTTAGCTGATCTCATGGCAGGCGATGATTCTTCGCCGGTATATTTGCATCATGTTGAGCGTTTGAGTCGCAGTTCGCGCACTATAGAGCCTGAACAGTATTTGCAAACTGATCCCAATCAGATCATCGTTGATTATATGGCTTCTATGACAGACAGCTATTTTATGGCGCTTTATGAATATCTCTTTCCGCAGGATCAGCTAGCAATCTTTGCGCGCGATTACTGCTCAGACCTTGGAATGAAACACCCTAATGCAGTATCTTATTGCCCACAAGATTCAATAGAGGGCTAAACATGGCTGGTTCAATTAGTGCAGAAGATATCCAAAAAGTTCGCGATGCAACTGATATCGTTGCGTTCATTGGTGAGCGCTCTCCGGTAAAACAAAAAGGGCGTGACTTTTGGTGCTGTTGTCCGCTGCATAATGAAAAAACGCCTTCATTTAAGATTGATCCTGCACTTCAGTTGTGGCACTGCTTTGGTTGTGGCGAGGGCGGAGATGTCTTTGATTTTGTCATGAAAACAGAAGGATTGTCGTTTCCAGAAGCAGTGCGCAGATTAGCCGACAGGGCTCATATTGAAATTGAAGAAACAGAATCTGGTAGACCTCGCATCGGTATGGATGTGAAAAATCGACTCAAAGCGGTGTGTGAGGCAACAGAACAGTTCTATCACACGCAACTTATGCGCAGCACCATACCTGTTGCTCAAGATGCGCGCGCGTATCTAGCTGCAAGAGATTTAGGTGGTTCGGTGCCCAAGACGTGGCAGTTGGGTTTTGCTCCCGGCAATGGCGCGCTTGTGACCCATCTTCGCTCGCTTGGCTTTACTAATGCTGAGATGGAGCAAGCAAATGTTGCTGTGAAGGCGAAATCTGGAAACCAGATGCGTGACCGATTCTATAATCGCATTATGTTTCCTATTCACGACATTTCGGGTGAATGTATAGCATTTGGGGGTCGAGTTATTGGACAGGGTGAACCCAAATATCTCAACTCACAAGAGACGCCTATATTTCATAAATCAGAAGTACTTTTTGGGCTTGATAAAGCAAAAGCAAGTATGGCTGCAAGTGGTGTGGCAATCGTAACAGAAGGCTACACCGATGTTATTGCGTTACATGAAGCAGGGGTGCAAAACGTGGTTGCCACGCTGGGAACTGCACTCACCATGCGCCATATACGCGTCTTGTCGCGACATGCTCAAAAGCGCATTGTGTATTTGTTTGACGGCGATGAAGCAGGTCAACGCGCGGCAGATAGAGCGTTGGGTTTTATAGACGACTCAATGACCCCTGAAGCTGGACGAACGCGTATTGAGTTGGTGGCAGTAACGCTTCCCGATAACCTTGATCCTGCTGATTTCGTTAAACAACGAGGGGTAGAGGCGTTGCAGGCGCTCATAGATTCAGCGGTGCCACTTGTGCAGTATGGTATCGACCGCAGAATTGCGCAGCATGATCTTTCGCACGCCGAAGGAAGAACACGCGCTGCAAAAGAAGCCCTTGAAATACTTGCGCCTATCAAAGACTCCCTCTTGGCAAAAGATTATGCTCGACAAATTGCAGGTCGCGTGCGAATGGAAGAGGCAGATGCACTTGAAGTATTGGCATCGCTGAAACCACCTCGACAAGCGCGCGATGAGCAAAACACGCAAGAGATACACCAGCCGCTTCCAAAACGACAACAACGTTTTAGTCCGCAAGAGAAAAACCGTCGTCGGCTTGAAGCGCAACTACTGGCACTGTTTGCAAAACGATGTGACCTGGCTCTTAGTTCAGTATCGGCTTTAGCGCAAATACAGTGGCATGATCCTGTCCATGCGCAAATAGCTGAGGTGTTTTTAGAGCAGTTGTCGCTCAACCCTCAGATATCTTCTGCGGCTTTAGTGGGAGCAACTACGTCCGTGATTTCTGTAGCTGGATCCATCTTAACAACATCACTTGGCAATCAGGGCGAATCAGATGATGTACCCGATGAGGATCGCGTGCTGTTCTTGGTTGACGAGCTTACTATTGGGGATACCGAAGAGGCAATTGCTGACTTGCGTGCCCAGCTTGCTCAGCCTTCTCAGTTGCCAAATGATGAATATGATCTGTTGTACATGACTGTTGCGGCAATGCAAAAAGACCTTATTGCTAAAAAGGCAACACGAAAAATGTTGTGATGATGTGTTGGTGTATATCACCAGGTATAAAGTGGCATGTAATATAAACTTCAAACATATACCGATTAGGAAGTGATGATATGAGCAACGTAGTACTTTCTCCTGATCCCAGGCTCAATCAAGTATGTGAACCATGTGATCTTGCTGACAAATCGCTCCAAAAGCTGGCGAAACAAATGATTAAAACAATGTATAAGAATGCGGGATGCGGCTTAGCGGCACCGCAAGTGGGCATCAACAAACGTCTTGTTGTTATTGATTGCGACCAAGACGAATCGGGTGAGCAAAACCCCATTATTCTTATCAATCCAACAATTGTTGAAACAGATGGAGAACCAGAGACAGGTGAAGAAGGATGCCTTTCTATTCCTGGTATCTCCATTCCTATCTCTCGTCCAACATGGGCGCGCGTGCGTTTCTTTGATTTTGATGGCGAAGAGTGGGAGATTGAAGGCGATGGTTTGTTGGGTAGATGTTTGCAGCATGAGATTGATCACTTGGACGGCATAACTATGTTTGAGCGTTGTGATCCTATGGATCGCATTGTTGCGCTTGCTGAATATGAGCGCGCACTTGCTGCAGGCGCAAAGCCGGGCGAAACCTCGCTTTCATAGGTCATCAATTTTATGATTCTCAAGCTGAGGTGTTTGAGATCTTGCGAAAAAGGAATCTTACATGCGAATAGTTTTTATGGGTACACCCACATTTGCTGCCGATATTTTAGAAGAGCTCTATTGGCATCATGACGTGGTTGGTGTTTTTACCAGGCCCGATGCGGTACGTGGTCGTGGAAAGCGCCTTGAACCTTCTCCTGTTAAAGAGTGTGCATTGGCACATCATACGAAAGTATTTTGTCCTACATCACTTCGTGACGATATCGTCAATGTGACACTGAGAGAGCTTGCGCCTGATGTTATTTGCGTTGCAGCATATGGGAAGATCTTACCGAAAGAAGTGCTTAAGAGTGCGCCTTTTGGGTGTTTGAATGTACATGCGTCACTTCTTCCTCGCTGGCGAGGTGCAGCTCCCATTGAACGTGCCATTTTAGCTGGCGATGAACAGGCTGGTGTGTGCGTTATGGCAATGGAAGAGGGGCTAGATACAGGAGATTTCTGTATCAGTCGGGCTACCGACGTGGCTGATAAGTCTGCTGAGCGTCTTACGGCAGAATTAGCGTCGCTTGGAGCACAAGCTCTATTGTATGCCCTTAATGCGCTTGAAGCTGGTGAAATTAAATGGGTATCGCAAGATGACTCATTGGTGACCTATGCGGACAAAATTGAAAAAGGTGAGCTCAGCTTTAGGCTTTCTGATACCGCGCAACAACTTGCACGTAAAGTTCAAGCTTCCAGCAATGCGCATCCTGCCCATGTATGTTTAGCGGGAAGAGATGTAAGTATTTTAGAAGCACGCGTTTTTAATGATGAAGAGGCACCTGAATTGAATGCCGGTGAGGTTTTGCTATGGCGCAAGTGCCTCATAGTTGGCACGATGGACGGTCTTTTGGAGATTATTAAAGTAAAACCTGCTGGTAAAAAGGAAATGGATGGCAAGGCATTTGCTGCAGGCATTCAGGGAATAAAACACAATATCCAATCTTGGGAGGAGCCGCATGCCTGAAAAACGCTTTGGTAAGCCACAAAACGATCGTCCGCAGACGAAGAAGTTCGGACGGGGAAAAGCCAGCCCTGCGCGCCTTGAAGCGCTTGCTGCGCTTCGTGAAATTCGAGAAAAAGATGCTTATGCGCAAGATGTCTTAGAGCATTCGGTGGACGTTTCATCTATGTCTTCTGAAGACAGAGCTTTTGCTACTAAACTTGTTTTAGGCGTCGTAAGTTGTTCAGGAACGCTTGATGAGGTACTCAATCAGCTTCTTGATAAACCAGATCAAATGTCAGCTGATGTTCGCGATGCGCTCCGTATTTCTGCTTACGAGCTTCTCTTCTTAGACAAATCACCTCATGCAGCAGTTGATCAGGGTGTTGAACTTGTGCGATCGGTTACACCTGCAGCAGCAGGACTTGCAAACGCGGTTTTGCGCAAGATTGTTCGCATTCGTTCGGGCTTTCCTTTTGGAGATCCACATACTGATTTGCGTGCTCTTGCGCGCCTCTATGCTTTTCCAGAGTGGCTGGCAAAACTTCTCATTGCAGATCTCGGACCGAATGAAGCCATTGAGTTTATGCGCCTTTCTAACGAGCAAGCACCGCTTTTTGTTGGCGTGAATACTATTCGTTGTTCTGACACTATTTTGCAAAATACCTTCCATCGCCTTGATGAGACAATAGATCAGGTTTATTTCAACGGTAATCCAATACCGGGTTGTTATCGCGTTGCTGATACCAGAGCTTTATTGCTCAGGGGAGTAAAGCGCATGCTAACCTCAGGGCGCATTGTAGTGAGCGATGCTGCTTCACAATTGGTGGCCTCGTCAGTATTAGGTGAGAATGAGCCGCAATCATTTTTGGAAATTGGTGCTGGTCGTGCCACAAAAACAATCCTTTTGCAAAGTAATGCCATGAGACGGTATGGACATCAACTTGAAAACTACACCACTGTAGATAATAGGCATTTCAAAACCAAGTTATTGCGTGAGCGCATTGCCCAATATGGGGTGGAAGTAAAAGATGCGCTTACAGCAGACGCACTTCATTTGAAAGATTTTTTGGATGAGAAACAATACGATACGATTTTTATTGACGCACCCTGTTCTGGGTTGGGAACATTGCGTAGGCATCCAGAAATACGCTGGAAGATAACACCTCAAGACATTAAGACCTATGCGTCAACTCAGCTTGATATGCTCAAAAGCGCAGCACCATTTGTGGCCGATGGCGGATCGCTTGTGTATGCAACCTGCACGGTAACACATGCAGAAAACAATGGTGTGGTAAAAGCATTCTTGGAGAGCGAAGAGGGAGCGAATTTTTCTTTGGCGCCCATCAATGGCGCTTCTTGTATTGCGACGCGCCTTACGCAAGGATCTATGGATGCTCATTTTGCTGTTCGATTTATTAAGCGCGGATAAAATCTGGCCGAATACCTGTTTTTAATCTGTATGTAACAAAGCTGCACTAAAATAAGCAAAATTGTCAACAAAGCTCATGAGCTTATTCACGAGAGGGATGAAAGGAGGATTGCGTTATGGAGCCAAACATTAAAGAGGTGGCCGGGCGCATCCAAGCCCTGCGTGAAGATGTTGGCCTAACCATGCAAGAGATGGCAGATGCTACAGGTAGAAGTGTTGCCGAATATGCCGCGCAAGAATCTGGTGAAGAAGATTTATCATTTACCTTTCTATATAAATGCGCACAGCGCTTAGGGGTAGATGTTATTGAACTTTTAACGGGTGAGAATCCTCATTTATCAGGGTATTCGCTCACAAGAGCTCATGATGGCTTATCCATTAAGCGTCGTGCTGGCTTTGAATACCTTCACAAAGCACCCTATTTTAAAAACAAACTCTGTGAACCATTTTTGGTTACTGCTCCCTATTTGGAAGATGAACAAGATAAGCCTATCCATCTTTCATATCATGCAGGTCAAGAACTTGATTATATTATTTCTGGCAAGATGCTTTTTGCCTATGAAGACCACGTCGAACAGTTAGAGGCAGGGGATCTACTTTTCTATGATTCTGGGCGTGGTCATGGCATGATTGCTACAGGCGGAGAACCCTGCGTCTTTCTTGCTGTTGTGCTAAAGCCGCAAGACGAAATTATATAGGCGCTGTTGTCTTAACTGAGACAGCATGCGCCCTATAAGTGAGCGTTTTGTTGGTTTTTGCGTGCATTTGCGCACTTCAAGAGAGAGAATTACATCATGAGAAATATCAATCTTCGCTACGTAGATGAAGCTTATAACGCTGATGGCTTATTAACAAAATTTGATATTACTATGCCTCCGGACTTCAATTTCGGCTATGACATTGTTGACGATATCGCGCTTAATGATCCTGAGCGTCGCGCCATGATATGGTGCAACCCTGAGGGTGAAGAGCATATCTTTAGCTTTGCTGATATAAAGTATTGGTCAGATAAATGTGCCAATGCGCTTTTAGATGCAGGCATAGGTCGCGGAGATGCAGTGCTTGTTATCTTGCGTCGTCATTATCAGTTTTGGATTGTTGCTACCGCGCTTGCTAAGCTTGGCGCCATTATGGTTCCTGCAACATTTATGCTCAAAGAGCATGATCTTGAATATCGCCTTAATGGTGCTTCTATCAAGGCTATTATTGCTACGTCAGTCGGAGAAATTGCAGATATAGTTGATAATGTATTAGTAGATCAAGATACCTGTCCAACCGTGGAAGCTTGTTTTATTGTCAACGGCGCTGGTGGGGGACTTACTCCACAAGATGATTCTGGCGCATTTGTTTTTGATGAAAATGAACTCATAGGGCAGGCGCTCTCGGGTCCTGAAGGAGTATGTGCGGCAACGTGCGAGCGAGAAGGATGGATTGATCTTAATCGTGCAATTCGCGAGGCTTCGTCTAATTTTGAACGACGCGAAACGCTGGCCGCAGATCCTATGTTGCTTTATTTCTCAAGTGGTACATCAGGTAATCCCAAGATGGTTTTGCATGATAGCTCCTATGCGCTTGGTCACTTGATTACCGCAAAGCATTGGCACAATGTTGAACCTGATGGCTTGCATTTTACTATTGCTGATACTGGTTGGGGTAAGGCTGTTTGGGGTAAATATTATGGGCAATGGCTCATGGAAGCATGTGTCTTTACCTATGACTTTGATCGTTTTTCTCCTGCAGAAATTCTTGATTTGATTGGGCGATATAACATTACTTCGCTTTGTTGTCCTCCAACAATGTATCGCATGATGATGACTGAGGATATTGACTCATTCGATCTTTCTTCCTTGCATTATTCAACAACTGCAGGTGAGGCACTTAATCCTGATTTGTTTGATTTTTGGAAGACTCATACAGGATTGACAATTTATGAGGGCTTTGGTCAAACAGAAACACCGCTTGTTATTGGTAACCTTACAGGATCATCTCCTCGTTCGGGTTCTATGGGTAAACCAGTGCCACTCTATCACCTTGAGATCATGCGCGAAGATGGCACCATCTGTGACGTGGGAGAGACCGGTGAGATCTGTATTGACGTGCATGAAAAGGCACCGGGCATCATGCTTGAATATTATCGCGATCCTGAAAAGACTGCTCAGGCAATTCATGATGGTTGGTATCACACAGGAGACACCGCTTGGCGTGATGAGGACGGTTACTATTGGTATGTCGGTCGAAATGATGACGTCATTAAGTCAAGCGGCTATCGTATTGGTCCTTTTGAGATTGAATCGGTGCTTCTTGAGCATGATGCAGTCCGAGAATGCGCGGTCACCGGTGTTCCTGATCCCATGCGTGGCAAAGCAGTAAAAGCAACCATTGTTTTGGCTGATGGTTTTGAGGGTACTTCAGAGCTAACACGTGAGTTGCAAACTTGGGTTAAGCGCAAGACGGCACCATATAAATTTCCGCGCATTATTGAGTATGTCCAAGAGTTACCGCGTACTGTTAATGGCAAGATTCGCCGCGTTGCTATTCGCGAAGAAGATGAGGCGAAATAGTCATGGCATGCGCAGAGCGTTTTAATCCCGCAGATTTGCCTCGTGTGGTAGTTATCTGCGGGCATTATGGCGTCGGCAAAACTAACTTGACGCTCAATCTTGCTCGTGATGCCCAAGCAGCAGGTCGCAGGGTTGTTGTTATTGATAGCGATGTAGTTAATCCCTATTTTCGCTCAAGTGATTATGCGCATCTTCTTGAAGATGAGGGCGTTTCGCTTGTGGCGCCCGTCTTTGCGGGATCAACGCTTGATAGCCCTTCAATTTCCGGACAAGTTCAAACCGTCTTGGCGTGGGCTGCACGCCAAGACGCATCTCAAGCAGACGCACTCGTACTTATAGATGCTGGTGGCGATGATGTTGGTGTGACGTCGTTAGCTCGTTTTAGGGAGCAACTTCGCGTTTGCGATGCGCATGTTGTGCAGGTAATCAATCATGCACGAAATCTTACGACTGTGCCTCAAGAAGCGTGCGAAGTTATGCGTGAGATTGAAGCGAAGTTAGGAATTGCAAGTTCTGCATTGATCAACAATACGCATCTTCGTGAAGAGACCGATGTTGATACGATTTGTGCGGGTATAGCATTTGCTTCCGAGGTTCAATCACTTGCCAACCTTGATATTTGGTGTAGCTGTGTTCCTCGGAAGCTCGAGCATGAACAGAGAATTGTGGATGCACTCAGCTTGGCTGGATCACCTGAATATGCGGTAGATCGTCTCGTCAGTTTTGTGTGGGAATAGACGAGCGCATCCACCGATAAAGCCGAAACACTTTGCATGAGTGGCACCAGGTGCAATGGGTTCGTGTGTCATTATAAAGAGGTGCAATGAAAGAGGAGGATAGATGGCTCGGATTATTGTTGATGATTACTTTTGCAAGGGTTGTGGGCTCTGTGTTGACGCCTGCCCTGTGCAAATTCTCGAACTAGATATGGCAACTATTACCGAAAAGGGATATCACCCCGCATGCTGTGTTGATCAAAGCAAATGTACAGGCTGCATGTCATGTGCGCTCATGTGTCCTGATTGCGCTATTAAGGTAATGAGGTAATTATGTCTGAGAAGGTATTAATGAAAGGCAATGAAGCAATGGCTGAAAGCGCTATTCGCGCTGGATGTCGTTTCTTCTTTGGGTATCCAATTACGCCGCAAACAGAGCTTGCGGCATATATGTCAAAGCAAATGCCGAAGTGCGGTGGCACCTATCTTCAGGCAGAGAGTGAAATTGCTGCCATCAACATGGTGTATGGAGCATCCGCTGCTGGAGCGCGCGTTATGACTTCCTCTTCTTCTCCGGGCATCTCGCTTAAAGGAGAGGGTATCTCTTATATGGCAGGTTGCGATCTACCAGGGGTAATTGTAAATGTGCAACGTGGCGGCCCAGGCCTTGGAGGTATTCAGCCTTCGCAATCTGACTACTGGCAAGCCACGCGTGCAACAGGACATGGCGACTTTCAGATTATGGTATATGCACCATCAACGGTTCAGGAGATGGCTGACTATGCATATTTGGCCTTCGACAAAGCCGATGAATATCGTATTCCTGTTATGATTTTGGCCGACGGCATGCTTGGCCAGATGATGGAGCCGGTGTTAATGCCAGAACCTAAAACCGAGCTTCCCGAAAAACCATGGGCAACAACAGGGCATCATAACAAACGTAAACATAATATTGTTGATTCGCTCTATCTTACCCCTGATGCACTTGAGGGGTTGAATCGCGAACGCTTTGAGCGTTATGAAACCATTAAAGCAAACGAGCAGCGAGCTGAGCTTTTTATGTGCGATGACGCAGAAATTGTGCTTGTTGCATTTGGTGCATCGGCGCGTATTGCACGTTCTGCTGTTGTAGCTGCTCGCGAAAAGGGTATCAAGGCTGGTCTTATTCGTCCCATCACTTTGTGGCCGTTCCCGACAAACGCATTTGAAAGCGTGATGGATACTGCACGCGATTTCTTGGTTGTTGAAATGAATATGGGACAGATGGTTGACGATGTCCGTCTTGTCTCTGAGGGTCGTGTTCCGGTTGAGTTCTTTGGTCGTACGGGTGGTATTATCCCGACGCCAGCTGAGGTACTCAAGCGCATAGAAGCGGCTCACGAGAAGGTAGGTGAGTAAGCATGAGCGCAGAAGAAAAGGTGGTTTTTGAACGCCCGCACGCATTGCTTCCGGTCATTACAAATTATTGTCCCGGATGTCCACATGGTATCGTGCATAGGTTGGTGGCCGAGACAATTGACGAACTAGGTATTGAAGGTGAGACCGTTGGTGTTGCACCAGTTGGTTGCGCTGTTACCTCAGTTGACTTCTTTGGGTGCGATATGATTGAGGCTGCTCATGGTCGTGCTCCGGCAGTTGCAACAGCAGTTAAACGCGTTCATCCTCAAAATGTTGTATTTGCCTATCAAGGTGATGGCGACTTAGCTTCAATTGGCATGGCAGAGACGGTTCATGCTGCAACTCGTGGAGAGAATATCACTATTATTTTTATCAATAATGCTATTTATGGCATGACGGGCGGCCAGATGGCTCCGACAAGTTTGCCTCATCAAATTACGCAAACATCTCCTTATGGTCGCGATACTGAAACGGCAGGTTATCCCATTCGAGTATCTGAGCTTCTCAGTTCGCTTGATGGCGTTGCTTACCTTGAGCGTGTAACAGTTGATAGTCCGAAGAATGTTCGTAAGGCGAAAAAAGCTATTAAAAGGGCCTTTCAAAATCAAATTGATGGCGTAGGGTATTCGCTTATTGAAGTGGTTTCTACTTGTCCAACAAACTGGGGGTTGTCACCTCAGGATTCTTTTGATTGGATGCGTGAAAACATGTTGCCCTACTATCCGCTGGGTGTGTATAAGGATGTCGTAGCTGATGGGTATGCTAATGCTGCAGAGGCGGCAGCTGCGCGTAATGCGGATTGTCCCGTTGCGCACCCTGAGAAAGCAGGTGCATAAACAATGGGAAGAAACCTGAGTTTGATTCTTGCCGGTTTTGGTGGTCAAGGTGTTTTATTTGCTGGCAAGATAATTGCTACTGCTGGTCTTATTGAAGATCGTGAAGTTTCATGGTTGCCGTCATATGGTCCTGAAATGCGCGGAGGTACAGCAAACTGTTCGGTAACCCTTGCAGATGACCCCATTGGTTCTCCGCTTATTACTGCTCCTAATGCGCTTATTGTAATGAATCAGCCATCAATGGATAAGTTTGAAAGCGCAGTTGTGCCTGGTGGTGTTGCGGTAGTTGACTCAACACTGGTTCAGCATATTCCTGATCTTGCTAACGTTTCTGTTTGTGCTGTTCCGGCCACTGAGCTGGCAGAAGAGAACAACATGAAAGGCTTAGCCAATGTCATTTTGGTTGGTAAGCTTTTTGCTGAAACTCATTTCTGCGAAGAGGAAACGCTATTTGCTGCAATGGAAAAGTGTGTTCCAGCTCGTAAGCGACATCTTCTTGATGCAAACATTGCTGCTTTGAAGCTTGGCATGCAAGCCTAAAAACCTTAGATATAGACAGAGTAAGGACAAGCTATGGTGCAAGAATTAGCTGACATCGGTTTACGAATTCAGGGTCTTCGTGAAGCTTGTGATGTTACCCAAGAAGAAATGGCTCAAGAGCTCGGCGTAGATCTTGCGGTCTATCAGGAATGGGAGGCAACTGGCCAAGACGTGCCCATTTCGGCAATCTATCATATGGCGCATCACTTTGGTGTTGAGTTTACTGAAATTTTAACGGGAACTGCTGCTAAGTTAGAAACCTATCATGTTGTCAAGAATGGCGAAGGTCGTGAGGTAGACCGATACCCGGGCTATCATTTTGAAGACCTTGCTTGGCGCTATTCGGGAAAAATCATGCAGCCGCTTTTGGTGGTGTTAGAACCCAGTGTTGAGGCTGCGGAGTTGGTAACCCATACTGGACAGGAATTCAATCTAGTTTTAGATGGAACAGTAGTGGTTACCTGGGGTGATAAAGAGTTTGAATTGGAGGCAGGCGACTGCATTTATTTCAATCCTCAGTACCCGCATGGGCAGCGCTGCAAAGGAGATAAGCCAGCGCGTTTTGTAACGATTATTGCTGAATAAAGAGCGAGAAGGATAGTAGGCTGTGGATCACGTATTAAAGCAATATTGCCCTCGTATTGAATTTGATTCGTATGAAGACTTTTTTGAAAACTTCCAAATAAATGTTCCAGAAGCTTTCAACTTTGGATTTGATGTTATTGATGAGTGGGCACGTGTAGAGCCCGAAAAAGTAGCATTGGTATGGTGCGATGATCACGACAACGAGAAGATCATCACTTTTAATGAGCTTTCACGTCTTTCAAATCAAGCGGCGAATGCATTCCGCCGTTTAGGCGTTGGCAAAGGTGACGTGGTGATGTGTATCCTGCGTCGTCGTTGGGAATACTGGGTTTGTGCAGTTGCGCTTTGCAAGCTTGGTGCAACTATCATACCGGCATCATTGCAGCTAACCAAAAAAGACGTGATTTACCGCGCAAATAGTGCTGAAGTTAAAGTTGTGGTATGCGTAGATGATGACTATGTATGCACTCAAGTAGAAGAGGCGTTGCCGGAATCGCCTACTATTTGCGAGAAGCTTTTGGTTGCGGGGCATCGTGATGGTTGGGTGGATTTTGCTGACCTCATTAAAGACGAATCGGAAGCATTTGATCGTCCGTGCGGCGATGAGGCTGTGACAAGCAAAGACATCATGCTTATGTACTTTACCAGTGGAACAACTGGTAATCCAAAAGCAGTAGAGCATAATTTCGCTCATCCACTCGGTCATATCATAACTGCAAAGTACTGGCAGCAGGTTCAGGAAAACAAGTTGCATATGTCTGTTACAGATTCTGGTTGGGCAAAGTTTGGCTGGGGCAAGATTTATGGTCAGTGGATTGCGGGTGCAACAATTTTTGCCTATGACATGGAAAAATTTGTTCCAACAAAGTTGCTCCAAAAGATTCAGGACTATAAGCTGACAACCTTCTGCGCACCTCCAACTATGTATCGTTTTATGCTGCAAGAAGATGTAGCATCCTATGATCTTTCAAGCGTGGAGAATTTTGCTACTGCAGGTGAGCCACTTAATGCTGAGGTAACGCTTGCATGGGAACGTTTGACGGGTAAGAAAATTCGTGAAGGCTTTGGTCAGACAGAAGGGCCAGTGCTTTTAGCAACTTTTCCCTGGATAGAGCCTCGACCTGGTTCTATGGGTAAACCTTCTCCTTTGCTTAATATAAAGCTGCTTGATGATGATGGTCAGGAAGTGGCTGATGGCGAAGAAGGTGCAATTTGCGTAACGGGACTTAAAGAGGCGTATCCGCCTGGTCTTTTTGTGGGCTATTACCATGATGATGAGAAAACGCGCGAGGCGGTTGGTGGCGAGTACTATAACTTGCACGATATGGCATGGCGTGATTCTGATGGTTATTGCTTTTTTGTTGGTCGCAATGACGATGTGATCAAATGCTCAGGTTACCGTATTGGGCCTTTTGAGGTTGAGAGTGCTTTGGTGGAGCATCCAGCAGTTGTGGAGTGTGCAGTTACCGCAGCGCCTGATCCTATCCGCGGTAAAGTTGTTAAAGCAACTGTTGTTTTGGCGCGTGGCTGGGAACCATCAGATGGCCTGGTGAAAGAACTTCAAAACCATGTCAAAAAAACTACGGCGCCTTATAAATACCCGCGCATCGTAGAATTTGTTGACGAACTTCCCAAAACAATTGGTGGCAAGATCAAACGTAAACTTATTCGCCAAACGGATGGCATAAAAGAATAACTACTCATTGCATGGCTTTTGCACCCCCTGGATCAATAATTTAGATTCAGGGGGTGTTTATATTGTGATTGCTGCTTACCAGAACTTAGCTGGCAGCTAATGAAAACGCTAGGGGCATTCTTTAGCATTCCTTCTTGCATCATTAAAAGAACGAGAAGGGATGATTTTATATGGATCAGCAACAACCAAGTGTGCCTTATGGTGCACCAAACCAAAGCAATGCTGTGTCAACGTCAGGCATGGCTATTACCTCACTTGTGCTTGGTATCTTGGCTATCATTTCATCATGGATGCCCATCATTAACAATTTTTCAATGATATTGGCTATCCTTGGTGTGATATTTGCAATTATTGGTTTGGTGGGTATCACTAAAGGTAAGAAAAGGGGTAAAGGTTTAGCTATTGCCGGACTTGTTCTTGGTATTGTGTCTGGAATACTTGTTATCGCTACGCAGGGCATTTATGGTGCGGCAATTGATTCTGCGCGTGAAGAAATTAACCCCTCTGTTGCTACTACAACTTCGTCTTCAAGTAGCGCCTCAAACGCTACAGGTGATAGCAGCGATACATCGTCAGACAATCAGTCGAATAAAGAAACTGAGCAAGAAGAATCAATTGATTACAGTAATTTGGTATTGGGTGACTCTATTGAGCTTACCGATGGAACGGTTGTCACTGTTAATTCGGTAGAGGCTGGGTTGGTTAATTATGACGATTCTCCAATTACTGGCGTTTCCGTTACTTATACCAACACCGGATCCAAAGACATTTCCTTTAATCCTTATGATTGGAAAGCTCAGGATGCGCAAGGTGCTCAATATAATCAAACATATTACTCCGAGGCCGAAAATAGCCTTTCATCGGGTTCGCTTGCCGCAGGAGGTTCTGTAACAGGAAATCTCTATTTTGATGGTGATATTAGCAAGGTACTTTATTACTCAAACATGTTTAATGACAGCGCTACAGCTGGTTGGGTTGTAGAATAGACTGCTGATGAGATTAAGTACAGATGACAATGGTAGAGTTCTGTTGACACGCTCATCATGTCACCTATAAAAAACCAGAGAAGAAGAAAGAAGCGTCGGGTGCCAGAACCATTAACAGAAGAATTGCTTAATGAGCTGTTGGCCTCTGGAGACCCGACGGCTTTCATTGAAGATCACCATATTCAAAAACGTACACTGCCTGATTATCTTCAATACTTATTGAACATTCATGGACTACAAAGACCAGATGTTATACGTACAGCAGGAATAAACGAAACGTTTGGATATCAGATCTTCATGGGCCAACGTGGTGCTTCACGAGATAAAATCTTGCAACTTGCTTTTGCTATGAATTTGACGTTGCGAGAGTGTAATAGACTTCTCAAGCTCTCCGGTGCTAACGAGTTGTATTGCAAGAACAAGCGTGATGCCATCATCATCTTTTGTTTGGATAAAGGATACACGCTTCAAAAGACCGACGATGAACTATATCGGTTTGGAGAAGAAACCATTTCTTAAACTGTTTGGTATGATGGTGGCATTATGTCAGACGAACTTTCCGAACATCTTGATGCTCTTCAGCGTGATGATTGCTATCGCGTTATTTCGGTATTGAAATCCTCTCCCCAAGAGATTACTGAATTAGTGGTATTTAAAGGAATAAACGGCTCTGAAACAGGGCCGTTTATTCGCAAACGAATTCAACGTAATATGGGTACAGGGAGTGCTTACGAAACACTTTATCATGCGCAGCAACAAGGAAAGCGCTTTCTTCATCTTCCCTATATTTATGATTGCTACAACGCCGGTGAGCAAACCGTTGTAATTATGGAGTATCTCAAAGGGGAGACGCTCCATGAAGTTGCTTATCGTTGCGATCCTTCACTTGCGCTTGCAATAGATATATTTCCGCGCTTATGTGATGCAGTGCTTGAATTACACGAGGCATTCGAGGCGCCTATTATCCACAGAGATATCAAGCCAACAAATATTATTTTGTCTCAAGGAAGCCTTGGAATTATCGATTTCGGCATTGCACGTCTTTATAAGGAAGGCTCAAGCGAAGATACACATCATTTTGGAACCAAAGAATATGCACCTCCAGAGCAATTTGGATTTGGACAAACCGATGTGCGTTCAGATGTATATGCGCTTGGTATGGTGTTGTGGTTTTGTTTAACCGAAGAAACGCCTACTGCGCAGGCACGCCTTAATGGTTTTATGCATGCAGGTGTTCCAGAGGCGCTTCGTCAGGTTATAGTTCGTGCTACAGCGCTTGATCCAAAAGATCGTTATGCATCAGTGCGTGCACTTAAACAAGCATTTCTTGAAGCGGTGACAGATATATCATTGCAGAGCAAAGATGCACAAGTTGCGTCGTTGAGATACCCCAAAAATGCAGTTAAAGCACTTGTCACACCTGCATCATCAGAGTCAATATTGTCTCGATTGCGCTATGCTTTTAAGACAACAAATCCGCTTGGAATCTTGTCGGGTTGTATCATGGTCTTTCTTATGGTGGTTTTCTTGGCTGCTTCTGTGCATGTGGCGATTTATCCTGATCCTGACCTCACTTTGGCTCATGCTCCTTTGTATCTTCGGTTACTTAATTATGGGTGTATATACCTCTTTATATTCTTTCCTATTTTTACGCTGGGTATACCAAAACAGCTTATAGCTGTCGTAATTCCGAAATTTGCTTCAGTAAAAATATCACGAAGAATCTTATATGTAGCTCTGAGCATAATCATTTCGTTTGTTTTGGTGGGGATTCTCTCATTTTTGAGATAAAAACACGTAGTCTTTATGGCTAAACGCCTTCCGGGCACCGTCTTTCGCCTTTCGTTTTGAGATACCTTTAGTACTATGGAAAACACTTTTTTGTACTTACTTACTTGAAATAGATAAGGTAATCGCATGTCTTTAAGCTCCCAAGAATTATCGGCGTTACGACCTGATGAGATAGCCCCTGCTGATGTTGAAGCGAAAGTTGAGACCGTTGCACAAACCAAAGCTGCGCTCCCTTTTGCAAAGTGTTTTGTTTTGGCCATGCTCTCGGGTGCATTTATCTCGTTTGGCGCTTTATTCTACTGTGTATTCATAGGCGACCCAACCTTGCCTTTTGGGGTACAGCGTCTTGTGGGTGGCATCTGCTTTTGCCTTGGGCTTGTTTTGGTATTGTGCTGTGGCGCTGAGTTGTTCACTGGAAACATTTTGATGATTTGCGCAAAAGCCTCAAAACGCATCTCATGGCGTGGTCTATTGCGAAACTGGTCCATTGTCTGGCTTGGTAATCTTTGTGGTTCGCTCGTAGCAGTTACCATCATTGCACTTGCTGAGATTCCGTCGCTAAACGGGGGAGAAGTAGCACTTGCGATGGTCAATATTGCAGCAGGTAAAGTCGCTCTTGAACCCATTCCGCTGCTGTTTAAGGCCATCCTTTGTAATATCTTTGTTTGTTTGGCTGTTTGGATTGGCTTTTCTGCTCGCACGGTTGTTGATAAGGTTATTGGTATTTTGTTGCCAATCTCGGCTTTTGTTGCTTGTGGGTTTGAGCACTGCGTGGCAAACATGTTCTTCTTGCCAATGGGATTGATTCAAAATTCGCTTGGGGTAGGAGTGGCAGGTGCTGTTGCGTTTGAAGGCGTGGTCTATAACATTCTTTTGGCAACGCTCGGAAACATCATTGGTGGCGTGATTGTGGGCATTGCATATTGGTATGTCTATGCGCAGCGCTCGGAAAAATAACGCGAATACTTTTACTCAAGCTCACAAACAGAAGAAATAATTGCATAAAAATTGCAATATTGCGAAATATCTCTAGCAAAATAGTCATTTTTGCGTATACTGGTTCCAGTCCTTTAAAAGCGGTACAGAGAGACCGACAAGGCACATACGAGAGCGCTTATATAAAGCGCAAAAGTTGAAGCCTACGTCTCTTGCGAGGCTTTTTTTCTGCCCATTTTGGCAGGTTGAAACAAGCCATCGCAAAGGCATCTTCAGGTCGCCTGTACCATCCCAAAAGAAAGGGGTGGGTAATGACCAACGCAGGCACGGTCAAAAGCGTTTGTATGGATGCAGACGAAATTGAGCGCGCTCTTACGCGCATGGCACACCAGATTCTTGAAAACAACCATGGTGCCAAAAATCTTGCTTTAGTGGGTATTGTTACGCGTGGTGACTTGCTCGCAAAGCGCCTTCAGGAAAAAATTGAAGAAATTGAGGGAACAAAGGTCCCGCTCGGTAAATTAGATATCAGCTTTTACCGTGATGACTTTGCAACGCATTTGGCTCCCGAAGTTCATTCAACTGACATCTTGTTCGATTTAGACGGTAAGGATGTCGTTTTGGTTGACGATGTGTTGTATACCGGTCGAACAATTCGTGCGGCCTTAGATGCACTCATGGATATCGGTCGTCCTTCATGTGTTCAGCTTGCAGTACTGGTTGATCGAGGTCATCGCGAACTGCCTATTCGAGCTGATTATGTTGGTAAAAATGTTCCAAGCGCATCCGATGAAAACGTTCGTTTGTTCTTGGAAGAGGTAGATGATAAATCTGAGGTAGAGATTTTGGCAATTGAGCCAGGTATGCGTGCAGGATCTGCACCTTTGGGGGGTGAATAATCAATGGCTTTCAACCATAAGCACTTGATTGATATTACGGAATACTCTGCAGACGATATTATGACTATTCTTGAAACTGCAACACGTTTCAAGGAAGTCAACGAGCGTCGTATTAAGCAGGTTCCAACTCTAAAAGGCGTAACCGTCGTTAATATGTTCAACGAGCCCTCAACGCGTACGCGCTCATCATTTGAGATTGCTGAAAAGCGCCTTTCTGCAAACAGCTTGAATTTCGGAGGTTCTTCAACTTCAACCGTAAAGGGCGAAAGCTTGGTGGACACAGTAGAGACTCTGTGCTCTTACAAAATTGATATGATTATTGTGCGCGATAAGCATGCTGGTGTTCCGCGCAAAATCGCTGACGTATCTGGTGTTCATGTAATTGATGCAGGTGACGGCAAACACCAACATCCCACCCAAGCACTTCTAGACTTGTACTCAATTTGGGAGCGCAAGGGAGATCTTAATGGTTTGAAAGTGGGTGTTGTTGGCGATATCGGACATTCGCGCGTGTGCGGATCTTTGATTCCCGCTCTCAAGATTATGGGGTGTGAAGTAACAGTTATTGCTCCGCCTACGCTTTTGCCAGCACGCCCTGATATTTTAGGCGCCGATCATGTGACTTCAAATCTTGATGAAGCGCTGCCCGAATTGGATGTTGTTTATATGCTGCGCATCCAACGCGAGCGCTTGGAGGGAGCTCCTTATCCTTCGCTTCGCGAATACAACTTGCTGTATGGTCTTACGCAAGAGCGCGAGCATCTTATGAAGCCCGATGCTTTGATTTGTCATCCAGGTCCTATCAACCGCGGTGTAGAGCTTGATAGCTATATGGCTGATCATCCTAAACGCTCTATCATCTTAGATCAGGTTTATGCTGGTATTTTAACGCGTATGGCTGCACTTTATCTGCTGTTAGGAGGGAGCGAAGATGGCATTACTGCTTAAAAACGCTCATGTAATTGATCCCCAAATCGGACTTAACGAAGTTGCTGACATCGTTATTCGTGATGGCAAAATTGTTGAAGTTGGTCAGAACTTGTCAATCGAGAAAGGCATTGAACGAGATCTGCGTGAAAAGATTGTCGTCCCTGGTTTGGTGGACATGCATGTACACCTTCGTGAGCCCGGATTCGAGCAAAAAGAAGATATAGCATCAGGTACGCGTGCTGCTGCAAAAGGTGGCTTCACAGGCGTGTGCGCTATGCCCAATACGCTTCCTGTCATTGATAATGCAGTGGGCGTTGAATACGTAAAGGCTCGCGCAGCACAAGCAGGTAAAGCACGCGTGTATGTATCAGGAGCTTGCAGTCAAGGTCTTAAGGGTGAAACGCTTTCAGAGATGGGTGACATGGTTGCTCACGGCGCAGTTGCTTTTACCGATGATGGTCGCGGTATCCAAGGCGCTGGCATGATGCGCCGTGTTATGGATTATGCCTCACAGTTTGGCAAAGTTGTCATGGTGCATTGCCAAGATGATGATTTAGTGGGCGAAGGCCAGGTTAACGAAGGTGTGGTATCAACGCGCCTTGGCATGTTGGGGTGGCCGGCTGAAGGTGAAGAACTTGAGATAGCACGTGATATTGCGCTGTGTCGTCTTACCGGTTGTCCGCTGCATATCCAGCACATTACTACCGCTCGTGGTCTTGATATGGTTCGAGAGGCTAAAGCGGAAGGATTGCCGGTGACCTGCGAGGTTACCCCACATCACCTCTTCTTGAGCGAAGATGACATTACCGATGAGTACAACACGTGCTTAAAGGTTAACCCGCCGCTGCGTACTCAAAAAGACGCAGAAGCGCTTATTGCAGGTGTTATTGATGGCTCGGTAGATGCGATTGTTACCGATCATGCTCCTCATACAGATTTTGAGAAAGATCGTGAGTTTGAATTGGCTCCCTTCGGCATGATAGGTCTTGAAACCTCACTTTCGCTTATGATTACCAATCTGGTAGCTCAGGGCAAGATTACCTGGGAGCAGCTTGTTGAGCTGATGTCGGTGAACCCGCGTGCAATTCTTGGTGTAGAAAAGATCACCCTTGAGCCTGGTAGTACTGCCGATCTGACGGTAATTGATCCTCGTGAAGTGTGGACGGTTACACGCGAAGGCATGGTTTCTAAATCAGGCAATAGCGGCTTTTTAGGTGCTGAACTTACCGGTCGCGCAACTGATGTGTATGTTGGGGGATATGCCACCCTTGAAGACGGTATGATTGTTGAATAACGCTTAATCGGTAGCGTGCCATATTTGGTGCGCTACCGATTGATGTATTACGGTCTATCTTTGTATAAGGAGTCAATTATGCCCCTCATTAATGAGCAGGCGCGTATTATTGAAAATGAATGTGTGGGACCGCGTTTGTATTTGATGGTTTTGCAAGCCCCCCGCATTGCTGAAAGCATTGAGCCTGGTCAGTTTGTGCATGTTAAAATTCCTGGAATGGCTGATCATATTCTTCGCCGACCCTTTTCAGTTTATGCGACTAATCCAGCTACTAAAACAATTGATATTCTCTACCAGACGGTAGGGTATGGTACGGATTTCATGACAACGCTTACCGCTGATGAAGGCGCGCTTTCGGAGGTTGAAGTGCTCGGTCCGGTAGGACGTTGTTGGATGCCACCAGAACACACTCAGCGCGCTTTGCTTGTTGGAGGAGGTGTTGGCGCTGCACCGCTTTACATGCTCGCTGAGCAGCTCGTTGAAACTCGGGTGCACACTGATGTTATTTTAGGTGCACAAACAGAGCAGGCTTTGGTGTGCAGAGGACGTTATGAGGTGCTGCTGTCTGCTGGGACAACTGATCAAGTTGCTCCTCTCTGTTCAACTGATGATGGCTCCTTTGGTCGTGCAGGGTTTGCGACAAGTTTGGTTGCAGAAGCACTTGAAGCGGCTGGCCAAGCCGGCAAACAGTACGACTATGTTGCCGTGTGTGGTCCAGAGCCACTCATGCGTGCCGTTGCAGATTTGTGTGCAGATGCTGGCGTATATTGCGAAGTCTCAATGGAGAGACGGATGGCTTGCGGTATTGGAGCTTGTCTTTCTTGTGTGGTTGAAACAACAGAGGGAAAATTGAGAGCTTGCGTAGATGGACCAATTTTCGAGGCAACGAAGGTAGTGTGGTAATCATGGGCCTAAATATGGGAGTAAACCTTGGCGGATTACTCATGAAAAATCCCGTAACTACCGCTTCGGGAACTTTTGCCGCAGGGCGTGAATACAATGATTTTGTTGATGTCAGTGCATTGGGTGCAGTTACTACCAAAGGGGTCTCGCTTCATGGTTGGGCCGGAAACGATACGCCTCGTATTGCTGAGACACCCTCTGGTATGCTTAATTCAATTGGGCTGCAGAATCCTGGCGTAAAACACCTGATGGATGTTGATATACCATGGCTCAATGATCAAGGCGCAACCATTATTGTTAATGTATCAGGTCATAGTTTTGATGAGTATTTAGCAGTAGTTGATGAGCTTGAACAAGCATGTGTTCATGCTTATGAGATCAATATCTCTTGCCCAAATGTTGATGCAGGTGGTATGACCCTAGGTACCGATCCTGCATGCGTTGAAGCAATCGTGAAAAAGATTCGCGAAGCTACCAAGCGCCCCTTAATTGTTAAGCTTACGCCAAACGTTACATCGATAACTGATATAGCAAAAGCCGCAGAAGCAGGGGGAGCTGATGCCATATCTCTTATCAATACGCTTTTGGGCATGTCAATTGATGCTGAGCGAATGCAGCCGACGATGGCGCGCGTCGTGGGCGGTCTGTCTGGTCCTTGCGTAAAACCTGTCGCTCTTCGCATGGTTTGGGAGTGCCATCAGGCGATTTCGCTTCCAATCTTAGGCATGGGTGGTATCATGAATGGTATTGATGCTGTAGAGTTTATGCTTGCGGGGGCTACTGCGATTGCAGTAGGGACGGCAAATTTCGTCAATCCTTGTGCAACGCAAGATGTTATTAATGGTATTGCGGATTTCTGTGAACGTCACGGAGTACGTGATGTTAATGAGTTGATTGGAGCTTTGAAGTGCTAACAGTTTTTGACGACATACCTGCGCGCGATCGCGTTATTGTGGCGCTTGACTGCGGTATTGAAGAAGCTTTTGACTTGGCTGATCAGCTGCAAGGCAAAGCCACATGGATGAAAGTTGGCATGACGCTGTTTTATGCGAATGGACCAGCAATTGTGTATGCGCTCAAAGAGCGTGGCTTTAAGGTATTTTTAGATCTTAAATTTCATGATATTCCGCATCAGGTTGAAGGCGCAGCATATTCGGCAGCTGCAAGTGGCGCCGATATGCTTACCATGCATACTGTTGGTGGCGTAGATATGATGCGTGCCGCGCAAGCCGGTGCAGTTGCAGCATCTGAAGAGTATGGGTATGACACACCTGCTACATTGGGAATTACTGTTCTTACTTCAATGAATGATGCGGCGCTTGCTGAAACTGGTGTTTCGCGCGCTATGGCTGATCAGGTGGTAGTATTGGCTGAACAGGCAAAGCGGGCTGGCATCTCAGGCGTTGTCGCGTCTCCGCAAGAAGCCTCGCGTTTACGTGAGATTTTAGGACCGGAGGCTTATATTGTTACGCCAGGTGTGCGTCCTGCAGGGTCTGACAAGGGAGACCAATCTCGTGTAGCAACTCCCAAACAGGCTTTTGAGAACGGAGCATCTCATATTGTTGTGGGAAGACCCATTACACAGGCCACCGATCCAGCAGCTGCTTTTGAAGCAATTGTCGCAGACCTATAATTTGCTTATAATGAGGATATAGGTAAGCTTAAAGCGTTGTTTCTGATGCATGCATCGGTAGAATTCAGAAGAGATTCGCAAGTTGTAAGTTGAGATAAACGTGGGGGAATTTTAATCGTTTTGTCTCAAATGCGTGATATAGTGCTCAAGTCATGTGCTTTCAACTTGAAATTTCTAAAAAAATCAGGCATTTTGCGTGTTGCATGTGTGTGACCCGTGCTAGTATCACGGAAACGCTTTTTTGAAAGCTTATATAAAGCTTAGCTTTGGAACAAGAAGGAGAAGATACAGATGGCTATTCCTCAACTCAGCGCTGAAGAGCGTCAGAAGGCCCTAGAAAAGGCAAAGGAAGCTCGCATTCAGCGTGCGAAGGTTCGTGATGATCTGAAATCTGGAAAGCTGACCTTGGCTCAGGTTCTTGAAATGAAGAACGATGACGTAATTGGACGCATGAAGGTAAGCACCCTTATTGAGACCCTGCCTGGTTATGGTAAGGCTAAGGCTGAAAAGATCATGAGCGAACTGAAGATTGCTGAGAGTCGTCGTCTGAAGGGATTGGGCGATCGTCAGCAAGCTGCTCTGTTGGAGCGTTTGGGCTAGACTGACGTGCGTCGCGGAAATCTTTTTGTAATTTCTGGGCCATCGGGTGCAGGTAAAGGCACCTTGGTGGCCCGTCTTTTGCGTTTAGTGCCCGATGCTTGGGCTTCAATTTCTGCAACAACGCGTACGCCACGTGAAGGTGAAGTTGATGGCGTGCATTATCAATTTCAGACCCCGGCGTCTTTCCAAAAGCTCATAGATGAAAACGGGCTTTTGGAGTGGGCTACCTATGGTGGCAATCAATATGGAACGCCTCGTAAAAGCGTTGAAGAACATATAGCTGCTGGAGATCAGGTAATTCTTGAAATTGATGTTCAGGGTGGTTTTCAAGTTAAAGAGAAATTCCCTGATGCGCATCTTATTTTTATCGAACCTCCTTCACTCGAAGAGCTTGAACGTAGACTGCGCGGTCGTGGAACTGAGACCGATGATGCAGTTGCTGTGCGCATGCAGGTCGCCCAGGTAGAGCTTTCGCAAAAAATGGAGTATGATATACAACTTGTGAATGATGATATTGACAAGGCCACCGAAGAGTTAGTGGCATATGTCAATGACAAAGCTGAGAAAACACGAGGTTAAGTTCGCTATGAGCATTATTGAACCAAAGATTGATGTGCTGTTGTCAGAAACTGACAACGATCGTTTTCTGTTGTGCGCTCTTGCTTCAAAGCGCGCGCATGACATTAATGACATGATGCGTGGGCAGCGCGATCGCGCAATACAATTGCAAACTGCGGTAGAGATTGCTCGCGCAGCAGACAAAAAGCCACTCTCTCTTGCATTCACTGAGATTGCACGTGGTGAGGTTTCATTTGATCCTGCATCTATTGACGTTAAGAATCACTAGGTCTATTCGTGAGCGAATATCAACGTATTTGCCTTGCCCATTATCATGAGATTGGGTTAAAGGGTCATAACAGAGCTACCTTTGAGCGGCGCCTTCAGAAAAACCTTGAGGCGCTGCTTGTTAGTTTTCCCGTTGTAACTATTCATCGTATTGCTGGTAGACTGTGCATATTTCTCCGAGAAGGTACTTCTTGGGAGGTAGCGCAGGAATGTGCGCGCGTTATAGGGAGAGTTCCTGGCGTAGCGCGAGTATCTTGTGGTTACAAATGTGAACGAGATTTAGATGTCATGTGCGAAGTGGCTCAGATTGCACTTCGTGAAGCTGGCGATTTTACTA
This sequence comes from Adlercreutzia agrestimuris, assembly GCF_943193125.1. Classification (GTDB taxonomy): domain Bacteria; phylum Actinomycetota; class Coriobacteriia; order Coriobacteriales; family Eggerthellaceae; genus Xiamenia; species Xiamenia agrestimuris. The sequence continues at coordinate 84,365 of NZ_CALPCX010000003.1, forward strand.
CCTTTAAGGTTGCAGCAAGGCGCAATCACACTGATTTTGCCACCGGTTCAATGGATATGAATCAAATTGTTGGCGCCTCTTTATGTGAAGCTTTCCCTGAAAAAATTGTCCGCATGAAGCATCCTGATGTTGTTGTTGGTGTTGAAGTAGTACAAAACGCCACTTACATCTATGCTTTTTCTGAGCGCGGTGTAGGTGGTCTTCCAGTTGGTAGTTCAGGAAAAGTAGTCTGCCTTCTTTCTTCTGGAATTGATTCGCCCGTGGCATTGTGGAAGATGGCGCGTCGTGGCGCTGTGTGTATAGGTGTTCACTTTTCAGGTAGACCACAAACAGCTGATACCTCTGAGTATTTGGTTGATGAAATCGGCCACGTTCTAGAGCTGACAGGATGTGTTGCTCGCATCTATACGGTGCCTTTTGGTGACGTTCAGCGAGAAATAGCTCTCGCTGTACCTCCAGCACTTCGTGTAATTATCTATCGTCGCGTTATGTTTCGTGTGGCTCAACAGCTGGCATATCGCGAAGGTGCGCAGGCGCTTGTCACAGGTGAAAGCCTTGGTCAGGTTGCATCGCAGACGCTTGATAATTTGACGTGCACCAACGATGCGGTTGATTTGATGGTCCTTCGTCCGCTTATCGGGTCGGATAAGCTTGATATTATTGCTGATGCAGAGTCACTTGGATCATTTGCAATTTCTTCGCAAGATGCACCTGATTGTTGTACGCTGTTTATGCCGCGAAATCCTGAGACACACGCAAAACTGGCGGATGTGTATGCTGCAGAAGAAAACCTACCTCTTGATCAGTGGGTATCAGAATTAGCACAAATTGCGGAAATCAAAGATTACGCATGCCCTGCATATCATCCGAAAAAGATTTCAAAGGAACCCAAAGCATAACCGAGAGCATGAAGCTCATGTTGAGCGTTCAAGCGAAAGATTGAAACCGCTTTAAGAATTGCGTATGAGATCCGTACGAGATTGAACTGTTAACGCATTTAAACCACGTGTAAAACATGCGTGAGAGGTTTGCCAAAAGATTCAAAAGAAATATAAGCCTCGTGTAAAAACTGAATTTTGTCTTTGTCATGCTCCTTTCTTGTTTGAAAGGAGCATTGTTTATGAGTTTTCAAGAAAGCGTAGACTCGCCTTTAACTAAGTTACATATGCATAGTCCAAAACGACTTCTTCTTGTTGGGATAATTCTTGTAAGCGTTCTCGTAGCTGGTGTGCTACTCATGAGCGGGATCTTTGTCAATTCAAGTGGGGTCATAGTTGTTGATCATGAGGATTCATCCGATGTTCCTGCTGAACAGGAAAGATCTATGCCGGAAGAATCAGCTGAAACAGATGGAGCTACTGAAGACGCGCCGTCAAACAATGCCAAAACAGAAACTGACAAAAAGATTTGCGTACACGTAGAGGGTTGTGTTGTTAATCCTGGAGTGTATTGGCTCAGTGAATCATCACGTGTGGATGATGCGCTTATGGCTGCAGGAGGGGTAACTGAACAGGCTGCACCAGATGCAATTAATCGCGCAAGGTTATTGCAGGACGGGGAGCAGGTTGTGGTGTATAGCATAGAGGAAGTACAAGCAGGTTTATCTCAGGCTTCCTCACCTTCCATGCATGATGGGGGCAGCGCTTCTCGCACGCAAGCCCCACAGGCAAAAGTAAATATTAATACCGCTGATCAAGCTCTTCTTGAGACATTACCAGGAATAGGTGCGGCTACTGCTCAAAAAATAATCACTTATCGCGAACAGCAAGGAAGGTTTGCTTCCCCTGAAGATCTTAAAAATGTTTCCGGAATAGGTGAGAAAAAATATGAAGCGCTTGCTGACATCATAACGGTCTCGTGAAAATGAGCGCGTATGCCCATGTTTAAGAAGCGACAGTCGCATGAATCATTAGTTAGCAAAAATGACGTAGTTCGAACTCTGCCAACCCCATTGTTTCTCATGGCAATTGGCATGTGGGTGGTTAGCGCAAGTGCTTTGATGCTTTTGTTTCATATGTCGCATATTGTGCCGTTTTTGGTAGTCGGGGGACTTTTGATTGTAGTGGCTGGTTTAGCTCTAGCATGTAGTCTATCGCTGCATTTCGGCAGCATTCTTGCTGGTATGGGACTTGGATTGCTTGTAGCTTGCGTAGGGGCTCAGGCTTTATGGCAAGGTGAAACTGTACTTGCTCAAACTGATGGTATCCACGTATTTGAAGTGGTCGAAGATGGAAAGATTTCTGACTATGGTGCGCAGTGCGTAGCTCGTGTGATGGATGTAGAGGGAGCGCCTCGTGTGCAAGTGTATTTGCCACAAGATGTAAAACCCCCGTCGTTTGGAGAGAGATTTGAGGCATATGCTTGTTTTTCAAAAACACCTGAACAAAGTCGCATCTATGCACTTCAGCGAGGTATTGTTGGTCGCGCCAAGTGCTCAAGTTATGTATCCGCAGAGCCGCAAGGTGTTCTTGGAGTTATTACCTCAATTAGAGTTAAAGCGATAAAAGCTCTTTTATATACGAATGCAGACAATGACTGCAAAGGGGCAGAATCTGAGATCTTTCAGGAGGTTTCGGATGGTGCTGGGATTTGCACAGCTCTTTTATGCGGTTGGCGAAACAATGTATCCGAGGAGGTTAATCAGGCTTTTAAAACTACAGGACTTGCGCATGTTCTTGCGGTCTCGGGAGCTCATTTGAGCGTAATAGTGTCCATTTTCTCGTTAATTCTTAAACGAATTGCTCTTCCGCGTGTTTGCTCTGTGGTTATACAAATTGCACTCATGGCAATCTATGTCGTCTTTTCGGGATCATCGCCTTCAGTAATTCGTGCAGCTGTTATAGCAAGCATTGCTATATGCTCTTTCTTTGCTGCACGACGGGCCGTACCCCTTCAGGCATTAGGTATTTGTGTTATCGGTGCTCTTGTGTGCTCTCCTTCATCTGCATTATCGGTTTCATTTGCTCTTTCGGTTTTGGCAACATTGGGGATTCTTGTTTTTTCGCCTCTATGCAGAAGTTGGTTTGAATTTGCTTTGAGGGGGCGGTTTGTGTTGTTGATTGATGTGCTTAGTGTCTGCGCGGCAGCCAACATGGCAACGCTGCCTCTTGCAGCAGGGCTTTTCGCCCAAATTCCTCTCATTGGTGTGTTGTCGAATATCATCGTGAGTCCACTCTTTGCACCGCTGTGCACAATTTGCATGATTTGCTTGATTGTGGGTTTGGTATTTCCAGTTCTCGCTCCAATTGCCTTGTCTGGGGCGCAAAGCTTATGTGCGCTTTTCGGAAGTCTTGTGGTTGGCTTATCTTATATACCTGGAGGATGCATTGCTATTGATGTTCCTGTGGTGGAGATGCTTTTTGTTACAGGAGTATTCATGGCTGGGTTGTGGTTTTGGTGGCCTCAGCCTTCAGCTAAAAGCATTGCTTGTGTAGGCGTGCTTTTGGTGAGCTGGTGGCTTGGCATGACGCTTGTGCTTCCAACCCTTGCCTCAAAGATGGCTGGCGATGAGATAGTCATGCTTGACGTGGGGCAAGGTGACGCATTTTTACTTCGTTCTTCTGGTGTCACTCTGTTGATTGATACAGGAAATCAAGAAACCCTTCTCAAAGAGGCCATCGCTAAAAACCACCTTACTAAGCTTGATGCTGTTTTGATTACTCACGGGGATGATGATCATATGGGCTGTCTTGAATCTCTTGCAGGTTATGTTGAAATTGATCAGGTCTTGCTTGCTGAAGGAGTGAAATCATGTTCATGCGATAACTGCAAAGAGCTTTTGGATAGTGCCCGGTTGGTTGCTGGAAAAGATAACGTGGTATCTCTATCACAGGGAAATAAAATAGTAATTGGTGAGTTTGTTTGCGAAGTTATCTGGCCATCTCAATTTAGCGATGAAGGAGGAAATGCCGACAGTATTTGTTTGGACGTTGTACTTGATGCCAACCATGATGCTATACCAGAATTGAGAGCCCTCTTTACCGGAGATGCAGAGGCTGATGTTTTAAAGCAATTGATTGACGCTGACAGAATAGGAAAAGTTGATCTGTTAAAAGTTGGACATCATGGTTCAGCTCGCGCCCTTACCTCAGATGTCGTTGAAGAACTTTCGCCTCAAGTAGCGCTTATTGGCGTAGGATCGCACAATATTTATGGACATCCTCGGGAAGAGATTATTAACATCCTTGAAGAAGATGGGGTGAGTGTGTTTCGATCTGATCAAGATGGTGCGGTATCGTGTAAGATAGTAGGCGAAACAATGATGATAACTACACAAAACTAAGTGAGATTATGGCTGCGCAATCGAAACAATCAAAAAAAGAAACTCCTCTTTTGTCCGCTTATTTGGTGGTTGGGGAAGACGCGTTGAAGCGCGATCGCGTGATGACGAGGTTGCGTAAACGGCTTGAGGCAATGGGTGATCTTGCGTTTAATTCTGATACCTTTGATGGTCAAACCGCCAAAGGTTTAGATATTGTGAGTGCTTGCAAAACCATGCCTTTTGTAAGTGATATGCGTCTGGTAGAAGTTGAAAATGCCGAGAAACTCAAAAAGGAAGATGCCGAGGCAATAGTTTCCTATCTTAGTGCTCCATCTTCTACAACGGTATTGATTCTCATGGCCGAAAAACTGCCGAAGAATACTCGACTCTATAAAGCCGTGAGTGCACTTGCTCCCACTGCCATAATTGATTGTACGCCACCAAAACGATGGGAGTTACCTAAACTGGTGCGAGAGCTCGCTCAAGGCCATGGTGTCACCATTACTGATGGCGCGGCTGAGTTGCTTATTAGGCGTGTTGGAGAAGATACCGTTTATCTTGATAACGAGTTGAAAAAGCTCGCACTTGCGCATCGTGGTCTTGATCCTGTTAATGAAAATGAAGTACTTGAGATGGTGAGTCGCACCGTTGAGGTCAAGCCTTGGGAATTTGTTGATGCTTTTGCGGCGCGTAATGTTCGCAAGTGTATGTTGTGTCTAACACAAATGGAGTCTACTTCGTCACATGCTTTGCTTGCCATGTGTACCACCAGACTACGTGAACTTATTTGCGCTAAGTCTCTTGCTGATCGGTCAATGATTCAAGCATTGCCTGCAACCCTTGGGCTTCCTGATTGGCGCGTTAAAAACCATGCTCTATGGGCCCGTAATTTTACAGCAGAAGAACTGCGAGGAGCGCTTGTGCACGCGATGGATGCTGAGCGTCGCATGAAAAGCGGGGGAGACGAAGACGGTATCTTTGTGGAATGGGTACTTCGGTCTATCCGTAGGTAACTCGTTATGCAAATGCAAAGAAAAGACCTCGAAAACGAGGTCTTTTCTTACTTGATATGCGAACGGATCGCACGAAATAATGTAATTGCGTTTCAGCAGCTTATTCAGCAGCTTCTTCTGCGCCTTCCTCGGCACCAGCCTCTTCTTCAGCAGCAGCTGCAGCAGCGGCCTCAGCTTCAGCTTTGGCAGCCTCTTCAGCTTCCTTAGCTTTGCGAGCAGCAGCCTTTTCTTCTTCCTTCAGTTGCTTTTCGCGACGCTTTGCCTTCTCTTCAGAAGCAGCAGCCATAGCGGCAACGCGAGCTGCACGAGCTTCAGCCTTCTTAGAGCCGGTCTTTTGAGCCTTCTTCTCTGCCTTCTGATAAGCAGCGCGATCTGCGTCAGTAGCTACAGAATTTACAAGAAGCATGATGCCACTCTTGCGGTTAGCAGCTTGTTTCTTGTGAATAACACCTTTAGAAGCAGCCTTGTCCATAAGGCGGCAAGCCTCTTGAGCAAATGCGAATGCGGCAGCGCCGTCACCTGCAGCAACGGCGTCCTTTACACGACGAGTTGCAGTTTTGAGTTCTGATTTAACTGCACGATTGCGCATACGTGCTTTTTCGTTGGTGATGATGCGCTTCTTTTGGCTCTTGATATTTGCCATGGTGAAGATCCTCCATACTAAAAACGATATAACTCTTGTTAAAGGTATCAGGAGGAATTGACGCACATACAGACAACAATAAAGGCATGTGCGCAAAGATCTATCAGTAAAGCGCCTGATAGATGCGCATAAAAGGCAGCGGGATTTTTTGCCTTATAACCTCTAAGGTTGTCCGACGATTCGAATCGTATATTGCAGCCACGTCTGCCGATTCGGCAATGGAAATCCATTGCACGTCCGTTCCGTCGGATACACAATGCGATAGAATAACAAAAGATTTTATATCTGTGTGCGATAATTTCGTTAAAACATATAAGAAAGCGCATTTTGTGCAGGAATTTCATGAAAGATAAGGTATGACCGACCCAACACATATTCGTAATTTTTCAATCATTGCTCATATTGACCATGGTAAGTCCACATTGTCTGACCGCGTTCTTGAAATGACAGGAACCGTGGCTTCGCGCGATATGCAAGAGCAGCTGCTTGATTCTATGGATATCGAACGAGAACGTGGTATTACTATTAAAAGCCAGGCTGTTCGTGTGGAGTATACGGCTGATGACGGGGAAGTGTATCAACTGAATTTGATTGATACGCCTGGTCATGTGGACTTTACTTATGAAGTTTCGCGCTCGCTTGCAGCATGCGAAGGTGCTGTGTTGGTGGTTGACGCAACGCAAGGTGTGGAAGCTCAAACAGTTGCAAATGCTATGTTAGCCATGAATGCAAACCTTGAGATTATTCCACTCATCAATAAAATTGACTTGCCTGCAGCTGAGCCGGATTGCGTTCGCGCAGAAATTGAAGATGGTCTTGCATTGCCTGCTGATGATGCTGTATTGGCTTCAGGAAAAACAGGCGTTGGTGTGCATGATATGTTAGAGGCGGTTGTTTATAATATTCCAGCTCCTCAGGGAGATGCTGATGCACCCTTGCGCGCGCTAATCTTCGATTCATATTTTGATGCCTACCGAGGTGTTGTTGCGCTGGTTCGCGTTGTTGATGGTTCTATGAAAAAGGGCGACAAGATTCGCATGCTTGCCACCAATGCAGAGGCTTTAGTAGAAGAAGTAGGTGCTCGTAGACCAGCAGAAACTCCGTTGCCATCACTTTCTGTGGGCGAAGTAGGATATCTTGTCACAGGGCTGAAAGATGTAAGCCAAGTAAAGGTTGGTGACACAATCACCAGTGCTGTGGGAGGTGTTAATGAGCCACTTCCTGGGTATCGTGAAGTAAAGCCGATGGTTTTTACGGGGCTCTTTCCTATTGATGGAGATCAGTATGAGCCGTTAAAAGAAGCGCTTGAGAAGCTCTCGCTTAACGATCCGGCACTTATTTGGGAACCTGAAACATCACATGCATTAGGCTTTGGCTTTCGTGTCGGATTTTTGGGTCTTTTGCATATGGAGGTCATCAAAGAACGCCTCGAGCGAGAGTTCGGACTTGATCTCTTAGCTACAGCCCCGTCGGTTGAGTATCATATCTACAAAACCAACGGAGAGATGATTTCACTCCATTCGCCTCAAGAGATGCCTGATCCTGGTGAAATTGAGCGTGTGGAAGAACCGTACTTGAAGGCAAAAATTCTCATTCCTCCTGATTATGTTGGTGCGGTAATGGATCTTACCGTTCAGCGTCGCGGCACCTTTGTGACAATGAACTATCTTTCACCCACTACTGTTGAAATGCTTTGGGAGATTCCCTTGTCGGAGTTGATTATGGATTACTTTGACAAGCTGAAATCAAATACAAAGGGCTACGCTTCGCTTGATTATGAATTCGATGGGTATAAGCCGTCAAAACTAGTGAAGCTTGATATCTTACTCTCTGGAAAGCCTATTGACGCACTTTCGTTCATTGTTCATAGAGATAAGGCGTATGACCGCGGACGCGTATTATGTGACAAACTCAAAGAGATTATTCCTCGTCAGATGTTTGAAGTTCCTATTCAAGCGGCTATAGGTGGTCGAGTTTTAGCGCGTCAAACGGTAAAAGCCAAGAGAAAAGATGTTTTGGCTAAGTGCTACGGAGGCGATATTTCACGTAAGCGTAAGCTGCTTGAGAAGCAAAAAGCTGGTAAAAAGCGTATGAAGAGCATAGGAAATGTTGAAGTACCCCAAGAGGCATTCATGGCTATTTTGAAGGTTGACGAATAATCATGGCACCAAGAGCTAAATTTGATAAAGAATCCTATGATTGGCTTAATGATCCGTTTGACGAAAAGAAAATTGCCAAAGAGAGTGCTCAGCAAAAATCATCATCATTTGCAAAAGTCATGCTTATTGTCGGTTGCTTTGTAGTGATTGCTATTTTGGCGGGATTAGTATTGATGCTTGCTAGTTTAGCGGCATTGTAGGAGCGCTCATGACCAGCGTGATGAAGGGCGGAGGGCTCTTTGGTTCCTATCGAGTGATTTTGGCTCCGATGGCTGGCGTAAGTGATATTGCGTTTCGTTCTCTCTGTGTTGAACAGGGTGCAGATCTTGCTTTTACTGAAATGGTGAGTGCCAAGGGTCTTTCGTATGCCAATGAAAAAACGCGTCACTTACTAGATCTTGCTCCAGGTGAAACACGTGTAGGGGTGCAGCTTTTTGGTCATGAGCCACAAACGCTTGCAGACCAGGCTGCTTGGGTTGAACAAACGCTCGGTTCTTCGCTTGCTTATCTTGATATCAACATGGGTTGTCCTGCGCGCAAAATTGTGACAAAAGGCGATGGATCGGCTCTTATGAAAGATCCTTTATTGGCATCTCATATTGTTGAGGCGGTGGCATCTGCGGTAGAGCATCCGGTCACAGTTAAATTTCGTCGTGGGTATTATCAGGGTAAAGAAACTGCACCAGAGTTTGCGCGTGATATGCAACGAGCTGGAGCGGCTGCCATTACCGTTCATGGAAGATTTGCCGAGCAGATGTATCAGGGAAGTGCTGAGTGGGAAACTATTGCTCGTGTGAAAGATTGTGTTGATATTCCTGTAGTAGGAAATGGCGATATTACATCTGCTGACGATGCACTTGCTATGCTTGAACAAACAGGTTGCGATGCATTGATGATTGCACGTGCGGCGTGCGGAAATCCCTGGTTATTCGCTCAGATTCGCGCTGCTCTTGATGATAGGCCGCTTCCCGACGCGCCTACACTTGATGAGCGATTGGCATGCGCAAAACGCCATGCACGTCTTCTTGCTCAGCGTGAAGGCAAAAATGTTGTTCGTATGCGCAAGCATGCTATGTGGTATCTCGCGGGCCTACCTGGTGCTTCAGTTGCACGTGGACGAATCAATAGTTGTGTAACCGTAGAAGATTTCGATAGAGTTTTTGATGAGCTTGCCTTGTATGCGCTTGAGCATCCGCATCGTTAAAGAGGAGATTTTCTTATGCCGCATGAGCCGTATCGCGCGTTGTATCTTCATATTCCGTTTTGTGTGAAACGGTGCAACTATTGCGATTTTGCCACTCAAGCAATTGAGGCGGATTCACCGGTTATTGATGAATATATCGAACAGCTTGTTCTTCAAATAAGGCAAAAGGCAAAAGAAGGTGAGCTGGGGCACATAGAAACTATTTATCTTGGTGGCGGGACGCCAAGCTATATTGGATTATCTCGTTTGTCTATGCTGTTGTATACGCTTTCGTTATCACTTCGTCTTGAACCAGACGTAGAATGCAGTATGGAGGCTAATCCAGAAAGCGTAAATGAGCACCTCATACGCGATATATGGGCGCTTGGTGTGAATAGATTGTCACTGGGTGTACAAAGCTTTGATGATGACATACTCGCCCTTTTAGGAAGAGCCCATAGCGCACAAGATGCTGAACGCGCAATAATTTGCGCCCAAGAGCGATTTGATAATATCAGTATTGACCTTATGGCGGGAATTCCTGGTCAAAGTGATGAATCTTTTAAATCAAGCGTTGAAAGAGCTTTGGATTTAGGGGTTTCCCATATAAGCATTTATCCGCTTACCATTGAACAAAACACGCCGTTTTACCAGCAGCTCATACGAGGCAAACTTGCAGATACTGACGATGATGTGCAGGCGCACCATATGCAAATAGCAGAGAGGCTTTTGCAAGAGCACGGTTTTGAGCGTTATGAAGTGGCAAGTTATGCGAAACCGGGTTATGCGTGTAAGCACAATTGCGCATATTGGACTGGTGTGCCATATCTGGGACTTGGTGTTTCGGCAGCTACTATGACACAAAATGATTCGCGACGCATGCGAATACAGGATGGGCAGGTTACAGATGACCTGAACAGAGCGCAGATGTTTGCTGAAGATATCATGCTTGGAATGCGCATGAGTGCAGGCGTTTCAGATGGGTTAGTTGAACAAGCCGCAAGAGAGTTGCCAAAACTTACCGAGACTTTGACATCCCTTGTTCGCCGCGGTTTTATCGAGCATAGCAACAGCGCTTGGAAGCCCACTGAGATGGGATGGTTATGCGGAAATGAGCTCTATGGTGAAATTCTTGATCTTGCACCTGGTGATTTCTAAGAGATAAGATCGAAGTAAAACGCGAGGTTGACCGCGTAAAACACAACCATTCTAAAAGACAAGTATGTGAGAAGCATATGTTTTATGCATATGATTAGCACTCTAGCAGTGAGGCTGCTAAAATGAATTCTCAATAGAGTTATATTTGTATTTCAGGTATTAAGAAGGGGATGTCTCATGCTTTCAGATAGGCGGCAAAAAGTTCTTGCGGCACTTATCGAAGAGTATGTTGCACGTGCTTTACCTGTTGGATCAAGAACACTAACGGAGCGCTACCAACTTGGTGTGAGTCCTGCAACTGTTCGCAATGAGCTTTCTGTACTTGAAGATGGCGGCTATATTACTCAGCCACATACCTCTGCAGGGCGTATTCCAACTGATCATGGGTATCGTGCGTTTGTGGATAACTTGCTGCAGACTGATTTTGCTGCTGAGCTCAATGATGTGCGATACCAAAACGTTGCAGAAAATCTCCGTTCATGTGCAAACGAATTAGATACCTTATTAGAAAACACTTCATCGGCGCTAACTCGTCTGACTGATTGCTTAAGTATCGTCATGGCGCCTTCAATCTTGAAGTTGCGCATAAAACAGTTGACGTTAGTTTCTTTGTCTGCGTTTCATGCGCTTGTTGTTTTGGTAACTGAAGACGGCCAGGTACTGAATCGGCATATAGAGTTTGCTGAAGAAGTAACTGCAGAAGAATTATCATGCGTTCAGCATTTCTTAAATGATGTTTTTACCGGTAAATCGCTTCAAGAGATAGAAAGCGGACTCAGCGTTGGCATGGCTGAGGCATTTCGTGATCCCATTGTGCGGATTGCTCTTGATGAGGTGCTTGCATGTTTGCAGGAGGGCGAACAAGGACGCGCACACAGTCTCGGGGTAACTTCGCTTTTGCATCAACCCGAGTTTAGTCAAGCAAGCTCACTTTTGCCAGTTATGGAGATGCTTGAAGATGATACGGTGTTGCTTCAAATTCTTGATGACACCCTTGAGGAGAGCAACGGAGCTCCTGTAGTGCGCATTGGAAGAGAAAACGCATCGGAGCAACTTGCGGGGGTCTCAGTGGTTGCTGGCACTTATGGACGTGGCGATGCGATGGGCGTTGTGGCGGTTGTTGGACCGACTCGTATGGATTATTCGCGTGTGATAAAAGCGGTAAAACTTGCAACGTCAGCTCTTGATGAATAAAGGTAGAAGGAAAATAATTCATGGCTAAAGATTTATACGCAGTATTAGGTGTAGACCGAAATGCAAGTGAAGATGAAATCAAGAAGGCGTTTCGTCGTCATGCACGTGAGCTGCATCCTGATGTGAATAAAGCCGAAGATGCAGAAGATCAGTTCAAAGAGCTTAATGAAGCATACGATGTTTTGTCTGATTCGCAAAAGCGCGCACAATACGATAGGTTTGGCACAATACCAGGGGCTGCTTCAGCTGGCGGAGGATATGGCGGCAGTGGCTACGTTGACTTTGAAGATCTCTTTGGCGGCGGTTTCGGCGGTATGGGTGATATCTTTAGCTCGTTTTTTGGCGGAATGGGCAATACCGGTCGTACGCAAATGCGAACCGAAGGCAGAGATATGGGCGTTGGCCTTCGGTTAACGCTTGAAGAGATTGCTCGTGGTGTTGATAAAGAAATTGTCTACGATAGACTTTCTCCGTGTCCGGATTGTGGCGGCAGTGGTTTAGCCGAGGATGGCAAAGAGGTTACGTGTCCGAAGTGTAATGGACAAGGTCGTGTTGTTACGGTGCAGCGTACCTTCTTGGGAGACATGCAAACAGCTACAACTTGTCCAGAGTGTGGGGGCGGCGGTAAGGTTATTGAGAACCCTTGTCCTGAATGCGAAGGCCAAGGTAGAGTGCCTGATAGGCAACATGTTACCGTTGAGGTTCCTGCAGGAATAAAAGATGGTCAGCAGTTGCGTATTTCAGGCTTTGGTGAGGCTGGTTTGCGTGGCGCACGTGCAGGAGATTTGATTGTAACCTGCCGCATTCAACCACATGAGTTTTTTAAGCGCGAAGGAGACGCGCTGCATGCGCGCGCCAATGTATCTATGGTCCAAGCTGCTCTTGGTGCAGACATTGAGCTTGATGGTATATTGCCTGATGAAAAAGTAAGTGTACATATTCCTGAAGGATGCCAAAATGATGAGGTTATTCGCGTAAAAGGTTTTGGTATGCCGAAGTTTAGAAGCGATGGGCGCGGAGATATGTATGTCCATGTCAATGTGGTTATCCCCAAGAAGCTTTCCAAAAAACAGCGGGAGCTATTAGAAGAGTTAGCTGAAGAGATGGGAGAAGAGGTAGCAGACGTGCGTTCTCCCCTCCAAAAGCTCAAAGATGTCTTTAATCAATAGGGGCATGTATGTCACTTCCACACTTCTATCTCACTAAGCAAATTATTTCAGCTGAGCAGTGTGAAGAGTTTGTCTTGCGCCTTGACGAGGATGATCTTAAGCATGCGCGTGTTTTGCGTCTTAGCCCAAAGGAACATATTGCGGTAGTAGATGCTCAAAATGACTATTTTGAATGTGAGATTGTGTCTTTTGATGCAGGCTATCCCACAGTAAGGATCGCTCAGCATTTAGATGAGTGTATTGATGAGCCAGTTGTCGTGCTTGTCCAAGGGCTTGCTAAGGGCGACAAAATGGAATCAATTATTCGCCATGCTACAGAAGTTGGGGTCAGTGCTTTTATCCCTTTTGCGTGCGAACGTGCAATCGTTAAACTTGATGGCAAAAAGGCACAAGCAAAGCAAAAACGCTGGGAGGCAATAGCAAAAAGTGCTGCTATGCAATCAGGGCGTAGATATATTCCTGAAATTGCTCAACCGCTTGGGATTCATGAGGTTAGTGAGCTGATAAAAAACGCTCATGCCGTATTGATTTGCTGGGAAGAAGCACCTGGCACGGCAAAACTTGCTCGTGCACTAAATGATGCCTTAATAGCAAATAAGACAAGCGCTCAAGATGCTCGCGTTGTGGTCGTTGTTGGACCTGAGGGAGGATTAACACAAGCCGAAGTCGATGAACTTTTGGCTGCAAATAAGTATGCTTCATTAGTTACACTTGGCCCCACTATTCTGCGCACTGAAACCGCCGGCGTAGTGGCACCAGCGCTTGTTTTACATGAGTTGCGTCGTTGATATCAAGGTTATGCTTAATTGGAGACGTGCTTCATGAAATTTTGCATTATTAATCTGGGCTGCAAGGTCAACAAAGTTGAATCTGATTCATTCGCTGCAGCATTACTAGCGCAGGGGCATCAGGCAAGTGAACTTGCTGAAGCAGAACTTGTCATCATTAATACTTGTACCGTTACTGGTGAAGCTGAAAAGAAAACGCGTAAAACAACTCGACAGGCACTCACACGTGCTCCTCAAGCTCGTGTCATTGTTACAGGATGCGCTGCAGCTCTTCATGCCGAGACCTTTAGTTCTATGGACAAACGAGTAGAAGTTGTTGAAAAGTCGCGTCTTTTTGAACTGCTTCAGCAGCAAAACAATGTGTGGCTTGCCAACAAGGGGTTTCGGACACGCGTTGGAGTGAAAGTACAAGATGGGTGTAATAATGCGTGCACTTATTGTATTGTTCATGTGGCGCGAGGTCGAGCAACAAGCATATCCGCTAACCATATAGTGCGTGAGTGCAAGGCGCTTGCTGAAGCTGGTGTTAAAGAGATTGTCCTAACAGGAATTAATCTTGGTTCCTATTACGATGATACTTTTGATACAACGTCCCCTTTAACACTTGCTGGATTGCTTCATCTCTTGCTTGATGAAACAAAGGATATACACAATGATGACGAACCTCCCGTTCGCTTTCGTGTCTCAAGTATTGAACCTAAAGACGTTGATGAAGCATTTATCGATCTATTAGCTTCTTCGCAGGGACGAATTTGCCGGCATCTGCATCTTCCGCTTCAATCAGGAAGTTCTAAGGTACTCAAGGAGATGGCGCGACCTTACGACGCTGCATATTTTGCTGCTTTGGTTGAGAAACTCTATGCGCGTGTGCCGCAGTTATCGCTTTCTACTGACATCATTGTTGGTTTTCCAGGTGAAACGGATCAAGAGTTTGAAGAGACCTGTGAATTGGCGCGCGTATGTCGTTTCTCAAAAATTCATGTATTTCCCTATTCAAAGCGTGAAGGAACTCCTGCAGCTCAGCGTTTAGATCAAATTGATCCTGAAGTAAAAGCAGTTCGAGCAGCGCAATTAAGAGATATTGCACAACAGCTTCGTCAAGAAGATTTTAAGCGTCGTTTAAATGGTTCAGAGTGGGTGCTGATTGAAGAAGGTGGAATCGGCATGACTGAGAGCTACCATGAAGTTGCCCTTAAACGAGAGTATGTAAGCGGTAAGTTGGTATATGTATCACTTGCTGATGAAATTGATGAGTAGTGTGGTTGGTAAAAACCCTGTATCAAATGAAGGGGATTACATAAGGCACGTGATACAATTTCTTCATGACAGATAAGACACAGATAACACTCACTGTTCCTGATAGCGTCAACATGGCGCTTATTGTTGGTCATGCTGATGAGCTTTTGCATATTATTCAAGATATGTTTCATGCGCGCATCACCATACGAGGAAATTCAATAATTCTTGAAGGAGATCCTCTAGAGGTTCAATCTCTTACGGCGCTTTTTTCCGACCTGATTAAGGTGGTAGAGGCAGGAGAGGTGCCAAATTCAGATTATGTTCGTCATGCAATTGATTTGTTGCGTACGGCTGAGTTTTCACCTCAAACCCTTCGCGAAGATATTCTTTTAACCTATCGAGGACGTGCAATACGCCCAAAAACAGCAGGCCAAAAAGCATATGTAGATGCTATTCGCGATAACACGATCACATTTGGCATTGGTCCAGCTGGTACAGGAAAAACCTATCTTGCTATGGCAATGGCCGTTGCTGCACTTAAGCGTAAAGAGGTTGGTCGCATTATCCTTACGCGTCCTGTGGTAGAAGCAGGAGAGAGTCTTGGCTTTTTGCCTGGAACACTCACGGAAAAGATTGATCCATATATTCGACCGCTCTATGACGCTCTCTTTGATATGACTGACATGGAGCGCGCAAATCAGCTCATTGAAAGTGGCATTATTGAGATTGCGCCGCTCGCTTTCATGCGGGGACGTACACTTAACGACAGTTTTATTATTTTAGATGAAGCACAAAACACTACTCCTGAGCAGCTTAAGATGTTTTTAACGCGTCTCGGTTTTGGTTCAAAAATGGTCATTACAGGAGACATAACACAGCTTGATTTACCCCATGGGATTTCTGGTTTAAAAGGTGTCCGTGATATCTTGTCAGGGGTACATGACATAGCTTTTTGTGAGTTTAGCGGAAAAGATGTCGTTCGACATTCATTGGTGGCTGCCATTGTTGCGGCATATGATCGCGCGGTGGCGAAAGGGTAATTATGGACATTTTAGTAACCTATGAGACACACAAAGAAGATTTAGAGCGGTTGCCCATTTACGAGCTGACCCAGTTTGTTCTCTCTCAAGAATCTCAACCAGAGAATACTGAGGTTTCAGTAAGTTTTGTTACCGACGAGGTAATTGCTCAGCTCAATGAGAAGTATCGTCAAAAAGAAGGACCTACTGATGTGTTGTCTTTTGAATGCGATGGCGTTCAAGATGATTCAGAGATTCCTGTGCTAAATGATGAGGTTTTTGAGCTCGGTGATGTTGTGATTGCGCCTGAAGTTGCAATACGACAATCATATGAATTCGGAACGACATTTGAAGAAGAGATCAGCCTTTTGCTTGTTCATGGTCTTTTGCATTTATGCGGCTATGATCATATTGAGGATGCGGATGCTGAGGTTATGGAAGGTCGCGAAGCACAGATCTTATCTGCTTGGTCAAACCGCTAGAAAGCGTCGCGGCATATGAATCCTCAAGAGAATCCACCACAACCAAAAGAAGATTTTTCTTCGCATTTTGTACGAAATTCACGTTCAAAAAGCCAAAAGAGTTCTTTTTCTTTAAAGTGTGCATTTGGGTGTGCTGCAGCTGGTTTTTTGTATGCTCTCAAAACGCAACGGAATATGAAGATCCATCTTGTTGTCTTGGTTGCCGTGGTGCTATTAGGTGTTGGCTTTCAAATTGAGGCATCATCTTGGCTGGCAATTGTGCTGAGTTGTGCGCTCGTGATTGGTGCTGAGTGCGTGAATACCGCATTGGAGTCATTGGTGGATTTAGTTTCGCCTGAGTATCATGAATTGGCGAAGCATACCAAAGATTGTGCCGCTGGTGCGGTGCTTGTATGTGCACTTGGTGCAGTGGCTGTTGGCTTTATTATTTTTGCTCCGCATGTCTTAGCATTAATATGATCACGTTTTACGCTTTTTGAAGGACCCTCAATGGATTTAGATTATTTATTACATACTGCTTATCAACCTGAGCCTGATGATTTTAAATCAGGCTTTGTGACGCTTATAGGGCGTCCAAATGCGGGAAAATCAACACTTTTAAACGCTCTTATGGGTCAAAAGATTGCTATCACTTCTGATACTGCGCAAACGACACGACATCGTTTTCGTGCTGTTTTGACGAAAGAGGACTATCAGCTTGTCATCATTGATACTCCTGGTCTTCACAAGCCCCATGATGTCTTAGGTGAAGAGCTTAATACTTCAGCGCTTAAAGCACTGGAAGATGTCGATGTGGTTGCCATGCTTATTGATGCTTCAGCTGAGGTAGGCAAAGGGGATGTGTGGGTAGCTGAGCAACTTGACCATATATCTGCAAAGAAACTCTGTGTTCTGTCCAAGGTGGATCTCGTTTCGCCGGAGCAACTAGATAAACAGCGAAGAGCTGCAGAGCGTCTTTGTTCGTGGGATGCTATGGTTGGACTTTCTTCGGTGACCGGCAAAAACCTTGATGCATTTCTTGAAGAGGTTGTATTTCTGCTTCCTTATGGACCGAAATGGTTCCCAGATGATATGCAAACAGATCAACCCATTGAAGTAATTGTTGCTGAGTTTATTCGAGAAAAGATCCTTCGCACTTGTACCGATGAGGTGCCTCATGCTATCGGTGTGCAAGTTGAAGAGATGGAATACATACGAAAAAAGGATCTTTATCGGATATATGCGATTGTCTATGTGGAGCGCGATAGTCAAAAAGGTATCATTATTGGTAAACAAGGTGCACTTCTCAAGCGCATAGGAACAGAAGCGCGTCAAGATCTTGAACAGCTTTTGGGTTGTAAAGTTTTTTTGGATCTACGCGTTAAGGTTAAAAAGAATTGGCGTCGTGATGCAAATCAGATCCGTCGCTTCGGTTATGGCGAAGGCGCCTAGTTATCAGCTACAATAGGGTGAACTCATATTGACAAGGAGATAGTTGCATGATTTGCCCGCAATGCCATACGGAAAATCGTCCTGGCGCAAAATACTGTAATGAATGTGGATTGCCGCTTCCGCAAGACAATGCGAGCGCACTTGATGCGACGCAAACGTTTGATGTTTTAAATCTTGACGAAGAGACGTCTGCCGAATCATCTTGCGATGAAGCTTGTGATGTGCAAGACAATGCCACAGAAGAAAAGCAAGCTCATTTTGAGGAGGAAGACAGTATTGAAAGCAATAGTGTTGCTCCTGAAAATGATAATGCGGACGAAGACGAAGTGCTGGGCCAGAAAACGACTGAATCCGAAAACAACAATGAGGAAAATTCAGCTGCTTATAACGATGCTGACCTCACAGCATTTATACCGGTTAAAGCTAAGCAGCCACATACGAGAGATTTATCGGGATTAGATGAGTGTCTGGTAGATTCTAGTTATATGCCGCCTCAGCCGCCGGCTTGGCGTAGCGGTGATACCGTTGAAATGCCGCGCATTGATGAAACTCAAGTTAAACAACGTGAGTATAAAGCACCGGACGTCTCTCAAAAGAAGAGCAAAAAGGGCAAAATTGGCGCAATTATTGTTGTTGTATTGGCACTTGCAGTTGTATTAGCGCTTGCTATTACGCATCAGATGGAGATGTGGGGTGGCAAGAGTGTGCCTGATGTGGTTGGTATGACGCAATCAGATGCAGAGTATGTGTTGGACTCAAAAGGATTTGCCTACAACATTGCTACTGAGCCTTCTGATGAGGCTGAGGGTCTTGTTTTGAGAACCGATCCAGGGGCAGGGTCACGCGAAGAAGGCAATCTCAATATCACCATGTACATTTCAACGGCTCGTTATCTTCCAGACGTTGCAGGACTTGCACGTGATGAGGCAGTTGCAAAGCTCAAAGAAGACGGCTTTGAAAATATAGAGTTTGCATCTGAGCGCTCAAATGCTCATGAGGGTCTCGTTTTGTCAATGTCGCCCGAGCCTGATGCTCGCGCACTCTCAACTGATGCAATTACCTTAACTATCGCTGAGCCATTTACTGTACCTGATGTGGTGGGTATGGCTGCGGCTGATGCTACACAAGAACTTGAAGTTGATGGATACATGGTTTCGGTAACGTATACCTATGACGAAAACGCAGAAGACGGAACCGTATTAAGCTCTGATCCTGAAGCGCAAACGAAGCTTGCCTCTGGCGAGACAGTTACTATTAATGTTTCAAAATCACGTGCTATTGAGCTAGAGCAGCTTACGCGTTCTTGGCTTGAAGGTCTTGCTGCAAGTGGTGAACCCTTAGATGTGGATACCGCCCACTATGTTGTGCAGTCGGTTGATGATGTTGCATATCAAGGTGATGATAAAACTTCATTTGTGATTACAGGTTATCTCACCTATACCGCACCTGATGGTGAAACTATTACCGGTGAATCGCGCACCATTTCTGGCATCATCGAGTGGACACCTGACAACTATACTAAGACCATATCGGCTCAGCAAAACTAAGGAAGTATGTGGCTTCGCCAACTTACAGATGCCGTGGCATAGTATTAAAGAAGACCAAGCTTGGTGAAAGCGATTTGATTTTGGCGCTCTTAGCTGAAAATGGAGCGCAAGTTCGTGCGGTTGCTAAAGGCGCTCGAAAACCAGGATCCTTTGCTGCACGATTGGAGCTCTACTCTTGCGTAGATCTCTTGATTGTTCAAGGCAAGAGCCTCGATATTATTAAAGAGGTGCGTATTGTCAACAGCAATGAAAACATACGCACCTCACTTGAGCGAACTACTTGTGCTTCGGTTATGGCTGAGCTTTTAGAGAAGGTTACGCATGTGGGTCTTGAGCATGATCGCCTTTTCCCGCTCTCGCAAAAGGCATTCGAATGCCTTGGTCAGTGCACTCCTGATCAAGTAATTGCTGTAATGGATGCACACGTTCTAAAGGTTATAAGCTTGTGTGGCTTTAAACCAACTTTTGACTCCTGTGTTTTATGCGGATTGCCTGTCTTATCTGATGAGGTGCATAATCAACCATTTTGTGATCTTGCCATACTTGATGGGGGAGTTGTTTGTTCTTCATGCGTGGCAGAGGTAGAGAGCATTCATGTGTCACGTGTAACACTTCAATGGTGCCACTATTTGCTTATGTCTACGTTTGAGCAAATTGCAGATACGCCAATAGATCAAGCTGAAGCTTTTGCGGTTGCTCGGGTTTGTCAGAGTTGGATTTTGACTCATATAGGCATCAAATTAAAGGCACTAAACTTTTTGTTTACCACTCAGATCTTTTAGGAAGAGAGTTTTTGGTAGGCTTAAGAGGTGTTTGAGAGGAGATAGAGATGTATACCTACAAAACTAAAGGAGTGTGTTCACGCTCTATTACTGTCGATGTTAATGATGGCGTGGCAACACACATTTCTTTTGAAGGTGGTTGCGATGGCAACCTTAAGGCAATTTCAAAACTGTGCACAGGTAAGCCAGTTGACGAAATTGTTGAAATCCTTGAGGGAAATACTTGTGGTTCAAGACAGACTTCCTGCGCTGATCAATTGACCCGCGCACTCAAAGAAGCGCAAAGTCAGCTTTAAATGTCTCGTCGAAATCCGGATGGTTGTTAATGTGACTATTTCGGATTACCCCTGTTTGTTGTCCTTATGATTTTCTTAAAGGGTTATGCAATGAACAACGCATGGCTGTTTCGTAGGTAGAATGCTTCTGTGTGATAAATTGTATGATGCTATAGGAGAAGTCCGTGGAGTCGTTTGGGCATATTGCTGTTTGTGATGATGATCAGGCAATTGCAAATTTGGTTAGTCAATTGTTATTGGAAAATGGCTGGGAAGTTTCAACTTTCTACCTTGCAAAGGATTTGTTGAAAGCTTCTCAGCAGCAATCGTTTGATCTGGTGCTTTTAGACATTATGATGCCTGGTATTGATGGTTTTGACTGCTGTCGACAGCTTCGCAAACACTCTGATGTCCCCATAGTCTTTTTGAGTGCAAAAGATGAAGAAGTTGACAAGGTTGTCGGATTTGAGCTGGGTGCTGATGATTATATCGTCAAGCCATTTAAACCTCGTGAACTTATTGCCCGAGTCAAAGCTCGCCTAAGGCGCACCGTTGCTTTAGAGGTTTCCTCACCCGATGCTCCGCTTGAGGCGCTTGGTATTGTGCTAGACAAGCGTGCTCATACTGTTACGCTATTTGATCAGCCGGTATTATTAACCCCAATAGAATTTGATATTCTTGCTCAGCTGATGCAAGAGAGTGGTCGACCGGTTGCATCACACGCGCTTTATGAGCAGGTGTGGAATGAAGATGCAAATGCGCAAAGCAACAATACGGTTATGGTGCATATTCGCCATATAAGAAAAAAGTTAGCTGCTATAGATTCTTCCCAAGAATTCATTGAGACGGTATGGGGCGTTGGATATAAGCTTGGATAGGGAGAATCTTGTGGACGATAATTATTTAGATCCCATAAGAAAGCAGCAAACTGAAAAACTTTCACGCTCTATTCTTTGGCGAACTATTGTTGCAGCTTGTGTATTTTCTTTTATATACGCAGTGCTTGTTTTTGTGTATAGGGCAACTCTTTCTGAGGTGGTATGGCGTATAGCTTATGCATTGGCGGATGACAATTACGTTGTTGCTGGCATGGTGCAACTTGCCTGTTATCTCTTGTTAGTCATTGGGTTCTTGGTTGGATTAGCTATCATTATCCGATGCGGTATTAATCATGCGCTTTCTTGTTTTGATTTATTGTTTGGTTCAATTATTGATATTGTCTCTCATGATACCTCTTCTATTGTCTTGCCAAAGGAAATGGAAGAGACTGCTGCAGTATTGTCTATGGTTAAAGCAGATGCAGAACACAATGAACGCGCAGCAAAGGCTGCAGAGCAGCGAAAAGATGAACTCGTTATATATCTAGCGCATGATTTAAAAACACCTTTAACATCAATTATTGGCTACCTTACACTTTTAGAAGAATCACCTGATTTGCCAGCAGAGGTTCGTGCGCGATATGTCGGAATTACCCTTGAAAAGGCATATCGTCTTGAAACACTCCTCTCTGATTTTTTTGAAATAACACGCTACAACATTCAAAACATCCCTCTTGATCGCTCGATATTTGATGGTGTGCTTTTCGTAAACCAAGTGATAGACGGGCTTTATCCCTTAGCGGAAGACAACTCAGTGGAGTTTCGCTATGTTGGTCCTGATGAGCTTCAGGTGAGCGCTGATGCTTCGCAAATTGCACGAGCTTTAAACAACGTGGTTAAAAATGCTGTGATGTATGCGAAACCAAAGAGTGAAATTATTCTCACAACTTCTCGAGTTATTGATGTAAGGAATACTTGTTGGTGGCAAGTGACGGTACAAAATCAAGGTCATGAAATAGCTCCAGAACACCTTGAACATATTTTCGAACGTTTTTATCGCGGAGATACCGCTCGAAGCTCTCTAGGCAGCAGTGGATCCGGTTTGGGTTTGGCTATTGCAAAAGAAATTATTCAGGCACATGGGGGAGATATTTGTGCTATGAGTGAAGCAGGACTTACCACTTTTACCCTCTGGATACCGCAAGATAATTTTACTGAATGTGGTTAAAGTATGACTAGATAAGAGCGCTCTTGCTCTCGTAGAAGATTCTCTATAGAATATACAGGCTGCTTAAAAGCAGATTACGTTTTACTTGGTATGTATGACACCACATATCTACTCAGTACAACGTAAAAGGTGAGACGCTTCTGTATAAGGAGCTCGGAAGTTTGCAGGTTGTCCTGCATGAAAGGTGGAACAATGGCAGATAAGCTCAGCATCAGCCCAGAGCGCACGGCTGAATTGGTGAAAGAGTTTGGTAAGAGCGAGCATGACTCCGGTAGCCCTGAGGTACAGGTTGCAATTTTGTCTGAGCGCATTCGCAATCTGACTGAGCACTTGAAGGTGCACAAGAAAGACAATCACACCCGCCGCGGTTTGATGATGCTTATTGGTAAGCGTCGTGGTCTTCTGAAGTACATCAAGAATCGTGACATTGACGAGTATCGTGCACTTATCAAGAAACTTGGTATTCGCGATAACATCTAAGTTACAAAAGCCCGCGCATGCGGGCTTTTTCGCATTAGTACCCTTCATAGTGAGAAAAGAATCGTGTGAAGAATAATGCGATAACGTGCGGTCGAAGGCGCAAGGGTGCTTTTGCTCGCGGCAATAATGCCAAAGAAGTTTGGGTACAGTGGGGTACCTAAGAAGGAAGAGAAAGAAAGAATTATGGAAAAAATTGTCGAATCCTTTGAGTTGTATGGCAAGCAATACCGCCTGGAAACCGGCGAGCTCGCCAAACAAGCAACAGGAGCTGTTGTAGTTACTCAAGGAGATACGACCGTCTTGGTAACTGCTGTCATTTCTAAGGAAGAACGTGACTATGACTTCTTCCCGCTGACAGTTGACTTTATCGAGAAAATGTATGCGGTAGGTCGCATACCTGGTGGTTATCTTAAGCGTGAGGCGCGTCCTTCAGAAAAAGGAACGCTCACTGCGCGCATGATCGACCGCCCAATTCGCCCTGGTTTCGTTGATGGCTTTAAGCGTGAAGTTCATATTGTTGCAACAACGCTTGTGGTTGACTCAATTAATCCACCTGACACCATTTGTGTTGCTGGTGCGTCTGCGGCTTTAATGCTAGGTGCAGCTCCTTTTGATGGACCTGCAGCGTGCGTTCGCATTGCACGTAATAAAGATACACATGAGTTCATTGTGAATCCAACCTTTGAAGAGCAGGAAAACTCAGATCTTGAATTAACTATTGCAGGTACAGCTGACTATATTTCAATGGTTGAAGCAGGCGCTGATGAAATTCCTGAAGACGTTATGTTGGAGGCTATGACATTTGGTCAAGAGGCAATTGCGGCATTCTGTGAAGCCCAGCAGCGCTTTATTGATCGTTGTCATGTTGAGCCTCGTGAATGGCCTGTTCACGTTGCTGACGATTCAATTAAATTGCGCATTGAGCCGTTCTTGGATCAGATGAGTGCATGTCTTCATGATGCTGACAAACTCTCTCGCATGCAAAATGTTGAAGATTTGAAGACTCAGATCATGGAAACTGAATTCAGCGAAGAAGAGCGCGATGCCTGGAAGGCAGATATTGCTGCGGAGCTTAAGAGCCTGGAAAAGAAGGCTATGCGCGCAATGGTAATTGAGACAGGGGAGCGTGCTGACGGTCGTCGTCCTGACGAGATTCGTCCGCTCTATATTGTGCCAGGATATCTTCCGCGCGTTCATGGTTCTGGCTTGTTCCAGCGTGGACAAACGCAAGCGCTTTCTATTTGTACACTTGGTATGCTCAACGAATGGCAGCGTCTTGATACAATAGATCCCGTTGAAGGCAAACGCTACATGCACCAGTACAATTTCCCGCCATATTCTACCGGCGAGGTTGGACGTATGGGTTCTCCGAAGCGTCGCGAAATTGGACATGGTGCATTGGCTGAGCGAGCACTCCTGCCGGTGCTTCCAAATGAAGATGAATTCCCGTATTCAATTCGCGTGGTAAGCGAGATCTTGGAGTCTAATGGATCGTCTTCTATGGCTTCAACTTGTGGTTCTACTTTGTCGCTTATGGATGCTGGTGTGCCTATCAAGGCTCCTGTTTCTGGTATAGCAATGGGTCTGATTAAAGAGGGCGATGACGTGGTAATCCTCTCTGACATTCAAGGTCTTGAAGATTTCTTGGGTGATATGGACTTTAAGGTTTGCGGTACCGAGAAGGGTATTACTGCTCTTCAGATGGATAACAAAGCAAAAGGTCTTTCAGTTGACATCCTTGCTCGTGCTCTTGCTCAAGCAAAAGAAGGACGTGCATATATCCTCAATGCCATGCTTGAGGCAATTCCTGAGCCGCGTGCAGAACTATCTCAATTTGCACCTCGCATTGAGACTATTCACATTCCTGTTGATAAAATTCGCGACGTTATTGGCTCAGGCGGTAAAGTTGTTCGCGGTATTCAAGAGGAGACGGGTGCTCAGATTGAAATCCTTGAAGATGGCACTATTCATATTGCTGCCATTGAAGGACCTGCGGGTGATGCCGCAAAGGCAATGATTTTGGGCATTGTTAAAGAGCCTGAGGTTGGCGAAGAGTACGAAGGCGAAGTAGTTGGAATCAAAGATTTTGGTGCTTTTGTTAAACTAACGCCCTCAAAGGATGGTTTGTTGCACATTTCACGCGTTGCAAATGGTCGCGTGGGTAAAGTTGAAGATGTCTTAAACGTAGGTGACATTGTTAAGGTCAAGGTTATTGAGGTAGATGCAAATTCTGGCAAAATCTCACTTGATCGTCTTGACAAACCTGATGCTCCTGCGGCTCCTGCAAAGGATTCGCATGGTTCAGGAGAAGCTAAAGATGCTGAAAAACGTGGGTCGCGTCCAAATCGTACGCCACGTCGTCGTCATGACTCTAAATAACCACTCTGTCTTATAACTTGTGAAAAGCCGCTTTTCAAAGCGGCTTTTCGTGTACGAAATGAGGTTAAGATGATTACGGTAGCTGTTGCAGGTTGTGCAGGCCGCATGGGACATACAGTGGTTGAAGCTGTGAGTGCTGCACAAGATATGTCGGTTGCATGTGGTATAGATCCGCATGCTGAAGCTACAGGTTTTGATTTTCCGGTGTTTGCTAGCGTGCAAGATGCGATTGATCATGCCGATTTTGATGTCTTGGTGGACTTTACGCGACCAAATGTTGTTGCTGACAACTTGGCTGTAGCGCTTCCTGCGGGCGTTGATTGCGTGGTAGGTACTACTGGACTTTCAACGGAGACGCTTCAGGATCTTGCTGCATTGGCTCCTGAAGGAACATGCCTTTTTTATGCACCTAATTTCACTACTGGTGCTGTTTTGATGATGCAATTTGCAAAAGCTGCTGCACCTTATTTCCCTGAAGCAGAAGTCATTGAATATCATCATGCAAAGAAGCTTGATGCTCCATCTGGTACTGCGGTTCGCACAGCACAAATCATCTCTGATGCGCGTCAGGCTCGCGAAAGTGACGCACCTGGTAAAGAGACTGAGATTGAAGGTGCAGAAGGTGCGCGCGGTGCACTTATTGAAGGCGTGCCCGTTCATTCAGTACGAACAATGGGATATGTGGCAAGTCAAGAGGTGATTTTTGGCTCATTTGGTCAGACATTAACGATCCGTCATGACTCGTGGGATCGGAATTCCTATATGCCAGGTGTCTTATTGGGTATCCGTTCGGTGGCGGATTGTGCAGGTCTGGTTGTCGGTTTAGAGAACTTCATGGTCTAGTATTTAGATGCGTGGCATAATAGAAGCACGTGTAGTAGTGCACGTTAGTTTGTGAAGCATAAGGTTAGGAGCGAAGATGACGCAGCCGCTTTTTGGTCGCATGATACCAGCGATGGTGACGCCGTTTGATGAAAATCGTGAGTTAGATCTTGATCGAGCAGCGCAATTAGCCAAGCGTTTGGTAGATGGTGGCTCTGATTCGCTCATTATCAACGGAACGACTGGTGAGAGTCCAACGGTTTTCTATCCTCAGAAAATGGATCTTTTCCGTACCGTAGTGGAAGCCGTTGGCGGTCAGGTACCAATCATTGCTAATGCTGGGGATAACTGTACAGCTGACACCGTAGATTTTGTTCAAGACGTGGCAAAACTTGGTGTAGATGGCATTATGTGTGTAGTTCCCTATTACAACAAACCTCCGCAAGAAGGCATGTATCAGCATTTTGCTGCTATTGCTCAAGCGGTTGACTTGCCTATTATTCTTTACAACATTCCTGGTCGTTGTGTGGTTAATATGACCGCTGAGACAACGTTGAGACTTGCTCATGATTTTGACAATATCGTTGCTATTAAAGAGGCGTCAGGCAAATTTGATCAAATTGAGGCCATTATCAAAGATGCCCCCGCTGGTTTTAGTGTTTACTCTGGCGACGATTCGGCAACGTATGACATTATGAAGCTTGGTGGAGTAGGCGTTATCTCTACTATTGGAAACGTAGCACCTGGGCGCATGAAAGAAATCACTGATCTTTGTGCAGCAGGTGAATGGGAGGCAGCTGCGGCGGCAAATCATCGTCTCATGCCTCTGATGGAAGGACTTTTTGAGACTTCCAACCCCATATTGGTTAAAGAAGCTTTAAAACTTATCGGTTTCCCTGTGGGTGGCGTTCGCCTTCCACTTGTGGATGCAACGCCAGAGCAATCTGAGCGTTTAGCTTCGATAATGCGTGAGGTTGGGGTGCTCTAAAGATTAATATTTATACGAAGTTTAGATTGGAACAGTATGCAAAGTACATCATCACGCACCCCGCGTGAATCTTCTGCTGCTCAAAATAAAGCAGCAGATAGAGTTGCTGTTGAGCAAAAAGCAGCTCAAAAACGCACTCCGCGAAAACGAAGTAAACTTAAAACAAATACATCGTCTAAAAAAGAAAACTCTACAAGCACAGAGCTTCAGAAACAAAAGAAAGCTCTGCCAGCTGCATCGCAGCAATCAAAAGCTTTAGGTCCACAAAAGAAGAATGGACACCAAAAGCAAAACGAGCGAAAAAGCTACAAGCATGTACAACTTGAGCGGAAACGTCCTCAACTGAGCAAAGAAGGCAACACCGCTCAAAGAACGCGTGATCGCAATAATAAGCAAGCACGTAAAAGCTTTGATTCGAGTTGGAAAAACCCTAATGCAACCTTAAAGATTATTCCGCTTGGCGGTTTGGATGCTATTGGCAAAAATATGACTGCTTTCGAATGCGAAGGCGACATGATATTGGATGATGCAGGATTAATGTTTCCTGATGACAATCATCCTGGAGTAGATCTTATTTTGCCTGATTATACTTATATCCTAGAAAATGCTCATAAGCTTCGCGGTATTGTTATTACGCATGGTCATGAAGATCATACTGGATCGTTGCCTTACTTATATAAAGATCTCGACCGCGATATTCCTATCTACGGTACCAAGATGACGCTGGGTCTAATCGAGGGTAAGTTTGCAGAGCATAAGATCAAAAATGCCAAATTGATTGAAGTAAAACCTGGTGATGTAATTCAATTAGGCTGTTTTACTGTAGAGTTCTTCGCCGTGAATCACTCCATCCCCGGCGCAGTGGGGCTGTTTCTCCAATCTCCGGCTGGCAATGTTTTGCATACAGGAGACTTCAAGCTTGATCAAACGCCTATTGATGGCGTGACCACTGATTTTGCAGCACTGGCGCGCTTTAGCCAGGCTGGTGTTGACCTTATGATGAGCGATTCAACCAATGCGCAAAATCCTAACTTTACGCCAAGTGAAGCAGAGGTTGGTAAGGAGCTCGCAAAGATCATTTCGCAAGCAAAAGGCCGCGTGATCATTGCCTCGTTTGCAAGTCACATTCATCGCATGCAGCAAATTTGCGATGCTGCGGTAGCAAACGGACGTAAGGTTGTTGTCACCGGACGTTCTATGATTCAAAACACTGACATCGCGCGAAGGTTGGGTTATTTAGATATTGCTGATGATGACTTAATTGATGCCTACGATCTGAAAGGCATTCCACCCGAGAAAGTTGTCATTATGTGCACCGGTAGTCAAGGTGAGCCTCTGTCTGCGTTAGCGCGTATCGCAAATGGTGAACATAAAACGATAGATATAGAGGCAGGGGATACGGTTATTATTTCTGCAACTCCGGTTCCTGGCAACGAAAAAGCGGTAACGCGTGTTATTAATTCGCTTGCAAAAATCGGTGCCGATGTCTATGACAAGTCGCGTGCGCGCGTACATGTTTCTGGACATGCGGGCGCAGAAGAACTTAAATTGGTGCTCTCAATTGTTCAACCAAAAGCTTTTATGCCTGTTCACGGTGAGGCAACCCATCTTCGCGCGCATGCTCGATTAGCTGAAGCTACAGGTGTTTCAGAAGACAACGTTTTTATTTGTGAAAACGGAGAAACTTTGGAACTGAGTACGCGTGGGGTAGAACGTGGCGAAGTTGTTCAAAGCGGTATCGTGTTTGTCGATGGTCTTTCTGTGGGAGATACATCCCAAGGTGTTCTTGATGAACGAAGTGCTTTGTCGTCTCAAGGTTTTGCAACAATTGCTTGTGCTATTAACCTCAAAAAGCGCACCCTGGTCAGTGATGTACTTGTTGAGATGCACGGCATTTCGGGTGGAGACGATGACTTTTTGGTCAATGAGGCGGAAAGTACTGTTCGTAACTCACTCCAGCGTGCACTCTCAAAAGAGGGCGGCATTCGCGAGTTGAAAAAGACGGCGAAAGACGCTTTGCTTTCGCTCCTTTGGGAGCGCACTAAGACCAGACCAATGGTGGTAGTGAGCTTAGTTGTTGTTTAGGGTATAATGAGGTGCTTACTCAGCTAATAGGGTAAGCACCTCTTGTGCATGTAGCTCAAACGAAGTTTAAACGAAGTATAAAAGGAGTATGTTGTGGCTCAATCCAGAGCATCTTCTCAACGCAACTCGCAAAAACCAAAAAAGAATTCTCAGAAAGCAGCAACTCCCTCAAAGCAACCACAGCGAGGGAGAAACCAAGTGCAGCCGCAAGCGAAATCTCAGCCGCTTGTTGATGATCGTGCTCGTCGTGATATTACAGGGCTTGCCTTTATTGTTTTAGGCGTTGTGCTCTTTGTTGCTGCCATTTTGCGCTCTGACGCTGTCGTGACATCATTTATTTCGCAGGCTTTACACCTATCACTTGGCATTGGTGCATATTTGCTTCCCATCATGTTTGTTGTTATTGGTGCAAGCATGTTTGTGCGATTCGATCGCGAACGCGTACCAACACGTGCAGCTGTTGGTTTGGTTATGATTGTTGTTGCAATACTTGCACTCACTTCGTTATTTACTCCGGGATTGTCTGCTGACACGGCAGCTGTTATGTTTGAAGCTGATGAGTTAGTAGCTCGCGGTGGCTATCTTGGCGCTGGAATTGCTTGGGTTGGCGTGAACCTTTTTGGGCAAATTATCAGCAGCATCATTATGTTTGGTGTTATGTTTGCAGGCCTCATTGTTATTGGTTTCTCCATATCTAATATTATTGAGCGTGTGCAACAAGCCCATTTAGAACGTATGGAAAAAGAAGAAGCTGCGGGTCAAGTTATGCCAGCACCGCCTCTGGTGCGCCGTCCTGCTTATGGAACACAAATGCCACTTTACGATGAGGCAGATCCCCTCAGTCAAGCACAAACACAACAATTTGAAGAGGAGACGCCGCAGACTCGTCGTATTACTCAAGGAAAAACACGTCGCCACTCTGCTTCGTTCGATTCTAGTGATTTTGAAGCTCATTATGAGCCTAATGAGCAACAGATGCTCACCCGCAAGCTCGGAAAGAAGCAGGACGAACAAGCAGAAGCGCAGACCAAACCTCTTCCCAAGAAGAAATCTAATAAAAAAGCTGAAGTTGAGCAAAAGCCAGCTGTCTCTCGTCCTACTGATGGCTTTGAATTGCCTCCAGCGAATATGCTTACGCGTACCCGCGCAAATGCCAAAAATGGAGCAAGCGAACAAGAGCTGCGTGCTACAGCAATGCGTTTGCAGGAAACCTTGGAAGACTTCGGGATTATGGCGCAAGTTGTTGGATGGACATCAGGGCCTACGGTCACGCTTTTCAAGATTGATTTGCCTGCAGGTGTCAGAGTAAGTCGCGTAACAGCACTCAATGACGATATTGCTCTTGCTTTAGCCGCACCTGGCGTTCGCATTTTTGCCCCTATTCCGGGAACTAATTATGTGGGCATTGAGGTTCCTAATGCCACGCGCCAAATGGTGCATTTGGCAGACGTGCTTGATAGCGCTGAAGCTGGACCTTTGCAGGTTGCTATTGGCAAAGATGTTGAGGGTAACTCAATTGTTTCAGACTTGGCATCTATGCCCCATGTTCTTATTGCAGGCACAACAGGTTCTGGTAAGTCGTTTGAGATTAACGCCATGATCATGTCTATTTTGATGCGAGCAACGCCTTCTGAAGTTCGCTTCATTATGGTTGACCCAAAGCGCGTTGAATTTGAACCCTATAACGGTATTCCTCATTTGTATGTTCCTGTTGTCACTGAATGTGGGGAAGCTTCAGCTGCTCTTGGCTGGGCGGTAGCAGAGATGGAGCGCAGACTAAAACTCTTTTCAAAAGTAGGAGTTCGTAACATCTTAAGCTTCAACGAGAAGGCAAAGGAGGCGCTTGCTCAGCAAGAAGCGCAGCAACAAACGCAAAGTGAAGATAATGCTGAAGCCTCTGATGGGGCTCAGACAGTGCCGTTTGAGACAAGTGAACAAGTGGCTGAAAATCCTTACGGAGACCCGCTTCCGTATATTGTGATTGTCATTGATGAGTTAGCTGACCTCATGATGAATGTTGGCAAAGAAGTAGAATTCTCAATTAGTCGAATTGCGCAGCTCGCTCGTGCTGCTGGTATTCATCTCATCATTGCCACCCAGCGACCTTCAACGAATGTTGTGACTGGTCTCATTAAAGCTAATATCACCTGCAGAATTGGACTTACGGTGGCAAGTGGTATTGATTCGCGAGTTATTTTGGACACGACAGGCGCTGAAGATCTCTGTGGCAAGGGTGACTTGTTATTCTCTAAGCCTGAGTATGCGAAACCAGTTCGCACCCAAGGTCCGTTTGTCAGCGATGAAGAAATTGCGTCTGTAGTGAATTTCTGGAAGGCACAAGGCGAGCCTGAATATCATTCGGAGATTCTTCAAACCAACATGATAACCCTTGGCGCCTCAGCTCCAGATGGTAGTGGCGGTCATGGTGGAAATGACGATCCGTTGATTTGGGAAGCTGCCGATATAGTCGTTTCATCTGGTTTAGGTTCCACTTCGGCAATTCAGCGTCGTTTAAGTGTCGGCTATGCGCGAGCAGGGCGTATAATGGATATGCTTGAAGCTAAAGGTATCGTGGGGCCGCCTAATGGGTCTAAGCCACGTGATGTTTTGGTTGATGCTATGGAACTTGAGACGCTCAAGGCATTCGAGATGAATGACGAGTAGTACTCGAAAGGATATAACATGCCTCAAATGAGCTTTGGGATGATATTGCGGGATGCACGTGAGCGAAAGGGTTACGACTTGTCTGAAGCGGCACGTCGCCTTCGTATTCGCCCTGATATTTTGTTGGCCATTGAGGAGAATGATTTCTCACGTATGCCTCCGCGCGGATACACGCGAAATATGGTTAACGCTTATGCGCGTTTAGTTGGCTTAAACCCCACGGAACTTACGCGCATGTACCTTGATGAGGCTTATGCTTTTCAAGTAGGGCGTGCCCGCAATCAATCTCGTGCTACTGCGCAGTTTGATATGGGAGCTGCTTCTCGGACATCGCGCCTTTCGCGCAAAAGAGAGCAAGCTCAGACAGAACAAACCGAGCGTGCACCTCGTCAAAATGCTTTCGGACGCATGATGTATGACGATCGTCGCGATTATGATAAAGATTATGATAGAAGCGGTTATCAAGGAAGGCTTTATTCCAGCGAACGCACTCATCAGAGTAGACATACCGCGCTACCAACATCGCAATATACCAATTTCTACGCAGGTCCTAAAGTTCAAAGCATGTTGCAATCTAAATTGCCGATTTTTATAGCATGCGGTGTTATAGCGCTCTTGCTTATCATTGTTTTGTTCTTGGTATTTGGAAACCATGGATCAGATGATGCTGATGCTCCAAAGGTTCCCGTTGTAGGAATTGATGATACAACTGGCGGTGGTGAAGGAACGGAAGATACTCAGACACCAGTAACACCTACTGAGGTCGCGCCAACCTCAGTAAAGGTAACCTATTCAGTTGCTAGTGGTGTAGATGCTTATGTAGTAATTACTAATAATGGTGAAATTACTGAAGAAATGCTATCTGGTCCATCTGAGCAAAGTGTTGATGTAAATGGAACTTGGTCTTTAGCCACTTATGTAACCGATGGTGTGACGGTAACCATGGATGATAAACCACTATCTTTTGATAGTGTTGATGCTAATGGTATTCCTGAGTGTATTGTGGATTTTGATGCATATCTTGAGTCTTGGTATCAAGAACATCCCAACGTGGAGCGTCCTAAAGATGCTACGCAGAATACGACGAACAACACAGGAGCCAATGGCGCCAACGCAGGGAATAATACTCAAAATAGTACACAGAATAACAATAACCCCGCTCCTTCAGGAGACGGTACTGTAGCGCCTCAAGCTAACAGCGTTTCTGATGCAGCTGGTGCACAGGCATCAGGCGGGGACAACACAGCTAACCCTGTTTCAAACGACATGGGTACAGGTGATCTGAATGCAGCGTCTGGTTATGGCGACGCCTCGCAAGTAAATGGATATCAAGATACTGTGGCGCAAGCCTAATATCTATTTTGTGAAAGGATAATATCGTGGCAAAAGAATCAAGTTTCGATGTAGTGTCGAGCGTTGATATGCAAGAGGTTGATAACGCCTATCAGCAAGCAAAGAAGGAACTTTCCCAGCGTTATGACCTGAAGGATTCAGGTGCTGAGATTACGCTTGATAAAGCTAAAGGCACAATTACTGTTGCAGCTCCTGCTGAGTTTGTTGCCCGTCAAGTAATAGATGTTATGGGTTCAAAACTCATTAAACGTGGTATAGATTTAACCGCTGTGAAATGGGGGGATCCGCAAGCAGCAACCGGACAAAGTGTTCGTCAAGTTGCTACTATTGTTGAGGGCATTGACAAAGAAACCGCAAGCAAGATCAATAAAGATATTAAGGCAACCAAGCTTAAGGTAAAGGTTCAAATTGAGGGTGACAAACTTCGTGTAAGCTCTGCATCACGTGACACGTTGCAAGAAGTTATTGCATTCTTAAAGGGACAAGATTACGGTCAACCTTTGCAGTATGTTAACTATCGCTAACCTCAAGGAAAGCTTTTGACATCTCTATGATTTCTCACATTTCAGACGCGCATATTGCGTGCATAACGTTGGGTTGTGCAAAGAATGAAGTGGATACCGCACATATGCAGCAACGACTGCGTGCGTGCGGTTTTTCATTGACGGATGACCCGGAAAATGCTGACGCAATAATTATTAACACTTGTTCATTTATACAAAGTGCTACCGAGGAGAGCCTTGAAGCTATCTTTGAGGCGGCGGGATATGAAAACGTCAATGCGGGTGCTCCGCTTATTGTGACTGGTTGTATGCCTGCACGCTATGGTGATGATTTAGCTCAAGAACTTACTGAAGCATGCGCCTTTGTACCTTGTTCTAAAGAAGATGACATTGCAGAGGTGGTAGCGCACGCATTAGGAGTTCCTCTTACTACCAAAGAAGAAATGCCTCAAGATGAGTTTGCACTTATGTCGCCTGGCGTATTTGCTTATGTAAAGATCTCTGATGGTTGTGACAGGTTTTGTTCTTATTGCACCATTCCTTTCATTCGCGGACGCTACCATAGCTTTACTTACGAAGCAATTTCAAAAGAAGTATCGCAGCTTGTTAAACAGGGAGTAAAAGAAATAGTTCTCATTGCTCAAGATACTGGGAGATGGGGGAGTGATTTTGAGCAACCACTTAGTCTCGCGTGGCTTGTTAATAAACTGGCGAAAGCTTTTCCTCATACCTGGTTTCGCGTCATGTATATACAGCCAGAAGGCATAACTGATGAGCTGCTTGAGGTAGTAGAGCAACATAGTAATGTCTGCAGCTATTTTGATATTCCCTTGCAGCATGTTGAACCTGCATTGCTAAAAGCAATGAATCGTCGAGGATCTTACGAAGAATTTATTGAACTTATCAACCACATCAAAGAGCGTGTGAGCAATGTTGTTCTTCGAACAACGCTTATTGCCGGTTTTCCTGGTGAAACGGAAGAACAATTTGAGAATCTTTGCAGCTTTGTTGAAGAAGGATACTTTGATTACGTAGGTGTCTTTGCGTATTCTCGTGAAGAAGGAACTAAGGCTTACAATCTTCCTGATCAAATTGAAGAAGATGAGAAGAACTACCGTGCCCAGACACTTCGCGATATAGCAGACAATGTTTGTGCGCTCAAAGTAGCTGAGCGTATTGGGAAGACATTTGAAGTACTCATTGAAGGCTCAGAGGAAGACGGTCAATTATACGGTCGTGCTCAGTGTCAGGCGCCTGAAGTTGATGGCGTAACATATGTTGATAATGGTATTCCTGGCGAAATAATCCCAGTCACTATAGAAGATACTCTGCTTTATGAAATGGAAGGGGCATAGCGCCGTGACCCAAAAGCATGACCCGCATATGACATCAAAATTATGGACGCCAGCGAATATTGTGACACTGATCAGAATTTGTTTGGTTCCTGTTTTTGTAGTTGCGCTCATTTCTCCGTGGCCTGAATGGTTCAATTTGCCCGAGATTGCCAATAATGAGAAGAGTCTTATAGCAGCAGGTATATTTGTACTGATCTCATGTACTGACTGGTTGGATGGGTATCTTGCTCGCAGTCGTGATGAAGTTACTAATTTCGGCAAATTCATGGATCCTCTTGCAGACAAGATTTTGGTGACTGCAGCACTTTTGGCGCTGGTGGAATTGGGAACTTTGCCAAGTTGGGTTGTTCTTATCATTTTGGCACGAGAGTTTATTGTCTCAGGCGTTCGCATGATGGCTGCTTCGGAAGGTGTTGTTATTGCGGCTTCTTGGTATGGGAAGTTTAAGACGGTCTTTCAGATGATTGCTATTGTGCTTTTTACTATAAAAGATTCGCATATGGTAGGAAGTATAGGCAGCGCCTTTAATGACTTATTGTGGCTGGTCAGTTGGCTAGTTATGCTTATCGCACTTGTGCTGACAGTTGTCTCAATGATGGACTACATTGTAAAAGCAAGACATCTTCTTGGACTCAGTAAGCAAACTCGGCAAGATGAAGAGACGACATGCTTGCAGCTTGCCGAGAAGGTTTTAGATGCAGCAAAAGAGGCTCAATTAAGTTTGGGGACTGCTGAGTCTCTTACGGGTGGTTTAATTTGTGCAACGCTTACAGAAATTGCAGGCAGTTCTACGGTGGTTAAAGGCGGAATTGTCAGCTATGCAACTTCAATCAAAGAGGCATGCTTGGATGTTACTTCAGATACTCTTGATGCCTTCGGCGTGGTAAGCACGCAAACAGCTCAGGAAATGGCAAAGGGTGCTTGTCAAAAACTTGATTGCGATCTTGCTGTAGCGGTAACCGGTATTGCAGGGCCTGGTGGCGAAGAACCTCATAATCCTGTCGGAACCGTTTGTATGGCATTAGTACGCAATGGGCAATGCGCTGATGTCTGGGTTGATCATTTTGAAGGCAATAGAGAGGCTGTTCGTACACAAACTGTTATAAAGGCGCTTGAGCGACTTTATAATGAGATTACGAACAAAAGATAATCTGTCTATAGGCTGCATCTTATTGCGACCTAGGCACTTTGTATCCGTATATAAACTGCGTAAGCTCACTGCGAATATGTGTGACAGAGAATTTAAGTTTGCATGTAATTTCATGCACTATTGTTCTGTAGCATAAGCCATACAAACAATCATAACATTGCTTGACACACAAACGAATGTTCGTATAATACTAACTTGTCATGATTGTGAATTACGTGATCCGCGTTCAGAGGAATGGTAATGAGTAACGAAAAAAACGAGACACTTAAACTCACCTTAAATGAAATTGATAAGCGTTTTGGCGCTGGCACCATTATGAAATTTGGTGAAGCTGGACAAAGCTTAAATATAGACGCAATTCCAACAGGAGCCTTACCTCTTGACGCGGCTTTAGGAATTGGCGGCGTTCCGCGTGGACGCATTGTTGAAATATACGGCCCAGAATCAAGTGGTAAAACAACACTCGCTTTGCAAATCATTGCTGAGGCGCAAGCGATGGGCGGCGTAGTGGCATTTATTGATGCTGAGCATGCGCTCGACCCAGTTTACGCTGCACGCTTGGGAGTAGATATTGATGAAGTACTCATTTCTCAACCCGACACCGGGGAGCAAGGCTTAGAGATTTGTGACATGCTTGTTCGCAGTGGTGCCATTGATTGTGTCGTAGTTGACTCTGTTGCCGCATTGGTCCCACGCGCTGAGATTGAAGGTGAAATTGGAGAGACAACAGTAGGTTTACAAGCGCGCTTGATGTCACAGGCGCTTCGCAAGCTTGCGGGCTCTCTTGCAAAATCAAATACCACTTGTATTTTCATTAACCAGTTGCGCGAAAAAATTGGTGTAATGTTTGGTTCTCCAGAGACTACAACGGGTGGACGCGCGTTAAAGTTCTTTGCAAGTGTACGCATTGATATTCGCCGCTGTGATGCTATCAAAAAGGACGGAGAGCAAGTAGGCAACCGTGTACGTGCTAAGGTTGTTAAAAACAAAGTGGCTCCTCCTTTCAAGCAAGCAGAATTTGACTTGATGTACGGTGAAGGTATTTCGCGTGAAGGTTGCATTATTGATATGGCCGTTGAGGCTGGAGTTGCTAAGAAAAGTGGTGCTTGGTATACCTATGGTGAAGAGCGCCTTGGTCAAGGTCGCGAAGCTGCAAAAGAAACACTAAGGCAAAACCCAGATTTACGTGATGAAATTGAGATTAAGGTTCGGGAGGCTTTTGAGATTCCCGTAATTACTCGTACATCGGAGCAGGCTGACCAAATCAATCCTGTTGCTAAGCCGAAGAAGAAATAATGTCGCTCAATAATCCAACATTAGAAGCGCTCAGAAAGCGGATTGCAGAAATTGAGAGCGCTTCTGATGTTTCGTTTGATACTACGTCATCTACGCCTGCTCAGACGAGAACATCAAGCTCTTTGTATCAGCGACAGCGTGAGAATAATTGCACTACCTGCAAAGAAGATTTGCATGTTAGTTGCAAGCAAGATGAGGACAAAGACAATAAGAGTGCTCGTGCGGCATTTCAAAAGATTGTGCGACTAGCTAATCATTCTGAGCAGGCTTCAGCGCTTTTGCGTAAGCGTTTGATTCGTGATGGTTTTGAAGAAGATACTGTGCAATGTGCGCTAAGCCGCGCTATAGATTACGGTATCGTTGATGATCGTCGCTATGCCGAAATGCTTGTGTCATCTCGACTTAACCAGCATAAGGGTCTTGAGAGTATCCGAAGAGAGCTTGAGGATATTGGCGTTGATCCGGATACTGTTGAAACTTTGCAAGAGTATGAAGAATACCATGATGAGTATGATGAAAGAGAACGAGCATATGACGTGCTTTTAAAACGACCGCCACATTCGAAAAATATTCGAAATAGTGCTTATCGCAAACTCATTCAAAAGGGATTTTCCGTATCGGTAGCTGCTGATGTTGCACGGAAATATGCGAAAGATCATGAGAGCTGATTAATTAAGTGTAGGGCATAAACTTCTCAAGGGTTAACGTAAGTAAAGCCCATTTATATAGATTGCACTCGTGCCTTTTTCCGATAATTTGCCGCGAGGGGTTTCGTCATTTCACTACAACCTTTATCATGTTAAGAGCTTGAGTTTACGCACCTGTAGGTGCTTTTAGATATACATCTTTATATAAAGGCTCGCTTGCGTGCGTTTGCTCATGCCCGGTTATTGCCGGGTTTACTTATATTGATGTATACATATTTCAAAAGAAACCGAAAGGAGGACTCCCATGCCTGAAGTTATTTGGCTCGTAGTTGGAGCTATTGTGGGTGTCGCCCTCGGCTTCATCATTACTCGTTTTGTGGTAAATGCATCATCCAAACGTGCTGCAGAAGAAGCAGAAAATTTGGTGGCAGATGCCAAGCGTCAAGCTGAAACGATGCGCCGTGAAGCGGTCGTTGAAGCAAAAGATGAAGTCCTAAAAATGAAACAAGAGGCGGAAGCTGAAAATAAAGAGCGTCTACGTGAGGTTCGTGCTGCTGAGAATCGTGTTTTGCAGCGCGAAGAATCGCTTGATAGGCGCGTTGAATCTCTTGATGCGCGTGAGCATCAGATTTCCTCAATGCAAGGACAACTTGATAGACGTGAACGGAATCTTGCTGAGTGTGAACAAGAAGTCAATGTGCGTCTTGAGCGTGTTGCTGGATTAACTCCTGAAGAGGCTAAAGCAGAATTACTTGATACGCTGAAAGATGAAGTTGCACATGAATCTGCAGCAATCATTCGTGATGCCGAGAATCGTGCGAAGCTTGAAGCCGATAAACGTGCCCGTTCAATCTTAAGTCTTGCTATTCAGCGTGTTGCAGCAGATCACACTGCAGAAACAACGGTATCTACTATTCATATCCCTTCCGATGACCTCAAGGGTAGAATCATTGGTAGGGAAGGGCGTAATATTCGCTCTTTTGAGCAACTCACCGGCACAAATCTCATTATTGATGACACGCCCGAGTGTGTGACTATCTCTTGCTTTGATCCCGTACGCCGTGAAATTGGCCGTGTAACTATGGAAAACCTCGTAGCAGATGGTCGAATTCATCCCGCACGTATTGAGGAGATGTTCAGCAAAGCAGAGGCGTTTGTAAATCAGCGTGTTCAAGAAGCAGGTGAGCAGGCAACCTTTGATACTGGTATTCATGATTTACATCCTGAGCTTGTTCGTACGTTGGGTAGATTGCGCTACCGCACATCTTATGGTCAAAATGTTTTAAACCATTCTCTTGAAGTTGCATATCTTGCCGGCGTTATGGCATCTGAACTTGGACTAGATCCGGTTCCAGCAAAACGTGCCGGGTTGCTACACGACTTAGGTAAAGCCGTAGACCATGAGGTTGAAGGAAGCCATGCAGTAATTGGTGCCGATTTGGCACGACGTTTTGGTGAAAAGCAAGATATCGTACATGCTATCGAAGCGCATCATAACGATGTGGAACCATCAAGTGTCTTAGCGGTGCTTGTACAAGCTGCAGATGCTATTTCGGCAGCTCGTCCGGGCGCACGCAAAGAAACCCTTGATGCATATATCAAGCGTCTAGAAAAACTTGAAGAGATTGCCAACTCATATAAGGGTGTTGAACGCACCTATGCAATTCAAGCAGGACGCGAAGTACGTGTTATGGTAGAGCCTGATCAGGTTGATGAAGCAACCACAACTGTACTAGCACATGACATTGCGCAACGTATAGAAAATGAATTGCAGTATCCCGGTCAAGTGAAGGTTGTAGTCATTCGCGAAAGCCGCGCTGTGGGTATTGCAAAGTAAAGGCCAATAGATATGGCTGATGAGAAACTTGAGCGTTTCTTAGAAGATATTGGTGCTCAAAGCCATCTCCGGGTTGAAGCTGACCTAGGAGATGGCTTTGTACGATTGC
Organism: Adlercreutzia agrestimuris; assembly: GCF_943193125.1. Lineage (GTDB taxonomy): Bacteria > Actinomycetota > Coriobacteriia > Coriobacteriales > Eggerthellaceae > Xiamenia > Xiamenia agrestimuris. The sequence continues at coordinate 124,422 of NZ_CALPCX010000003.1, forward strand.
GATCTTCTGAGGCAGAACGCAGGCAAGCCGCCCAAGATATTCGTTCAACTGAAGATATCGTTATTGAGATGCTTCGTAATGCCCGTGATGCGTCCGCTCAAAACATTTATGTAGCTGTATCGCGCGAGGGACAAACAAGACGTATTACTATGCTTGATGATGGTGATGGAATTCCAGAAACCATGCATGAACGTGTTTTTGAGCCTCGTGTTACTTCTAAGCTTGACACCTTTCATATGGATAAATGGGGTGTTCATGGACGAGGAATGGCGCTTTATTCGATAGCGGTAAATGCGAAACAGGCTCATGTTGTCTGCGCTGAACCAAAAAAGGGTAGTGCATTATATATCGAAACCGATCTATCCTCGCTCTCTGAAAAGGTTGATCAGTCCACATTTCCTCTGTTTTTGAAAAGTGAAACTGGTGTAGTAAGCGTTCGTGGTCCTCGCAATATCATGAGAACATCATGTGAGTTTGCTCTTGAGTCACGCAAAATGTGCCATGTTTATGTTGGATCTCCCATTGAGATAGCGGCAACTCTGTATAAACGAGGTTTAGATAAAGTATCTCCTCGTGAAAGAGTGTTAAGTTCTGGTATTTCAGAACTAGATATTTGCGATAGGCTTGCTCTTGCTTCTGATCCCGAGAATTTTGCATCAATAGCTTCAACACTGGGACTCATGATGTCGTCTCGATCAGCTCGACGTATATTGGATGGCGAAATTACTCCTTTAGTCTCGCTATTGGAGCGAATTCATATCGTGAGAGAAGATGCCATTGATGCGCTGCAGGATGCGTCTTCATCTTTGTCATCGAGCTCTCGTACTCAAGAGCATCATATAAATGCATCTCTTAACCGTGATGAGCGTGGATTGCGTATTGCTGCTGACGACATGGATGCCTTTAAACAGAGAATACTTGAGGCTTTTCAAGAGGTAGCACGCGATTATTATTTAGAGAAAGATGTAGATTGTAAAGTCACTATTCGTAAAGACACGCTTCATATATCTCTTCCCATAGAAAAACTTCGATAAAGTATCCAGCTGCTTTTTTCTAAGCTTTTGGTATCAGGAATATAGTCATTACCTGGTTAAATAGCGCATTAGTGTTATATATGAGTTGCGTCAAGATGCGTTAACCTATAAAATTACGAATGCATTTGCATAAAATCCCACAAATTGACATTTGTGAAACGTAGCCAGTACTAGAAACGAAGAAGGATTTATATGCTTGATTCCGAGCAAAATTCGTCAGTTGGATGCCTAAAGGTATCATCTAAGTCATCACCTGCGTCTGTAGCTGGTGCAATTGCAGGCATGATAAAAGATGGTGTCTGTGTTGAGATCCAAGCTGTTGGTGCCGGAGCAGTTAATCAAGCGGTAAAAGCAGTTGCAATATCCCGTGGTTTTTTGTCGCCAATTGGTATTGAGGTCGCCTGTATTCCTTCTTTTGCTGATATTGTTATTGATGGCGAATTCAGAACTGCTATTCGTTTTGCCGTTGAGCCTCACTATATGCACGGCATAGATCGAACCACGCTTGATTATTCTTCGCCTAATCAATAAAAAACTTATACGAGCGAATAGATCATGACACATACTCTTAATAACCTTACTTATTGCATTCACACTTTTGGCTGCCAAATGAATAAGCATGACTCAGAGCGTATTGCTGGTATGCTTGAGGCACTTGGAGCCTATGCGGTTGAAAGTATTGAGGAAGCAGACGTTGTTGTCTTTATGACGTGCTGTGTTCGAGAAGCTGCTGATACGAGATTGTATGGTCAAGTGGCTTCTATGAAAAACATACCGCTTAGAGACGGAACGCCTCTCAATAAGCGTGTTATTGCTGTTGGTGGTTGCATTGGACAACGCGATGGCGACAAGCTTATTGAGACACTTCCACACCTTGATATTGTTTTTGGCACGCATAACCTTGCGTCTCTTCCGCAACTCATAACAGACACGCTTGAAGAGGGCGGCCATCATGTAGAAGTTAAAGAGGCTTCGTTGTCTTTTCCGACGGATCTTCCAACTTCGCGCGAGCACGAATGGGCAGCTTGGTTGCCTATCACTATTGGATGTAATAACTTTTGTACCTACTGTATTGTTCCTTATGTTCGCGGTCGCGAAAAATCCCGTACTATTGAAGACATCAAACAAGAGGCTCAGCGATACGTTGATGCTGGGGTAAAGGAAATTACTCTACTTGGTCAAAACGTAAATTCATATGGAAGAGACTTGTATGGAGAACCGCGTTTTGCAGACATTTTGCGTTCTGTAAACGATACCGGTATTGAGCGACTTCGTTTCGCGACTAGCCATCCAAAAGATCTCACTGATGAAGTTATCTCACTCTTTGGTACGTTACCATCGCTCATGCCAGCGCTTCATCTTCCTGTTCAGTCTGGCTCAAATCGTATATTGGACGCCATGAATAGAAGATACACAAAAGAGCACTATTTAGGGCTGGTAAAAAAGCTTCGTCAGATCAACCCAGAAATTGCCTTATCAACAGACATTATTGTTGGTTTTCCTGGAGAAACTGAAGAAGATTTCATGGATACCTACAACCTGGTAAAAGAGGTTGGATATACCCAGGTGTTCACCTTTATCTATTCAAAACGCGAAGGTACGCCTGCAGCTGCAATGGTTGATGATACTCCGCGTGAAGTTATCCAGGATCGCTTTGATAGGCTTGTAGAGCTTGTTCAAGAGCAAGCTTATAGAGAAAACCAAAAAGATCTTGGTAAGACAATAGATGTACTTGTGGAGGGTGCTTCCAAGCGAGATGCAAATCTCATCTGTGCAAAGAGTCCTAAAAACGTAACAGTACACGCACCGCTTCCGGAAGGCATTGCAATTGAGGATATAGTAGGAACAATTCTTAAGGTGCATATTGATAAAGCAAAGACATGGTATCTCAGCGGCCAGGTGGTGAGTCTTTGACACTTCGCCATCCAGTCATTTGTGTAGTAGGTCCTACTGCCTCGGGAAAAACGGCACTTGCTCAAGAACTTGCCCTGCAACTGCAGGGTGAAGTAGTAAGCGCTGACTCAATGCAAATATATACTGGTATGGATATTGGTACTGGTAAGCTACTTCCTCAAGATAGACTTGTTCCTCACCATGGTTTTGACTTGATTGAGCCAGGTGAGCCATACTCTGCTGCATTGTTTCAAAGTTTCGCGCGTCAGACGTTTGAAGATATTGATTCAAGGGGAAAGCGCGTCGTTCTGGCTGGTGGAACTGGTTTTTATGTTCGTTCAGCAATTGATGATTATCATTTCCCCGAGGGTGAGCAAGTTGATAATCCAATTAGAGAAGCATGTCTTGCTTATGCAAAAACTTACGGCTCTCAGGCTCTTTGGGATCAATTAAACCAAATTGACAGTGAAAGTGCTGCTTTAATTGCGCCTGCTGACACTAAGCGCATTTCGCGCGCATTCGAACTTTATGCTGATGGCGTGAGCTATGCTGATCAGCGGCGTAAACTTCAAACCTTGCCTCAAGCAATTCCAGCTTATTTCATTGGGCTTTTGGTTGATCCTGACATACTTCGCAAAAGAATTGATGAGCGTGTTGATCAGATGCTTTCTCAAGGTTTAGTGGATGAAGTGCAGAATCTGTTAAATAAAGGGCTTCGTGAAGGCATTACCGCACCTCAAGCAATTGGATACAAAGAAATAGTGCGTTACCTTGATGGCGAGATTTCACTTGATGAGGCGGTTAATTTAATCAAGGTTACAACGCATAGATACGCTAAGCGTCAAAGGACATGGTTTCGTAAAGATAAACGAATACATTGGATCAATGCTGATAAGTTTGATCTTAAAAAATTAACCGCACAGTCGTTGGACATACTTTCGCATAGTACACCTTCGGGATTGGGAACTAAAGACGACAAGGATACGCCATGTCAATAGATGGATCCGATTCTAAAAGAAACTCTTTTTGTGTGACTGCCGCACCAAAGGAGCGCGCAATTGTTGTAGGTGTAGAACGACCTGGTGCAAAATGGGATGTTCAATCTTCGCTAGAAGAGTTGTCTCGTTTGGCGCAAACAGCGGGAGCTGAAGTAGTAGCATCAACTTCGCAAAAGCTAGAAGCGCCTCATCCTCGTACTTTTGTTGGCACTGGGAAAGCGGAAGAAATTGCCGATTTAGCGCGCAGCTTAAGTGCGGATGTTGTGATCTTCGATGACGAACTTACCCCATCCCAACAGGCGAATTTGGAAAAGGTTGTAGGAAAACCGGTTAAGATCATTGATAGAACCGCGCTTATATTGGATATTTTTGCCCTGCACGCTACTACAAAAGAAGGTCGTTTGCAGGTTCGCCTTGCGCAAAACCAATACCTTTTGCCGCGTTTGCGAGGTATGTGGGCACATCTTGCATCGAACCGTATGGGTGGCGGTGTTGGTTCGCGTTTTGGCGAAGGCGAAAGTCAGCTTGAAGTTGACCGTCGCATGGTTCGCAAGCGGATTACTTCTATCAAGCGAGAGTTAGCACATTTAGCTGAAGTAAGGTCGGTTCAACGCGAAAGTAGATATGATAGTGGCATATTTAAAGTAGCTCTTGCGGGTTATACAAATGCAGGTAAATCAAGTTTACTTAATTACTTAACCGAAGCTGATGTTTTAGCGTATGACAAATTGTTTGCTACGCTTGATTCTACAACGCGACGATATGTCTTACCCGAGGGTAGGGAGATCACGCTTACCGATACCGTTGGATTTATTCAGAAACTTCCGACAACCCTTATTGAAGCTTTTAAATCTACGCTCGATGAGATTGTAGGAGCTAATCTCATATTGCAGGTTGTAGATGCTTCATCAGGTGAGTTTATTGAGCAGATTCAAGCGGTTGAAGAGGTTTTTGAACAGATTGGGGCGCAGGATATATCGCGCGTATTGCTCTTTAATAAATGCGATCTTCTTGAAGACGATACCTTGATAGGTCTTAAGTCGCGTTATCCGCATGCGCTTTTCGTATCTGCTCAAACAGGATTTGGCACCGAAGAACTGATTTCCTACATTGCCCAAGTGGCTGCTGCTCAAGATAAGAAGCTTGAAGTGGTTTTACCCTATAACAGAGGCGATTTGGTTTCGTTGGCACATGAGCGTTGTCGAATTGTAAGCGAGACGCATAAAGAAGACGGAACCCACCTTACCGTTTTTGTGGGTTCCGTTTATTTGAATCTTTTTGAAGAGTATTGCGTTGGTCAAGACAATGCTTAAACGCTATTAGAGGCGCCTGAATACCGCAACAACCTTTCCTGCAATAGTACAATCAGTAGTGATTATGGGTTCCATACTTGAGTTTTCAGGCTGAAGTCTGATGTAATTCTGTTCTTTATAGAAACGTTTCACCGTTGCACCGTCATCAATCATAGCCACTACAATGTCACCATTGTTGGCAACTGGTTGTGATTTCACTACAACATAATCACCATCATTAATACCTGCTTCAATCATGCTCTCGCCGTGAACTGAAAGCATAAAAGAAGCACTATCACCAACGATGTCTACTGGTAACGAGATGGTGTCGCGAACATTTTCCTCAGCAAGTATAGGGGTACCGGCAGCTACATCTCCAATAAGAGGAACATCAATAATCTTACTAAATGAAGGAACAGACACCTCTTCTTGAGCTTCTTCCTCATCAAGAGGATATGTCAAGACAATAGAGCGTGATTTAAGCGGATCTCGTTTTATGAGTCCTTTACTTTCAAGTGCATTGAGATGTACATGCACAGTAGAAGGGGATGAGAGGCCAAGTGCCGAGCAAACTTCACGGACGGTTGGACCATATCCTTTTTCTCGGATGCAATCTTCAATGCAGTTTAGTACTGCTTGTTGACGCTTAGTGACTTTTGCGGACATAGGATTGTCCTTTCCAAATAGCGAACAAATGTATGAAAAATCATTGACATGAACTTTTGTTCGCTTTATTATATACGAACATAAGTTCGGCGCAAGCAGAGAAGGTGAGAAAAATGAAGAAAAGTACAGCAGCTCATTTAGATACTTTGTATGGATCTTGCGTACACTCGCGGTATATGTCGTTAAGTGAGTGTGTTTATGATTCAGAGATGTATCAAGCTTTGCGTTACGGAACTACTGAAGGATATGGGTTTAACCATATTGATAAACGAGGTGCAATTATACTCAGCATTTTAAGCATGGCTGTCTTATTTGGTGCGGCATTTATCGCATAAGGAAGTGTCTTACTAATTTGATTTTTTACTCCGTTTTGTGTTGCTACTGACTACTAATATTAGTTCTTTTAGTTGTACTAATAATCATAAAAGCATACATATATGCTAGTCTGTACGCTAACCAATACTAAGGAGTGCCATGCGTTGCCCATCTTGCGGAAACCCTGAATCAAAAGTTGTTGATTCGCGTCCAGCTGAAGAAGATACAGCCATTAGAAGACGTCGAGAATGTTTAGAGTGCGGAAGACGCTTTACTACTTATGAGCGCCTAGGCGATACTCCTCTTATTGTTATTAAAACCGATGGGTCATCTGAGGTTTATGATCGCCAGAAACTTTTACGTGGCTTATTGATTGCTTGCGCAAAAAGACCAGTTAATCCAGATCAACTAGCGGCTCTCATTGATAGCATTGAGGCTGAGTTGCGTAATACTATGAGAAATGAAATAGGCTCAAAAGAGCTTGGGGATATGGCATTAATTCGCTTAGCTCATCTTGATGATGTTGCTTATGTCCGTTTTGCAAGCGTGTATAAAGATTTTCAAAATATTGAAGAATTCTCAAATGCGCTTGAAGCGATGCGCAATATTTAGCGCTTATATTATGAAAGCTCACTATGAATATGTTGCAAAACCAAGGATCAGTAATTGTACCCATAAAGCTTCTAAATGATCAGGTGTCAATGCCAAGGTATGCATATGAAGGTGATGCTGCAACTGATATATGCTCAACTGTCACATATACCTTGAAGCCGTTTGAGCGTGCGCTTATTCCATGTGGCTTTTCGCTTGCTATTCCAGCTGGTTATGGTGGTTTTGTCCTACCGCGAAGCGGTCTTGCAAGCAAACATGGTGTGACTGTCCTTAATGCACCTGGATTAATTGACAGTAATTATCGCGGCGAGATATGTGTATCGCTTATTAACTTGGACCCAAACAATGCATTTACTATCAATCCTGGTGATCGTATTGCTCAACTTGCAATCATGCAAACTCCCCGCATTAGCTATAGTCCCGTAGATTATTTGGAAGATTCTGTACGGGGAACAGGTGGTTTTGGAAGTAGTGGAATAGCTACGCATAGCACTAGATAGTAGAGTATGAACAAATCGTCTTCACAAAGTGCATTTCATGCTATTCCTTGGACTGGGAAAGCCATACTTCTCGTTGATTTGGATGCTTTCTTTGCTTCGGTGGAACAAAGAGATCATCCTGATTGGAGGGGTAAACCAGTTATCGTAGGTGGAGATCCCGACAAGCGTGGTGTTGTGTCCACTGCTTCATACGAAGCTCGTGTATTTGGAGTTCATAGTGCAATGCCTTCGTCTCAGGCAAAACGATTGTGTCCACAAGCAATCTGGACTCATGGACATTTTGATCGATACCGTGAGATGTCAAACCAGATAATAAAGATACTAAGTGACGAGACACCTTATGTACAACAAGTAAGTATTGATGAAGCATTTCTGGATGTCACTCCAACAAAAGTTAATACAGAACATCCTATTCAAATTGCTATGAGGATTCAGCAACGAGTAGAGGACCTTGGTGTGACATGCTCTATTGGTATTGGATCATCAAAAACGATTGCAAAAATTGCCTCTGAGATGGATAAACCACGCGGATTGACCATCGTATATCCTGGGACAGAAAATGACTTTCTATCTCCTTTGCCGGTGCGTGCTTTGAGTGGTATAGGGCCTTCTGCTGAAACAAAGCTCAAAAAAGTGGGCATAACCACACTCGGTCAGCTTGCACAAACACCTCGCCATGAAATTGAGCGTATGTTTGGTAAAGCGGGTAGTGTTATGCACATTCGCGCAAATGGTGGCGATGATTCAGGCATCGTAACCGATGAAAGCATCAAATCAGTTTCAAACGAAACTTCTTTTGCTAAAGACCTCACAAAAGCGCATGAAGTTGAGGCAGCTATTGCCACCATGGCATCAAAGGTTGGCAGGAGGCTTCGCAAGAAGAATTTAAAAGGATCAACTCTCGCACTTCGTATTCGTTATGGAGATAGAACAGTTCGTTCAATCCAAACTACGCTTGCCGCGCCCAGTAATGATGACTTAGAGTTTATTCCAAAGCTATATAAAATGCTTCGTGATATTTGGCATGAAGGTATGCCTGTTCGACTTGTTGGGGTTGCAATGACCGGGTTTGATGAACCCCCTGAATCTACTGAGCAACTATCTTTGTTTGAGATTGAAGACAATCAAACTAATAACCATGAAGACTTTGAGCCTCTTATAGCTGAACCAACAAAGCGTAAGAAATTGCTTGATGCTACAGATTCAATAAGAGACCGATTCGGCGACACATCCGTGCAATTCGGAAGTGAGATACGTTCCTATCAAAATACCACTGGATCATCTTCAAAAAATGTTGCTGATTATAAATAAGAGAACCCTTGCTAGGTAAGCAAAGGCTCTCAAGATAATAGTTATTAAAGAGGAACTCTTAGATCAGATTTACCTTAACGCTTGTCGGCTAAAAAGAAGAGAGCCATAGTACCAGGTCCTGAGTGTGCTCCAATAACAGGATCAACATAGTTGATCACTACTTCTTTTACGCCAAAGCGCTCTTTAATGAGATTGGCAACATATTCGGCATCTTCATAGCAATCACCATGTGTAATAAACACCATTTGCTCATCAATAGGTGCCAAAGCGCTCTTTTCCATGTGGTCAACCAAAGCATTCAGTGATTTTTTACGTCCGCGTACTTTTTCAAGGGGAATAAGGTGACCCTCGTTATCAACGTGCATAACAGGTTTAATGTTAAGCATTGTGCCAGCCCAAGCACTTGTACGTGAAACGCGACCGCCACGATATAGAAACATTAGATCGTCTACGGTAAACCAATGAGCTAAGTTAAGTTTGTTCTGTTCAAGCCACTCATGAACTTGTTTGATTGTTTCCCCAGCTTCTGCTTTTTTGTAAGCGTGATAGATAAGCAGACCTTGACCACCAGATGCTGCAAGTGTGTCAACAGTGAGTATTGTTCGATCAGGGAACTCGGCCGACAAACGTTCACAAATAAGATTAACCGCCTCAAAAGTGCCAGATAAACCTGAAGAAAAACCAACGTAGAGAATATCTTTGCCTTGTTCCAATAGTGAACGAAGCAATTTCTCTGAATCGTGCATGTTGGGAAGAGAAGTACGAAATACCTTCCCATCACGCATCATGGTATAGAAGCGTTTGAGATCAGACTTTTCTCCTTTTAAATAACTTTGAAAGATCTCATCTTCTCCTTCTGCCATAAACGTTAGCGGTAAGATGTGCAAATTAAACTCATCAATCATTGCGTCGGTAAGGTTGCAACAAGAGTCGGTTACAATTTCAAAATCAATAGCCACGGAGTTTCCTTTCAAAAAATGGAAAATTCTGCTCGTTTTCCTGAGGAAAAGTATAGCTGATGATTTCCTCGTGATACACAGCAAATACGCTTTATACTAATGTGTCAAATTCGTCCTCACTCCGAAAATTGGCTAAGTTCGCTGTAAGAATTTGAAGGTTCTTATATACTAGGTAAGTTACACGTTAACTATGCGCAAAAGGTGCGCACGTTTATAGAGTGGGAAGGTAGTAGCGTCGTGGCAAAAAGCTATAAAGACACCATGATATTGCCCCAAACAGATTTCCCTATGAGAGGAAATTTGCCTGAGAACGAACCGAAGCGTTTGCAAAAGTGGGAAGAAGAGCGAATTTACGATCAGGTTCTTGAAAAGAATCGAGATGGTAAGCCTTTTGTGCTTCATGATGGTCCTCCATACGCAAACGGCCCAATTCACATCGGACACTCATTCAATAAAATCCTCAAAGACTTTGTCAATAAATCTCATGCGCAACGTGGCTTCTTTACGCCCTATGTTCCTGGATGGGATTGTCACGGGCAGCCTATCGAGCATATGGTTGAAGTTACGCTTGGACCAGACAAGATGGCAAGCATTGATCAGCCAACATTGCGTCGCCTTTGCCGAGAGTGGGCTGAGAAATATGTAGACATTCAGCGAGATGGCTTCAAGCGTCTTGGAGTAAACGCAGATTGGGACAATCCCTATTTAACTTACCTCCCAAATTACGAAGCTGGTAATGTTGAGATTTTCAAAAAGATGTATCTCGATGGATCGGTATATCGTGGTCGCAAACCTATCCATTGGTGCAAGCATTGTCACACCGCACTGGCTGAAGCAGAAATTGAGTACTCAGATGAAACGTCGCCTTCAATCTTCGTGCGTTTCAAGTTAGATACTATGCCCGGCATCTTTGAAGCGGCAGGTGCAACTGGCACAGCTTATATGGTTATCTGGACAACAACGCCTTGGACCCTTCCGGCAAATACTGCTATTTCTCTTGCTCCGGATGCTGATTATGCCATGGTGGTTGCTGATGGCTATAACATGATTTTCGCTAAAGATCTCATTGAGTCCGTTGCTGAGCAGGCTGGCTGGCAAGATTATCAAATGGTTGTAGGTGAAGACGGAGAGCCTGTAACCTTAAAAGGACGCGAATTGGCGGGGCTTGCTTACACCTGTCCTATTCGCCAAGATCTTAAAGGTACTGTAATTTTTGGTGACCACGTTACCCTAGATTCTGGTACCGGTGCTGTCCATACCGCGCCTGGACATGGTCAAGATGACTATCTGGTGGCGCTTGAATTTGATGTGCCACTCCTGATGCCCGTTGATGACAATGGTGTATTAACTGATGAAGCTGGTCCGTTTGCTGGACTTGATGTCGAAGAGGCAAATCCTGTAATTATTGAGTGGCTTCGTGAGCAAGGCACGCTTGTGGCGGAAAAAGAAATTCTCCATAGCTATCCTCATTGCTGGCGATGCCATAATCCTGTGATTTTTAGAGCAACTAATCAATGGTTTGTTGCTATGGATAAAAACTCATTGCGCGAAAATTCGTTGCGTGCAATTGATCAGGATGTTGTTTGGTATCCTGCTTGGGCGAAAAACCGCATTGGTTCTATGGTGGCGGATCGTCCTGACTGGTGTATTTCTCGCCAACGAAGCTGGGGTGTTCCGATCCCGGTATTTACTTGCGCAAAATGCGGCAATACTGTTGCTACTGAAGAGACGTTTGATGCGGTAATCTCGCTTTTCTATGAAAAGGGTGCTGATGCATGGTTTGTTGAGAAACCTGCCGATTATCTCCCTCGAGGCATCAAGTGTGAGGTTTGTGGCTGCACTGAACTTGTTCCTGAAAAGGATATCTTGGACGTTTGGTGGGAGAGCGGTGTTTCGCACACAAGCGTTTTAATTCATCGTGATGCTGAAGGGCTGCATTTCCCTGCTGACATGTATCTTGAGGGTTCTGATCAGCATCGCGGGTGGTTCCAGTCATCATTGCTGACCTCTATGGGTGCTTATGGACAGCCACCTTACCGATCAGTTATGCACTGCGGATTCACCGTTGATGAAGCTGGCCGAAAGATGTCTAAGTCGCTCGGTAACGGCATTGATCCCGAAGAGGTTATCAACAAATATGGTGCTGATGTTTTGCGCCTTTGGGTTTCAAGTGTCGATTACTCACAAGATGTTGCCGTAGCATTCACTATCTTTGATCAGGTGTCAGATACCTATAGACGTTTTAGAAACAACTTCCGTTTCTTGCTCGGTAGTCTTGCAGACTTTAGTTACGACAAAGCAATTACATCATGGGATGATCTGGAGCCGCTTGATCAGTACATGATGGCAAAAACGGTGCTACTCCTCAAAGGCGTTGAAGAGGCATATGATGCATGCAAGTTCAATGTGGTCTATCGTATGGTGTATGACTTCGTTAATGAGCTTTCGTCGCTTTATATGGATGTTATTAAAGACCGTCTTTATTCAGAAGCGCCCAACTCATCGCGTCGCCGCGCCGCACAAACCGTGCTTGCAAACATTTTGGAAGTTCTCGTCCGCATTATGGCGCCAATCCTGTCATTTACGACCGATGAAGTTTGGGAATACTATCCGGCTGGTATGAAAGAGCAGGATCGTGTAGAGAATGTTCAGCTTGCAGGATGGCCTCAAGTTTCCGACTTTGTTCCTGCTCCTCCTTGTGATGTGCAATGCGTCGTTGATAATTTTGCCGCCATTTTGGAGGTTCGCGAAGTTGTCATGAAAGCACTCGAGGAAGCGCGTGCTGCTAAATTCATTAATAAGAGTCAAGAGGCTTGCGTTATTATTTCTGCTCCAGAAGCAACTCAAGCTTTATTGTCAGCTATGGATTCATCGTTGCTTGAGGATCTCTTCATTGTCTCTGAGGTTCAGATACAAGATGGAGAAGAGGTTGCTTGCACGGTAGAGCATGCTCATGGCGAAAAATGCCCTCGTTGTTGGAACTATCGCAAACTTGGTACGCAAGCTCAACATCCTGATGTTTGCGAACGGTGCGCATTGGTTCTCGACGAAATTGGATATCAAGCAACAGAGGAGTAACCGATCGTAATGCAATCATCTCACGAGCCGCGTTTTAACAACCGCAAAAAAATTGGCATAGTATTTAGCGCGATTGTTCTTGCGTGGCTCGTATTTGATCTTATAACCAAAGCCTACTTCAACTCATTCGAGCTAGGCTCAGTCATAGCTGGGCCTTTTGCGGGGATCTTTAGGTTTAGGCTTGTCCATAATACTGGTATGGCATGGGGTCTTTTTGGCGATTCAACCATTGCTCTTGGCATTATGTCGCTTGTGGTTTGCGCAGCTCTTACCATTTATCTTTTTGCGAATATTCGCTATATCAATTGGTTTCAAGTTATCGGTATTGGCCTGGTGGTTTCTGGCGGTTTAGGAAATGCTATAGATCGCTTTTTTCAAGGCTATGTGATTGATTTTATTGAAACAACTTTCATAAATTTCCCTGTTTTTAACATTGCCGATATAGGTGTAACTTGTGGTTTCGTCATCTTTCTTGTTGGCCTTTTTGTATCCTTTGGCAAAGATTCACAAAACTTGGAAGCACCTGCTGACGAAAACCGCGAAGATCATCTTTCTCAGGAGCGCTAATGTCGCGCTTGCTGAGTTATACCGCAACCGAATTTGATGAGTCTATGCGCTTGGATGCTCTTTTGGCTGAGCGAGGTTGCTATCCTTCACGATCGGCAAGCGCAAAAGCCATTTACGAAGGCTGCGTATTTGTAAATGGTCAGGTCAAGCCAAAAAAGCATCAGGTTTCATCGGGTGATCTTATTGTCTATGAACTACCCGATACCCAACAGATAGCCACATTGCTTGGTGAGCATATCCCCCTTGATATTCGCTATGAAGATGACGACTTGATCGTTCTTTCTAAGCAAAAAGGTTTGGTTTGCCATCCCAGCGCAGATCATGAAAGCGGAACACTCGTTAATGCTCTCATTTATCATTGTGGAGCTGACCATCTCTGTAATGTGCAAGGTGAAGACGATCGCCTCGGTATTGTTCATAGGCTAGACCAAGATACTACCGGTTTAATGCTTGCTGCGAAATCTGATACTGCTGGTCTTGTGCTTATGGAGGCAATTAAAGACCGGTTGGTTGATAGACGTTACTTGGCGCTGGTTCATGGCATAATCACCCAAGATACTGGCATGATTGATGCCCCTCTTGCGCGATCCGAAAAAGATCGTAAGCGGATGGCGGTAAGAGAGTGTCCTTCTTCGCGTGATGCAATTACCACTTTCAAAGTACTTGAACGCTTTGATGCGGGCCCACATGATGATGGGTATACCCTTATTGATTGCAAGCTCTTTACCGGACGCACGCATCAGATACGAGTCCACATGGAATTTACGAAGCATCCTTTGGTGGGGGAGCAGGTCTACACTGCATCTATGCCGCGTTCTGTATCGGCCCAGCTTGGTCTTGATCGTCAGTTTCTGCATTCATTTATGCTAACTTTTGACCATCCGCTAACAGGTGAAGAGCTTCATTTCGTTGACGATTTACCGCAAGATTTAGCCCATATTCTTAAAGAGCTTGCGCCGCGAAGTATAGGAAGAACTCCAGCAGGAGATGAAATATTTGCTACTATCAGGTCAAACCAATGATCTGAAGTTGGACTTAAGACATAGGGATGAGGGAGCGTAGCTTATCTTAGGTCCAATGCAACCAAGGGAAGGCGAATTGATTGTGTCAAAGACAAAGATGGTAGGCGTTTTATTAGTCAATACGGGTACTCCAGACGCTCCCAAACCTCGTGCCGTGCGGAAATACCTTGCTCGGTTTTTGTCTGATCCTCGAATTTGCCCCATGCCCAAGCTAGCGTGGTGGTTCATATTACATCTCTTTATTTTGCCTAAACGCGGGCGAGCTTCTGCAAAGAAATATGCCAAAATTTGGACGGATGAAGGTTCCCCTTTTACTATTGCGCATCAAAAATTGATGCGTGGTTTGCAATCAAATTATGATGAAGAAGGCCGTCCTGTTATTGTTCGCGTAGCTATGAACTATTCAAAACCATTTGTTGTTGATGAGTTTGCATATTTACGAGACGCAGGATGCGAAAAAATTGTCGTTTTGCCGCTGTACCCGCAAAGTGCATTATCTACAACAGGTTCGGTTCGCGATCATGTTGATCAAGCTTTGGAGAAGCTTCAATGGGATATTCCTTGTGTAGTTATAGATAATTACCACGACAACCCAGTTTATATTCGCGCAATAGCAGCTTCCATTAAGCGTGCTGGTTTTGAGGTGGATTCAAACGATAAACTTCTTTTTTCGTATCACTCAATACCACTTGTTGATATCGAAAAAGGGGATACTTATGAGTTGCAAACGGGAGCAAGTAGTCTTCTGATTGCAAACGAGCTTGGTCTTGATCGCGTTAGGTGGACAATAGGATATCAATGTAGATTCGACAAATCTCGCACCTGGGTTTCACCTTATACCAAAGACGTTCTTAAAAGACTTGCTGAACACGATAATGCTCGACTCTTTATGGTGTGTCCTAATTTTGCCGTAGATTGTCTTGAGACGCTTTATGATATTGACTATGAGTTAAAACCTCAGTATTTCAATGACATGTTGCAAGCAGGTAGAACAATTGATGAAGATAGCTTTCATTATGTACCCTGCTTAGATAGAAGCAAGGCCCATGTGCAGGTGCTATCACAGGTACTTGCACCGTACCTTTCGGAGGAATAATGGATACTGCTGTTACAAGCCTTAACAACACCCAAAACCCCGTTCCCTCTAAGACTGTCGTTTTGGGTATCACCGGTTGTATAGCTGCTTATAAATCAGCTGAGATTGTTCGCGCACTTCAAAAGGCAGGGGTTCGGGTTAAGGTTGTCATGACCGAACATGCAACACACTTTGTTGACCCAACAACATTTCGTGCCCTTACGCATGAACCTGTCGCTGTTGGTTTGTTTGACGATCCCGCAGATCCTATCCACCATATTTCACTTGCTCAGGAAGCTGACGTAATGCTTTTGGCTCCTTGTACAGCAAATATGCTTGCAAAAGTTGCAAATGGCATTGCAGATGACTTGCTTTCAACGACGGTCCTTGCCACAACAGCGCCGCTCATTATAGCGCCCGCTATGAATGTACATATGTATGAAAATCCGGCAACAAGATACAACATTGGTAAGCTAGAAATACGCGGTGTACATTTTGTTGAAGCGGGCACCGGATACCTAGCTTGTGGAGACACAGGTAAAGGGCGTTTGGCAGATGTAGATGATATTGTTTCAGCAACACTTTCTCAGCTTGGTGTGAAGAGAGATCTTGCTGGAAAGCATATTATGATTACCGCAGGGCCCACTATTGAGCCAATTGATCCAGTTCGTTACATCACGAATCGTTCTTCGGGCAAGACAGGATATGCCATTGCACGTGCTGCAGTAGCACGAGGGGCTGATGTAACGCTTATTTCGGGACCAGTTTCACTCCAGGCGCCTGAAGGGGTTTCAATGGTGTATGTACAAACTGCTGACGAAATGCTTGTTGCCGCGCAAGAAGCATTTGAAAATGCTGACATCGGAATTTTTGCAGCTGCGGTGGCAGATATGAAGCCAGCGCAAGCGGCGGATCATAAACTCAAAAAGGGTAGTGATGACGAGCGACTTTCTGGTATTGAACTTGTAGAAAATCCTGACATTCTTGAGATGCTAGGCGCCAAGAAGGATAATCGCGTAGTTATCGGATTTGCTGCTGAAACAGATCAAGTTCTTGAAAACGCGCAAAAGAAATTAATCTCAAAGCATGCGAATATGATCATAGCGAATCAAGTGGGCGAAGGTATGGCGTTTGGTACGGATGATAACGAAGTGTGGTTTGTGGATAAGGAAGAAATTGAAGCACTTCCTCGGATGAGTAAAGCTAATCTTGCGGATGCGATTTTAACAAAGTCGCTTGAATTTTTGTCATAACGTGCTTGCATTGAGCTTGTGTTACCGCTAATATATTCCGTGCTGTTTTAAGCAATCCGCTTAAACGCATCGGGTGGTGGCGCAGTTTGGTAGCGCACTTGACTGGGGGTCAAGGGGTCGCAGGTTCAAATCCTGTCCACCCGACCAGGAAATTTAAGAGGTCTGCATGAATACGTGCAGACCTCTTTTTACTTCTCTGTAACTCTTCCACACTTGTGAATTAAGAGATAGGATCGTTCTGCTTTAAGCGGGCTTCGCCTTGTGCGCGGGCAACATCAGTGGGAATTGTTTTGATGCGCGTCTTAAAATACCAAAGCTCGAATATTACTAATGCAATAAGCGCGACTTTTGCCCATATCATTGGCAGCATAAACGCAAGCACCGACATAATAATTACTCCGGGAGAGCAGCAGAGTAGTTTAGTGCGCAATGTCATTTCGCGGTTTTCTACAAAGTTTGCAAGATAGCGTTTGTAAAGCTTGGTTTGAAGAAACCAATCATTAAGTCGCTTTGAACTTCTTAAAAAGAAAAAAGATGCAAGAAGCAAAAAAGGTGTCGTTGGCAATACGGGTAGTACTGCACCAAGCGCACCAAGACCAAAAAAGAATAAACCGAGAATTGCAAATATTATGCGCATAAGTCAACTTTCTCTTCGACAATGTGCATCTGATCCCTTGAGCACGAAAGTATACGGGATGCGACAATATTTAGCGCCTTAAAACGTTATACGGTATTTTATTCTCACGAATTACAGAATTTATGCTGAACTGGGTTAATCTGATATGTTGTGATGTTTCATAGAGAAAAGTTACAAGACCGTAAATGGTATGCGCTTTTGTAAGGTTTTAATGGTACCGTTAACATAGAAGCGAACGCTATATTCGTAGTTTGAGGGAAGGCGCATATGTACCAATATGATCACAATCAGAACACGAATACCAATTCACCTTTTCGTATCCTCTTTGTGTGTCATGGTAATATCTGTCGCTCGCCTATGGCGGAATACATTCTCAAGCATCTTGTGCATCAACAAAAACAGGATGAGCATTTTTTCATTGATTCTGCCGCAACCAGTTGTGAGGAAATTGGTAATGGCGTACATCCGGGTACAAGGCGAGTACTTGAGCAGCATCACATTGCCTGTGGTGACCATCGTGCGCGTCGCCTTCGTCCTCAAGATGGTCTCTCATGGGATCTCATTGTAGCCATGGATGATGCCAATATGCGAAATATTGCAAAGATACTTCCAGCGGATACGAAAGCCTCAGTTCATAAACTCATGCTCTTTACTGGTAGTAACACTGATGTGGCTGATCCGTGGTACACCGGAGATTTTGAAACCACCTTCAATGATATATACGCTGGCTGCAAAGCGCTCTTTGCTCTTTTGCAAGGATTGATTCCTCAAGATTAGAGCTCATAGATTAGTGGTTAGCTAACTCTTGCTTTGCAAAGTGGCAACGAAACACTGACACTGCATGCTCATGCGTGTTTTACCTCCATTTTCAGACTTATGCTGGGGATGTACGAAAGTACACACGTTAAGGAGGTAATTATTATGAGTCAACGCGCATTATCTAAAGAAGATGCCGCCATTTTTGAGAGCATCCATGTTGTAAATGATTTAACTGATGCTCCTTATCAGTCAGCTCAACCACCCTATGTTTCGCTGTATCTGCCGGTTCAGCATGAAGATCGTGAAGGCGGTCGAAATGATTGGGATCGTATTGAACTGAAGGATCTCATTAAAGAAGCGCAGGAAAACCTTGAACGTATGTGTTCTGACAAAAGCCAGTATGAAGGCATTGAAAAACGTATGCGTTTTATTGAAGCTCATCCTGATTGGTTTGTATGGCAAAACTCAAAATCAGCAATTGCCTTCTTGATCAGTAACACCGCAGTTTTTGTATATCAACTTGATATTGATATCCCGAACAAAGGCTTTGTGACAGTATCTGACCAGTTCTTCATGAAACCGTTGTTCCGTGCGTTTGAGCATGGTATGCGCTATTACCTGCTGATGCTTTCAAATGACCGCTTTGGGTTTGTTGAGGGCGACCAATCTTCACTGCGTCGTATGCCTATGCCTCAATCGGTTCATGATGAGTTTTCGGAATTGTTTGAAGACTATGATGGGCATGAAGGCGCACTTGATTATGAGACGCTTGAAGGCCATAAGAGCCCATATCATGGGTGGTTATCTCGCAATGACGTTAAAAAAGAAGAGGGCGAAAAATTCTTCCGTTATGTTAATAAAGCGGTTAACGACACCTTCAAAAAACATGACCCAACACCAGTAATTCTTGTATGCCTTCCAGAACATCAAACAGAATTCCGTCGCATTTGCACTATTCACGATGTTTTAGACAAAGGTATCGAAAAAGATCCGGGTTCACTAAGCTATCCTGAACTTTTAAAAGATGCCGTGGGCTTGATGGAAGACTATCGAGAGCAGGACATCAAAAAGCTTCTTGAACAGTATTCATACGAAGCTTCACAGGGTAAAGGAAGCAGCGATCCTGTTCAGATTGGTCAAGCGCTTTTCGATAAAAAAGTTGGAACGCTCTTTATGCAAAAGGGAAAGGTATTGCCTGGATCCTTTGATGGAGCAACTGGTACGGTGACACTTGATAGCGCAACTGATCCTCAGGATGACAAAGAATTTGACCCTGCAAGTCCTGATCTTGTTGATGAGCTTGGTCAAGCGGCACTCCTTCAAGGTGCACAGATCATAGTATTGCCTGAAGAGCAGATGCCTGATGGCTGTGCAGTTGCTGCAATCTATCGCTATTAACCACGATAAGGATCTTTGTGCGAACCTCCTAACGGGTATACGGTAACTTATATACTTCGCGCAAAGCGTCCATACTTCGCGACCCGGTGAGCTGAACAAACGCCGCCGGGTCGCTTTGTTATACTATGGCTTATGAATAAAGCAGACCAACAATCACAAGAGATAATCGAAGCCATAGACGATGCTTACTTGGAAGGCTCTGAAGCTCGCGAAGCTGATGAAATTCGTAAAAGAGCTGAGGAAAAAGTAGATCGCATGGGGCAAGGGAGCACTTTTAAATTGCTCCTCGAGTTTTCTATACCCGCCGTTGTTGGCGTTGTTGTTCAGATGCTCTACAACGTTATTGATGCAGTTTATGTTGGTCATGCTGTGGGAGCCGATGGATTAGCGGCAACTACGGTAGCAAATCCGCTCATGACTGCCATGACAGCGCTTGCAATGCTTATTGGCGTTGGTGGAAATGCACTGATGGCCATCAGACTAGGGGAGGGCAAGCAAGAAGAAGCACGTCGTGTTTTAGGAGCAAGCTTTATACTTCTGATGCTTGTATCGGTTGTTGTATGGATTATTGGTGCAACACTTCTGTCTCCTGTTTTAGTTTTGTCTGGCGCAGAAGGAGAAGTTCTTCCGCTTGCGCGCTCATTTACTACAATCTTGATTGCGGGATGTCCGTTTCAATTCATTGCGTTTGGCATGAATAACTTCATTAGAACGGCTGGTTATCCTAATCGTGCACTAGGGTCGATGCTTATTGGAACAGCTGCTAATGTTGTCTTTGGTTATCTATTTATTGTTGTACTTGATGCTCAAATGGCAGGTGCAGGTCTAGCTACTGTCTGCTCGTGGATATTGTCGTCCATCTTTGTAATGCAATTCTTCCTCAAGAAAAAGTCTCCCATGCCACTGCGCAAAGAAACTCTTCATTTACGTGCACCGTTGGCGGGACGTATCTGTGTTATGGGTATTGCTCCTGCCATTATGGAATTGGGTTTTGCAGTGTCTTCCGCGCTTGAGAACAACTTGTTAGTAACCTATGGAGCAGCTGATCCGGTAGGCATAGATGGCGCGCTAGCTATTATGCGTGTACTTTCAGCGGTAGGAATGTTTACTTTTATGCCGATGGTGGGTATCGCTTCAGGAGCTCAACCAATTATTGGATACAACTACGGAGCGAAAAAATTCGATCGTATGAAACGTGTTGTGTGGCAGGCGATGCTTTTAGCTGCCGCAATTACTGTTCCTATTTGGTTGAGCGTATTACTTGCTCCAGATATGTATGCAAACCTATTCTCTCTCCCGGTGCAATATCGAAAAGAAGCAGCTTGGGCTCTTGTTCTGTTCTTAATCTTTGTCCCGATTCTCTCCATCCAAAGCATTGGCTCGAATTACTTCAATGCCACAGGCCAAGCGTTTAAGGCAACTATCTTGACTCTCACGAGACAAATTCTCTTCCTCATTCCACTCCTTATTTTTTGTCCGCAAATCTTGCCGCTCTTTACGCCACTCTCTCCGCTTGAGAGTGTTTGGTTTGCAGCATCTATATCCGATATCACATCAGTGCTGATAGTTAGTGTGTTTTTGCTCGTGGAACTGCGCCGATTAAGGCGTATAAGTGCTGCTGCATAACTTTCCCTTTACCGAACAATAGCTCCTGATCTGCGTCGTTTGCTCTGTTATGAGACCTTATGTTGGTAGAGTTCAGCTAATGGCTTTTGCCATTTTCTTATTAATGGGACGTCAAAAGGCAAGGAGGAAAGCGCGTGGCTACGCTTGGCATGCTTTGGTTCCTGATCCTTTTCCCGCTCGTTGTTGCTGCAGTATTGCTTGTAATTCGCAACAATCAGGCGAGAAACGTGATCGTGGTTGCTTCGGCAATTGTCATTGGTCTTGCATCACTAGTATTGGTTGCCGCAAACCTCGGCGTTGATCATTGGGATTCAATTCCAATGACCTCTCCGTTGGTGGTGGACATTATTTGCATGGTGCTTGGTGTTGCAATTGCTGCAGTCATTCTTTGGTTCGGCATAAAGTATAAAAACATGCTTGCATGTGTCTTAGCTGCCGTCCAAGTAGTAGGTTCCCTTATCTTTGAGTTGGTATTTGCTCATAGTGTGGAAGTAACCGAATGTCTCTATCTTGACTCTTTGTCTTTGCTGATGGCGTTCATCATTGGCATTGTTGGTTCAGGTATTTGTGTATATGCGTTAGGCTACATGGAAGATTTTCAAGCTCATGAGCCTGAAGACGCTCCTGATCGCAGACCAACATTCTTCGCATTGATGTTTGTCTTCCTCTCAGCCATGTTTGTCATTATCTTCAGCAATAACATGATGTGGATGTTTACTGGTTGGGAAGTTACAACAGTATGCTCGTTTTTGCTTATTGGCTATACGCGTACCGAAGAAGCTCTTAATAACGCATTTCGTCAGATCGTCATGAATCTCATTGGTGGAATTGGCTTTTTGGTGGCGCTTTATGTTATGGCAATTCAGATGGGTACCTTGTCATTGTTGGAGTTTCTCCAGATTGGCATTTTGTATCCTGAGATGGTTGCATTACCAGCATGCGCACTTGCTCTTGCTGGTATTACTAAAGCTGCTCAAATGCCATTTCATACATGGCTTTTGGGTGCAATGGTTGCTCCTACACCTACCAGTGCATTGCTTCATTCATCAACCATGGTTAAAGCGGGCGTCTTTTTGCTTATCAAACTTGCGCCTATCTTCTTCTTGTCAACTATTCCTTCGGTAATGGTTGTTTTGGTTGGCGGTATTACTTTCGTTTTGTGCTCTTTCATGGCAATTTCGCAAAGCAATGCGAAACGCGTGCTGGCTTACTCAACAATTGCAAACCTTGGTTTGATTGTTGCTTGTGCGGGTGTTGGTACTCCAGAGGCTGTATGGGCAGCTTGCTTCCTCATTTTGTTCCATGCTATTGCAAAGTCTCTGCTCTTCTTGTGTGTGGGCACAGCAGAACATCACATTGGTTCTCGCAATATTGAAGACATGGATCAGCTCTTCCAACGTATGCCCAAGCTAGCTCGCTTTATGATGCTTGGCATTATGGTGATGTTTATTGCGCCATTTGGAATGCTTATTGCGAAGTGGGCAACACTCGTATCATTTGTTGAGATGCGTCAAGTTGCACTCATTATGATGCTTGCCTTTGGATCTGCTGCAACCTTCTTTTTCTGGGGAAAATGGCTGGGCAAACTCTCCGCCATTGCTGCAGAGCCTGACAACGTTGAGCTTTCTGTTCACAAATCTGAGTGGGGTTCGCTTTTGCTCATGGTTGTATTGGCAATTCTGTCTTGTGCCTGCTTACCGCTTATCTCTCAAGCAGTTGTAAGCCCTTATGTTTATAGCGTATATGGCATGGGTGGAGTAGATATCCAGTTTGAAAACCAGATCCTTGCAGCTTTGCTTGCAATCGTGGTGATTGTGGTCTTGTTCGCCGGTGTCGGTAAAGCCAGTAAGTCTAAAAAAGCTCAAGTGTATCTTGCTGGCTATAGTGCCGACAATGAGCAACGTGTATTCAAGAACTCGCTTTCTGGTACTACTGAAGCTACGCTTCGCAACTGGTATCTTGAAGGCATTTTTGGCGAGGCGCGTATTCGCCCTGTCGGTGAATGGGTTTGCGGCATCATTATTGTTGCGGCCATCATTATTAGCGCCTTTGGCTCGGCAGTAGTCTTTTAGAAAGGGTGTATGAACTATGTCGATTCTTGCAGTTCTTATTGGCACCCTCATCTTTGCTCTTTTAGCACCGGTTTTGGGTTGCTTATTAGCGGGTCTTGACCGCAAGATTTCAGCACGCATGCAAGGTCGTGTTGGACCACCAATCCTTCAGCCTTACTATGATGTGCGAAAGCTTATTGAAAAAGATGATGTGGCCATTAACGGTTCGGAACGAGTGTATGTCATCTGCGCTCTTGTCTTTACGCTTATCGCGGGTGGTATCTTTGTTTCGGGTGGCAATTTGCTTATGTGCATTTTTGTACTGACGCTTGGTGCCTTATTCTTCATTCTTGCTGCATATTGCACGGCCTCTCCTTATGCGCAGATTGGTGCTTCGCGTGAAACGATGCAGGTTATGTCATATGAACCCATGGTGCTCTTTATGGCAGTTGCTTTTTTCATGTCAGTGCAGGCTATTTTGGGACTTGGTAGTTTTGATGTACGCGTCGTAACCCATCTTGAAATGCCCGTCATTACCAATATTTGGCTTGTCTTTTTAGGTTTCTTGTTCGTTTTGACTATCAAACTGCGCAAGTCTCCCTTTGACTTGTCGTATTCGCATCATGCGCATCAAGAAATCGTGAAGGGTGTTACCACTGAAATGAGTGGCAAGACACTTGCTCTTGTTGAAGTTATGCATTGGTGTGAGAACATTCTGTTTATGCTATGGGTGGCGCTCTTCTTTATTTGGGGAAATCCGGCATCCATTATTTTGGCGTTAGTTGTTGTTGCCGTAGTCTATTTCTTCGAAATCTGGATTGATAACAACTTCGCTCGCGTAAAGTGGCAAACCATGCTTACCTCTGCGTGGGTTGTGGCTCTTGTTGCTGGTGGCATTAATATTGCCTTTTTGGCATACCTGTAAAGGAGGTGCACAATGAGTTATGCGACAAAATCTCCCTGGGTGATTCATTACGATGGATCAAGTTGCAACGGATGCGATATTGAAGTATTGGCTGCACTTTGTCCTGGATATGATGTTGAGCG
The DNA here is from genome assembly GCF_943193125.1 of Adlercreutzia agrestimuris. Lineage (GTDB taxonomy): Bacteria > Actinomycetota > Coriobacteriia > Coriobacteriales > Eggerthellaceae > Xiamenia > Xiamenia agrestimuris. The sequence goes on from NZ_CALPCX010000003.1 coordinate 148,515, forward strand.
TTTCGGTATCATTAATACCGGAAACCCCAAACATGCTGATATCTTTTTGGTAACCGGCTCAATTAACGAGCAAAACATTTCTGTTGTGCAAGAGATTTACAATCAGATGGTTGAACCTAAAGTTGTTATTGCCTGCGGTATTTGTGCTTGTTCAGCTGGTATTTTCCATGATTGCTATAACGTTATTGGTGGTGTAGATAAAGCTATTCCTGTAGATGTCTATGCTCCAGGTTGTGCTGTTCGTCCTGAAGCCATTATTGATGCAGTTGTGCAAGGCTTAGCTATCTTGGATGAAAAATCAAAAGCGCTCAAAGCGCAGAAGAAAGGAGCGTAACGCTATGGGGTTCGCCACTGAGTTCACCACTCTTGCGCTTCAGGAATTACCAGAGCTAAGCAATCAGCGAAAAGCTGATGGTTGGCGTTTTGTGCAGTTGCTAGCCGTTAATACTGATATGGGCATTGATCTTATTTATTCTTTTATGAAAGATGGCCTACTGGTAAATTCTGAAATAAAAGGTGTTACCAAAGATCAAGTAGTTCCGAGCATTACCAATAATTTCTTAGCCGCTTTTGTGTTTGAAAACGAAGTGCATGATCTTTTTGGCGTCAATATTGAAGGAATTGCTATTGATTTCGGTGGTAATTTCTACGCACTAGCTCAAAAAGAGCCAATGACCGTCATTTCGCCTGAACAAAAAGCTGCTCGTGAAAAAGCACGCAAAATTGCTGAAGCGAAAGCAGCAAAAGAAAAAGCATCAAAAGAGGGGGCTACACCTGAGCAGGGCAAACCTCAAGCTGTAACAAGCGCGCATACTGCAGACGACGATCTTGAGGCAAAGCTTGCAGGTATGGATCCTGAAAAAGCTGCTAAGGTTCGCGCTGCAATGGCAACAAAAGCAAAAAAAGAAGCTGCACGTGATGGGGAAGGAGCCTAGTATGGGAAAAGCAACAATCATTCCTTTCGGTCCGCAGCATCCAGTATTACCCGAACCGCTTCATCTTGATCTTGTTGTTGAAGACGAGAAGGTTATTGAGGCCATTCCGCAAATTGGATTTGTTCATCGTGGCTTAGAGAAGCTCGTTGAAACACGCGACTACAATCAATTTATTTATGTAGCTGAGCGTATTTGCGGCATTTGTGCCTTTGGTCATTCTTATGGCTATGCTGAGACTGTTGAGCGCTTAATGGGCGTTGAGGTGCCGGAGCGTGGTCAGTATCTTCGTGTAATTTGGCACGAACTGTCGCGTATCCACTCGCATATTTTATGGCTCGGCCTCGCAGCAGATGCCTTTGGATATGAGAGCTTGTTCATGCATTGTTGGCGTCTGCGTGAACGTGTGCTTGATATTTTCGAAAAGACTACGGGCGGTCGCGTCATCTTTTCTGTTGTGAAAGTCGGCGGTGTTGTTCGCGATATTGATGCAGCACAATTAGCAGAAATCATCCGTGTTTTAGAAGGTATCAAGTCAGATTATCGACAGCTCATGGATGCATTTCTCAAGGATAGCTCGGTTATGAACCGTACTGTTGGTGTCGGTTATTTAAGCTTTGAAGATGCAACCAATTTAAGCATGGTTGGCCCTTTTGCACGCGCTTCAAACGTTGCCTATGACGTACGGAGCTTAGGAATTGGAGCATATGGTACGCTCTCAGATTTCCAGCCAATTGTTGATACGCAAGGCGATTGCTATGCTCGTATGAAAGTTCGCGCATTAGAGGTTTTGCAATCAATTGATATTATCGAAGAGATGATTGCTCGTATCCCAGCTGGTGATATCTCTGTACCAGTAAAAGGCAACCCTGCCGAAGGTGCAGAGGCAGCGTGTGTTGTAGAGCAGCCTCGTGGCGAATGCTATTACTATGCACGTGGAAATGGTTCAAAGAACCTTGAACGTATGCGCATGCGCACACCAACTTCACAAAACCTTGCAGGCATGGTTAAAGCGCTTGAAGGTTGCGATCTTGCTGATGTCAATATGATTATTTTGACTATTGACCCGTGTATTAGCTGTACGGAAAGGTAGGGGGTATGGGAGCATTCAAACTAGGAAAAATGACGATTTCTGGCCTCTTTAAAGAGCCTGAGACCGTGCAATATCCTGTTCAAACTAAAACACCTCCAGCCGGTCTTAAAGGTCATGTTTGCATTGATGTAACCAAGTGCATTTTGTGCGGCATTTGCCAGAAACGATGCCCTTGTAGTGCAATCAATGTAAGCAAGCAAGAGCGCACTTGGTCTATTGATAGATTTCGCTGTGTACAATGCGGAAGTTGTGTTCGCGAGTGTCCAAAGAGCTGTCTTTCAATGGATCCTGCTTATGCATCGTGTTCAACGAAAAAGCATGAAGAGGTGTTTGAGATTCCCGAGCAGCAAAAATCTGAAGAAGTAATTAAGACTGACGCATAAGGAATTTTAAGCAAATAAAACTGATAGAATGGCAAGGCACGCAAGCGTCTTGTGCATTTGAAACTACATAAGAGCCGCGAGCATTTATGCAAGCGGCTCTCTTATTTCTCTCGCTTAAGTACCAAGGAACGAATATGGCCTCACACCATCAGACAACGCAATCTCGTACTGAAAACGTAACTAATAGGGTCTTTACAGTGGCCAATGTTATTTCGTTTTTGCGTCTTTGTTTGGTTCCGGTCTTTTTTGTACTCCTTTTCAACGATCAAAACATTGCTGCTACCTTAGTGTTTGCATTTGCAGCTGCAACGGATTTTTTGGATGGACAGATTGCGCGACGCACGCATACCGTCTCAAGACTTGGTCAATTGCTTGATCCCGCTATTGACCGCATTTTGATGGTTTCTGGAGTGCTTGGCGTCTTTCTTATGGAGCGAATCCCGTTGTGGATTATTATTTTGGTGGTAGCTCGCGACGCTTTCTTATTAATTGGCGGCGCAATTCTTATTAAACGCTACCATATTCGCGTTCCTGTAATTTATCCAGGTAAATTTGCAACGACATTCTTGTTTATTGGTTTCGCTGGACTTTTACTCAATATGCCTCTGCTGCCAGGACTGGGTCTAACTGATGTATCGTGGCTTCCAGGGTTTAATGCGCAAAGCTGCTCGTGGGGAATTTGGTTTGTTTATGTTGGCTTAGTTTTAGCTATTATTACTACTATATATTACTGCGTTTCAGCTTATAAACAGCTCAAAGTGTTAAAGGCAAAAGGACGCTCAAGCACCTCATCAGATAAGGGCGAATGACATCTATGCCTACTAAGCGAACGCAACCAAAACCATCAGTAAAGAAAAAGGCTGTTAAGTCAGTTTCAAAAAAACCTGCGCAAAAGAAGGTCGTTTCTCAAAAGAACACCGCGCAGAAACCTTCTATAAAATCACGCAAAACATGTTCACCCAAAAACAAAAGCGCTGCTCACAATCTTGCACAAACCTCTCGCAAGCGTGTCAAAGTTGCTCTTGTTGCAGCTGCTTTGGTGCTTTTAGGTGTAGGGATAGCTTTCGGTGTAGATTATTCACAAAATGCAAACCGTGCTTATCCCGGTGTTTATATTGGTGATGTTTCGGTTGGAGGCAAAACAGAAGCTGAAATTGAAGAGTTGCTTGCTGAAAGATATTCAAGCAATACTAATGAAGTGCCTATAGTTGTCTTTGCAAGCGAAGAGGCTCGTATGCAAGCAAGCCCTGAGGATGCCTACCAAGAAGCTCTTTTGGCTGAGCAAATAAGTGTTGAAGAAGATCAGAATTCTCGTCAATTTTGGCAAACCACCACTCAGGATTTGGGAATATCTTTAGATACCGCATCGCTTGCGCAAGAAGCTCTTTCTATTGGACGCTCTTGTGGTGGAATAGCTACAAGAATTGATGCCGCTCAAAATGGCTATGTTATAGAACCGCGTTTTAACTATGATGAAAGTGCTTTCGATGAATTCCTCATTTCAATTAATGCAGCACTGGGAACACAAACTGTTGAAAGCGATATTACTGTTGAAGGTGGTGTGGCATATCCGTATGAAGGGCAAGATGGTTATCTTGTCAAAAAAGATAGTCTTAAGCGCGAGATCAATACAAGCCTACAGGGCACACAAATTGACTCAATTGACCTTGTTGCTCAACTTGAAGATGCACCTTTTCATATTACCTATGAGCAGGCATCAACTGTGGCAGATGAGGTTACACATGCACTCCGTAACGGAGTGGTGTTTACCAGTAATGGTGTAGATGTTTCTTTCAGTGCAGACGAGGTTGGTTCATGGATTAGCACACATGCTGATGAGGCCGAAAATGGATGGGTGCTTCAACCAAATATCAATGTTGATAAAGCACATGATGCAATTATCGCTCAAGCTCATCAATTTGGTTATGAAAAGCCTTCGGCCGTTCACTTCATCAACACCAACACTCATACAGTAAGCGTTGAAACTGATAACGCTGCTTCGCTTCCGCTTACCTCAGAAGCGGTATCATCTTTAGATGATGCGTTATTCGGTACTCAAGGTAAAGCCTTCGGCTTATCTGATTATGAAGACTCAGCAGTGGTTGTAGAGCTTCCGTTTGAAGATTCTCTTACAACTCTCACGCTTGATGAGGCAATAGATCATGGACTCATATGTGTCATTTCGCGGTTTACTACTGCCTATACAACAGGAGTTGGTACAGAAAATCGTAATCATAATATCGAACTGGTTTCGTCGCTTTTAAATAACTCTGTCATTCCTTCTCAAGCAAGCTGGTCCTTTAATGGTACGGCAGGCGAGTGTAATGAGGCGGCTGGATTTCTGGATGCTGGAGCCATTGTAGATGGAGAATATGCATCAGAATTTGGAGGCGGCATTTGCCAAGTTGCAACTACGATCTTTAATGCGGTATTTGAGTCAGGTTTTCCAGTTGATCGTCGTTATAACCATAGCCTTTACATGGCCAGTTATCCAGCCGGTCGAGATGCTGCAGTTAGTTGGCCTGACCTAGATTTGATATGGACTAACGATTCGCAAAGTGAAGTTCTTTTGACGGTAACCTGTGACAGTGGTGCTCTTACCGCTACGTTATATGGAGTTGACCCAGGCTATAGCGTCACTTCTGAGACGAGTGAATGGGAAGAAGGCAAAGAATATTCAACGCGAACTGAACTGGACGAGACTCTTGCACCGAATACCAGTTATACAAAAACGCGTGGTGTTGACGGTAGTAAAATTTCTGTGACCCGTTCAGTGATGGATGAAAAAGGATCGCTCATTCGCAAAGATTTATTTGTTTCTATATATGAGCCAGTAACCGAGGTAATTGTTGAGGGGCCAAAAGATCAGGACGAAGACTCTGAGGAAATTGATAAGAAAAGCTGATGGAGAGAGAGGCAATTGTGTATTTCCAACCAGAAATTGAAACTATGCCACGTGATGAGTTGCGCGATTTACAACTTGAGCGTATGAAGAACAGCTTTCGTCATGCATTTGAAAATGTTGAACACTATCAGCAAACATTTGCTGAAGCAGGTGTAACTCCAGATGACCTTGAATCGCTTGATGACTTATCAAAGTTTCCCTTTCTAACAAAACAGGATATGCGTGATGCGTACCCAACAAACCTATTTGCCGTTCCTAATAAGGATGTTGCTCGAATCCATGCATCATCTGGCACAACTGGACAAGCAACCGTTGTCGGCCATACCGCAGAAGACCTTAAGAATTGGGGCGATTGTTTTGCGCGTGGCATCGGTATGGTAGGTGGTTCTGCTGATTCAACCCTGCAAGTATCATATGGCTATGGTTTGTTTACCGGTGGTTTAGGTGCTCATGCTGGTGGTGAATCTATCGGCTGTACCGTTATTCCAACTTCATCAGGAAACACCAAACGTCAAATCCAGATGATGAAAGATCTTAAAACTGACATTTTGGCATGTACACCCTCATATGCACTTCTTATTGCAGATACTGCAATTGAGATGGGTTATGACCCTGCAACAGAATTTCAAATCTCAGCAGTTATCTGCGGCGCTGAACCCGCTTCGCAGAACATGAAAGATGAGATTGCTGAAAAACTAGGTGTGCAATATTGTGATGTGTATGGACTCTCAGAAGTTATGGGTCCGGGTGTTGCAATGGAGTGTGCGGAAAAGGGCGGCATTCATATTGCTGAAGACCAATTCTATTGCGAGATCATCAATCCTGAAACACTTGAGCCTGTAGAGGTAGGAGAGTGGGGAGAGCTCGTCATTACCACTCTTACGCGTCAAGCAACGCCACTAGTTCGCTATCGCACACGAGATGTTACTCGTATTATCGAGGAGCCTTGTGCTTGTGGTCGCACGCATCGCAAGATTGATTATTTGCGCGGTCGCACCGACGACATGCTTATTATTCGAGGTGTTAATGTATTCCCATCTCAAATTGAGCAAGTCATTACTGAGTTCCCTGAGATTGCAACGCAGTACCAAATCGTTCTAACCACTAAAGGTCCGCTTGATCATGTAGAGCTTCAAGTTGAAACGGTGCCGGAATTCCCCATTGACGAGATTCGCAAACTTGAGGAGCTTAAGGCGCGTCTTGGTGCAGAATTGAAGAGTAATCTACAAGTTTCTGTTGACATTAAGCTGGTAGAACCAAAGACTATCGAACGTAGTGAAGGCAAAGCAAAACGCATTATTGATCTGCGAGAAGGGAAATAATATGCTAGCGCAACTAACCGTCTTTTTAGAGAATGAAAAAGGTCGTCTTGCTGCGGCATGTCGTGCAATTTCTGATGCAGGTTCAAATATGCACACGCTCGTTGTCGCGGATACTGCAGATTTTGGTGTAGCTCGTATGCTCTGTGACAATCCTGAGAAGTGTGCAGAAGTTTTGCGTGAGCAAGGCTGGCGTGCAGCAGTGTCTCCTGTCCTAGGTGTTCGCGTACCAAATGTTCCGGGTGGACTTGCGCAAATGCTAGAATTCTTAGATGAGATTGATGTCAATGTTGAGTATGGTTACTGTATTACCTTAAGCAACGAATCGGCTGTTGACATCTTTAAAGTAAGCGACGATGGCACGGTTGAAGCCCGCCTTGAACAAGCGGGATTTGAGATCGTAGCTCCGGAGGATATCTATACCATTGACTAAAGTAACATCACAATACTTACCGAGCTTGCGCGTACGCGTTTTGGCGTGCGCGCTTGCGCTCGTTTTGCTTTGCGCAACTTCATTTGTTTCTACAACTGATGCTTTTGCTGATGTTCGCAAAGCTGACGTTATCTATGGTGAAACAGTTGATGCACGTGGTCTTGCTGTAGCACAATGTCCCAGCATCGATGCAAATTTTGCCATGGTTATGGACGCGCAAGGAACTATCTATTTTGAGCGTAATGCTTTTACGGCGGCGCAAATTGCATCAATTACTAAAGTGATGACTGCTGTAGTTGCACTTGATGCTATCAACGAAGGTCTTGTAAGCCTTGACACACCCGTAAGCGTATCTTCGGCTGCGGCATATGTTGGCGAATCAAGTGCTGGCCTGCAAGAGGGCGATACTATGGATATGGCTACCGCACTTAAAGCTTTACTGGTTCCTTCGGGAAATGATGCTGCTGTGGCCATTGCAGAGACAGTTGGGCAAGCATTAATAAATGCTGGTCAAAGCACTAACGCTGACCCTGAAAGCGCATTTGTTGAAGCCATGAATTCTAAGGCACAAGAGATTGGATGCACCGATTCGGTTTATGAGAATCCCCATGGTCTAGATTTTGATGAGCATGCTGGAAACCTTCATTCAACTGCTTCAGATATTGCCAAACTTATTCAATATGCCATGAAAAATGATCTGTTTCGTGAGGATGTAGCGCTTGGTGACACTACTATTACTGTGTCGCGTGATGGTCAGCCAACCGACGTTTTCTTGCAGGCTACTGATCAATTTATTAACTATAGTGACTATGCCATTGGTGTTAAAACTGGATTTACCGAACTTGCGGGTGCCTCGTTTGCAGGCGCTACCAACAAGGACGGTTTTGAGCTGTATGCAATAGTTTTAGACTCATCATCTGAAGAGCAGCGTTTTGTTGACGCTACAACCTTGACTGATTGGGTGTACGATCATTTGGTAGATTATCCTTTGGCGCATAGCGATCAAAATGTGACCATGAACGGGCAGTCAGTTCCCCTTGTTGCAGAAGTTGCTTGTGAGAGTTGGATTGACAAAACTGTTCCTGCTACACTTGCTGATCCAGCTGCTGCGGTAGAAGTGTTTGACCTCAACGGCAACGTCAGTCAAGTTGTAGAGTTTAATGAGTTGACTGGTGACATTCATGTTGGCGATGTGGTTGGTACCATTACTTTTAAGCAACGGAATCAAACTATTGCTCAAATGGACCTTGTTGCTTGCCAAGATCAGCCTGCACCAAGCTTCTTTGAAGGTATTGGCATTTGGTGGGATAGGCTCTTTAGAGGCTTTTCTGGTCAACCGCAAGTAGCTCAATCGGTTGTGATTAATGAAACACCTTTTTTAGTAGATCGCTCGCAAACGCAAACCACTGAGTAGAGCGCTTCATACTGATTACTTTGTAAGCACTGAATCAAGACCAAGCATGGAGGGAATAGATATGTCGAAGCTTTGTCCAGTTTGCAACAGCCCTGTTGACGATCAAGCTAGCAGTTGTTCTTGCTGTGGTTTTAAATTCTTGGGCGCAACGCAGCAATTCAAGCCTATCTCTTTAGACGAATCTTTCGAGATTCCCGCAAATTCGCATGCAAGCGCAACACTGCAGGTAGTTCGCGGACCTCAGACGGGGATTACCATTCCACTTACGCAAGAAACTATTACGATTGGTAGAAGTCCACAGTGCTCACTCTTTCTCAATGATATGACTGTATCGCGTGAGCATGCCAGCGTATCTCCTGGTCATGGTGGCTATATTATTACCGATGACAATTCGTTTAACGGTGTATGGGTCAACAACAAAAGTGTTGTTTCTCATTTACTTGCACCAGGCGACATTATTCAAATCGGTTCGTTTTGCTTGATTTATCAAGAGGACTAGGCAGTAAGCACGTACTTCTTTAAGGATTGTGACATATGGAACTACTTTCTGGAAATGAAGCTATAGCGCAAGGGGCATGGGAAGCAGGAGCTCACATTGGCGTTGCTTATCCTGGTACACCCTCAACAGAAACACTTGAGGTCTTTTCAAAAAAAGAAGGCGTTTATGCCGAGTGGGCTGTCAACGAGAAGGTTGCTGTAGAAGTAGGGGTTGGTGCTTCAGCCGCTGGTGCGCGAGTGCTAACTACCATGAAACATGTTGGCGTAAATGTGGCAGCAGACCCACTTTTTACTGCGGCATATACTGGTGTTGGTGGCGGTTTGGTTGTTCTTGCTGCCGATGATCCTGGAATGTATTCATCTCAAAATGAGCAAGATTCTCATTGGTATGCTCGAGCTGCTTGTATTCCTATGTTGGATCCCGCGAATTCGCAGGAAGCACTTGACTATACGCGAGATGCTTTTGACCTCTCAGAAGAATTTGATGTTCCGGTCTTTATCCACTCAACCGTACGAATTTCTCATACAAAAACTCCTGTTGAAACTGGTGTTCGCCAAGAGCATGAAATAAAACCTTATGAAAGCAATGCAGCTAAATGGGTCATGATGCCCGCATTCGCTAAACCGCGTCGTAAAGTGCAGCTTGAACGCATTGACACATTGAGAAGCTGGGTTGAAACATGCTCGTATAACAAGATAATATGGCGCTCCAAACAGGTCGGTGTTGTATGTGCAGGTGCTGTATTTGAGCATGTTATTGAAGCTCTACCAGAAGCCTCTGTCTTCAAACTTGGGGTAACATGGCCGCTTCCGCAAAATGCTCTAAAAACCTTTGCCGAGGGCGTAGAATCTCTCTATGTCATTGAAGAAGGATCTGAATATTTAACTGAGAGCGTTCGTGCATGCGGCGTAGAAGTGAGCGCTTTTGAATATCCACTTCCGCGTGATGGCGAGCTTTCCCCTGGTCTTATTCGGAAAGCTTTTGGATTAGGCGAGCCTACACATGCCGAAGCGCCACAAAATATTCCGCCACGTCCGCCTGCTCTTTGTGCAGGCTGCCCCCATCGTCTTTTTTTTAAGGAACTCTCACGCCTGAAGGCAATAATTACTGGCGATATTGGATGTTACACCCTTGGTGCACTTCCACCACTGCAGGCTATGGATACTTGTGTTGATATGGGCGCATCAGTTTCTATGTCACATGGTTTTGAGTTGGCACTTTCGCATACAGACCACCGTCCGGTTGTTGGGGTTATTGGAGACTCTACTTTTGCTCATTCGGGTCTCTCTTCGCTTATTTCGACCGTATACAACAATGGCGGCGGCACTATTTGTATCCTTGACAATCGAACGACCGCAATGACGGGGCGTCAAGGCAACCCCTTTAATGGTCAAACGCTACAAAATCGTCCTTCACGTGAGCTAGACATAGAGGCGGTCGTACGAGCACTCGGTGTAAAAGATGTACGCCTTGTTGATCCAAATGATGCAAAAGCAGTTCGCAAGGCCCTCAAGGAAGCAACGTCAAATACTGAGCTTTCCGTAATTGTTTTCAAGAGCCCATGCGTTTTGATTGATCGTATTCGTAAACCAGCATATGTGGTGAGCGAGTCTTGCACCAGCTGCGGTGTTTGTTCAACGCTCGGATGTCCGGCAATTTCAAAAAGACCAGATACCGATCAAGCGCTCATAGATCCCTATCAATGTATCGGGTGTGGCCAATGTGCGCAGTATTGTGCTTTTGGTGCCATCGTAACCTGCGAAGAAGGTGGTTTGAATGAGTAATGTAACGACGGTGTTGCTGTGCGGAGTTGGTGGACAAGGCACTATTTTGGCAGCCGATCTTCTTGCGCATACAGCCCTAGAATCAGGTTACGACGTAAAAGTTTCTGAAATACATGGTATGTCACAGCGCGGCGGATCAGTCACTACCGTGGTTCGTTTTGGTACTGATGGCGTTGATTCCATGGTTTGTGACAAGGGATGCGCTGACTGCGTTGTTTCATTTGAGACTACCGAAGCGCTTCGCAACCTGCCCTTCGTGCGTGAAGATGGTTTTTTGTTAGTTGCCGATGAGACAATCCAGCCACTTCCTGTACTAATCGGCAAAGCAACTATGCCTGAAAACCCTTATGAGCAACTCCAAAAAGCACACGCTATGGTTATCCCTGCGGCACAGATTGCTGCAGATTTGGGCAGTCCTAAGTCAGTCAACGTAGTTTTGCTTGGTGCGCTGGCAACTCAATTAGATTTTGGGGTGGACGCATGGGAAAAGATTATCTCGAAACGCGTTCCACCCAAAACTGTAGAAAAGAACCTGGCAGCATTTCGCGAAGGTTATACGCACGCAGCTCAATAGGGTATAAACGCACCTAATGCTATCAAGACGCTGAGAGGAACTACTATGAGTGTAAAGCAAATTAGTGTTTTTATGGAAAGTAGGCCGGGTCATATGGGCCGGGTGCTCACTGCTTTTGAGCAGGCACATATTAACGTTCGTGGTTTCAGCGCTTCTGATACTGGCGATTACGGCATCGTTCGTTTTATTGTTGATAAGCCCGAAGCTGCACTTGAAGTACTCCAGGAACGCGGAGCAGCTGCAAAGATGACTGATATCTTGTGCGTTCGTCTTGATGATAAACCTGGTGAACTTGCACGTGTCATGAGCGTGTTTGCCGCGTGCCAGATAAACGTCATCTACAGCTATTCGCTCATTTCAACATATATTGCACTCAATGTTGACGACATTGCGCATGCAGAAGCGTTGTTGGCAAACGAGCCTATCGTCATGGTGAATCAAGAAGAACTTGTTTTTCCTATTTTGGTTGAAGAGGATAAATAATGGCTGAGGTTTTGACGAAACAAGAAGCCCTGAGGGCACTAGATCTTGGTGAGTTCGATAAATTTCCAATTCATAACCCGCGAATTGAATGCGCTTCTCGTGAGCAGATACGCGCTATTCAGCTGGCGAAACTAATAGAGCAAGTCAAATACACCTACGAGCGTGTTCCGTGGTATCAAAAAAAGATGGATGAAATGGGCGTAAGCCCTTCCGACATTAAAACGCTTGACGATATTCGGAAACTTCCTTTTACTGACAAATCGGTGCTTCGAGATACGTTTCCCTATGGCTTATTTGCTGTACCTCTTGATGAAGTAGTGGAGCTTCATGCTTCATCTGGCACAACAGGCAAACCAATTGTGGTTGGTTACAACAAAAGCGATATGGACATGTGGGCTGATTGCATTATGCGTCTCGTTCAAATGGCTGGCGTTGTTTCATCGGACCGAGCACAAATGGGCTTTGGGTATGGCATGTTCACGGGAGGTTTTGGTCTACATTATGGCCTGCAACGTCTTGGTTGCATGATGATTCCAGCAGGTGCGGGAAACACTGAGCGTCATCTTCAAATGATTGAGGACTACGGCACAACTGTACTGATTGCTACACCTTCTTATGCTATGCATATGTGCGAAGTTGGAGAGCAGCTTGGTTTTGATTGGGAGCACTCCTCGCTTCGTGTTGGACTATTTGGTGGCGAGCCATGTCCGCCTCATCTTAAACAAGAGATTGAGTCTCGTATGCATATCATTTGCACAGATAACTACGGACTGACCGAGGTTATGGGGCCAGGAGTTTCTGGTGAGTGTTTAGCTTCACGCGATATGCAGCACATTGCAGAAGATCACTTTTTCTGGGAGGTTATCAATCCGCAAACAGGTGAACCTGTTGAAGAGGGAGAAGAAGGGGAGCTTGTTTTAACACCTCTTGGCAAGCAAGCTTTTCCGGTACTTCGTTATCGCACGCATGACCTTACACGCGTTACAGTTAGTCCATGTGCTTGTGGACGCACCACAGCACGCATGCAGAAGGTACGTTCTCGCAGTGACGACATGCTTATCATTCGAGGAACAAATGTCTTCCCATCACAAGTGGAAGATGTCTTAGGCGGCATCGAAGGCGTTTCTCCGCATTATCGTCTGGTTATTGATAACGAGACAGGGCTTGACCGTATGGTAGTCCATGTTGAGCTTAAACCCGAGGCATTCAGTGACTCCTTTGAGGAAATGAATGCATTTAAGCGGATGATTGCTGATAAGTTGAAGAGCGTCTTGCTTGTTGGGGTAGAGGTGAAGCTTGTCGAACCAGGCGGAATTGAGCGTGCCCTTGGTAAAGCGAAGCACGTCGAAGATAATCGTCGTAAGTAAAACTTCTACGTTAGAGTAACTCTAACGTTTACTTGTCAGGCTCCCAAGTGATTGCTTGGGAGCCTTTGCATGCTTCAAGAATGCTGTTGAAGCTATGGCACGCAAGCAACTCTTGGGGTGTGATAGGCTCAAATGATTCAAGTAACCCGCCTGCAACTGCTAAAGCGCCGATAATGCCAGCAGGAGAGTGATATCTTTCCATGAGATACTCCATAGAAGCGTCCTGATTGCGTTTAGAGAGGCGTCTTCCTGTTTTGTCCACTAATAGGGGCAGATGAGCATATTCGGGCGTATTAAGCCCTAGGAGCCCTTGAAGATAGATTTGCTGCGGCGTAGAAGACAAAAGATCGACACCTCGACTTACCAGGGTTATTCCTTGCGCAGCATCATCCACAACTACGGCTAGATGATATGCATAGGAGCAATCTGAGCGCTTAATGACGAAGTCACCGCAATCTAAGGCAAGGTTTTCGCAATAACGACCTTGAACAAGATCGGGAATTTCTACAACTTGAGAAGGAACAATCAACCGATAGGAGGGTTGACGTCCTTGGGCAGCAAGTCGTTTTGTGTGATTGATTACCTCATCCTTTGTGAAATTTCTGCACGTTTTGGCATAAACATATGCTTCACCCGTATGTGGAGCGCTTTGCGCATGAAGATCAGCCCGCGAACAGAAGCAAGGGTAAACGAGGCCCTGTTGGGCAAGAAGGTCATATGCCTTGGCATATGTCTCATCACGCTCATGCTGATAAAACGGCCCTTTATCCCAGGTTAGACCAAGCTGTTCATAATCGCGCATAATCTGTTCAGCAAAATAAGGTTTAGAGCGTTGTTTATCTAAATCTTCAATTCTGAGTACTATTTGACCGCCTGACGATTTCGCTAAGAGCCAAGTTATGAGCGAAGCATAGATATTGCCAGCGTGCATTCTTCCAGTGGGAGAGGGGGCAAAGCGTCCCGTAAGCGGTTGTGTCGTGGTTGTCATAGAGGGTACTACCAGATCAGATAGGGAACTCCAGCAAATATTGCTGCAGCATAAAACGTACCAAGTATGACATTGAGACTCCCAATTTGAGACATTGCAACAATTCTTGTCTGGGGTAAGAGTGGATTATTAAAAATGGCTTTAAGTGGAGCAATTGAGGCAAGAAGCATAAAGACGCAAACAACAATACCTGAAGTAAACCACACCGCAACAACACCGATAATTGCAACAATCCAAAGCGCAATAAGGAAACGATAGAGGAGAACTGTGCGTTCGCGGCCTAAAACTACAGGAAGAGTTTTGCGCGAAACAGTTTCATCTTTTTCAATATCACACGTATTGTTGGTAAACATTATGAGCGCAACGCCAATAATAGTTGGAAGGGCTATCACCAGCATCCAAAAGTTTAATGAGCCTGTAAGAGCCTGATAGGACGCCAAAGGTATAAGACCACCCATGACAAAACCGCTGATGAGTTCCCCGATTGGCAAGTAGGAGATAGGTGTTTTACCAGCTGAGTACAAAACAACAATAATTGCTCCTATCAGACCAAGCAATAAAGGAATCCAGCCGGCTTTCACAATGACATAAATGCCAAGCAAAAATGCACAGACAAGAAAACACCAAGCCAGGTTTCGTGCAGCTTTTGGGTTGATATTGGCGTATATGAGGGTGGCATCGCTTTCTTCGACATTATCGTCAGTAGAATCGGCTCCCTTAACATAGTCATAGTAGTCATTAAAAGTATTAACTGATGATTGCATAAGAATACAAATTGCTAAAAGTGCCAAGCTGAGTGATGCCGAGAGCACTCCTGTCGAAACACTTGCGCAGGCGCAGGCAATCAAGCAGGGCATAATAGCCGCTGGCCATGTATGTGGCGCAGCAAGCTGGAGCGCAAATTTGGGTGTCATTTTTGCATAATTTGAATTCTTGTTACTCATGGTGCGTGTTGATATTCCTTTCGCAGCGCTCACGTTGAATTCGCAAAAAAGGGAGCTGGTAAAGTATACCAACTCCCGTGATAAAACCCTGTTTATGCTAGTTGCGTTATGAGCGAAACACACATTAACACTCCAGCAAAGCATGCCAGGGAGATTACATAGCCCATGCTTCCCTCCTTATAACATGGAACAATGTAATAACATCATAGCAAGCAAAAAGGCTCACATGTTTCGTTCAGCTCAATAGTGGATAATGAGTGTACGAGAAGTGAGCCTTTTGTTACTCAAGTAACGGCTTAGGCACCAAAGAGAGCGTTCTGCAGTGCGGTCTCAGCAGCAGCAGTGGGCTCCCAAGTGTTGCCGTTCAGCGTAAAGGTAAGATCAATGGGCTCTTGAGTGGTTGCCTGAACTTGACCAACAGCTTCCATCATGATCTGGCCAACAAGCTGATTAGCTTCATCTTCAGACATAGAAGAGGTGTCGGTATTGTTGGCAGTTTCCTCTGCATTCGTCATGACCTCATTGTAGATGTCGGTCAGCGTTTTGCAGGTGATCGTAACATTTGCCGTAGCGGTGTCGCCGTCAACTGTTACGTCATTGATGGTGTAATCGAAGCCCTCAAGATAGCTCACCATGAATTCATTTGCATCAATTCCATAAGCGTCCATCTCGCTTGCGAGTGCAGCATCAGTAATTGACTCCATGAACTCCGGGTCTTTGTTTTTAACTAAGTCGAGTTCGCGTGCAACGCCTTCGCGAACTACTTCTTCGTCGCTTTTGCCGCAGCTGCTCAAAACAAGCGCGCCAAAGCAAAGCATGGTAGCTGCAAGCACAAGAGCCAGCAACTTCTTTGATCCCTGTGAGATCCTCTGCATGTTCGTCCCTCCTTTAGGGTCCAAGTAAAACAAACAGTGAAATTATACTCCGAGATGGAAATATTCAAAGTTTCTGTACGCTCAGCGAACTTAAAAACACCTGAATGGGTACCGTTAGAGTTACTCTAACGGTACCCATTTGATCCATCGATTGCAAGGGAGGGAACACTTCAACCGATATGCTCACACGCTCTATGATTTCTTACACTTGATGGCAGGTATTGCATTCATAAATATCCGCATGATGACAGTTTCTGCATACCTTTGGAGCGGTTTCGTTCACTTCGCTTTGACTGTGGAATTTGTGGCACGAAGAACAGCTAATCGCAGCATGATCCTCCAGATCTGGTAAATCAAGTAATCTCGTATAACAAACCAAGAGTTTATTTATAAATTTGACAGCTGCAAAAAGGAGAGAGTAGAAATGGTTGTGCAGCCTAAAAGCACTTTTAGTTTCAATTCCTAACTTTACATAACATATATTATCAATAAAAGGTATTTGTTTAAGGGGAGTAAGGTTTCGGTGTTCAATTGAATTAAACTATTATTGTTTCAGTCTTGGAATACTTATGAGGAGTTTGCTTATGCAAGAATTGCTCACACAACTCTATACGACTACTCCGCCATCAGGCCCTGATATGGTTCTTCCTATACTGATAAGCTTGCTTGTGTCATATCTGATTCCAATTGCAATCTTGGTTTTATCGATTGCATGCTTAATCTACCTTCGGAAAATCTTTAATTTGCTTTCAGATATGCATCAATACTGGTAATCAGTTACTGTTAAAGTTTGCAGACTAGCCCCATGTTGACGACGTGCCGGACGGCATATTGCCTGATGGCGCGTTTAAGCTTGCATAATCACCCGATTGAACCATATTAAGTATTTGAGGAAACATGATATAAGCTGTTACAGCATTCAGAATAAATGCAACGGCACAGATGACGATGGAAATTTGCGCTGTTCGTATAATGATTTTCGCAATCTGAGATACCGAGGAATTTGATTTAATCAAACTCGAGAGTTTTCTAAAACCAAGAATAGCAAATACGAGGCCAATGATAGCTAACAGCATGCCGCCTACAAACAGTGAAACTGGACCGCAAATATTAGCAATCAAAATATAGTTTCTTGCACGGCGAAGTTCATATTGTTCAGGATCAAGAATCTTTTGCGGCGCTCGCTTATTTGGTGAATATTGTCCATGCGGGTCATTTGTTGGAGCATAGTAAACATGAGGTGCTTGAGGACCATTTTGATTCTGGGGTCCGGTTGGCCATTGCGGCGGAATCTGATTTTGCCACTGCGAAGGTGGATTGGGCTCATTATTTTCAGCATCCGTAGGAGGCACAGGAACTACAGGCTGTTCTCCTGACACTGGTACTGAAGAGTCTTGTTCCTGCTGTGTGTGATCCAACGGTTTTTGGGGATCAGATTGCTGCCTTTGGCCGCTCTTATTATCGTTAAAATCACTCATAGTGCCCGCTTTCGCAATATATTTAGGTTTGAGGCAAAATATACCGCCTCTGACCTGGGATTATACAAACGAGGCTCTCAGATGCGTTCTAAGGCCCCATTTTGGTTTCCGACGACTACTTACTCAAGGAAATAGTCACTTTTTATAAGTTTCATCAAACTATATCATGCCTCAAGGGCTCATAGTCTCTTATTTGAGATCACCATGCGCATTTCGCAATCGCTTAAGACACTCTTTCATTTCTTCAAGCTGATATTCCAAGCCAGTTTCTTGTTGTCGTAAAATTTCTTCACGTTCAGCTCGTGTGGATTTTCCACGTCGCTGCAACTTTACAAAATATTGAATACCTTCAATTGAGAGACCGCTTTTGCGTAGCGCGTCAACCAAATACAACTGTTGGATGTCGGCTTGAGAAAATGAACGGATGCCATTTTTGTCGCGTTTGAGGTTTGGAAAGAATCCGCATTTATCGTAATAGCGAATAGTGAATGCGGATATACCGCTCAGTTCCGAAACCTCTTTTGTTCCAAATTCATTGGTTTCATTGTTTGGAGCAAAATCAGATGGATCACTCATGTTCATGTCCTTTGTGGTATTCGTTTTGCATTAGAGTAACTCTAACATATTCGATTACACTCAGAAAACCATTCTTTCAACAGCGTTAGAGTAACTCTAACGCTAATACTAATAAGTCCATGAACGTTTGTGTAACAAAGCAACAAGGTAGACTTTAAAGCAATTGACCTTGAATGCTTACAATGAATTCCTTGCAATCAATTGATTTACCAGCAAGCTTTATGGCCTCTTTCGTAGCTATTTCTATACCTCTACAACACGGAACCTCCATGCGTACAACAGTTATCGAAGCTATGTCATTATTTGCAAGTATTTCAGAGAGCTTTTCCGCATAGTTCACACCATCAAGCTTCGGACAGCCAATAAGCGTTATTGCATCTTGCATAAAATCAGCATGAAAGCTTGCATACGCGAACGCCGTACAATCAGCTGCAATTAAGAGATGCGCTCCATCGAAATAGGCTGCTTTAGTCGGAGCAAGTTTGATTTGAACTGGCCATTGTTTGAGTTGTGATGCAGGCTTTAGAGTTCCTGTATCACCTATAATTGGCAATTTTGCTGTAGGGTTTGAGGACTCCTTTTTCATCGATTTATCAGGGAAAAACCGCGATAATTGATCTGAAGAAGTATCAAATTTGGTTATTTCAGCAGCCATTTCTCCCGTTAGCGCATTAATAGTAGCCTGTAGAGGCAAGACACCACTTTGCTCGAGGTGCTTTTTAACCGCTAATTCATCATAAGCAGCGGCCTCACGCTCTACAAACGTGATAGCGTCTACCGGACAGGCTGGTAAGCAGTCTCCAAGACCATCACAATAATCATCACGCAGCAATTGAGCTTTACCGTTGACTAAGCCAATTGCGCCTTCATGACATGCGGTAACGCACAATTCGCAACCAATACAAGTTTCTTGATCAATTTCAATCACACGACGAATCATGTTTCCTCGCTTTCAACAGCATATGAATTAGTGTAATGGCTCCAGTCTATGCTTAATTGATTTGTTGCAGAGTTTTTACTCCTTTCATAATTATTCCAATCGCATCTCTCTTGACTCCAATACAAAACTCTTTATACTTATGAACAGTTGTTCATATGTTTATATATTAGTCGTGTTAGGAAAATATAATGGTTGCAGAATATGAACTCATAGATGTAGCTCCTGAAGAGAACGATGCTCAAAGCATTGATCAAATGCCCGATGAGGAATTGCTTTACGAGCTTGCAGATCTTTTTAAAGTCTTCGGAGATACCACACGTATCAAAATTCTCTATGCACTTATGGATAAAGATCTTCGCGTTCAAGATATTGCTGATCTTATTGGTGCAACACAAAGCGCCGTTTCTCACCAGCTCAGAACATTAAAGCAAGCTCGATTGGTGAAGTTTCAACGCGAAGGAAAAAATGTCATTTACTCTCTTTCCGATGATCATGTTTACACCATGCTTGCACAAGGAATGACACACATTTGCGAATAAATTAATGATGTAAGAATACTTGCCACGTTTCATAGCGTGCAAAACATAAATTACCTTTGTAAGGAGAACAACATTATGCGTAAGACATTTAAGCTTAAAGATCTCGATTGTGCCAATTGCGCTGCGAAAATGGAAAATGCTCTCAATGAAATTGACGGTATTGAGCATGCAAGCATAAGCTTCATGACTTCAAAACTCGTAATTGATGCCGCAGATGAAGATTTCGACATGATACTCAACGAAGCACAAGCGCGTATCAGCAAAATTGAACCTGACTGCGTCATTGTTCGCCCGTAACAACGTTTGTTGAAAATTGAGCACTTTACCAGGCTTTTACTTAGAGGTTTATCATGAACAAAAAGCAATTACGAATGCGAAACCGAATTATTGTTGCGCTTATCTGCTTTGCAGCTGCGTTTGTTATTACAGAACTATTACCACTTGAATCATGGGTTGGCAGCAAAACGGCTGCTCTCTGGCTAGAATTTGTTCTCTTTCTCATTCCTTACCTTATTGGTGGTTACGATGTTGTCCTAAAAGCCATAAAGAATATTGGGCATGGGCAACTCTTTGACGAGAATTTTCTGATGACAGTAGCAACAATTGGTGCATTTGCTTTGGTGCTATTTCCTGACACTGATCCTCATATGGCAGAAGGTGCGGCAGTTATGCTGTTCTACCAAGTCGGCGAACTTTTCCAAAGTTACGCCGTAGGTAAAAGCCGTAAATCTATAGCTGACATGATGGATATTGCCCCTGATCACGCCAATATTGAACGCAACGGACAACTGATTGAAGTGGATCCTTATGAAGTGCACGTCGGAGACACCATTATTGTCAAAGCCGGAGAGCGCGTACCACTTGATGGTATTGTTGTTTCGGGAACCTCTGAACTGGATACGAAAGCTTTAACGGGCGAATCGGTTCCTCGATCAATAGCTCCTGGTCAAGAAATAATTTCTGGTTGCATCAACCTGTCGGGTAAATTAGTTGTTAAAGTCAGCAAACCTTATGGCGAATCAACTGTTTCTCGCATTCTTGAACTTGTTGAAAACGCAGCCGATAAAAAGGCGAAAACTGAGAACTTCATCACTCGTTTCGCAAAGTATTACACTCCCCTTGTTGTTGGCGTTGCGCTCTTGCTCGCAATTCTTCCTCCCCTCCTCTATGCTCAGAGTTGGTCGGATTGGATTCAACGTGGACTGGTGTTCCTGGTGGTTTCTTGTCCCTGCGCTTTGGTCATTTCTGTTCCGCTTTCTTTCTTCGGAGGAATTGGAGGCGCCTCGCGTGATGGCATACTCATTAAGGGGTCAAACTATCTTGAAGTCCTTGCCCAGACTGAAGCAGTTGCCTTTGACAAAACGGGCACGTTAACAGACGGATCTTTTGAAGTTGTGGACGTTCATGCCCAAGATGGGCACTCCCCTTCCGAGATCCTTGACATTGCAGCACATGCAGAATCATTCTCTGATCATCCGATTGCCTTATCAATTAAACGTGCATATACTGGCGAACTTAATCCTTCGCGTATCGTGAACCCTCAAGAACTCAGTGGACGTGGTGTTAAAACAACACTTGATGATTCTGAAATCTTAGTTGGCAACGATAAACTCATGAACGAATGTGCAATTGATTACGAGTCTTGTGATTATGCGGGCACCATCTTGCATGTTTCATGCGACGGGAAATACCTCGGCCATATTATTATTGCTGACGTAGTCAAGCCAATTGCACCAATTGCTATAGCTGAGCTGCATGAGCTAGGCATTCGCAAAACCATTATGCTTACGGGTGACCGTGAAGACGTTGCTCAAGCGGTGGCATTAGAAGTTGGCGTAGACGAATATAAAGCACAGCTTCTTCCGCAGGATAAGGTTGCTTGTGTTGAACAATTGCTCATAGAAACAAATGAGCATACCCACGGTAAAGGAAAGCTGGCTTTTGTTGGTGATGGAATTAACGATGCACCAGTGCTTGCACGCTCTGATATTGGTATAGCTATGGGTGCCATGGGATCAGATGCTGCAATTGAAGCTGCAGATGTTGTCCTTATGGATGATGACCCAACGGGAGTTGCGCGTGCTATTCGCATTGCGCGTAAAACAATGAGAATTGTTTGGCAAAACATTGTATTTGCCTTAGGAGTTAAATTTGCTGTCCTGATCCTTGCTGCTCTTGGTATTGCAAATATGTGGTTAGCCGTCTTTGCAGATGTTGGTGTTGCAATCCTTGCAATTTTGAATGCTATGCGCGCCATGAAAGTACCTCCTCGCGATCATGTGAACATAATTGACGTAGAAGAGTGATGCGATTCATTGTTTTTCGTAATACTCTGCAAACAGAACGATATAATTTGTTTACTTAGCTGACTCGATCCATTTCAAGGAGGTCCTCAATGGACGAAAATGTACGCCCCGATTCCATGCAACGCATCACCACGCCAGAATTAGCTCAAGCTTTCATTGAAGAACAAATATCAGCAATTAAAGAGCAAGTGGGTGATAAAAAGGTACTTCTCGCACTTTCTGGTGGCGTAGATTCGTCGGTTGTTGCTGCGCTTCTCATTAAGGCAATTGGTAAAAATCTTGTCTGCGTACATGTTAATCATGGTCTAATGCGTAAAGGCGAATCTGAGCAGGTCATTGATGTATTTCAAAACCAAATGGATGCAAACCTTGTTTATGTTGACGCAACAGACCGATTCTTAAATCTCCTTGACGGTGTTGATGAACCTGAAACCAAGCGCAAGATAATTGGTGGCGAATTCATTCGTGTTTTTGAAGAAGAAGCACGCAAAGTTGGCGACGAAGTTGATTTCTTGGCACAAGGTACTATTTATCCGGATATCTTGGAGTCAAAAGATGGAGTAAAAGCGCATCACAATGTAGGTGGTTTGCCGGAGGATCTGCAGTTCGGCCTCGTGGAACCTGTAAAACTCCTTTACAAGGATGAAGTCCGTGTTGTTGGTCGCGAGTTAGGTCTTCCAGAAAACATGGTCGAACGTCAACCCTTTCCCGGTCCTGGTCTTGGTGTTCGTTGCTTAGGTGCCATTACGCGCGATCGTCTCAATGCTTTGCGTGAAGCTGATGCAATTGTTCGCGAAGAGATGGAAGCTGCAAATGTTGGCGCATGGCAATATTTTGCCGTAGTTCCCGATATGCGCGCAACTGGAGTTCGCGATGGCGTTCGCGCCTATGAGTGGCCGGCAATTATCCGAGCAATTAATACGGTTGATGTTATGACCGCAGAAGTGCCTGAGCTTGATTGGGATTTACTTAAACGCATGACCGATCGCATTACCAGCGAAGTACCTGGTATTTGCCGTGTTTGCTACGACCTCACACCAAAACCTGTTGGAACGGTTGAGTGGGAATAAAACGCCAGTTCAGAGGCACTATTTTCTTTTGTCTACTCCTTTGGACTTTTGTGTAAATCAGTGTCCTTTTGTGACACGTATTTTGTAAACCGCACGGGATTTCTCTCACTTTGGTTTGAAGAGAGTCGATGACCTAGCGATGCACTGCTAGGTCATTTTTGTATGCTGATGTTGCTATATGCCCAGGCTCGTAGCATCAGGACTACAAAAACACAGCATCACTCTTGGCCAAATCGCTCTAATACGATGTTGGTGAAGATAATCCCACTGATGCTACCAGCTCAGGGACCATATCAGGGAATCAGCCAAATGGTTCTTTTATCCGAACGCCCTGAGCGCACAAAAAAAATGGCGGCACCTGATAGATACCGCCATGCATTCCGGGAATAATGTGTATGTGCCGGGAATAGTTAGAACTGAGCGCAATCTGCCTCGACTGACACTTTATAGCTTTCGCCCCATGTCCACATCGCTTCGAGAACCGGTTCGAGCGTTCTGCCAAGGGACGTCAGAGAATATTCGACCCGAGGCGGAACCTCGGCGTATACCTTGCGATTCACAAGCCCTGCGGCTTCCATCTCGCGCAGCTTTTCGGTGAGCATCTTCTGGGAGATGCTGCCGATGGACTTCTGAAGCTCCTTGAACCTTAGCGGCTCGTTTGCGAGAAGATCGCGCAGGATGAGCACTTTCCACTTGCTCCCGATGAAATGGAGCGTGGTCTCGACGGGGCAAAGCGGGAGCTCGTCGGTGTTATTCATTGACATTTCGGTAACCGCCTTCCTTGTGGCAATCCTCTGACCTTGATGGTTACTTTTCGGTAACTACGGTACAAGAAAGTGCCTACTTACAAAAAGAGACCTTTTAGGAAAGAATGATACTCAGGTCGAGGACCTCATGCAAGCTTGAACCGAAAGGAACAGATATGTCAGAGCAGACAGAGAAAGCATTGAAGCTCATCAACACATTCGCAAACGGCGATACCGAGACCGCAGCGAGCCTTCTTGACGAGAACTACATCCAGCACAACCTCGCCTACGGCACCGGGCGCGACGCGTTCGTAGGAAGCGTGGAGTACCTTGCGAGCGCTCCCGTGAAGACGACGGTGAAGAACGTCCGCGTCTTCGATGACGGCGACAAGGTCTTCCTGCAGAGCATCTACAACTTCGCTGGAGCGGGCGATCAGGTCGCCTTCGACATCTTCCGCTTCAATGAAGACGGCAAGATCGCCGAGCACTGGGACAACCTCGCGGATCTCGCTTCCGAGCCCAACCCGGCTGGCCGCACGCAGATCGACGGCGTGACCGAGGCGAGCGAGAAGGATAAGACGGAGGCCAACCGCGCGGTCGTCGAGGACTTCCTCGTGGACGTCATGCAGGGCAAGCATCCCGAGAAGACAGCGAAGTATTTCGACGGGGACACGTACCTGCAGCACAACACCGGCATCGCAGACGGCCTCTCCGGTCTCGGTGCTGCCTTGGAGGCCCTGGGCAAGCAGAGCATAGCCATGGTCTACGACACCACGCACATGGTGCTCGCGGACGGCAACATGGTACTCGCCGTGAGCGAGGGAACCTTCGCTGGCGAGCCGACGAGCTACTACGATCTGTGGCGCGTCGAGAACGGCAAGATCACCGAGCACTGGGATGTCATGGAGACGATCGCCAATCCCGACACCTGGGCCAACGACAACGGCAAGTTTTAAACCTAACCAAGCTAGACCGCACGTCTGCGCTCGGGCATTTCTCTGAGATGCTCGGGCGTTGGCCTTTGTCTGCGGCGGTCGAAGCAAGATAGGTAAAATAGAACGGAAAGAGGCAATATGGATGCACAACGCAAAGAGAGCCTTGCAAGGACCATGCTCGGCTGTCTGATAGAGGAATCGCGCGCCCATGGCGTATGGGTGCCAGACAGCATCGTCGATGTGCTTGACAAGAGGGATGCGAGCTTTCAGAACCTATGGGATGCCACGCGCGCGATGATGAATGTGCGCCCGCCATGGAAGGCCTCCCCACAATTCCTCATCGCGCAAGACGAGCTGCTGCCAGACCTTATCGCCGAGGCTGGGATCTGCACGGTTGCCGATGCGGAGCCATGCGAAGGCGATGCTCGCATGTCGCTTTGGCGCGGCGATATCACCACGCTCGCGGCTGACGCCATCGTGAACGCCGCGAACTCGGGGATGACGGGATGCTGGCAGCCTCTGCATTACTGCATAGACAACGCCATCCACACCTTCGCCGGAGTGCAGCTGCGCGCCGAGATGGCATCCATCATGGAGGCGCAGGGGCACGAGGAGCCCACGGCGCATGCCCGCATCACGGGCGCGTACAATCTACCGTCCAAGCACATCATCCACACCGTTGGCCCCATAGCGAAAGGACGCCTGACTGAGGAGCGCAGGCGCCAGCTTGCGCGATGCTACACCGCTTGCCTCGACACAGCGAACGCGCACGATTGCCTTTCGATTGCGCTCTGCTGTATCTCCACCGGCGTCTTCGGCTTCCCTCGGAAGGAGGCTGCCGAGATCGCAGTCCGTACGGTAAGGGAATGGCTCGCCGACCACTCGGATTCCCCGATGGTCGTCGTGTTCAACGTGTTCGGTGATGAGGACGAAGCCATATACCGCGATCTGCTTCAGCTCGACCAGAAGGGAGCTTCGCATGTTCAAATTCGCTGATACCCGCCGCATGACGCCAGAGAAGCGAGCTGCAGCCATAGATGAGGCGCGCAGGCTCATGCAAGATGCCGACCGCGTGCTCATAGGTGCAGGGGCAGGCCTATCGACTGCAGCTGGGATCGACTACGGCGGTGAGCGCTTCCGCGACAACTTCCCCGCGTTCATCAAGCGCTACGGGATGACCGATATGTACTCTGCGGGCTTCTACCCGTTCACGACCGAAGAGGATCGTTGGGCGTATTGGGCGCATCACGCGACCGTCAACTGCCTGGGCGCAGACGCCACGTCCCTGTACAGGGAGCTCTACGAATGGGCGCGCACGAGGGACTACTTCGTAATAACGACAAACGCCGACATGCAGTTCGAGAAAGCCGGGTTCGCAAAGGACCGCATCTTCGCCACGCAAGGCGACTACGCGCACATCCAATGCGTAACGGGCGAGCACGGGATCCGCTCCGATGCGGAGGAGTTCGCGGCTATCGAACGGGATACCGGAAGCGGAGCTCGCACGCGCATCACCGATGCGGGCCTCGTTCCGACATGCGACGTGTGCGGAAGGCCCATGAGCATGCACCTGCGCATCGACGGCTCATTCGTACAGACGGAGGACTGGTATACCGCAGAGGAGCGTTATCGCGATTTCATCTCGCATATCCCCGAGAAGCCGACGCTTCTGCTGGAGCTGGGCGTGGGATGGAACACCCCGGTCTGGATCCGCATGCCCTTCGAACGCATAGCCAAAGTCACCGACAGTCCCCTCATCCGCATGAACTACGACAGTGCCGGGATCGACGGCTCTATCAAGAACTCCGTTTCGGTCGACGGGGACATGGCCGAGGCGCTACCGCTTGCCATCGGTGAGAAACAGACGGAAGGAGAGGCTTCCCATGATTGAAATCGCATTCGACGTCGACGCGTATCTTCCAGGAGAGGAGTTCAGGGAAGCGGGAAGCATTCCCGTACTCACGGAAGCAGAGCAGGTGACGCCTGAGTTCTGCCTCAAGTTCCTCCGGGGAGTACGCGATTGCGTCTTCGCCACAGTAGATGTGAATGGGCTTCCAGAGGCCCGCGTCATCGACGTCATGATGGTGGGAATGGACCCGCTTTGCCTCTGCCTACTCACGCCCCGGGGCAAGGTCTTCCACGAAGAGCTCTGCCGAACGGGGTTCGCGGCCATCGTGGGCCAGACAACCGATTGGCGCACCTGCCGCTTCAGGGGCAAGGTCGTCAAGGTGGAGGACGAGCAGGACAACAAGCGTCTCGTCGATGCCATGTTCGAGCTGAATCCGGCCATGAAGGAACTCTATCCTGGCGATTCCCGCGACATCATCGATGCCTTCTATATCGAAGACGGCGAAGGCGAGTTCTTCGACCTTGGCCAGAAGCCGCTTCTGCGCGCCGCCTTCAAGATAGGAAGCGGAGTGACCGAGGACGAAGCGCATTCTTCTTATCGCATAACTGACGAGTGCAAGATGTGCAGCACCTGCGCAAAGCATTGCCCTGTGAGCTGCATCGAGGAGGGCGACCCATACAAGATCGAGCAGTCCCACTGCCTCAAGTGCGGGCTTTGCTATGAGGTGTGCCCATTTGATGCGATAGAACGAAGATAGTTGCTCTATCGCATGCGTGGGCATCACTCCTTTATTAGATGATCGCGCTGAAGGTTAAGGCTTAAATCCAATCCTCAGTTTTACTATTTCATTATTCCTCATGGTGATCAGTGCTCCACCTTTTAGGCTTTATGTACTCAGTCGGTTTGCATATCTTAATAAGAGACCGGTTCAAGATGCATATTCTTGTGTGATGTATTTATTCCCCATAAGCTTGTTAGTAAATGGAGGAAATGTGTGAGTATAAAATGATGCTGTAAAACCTCTGTACCAGCAGCAACAAAAAAGGCAAGCCACCACAAAAACATGTCACTTCATAAAACCCGCTGATCCGCCTCGGCGGGTTCTTTTTTACCTGGTAGAAGCAAATAAATCCTCTACAATTGCCCGACTTTCTGCAAGAATCGTTAAGTCCCCTATTCCCCATCAACTCTATTAGCCTCTATGAACTGCATGCGATTTGTGCAAGCCGTTTTTACCCCCTTCTTATGATTTTTGGGATAGGCTTATCCACACGAGCGACCCCAAATTTAGATCATCGAAGCAATCCTACAAGGTGAAGACCTGCCTAATGAACCTCTGTATTTCCAGCTGACACGAAAGAGATGTAATATATAATTGACATACGTTATATCTCTAACATTACCTGACGCACGCGAAGTCTTCGAAGGGAAAACGTGGACGGAATAAAGAACGAGCGCATTATTGAGGCGCGCAAGACTATGGGCCTCTCGCAGCAGCAATTGGCAGACGCCGTGAACGCCACGCGTCAGACCATCGGTCTCATAGAGTCCGGTCGATACAACCCGAGCCTCAAGCTTTGCACTGCTATCTGCAAGACGTTGGGCAAAACCCTCGACGAACTGTTCGGTGATTAGGAGACATTGATGTACTTTAAAAGAAATGGAATGAGATCATGGGTCTCAAGGATGAGCGATATGCAGAAGTAGATCGCATCCCTTGGGATTTCGTTGGACTGGCCTCTTTGGTATGTGACCGCTTCCGCAGGTGGACGAATGTAGATGAGGTGGAGTTCCGACAGGCGATCATGGACTCAGCCTGCTTGAAGAACAAGAATCCAGCGCGACTGCCCGAGTGCGCCAGGGCGATGAACATGGAACCCCGGGTATGGGATGCGATAGGAGTGATGCTATGAGCGATGAACAGAGAAGAGTCCTGATCGTTGAGGACGATCGCGAGCTCTCAAAACTGATGTGTCGCGCTTTCGAGGCCGACGGCATTGCTGCATATTTATCAGAAAGCGCGGAGAAGGCTTACGATATCTTGACGGACTCAGTCTTCGATTGCCTCATAGTAGACGTGAACCTTCCAGGGGACGACGGCTACGAACTTTGCCGCAACCTTCGTGAGCGCAGTGGAGTGCCCGTGGTGTTCGCCTCTGCGCGCATCGAGCTTGACGCACGGATCCGCGCGTTAGAAGAAGGCGGAGACGCATTTCTCTCCAAGCCGTTCAGTTTGAGGGAGCTGCTCGCACAGACCAAGGCGCTCATGATGAGGCCAGAACGAAAGCCTGATGGCCACTCCACCGTTCTCTCGATCGGACCTTTCGAGCTCGATAGCGGTGCGCGAACCCTGAAGAAGGATAGGAAGCATATCGCCTTATCCCCGAGAGAGTTCGAGCTTGCCTCTGTCCTCATGCAAAACGCGGGGAAAAGCTTTAGCCGGGACTCTCTTATTGCAAAGATTTGGGGTGCTTTTGCGGAGGTTGAACCCCAAACAGTCTCGGTTCATATCAGCTGGCTCCGCTCCAAGCTAGAGGATGACCCGTCGAAACCCGCCTATTTCAAAACAGTGCGGGGTGAGGGGTATCGCTTCGATGCGCCTGAGGGAAACATCTGATGGCAAGGCAGGGAGAGCAACTGACGAAACGGCTCGTATGGGTATCAGTCCTAGCTGCGCTCGCTGTGGCGATTACTGCAATGGTAAGCATGTTTCTTGTTGCAGACGGCGATGACGGCACATTGAGGAATCAAGTAGTTGAGCTCAATGATGTGCGAGAGGGCTTAGCTGAGAATGCAAACGAAGGCCAAGTTGACCTTACTATACAGGCTGACCAAGCGCTCGAAAGCGCCCAAATCACATTGAGAAACGCAACTGAGACCCAAAATACAACGTCCGCTTTCGCAATAGCACTTATCGCGTTTATCGCAATCGTGACGATTCTATCGCTGGTGATCTATTTGTACCACGCAATAGCACGCCCCTTCACGAAGCTGGAGGGCTTTGCCGAGGAAGTAGCATCTGGCAACCTCGAGGCACCGCTTGTCTACGAGCGCTCAAACCCCTTCGGCAAGTTCGCCTGGGCCTTCGACCATCTTCGCAAAGAGCTCGAGCGCGCACGGAAGGATGAGGAGTGTTTGCGAGAGGATCACAAGACTGCGCTCGCATCTCTCTCTCATGACCTGCGCACCCCTCTCGCGTCCCTCCGCGCTTATGCAGAGACTTTGGAGATGAGCCTAGTCGACTCGGAAGCAGAGCGTGAGGAATATGAGCGGGCGATCATCCGCAAATGCGACGAGGTTTCATCATTGGTGGAGGATCTGTTTCAGCACGCCCTTACTGATATGGACCGCATCTCGGTGGAATGCGAGTCCATTCAGGCAGCTCACTTGGTGAGGCGTTGCGCAAATGACGCCTCAGGTCTTGCGCTTGTCTCATGCGGGAGTATAGACGAGGCACTCGTGATGGCAGACGAATCAAGGCTCGCCCAGGTCATCGACAATCTCATCGGGAATTCGATCAAGTATGCCGAAGGTGCGCGCATCGAAGTGTCTGCCGCAGTTGAAAACAGGATCTACACTATCTCGGTCCGTGATTTCGGCCCGGGTATTCCTGCCGAGGACATGCCGTTTGCGACTGATCGGTTCTACAGAGGTTCGAACGCATCGGGGAAGTCGGGGTCAGGACTCGGACTCTTCATCTCGGCATACCTTGTAGAGCGCATGGGCGGCAAATTACACTTGGAAAATGCCCGACCGGGGCTCGAAGCCACGATCGAGCTGCCTTCCTTGCATTAACACATGAATGCGGCCTTGCGTCTTAATGATTTCTTAATGTCCGCTCATCTAGGATGCTTGTAGATTGCGGATGAAGGAAAGGTGACACCATGCGCGAAACCATACTTTCGACACGAAGACTGTCGAAGACATATGTGGCCGACGGCGTGCAAACGCATGTCCTGGGAAGCGTCGATGTTGAACTCTACAAAGGCGACTTCACATCGATAATGGGACCATCGGGTTCGGGAAAGTCGACGCTTCTCTACTGTTTATCGGGGATGGACGCACCAACCTCTGGGCAGGTCGTATTCGAAGGCGAGGACATAGCCAGGTTTGACGAGGAGCGGCTCTCTGCGCTCAGGGCGCAAAGCTTCGGCTTCGTCTTCCAAGCAGCGAATCTTGTGAGCAACCTTACCTTGTTCGAGAACGTTGCCGTGCCTGGTTACCTGAAGCACGGGCGCAACGCTGCCGAGACGAGACGCGCTGTCGACGATCTTATCAACCGCATGGGGCTCTCCGAGGTCGCCTCCCACCTTCCGAGGCAGGCTTCCGGAGGGCAGAAGCAACGCTGCGCCGTAGCGCGCGCTGTCGTGAACGAACCAGCGATCGTGTTCGCTGACGAGCCTACGGGGGCGCTCAACCGCGCGAACAGCATCGAGGTGCTCGACCTTTTAAGCGAGCTCAACCGCGAAGGTAAGAGCATCCTCATGGTGACCCACGACGTGCGCAGCGCCGTGCGCGGTAACCGCGTGCTGTACTTCGAAGATGGAGCCATTCGAGGCGAGCTCGAGCTGTCGCCTTGGGATCCGGCGCACTCCGAAGAGGAAGCGTATGTATGCGAGAGGGAGGCCATGGCGAACTCATGGCTTTCGTCCCTTGCTTGGTAGGAGTGCGCCATGGAACCATTGAAAACGCTGGTGTTCGCTGGACTGCGCAAGGACAAGGGAACGTTCATCGGTCTGGGATTACTTCTGTTCCTCGCCGCTCTCGCACTAACGCTTACCGCGAGTCTATTCGTCGACCTCTCCGAGCGCGAGGAGACGTTGCTCGATGAGGTCAAGGCTGGGGACGTCTTCGCCAGCGATCTCGCCCAGAGCCTTACTGATGAGGATGTCAACGAGATCGGATCGCTTCCAGATGTTGAGAAGGTGCAGGTAACGGAAGGCTTCGCCGCGCCTACGCGTGTCGAGGACATCCATGGAAACGAGATCGTCGAGGTCTCGCCTCCGTCGGCGAACGCATACGAGGCCTGGGGCTCGTCTCTTGAGTTCAATGTCTTTTCCGACGACCTGTCATCGTACCGAGACAACCAAGACGCACCAGCAGAAGATGAAGTGTACGTTCGCGTGGCGGAGCGTGCCCTGCACAACCTACAGGTAGGAGATTATCTTTTGATAGACATCGGCGATAAGGAGGTGCGCCTCCGTATCGCGGGTTTCTACGAAGATCCTCAGTTGGGTACCCCCTTCATGGAGACGAAGCGGTATCTTCTTTCCCCCGCCACCTTCGAATGCTTGTTGGCGCGGGTCGAGGAGACGGACGCGACAGGCGCTGGTGTTGCCAGTGGCGCCATGTCCATGGAAAAGGAAGCGTATCCCATCAGGGAGATCAACGTAACGCTGACGCCCGAAGCGCGTGCGAAGGGTGTTGATGGCCAGGTTCTGGCAGAGCGAATTGCCAAGGAGACATCATGGGGGGCATCTGAGCATGTGATCTTCTCGCGTCAGACCCTCTCCGGATACGGACTTCTGGTCGTGCAGGTCATAACGGCTGTCCTTGCCGTGTTCGCGCTTCTCCTGTTCGTGGTGGCACTCATCCTGTGTCTGCATATGGCGTCGTCGAGCATACAGAGCGGATTTGCGGATTGGGGAGCCCTTAAAGGCGCCGGGCTTCCGCGAAAGATGCTTCGGCAAGCCCTCGTCGTGCAGTACTCGCTCTCCGCGTTTATGGGTCTTGCTTTTGGCTTCATCGGAGGCTGCCTGTTGGAACCGTTTTTCTGGCCGGTGTTCCTCCTCGTCACGGGAGTCCGCGCGGTTTCGGCTTCTTTTCCCTGGTTGGCGATCAGCAGCTGTGCTGCTCTTCTGGTGGCTCTTGTGGCATGCATTGCCGTCAAGGCGCGCAGTATCGGCCGCATCACGCCTTTGGAGGCGCTTCGACAAGGCGATGGCGACGTCCGCTTCTCTCCGCGTGGTGCAAGCGAAATCTCTGGCAACTATTTGAATGCGTCGTTGGCATGGAGGGCGATCGTATCCGAGAAGGGCCGCTATGCCGGAATCGGCGTCTGCTCCCTGCTTCTCTGCGCCTTCGTCGCGTTGTGCTTCGGCATCGGCGGCGCAGTTACTGGAGAAGATGCTGTGTACAAGGCATTCGGCGTATGGAAGAGCGACGGATCGGTCCGCTTCGATGAGCAAAACGTGAGCTTTGACGAAGTTCGAGATACCATAGAGGATGTCTCCCCCATTGCGCTTGAATGGGAAGAGGGGGCTGTCATGCTCAACCTGGACGGCGAGGCCCGAACCTTTGTCGGCCTCTCGGACATGGACGTCTTGGACGAGTCTTTCATAGCATCCGGGCGCGCACCTAAGCATGCCAATGAGGCACTTGTGGGATTGAGCCTCGCCCGTTCAATGGGACTATCTGTGGGCGATGAGCTCCGGGTGCTTAAGAGCGACGGAAGCGAGCGGGACTTCATCGTAAGCGGACTTCTCTCGTCGGTGCTCAACGGCGGAACCGGAGTCGTCCTCACCTACGATGGTTTTCGGGATCTGGTTGGTTCAGAATCGAATGCCGCCGGGATATCAATTCAATACAAGCTGAGCGATCCTAGTAAGGCAGACGATGTGGTGGCTGCGCTCGCGGATCGCTTCGGAGACAGCGTTGACACCGAGCTCACTGGATTGTTCGGCTCCAGCACTGGCATGCTTCTGCTAATAAGGGACATGCTTACGACGCTTGGTTACGCAATGTCCGCACTCGCGTTGGCTCTGGCGTGCATCGCCGTGATGCTGATAAGCAGAAGAACGCTCTTGTCTGAACGCCGTGATTTGGGTATCTACCTTGCTATGGGTTTTACGGTGAGATCGCTACGGGCCTCCTTCACGCTCCGATTTCTAATTGTATCGGCAGCAGGTGCTTTGATTGGGGCGGCTATCACGATGGCTACGGGCGGGGCGCTTATCAGTGCGCTTTTCAGCCTGTTCGGCGTCGGTGCGTTCGAACTTGTCTTGCCTCCCTGGGAAGCGATGGGAATCAGTATGGCATTTGCCTTCGTGTTCGCATTGTCGGCATACGTCTTCTCAAGAGGGATTAAGGATGTGAGCGTCCAGGAGCTAGTCTTGGAATAGTTTGTTCTGATATCCGCTTAAACAAAACTTGCGAGTTACAATAATAATTTATAAACCGATTAAGAAAAAAAGGAACTACCATGAAACAATTCATAACCGAAGAATCCTTTTGGAACCTTTTTCCCGAAGCACAAATTGGCGTAGTTGTAGCTCACAATATGAAGCCCACTGACGAAGTTTCACCAGAGGATGCTTCTCAAATTGCTCGGGCGCTTTCTGAAGCAAACACCAAAGCTGATCAGCATCTTGAAAGCAACACCATTTCGCAAAACAACGTAGTGGCTGTTTGGCGAGATGCTTACCAGCAATTCAAAACAAAGAAAGGTGCTCGCTGCTCTATTGAAAATCTCCTCAAGCGCGTGCTCAAAGGTAACCCCGTAAGCTCTATCACTCCTTCAGTAGATATCTATAACACCATTTCACTTGCGTATGCCCTCCCTGTTGGAGGTGAAGACATTGACGCAATGGACGGCGACATTCGCCTTACTATTACAGAAGGTGGAGATCCTTTCATCCCGCTTGGCGAAGAAGAAGACGCGCCAACCCTAGAAGGTGAGCTCTGCTACCTTGATAACGCGGGTGCAATTTGTCGCTGTTGGAACTGGCGCGATGGAAAGAGGACTGCACTTACCGATGATTCCAAGAAAGCCTTTCTTATCATTGAGTCAGTGGATCCTTCTCGCTCAGAGGATCTGCAAGCTGCCATTGATCAGCTCGCAACAATGATGAGTGACTATCTGGGTGCAGAAATCTATGCGAAAAAAATCATTACTCGCGAAGATCCCATCATGACGATTGACGAGTAACTAACACGACCATAACTACCATAAAGATAAGACCGAGCCAATCCGCTCCACTTACCGCAGTACCGAGCCAGCACGCCGTCAGAACCATAGCGCTTGCTGGCTCTGCTGTACCGAGAAGGCTTCCGCGTACCGAACCCACAATGGCAACGCCATATAAATACATGGCGAAGGCGCAAGCGGTTCCTAGCGCACCAATTCCTACTATCAAAACGGCAGCACCATACCAATCAAGCGCAGGAATAACCATCCTACCAGTAATGAGGCATTCGCCGCCAAACAGCAACGCCGCCACAACTGCTGCAATACACAGCCCGCATGCTATAACCGGAATGGAAGGCCAACGATCATATAGTTTGCGCGGTATCATGATATAAAGCGTTACTGAAAGCGCATTGATAATGCCCCACAAAAGTCCTGCTGGATCAATGGCGAACTGAGTAGGGTCACCCTGAGTTGCAATCAACCAAGTTGACGCCAATGCAAATAGCAAGCCAAGTGCCTCAAATGCTTTCGGTAGTCTCCGGGCACTCACGCACGCAATTCCCATAACAAAGACAGTTGCCAAGCTTTGAAGAACAGTAGCTGTTCCTGCGTTGGTATAAGCTACCGAAATGGCGAATGTGGATTGGCTCAAATACAGACCAATTCCAAAAAGCACTAAGCAACTTCGAAGTTGCTTGCAGGCTACAATTTCCTTAAGTTCACTGTGATAGCGAAAGCTTGCAAAAACAATTAAGATCACAGCCGCAATACACGCTCTAACAACCGTCACAAAAAACGGTGACATGCCGTATTCAGATAGTACAATTTGCGCGCATGCTCCAGAAAAGCCCCACAAAAGCGCCCCAAGGAGCGCTGTTGCAATACCTTTAACCATGCGACTATTGCTTATGCGATTTAACTCGCTTACGTGCATCCCGAAAATATCCCCTACCAACTCAACATTCAGGATATGATACTACAATCAAACTTTCATCCTGCATTTTACCCATGATCAAAGCTTCATATTGAATCATACTCACGTATGAGACAGTTCGCTTTTGCGAAGATTGTTAAACATGAGGTTTAGTCATAGAAAGAGAGATACGACCTCGGTTTTTGTCAACCGACTCCACCCAAACTTTGACCGTATCACCTACAGCAACCACATCAGAGGGGTGTTTAACAAAACTCTCAGAGAGCTTTGAAATATGCACAAGCCCATCTTGTTTCACGCCAATATCAACAAACGCACCAAAATCTACTACATTGCGAACAGTTCCTGTTAACTCCATGCCTGGTTCTAGATCGTCCAAAGACAGAACCGCTCGACTAAAAACAACCTCAGGTGCATCTTCGCGCGGATCTCGTCCTGGCTTCTCCAGATCAGACACGATGTCATTAAGAGTTGGCAAGCCAACACCAAGCTCAAGTGCCAAGGAATTAAGATTTCCAAGCTTTGATCGTATATCAACGCTTTTGCCATGAGCAAGCTCACAAACAGCTAAACCTGCCTTATCAAGAACAGCAGTGGCAACCGCGTAACTTTCAGGATGCACGCCAGTACTATCAAGTGGTTCTTTGCCTTCTCGAATTCGCAAAAATCCTGCGCAATTTTGAAATGCTTTAGGTCCGAGTTTTGAAACCTTTTTCAATTGAGCACGCGATACAAATGGTCCTTGCTCTTCGCGAAATGCCACGATATTGTGCGCAATAGTCGGCGAAACACCAGCCACATATGACAGCAAAGATTCGCTTGCAGTGTTGAGATCAACTCCAACTTCATTTACCACACGCTCAACTACCCCACCAAGCGATGAAGATAATTCTTTTTGGTTGAGGTCATGTTGATATTGCCCCACGCCAATGGATTGCGGGGGTATTTTCACCAACTCTGCTAAGGGGTCTTGTAAACGACGTCCAAGGCTAAGAGCACCGCGCGTTGTGACATCTAAATCAGGGTGTTCTTTGGTTGCTAATTCAGAAGCTGAATAAACTGAAGCTCCCGCCTCGTTGACGATGGTATAGTTCAGTTCAAGACCGCTCTCTGCAATAAAATCAGAGACAACTTCTTCAGTTTCGCGGCTTGCAGTGCCATTCCCAACCACAATGATGTTCGCATGGTATTTTTGCGCCCAGGTGCCTAAAGCGCGCTTAGCGCCCGCAATATCATTGCGCGGGGGTGTTGGATAAATGGTGCCGTGATCAAGCAACATCCCAAACTCATCAATAACCGCAACTTTGCAGCCCGTACGATATCCTGGATCAAGTGCAATGATGCGCGCATCTTTCACCGGGCGTTGCTTCAAAAGCGCCTCCGCATTCTTAGCGAAAACTTCAATTGCATCCTTTTGGGCACGCTCGGTGGCCAAAGCACGTGCTTCGCGCTCAAGCGATGGAAACATCAAACGCTTCCAACTATCAGCGAGCGCTCCTGATAATACTGTGCGCCACGGACTATCGCCTCGAATAAATCTACGCTCAAGACGCTGAAGTGCTTCGTTGTCATCTGCGTCCACACTTACGCGAAGCTTGCCTTCCGCCTCACCACGATTGAGTGCCAGAATGCGATGGCTTGGTACTCGTGAAAGAGACTCAGAAAAGTCAACGTACGCAGCAAAATCACGCTCAGCATCCTCGTTGATACCGCAAGCAGTGAGTTGAGCAGTTCGTTGAACAAAACCGCGCAACTCCTCAACCGCATCAGGGTTATCAGCCACACACTCGGCTACTATGTCACAAGCTCCTTGCAAAGCCGCTGCAGCATCTGCATACGGGCTATCAACCTTTATAAAACGAGCAGCCTCTTTAAGTGGATCTTGAGTTGCTTTATTCTGAGCAAAGATAAGGTCTGCAAGAGGCGTCAGACCAGCATCGCGTGCCTTCGACGCCCTGGTGACACGACTCTTCTTAAAAGGCTTGTAGAGATCTTCTACGCGCTGCAATGTCTCAGCAGACTCAAGATGCAAAGCAAGTTCGTCAGTTAGTTTTCCCTGTTCTTTAATTGTTTTCAACACTTCAGCTTTTCGCGCATCAAGGCGATTGAGGTAGTCTAGACGTTCAGACAAAGTGCGCAACGTGACATCATCCAAACCCCCTGTTGCTTCTTTGCGATAACGCGCAATAAAAGGAATAGTACAGCCATCTTCAAGAAGTGTTCGTACAGCGCTTACCTGCTCGGAACGTATTCCTAATTCCCTGGCAATAACCTGCGAAACATCCATAGTGAACCTTGCTTGCCCTCTCTCCTATATCCGTTGTAATCTTATTTGTTGAACTTTATATCAGCTTTCAGGAGGTGTTTATGCAAAACAAACAAACTGCAAATAATGAAGCTCTCTCCCGTGAAGAGTATGCGCAAACTATCATGTTTCCTCTTGGTGCTCCCAATGATGCTTTCGCGCAATATTTTGTTGGACAAAGCTATCTTGCGCAAATATCTGACTCACAAATCCCCTTCTTCAACGTTACGTTTGAGCCCGGGTGTCGAAATAATTGGCACATTCACCACGCGAGCAAAGGCGGCGGACAGATGCTCGTATGTGTTGGTGGAAGAGGCTGGTACCAAGAATGGGGTAAACCAGCTATCGCTATGACTCCTGGGGATGTCATTCACATTCCAGCTAATGTGAAGCATTGGCATGGTGCTGCAGCTAATTGCTGGTTTTCTCATCTTGCGTTTGAAATTGCAGGCGAAGACACTTCAAATGAATGGCTTGAAGCAGTAGATGACGCGCATTATGGCACTCTTGAGCAATAACTGGTGTTCAACCGAGCATTTCGCTCACATGATATTTAGCAAAGATCTTGTTTCTATGCTACAATTTCGCTCGAAATAATCTTAGGCGAAGCCTTTGGCAAGCATCGCCGAGTGTGAGGAGTTGATACATGAAGTTTTAAGTTCGCCCTTTGGGTACCTTATTCGGTTCTTATTCAAGGCCGCGTTTGAGGTGCTTTTGTGCAACTGAACTTCATGTCACCCTATCGCACATATCCTTTGAGTTCTTTGAGCTTTTCTGCTCATGAAACCCACACCTTTACCTTACAAACGCGGCGTTTCTAACACCTTGGAGCGCCCTTATGCAACTACAATTCTCACATGTTTCTTATACCTATCCCCAGGCAAGTCTCACTGCACTACATGATGTATCTCTTACGTTTACCTCAGGCTGGACAGGCATTGTAGGAGATAACGGATGTGGTAAAACTACCTTGGCAAAAATTGCCTGTGGACTTTTGCGCCCTGATGAGGGACATGTCACAGCCAATCTCTTTAGCGCATACTGCCAGCAAGATGCTTCTCAAGCACCTGATAATCTTTTCGATTTTGCGGCTGACTGGTCAACCCCTGCCCAGAAACTTCGTCATCAACTTCTCATAGATGACGAATGGATATGGCGATACGACACCTTATCAGGAGGTCAGCAAAAGCGTTTGCAAATTGCATGTGCTCTTTGGAGTGAGCCTGATCTGCTTGTTATGGATGAACCCACCAATGAACTTGATGCACGCACCCGCATAATTGTAAGTAACGCCTTAAGTCATTTTGATGGTATCGGTTTACTTATCTCTCATGACAAAACGCTGCTCAATACGCTTTGTACACAATGTGTACTGTTTGAAAACGCTACCTTTGTTGCGCGACCTGGAACATATGAACAAGCATACCTTCAAGCTCAACGTGATCACAGCTTTCTTGTCCGTCAACATGACAAGGTCCAAAGAGAAGCTAAGCGTATTGAAACCGAAGCGCTTCGCCGGCAACAGGAAGCACAAAAGTCCGCACAAAAACGAAGTGGCAGAAAGCTAGACATGCACGATGCTGATGCGCGTGAAAAACGAGGTCGCGCCATCGTATCAGGCAAAGATGGCGTTGCGGGCAAACTGTCAGCCACCATGAATGCACGGCTTGATAAGGCACAAGATCTTCTTAAAGAGAGTTCAATTCCCAACCGATACAATGCGCAATTCAAAACATATGGTATTGCATCTAGCAAACCAATCCTTGCCCATCTTGATGCATGCATCATCGGAGATGGCGGCTTTGCGCTACATGTTCCTGAATTATGGGTTGAGAGATATGATCACGTGATCATATCTGGTGATAACGGCTGCGGTAAAAGCCTTTTAATCAAGGAATTACTCAAGCATGTAGGCAACGATATCTCGGTTGCGTATTTACCCCAAAAAGTTGACGAAGACATTCAGACGCAAACCCTTCAACAACTCAGCGCATTGCCCACAAAATGCCAAGGTGATGTGCTTGCTATTGTTGGCAATCTCAACTCTGACCCAAAACGCATCTTAGATGGCAAAACTTTGAGCCCTGGTGAACTTAAAAAGCTCTCACTGGCCCTTCAATTAGTTAACAATCCAAATCTTATCGTCTTAGATGAACCAACCAATCATCTTGATATGGGTTCAATTGATGCCCTTACCCAGCTACTGCAAACGTTTTCTGGTGCTTATATCCTTGTTACCCATGATCAATCGCTCATCCAAACGCTTCATGCAACAAGGTGGAATATAACCGAAAACCACCTCACAGTATGTCTTTGATCTGTTGCAGTTAAACAAAATGGGCCGACATCTGTCAGCCCATTTTGTTAACGTGTTTACAGAAGACGTGAAAATCAACTATTAATTACATCAATTCAAAGATCAATTTGCGCTTAGAGAGTTTATTCCCACGCAGTTTCTGCAGCTACACCACGTCCAGCTATACGACCAAAAGTGTAACAACTTGCTACAGAAGCACCACTACCGCAGTAGCCTGTTCCTAAAATATCGCTTGCATTACGACCAGCTGAATATAAACCGGGGATAGGCTGATCATCCATTGCGTAAAGCACTTGAGCAGACGTATTGATTTTGAGACCGCCATAAGTAAACAAGCCATTTAGTGTCGTAGCTGAAATTGCATAGAATGGTGCCTGTTCGATAGGACGAGTAAACTCAGGACGTTTCATCCACAGAGGATCTTCTCCTTGTGCAGCATATTCGTTGTAATAAGCTATGGTGTTTTCAAGGGTACCTTTGGGCGTATCTAAAGCTTGCGCTAATTCCTCAATATTTTCAGCCTGGGCAATGATCACATCAGGCTTAATCTCTGAAACTTCGTTCATTTGATCATAGGTCTTTTGATCAAACACCATATAGCACTCGGCATAATCGCGATAATAATAGGGATTACGAGAGATTTGCGCATAGTACGAACCTGCGTAATGATCCTCAGAGATAAAGCGTACTCCGCGCTTATTAACAAGTACGCTATAGCAAAGCGGTCCACCAACTACTGAGTGACGTGCACGCCATGCACCATTGGAAAGCTCACCGTAAGCAAAATGCATATGACGAGTTGCCGCACCAATACCTTGACCCATGCGAATACCATCGCCTGTGTCACCTTCGGTACCAATGATAAAACTACCCATTGCATAGGGTACATACTGCTCAACCATAGCATCGTTATACGCAAAGCCACCAGAGCACAAAACTACACCCTTCTTTGCCTTAATGGTGTAGTCTTTGCCATCCTTTTTGGCTACAACACCAACTACTCGTCCAGTTTCTGGATGAACAATAAGACGTTGTGCTGGGGTTTTATATAAAACCTCAGGCTCAAATGCCTCAACTGCCTTCTGAAGTGGTTGGAAAAAACCAGAACCATTCTTGGCGCCTGTGAGCGTACCATCAAGATCCTCAACGGCTCCAAAAACCCAGTGGCTGTGCGGAACCGCTTCGCAAACACCAACGTAATCAAGACTGAATTCATCACCGGTACACGATAAACCAGCATCGTAGTTTGCCTCTTCGGGCCAAGGCGGGTTATAACCAGGCGTAAACTCAACACCCAAGGTGTCAACCAGCCAACTATACAAATCGAGTGATTCATCTGCCAATACGCGGCAATGATCTTCGCTCGCGCCAGGACCGGTTGCAGCAACTAAGTAGTTGTAATAATTGTCAGGTGTCTCATCGAAGCCGCATGCTTTTTGGGTAGGCGTACCTCCACCCATATAAATAAGTCCACCGCAAATATTGGTTGAACCGCCCGCTTTATCTAGCTTCTCTAGAATTGTTACCTGACATCCTGCATCAAGCGCTTCCCATGCAGCTGCAGCACCGGCACCGCCAAAACCTACAACAACTACATCGGTTTCAGCATCCCATGTCTGCGGCAAACCCACTGATGCAATAGGCTCAGCATCATTATTAGCTCCCGACGGAGAGCATGCAGCCAAAACCCCAGATGCTAGTGCCAGGCCACCAAGCGCTGTGCCTCCTTTGAGAAATGTTCGACGCGACAATCCTTGAGACTGCGCAGACGATTGCTTTGTTTTCATAAACACTCCCTTCATGATCCCTCCCTCGCTGAAATACAGAGGGTATGGTTTGAGATAGTAAGGATCATGCGAAGTGTTTTGATCATATAAAAATCTCTGTTTTCGCAAAAATGAGACCCGAGAGAAACATACGGGTTGTCCTGAAGCCTTCACCTGGTAGAATAGGTCTAATGAAATCTCTCTTTAACACGTTTCCCATACTTTCCAGACGTCATAAGATGATCTCAGGTTTACGTGTCCTTGGTTTCTCGTTTTTACTTACCTGGTTTAGTGCAAGCGGATTTCTTTCTTCAACACCAAGTGCTGCTCATTCTGACTTTCTCACGCTTCTGGTCTTCACCGTTGCGCTCTTTGTGGCCGCTCTGATCCATAAAGCAATAGCAAAACATCTTGCATGTAACTGGAAAAGCGAATTAATCATTGGCGTTTTGGCTTGCATTGGAACCATTTTGCCTTCTCTATTTGATGAAGGCATGGTGATATACGGATTCTGCCCTCTCGTCACCGGCATCGGACTGGCCTTCTTAAGCCTTCAGTGGGCACTCCTATTCAGCGAGCTCAAAACAAGCACTGTTATAACACAAACAATCGTGTCGCAAATGATTATGTCTTTGCTCCACTTTGCGAATTCCTTCTTATCCCCTCTTCCAGAAGCATGTGTACGTGGGTTATTGCTTATAGCTTCGGCAGCGACCTTGGGAATACTCCTGAGCAAAACCCAGCGCAACAACCAGCATCTTGCTGAAGATAAAGCTTCCAATACACATGACGCGCTTTTTCCTCAACACCGCATTCAATGGAAGCCCTTTATTCGCTTTATCTTTGCCATCAACCTTTGGGGCATAGCAATTAATCAGATTTATAACATTTATAGATATTGCAGCCCCATTGACTTTTCAAGCCTTTCCATGCCGGCAGCCATTATTGAAGTTATCTTCTTGGGATGCCTTCTTGTTTTAGTGATCTTAAAAGCAATCAAAGACACAAGTCTTTACACTATCATCGCTTCAACGGCACTCCTCTCATTTCTGCTCGTTCCTATTTTGGGGTTTGAAAACCCCATACCATTCTTCGCTATTTTTTTGGGCTATTGCACGCTTTCAATTCTCACATGGACTCTTTCTGCGCGAATGTGTGAGGCCTACCACATAGATCCTGTTATCGTCTATGGGTGTTCTATTGGTTCATTTTTAGGTATGCAGATTGTTATTGCCCGCGCTATTGCCCCTGATATGTTTACTGCAATAGCTTCACTTCCTGCACAACAAAACGTTCTCTGCCTCATTGGTGCCTGCATGAGTTTTATAGCGTATCAGCTGGTATTAAACAAGAAATCTGCATTATGGTTGAGCAATCATCAACCAGCAAACCAGCAGCAGACCCCCACAGACCCGATGCCAGAATCAGCAGCTGACCCCTTCACTCATTGGGAGCAAATAGCGCGCAACTATGGATTAACCCCGCGTGAAAGCGAAGTAGTGTTGCTCTTTGCGAGAGGAAGAAGCTATGAACGTATACAAGAAACGCTTGTTATTTCGCGTGGTACAGTTAATTATCATATGAGCAACGCGTATCGAAAACTAGGTATTTCTAGTAGACAAGAACTGCTTGACCTCATTGATAGCAACACGTTGGACATCGTCACAGCACACTCTGACCACTAATACCGCACTGCATTTAGGAGCAAATAATGGCTTATGCATTTACCCATGTAAACATTTTAAATGGTACATTAAGCCCTGAAGGCACCATGGTTCCTCTTATGGATCAGACCGTTCTTATCAACGAGGAGCATATTGAGGCTATTTATCCTTCTGAAGCCAATCCTACCCAAAACCTTTGTAATTACGAAGTCATTGACCTACAAGGCAAATGGATGATACCAGGACTCATTAACGCACATGCGCATTTGGCATCAAGCGGCAAAGCGCCTAAAAAAGGCAGCAAACCTCCTAATTACAAGCTACTTTTCGCTATTCTTTCAAAAATAGCTCCT
Source organism: Adlercreutzia agrestimuris (assembly GCF_943193125.1). GTDB lineage: Bacteria > Actinomycetota > Coriobacteriia > Coriobacteriales > Eggerthellaceae > Xiamenia > Xiamenia agrestimuris. The sequence continues at coordinate 192,195 of NZ_CALPCX010000003.1, forward strand.
GTGAGATCTTTTATTCTTAAACAGCAAGAAAAACGTGCTGCAGATGAGCTTTATAGCGGCGTCACCACAATTCGTTGTGTCGGGGGTATTTTGGATCTCGACGCAAAAGTTCGTGACAAGATAAACAAAGACATCATTACGGGTCCTCGTTTGCTGGTCTGCAATACAGCAGTATCGGTGCCAGGTGGTCATTTCGCCGGTTCATTAGCTACTGAAGCACATTCGGCACAAGAAGCCGCCGAACAGACTGAAAGAATCATCGCAACCAATCCCGATTGGATCAAGCTGATGATCACAGGTGGCGTCATGGATGCCGACAAAACGGGAGAACCTGGTGTGCTTCGTATGCCACCCGAACTTGTCGAAGCAGCTTGTAGGGTGGCTCACGCACAAGGCTTTAAGGTATGCGCTCATGTGGAGAGTTCTGAAGGTGTTCGAGTAGCACTTACCCATGGCGTTGACACCATCGAACACGGAGCTCGAACCGACGATGAGATTATGCAACTCTTTAGAGATCGCCATGCGGCACTCATCTGCACGCTTTCACCTGCAATCCCTTACGCATTGTTCCCGCCTGAAAAAAGTCACTGTCTACCCGAAGCTCAAATAAATGGCAAGATTGTTATGGAGGGTATTCGCGACAACGCTCAAGCTTGCCTGGATGCCGGAATTCCCGTAGGATTGGGAACTGATGCAGGTTGCCCTTTCATTACACACTATGACATGTGGCGCGAACTTGTCTATTTTGTTCGATTTTGCGGTGTAACTCCCGATTTCGCACTCTATACTGCCACACTCAAAAATGCAGAGATACTCGGTATTGACGAGGAAACGGGTACTATTGAAGTTGGTAAAGCGGCCGACTTGATTGTTTGTGATACAAACCCACTTGAAGATCTCACGCGACTGCGTAACCTTGCCTTTGTTGTAGCGCGTGGCAAAGTCTTCGCCAATCCGAAACCTCGCAAAATTTTAGAGGTAGAGACCGCACTTGATGAAGAACTCTACGCGTAACAGCCTTGCCACGAAATGCTCTGTAAAGAGGTAAACAAGCTATTCTTATCTTATGCAAACCTACAACCACGACGCATCGGCGTCGTGGTTCAACATGAGATTAAGGCAGCAAAGGCGGACAACCCATGAATAAAGTGGCATTAAACGCGGTCAAGATGATTACCAAACTTAGACCGGATATCAAATCAGGATACAAAAGCCAGCGCATTGCAGAAGAAGTGTCCGGCAAACTTACCGTAGCTTCACCACGTTGCCGCATTGATGATATTACCTGTCAAGCAGAAGATGGAGACGAAATACCCCTTCGCGTCTTTACGCCGCTTGATATAGATTTTTCACTTAAACGCGGCCTTCGTGTGAGCGAGGACCACAAAGGCACTATTTTGTTTTTCCACGGGGGTGGCTGGGCGAATGGTGACATAGATTTTTACTCCGACACCTGCATGAAAATGTGTATCAAACTTGACCGCCGCGTCGTTGCGGTAGATTATCGTCGCTCTCCCGAACACCGCTTCCCCACCGCCGTCAACGATTGCTACGAAGTAGCACGTCGGCTTTTTGCTCGAGAAATTCTCACTGATGTTGATCCCGATCACATCATATTATTTGGTGACTCTGCTGGCGGCAACCTTGCCGCAGTAGTTTCACTGATGGCACGTGACAAAGGTGAGTTTTTACCTAAGACTCAAATATTGCTCTATCCGCTTACCTATGACGACCATCGAGAGCAGACAGGTTTTCCTTCAATTCGAGAAAATGGAGAAGATTATCTGCTTACCCGAGAAGATATCGAAGGATATATTGAGCTCTATCTTTCTCGACCCGAAGACGCACAAAGCCCATACTTTGCCCCGATGCTCATGGAAGATCTCACTCATCAGCCGCGCACTTTAGTCATATCTGCAGAGTATTGCCCTTTGCGTGATGAAGGTGAAATTTATGCAGCTGAACTAGCAAACGACGGCAACGAGGTGGCATGTTATCGCATTAATGATGCTATTCATGGGTACTTTCTCTATCCTACTGTCTTTTCCTTTGTTCGCGATACTTACAAAATTATTGAAGCGTTCTTAAACAATGAACAGCTTCCTCCTACTGAACCTGGCAAATGGATTCAGATGATTGGCGAATAGTTTATGCGTGCGCAGTGGTACAAGCTTGATAATGTAGGCAAGTTTTATGCCGCTCAAGCAGGTAATGCTGCTCAGACGGTGTTTCGTTTCTCTGCAACATTGAAAGAGCCTGTAGACGCTGACATTTTACAAAAGGCATTGATACGCGCAATTTATCAGTATCCAAGCTTTAATGTTCAACTGCGTTCAGGGCTTTTTTGGCACTATCTTGAGAGCATGCAAGAGATCGCTCAGGTAGAAAAAGAAGCGCTACCAATATGCTTTCCACTCCACACTGACGTTTCAAGTTCTCTCTATCGCGTGAGTTATTACGATTGTCGAATCAATCTTGAGGTTTCTCACATTATTTCAGACGGACGCGGAACGTTAGAGTTTTTCAAAGCTTTGATCTGCGCATATATTGAAGAGCGTTATGGTAATTTATGCAAATTGCAAGATAAAAGCATTTCACAAGCTCGCCTAAGCGAAGATAGCTATACGGTTAATTTTGATCGCAAAGCAGCTGGCGCTGACAAAAAATGCAAAGTATATCGCCTCACAGGATGGAAGAATACAACCAATCCAACGTATACGGAATATCACGTGAGCGCTGCTGCCGTACACACAACCGCAAAGAGCTTTGGTGTGTCAGTCACCTCTTTTGTTATAGCAGCCGTCATGAAAGCAATTGTTGACACGATGCCTGCGACCAAGACTTCTCGGACAATAAACATTGGTATCCCTGTTGATTTGCGAACACTTTTTGAATCAGATACTACACGCAACTTTTTTGGTATGGCATATGTCAGTCTTACCCCAACTCAACAACACCAACCCATTGAAGAGATAGCAAAAAATGTACACGTACAGCTTAAAGCAGCCACTCAGCCCGATGCTATCAAACGACGCATGAATCGGATGATTAAGTTTGAAAAGAATCCTCTTATCCGCGTGACACCACTCTTTTTGAAAGATGCCATTTTGGGAATAGCTGATTGGAAATCATGGCGCGATGTCACAACAACCGTTTCAAACATCGGTCGGATTGAGTTAGATCCCCTTTGCAAGCCTTATGTATGCGACATTAACGTTCTGACTTCCACACGTGGACTCAATTTTGTTCTTTGCACTTACGGAGATGATCTTAGCCTTGGAATTTCGTCAGTATACATTCGCCATGACATCATCCGTCGCCTTTGTGAAATACTCCGTGATTTCGGCATTGTTGGCACCATGAACATCAATAAATCTTGCGAACAAATTGACCTGCAACTCAAACAAGCTCGTCTTGAATCTGCACTAGATACTCACAAGCCCTCTTCTTTACGCGAGGATGAAAAATGAGAACTTGCTCATCGTGCAAAATTAGTTTCACAGGCGATCTTCACGCATGCCCTCTCTGCGGTCAAAAGCTTGTTGGCGCAGCAACACCATCATTGATGTTTACTGACACACACCTTGCACCAAAACGTAAAGTGAATCAATTAGTGGGTGTGCTGAGCGCGCTTGTTATGATTCTAACCCTACTAGGCGGTATATATATTCAACAGAGTTTTTGGGTGATCCTAGCTGAGCTTGTCGCCCTCGCGCTCAATTACATCTTTATTCGCAATGTCATGTTGCATTCACCAAATTTCTTGCGAATAATTCAACGCTATTTTCTTCTTCTCATAGCTATCATACTTTTGCTATTCATGATTACACAACAGCAATCGCTTGCAACATACGTTATTCCTCTGGTGTGCATCGTTGCACTCATAACTAATGGAGTGCTCGTTATTGTCTTTCGTGATTCCTTTGTTAAAGGATATGCAAAGTATATTCTTTATGAACTTGCCCTTGGTTTTTTGCCTGTTCTTTTGCTTGCATGCAACTTGGTGACCTGGCCGTATCTTGCAATTACAAGCGCTTGCGTAGCAGTCCTTCTCCTGATCTTATTACTCATTTTGTGCCGCAAACAACTTGCATTGGAATTCAGAAAACTCTTTAGCGCCTAATTGCACAGCGCTCAAACTTAAAATGCGCACTCCAAAGAATGCGCATTTCTTCGCTCGTATTTTTATAAGCCTATTTGAAACGCTTCAGTAGCAAAGAATTACTAACTACCGATACGCTTGAAAGTGCCATTGCTGCACCTGCTAATGCTGGCGCCAAAATGCCAAAGGCTGCTAAGGGAATCATGATGCAGTTATAAATAAGAGCCCAAAAAAGATTCTGTTTGATCTTTCGCATGGTGGCCCTTGAAAGGCGAAGTGCCACCAAAAGATCACTGAGCTGATTGTGCATCAGTACAACCGATCCAGCATCAAGCGCAATATCAGTACCCGAAGCCATAGCTACCCCAATGTCTGCAGCTGCAAGCGCGGGGGCATCGTTAATACCATCACCAACAAAAGCAACAATGCGTTTTGGGGACGTTTCATATTTTTGATTGCCCTTCGCATCAAGCAGATCTTCCTCATCATGGGCAAGTGTTGTGAGCGCCTCGCTTGCTTGCACCCGCCTTACACAATCTGCCTTTTCAAGTGGTTTTACCGATGCAAATACCTGATCTTCTTCAATGCCAACCTCTTGTGCGATAACACACGCCGACCTCAGCACATCGCCGGTTACCATATACGAGGTGACACCATAGGAGTTTTTCAAGGTAGCAATCGTTTGCGCAGCGTCTTCTTTGGGCGCATCCCAAAATGCCATAGACCCTCGATTGATACCATCTACGATAACTTGCGTCTTTCCTTGGTCTTCGCCATCCTTCTTACTAACACCAACATACACCTTGTGCCCGTTCACCACACCACAAACACCTTCGCCAACAAGTGCTTCAAAACCCTCAACCGACAAAGAAGTACTTATGCCTTTTGTTTGCGCGTACGAGACCACCGCGTGAGCTAAGGGATGCTCACTGTGCGCTTCAAGAGCGCTTGCAAATGCAAGTGCTTCATCGTCAACACTGCAAGCAACAACCTCAGGTATACCTTTTGTGATTGTGCCCGTCTTATCAAAGACTGCAGCTTTAAGGTTACCGAGTGATTCCAACACAAAGCCATCCTTTATCAAAACACCAAGCTGTGCTCCTTTGCCCATACCAACCATAAGCGCTGTAGGGGTAGCCAATCCAAGTGCACAAGGACACGCAACACAGATAACTGCTATGGCTGGCATAAGTGCCTGCTGAAGTCTATGGGAGTCCTGATCAGGAGTCACCACAAAGAACCACAGCAAAAATTCCGCAAGCGCAATGAGCAAAATTGCCGGTACAAAGATAGAAGCAATTTTATCTGCAATTCGCTGGATGGGAGCTTTTGATCCTTGCGCGTCTTCCACCGCACGAACGATGCGAGCAAGCGTTGAATCTGACCCCACGCGAAGCGCTCGCACACGAAGAGCACCCGTGGTATTTTGCGTGCCACCCGTCACAGCGTCGTTAATTGTTTTCAACACCGGAAGAGCTTCACCGGTGAGCATAGATTCATCAATCTCGCTTGATCCTTCCAATACCACACCATCAACAGGAACTTTTTCTCCCGGGCGCACAAGTACACTATCTCCAGCAACCACCTGCGCAAGAGGAATTGTCAATTCTTGACCTGCGCGAACTACACAAGCTGTTGGAGGTGTGAGATTCATAAGAGACTCTATAGCTTGACTTGTCGCACCTTTCGCACGAGTTTCCAATATCTTGCCCAACAAAACAAAAGTAATAAGCATGGCGCAAGTTTCAAAATATGGCATACCATCATTGATCTCAAGCGCAGCACTCGTGGCTGACCAATCACCAGTGACAATTGGTAAAAAGGTAATATAGAGCGAGAAAGCAAATGCGATAGTGGTTCCAAGCGCTACCAAAACATCCATGTTTGCAGATCCGCTCTTCAATGCTCCATATGCTCCACTGTAGAAACGCGCACCGCAGCCAAATTGTACTGGGATAGTCAAAATCATAAGCACGATATTTGCTGCAAACATAGCTTGCGTATGCGTAGGATCCGGAACAAACAATCCTGCAAGTGTGTCACCAACCGCCATATGCCATCCAGGAATCATGCCTATTGCCACAATGAGAACGGTTAAAACTGCTGCACCTCCAAAAACGCGCTTATCGTGCGCTGTACGAGCTTTCTCACGAGCTCGTCTATTCTCGTCAATCAGCGGCGCATCTTCTGGCATAAGCTCAGCAGAAAAGGATAAGTCATCAAAAACCGCCAGCATGTCATCAACACTTGCTTGCGCTGGATCAAAAACAACCTTGCCGGTATTGTTGGCAAGATTCACCGCAACATCTATTACACCAGGAGTTTTACGATAGTGCTTTTCGATATTTGCTGCGCAATTCGCACAATGCATTCCTTCAATGGCCAAGCGTATGCTTGCTTGATTTTGTTCTTGACTATTTGTATTCATCTCTAAACCTCAAGCTTCCTAACGCCTATCGAAAACGACGCATGAGCGTCATAACTTCCTCAACCACATCATCATTTCCTTTGCGGATTTCTTCAACGACACATGTCTCTAAGTGATCCTGCAAAAGCATTTCAGAAATGCGTCTAACAGCAGATTCCGCCGCTGACAGCTGCACCAACACATCACCACAGTAGCGATTGTCCTCAATCATGTTCTTCACGCCATTAAGTTGACCTATTGCCCGATTCAAACGCTTGATCAAATCAGCTTGAAACTCTACTGAGCGAGGGGTGTTCTTTTGCTTACAGTCGCATGTTTTATACTCGTCATTCATAAGGCTTCCTCATATGCTGTCTATTTACACTCCACAGTATACGTATATATACCCCCTGGGGGTATATTGTCAAGCAATATGTTTATTGAACAACACTAAAGGCAGGGTGCTATCATAAGGCTGAAATAAGAGATGAGGCTGATTAAAGGAACTTCTATGTCTATGCAACCAAGCACAAAACTGACTGCAAATAATCACGAAGACTCAATTCGCGAGTTAGATGAACTTCATAAACGTCGGGAGCAACTTGCAACACATGTTGTAACTCGCCTTGCAGCTAACACAGAGTTTAGCGACATGATCAGGCGTAATCTTGCCCCCTATCAACGTCTCATGACATACTATGAATGCGCAATGATGGAAATTGAAACCAAGTTTCGCGTACTTGACGCTGAATATGGCCTGCGTTTTGACCGCAACCCTATTGAATCAATCAAAACGCGCCTTAAAGGAACCGACAGTTTGGCAAAAAAGCTTAATCGGAAAGGATTTCCCCTCTCAGTTGAGTCCATTGAGGAAAACATTTTTGACGTTGCTGGCGTGCGAGTAGTTTGCACGTTTCCCGAAGATATCTTTACGCTTTCAGAAGCACTCTTAGCTCAAGACGACATCACATTAATTGAAAAACGCGATTATGTTACTAACCCAAAACCAAGTGGTTATCGTAGTTTGCATCTTATCGTTGAAACGCCAATCTTTCTTGAAAAGGAAAAGCGCCCTGTTAAGGTTGAAGTACAACTCCGCACCATCTCAATGAATTTCTGGGCATCATTAGAACATCAGCTTCGCTACAAAAAGAACCTTTCCGACGAAGCAGCAGCACAAGTAAGTGATGAACTTGTTAAGCTCGCCGAAGATGCTGCTAGCCTTGATGAACGCATGCAGAAACTTCGCACGTATCTTGACGAACAAGCAACACGTGATGCGTAATCCCGAAGGTATCACCTTATACTAAAAGCGCCTGATCAGGTATTTCTACTCGCCAAACTGCATACGATAGTAGCGTGCATAGGTTCCGTTAAGAGCCAAGAGCTCATCATGTGTTCCCTGCTCAACCACGCGTCCGTCCTCAACAACTGCAATAAGTTGTGCGGTTCGAATCGTTGAGAGTCTGTGTGCAATGATGAGCGTAGTGCGACCACGAGACAGTTCCGCAAGTGATGCCTGAATTGCGTGCTCGCTTTCGTTATCAAGTGCGCTTGTTGCCTCATCCAAGATCAAGATGCGGGGATTGCGCAAAAACACACGCGCAATAGCAATACGCTGTTTCTGACCTCCCGAAAGCCGAGCTCCGCGCTCTCCCACTAAAGTGTTATAGCCTTCGGGAAGTGCACGTATAAACTCATCTGCATTAGCTCGTTTTGCTGCTTCAATAATCTCATCATCAGTTGCATCAGCGCGACCATAAGCAATATTATCTCGCACAGAACCGCCGAACAAATACACATCCTGTTGCACAATGCCAATTGCTTCACGAAGTGATGAGAGTGTGACATCGCGAATATCAATGCCGTCGATAGAAATTGAACCCGCGTCTACATCGTAAAAACGAGGCAACAATGAGCAAGTCGTAGTTTTACCGCCACCACTCGGACCCACTAAAGCAACAGTAGACCCAGCCGGCACATGAAGGTTTAAACCGCGTAATACAGGCTTGTCCTGGTCATACGCAAACCAAACATCGTCGTAGTCAACGCGACCACGAACGCCATCCAGCTCAATCTCATCAAGGCTTTGAGCATCTGGTAAGTTTTGGACATCTGGATGCTCGTCAAGAACCTCCATAAAGCGCCTGAAACCCGCATATCCTTTTTGCAGGGTTTCGGTAAAATTGATCAACTGCTCAACAGGCGCTATGAAAATGCCGATGTATAAAGCATATATTGCCAGATCAGTTACTTGAAGCGTACCTTGCGCAACAAAATAACCGCCCCCAACAATAGTCACGGTATACAGCAGTCCCATAAAGAGCGAGTTCATTGCATGAAATGCACCCAAAAACCTATATGAGCGCTTTTTTGTACTCAAAAACGCATCGTTTGCTACGGCAAATTTTGCTCGCTCAGCACTTTCACCCCCAAATGACTTGACCACACGTATGCCGCCAAGCGAGTCTTGAACAGTAGCATTGATCCCAGCCATGCGTTCACGATTCTCACGAAATATGACACGACGTCGATAGTTCAAGATAAACGAAAGGGTTGCCATAACAAGCGTTGCCACAAGCATAATGAGCGTTAAAGGCACGTTTATCATGAACAAAAGCACAAATGAACCAACAATTTTAAGGGTACAAATAAAGAGATTTTCAGGACCATGGTGCGCAAGTTCGGAAATGTCAAAAAGATCAGAGGTTACTTTTGCCATCATTGCGCCGGTGTTGTGACGATCATAATAGCTAAACGTCAAGCGTTGATACTGACTAAAAAGGTCACGACGCATGTCTGCTTCCATATAAGCACCCATAATATGACCCCAGCAGGTAATAAAATATTGACAACCGGTGCGCAGCAGATAAAGCGCAGCAAAAAGAAGCGCTATAAGCCCGAGGCTCGAAACAATTACCGATGGCGCCTCTAAAAAGAACTCCTTGGTGAAAAAATTGAGGAATTGCGGGAACGCTAAATCAACAGCCGCAAGAAGTGTTGCACAAAGCAAGTCAGCAAAAAAGAGTCCTTTATAAGGACCGTAATAGCTGATAAAACGCGACCAAACACGCCACGCTGATACCTCAGCATGAGATTCTTTGCATATTTCATCTGACTGATTCATATAAGTATTCTACACCACACATATAACACGACTGATAGATTCAAAGTGCATTAGTTATCAAGAATCTACTATTATGAAAAGCCAAGGTAAACTTAACAACAAAGAGAGCTTTATGACAGACGCTACTTCTGTTTTTCAATCACCATCTCCAGATGCAAACAACGCTGCCACACGACGACTTATTTGGATAGACATAGCAAAAGGTATTGCTATCTTATTGGTAATCACTGGTCATACGGTATCAGTAGGCTCTCCGCTGGTGCCCATGATTTTCATGTTTCATATGCCGTTATTTTTTATCATGGCTGGTTATACCTACAAGATCAAGCCACTGAAAACCGTTGTACTAACTTCAGCAAAACGCCTGCTCATCCCTTATGTCATTATTTTTGCTTTGTGGCAAGGCTACACTCTCATCCAACAAGCAAACGTGTTTACTCTTGATACGCTTGTTACACTTGGAATCCGATTCATCTTTGCCTCAGGATCGCCCAACGAAACCATGGGCGTTACCGATGTTGGTATGGCGTGGTTTTTAATGTGTCTTTTTGTCTCTCGCGTCCTTCTTAATCTTATTCTTTCATGTTGCGAGAGATATCATCTTACCCTACCCATACAAGCAATCATATTTATTGCGCTTGCAGCTCTTGGTATCGTAATCGGCGAAAAACTCCAGATATTTTTACCCTTTGATTTTGACTTGGCGCTCATAACAGTTGGCTTTATGTGGTGCGGTTATATCGCGCGAAAAACAGACTTTTTGGCAAAATTCGGCTTTCGCCTCCCAGTACTCTTAGGTGCACTAGCCATATACGTTGCTGCGTTTTCATTGAGCTATCTTGAGCTTGCCATGCGGCTTTACGGCATTGCTCCACTTTGTATTGCAGGTGCACTTGCAGGCTCTCTTCTTGCTTGCTGGATTTCAACGATTATTGAGCGAACGTCAAAACTCTTAACAAAATGCTTTGTCTTCTTGGGACAAAATAGCATGCTCGTTTATTGCTTCCATTGTATGGATTGGTTTATCCCCTGGAAAACTCTTCCCGCACTGCAAAGCCTTCCCTTTAAGCAAGGCATTGCCACAGCGCTTCGGACGCTTTACGCAATTCTCCTTACCTTATTGGTTAAGCGGGTTTAAAATACGCTCCTTTTCAAATACCAAATCCACACCGCACTTTGTTCAATCATGATATAGTAAGCCGCATGAAAAAGCTCAACCATACACCATCGCAAAAGCCATCATCTTCCCCAGCAATCTATTTACGCTGGCTTGCATGCTTATGTGCCGTTATGGCGCTCTTTTGCCTTGGCGTTTTTATTGTTGGCTATAAAGATCCCAGTTTTGGGCGAGTTGCTACCTTTATCTTGCTTTGCATAGCATGCCCAGTGCTGCTAATCATCTCGAAGCGCCTTGACTCTAAGGATTAGCCTTACAAACGGCTTATATGCTTAAACATGCTTCGTCAAGAAGCCGACGCGCCTGTTCCTGACCGTCAATTGCTTGCTGAAGACGCTTTTTGTAGTAATATTGCCCCGCTTCAATATCAATACGAAGCCCTACTTCTGCAGTCTGAAATAAACTGAGTGCACGCATAATATCCACTTGGGCACCCGAGTCCTTTGGATCAAGAAGCAACGGTGCAATACGAATAGCAGGTTGCGCAGCCTCTACCACCCCTTTAGCCTCCTCTAAGCTACGCTCCCAAAGAGTCAGTGCTACTGACAAATTACGCGGCACAGCCTTACCCCTGCTGTACATATCCCCCATTTTATAAAGCGCTTCAAACTGAGGGGCAAGAGCGCAAGCAAGAGCATAATACTCATATGCCTTGCGATAATCTGGGTCTCCAATACGTCCATACTCATAAATATAACCCATGTTGATAATGGACTGGAAACAACCCCACCCTATAGCTTGCTCATAGAGCTTGGCAGCCTTTTCGTAATCTTGAGGCATAATGTCGCCCATGTAATAGAGCGCCCCTAAATCATTGGCACAAGTTCCGTCTTCATGCAAAACGCCAGTTTCGTAACCTTTTACAATAAAATTCGCAAAAGCTTCATCGCATTGAGCAAGCTGAGTAATAACTTGCCTATGAGTGGAAACGTAGTAGCAAAAGTCCTCGAACAAGCCTTCCTCAATCAAGTTACTCATATCTTCTTTGAGTGTTTGCTCAATAGGGGTTACTCTCGCATTAGACATAGCGGCATTCCTTCCTCTCAAAGAAGTGCACTTGTATAACAGAGCTTCTCTTCTTTAGGACAACCTTTAAGTCCCATACTTACAACAAAAATGCTGCATTAAGTATAACGTTTAAAACAAATAGCCCCACAATAATAAGAGCAAACAAACCGATGCGCCGCATATCGCCCACCGCAAGACCTGTTTTTGGGTCAATTGGATTCGTGTCAGGTGAATCTATAGAGAGACCGCCATAGATTCGCTTAAATAGCACATACGCTACAACGCCTGATGCCAAAAAGCCCACCGTTGCCGCAAAGTTTTCAAGCGGGTTAAGGCAAAGTGCGAAGGTGGCAATAACGCATGCCAACATCGAATATACCACCACACCGTACTTACCACCGCCGATAACGTATCGATCTGCTGGCCTGTCTGAAACGGGATACATCTTTCGCAAACGCATCACAATGAAGCCCAAAAACATGTAGCGTGCCAAGATAAAAACAATATTCATCTCAATGATGGCCACAAAATCAAATTGTGAAAATATCAACGATGATATGGCAATCGTTAACACACCAACATAAGGACTACGACCCGATTTATCCACTTTGCGAATAAATTTCGGAAAGAGATTATCTTCAGAGAGAACCCAGAAGCTTCGTGATCCAGAAGCAAGATAAGTGTTATAGATAGTGCATTGACTCATGATGGCAATAACCAAAAACAGCACGACACCAGTATGACCAAGCACCATGGAAAAAATGGTGCCATATCCAAGCACATCCGCCGTAAAGCCGCCATCAATTCCCCAGTTCACCCATGAACCTGCTGGATAAGCTGCCAGACAAGCAAGCGTTGGAAGAATATAGGACAACGCAATAAGCGGAAGCGCAATGCGAAACCCTTTCGCCACCGTACGCGATGAATCCTCGTATTCGCCCGACATGGCCGCAATACACTCATAGCCACAATACATCCAGATGCCCAAACTAATAGATTCAGCGATGCACTTCATAGGCGCAGCTGGTTCGGCGAAAACCGGATCAAAGGGGTTGGTCTGCCAATTAGCCATGCCAAACACAAAAGCCAGACCAAACACAATAATAATGAGTACCGAAAAAAACGAACTGATACGCTCTACTTCAACCAGTCCCACCAGGTTAACCACGGTAAAGCTGCCCACAACCAAAAGCTTCACCACAAAGGCGCCCCCATCATCAAGCGAGAGAAGTTGCGAAGTATAGCCGCCCACCATTGCAATATAGGCACCACTTGAAATATAGGTGTCCATAGAGGTCCACCAGCCCGCTTGAAAACCCCAAAATTCGCCAAAAGTCTCTTTCGCCCAAGCGTAAATACCGCCCTCGCGCGGCAAGATAGCATTTGCTTCAGCCACAAGGCGGCTAATAGGACGCGCCCATACAAAAGGCAACACGATCAACATGATTAACGTCAGACCAGGCCCTGCTGTTGGAATTATCTCTTCAATACCAAAGGCACCCGCAGAGACGAGGCAAAAGAGCATAAAGGCAATGCCTAAAGATGAAATATTACTTTTGCGAAGATTGCCAATTGACCCCTCAGGCGGAGTTGGCGGGAAAAGGTCATGCTCGTCGGGAGGACGCGACTCTTGAGCTTGCAATCGCCGACCCCCTTCTACTCAAGGGCTGATAGATATAGCAAGGCTTACTCATTTGAGAAACCAACGCAACACACGTCACAGCAAAACGCGGTCACAAGATGCAGATTGTAGCGCAAATCATAGGATGGAGAAGTGAGATTTTTTGCAAGGTATGTTTGGTCGGCATAGCGCCCATAATCAAGAAAACACAATCTGTTCGATTGACGCATTGTGCCCAGAGGTTCATTATATACTTCGCACTATACGAACATACGTTCTTGCTTTTGATATCCATCGTACTTCTCAGGAGGGCTTATGCGTGATCGCGTCATTATGCATATTGATATGAACGCCTTTTACGCATCAGTTGCCCAGCACCTTAACCCGACACTCAGAGGGCGCCCCGTTGTTGTTGCCGGAGATCCCAAGAAGCGCAACGGCATCATTTTGGCGAAGTCACGCGAAGCAAAAGCAGCCGGCGTCATTACCGCTGAACCGCTGTGGCAGGCTCAACAAAAATGTCCTGGTCTAAGCATTGTCATGCCCGACTATGCAGCCTATAAACGATATTCAAAATTAGCACGCCTCATCTACTATGATTACACCAACCAAGTGGAGCCATTCGGACTAGATGAATCATGGATTGACGTAACAGGTTCCTTGGCACTTTTTGGCAACAGCCCTCATCTTATTGCCCAGGAGATATCAGAACGCATCAAATCAGAACTCGGCCTTACGGTTAGCATTGGTGTTTCATGGAACAAGGTTTTTGCCAAGCTCGGCAGTGACACCGATCCTGGAGATGGCATTACCCACATCACACGCAAGAATTATCAAGAAGTTGCGTGGCCTCTTGATGCAGGAAATCTTATGTATGTTGGCAAAGCCACGCGCCGCAAGCTCCATAGCTCTGGATATGAAACTATCGGCGATATTGCAGGTGCAGGTGACTACTACCTTCATAAGCACTTTGGAAAGATTGGGTTTATGCTGCGATCATTTGCACGCGGAGAAGACAACAGTCCTGTGCGCATAATGGATCCGGCACGCGCAGATGTTGACTATGTCATCAAAGGCATCGGAAACGGGCTTACTGCGCCCCATGATCTTTGTTCCCCTTCTGAAGCAAAAGCGCTTCTCTGGCTTTTAAGCGAGTCTGTTGCACAGCGATTGCGCGAGTCTCATCTGCGCTGCAAAACGGTGTGTATTGGGGTTAGATCAGCTTCTGACCTGCTTGGTTATTCACGTCAGATCACCCTAAATACACCCACCTGCTTAACGCACGATATTGCGAATGCTGCATTTGGGCTTCTTGAGGCCAACCAACCGCTTGATGCCGATCACGCCATTCGCTCCCTTCATGTGAGAACCACTAACTTGGTAGATGCGCGTGAACAAGTGCAATATGACCTCTTTGGAAACACGGAGGCACTCCTTAAAGAAGAGCAGCTTGATCATTGTATTGATGCCCTGCGAAACCGATTTGGAAACGGATGTATTCGACGCGTTGTTGAGATGACTGATGAGGCTATGGCGCATCTTGATATCAAGCGAGACAACACCGTACATCCTATAGGATATTTACGATAGGTGGTGAACATGAAAGGTATTACTGATCGAATTAAGCGATACGTTTCTGTCACCGCGCGCATGGATGAAGATGGACGAGTGCGTCCGCTCTCTATTCAGTGGTACGACGGTACTACCTATCCAATTGATGAGGTAATAAACATGCGACGAGCTTCATCGCGACGAGTTGGCGGAGACGGACTCTGCTACACCATTCGCATTGGAGAGAAAACAACCTATTTATACTACGAAGATCCCAAGTGGTTTGTTGAGGAAGTGATTGCCTAGTCACCCGCAAAGGTGTTGTCTCGCCGTTCAGCTAAAAGCAAGTCAACCATGCGTCCATAACTTTGCACACCATCAGTTTGTTTATTTGCCTTCAAATAGGCGTCGTTCATACTCGTAGAAATGCGCGACATTTCACCTTCGTGCTCAGCTAAATACTGTGCTTTGCGAAGCCTGTCGGCTTTCACAGTATCAGATAAGCTTGCGCTTATTTCATTGACAGCAGTAGGATCTACGCGCCTGAGTGCCGAAATCGCATAATCATACGCAAGCGTATAACCGCTATAACGCATGAGAGCATCTTGCCCAGTATGAACGCATGCTGCATACGCAATGTAGTTTGCTTCATCTTCGCGCATGAAGCCACACTGGTGCGCTAGCTCATGCGACATGGTGGCAGGAATATTAAAAAACATGCTTTGCGTATTGATGTTAGATTCTTCCGTGAAAGGAAAATAGATTCCTGCAATATTAGCATCAGACAAAAACTCACTTGCAATAACTGGCTTTGGTTTTGAATAAAGTGGACGGCTTAAAACTGGATATGTTTCAGAAAGCGTTTCAAGAGCATCCACTGAAAAACCTGCATACTGTTCAAACTTGTCCGAGTTGAATGTACATACATCAACATCTTCGCCAATTTCGGCACGCGTTTTGTTCATATTGTCTGCAAGCGACCAACAAAGTTGTTCAAGCTCATCTGGGCTTGATTGCGTAAGCTCAATATCCGCAGACTCAGCAAAAGTGTAGCGATAGTAGTTAAGCCCTCCGGTAATCACAAAGCAAAAGAGTGTCACGGAAACAATACCAAGTACACCGACAACCGCCTTATAAAGTTGAAACCCACGCTCTTCTTTTTTGCGAATCAACTGAATAATCCAGTAAACGATATATCCGATACAAAACAGCACGAAAGCAATCACAACCCACTCAGCAACGGAAAATGTCACCAGCGAAGGCAAAAAACCAACAATAGTAGACACCACAGGAAACACCGCGCGGCTATATACAAATTCAGTTGCAGTGGCATTGTTTGAAAAGATCGCAACAAGCACAAGTGCAATTACACCAAAAAGCACCAACCACCAGCGCTTTATAAGGTACTTTCTCATGCTTTCACACTTTCTGATATACGGCATTCGATCCAAAATATACGATATAAATAAGTCGGATAATGCCGGCTCTTGCGCAAGTATAAAACAACTTTTATGCTGTTTCGGAGCATGTATGTGAAGTGAAACTTTCGCTGCAAGCCAAGGCTTTCACAAAGAGCGGGATTCACCTCATACAACAAGCTGCAAGCTTCAAGAAAAGGATGTCAAGCAATGTCCAGCAATCGCATCGCGCAGATCAACAACTGCACCAACGAACAGTTCACAAAAAAGCGCAATGCCATCCTGATAGCCTCATGCGTTGCAAACTTGTGTGTAGGATCAATCTATTCATGGAGCGTATTTTCTACCCCCATGGCTGAGCATTTTGCGCTCACACAAAACATCCCCACCCCAGATCTATCCGCAGTCTTTACTATTACTACCATCATGAGCACACTTATGATGATCTTTGGTGGAATCATCAACGACAAGCTCGGTCCAAAACATGTCGTACTTGTTGGAAGCGTTTTGTTTGGCGGCGGCATGTTCGCCAGCGGTTTCGCCACAAGTCCGCTCATGTTGATGCTTACCTACGGTGTTTGTTTGGGACTTGGAGAAGGATTGGTATATGGCTCTTTGTTGTCAAACGCCGTCAAAAGCTATCCTGATAAACCCGGAACCGCAGGTGGCATTATTACTACTTTTTATGGGCTGAGCTCGGTATTTATGCCCATTATTGCCAACTTACTTATTGAGGCAGTCTCCATCACATTTGCCTTTCAAGCACTTGGCGTGGCAATGTTTATTCTTATAGCACTCGTCTCATTGCGTGTGCAAGCTCCTCCCCTGCGCTACTATCCAGGATTAAAGTTTGCATCTGATGGTTCAGAAACCACTTCGTCATATGAAGTTTCTAAAACATCAACCCGTCTAGCATCTGAGTACGAAAATAACTACACCTGGAAACAGATGGTTCATACCCCTCAGTTTTATCTGATGTTCGCGATGCTTTTATGTTCAGCGTTTTCTGGACTTATGATCATATCTCAGGCAAGCCCCATCGCTCAGGGTCTTGTTGGTTTTTCAGTTTCTGATGCAGCCCTTGCTGTTTCAGTGCTTGCACTCTTTAATACGTGTGGCCGACTTGTCTCTGGTTTTGTCTGTGACCGCCTTGGCGTTATTGCAACGCTTCGAATTATCTTCGCTGGCATGCTCGTTGGGCTTTTAGGTTTAATCTTTGTCTCACCGGGCAATGCGGTCGTCTTTTATATAGGACTTTGCCTCATTGGGTTTGGTTATGGCTCCACTATGTCTGTCTATCCTGCGTTTTGCGCCGAGCAGTTTGGTCGAGCACACAACTCGGTTAACTACGGGGTGCTCTTCATTGCGTTTTCAGCTGCTGGGATTTTAGGACCTCAGATAATGAGTGGCATCTTCGC
Source organism: Adlercreutzia agrestimuris (assembly GCF_943193125.1). Classification (GTDB taxonomy): domain Bacteria; phylum Actinomycetota; class Coriobacteriia; order Coriobacteriales; family Eggerthellaceae; genus Xiamenia; species Xiamenia agrestimuris. Next base: position 210,024 of record NZ_CALPCX010000003.1, read on the forward strand.
CGTAACTTCAACATATCAGCCCGCTTTCATGGTTGCAGCTGTTTTAGTGCTTGTAAGCCTTGTGCTCACTGTTATCTTCCAGCGAAAGTATGCGCAATAGTCACTCGCTCTACACTCCTAAGCGCGCTTTACCGAGTATTGTGTTCGTGAAGTTTTGAGTGGTTTTTGCATATCGCCTGGTCAAATCAAAATTGCTCCTATATTTATTACAGCGCTGAACTAATTTTTGGCGGTTTTTGGCGAAGTGTGGCAGGGAATGTGCGCGATTAGGCGGTTTTTGAAGGGTGACCCACCTAATCGGCCACTTTTCCAGCCACTTTGAACCCCAATCTGCCTAATCGGACACTTTTCCTGCCAAAGTTTGGTGTTTTATTGCTAATTTTATCACCGGGAGACTCGAACCTCACAGAGCAGCTTATGGCGCATACCAGCTCAGCAAACACACTTACGCCAAATTCCCAGGTCAAAGCCACGCATCCGGCACTCACAAAAAAGCGCCCGTTATGGGCGCTTTTTCGATCTGTGATCATTTTTGTTCGTGCCGATTAGACCATTGAAATCCTCAAAGTGAGGCTTTAGCCTTTAGTTCTTTTTAAGCTTACACGATGGGAGGCGTACCTTCAGCATTGCCAAAGATAGCTTCAATTTGCACCAATGCATCCATGGGGTTAGCACCAGTAGCAATTACACGACGTGCAGGCGTTCCCTCGGGGAAGAACTCTTTGTAGGCTTCATTCATTGCATCAATATCAGCAATGTCTTTGAGATACACATTGATTTTAACAGCATCAGCCATGCTGTGATCAACGCTCTCGATAATTGCCTTGATGTTCTTGAGGCACTGAGCGGTCTGCTCTTTTACGCCACCAGCAACAAAGTTTCCAGTTGCAGGATCAATCGGAAGCTGAGCGCCTACGTTGTTGTAGTGCGAGAACGCAACGGTCTGTGTAGCAAAAGGACACTTCGGTGCAGCATCGGTGTTATTTGCTTCGATGATCAGACCATGACGATCCTCAACAGCCTGAGGCGGAGTACCGTCACCATGAGAAACGACAGCTTCAATTTGAACATTTGCATGCATTGGCAAATCGTCTACCTTAGCAATCGTGCGAGCAGGCATATAGCCTACTGCGCGAGCAATACCCGAATCCGGGAAGAAACGCTTATAGGTCTCATCAACTGCATCAGCATCAGCGAGATCCTTCAAGAAGATAGTAACCTTCACGATGTCGTCAAAAGGTACATCCATGGCAGTAAGTACAGCCTTGATGTTCTTGAGGCACTGCGCAGCTTGATCAGCAGTGTCACCAGGTACTACCTGGTTAGAAACCGGATCGATCGGCAACTGTGCCGTAATGTTGTTGTAGTGTGAGAATGCAACTGATTGCGAAGAAAGCGCGCTGTAAGGAGCATTGTGAGTATTGTTCACATACTTCAGCAGATCGCCTGCTTGCGGAGCATTCGGGATAGTGCCTTCGCCATTGGTAATCAGCGCTTCCACCATCACGCGAGCGTCGCGCGGCAAACCAGCAACACAGACGTTAGTGCGAGTGGGAACATGATTGGTGAAGAATGTTACAAACGAATCATCAACTTCAGCCAAATCCATGATATCGCGAACAAATACCGTTACACGAACAACGTCATTGAGTGAATGGTCAATGCTTTCCACAATTGCCTTAATGTTGGCGAAGCACTGATCAGCCTGCTCACGCACACCACCGGCTACAATTTCGCCCGTTTTGGGGTCAATGGGAAGTTGGGCGGACAGGTTGTTGTAGTGAGAAAAAGCTACAGTTTGCGAATACAGAGGACTAATGGGAGCGTTCTCGGTATTACGCGCGAGCACTACGTTATCACCGCTCATATAACTACCTTTCTGTTCGTTATGTTGACGCTTATGCGTCACTTCGGGTCAACAAGACCCAACCCTTCCCTCCTAAGCGATTACTTGGCACGGTCTTAACAACCCTCGCTTGGAAGACCATAAGTATAACTTTTTGTGCATGTGCACAAAAAGGTTAAGAGAACAAAAACCATCCCGCTTATAAGAAGTAAAAACTGAGCATCGCAAAAAATGAAAACACGGTACAAGCTATGCAAAAATTGCATACCTCTGCCGTGTTTCATACAAAAAACTAGTTATGTTTTTTCAGCTGACGATTACCACTTACCGCCCGAATACACACACTTCACTCAGCACTAACCAATCAACTTGGTTGATTCAACCTTTTCCACATACCACTCCATAAACTTCGACAATGGTTTACGAAGCACAAGCCCTATCAGTGCCGCAGGTATCAAAAATAGGCAGAGTTGACCAATTTGTATCCAAAAATCATTGCCATAAGTTCCCATCATGGCTGCTCGCATAGCATTTACTACATGAGTTAGCGGAAGATAAGGCGAAATAGCTTGCACAAACCAGGGCAAAAGCTGAAGCGGGAATGACCCCCCACACCCTGTTACCTGCACAATCAAAAGCAAAACCGTAATAGCTTTTCCCAGATTGGCGAATGCTGCCACCAGCGAGTAAATCAAAAACGCCAATACAAGACCTGACACCCAGAAACAAATCATCAGCAACCAGGGGTGTACCGCCTGCACCTGCAAGAAGAAGATATTGCCAAGACCCATCAATGTTGTTTGCAAAAGCGATATAAAGGCCACAATGGCAAAGTGCCCCAGGAAAAGCTGACGCGGCTTAGGATTGCGCAAAAGCGCTACCTGCTCTTTCAGCGGATGTGGCTTAATAGCAACCATAATGAGAAGTGATCCGATAAATATTGCAAGCGACGTATACAGCGGCGTCATTGCTGAACCAAAGTTCTCAACAGGAAAAACTGCCTCTCGTTGCACTCCAACAGGTGCCGCTAGTGCTAAAGAAAGCGTTTCTATGTCGCTTGTGAATAACTCCTGCAAGGTAGACGTGTCTCCTGCAACAAGCGCATCGTCAATACGATCAGCCAGAGTACGCATCTTGTCTGATACTTCGTGAAGACGCGCTACCGAATCATTTATTTTGGTAGTAGCAGTGCTCATTGACTCAGATGTAGTACCAAGCGTTGCCTCAACATCAGACTCTGCCCCATGCGCTTCATCTAAGCCGCGATTCAAATCAGCCGAAAAAGTTTGCGCATCGTTTACAAGTGCGTCAAGCGTGGGTTTAAGGTTTTGCTCGTAATCTGTTTTGATGTCTTGAGCGCTTTGCTTCGCGTCGTCAATGAGCGCCTTGACTTTTTCGCGCTCAGCGGTGACATCGCTTATTCCTGCATCAAGTTTGTCAGCAGCAGACACCAGGTTATCGCGTATCGAAGACTGATTATCAATAATTGTTTGCATGCGCTCAGTAATTCCGTCAAGCGCTGCAACAACATTTTCTGGCGCATCCTCAGGAAGCTGTTCTGCGATCTCTTGAAGAGTTGTAAGCCGACCTTGCGTAGCTTCAATCTGTGCAGTTATCAAATCAGATGCAGCACGAAGTTTCGTTGACGCCTGACCAGTTTCAGCGCCAGATTCATCAAATAAGGCTTCTATCTGTGAGCCCAATTCTTCGTATCGAGTTTGAACGGCCTCAAGAGATTGCGTAATAGAATCGCTTGATCCGCTTACTTGTCCAAGTGTTGATTGTATTGTTGCAACGCCATTTTGTGCCGTTGTTGTCAAATCACTCAAGCTTTGATCTGCTGCTTGCAACAAACCTAATGTTGTGTCATTGAGCGAGTCAACCGAGTCAGTCAACGTAGCATAGAGCGAAAGAACCGATGCTGCATCATCAATGCGCGTTGCCATAGTGCGCACATGTGCAGATAACGCTGCAATTCGTCCTTCTAAATTCGTGTCCTCGGCAAAATTTGAAAAACCTTGCACCAAAGCAAGCGACACCTCAGAAAGTGTTTCAGCAAACACTTCATTAACCTGATACGAAACGGTATCGGCTCCCTGATCGGTAATTTTTGGAGCTATCGCACTTTTCTTCTGGTTGGTGTAATAGATAATTTCGGCGTGCTGAGCATCATCGTCATAAAAAGTAAGCATATCTTTAGAGAAAGACTGAGGGATCACAACTGCTGCATAATATCTGCCTGAACGCGCACCATCTATAGCGTCTTCCTCATCAGTTATGCGCCAATCAATCTGGTCGTTTGCGCGCAACGCATTTAAGACTTGATCACCTACGTTGATGCGCACAGGAATCAAATCCGACTCATATCCCTCATCGGTATTGGCAACAGCAACGGTTAAATTACCCGTGTTTTCAAATACATCCCAACAAGCAATAACGTTATACCAGGTAAAAATAGAGGGAAGCACCACAAGACCTATCACGATAATGATGCTGATTGCATTTTTAAACAAGCGCTTGAAGTCGTCTTTAGCTAACAGCCACATATTATGCATGGTGTTCACCTCCTTTTGTTGATGTGTCAGGTGTTTTCTGCTTGCCCACAAGCGTTATCAATTCATCACGCGAAAGCTCATCAAGCTGGAGCTGCTTTTGAATGCTGTACAGTTTGCTTTCCAAAACAATGACCACAACAAAGACAAGAATCATCCAAATGAGAATTCCTGTGAGAATCCATACCTTCTCAGCAGGCGTAAGCGCAAACACCACCATAAGTGCAACTGGTACTGCAAAGCCTGCAATAATTGCACCCTTGATAAAGCGAGGCCGCAAATTTTGCAGCGTTTCATAACGCTTTTCCAGTGAAATCTTATAGTCAAGCGGATGAGCTAATGCCTCTAGAATGTGCGCCTTCGAATATCCCTTACGAGGAGCACTTACTTCTTCGCCATTAAAGATGCCACTTTGAGACACTTGTTGCGCAGTCATATAGTTTGCACTGGCTATCATCGGACGAATCTTGAGTCCTAGAATCAAGAAAAGGACGAAAAAGAGAAGCAGTATAGCCAGATCATGGAAGTAATTCATGCCATAGAAACCGCAAATTGACTCACGCATAGCACTAATACCATACGTGAAGGGGAAGAATGGATAAACTGACTGGAAGAAGCTTGAGGTCATTTCTATAGGGTACAAACCTGTTGCTCCAGGAATCTGAGCAAATACCAACACGATGCAAATACCTTTGCCAATATGTTGCAGCGTAAGTGAAAGGGCAAACATGATAGACATATAGGCCATAGAAGAGACTGCTGCAGCTATAAAGAGCGCGGGTGCATTCATGGTCTGCACACCAATCGCCATCACGCCGACACAACAGACAATTGCCTGAATAATGGCTAAAAACTCAAAGAGTAAAAACCTTGCCATATACGCTTGAGTATAAGTAATATCAGGAAAGCCATCCTCATCAACTTCTTGACGCATGATGACAATCAGCATGATGGCACCAATCCAAAATGTCAGATTCATAAATAAAGGCGCCATAGCTGACCCATAAGCATTGAGTGGATAGAGAGACTCAGTTACCACCTCAGTTGGCGCACCCATATAGTCAGATATCTGCTCTGCGTTAAGCCCATCTTCGCCCAAGAGATCTTTAAAAATATCAACGCTTTGAAGTGTTGAGACATCACCAGCAATAGCATCAAGCTCTTCGTTTACGCCGCCAAATAAACGAGATGTCTCGCCCACAATTCCACTTGCCGAAGAAAGCGTCTCTGACAACTCGTCAAGTGCACCTTTAGTTTGAGCAATAAGGGTGTTTTGCGACGCCAGCACACCTTGTAGCGTGGCCGCTGAGTTTGAAACGCTATCAAGCGCTCCTTGTAATTGAGGAATGAGCTCGGAATAGAGCGCATTTGACGCAGAATCAACCGAGTCAAATGCATTATTAGTTGCCTCATCAAGAGATGCGGTTATACCCGAAAGCGTCTCAAGCGAGGTATCCATTTCGCTACCTGTTTGCTCAACGCTATCAAGTACTTCTTGTGCTTTATCTACAGCCGCTGAAATCTCATCCACTGCACCTTGCAAACGCGTCTTTGCCTCTGCCAACGCCGGAAGGTCTTCATCTTCAGGAATCTCGGCAACTAGCTCATTGAGCTTTTCAACCACACCGCGCTCTTGTTCAATGATTGAAGCAGTGTGATCAACTACACCACCAAGATCATCTTTGGCATTCGTAATTGAACTTGAAGCTTTGCCTGCAGCCTCTTTCGTTTTTTGTGTTGCCTGCTCAGCCTGCAACAACACATCACTTACCAAGGGCATTGAAGATGCCGAAAACGCAGACAATGATGTTTTTACCTGTGCACAGTTAGATTGAATGTCCTGCAAGAATACAGCTGCCTCATCAATTTGTGCTGCCGCATCATCAAGTGCACTTTTCGCTGTTTGAACCTTGTCGGCGGCTTCCTGAGCACTCCTTGAAACTGAATCAAACGACGATTGCGTTTCTGTTACTGCCGACTGCGCATCAGTAATACGCTGCAAAGCTATAGATACATGCGAGTCAATATCTGACTGCGTATCAGTAAGGGCTGAATCTACCGCTTCAGTTATGGCATCAGTTACTGTTGAAACAAATGTGGCATTAATTGTTTCTTCAAGGGTGGTTGCGCCAACGTCAGTGATTTTTGGCGAAACAGGGCCTGTTTTTTCATTTACGTAATAGGTTATCTCGGGTTGAACAAATGACCCCTCGGTGATGGTGAGCAAATCAGAGGTAAAACTCTGAGGTATGACGAACGCAGCATAACATTGACCTTCATCAAGTTGCTCCATCGCATCATCGTAGCTGGTAATTTCCCAATCAAGTTGGTCATTCTCTTCCAGTTTCTCGACAATCATGTCGCCCACATCAAGCTCACCGGTTATTTCGGAAGAACCACCTTCATCCAAGTTTGCAACGCACACTTTCAACTCAGAAGTGTTGTCGTAAGGATTCCAGAAGCCAAGTACGTTGTACCAGGTATACAGCGAGGGCAGGATAAGTAACGCACCAATAACAACTAACGCTTGGGGCACTTTTAACAATCGAACAATGTCGCGCTTAATCACGCGAAATACTGTTGCCATTGCTGTGCCTACCTCCCTTTTCTTCTCACTGACAGCAGCTTTGCGAGCATACGGACCGCAAAATTAGTTCATCAATGATACAATAACATTTCACTTATGCTCCGAGCGATCTTGTCAAAGTTACGATATACTTCGTTGGCGAGACAAACCGTAAGGAGGATTCATGATCAAGGAAATCGTGAAAGATGATGAGATTCTTTCACAACCCTGCGAAAAGGCTACCGAACAAGATAACGAGTTGGTGACTGATCTGCTTGACACGCTCGCTGCAAATGAAGAAGCAGCTGCTTTATCTGCCAACCAGATTGGCACACCCAAATCGGTTGTGGTTTATCTTGACGACAACGAGCAACCTCGCGTGATGTTCAACCCTGTTCTCAAACAAGCGCTTCATCCATTTAAAGCTGTCGAAGCATGTCTGTCGCATGAAGGCGAAGTTGAAGTCAAGCGTTTTGCCTGGATCAATGTTTCCTACGAAGATCTCGTAGATGGCAAGCTTGTTCCGAAAAAAATCAAATTGCAAGGTTGGACTGCTCAACTTGTTCAGCACATGATTGATCATTGCAAAGGCAAAACCATCTAAATCTAACCATGAGACATAAACGGTTTGCCCCGTTTATCGTCATCTTCACCACAAAAGCGCGCTTGTCTTTTTTGATAAGCGCGCTTTTTATGTGTGCTACTTGTCAGCAAGCATTGCATTTGCAACTTGAGCAGCAGTTTCCTTACCCGCAAGAGCCTCAAGCAACGCCAAACCAAAAGCAAGTGCCGCACCCGGTCCATCAGCGGTAATCAGGTTATCGTCAACTACTACTTGTTTATCATTTACATAAGAACCCTCAGGAAATACCTCTTCACAACCAGGATAACAAGTTGCCTTACGTCCAATTAAGAGCCGACAATCAGCTAAAACGGTGGGACCTGCGCAGATTGCTCCTACATATTTATCTGCCTGCATATAAGAGGTAAGTGCTTCGCGAACCGTTTCGCACTTCATGATATTCTCAACGCCTTTTGAGCCACCAGGGATAATAAGCATATCGCAATCGTCAAGATTAATTTGATCAATAAGCATATCAGCATGCAGTGTGATATTTTGGGCTCCAAGAACATCGTTTCCTTCCATGATTGAAACGAGTGCCACCTCTACTCCACCGCGGCGAAGCGCATCAACTGGCGCCACTACTTCAAGCGGTTCAAAACCATCCGCAACTATTACTGCAGCAAGCTTCGTCATAGTACCCACCTTTCACTATTTTTTTGATAATAACCGAGTGCTTTTGTCATAACTCTTGTTCACGCAGTTGTTATTACCATTGTCCCACAGCACACTAAACGCTTAGGTGCGATGACCCATTTACTTACCAAAGTGTTTCTCATTTGTAGTAAGCGAAATAATATGTACATTACCCATACTTAACGTAACCTTAACAACATACTAACGCCTAATTCGCCTATACTTTGTACGTAAGATCAAAAGCGATATCTCACGGAAGGCAGTAGATCTGATATGGGCGGATTCTTTGGAGCAGTCTCAAATCGCGATGTAGTATTGGACGTTTTTTTTGGTGTTGATTACCATTCACACCTTGGAACTCGTCGCGCAGGAATGATTTTCTGCGATCAAGAAACCGGGTTTCAACGAGAAATCCACTCAATTGAAAATGTGCCATTTCGTACTCGTTTCGAGGACGATCTGCCAGGTTTTCATGGCACAAGCGGCATTGGATGTATAAGCGACACCGACCCGCAACCACTCCTTGTTCGCTCCCATTTAGGCACTTTCGGAATTACCACGGTGGGTGCCATCAACAACGCCGATGAGCTTGTTGAAGAGTTTTTCGAAGAGGGCGAAAAGCAATTTATGGCTATGAGCTCCGGTAAAGTAAACACTACTGAGTTGGTAGCAGCTCTCATCAATCAAAAAGATGACTTTGTATCAGGTATTAAATATGCACAAGAGCGCATTGAGGGTTCACTCACCTTACTTATCTTGAATACCGATGGCTCCATTATTGCAGCGCGCGATGCTATGGGTCGCCTACCGGTCCTTATTGGCAAAGATGCAGATGGTTTCTGCATTGCTTTTGAGAGTTTCGCGTATCACAAACTGGGATACGTTGACGAATATGAGCTTGGACCGGGAGAAATCGTTAAAGTCTGCGCTGACGAATTCACTACACTTGCCCCAGCGGGTGACAAAATGAAGATCTGCGCATTCTTATGGGTTTACTACGGCTATCCCAATTCAAACTACGAAAATGTAAACGTTGAGGTCATGCGCTATCGCAATGGCGCTATTATGGCACGCGATGAAGCAGCACGTGGTATGCTGCCCGAAGTTGACTATGTAGCTGGTGTTCCAGATTCCGGTATTCCCCACGCTATTGGTTTTTCAACCGAGTCTAAGATGCCCTTTGGTCGCCCATTCATCAAATATACTCCCACGTGGCCGCGTTCGTTTATGCCAAGCAACCAAGACATTCGCAACCGCGTAGCTAAGATGAAACAAATTCCTGTTCCAGAACTTATCAACGGCAAGCGTCTCTTATTTGTAGACGATTCCATTGTACGCGGTACACAGCTGGGTGAAACAGTTAGCTTCCTTTATGACTCAGGTGCAGCCGAAGTGCACATGCGCTCAGCATGCCCGCCTATTATGTTTAGCTGCAAGTATTTAAGCTTCTCAAGCTCAAAATCAGACATGGAGCTCATTGCTCGCCGCACCATCCAGAAGCTTGAAGGTGACGAAGGCCAGCAACACCTTGACGAGTATGCAGACCCCACCACCGAACGCGGTGCCTGCATGTTGCGCACTATTTGCGAAGAGCTTGGCTTTGAGTCATTAAGCTACCAATCTCTTCAAGGTATGCTTGATGCAATTGGCATTGATCCAGAAAAAGTATGCACCTACTGCTGGAACGGCAAGGAGTAAACCTTCCAACCGAACCCGATACCTTGCATTACGCTTGAGTCCTTAAGCTCAGTCAAAGGTTAACTTTGGCTGAGCTTTTTGTTTGCCTGTTTATGCGACAGCACAATACCAACCACAATTCCCAATATCGCTGGTATTACCCAAGCAAACCCCATATCAGCAAAGGGCAGTAAATCTGTTGGCAGCCACATGGTGGGTGCAAAGAGATCCCGCGCTGCAACAGAAACGCTTATCGCGGCGGTAGTTAATACGGCGCAGGGCCAGACAAGCTTCACCTTATCTGCTCTTGTGTGAAAGATGCCGAGCAAAACAAGCATAATTGCCGGAGGATAAAGCGCATCCAAGAATGGAATTGAAAGCTTTAAGATAGAATCAAGCCCGATCAATGATACAAGACAACTAAATGATGCAAAAATTGCCGCCCATCCGGGAAACGGAATTTTCGGGCATACTTCATGAAAGTATTCGGCACAGCACGTAACCAAACCTGTTGAAACATTAAGTGTCGCAATTAAAAAGATTGCCGCAATAAGCACCGATCCGGCAGGCCCAAAGTGCATTTCTGCTGTTGTTGCTAATATGGTAGCGCCATTCGCTGCATCAGGAAGCGTGCTTGTCATAGTGACACCAACCACACCTAAAGCAACATAAATTGCACCCATTAAAAAGCCAGCAATAAGACCCGCAGCAGAAATTGCAGCAACGGTCTTACTGGGGGTATCGGCACCAGACTCGCGAACATTTACCGCGACGACAATGCCAAAACACATTGCAGCTAAGAGATCGGTTGTTTGGTATCCATTCAAAAACCCTTCAGCAAGTGCGTTACTATCATAGGGCTCCATAGGCCCTTGAGCCCCTCCGACAGGAGCAAAGATTGCTGAACCTACAAGCAAGATGATCAATACAATCAAAAGTGGCGCACTAAACTTGCCCATAATATCGCGAAGCATTCCTGGATGAAGTGCTAAAACAAACGCAATTCCAAAAAAGACGATCGAAAAGATTACCGCCGCTACCTCAGCTGAAAAAGGCATACTCTCAGGTAACAGAGGACGAACCATTTCAAACGATGTCGTAGCACTGCGAGGGATTGCCAAAAATGGCCCTACCGTGAGATATACCAAAGCAACAAATATGGCTGCAAATACGGGATGCACCCGAGCAGCAAGCTCGCGAAGACCACCACATAAAGCTAAAGCAATGATAGCCAATACAGGAAGCCCAATGCCCGCAACCAAAAAACCCGCCATAGCAGGAGCATATGATGTACCTGATTGAAGACCCAAGAGCGGAGGTAAAATAAGATTTCCAGCACCAAAAAACATAGAGAACAACATGCCGCCAATTGCCAGCATTTGTGCAGGACTCAGTCCTGATCTCATATTCTTCGGAATGCCTGCCATATTGATCCTCCTCGCTACCATGCAATTATTCCTAAATTTGTTTTGATGCTAGCATGACCACACGTTTGCGCATGTCAGCACAGCAAAGCGAAAAAGAATCGTGATGCGAACGCAAGCAATCTGTCACCGAATGTTGAGCAGATGCCTTTTTGTTACATCTCTGAAAATGAGTCTCAACCTTAACACGGTGCTTCTGTGCAAGAATAGTTCTGTAACACTACGCTATTTCAGTACTACACCATAACCTCCCAGATCAAAGGAGCAAAAGCATGACAGCTAATACTCATTTTTCAGCACATGATTCTCAATCAAAGAGCACTCCCCGCCCGGGAGCTCCTGCTACCCCAAAACCTATTGAAGGCTTTATAGACTTTGGTCATCTCACCTTTGACCATCTACACAATACGCGTGACCTTGGCGGTCTTCCCACTCAAGATGGTAGACATATAAAAATGAATCGCTTGATTCGATCTGGTGACCTTCATGCAGCCCATGAAAAAGATTTAGAGAAGCTCGTTGGTGAATTAGGTGTTGAGCGAGTAGTAGATTTTCGCACCGACGCTGAACGCAATCACCATCCGGACCCAACCGAGAAAATGAAGACGGTAACTTTTTATGATCTACCCGTGATTCAAATGGCAACACTAGGAATCACTCACGAGAACACCCTTAACCAAGATGTTGAACTCTTAGAGCAATATCAGAAAGACCCCTTCTCGATAATTGGGAGTATCTATCCTATTGCACTTCTTGGAGAAGAAGGCAAACACGCATACGCAAGTTTTCTTGATATCTTACTCAACGCTGAGAATGGAGCAACGCTCTGGCACTGCACTGAAGGCAAGGATCGCGCAGGTCTTGGTAGTGTGCTTGCCGAATATGCTTTAGGCGTTAGCAAAGATGATATCTATGCAGACTATCTTGCTACTAATTTGTTTGTACGTTCTCATGTTGACCATCTTGCAGATCTCGCCGGCTCCCATCACATCGCAGAGCACCTTGATGCAGACATTGATGCACTTTATTACGCCTATACCAGCTATTTGGATGGAGCTATTGAGGCAGTTGAGCGCGAATATGGCTCTATGGACGCATACCTCAGCGAAGCTCTTCACTTCGGTCAAGGCAAACGCGAGAAACTCCAAGCACTTTACCTGGTCTAAACACTCACGAGCGCCTTAATACAACATATTCATTGAGCAAGCCTGATTTGCCATCAGCCACATAGCGATCAATCAACTTGCTCCGATCAGCCACTGTGGCAATAAGCGCATCAATTTCTTCATGCTCGAACGAGTGACAATAGCGAAACTCCTCAGTACTTGCCTGCCAGCCAAGTAATTTGTCTTGCTCATTGTGCATTTCAAGCTTGAGATGGTGTTGACCTACCTGAGTTGTCTTTTCCGCTTTAAGCGCCAGTTTTCGGTCAGACAAAAAGCGCCAAAAAGAAACCGCAACAACTCCACCAGGGCAAACAGCGCCTACAAGCAGTGACATTAAGCGTTGGCGAAGCTCATATGTAGGAACATGATGCATAAACCCAAAACAAACTACCGCATCAAATTCTTGCGATGGTAAGTTGTTCCATTTTTCAGCACCGCTCGGCGTTTGCTTGTCACTGGTGACAAGAGCAGAAATCACATCATGGTGCGTAAAGGTAGTATGCACCCGTTCAAGCTCTTGAGGAGCATATTCAGCAAGGTCATCACAGGAATCTATGCCATACACACGCCATGAATACCGATCTAATTGATCAGCTAAAAAGCGTGCGAATCGAAAATTGCCACACGCTACATCAAGAAGGGTAATCTCACAATCATCCGCTCTTGCAGCATTTTTTGCCGCCGCAAGTTCCTCTAACGGTGGCACCAAGCGCAACCAGCCCTCCCAACTGTGTTGTCGCGTTTGAGAAAAAGAAGCGGCATGCCGCGCATAAAAAGCTTGTGTGGCGCTTATGAGTTGATTGATTTGTTGGTCATTGTAATTATCCATGACACCATTGTACTTTATACTCTATGACTGTATGGAAACCCTTTTTCTCAACATACTAGATCACCTCAGATCAAATGAGGATTTTGATGCCGCCTGTCTTGAACAGGTAATTCGTGCATACAACAAATCACGCACACCTGACATGCCTCTTGGTGCGAAAAAGTACCTTTTGCCCTATTACCTTTCAACGAAAAAGGCAGACAAAGCGAAGTGGCTGTCCTGGGAAATTTCACCTGAGCAAGAAAAGCGCCTCGTCAGCATTCTTCGAATGAAGCCAGGTAGAACTGCATCAGGTGTAGCCACGGTAACTGTACTTACTAAGCCTTGGCCATGCGCTCATGCCTGTCTTTACTGCCCAAATGATATTCGCATGCCCAAAAGTTATCTTGCTGACGAGCCTGCTTGTCAACGTGCAGAACGCTCATACTTTGACCCATATCTCCAAGTTGCTGCGCGCTTACGTACGCTGCGAGACATGGGTCATGTCATTGATAAGGTTGAGCTCATTATCTTAGGTGGTACTTGGACAGACTATCCGGAAAGCTACCAGTATTGGTTTATGTCTGAGCTTTTTTCTGCACTCAATGACATGGATGACGACGAGCGGGTAGTTGAGCAAATGCAACTGAGACGAGATCGTTACGAAGCAGCTGGGTTGCCTTGTACTCCTGATGAGTGCAGTAAGTATTGCAGCGAAGAAGCCGTACGCATTGCTCAAGGCAACTCATCCTACAACGAAGCTGTTGTACATCTTTACGGTTCGCAATCTCCCTGGGCAGCACTCAGTGCCTCTCAAAGCTCATCACAAGATGAACTTGATGCCCTACAACGCATCAACGAAGACGCAAGCTCTCGTGCTGTTGGATTGGTTATTGAAACGCGACCCGATGCGCTCAATGCACACACACTCACAATCCTTCGCCGCCTTGGTTGCACAAAGATTCAAATGGGCATCCAGTCGTTACGCGATGAAATACTCCTAGCGAACAACCGACATGCAGGTTATCAGCACATCATTAAATCTTTTGAGCTTTTGCGCCTTTTTGGCTTTAAGAGTCATGTGCATTATATGATCAACTTATACGGTGCAACGCCTCAGACTGACATTGAAGACTTCCAAGCCCTCACCCACAATTCCGCCTTCTTGCCTGATGAGCTAAAGCTCTATCCTTGTGCCCTTGTTGATCACACACCCCTCATGGCTTGTTATAAAGCCAACACCTGGCGTCCATATACTGAGGAAGAACTCGTTGATGTACTGAGCACTTGTCTTTTAATGACACCCCCCTATTTGCGCATTTCTCGTATGATTCGCGATATCTCCGCTCATGATATTGTGGTTGGAAATAAGAAGGTTAACCTCCGACAGCTTGTTGAAAAAGAAAGCCAAACGCGTGCCCAGATTGCCCATAGGCCCATTCAAGAAATTCGTTTTCGCGAAATTCGCCTTGACGATTCAGCTGACGAACTCACGCTCCAGGAGCTGCACTATGACACGACAGTATCGCATGAGGTATTTTTGCAGTGGGTGACTCCCGAGAACAAGATTGCAGGCTTTTTGCGGCTTTCGCTTCCAAACCAAGAAGCTGTTACTAAGTACGAAAAAGATCTTCCCATCAAAGTCGGTGAAGCCATGATTCGCGAAGTTCACGTCTATGGACAAGTAGCAGCAATCCATCAAGCACACGGAGCTGCACAGCATACCGGCCTGGGCAAAACGCTTATTGAACGTGCATGTGAGCTTGCCAAAGAAGCAGGTTACAAGCGTATAAATGTCATTAGTTCAGTGGGGACACGGCACTATTATCGCCATGTTGGGTTTCACGATGCTGGTCTTTATCAGCAGCGCGATATTTAGCATTATTCCGACAATGCCATTTGGCGCAAATACACCTGTTCACGCAATTCGCGGGCAGACTTTCTCCCAATTGCACCCTCATCTTGTAAACGCTGAATCTGTCCTAACTCAAGACGGAGTGCTTCTGCTTCAACTTCGTCAATATGATGACGAAGGTTCGCCGGATCAAACTGCGGAATAAATGTGAGCGCATCTGTCCCAAGCACCTCAGACTCTTGCGCAGCATTGGCGGCTGAATCCGCAGCGCGTAACATACGCAACATGGAGCAATGCTCAGAGAGCAAATAACGCACCGCGCGAGCTCGCTCTTTATCATCGCGCGTATGCAACCCTTTCAAATACACAATGGCTACCTGCTCGGCGCCTTCCATGAGGCTTCGACGTTCCACCTGCTCTTCGGCAAGCTTCTCGGCTTTTTTAAAAGCACGACGAACCGAATAGCGTGCAATATTGCCTGCCTTAATGCGATAACGCGGTTGAAGCGCATACTCTTCGCCCCGTCTGCCTTGTAGGCGTCTTCTCACGCGTAGCAATCGATTGAGATAACTCTCGCAAATTGAAGTATCCAATGTGCCTGAGTCAAGGACTTCGTCAACATAAAGAATTTGATGCGATACAACCTCAATGCGCAGCTTACGCAATAACTCAGAATCCACCTCACCACGCAAGATATTTGCTATTCTTTCTTCATAGTTACGAATCACGGCTATGAGCGCTAAATCAGGATTATCGGTATCTTGTTTCTCTTGGAGCTTTTTAATAACAGCGCGAAGAATAGCCACTTCCGCTTCACAACTTACCGCGCAATCTTCAGCATCTTTTGGTGCAAGCAGCGGCACGACAAAATTCGCCAGTAAAAGCGTTACAACAATCACACCTGATGCCAAAAAGATGAGGTCATTTCGATGCGGAAAGGGTATCCCTGAAGAAATAATATATGGAATGGTAAACGCAATAGACAATGTTACAGCACCCTTCGGACCTGCAAGAGTGGTTACCAACGCATCTTTTGCTACTGCACGCGTATATCCAAGACGCTTTCCTTCCGCGTCTTTTTGTAACGAGTCTAGGACAAATACCCAGATGAAGCGTATCGCAAGAACCAAAAAAGTTACCAACAACACCGAACCAAGCAAGAGCATACGCGACATTCCGCTTGACTCAATTGTTGGCGATACAAACAGCATCAGCTCCATACCCAGTAAAACAAAGACAACGCCGTTAATTACAAAAACGAGAACATCCCACACACTTGAGGAAACCACCTTAAGATCTCCCGCTTCAGAAGCATTCTTCTGTGGATAGAACGTCATGAGCAATCCCGCTGCAACAACAGCTAAGATGCCGCTCGTTCCTGCATGCTCAGCAAGCAAAAAGACAACGAAAGGTATAAACACTTCAAACACCACATGAGTAGTTGTGCTCTCTAAGCCTTGTCTGCGTAAGAAACGCAGTAAGACTACCGCTACAAAACCGAGCAACAGACCAAGCGCAATCCCGCCAAAAAATGAAATAAGGAATGAAACGCTCGCATCAAAAAGCGAAAAAGTACCTGTTACCGCAGCAGCAATAGCAAACTGAAATGAAACTACACCTGAAGCGTCGTTAATAAGAGCTTCACCTGACAAGAGTGCTTGCTGGCGCGGTGTCAGTTTAATGTCTTTAGCCAATGAGGTAACTGCAACAGCGTCAGTTGGGCCAAGCGCAGCACCAAGCGCGAAAGCAGCCGCTAAAGGAATAGAAGGCACAAGCCAATTGAGGGTGAATCCCACAATTAAGACAGTTGCAATGACCAACCCTATAGCCAGCGAGAGAATGGCACCACGGTTATTCCAAAGTGCGCGCCTATTTGCATGCCGAGATTCATCGAAAAGAAGAGGCGCAATAAAGAGCACCAAAAACAGTTCAGGATCTACTTGTATATCGGTAGGGTGTGCCCAAAAAAGTGCAGCTACAAGACCAAGAGCTATTTGAACAAGTGGAAGGGATACTCGTGGTATCATCTCGGCAAACACCGTAGACAAAAGCACCGCACCAAGCAACAACAATACGAGTTCAAATAACTCCATTCACACTACCTCTCTGCTTAAAACTCTTTTAATTAAAGCCCCACATGCGTACTTCGGGTTCAAGCCTTACGCCTGAATGCTCATATACTCGCTGCTGTACTTGTGCGATTAATTCACATACATCTTGAGCAGAAGCATTATTTGCATTAACTACAAAGCCT
Source organism: Adlercreutzia agrestimuris (assembly GCF_943193125.1). Taxonomy (GTDB): domain Bacteria; phylum Actinomycetota; class Coriobacteriia; order Coriobacteriales; family Eggerthellaceae; genus Xiamenia; species Xiamenia agrestimuris. Next base: position 227,430 of record NZ_CALPCX010000003.1, read on the forward strand.
GTATGTTTCTCAGAAACCTGTGCGCCTCCCACGCTATAACCGCGCAAGCCAGCATCTTGAATGAGTTTTCCTGCGAAATAACCTTCCGGGCGTTTAAAGGTACTTCCCGCACTGGGCATCTCAAGAGGTTGCTTCTCACTACGACGAGCCTGAAAATCTTGCATTTTATAAGCAATAACTTCGCTGTCTTCTTCTTGTAGAGCAAGATATGCCCCCAATACAACATGGCCACGCATATCCATCATTGAATGCCTATATGACCATCCGGCTTGGCTGTTGTCCACCTCTACCACATGCCCCAGCGAATCAATACAGCGTACTTTTAGCGCAACGTTACTAAAGTCACCATCGTAGGCACCTGCGTTCATAATAGCTGCCCCGCCAATGGTTCCCGGAATTCCGCAAGCAAATTCAAAACCAGAAAGCCCCCACGTGCATGCCGCATCAGCTACAGTAGCATTTGAGGCACCTGCTTCAACATAGATCACGTGTTGGGGAATCTTTTCTTGGATAGCAATGCGACTCCGCTGTGATTTCAATGCATCCTGGCGTATGGTCGGATTATTCATGTGCGTAATCTTGGAAAAATTCTCAGCCAAGCGAATAAGCACATCATCAATGCCATTGTCAGAAACCAGCAAATCAGAACCCAAACCTATAATGCGATAACTTACACCCGCAGCAATACAGGTTCTCACCACACCAACCACTTCTGCTTGCGAAACAGGCTCGACGACAATATTTGCAGGACCGCCAATCTGGAAGGTAGTTAGTTCAGCAAGCGGAACATGACGTCGAATGGAAACACCAGGTACTACGCGCGAAAGTGTATCGGCAAATGCATCATAATTCATTGTGTCAACAACTCCTCTTCGCCCTGTGCAATGCGCTCTGATATATCAATAAGTTCTTGTCTGTTTTTAACGCCCGTTTTTTGATAAATGCGGCGAAGATGTGTCTCAACGGTGCTTTTTGAAATATAGAGTTCAGCGGCTATGCGCTCTCCTGTTCTTCCCTTTAGCGCTAGTGGCAACAATTCTGCTTCTCGTTTAGAAAGCCCTGCTTTCGTTGAGATAATCGTACAAATTTCATCAAAGCGGCGGACGTCATCAACAATACGAGTGAGCTTAACGAAATCGTGCTCAGTAAAAAGAAACATATATGAATACAGTGCGCTCAAGCCAGAACACGCAGCCAACATATAAGGTAATTCACCAGAAAGCGGCACTGATTCGATAAAACAACCAATAAGAATACCAACCATGACGCCTAGGTATAGTGCAAAGAGCCCTCGTGAAAACATCACCGCAGGATATTGATTAGTAACATTTGAAATCATCATAAAGAGAGAGAGCATAACGCTCACTAGGCCTAAGTATCCAGCTTGCACAATGGCTTCGCCCGGTACCCCAAAAGCTCCCAGCACCGGCAGAAATAAAAATCCTGCCATCATAACCAATAAGGCAATCCGATAAAGTGTACTTCCTTGTTCTGCTTGACGTGCTTGTTGAGCATCTGCACGAGGGACCATCTGAAGTGCTGCAATGCAAAAAAGGACAAGCATGATTAAGGTTGAAGTGAAATATGGTGTAACAAACTCTTGTGGCACTGAGTCAAAAGTTTGCATAAATCCCGAAGCTACACCAAACAGTGCGGTTCCCACTAGCACCTTTCGCGAGAGTCGATTAACCTCTCTGCGCTGCTCTTTAGTTGAAAAGATGTCTCCAAGTGAGAGTTTGTGTGATGAATCGTTGACGATATCATGAGAAATCTCAACTGGCATCTCATTAACGCCGTTATGCTGACTTTGATTATTGCTCACCGTTTCAGCTGAGCTCATGGTTGCCCTCATCTTCGCGCAGGACGGATAGAGCATGGCAACGCTAATCAAAGGAGTAAAGCATATAAATATTTGAGATCCCGAAAAAGGAATTAGTCTCACAACAAGTGATAAAAGCGCAGCAAGGCAAAATGAAGTAAATATTGCCCTAACAGAACCGTTCAGGGGTAATGTTCCTAATGCGCCACCCCAACATGCAAGCATAAAGCCCGCCGAGATTCCAACAAGCATACTTTCAAGCATAATGACAACAAAATTATTGGGGTCAGCAAATCTTACCAACGAACCAATAGTCATGAGAACAGAAAAACACACCATGAGCGAATAAGAAAAAAGTGCTTGGCGAGCCTTGGTGGATGCTGAACGGATAAACCTAAAACTAACAAGCATGCCTGCAAGGGCAACAAACAGATCTATTCTCTCAAATACAAGCCCGTTTAAACTAACAGCGTAATTTTGCCCGAGATAAATGAGCGAAAGCATAAAAGCTTGATTACATGCAAAACCAATAACACTCATCCACCACGTACGAGGAGATATCGTCTTATCTATGCGCTGAGAGGTAGCATTGCTTGTCATACTCTTTTCGCGCACCTATCTCCTCCCTTGCAAACTCAAGAACCTCTTTATGATAGTTGATTGATCAGGCTTTGAACCAAATATCAGTGCTTGCACACAAAAAAGCTCTAACAGGAGAAGACAGCAAAAAAGCCGAAAGCTCCTTAGTCAGCTTTCGGCTTATCTTGTGCGGGTGAAATCTAGAAAATAAATGAGCGTATTGCGATTGATTCCTTAGGAAGAAGCAGATGTTTTCTTAACAGCCTTGAGTTTCTTGGGAGGAGCAGTTACTTCTTCCTCCTCATACTCTTCTTCTTCCATGATGATTTCGTCTTCATCCTCTTCTACTGTCTTATCTCCGCCAAGACCATCACGCAAGCCTTTGACCGTCTTGCCCAAAGAAGCTCCAAGTTTTGGAAGATTCTTTGGTCCAAAGATAAGCAGTGCAACCGCTAAGATAATTAATAACTCAGGTACGCCTAAGCCCAAAAGCTTCATCAGGTTTCCTCCTCATTTAGGTGATTGTTATTGCGATGTAACAACATTAACTACATTCGCTCAATTCGATGAGCACATCATGCCAAATGCGTAGAGGCTTTGTCTATCATGCAAAATCCTGAACTGGACAATTTCTTTGTCATGCAAAACCATGACTCTACATAAGTCCTGTTAAAGAGGCACTTTTTGTAAATAACGAACTTATCGTAAAGTGATATCAAGAGACAACTTTTGCAGACACCACATTACTTGGAGAAACCAAAATGACACCCACTTCTCCTTCAAGAGGAGCGTTGACATAAAAGGTGCCATCGATAGTCTCTCCCATAGCAAACAGTTTCTCGTTTGAAGTGGTAATAACAATATCAATTCCTGCTACCCGAGAAACGAGCGCAGTTGATGGCGTTATTGCAACAATAAAATCAACGTTATATGAATCAAAATAAGCAACCTTATCCTCTATTGCCTTATAGGGCATAAGCGGATCTACGCTAAAGACACCATAACGATGTCCTTGTCTTTTAAGAATCATGCCGTCTTCGTAATAAGCAAGATTATCGGTTTCAAGCTTAAATACTGATGCGCCTTTTTCTTCATAAGAATCCATAATCGCTTCAAGGGTAAGGGGCTCTTTTTCAGAGAGCGAACTACTTGTTAGTTCGTCTAAGCTTCCTTCACCTGCTTCATCACTATTCTCAAGTTCTTCTTTAGCGGTATTAGGCACTTTTGTACGCGCATGCTCCGATTCATCTGGTTTATCTTTGCCTTTTGTGGACGACAGCGTTTGATTGCTGCTACCCTCTTCACTTTTTTTGAGATCTTTTTGATCTATGGGATCTGGATTAATACGCTTATTGACTGAATCTTTTGGCTCGCTTTCTACATCCATTAAAGCAGGGTCTACCGTCCCTGGAAAGACAATGGCTGTATAACCGTCCATCTCGCCGAAAGTATCATCAATGTTCGAAGCAGCTACGTTCCACGAATGACCTGCTACAAGATACCAACACAAGCCAAAAAGGCTCAATACAATAAGCAGAGCAAAAACAATCAGAGCTATTTTTTCTCGCTGATGTGAGGTCATATAAACAGGCTTCTTTTCTGCTTTAACAGTCAGTTACAAGATCTTTTCGTAAGCAACACGCTCAGGAGTTGCCTCCTCGGCATGTTCAATAAGTACGATACCACACTCAGAATATCCCAACTTTGTTAGCAAAGAGCGCATCGGGGTGTTTCCCTCGTGAGTATCAATTCGAACGCTCTCGCAACCGAGTTTACGCGCCGCTGCTTCAGCTTCAGAAAGCAAGAAGCGTGCCACACCTTTTCCAAGGCTATCTCTTGCTACTGCAACACGATGGATAACTACATAACGCGGGTCTTGAGAAGTAGAAGAAGTAAGCCATGATCCCTGAATGGCATCGTATATGCTTTCTCCATTATAGCTTGTCATTGCAGTACCAATAATATGATCGTTGTCCTCAACGACAAAAGAAGCTCCTTGGTCTACATCAGATTGAACAATCTCTCTCTTAGGATAGTCACCTTGCCATTGGTCAATATTGAGAAGTCCCAAAGAATGCTTGCCATCAGTAAGAATTTCCATGATGCGATCAATATCTTGTTCGCATGCCTTCCGATACTTCAAAACAAACTCCTTTTATCATGTAACCACATTCGTCCCACGCCCAACTCAAAGCGGACGCAGGACGAATTAATGTAAAAGATAGGTAGATATTTTACCCTAGGAGACCATAGTTACTCCTGAAGGTTAGGTGACAGAACACCTAAGAATTTATTTTATTCATCACCATCTACTTCAGCCAATGCTTCGAGCACTGTATCATGCACTGAATTATCAACAAGTATGCGCTTTAAGAAGTGACCAGTATAGCTCTGTTCTATTTGTGCAACCTCTTCTGGGGTACCAGTTGCAACAATGGTGCCACCACGATTGCCTCCTTCGGGTCCCAAATCAATGATGTAATCAGCGCTTTTCACGACATCTAAATTATGCTCAATAACTAAAACCGTATTTCCTGCGTCCACTAAGCGCTGGAGAACTTCAAGCAATTGTCGAACATCCTCAAAATGCAAACCCGTAGTTGGTTCATCCAGAATATAAAAGGTCTTACCTGTTTGTCTTTTTTGCAACTCGCTTGCAAGTTTAACGCGCTGAGCTTCACCACCTGATAGTGTCGTAGCAGGTTGTCCAAGGCGAATATATCCAAGACCTACATCGTGAAGTGTTTGCAATTTTCTTTTAATTCCAGGAATGTTCTCGAAAAAAGCTAATGCATCTTCAACGGTCATATCAAGGACATCAGAAATATTCTTTCCACGATAGGTGACTTGTAAGGTTTCACGATTATAGCGACGACCCTCACACACTTCACATGGCACAAAAATATCAGGCAAGAAGTGCATTTCGATCTTTATTTGACCGTCACCTTTACACGCCTCACATCTTCCGCCATTCACATTAAAGCTAAAACGACCTGGCCCATAACCACGCGCTTTTGACTCTTGTGTACTAGCAAACAAGGCACGGATATCATCCCATAACCCAATATAAGTTGCAGGATTGGATCGAGGGGTACGACCAATAGGGCTCTGATCAATATTGATTACCTTATCAATCTTATCCACGCCGGTAATCTTTTTATAAACTCCCGTCTTACGATGAGCATGATTCACACGATTTGCTAGTGCAGGCGCCAAGGTATCAGTAATAAGAGAGCTCTTCCCCGATCCCGAGACTCCCGTAACAACCGTCAAAGTGCCAAAAGGCACTCCAATAGAGACATCTTGCAAGTTGTTTTCAGTAGCTCCAATTAACTTGAGTTCACCACGTTGTGGATTTCGCCTGGTATGCGGTACTGCAATTCGACGGCGTCCACTCAGATAATCTGCTGTAAGAGAGTGATCGGCTGCTAAGATTTCTTCCGGAGTTCCACACGCAACAACTTCGCCTCCATGCTCACCAGCACCAGGCCCCATGTCAATTACAAAGTCTGCTGCACGAATAGTATCTTCGTCATGTTCAACCACAATGACGGTGTTACCTAAATCTCGCAAGTGTTCCAACGTTGAAATAAGCCGCTCATTGTCACGCTGATGCAAGCCAATAGAAGGCTCGTCCAAGATATACAGAACACCCATCAAGCCAGCGCCAATTTGCGTTGCAAGACGAATACGCTGCGCCTCTCCGCCTGAAAGAGTTGCGGTTGCTCGGTCAAGCGTGAGGTAATCAAGACCGACATCCACCAAAAACTTTAATCTTGCTTTTATCTCTTTTACTATCGGACCCGCAATTGATTCTTCTGCACCTTCAAAATGGAGCTCTTGAAAATATCGAAGCGATTCAGCAGCACTCATTTTGGTGACATCATAAATAGAGCAATTCTGAATAGTAACTGCCAGAATTTCCGGCTTCAGACGCTTACCATGACAGGTTTGACAAGGATTAATTGAAAAGTAACTTGCAAGCTTTTCTCGCTGCGAATCACTTTGCGCTTCTTGATACCTGCGCTCAACCGCAGCAACAACACCTTCCCATTCTATATACCAATACGTTTCACGACCATCTACTGTCACGTAATCAACGCGAATCTTCTTGTCACCTAAACCATAAAGCAATGCTTTCTGTGCCTTTTTAGGCATGTCTTCCCAAGGTGTATCCGCTGTCACGCCAACAGACTCTGCTACTGCACGAAGTACTTGTGGATAATAATTTCCACTTTTAAAAGGAGCAATAACACCTTCATTAAGAGAAAGCGAAGGGTCCGGAACAATTAAGCTCGGATCAACCTCTTCCCTGCTTCCAATACCCAAACAATCAGGACAAGCACCATAGGGGGCATTGAAACTAAAATCTCGAGGTTGCAATTCGTCCATTGAATGACCGTGTTCTGGGCAAGCAAGCGCAAGCGAAAATAAATGTTCTCCTGCACCCAGACCACCCGTTGCTCCAGAAGATTTACCGCCACTTTCTCCTAGCTGATTTCCTTCTTTATCTAAAACTTGTACGAGTACACGTCCATCTGCAAGTTTTGTAGCTAACTCTACCGCCTCTGCTATGCGGCTTTGTGCACTATCCTTGAGTTGGACGCGGTCAACTACAACATCAATAAAGTGCTTGTATTTCTTATTAAGCGTAAGGGGCTCTGATGCAAGTTTAACAATCTCCCCATCGACACGAACACGACTAAAACCTTCTTTTTGTAGATCGGCGAAGAGCTTAGTAAATTCACCTTTGCGCCCTGCTACTACAGGTGCCATTATTATGGCTTTTGCATCGGGAGCAAGTGCCATAATTTCATCAGTCACCTGATCGGTGGTCTGCTTTTTAATAACGCGGCCACATTCAGGACAATGTGGAATACCAACACGTGCAAAGAGCAGACGCAAATAGTCATAGATTTCAGTTGTAGTACCAACGGTTGAACGCGGATTTTTAGATGTTGTCTTCTGATCAATTGATACCGCTGGTGACAAACCATCAATGCTGTCTAAGTCTGGCTTCGACATCTGGCCCAAAAACATACGCGCATAACTGGACAGACTCTCAACATAGCGACGTTGACCCTCTGCGTACATCGTATCAAATGCAAGACTAGACTTACCCGAACCCGACAAACCAGTAATTACAACCAATTCATCACGCGGAATGGTCACATCTATATCTTTCAGGTTGTGCTCGCGAGCACCCTTAATAACAATCTCATTCTGACCCATAACTTATTACTTTCACCCGTCTTAGCAAAATACAATTTGTTGGCTCACTGAAGTTTCGCTCTATTCTAACTCATATCACTAACGAAACATATGTTCGTGTTTTACGTTCATAAACGTTTTACAAATATGAATGGAGATTTATTGAGAGAGACGCCTTTTTAAAAAAAGGAACAAATAATTTGATAGGCTCAAGACAACAAAGTGTGAACACATTCAACTGACGAGAAAGCAACTATGCCAAACACATCGTCTACAAAAACAGAGAAGCGTCGTCTTCGCGAAATGAAAACCATCTCTCAAATGGTTGCTTTATATTGTGCAGGAAACCACGATGAATCCTTACGTCAACACCAAGCTTACTGCAAAGAACCTGTTTGCCAGCACTGTGCTCAACTTGATGAATACGCAGTAGAACGAACGCTAAAGTGTCGACAAATGGAGACCAAAACATCGTGTGATGAATGTCCTTACCATTGTTATAAACCCGAGATGAGAAAACGCGTATGTAAAGTAATGCGTTATAGCGGACCGCGCATGATTACCAAGCATCCTCTTGCAGCCATACGCCACCTTATAGGTAAATAATTCATTTCCAACTTATAAGCTTTCATTTTAGTGCGCCTGAGCATGAAGATACGCACGACGCAAAAAAGATACTCCAGCAATAGCCAAAGCTGCCCCTAAACCGGTATAAAAAAAGGCAATAAACCAATTTGGCACGATACCTGTTGCACGAAGCAAAATACCGCCACCCATCATGCATGCCATAATAAGATAGCCGCGTTTATCCAAAAACTTTATAAATGCAGTTTTCGTTCCTTGATAGCTGGTAATGCGTTCGGTGTGCTTATGAACCATTTTTCGAAAAACGAAAAGGTGGAACGCGATAAAAATCACTAGCGTTCCACCCATAAGTACTAAGGTTATCCAACCTTGTTGGTTTAAATAGGCGCCTATACCCATAGCGAAAACATTTACTCCCGCTATAAGCCATACAAACCCAGCAATAATCATGAGGGTGCGCGAAGACACCTTACCAACATTATTCAGCATATGCTCCTGCCAAGTAAGCTAAATTAGGAAGTTCAACCGTCTCAACAGCAATGTTGCCCTGAGAAGCAGGACCTGCAACAACAATAACATCACCAACGCTTAATGTTGGTACTTCATGAAGCGTGTCACCCATAGAATCAATGTAGGTTACTTGATCACTCTCAAACGTGATAGCTTCTTCATTCTCAGGCTGGAAGGCATAACCTTCACCGCCCTCTTTTGGCTCTAAAACATTACCCTCAATACAGGTTACCTTTGAACCTTCAAGTTCGGTTACTTGCACGACAAGAGTCTCACGATCCTCATTTTCCGTTGAAGCTTGACCATTGTCGGTTTTTTCCATACCTTCAGCATTAGCTGAAAGGTTTTCGTTTGTTGCTTGATCGTCTTCTGACCAGCCTGCTTCCAGACCTTGCGAGACGGTTGAGGTTTGCGTTGTTGGCACTTCAGGCGAAGTTGTCTCGTCATCTTGAGCGCAACCAGTAAGCGCAAACATCAAGCCGCATGCAAGTGCAGCGGCTGACATGGTTGCAATGAGCTTTTTATTCATTGTTTTTCCTTTCAACGCTATGAGTTAATTACTCCGTTGGTAGCTGCATTTCATACAACTCATACTATTGTTGCGAGCAAAACAATAAATGTTTTGTGAAATGACAATCTGTTTAGTTCAAGTATTGACCCTGATACCCAAATGCCACCAAAAAACACCACTAAGCACGGGGATGCGCTTGCGCGTGTACCTCTTGAAGGCGTTTCGGACTTAAGTGAGTATATACCTGAGTAGTTGAGAGGTTTGCATGTCCAAGCATTTCTTGAACACTGCGCAAATCTGCCCCACCCTCCAACAAGTCAGTTGCAAAGGTATGACGCATGTCATGAGGCGTAAGTCGTTCATCAAGACCTGCCTGAATAACTGTTGCTTTAAACATTTTTCGCATAGCGTCAGTTCCCATTCGATTACCACGCGACGATACAAAAAAATAGTCAGAATGACTTGCACCCAATAATTGCATTCGAGCAGTATGCATATAAATACGCATTGACGAAACCGCCAAATCATGAAGCGGAATAATACGTTCTTTTGAGCCCTTACCAAGCACCTTCACTTGCTTTTCTGCAAAGTCAACATTCGACAACAAAAGCGATGAAGCTTCTGAAATACGAGCGCCACATGCATAGAGAAATTCAAGAATAGCTTGATCTCGAACATCATTGAGAGATTGGTTGCGCGGGTTACCCTCTGCATCAAATGCCGAATGCACGCGAAGAAGCTTCACCATATCTTTGGGTTGCAAAACATGCGGCATTGTTTTGGGTTGTTTGGGTCCCTGCAATACTGTAACAGGGTCACACTCGCTTCGACCGGTAACACACAGCCACTGATAAAACGTACGAAGAGCAGAGAGCTTACGATTAATTGTACTTCGCTGATATTGCGCCTCATCAAGCATACTCAAGTAGCGGCGCATCTGCCTATGAGTCACACGCGCCATGTCCAGTTCCTCGCGCGCACACCAGCGTGCATAATCAAACAAGTCACTTCGATAAGCACGAAGCGTATGCTCAGAAACATTGCGAGATGCCTTAAACTCATAACAAAATGCCTCGATTGCAGCGTTTGCATCATCGCCTACTTGACGAATATCTTCCAACTCAGCCACTTTGACTCACTCTCTTACAGAAGACCAAGTTTTCGCAAATCTTCGCAGTAACGCATACATGCATCTAAGCCGCGTTCTGCATATGCTTGATACCGTTGTCCCTTATTTTTAATGCGTACTTCAAGCGGTTCTATAATTCCAAAATTAACATGCATTGGCTGATAATCTACGGTATTTGCATCGGTAGCATAAGCTAAAAGCGCACCAAACACCATCTCTTTAGGTACAACCGGTGTTTCAATCTGACGAAGATAGGCGCTGACCTCAAGGGCAACGTGAAGGCCTGACCGTATGGCTTCAGCATATCCTTCAGTACCAGCTAGCTGACCTGCAACAAAAACAGGAACTGGCAACTCTGCCGCCTTTTGTGTTACAAGACGCAAGGACCTATCAAGCAATTGAGGTGCATTGATAAAAGTATTCCTGTGCATAACCCCAAAACGCGCAAATTCGGCATGTTCCAACCCAGGAATCATACGGAATACGCGTCTTTGCTCACCGAATGTCAAATTGGTTTGAAAGCCAACAAGATTAAAGCTTTGCCCTTGCTTATCTTCTGCTCTCAACTGAAGCACTGCCCACGGACGTTTTCCAGTACGTGGATCAGTTAATCCAACGGGCTTGAGCGTTCCAAATCGAGGCGCATCATGACCTTTGCGTGCTATCTCTTCAATAGGTTGGCATGCTGAAAAAAGCTCTTTAGTCTCGAATGATTTCGCTATAACACGATCAGCAGCAATAAGTTCGCGAATAAAGGCATCATACTCATCTTGGGTAAAAGGCGCATTAAGATAGTCACCCACCGCCGCTTCAGTTGACTCTTCGTATCGACTTTGCACAAACAGCTTATCAAAATCAAGCGAATCAGCCATGACGATGGGGGCTGCAGCATCATAAAATGCCATGTGTTCTTCGCCAGTGATGGTTTGCAGATCAGCAGCCAAAGCGTCCGAAGTAAGAGGTCCCGATGCTACTATTACCGCTGAAGCGTCTCTTGTTACATCAGCTATGCTTGTCACTTCTGAACGCAGGACCTCAATGAGCGGATGCGACTCAATTAGTTGTGTTATCTCAAGCGAGTAAGACTCTCTATTAACCGCAAGCGCCCCTCCCGCGGCAACGGCATGCTTGCAGGCGTATTTATAAAGATATGAATTAAGAGATGCGAGTTCTGATTTAAGCATCCCTGCAGCACTCTCAGGCTTTGTACTCTTAAGTGAGTTAGAGCATACCAATTCAGCAAACTGATCTGTTTTGTGCACTGCGGTCTGTATCTGAGGACGCATTTCAAAAAGCTTCACTTGATAATTACGTTCTGCCAACTGCAGTGCAGCTTCGCTTCCAGCCAATCCTGCACCTATCACAACAACAGGGTTGCCGTTTTTAGCGGCAACCCCATTCTGCTGAAGCGTATTGTTTGACACAATACTCATTATGCGCGCCTGCGCTCCTGCTTATCAATCAACAAACGATTTAAAGCGTTCAGATATGCTTTAGTTGACGAAACAATAATATCTCCGTCAGCGCCGCGACCGGTGTAGATCTCTCCGTCAGGAGCTGTTACGCGAATGGTAACCTCACCTAGAGCATCAATGCCACGCGTTACTGATTGCACCGAAAACTCGGAAAGCTCATTGTCAACCTGAACAATTTTATTAACAGCCTTATATACTGCATCAATAGGACCAGTACCGAAGTCACAAGCCGTAACAACTTGATCCGCTTGATTCTTAAGTGTTACCGTAGCCGTTGGCTTCAAGGGGAAGCCACAGCTGATCTGAACCGATTCAAGAGTAAAGAGCGCATGCTCTTCGCGATCATGCTCGTTGATAAGACTCTCGAGATCTTCATCAAAGACCTCTTTCTTGCGATCAGCAAGATTCAAGAATGATTCATACACCTGATCAAGAGCATCACCATTAAGCTCATAACCAAGCTCTTCTAAGCGATGCTTTAATGCCGCATGACCTGAACGTGCGGTCAAAACAATTTGGCTTTGACCAGCACCCACTTCAGCGGGATCAATGATTTCATAGGTATCGCGCTTTTTCAAAACGCCATCCTGGTGAATGCCGGATGAGTGCGCAAAGGCATTTGCACCAACAATTGACTTGTTCGCTTGAACATTCATACCAGTAATTGAGCTCACCAAACGGCTTGCTTTGATGAATTCGCGCGTATTAATGTCAGTGTGTGCATCAAGTTCATCTTGATGCATCTTGATTGACATAACCACTTCTTCCATAGCGGTATTACCAGCGCGTTCGCCCAATCCATTGATGGTGCATTCAACTTGGCGTGCGCCATTCTTAACACCAGCCAAAGACAGCGCAGTTGCCATGCCTAAGTCGTTGTGACAATGGACTGAAATAGTTACACGATCAATACCGTTAACATTGTCAACCAAATACTTAATGCGACTACCAAACTCCTCTGGCAATGAATAACCTGTGGTATCAGGAATATTAACTACGGTAGCACCGGCATCTACTACTGCTTGAATAACACGTACCAAGAAATCGTAGTCAGATCGACCAGCATCTTCAGCATAGAACTGAACATCCTCAACATAGTTACGCGCATACTTTACGCATTTAATAGCACGCTCAACGCATTCATCCTCAGTAATACGCAATTTATCGCGCATATGAGATGGGCTTACGCCGATGCCGGTATGAATACGCGGACGCTTGGCGTATTTCAGTGCATCTGCGGCTGCGTCAATATCTTTTTCTACCGCACGCGTCAACGCACAAACCACAGCCTGCTCACCTGCAAGTTCAGCAATGCGGCGAACTGATTCAAAATCTCCCGGGCTTGAAATTGGAAAGCCTGCCTCAATAACATCAACGTTAAGACGTAGTAGTTGACGCGCTACGACAAGTTTTTCTTCAGTATTCATAGAAGCGCCTGGTGATTGCTCACCATCGCGCAGCGTCGTGTCAAAAATGTCGATCTTGCGAGTCATAAATGAGCACGTCCTTTCTTAATCACATTGATGATCGCCTCTCAAAAAACCTTCAATCACCAAAGAAGGTCAGGCGAATAATTTTATCATGGTTTAGTTTGGTTCGAGAAACCAACTTAGAGTTTGATAACCCAAAGATTTTGTAGATCACTAATTTCTTCATGAAGACGCGCAAGCACCTCATCGCTTATCTCGCCCTCAATGTTCATGTACACTAAAACACAAGATTCGTCTGCTTTTTCACCAATTTGCATGGTGGTGATATTGATGCCTGCATCGCCTAAAATCGTGCCAATAATACCCATACGGCCTGCTGCATCAGGATACTCAAATACCAGTGAGGTAAGGCCAGGAGCTATATCAAGACGATATCCTAAAAGGGATACAATGCGCGGAGTAGCACTAGGACCGGAGAGCATAGCGCTGATCTCTTGACCATCAGCCTCAATGCGCACCATGGAAGCATATTCATGCGCGTCATACTCAAAAGCCGTTGTCGTACTAATACCGTGGCGATTCGCTACCGCTTCAGCATTCACCGGTGTCACAACCGAATCAGACTTGTACGACAACAATCCCGAAAGTGCACCTGCTACAAGCATAGACATGTCAGTGCCAACCAATGATCCGGCTGCGGTGATGCAGAGAGTATGCGGAAGCGAAGTTGATAGTTGCGCCAGAATACGACCCATCATCTGACAGGCAGGAACATATGGTCCAACTTTGCTTGCTGCCTCAGGAGCTACTGGGGTCATATTGAGTGCCGTTGGCACAAGTGAACCTTCCAGACCAGCTGCCACATATTCTGCAATCTGAACTGCAGCGCGTCGCTGTGCTTCACGTGTTGCAGCGCCTATACGCGGAGTCAAAATGACGTTATCAAACTCATGCAAAGGTGACTCAAGACAAGGTTCAACCTCATACATATCAATAGCAGCTGCTCCAATCTTTCCAGCTGCAACAAAATCAGCCAATGACTTCACGTTATATATGCCACCGCGAGCAGTATTCACAAGGATTACGCCATCTTTCATAGCGGCGAATTCATCAGGCCCAAACATATCAATAGTGTCAGGCGTTTTAGGCATGTGCACGGTAATAAAATCCGCCAAAGGCAACACTTCTTCAATGTTGCTAAAAAGCTCAACACCTAAAGCTTCAGCACGTTCAGGACGGCAATAAGGATCATAGCCAATGAGATTCATGCCAAACGCGCGCGCACGTTCTGCCACCAAACCACCAATACGTCCCAATCCAAAAATGGCAAGTGTTTTCTCAAAAAGTTCCGTACCTATGAACTTATTGCGCTCCCATTTGCCTTCCTTCATTGAAGCGTTTGCTTGCGGCACACAGCCTGCTGCAGCAAGCATCAAAGCCATGGTATGTTCTGCGGTGCTCACAATGTTTGAGGTGGGTGCATTACAAACAATAACTCCCGCATCTGTGGCAGCAACGATATCGATATTGTCTGTGGTAACACCAGCACGACCAATAATCTTGAGATTCTCAGCACGATCTAAAACTTCTTTGGTGACGCTTGTGGCCGAACGAACGATAAGAGCTTCATATGCTGGGATAGTCTCTAAGAGATCACCTTCTGTCATGTCAAGGCGAACATCAACCTCATATCCCCGATCACGAAGTACCTCAATTCCTTCGTCAGATAATTTATCGGTTACGAGCACCTTTTTCGACATAACATAACCCCTATCTCTTCTCATCACAGTGTTGGTATGTCTACTTTTTCATAGTGTAGCTGAGCAAACCGTTTTAGTGTCTCTATCTTGCATAACGAGACCGATATTTACGGTACACAACACCTCCAACTCATAAAACAAAGGTCCTCAACGAGTCGGAGGTGTCCAAAAGCATAAGCACACGAAGTCTTACAAGCCCTTTAGTTTGACTTCACCCACGTAAACATAGAGCGAATACGCTCGCCGGTACGCTCAATCTCATGGTCATTGATGGCTTCGCGGCGCTCTTCAAGCCATGCATGGCCATTTTCGCAATCATCCATAAAGTCACGCGCAAACGATCCATCTTGAATACGCGCCAAAATCTCGCGCATGGCTTCTCGAGATTGATCATTAATAACCTTCGGACCGGCATAATACTCACCATACTCGGCTGTATTTGAGATGGAGTAATTCATAAAGTGAATGCCGCTCTCATACATCAAATCAACAATCATCTTCATTTCGTGATAGCACTCAAAATATGCCAACTCAGGCGGATATCCCGCTTCAACAAGCGTTTCAAAACCAGCCTTTACCAACTCAACCAATCCGCCACATAAAACAGCTTGTTCGCCAAAGAGATCCTCTTCAGTTTCCTGCTTAAAGGTTGCCTTAATGATGCCTGATCGCGCACCACCAACACCCCAACAATATGACAATACCAAATCCCACGCGTTGCCCGTATAATCCTGCCCAACACAGGCCAAATCAGGAACACCTGATCCTTGGGTATATTGACGGCGAACAATATGACCAGGTCCTTTAGGAGCGCACATAACCACATCTACAAACTCAGGTGGCTTGATGAAGCCATACAAAATGTTGAAACCATGTGCGAAAGCAAGCGCATCCCCCTCTTTCAGATGCGGTTCAATAAACTCAGCATAGATACTGCCTTGTAATTCATCAGGCACCAACATCATGATAAAGTCTGCCTCTTCAGCGGCTTGATCCATGGTGCACACCTTCAAGCCGGCTTCTTCTGCTTTTGCCCAAGAAGCAGAACCCTCACGAAGACCTACACGCACATCACAACCTGAGTCCATCAGGTTAAGTGCATGAGCATGACCTTGACTTCCGTAGCCAATAACGGCAATCTTGCGTCCCTTGATGATCTCAGGATTAACGTCTTGCTCATAATAAATTGTCACAGCCATGGTTTCGTTTCCTTTCTCTTGACTGGTGATACCTTTGGTTACTGTTCTTTCGAATTTCGTGACATAGCAATCTTGCCGGTACGGATGATCTCTTTTATTCCATAAGCACGGAAAAGATCCTCCATACCTTTGAGTTTGCTTTCATCTCCCGTTGCCTCAATGGTGAGCGAAGATCGTCCCACATCAACAATTTTTGCGCGAAAGACATTTGCTATTTCAATGATTTCATTACGTCGTTCGGGCTGAGCGTTGACCTTAAACAAAACAAGCTCACGCTCAATTGCTCCCTCATCAGTAAGATCACTGATTTTGTATACGCTAATCAGCTTATGGAGCTGCTTGGTAATCTGCTCATAAGCCACCTCGTCAGCCTTAACGATGGCTGTCACACGCGACATAGTTGGATCTTCAGTAGGACCCACAGAAAGCGACTCAATGTTAAAACCGCGTCGAGAAATTAATCCTGTCACGCGCGAAAGTACACCTGGTTTATTCTCAACCAAAACAGATAGTACATGCTTCATGAGCTATTCCTCTCCTGCGTTATTTTGCGGTATTGCTGACATATGCGCGCGTAAAACCTCAGCTGCACTAAGCGCATCCCCTTGCGCTACCGCTTGCGCTACATCTAAACGCTCTTTGACGTCTTCTGGATCTATTTCCCAACGTCCTCCGAATTGCGCATCAATTTTTGAGCAAGGAGACTTTGGCTCTTGCGCGTTAGGCATATCTGTACGAACGGCGCCCACCGCAACGTCAATAGCGCCCATTACATCATCAAGCGCTTTACCAGGAGCTACCATAGGATATACGTTTTGGTCGCGCGAAATAACAACATCAAGCAAGTACGGATCTGGAGATGCCAACATATCAGCAATAGCCTGGTCAATCTGAGAAGGATCATCCACCTGCCTACTCTTCCAGCCATACGCTTCTGCAAGCTTTACAAAGTCAGGACATGCATCAAGCAGCGTAGAAGAATAGCGCTCATGATAAAAAAGCTTTTGCCACTGATGCACCATACCTAGGCAGCGATTATCCATAATGAGCACCTTCACCGGCACCTGATTAATTGCCGCAGTTGCCATCTCTTGACTGTTCATTTGAAAGGAACCGTCTCCCGCTACGCACACAACTGTTTTCTGAGGCTCACCAATTGCAGCCCCGATTGCCGCAGGAAAACCAAAACCCATAGTGCCTAGACCGCCGCTTGATAAAAAGCTGCGCGGCGTTTCTCTGTCAATGAACTGCGATGCCCACATCTGATGCTGACCAACTTCAGTTACCACGATAGAGTTAGCAGGATCTAGCTGATCAGACAACGATGTCATAACAAGTTCCGGAACAATAGTGCCCGCTTCTTCGCCCGCAACTACATGAGGATGATAAAAAGGAAAGCGCTCTTGCCACGCGCGCAACTTTTCAAGCCACTTCTCCGTCTGCGGAAGAGCCTCGGCCTTCTTCAGATTGGATACCAAAGCCCCAACAACACTTCGCGCATCACCAACAATCGGAATTTCAGCATCGCGAATTTTTCCAATTTCAGCAGGGTCAATATCAATATGGATCACTTTTGCTGTTGGCGCAAATTCAGAAACTTTACCCGTTACACGATCCGAAAAACGTGCGCCAATAGCAATAATAAGATCGCTTTCTGTCATGGCAAGGTTTGAATACTTTGCCCCATGCATACCTACTGGCCCTAAATTAAGTGAGTTTGAAGCAGGAAATGCACCTTTGCCCATCAGTGTTGTTACAACAGGGATTTGCATCATATTCGCTAACTCTACAACTTCTTCTGTTGCACCAGAGGCTATCACACCGCCACCAATGTAAAGCACGGGTCGCTTCGCTTCCATGATAGCGCGCATTGCCGCGCGAATTTGCTTAGCATTGCCTTTGTAAGTTGGCTTATAAGAGGGAAGTGAAACGCTATCAGGGTAAACAAAAAGCATCTCCTCTGAAGCCAAATCACTGGGAACGTCTAT
The DNA here is from genome assembly GCF_943193125.1 of Adlercreutzia agrestimuris. GTDB lineage: Bacteria > Actinomycetota > Coriobacteriia > Coriobacteriales > Eggerthellaceae > Xiamenia > Xiamenia agrestimuris. Next base: position 245,626 of record NZ_CALPCX010000003.1, read on the forward strand.
GAGAACCGGACCAGGGCGTCCTGTGCTTGCAATATGAAACGCCTCGCGAAACGTACGCGTGAGCTCATCGGTTGATTGCAGCAAGAAACTGTGTTTAACCACAGGCATGGTAATACCAACAATGTCAGATTCCTGAAATGAATCAGTACCAATTACTCCACGTGGAACCTGACCGGTTATTATCACCAAAGGCACGCTATCCATATAGGCTGTTGCTATACCTGTCACGGTATTGGTAGCACCTGGGCCACTTGTGACAATAGCTACACCAACGCGTCCTGTTGCACGCGCATATCCATCAGCTTCATGCACTGCACCTTGCTCGTGACGAGCAAGCACGTGATTGATTTGCTGTGAGTCATAGAGTGCATCATAGATCTTTATGGCCTGCCCACCTGGGTAGCCAAATACAGTATCTACGCCTTCAGCTTCAAGCGAGGCAACCACCGCTTGAGCACCATTCATAACTTTGCCCTGTTTTTGAAACGATGGTTTTGTTGCATGCTTCTCACTCATGAAATATATGCCCCCTTATCTGCTGAACTAACCAACTTGGCATACTTCGCCAAAACACCATGATTATGTTTAGGAGGAAGCGGCACAAACTGCTCTTTGCGCCTTTGTAATTCCTCATCACTTACCTGAAGCGTCAGCACGCCCCCTTCAATATCAACTGTGATAATGTCGCCCTCTTCAACAAGTGCAATAGGCCCTCCAGCTGCCGCTTCAGGACTCACGTGTCCCACGGCAGGTCCTTTTGTGGCACCCGAGAACCTTCCATCGGTAATCAAAGCTACTGAAGTAGACAACCCCATGCCAACAATTGCCGAGGTTGGCGTAAGCATTTCACGCATACCAGGGCCCCCCTTGGGTCCTTCATAGCGAATTACCACTACCTCTCCCGGATTAATGCCTCCTGAAGTAATGCACTCACATGCCTCTTCCTCAGAGTTAAAAACACGCGCACGACCCGTATGACACATCATTGACGGATCAACTGCAGCTTTTTTAACAATAGCGCCATCAGGAGCAAGATTGCCATGAAGTACACGCAGCGCACCTTGCTTTGAATAAGGGTCGGTGTGTGTTTTGCATACTTCTCCATCAGCGCTTATCCCCTGGTGATCTAATAGATCCAGATAATCTGTCATAGGTCCCATGCAAGTGAGAGCATCTCTTCTTATCAATCCAGCACGATCAAGCTCACGCATAACAACCGGCACCCCGCCAACCTCATACAAGTCTGAAAGTGGTCGCGGACCAGAAGGTTGCAGTTTCACCAAGTGCGGAGTTCGCGCACTTGCTGCATCCCAATCATCCATAGATATGGGAAACCCTGCAGCTTGAGCTATAGCAGTAAGATGAAGTACGGTATTAGTAGAACCGCCAAACGCCATATCGCATTCCATGGCATTTTCAATTGCAGCAGGCGTAATGATGTCTTTGATAGTTATGTTTTGCTCAAGAAGTTCCATGACCTTCATTCCAGCATGCTTCGCAAGGCGAATGCGTTCTGAATATACCGCTGGAATAGTTCCATTTCCTGGAAGCGCAATACCAAGCGCCTCACACAGACAATTCATAGAATTTGCTGTAAACATACCCGAGCAAGAACCGCAGGTTGGACAGGCGGTATCTTCGTAATACTTCAATTCAGATTCATTCATGGTGCCTGCAACAACTTTACCTGCACCGTCAAATAGAGTATTAAGATCAGTAGTTGGTCCGCATCCTCCCTTTTGTTTGCCTGCAAGCATCGGGCCGCCCGATACAAAAACAGTGGGAATGTTAACGCGCAATGCTCCCAAAATCATACCGGGAATAATCTTGTCGCAGTTAGGAATACAAACCATTGCGTCAAACGCATGTCCTTGTACAGCACATTCAACACTATCCGCAATCACTTCACGCGATACCAACGAATAATGCATGCCGTCATGGTTCATAGCAATGCCATCACAAACGCCAATTGTTGAGATTTCAAACGGCACGCCGCCAGCTATATAAATGCCAGCTTTAACTGCCTCTGCAATCTTGTCGAGATTATTATGACCAGGAATTATGTCATTGCGGGAGTTAATAACAGCAACAAAAGGCCGCTTCATTTCTTCATCGGTTATACCGTCGGCTTTTAGAAGTGACCTATGTGGAGCACGAGCAACACCTAAACGTATTGCATCGCTTCTCATTGCACGTTCTATTTCCATGAACGCCATCCTTTCGCGTCGGTTTATGCCACAAAAAAACCTGGTTGCAAGCTGCACCAGGACAAAGACACGAAAGAAAGTGCATGCAACTACACGCCTGCTACAACTTGCAGCTGCATATCTTTTCGACGGTAACGGTGTCGCCGGTTTAGCTTACTTGCATATGTGACGTTCAGGGGGTGACCTTAACGTCACATTGGTTCAGTCTAAACTGCTCAGAGGTGGCATTCGGGTCGCCCATTGCTAACTTCCACCAACCGTTAGCTCTCTTGCTTGAATGGGTTAGCCCCTACTTTTCCTCGTCATCGCATTTATGACATATGTTATTAGTACACGAAGTATACGTCTGAACCCAAAGATGATTATGAAATAAGTTCAGTTTTTACGCGAACGCAACAATTTAAAAGATTACGGAAGCTTAACCAACAATCATCATGCACAACAACTCAGTTACATGATGTTTTCAATAACCTTGCCGCGAAGTGCTTTGTTATTCACTCCCGCCTACACTAACAAGAAACGAGTAAATCGAGGAGGCCACCATGAGCGCCACGGTACAAACTCATTCCCATAAGAACTACCCGCGCAACCCTCATGTTCGACCCGCGACAGCACATACAACCGTTGCCCCTACACATACCCACACTACACACTACGACATAACCGAAGATACTCATCCGCGCTTATCGGATATTAACGAAAGCATACTTTTGCGTACCTTATTAGGAATTGCTCTCGCATTTCTGCTTTGCATAGCACTATGGCTTTTGCTGTTCTTTGGTATATCACAAGGATCCGTTGAGACAACACAAGCAAATGAAGCGCAGTCTCTCAGCATATAATTCTTGACGAACTGTTCGCCTACCTCAACGGAGTTTCTCATGACCTATTTTGGTGTTTGCCTTGATCCAACCTGTTTTGTAGCTAAAAATGCTACCCTCGTAGGAAATGTAACTATTGGCAAAGAAACGCTCATTCTTTTCAATGCCACGCTTCGTGGGGATTATGGCGCAAAGATCTCTGTGGGCAAACGCTCCAACATTCAAGAAGGATGCTGCTTTCATGTAAGCCCTGATTACGACTGCACAATTGGAGATGGCGTCACTGTCGGGCATGGTGCTATCGTGCACGGTTGCACCGTCGGCAACAATTCACTCATTGGCATGGGCGCAATTGTGCTTGATGGTGCCCATATTGGAAACAATTGTCTGGTAGCAGCTGGTTCTGTTGTTGTTGGAGGCACCCAAGTTCCTGACGGATCACTTGTCATGGGATCTCCTGCTCGCATCAAACGTGCTTTGAGCAATGAAGAGATTGAAGAGCTCATCCAAGATGCGCAAAGCTACACCGAAATTGGCTACCGCCTACATGATGAAGGTATCGTCTATCGCGGTGACACCGTACCAAATGATGCGCCCTCCATTGCCCTTTCTCGCTCAATATGAGACAAAACACCTTCCAATAGTGCGTAAAAATCATCTACACGAGCAGCACCCACATCTTGTACCTCAAGATCATTTGGGTTAGCTCCCTCAATACCACAGCCCATATTCGTAATAAGAGAGACACCTATTACCTTCATACCAGCTGCACGTGCCGCAATTACCTCTTCGCAAACACTCATAGCTACGCTATCCGCACCCAAAACTTGCAGCATTCTAATCTCGGCTGGCGTTTCAAAACTTGGACCTAACAGTCCTGCATAAACACCCGTCTGCAGGGAAATATTGCGTTTCAAAGCAACCTCTTGTGTAACAGTTTGCAAAGCAGGGTCAAACGCCTCAAACATGCTCACAAATCGGTCGTATATTTGTGCTGGTTCAGCTGCTGCTAAAGGATTTCTTCCCGTAAGATTTATTTGGTCTTTCATGAGACAAAAGTCTCCAACCGCATAATTCACATTAAGTGCGCCAGCAGCATTCGACGTAATCAAAAGTGGTATGTCAAGATGCGCCGCAACCCAGACGGGGTAAGCTACCTCTTGAGCACTATATCCTTCATAACCATGCAAACGCCCCTGCATGACAAGCACATGACATCCCGCAAGTTTCCCACTCACAAACTGACCAACATGCCCTGCTGCAGTTGAAACACACATTCCCTCAACTTCGGCATATGAAAGCGTCTGTGTCTCTTGCAATTTATCCGCAATAGCATTTAGCCCCGAACCTAAAATAATGAGCGCTTCATAATCAATATGACCGAAATGCTGGCGAAGCTGTGCTGCGGCAGCATGTAATTGCTGCTCAAGATGATTTTGGGCATGCATAATAGGAGTCTCCTTAGATGTGCTTACACAACTCAATGTTGAGGCTTGTGCCCGATTAACAAACGGTTGCGGCCTGTCAAATCTTGCACGATAGCCACCTGCTCAAACCCATTATCTTGCGCTAAGTCACGCGCTGCATAAAGCGCATCTTCGTGCAATTCAAACACAAACGCTGCACCAGGCTTGAGTGCATCTTGAGCAAAGGGCAATAATCTTCGCAATACATCGTTTCCGTCTTGCCCACCATCAAGTGCAAGAATAGGCTCGAAATCTGTCACTTCCCGAGAAATTGTTTGCAATACTGCTCGGGGAATATAGGGCGGATTTGAAACAATCAAATCAAATCTCCCCATGAGTGGTTCTCTTTCAGCAGACGCTTGCTTATCTGCTGCCAAAATCGGATCACCAAGATCTCCCTCAAGCACACGAATGCGATTATCCAGATCACACTTCGCAACATTTTTCCGGGCTAGTGTTACTGCTTGCGGAGATATATCTGTTGCCACAACATGAACAAGTGGATGTTCGTAGGCTAAGGAACAGGCTATGCATCCACTTCCTGTGCCTATATCGGCAACAAGCAATTTATCGGGTACCTGAGGCGATTCTGCAGCATCTACCAAAGCCGCTTCTTCTTCTGTGGCCACTACCTCATCATGAGCGCGAGGACGAACCGGCTGAGGAAGCAACTTCAAAGCTTCACTTACCAAAACTTCAGTTTCAGGACGCGGAATGAGTACGCCAGGAGTAATTGATAAGACAAGATGACGAAATGCCACCTCACCAGTAATGTATTGTAATGGTGTTCCCTGAGCGCGTTGAGCTACAAACTCATGCAAGACATTGCGTTCAGATTGTGTGAGAGGTCGATCAAAGTTTACATAGAGCTCAATACGCGACAAGCTCGTTGCTTTAGATATGAGCCACTCAGCAGATAGCCGAGGATTCTCATCACCTTTACGATCAAGGTAGCCAACCGTCCAATCAAGCGCTGCTTTGATCGTCCACATGCTATACGGCTGCTTCCAGTTTTTGTGCTCTGTCAGCAGCTTGAAGTGCTGTTATGAGTTCAGCAAGACCAGCACCACCCTGACCAAGCAAAACACCATTATAGGTTCCGTTGTATCCAATGCGATGATCGGTCACGCGATCTTGAGGACCATTATAGGTACGAATTTTCTCTGCACGATCACCAGAGCCAATCTGAGCGAGGCGTTCAGCACCTTCGGCAGCTTGTTGTTCGGCGAGCATCTTTTCGTATAGACGCGCACGCAATACAGCCATAGCAGCAATCTTATTCTGCAATTGAGATTTCTGATCTTGTGATTGCACAACTAGTCCAGAAGGAATATGTGTGATACGCACCGCAGAGTCAGTCGTATTAACGCACTGACCGCCCGGACCGCCTGCGCGATACACATCAATACGAAGATCGTTTTCATTGATATCAACTTCTACCTCATCAGCTTCCGGGAGCACAGCTACCGTAGCAGTTGAAGTATGGATGCGTCCTTGGCTTTCTGTTTTAGGAACTCGCTGAACACGATGAACGCCAGACTCGAATTTCATGACTGAATAAACTTTGTCACCGGTGACCTTAAAGGAGATTTCTTTATAGCCACCAGCCTCAGATGCCGAGACATCTAACGTTTCAGTTTTCCATCCTTGCGCGGAGGCAAAGCGCTCATACATACGATACAGATCACCTGCAAAAATAGCTGCTTCATCTCCACCAGCAGCAGCGCGAATCTCAACAATAATGTCTTTTTCGTCGGCTGGATCTGCAGGGATCAACATAAACTTGATCTCTTCTTCAAGTTCAGGCAGCTTAGCTTCAATGCTTGCAATTTCTTCTTGAGCAAACTCTTTCGTATCTGCATCTGCAAGCATTTCTTTTGCAGCTTCCAAATCATCAACAGCACTCACATACTCTTGAGCTTTATGAGCAAGAGGCCCTTGATTAGCATATTCTTTAGCTAAGCGATTGTATTCTTTTTGATTCGACAGCACGTCAGGATCGCCCATTTTAGCCTGAAGCGACTCATATGCCTCAATAATCTTGACAAGCTTTTCGCGCATATCGTTATCTTGCATGTTATTTTCCTTTTAGCTCAGCGTAAATTTGCGACTCTAAAGTATAGCAGAGCTCACTAATCTATACCATGCAGGGGAAGGGTTGCAAGATATTCGGCAGCATCTTCAGCCACTATCGCACCATCACCTATAGCTGTGGCCACCTGTCGCAAGCTTTTGGTACGCACGTCTCCTGCTGCATAAACACCGGGCAGATCTGTTTTGCCAAACTCATCAGTTTGCACATAGCCCGAAGCATCTAAAGACACACTATCTTTCAAGAATTCAGAGTTTGGTTCGTTTCCTACTGCAATAAAGAGTCCCGATAACGGAATGCTGATCATCTCATGCTCATGCGTGCGCTCCACGCGAATTCCCGCCAATTTACCATCCTCGGCAATAAGCTGGCGAACTTCAGCATTCCACAGAATGTCTACGTTTGGAAGCTCAGAGAGCCGATCATTATAGATTGCTGTCGCACGCAACGTATCACGACGATGAATGAGATACACCTTCTTGCAGATACGCGAAAGATAAATCGCATCAGCCACGGCAGTGTTTCCCCCGCCAACTACAGCAACAACCTTGTCTTTAAAGAAATTGCCATCGCACGTTGCGCAGTACGAAACACCTCTACCCTGAAGATCTGCTTCAAGTGGCAACCCCAGTTTGCGTGCGCGTGCACCACTCGCGATTATAACGGCGTTTGCCTCATAACTCCCAAATGAGGTTTTTATCACCTTTGGAGTACGCGAAAAATCAACGCCGATGACTTCTTCGCCTATATAACCAGCGCCAAATACCTCAGCTTGCTGTTTCATAGCATACGCTAACTCAAAACCGTTAACCCCTTCAGGGAATCCTGGATAGTTCTCAACCATCTCTGTTTGAGCAAGTTGACCACCAAAGCCAATACGTTCAAACATAACAGCATCTAACCCGGCTCTTGCAGCATAAAGGGCAGCTGTCATTCCAGCAGGGCCGGCGCCAATAATGGCAACTCCCAACGTATTTGCCTCAGCAGCCATTTTTGCTGCCTCAGACTCTGGAATATAATTCAGTTGATCCATGACGTCTTCCTTTACCACGCGCAACCCTACACCTATGCTATCGCTGAAGAGTTATAAACAACGGCGCCGGTCACCCGACGCCGCTTTGTGCACTGTAATAGCCTACATGCTCATGAGACACATGCACACTGAGACAAATAGTTAAGCAAGCATTGAAAGAAGTGTTTGTTTTGGCTGAATACCAACTGCTTGTTTAACAGGCTGACCGTTCTTAAAGACAATAAGCGTTGGAACGCTCATAACGCCATACGCTTGCGCAATATCAGGACTTTGATCAATATCAAGCTTATAGACGCTTGCTTTGCCAGCCACCTCACCACGCACTTCATCAATGGTCGGTGCAAGCATCTTGCACGGTCCGCACCATGTAGCAAAAAAATCAACAAGCACAGGCTCAGTTGCCTCTAATACTTTGTGTGCAAAGTCATTTGAACTAATTACTTCGGTTGCCATACAATAGCCTCCTTGAAACTATAGCCCTTTTGATTATTCACATAATCGCAGCTTATCGCCGATGGTTCCACATCAAAGTATTGTAGAACGGTCAGCTTTTATAAATTGTCCCACAAATGGTATTGTTACCAAACAGAGACACACATTATGCTCTTTGGTAACACAACAAAATCCAAACGCTATAATAGCGTTCAAACAAATGTACCAAAGGAAGAACAGCATGCTAGAAGATTTTGCTACCACCACCTTACCTCCTGCTTGGGAAAATAGTTCTATAACCAACGCCAATCTCGTCCTTGAAGGCGGTGCTATGCGTGGTCAATTCACTGCAGGAGTACTTGATTATTTCATGGAGCATAAGCTTATCTGTAAACGCGTCATTGGCGTTTCAGCAGGTGCCCTTTGTGGCTATAACTATGTAGCTGGCGAAATTGGAAGAACGTGCGTCATCAACACCACTTTTTGCACTGATCCGCGCTATCTTTCACTTCAAAGCTACGTGCGCACAGGAAACGCCATGGGAAGAAATTTCTCATTTAATGAAATTCCAAATGAACTCTACCCTTTTAACTATGAGAATTTCAACAACTCTCCGATTGAACTTATTACCGTTGCAAGCAATCTAGAAACGGGTGAAGCAGATTATCATGAATTTCATGACGCCGAAGCAGATCTTGATTATCTTATTGCATCCTCATCAATGCCACTTGTCAGTCAAATTGTTGAAGTTGATGGAAAACTGCTTCTAGATGGTGGCACCTGCGATTCTGTGCCACTCGGCTATTCACTTATTACTGATGCACCTAAACATATTGTCGTGCTCACCCAAGACGCAGGTTGTACCAAAGGCTCAAACAAATTGATGGCACTCATGATGCAGCGATACCACAAGTACCCCTACTATGTTGAGCGTCTCCAAAACCGCCATTTTGACTACAATCGCATCTATAGAGCATTGCCGAAACTCCATGATCAAGGGAGTATCTTTGTAATCAGGCCGCCTGAACCTGTGACTGTCAGTTCCATGGAAAAAGATCCTGAAAAATTATTTGCACTTTGGGAGCAAGGATACCAAAGTGCAGCTGCTGCCTGGCCCGCCTTACAAGCTTATCTCGCACAAGATGTTGTTCCTGTTATTCCAACCCCTGCTTAGAGAATGACCTTACGTCTGATCTTTACTGTCGCTTTTTTCATCATTTTCCGAAGCGGCGTTAGAATCAGTTAGGTTGTTTTTGGCAGACTCTTGAAGCTCATTATCTCGCTTATCGAGCGATCTAGTTATCTTGCGAACATTAGCGTTTTGATACTCTGCAACAAAACCTGCAGAGAAAATACCTCCAGGTATTGCCACGACAGCAACTGATAACAGCATAATGATTGAACCGATAAGACGTCCTATAGGCGTTATTGGTACAAGATCCCCATAGCCAGTTCCCGTAATAGTTGTAACAGCCCAATACATTCCAGTTAAAAGATTGGTGAACTTATCTGGTTGGGCATAATGTTCAGCCTGATACATCAATACACTTGATATAAGAATCAACAGGAAGATCACCATAAAAGCGGCAGCAATTTCGTGCTTGCGCATCACCAGCACACGACCAATAGTACGTAAGCCTCGCATATAACGCGAAATCTTAATAACACGAACAAGACGCACTAAGTCAATAATCGTGCGTAGAGTTTCATCCATAGGAACGAACCAACCAATCATGGAAGGCAAAAACGCAAGTAAATCAACGATGCCCAGCGGAGAAATAATGTAGCGTATGCGCGCCTGAAACGGTGTGCAGTTACCATATGCCAGATCAGCAATCCAAATGCGAGCAAAATACTCAATGGCAAAGCAAAGTGCCGAAAATGCAAAAAAGATTTTGATGACATAGCTCGTGACAGGGTCAAGCCCTGGTTGCGCAGACAAAAAGACCACAATGGCATTCAAGAGAATCAAAACAAACAGAAAATACCCTATAAATTTGGGAAAAGGTTTTGCGGCATGCGGATTTTCAAGAGCATAAAATGCCTCGCGCTTACTAAGCGATACATGAGATGAGCTGATCGTGTGACGTATTCGCCGTAAGCCATATGATCGTTTTTTCTTCTTATTTGTCACGTCAAATAATCCTTAGCACAACGTTACTTAATCTGCGTAACTTGAAACACACATGCGCTCAACAACTCTCTTTCAAAGCACATATCTAGCCGCTTTTGTCTTATCATCTGCCATTATATAACTCATATACACAGTGAAAATTTACGGGAAAGAGTCGAATTAATGACCGTCGATCTCATATCACTTGCAACGATTTGTATTGTGGCATTTCTGTGCCCCTTAATCGTGCAGTCTATTCCTGGAAGACCTTTGTCTGAGACGGTATTTTTGCTCATTGTGGGCGCAATTCTTGGTCCTTACCTTATAGGCTGGATTCAAACGACTGCATCTATTTCGCTTTTGTCAGACCTTGGTCTTGCGTTTTTGTTTCTGCTCGCAGGCTATGAAATCAATCCCCACAATTTGACAGGTCATGAAGGCAAGCGCGGTCTTGTAACCTGGTTTTTAACGCTTGCCCTTGCCTTTCTTGTTGTTGTCATTTGGCCAACCTTCTCCGCACGACACATTGATGGCATTGCGGTTGCTATTGCTCTTACCACAACAGCACTTGGAACTTTGCTTCCTATTCTGCAGGAACGCCACCTCCTTAATACGCGCATTGGCGACTCAGTTCTTGCATACGGTACGTGGGGAGAACTATGTCCGGTGATTGCCATGACGCTTCTTCTCTCTACGCGCGCAAGTTGGCAAACCATACTGATTCTCATAGGTTTTATTGCAATTGCTGTCATTGCGGGAGTCGTACCTAAACATGCCCGCATGGCTGGTAGCAAGCTTTTTGGTTTTATTGAACGCAATGCCAACACGAATTCTCAAATGATGGTACGCGGCGTAATCATGCTTCTTGTTTGTTTGACTGCATTGTCGGCAGTATTTAAGCTCGACATTGTGCTGGGTGCTTTTGCTGCCGGCTTTGTGCTTCGCTATATTATCGTGGACGACAACCCCATTCTTGAGACAAAACTCACATCGCTTTCGTACGGGTTTTTTATTCCGCTTTTCTTCATTGTTTCTGGCGCAAAAATTGACATGAGCGCCATCGCAGAACAACCTTTGTTACTCATAGAGTTTATTGTTCTTTTGCTCTTTGTTCGCACGCTTCCAATCTTTATAGCACTCACTACCGACAAAGAGTCAGAACCACTTACCATCAACGAACGCATAACAGTTGCGCTCTATTGCACCACAGCACTCCCCCTTATCGTCGCAGTCACCACCGTTGCGGTAAACGCTGGAGCAATGAGTCAAACTACTGCGTCTGTTTTAGTTGCTGCAGGCGGCATTACTGTGCTTATCATGCCAATACTTGCTCAACTGGTCATGCGCACTATTAACGCGCAACCCTTGCAAGCTGCTAAGCAAATTGCAGCAAACCCAAAAGCCACCCCTGCCATTATTCGCAAACACCGTGATCTCGAGCGAAGCATGTATCAGCAAGAACGCGATTTACGACGCAAGCATCTTCGCGAAGCAGCAATTGCGCGTGGCAAACAACTTGGTCTTACTGATCATCAAATTTCGCAATTAATCATTAATAGTAAAAACTATGACACGAATACCGCAGTTACCTCGTCGCATAACATTACCTCAGATACAACAAATGATGATCGTTGAGGAAATCGCTAACAACATAGCAACAAGAAACTGACAACTCTTTAGCTATCGCAACGATTAGCTGGCGTCTCCTATTCCGTCAGGTTATATCTATAAGAGTGTGCAAAAGTGCTGTTGGCGAAAGGATTACAGAACATGAGAGCGTTTATAGCAGGTGCCAGTGGTCGCATCGGCAAACTCCTCACCGCCGATCTCGTAAAGCGAGGCGTAAGTGTTATAGCAGCATCGCGTCATCCTGAAGCTGTCTCAGCAAGCGATAAGGTATTTCCTCTTGAATTTGATCTTAGGGCACCAGCAAAGACGATGGTATACCCACTCAAAAATGCTGACGCTGTCTATTATGTAGCTGGTTCTCGCGGAAAGGATCTTCTTCAAGTTGATGCATTTGGCGCCGTTTCGCTCATGAAAGCATGTGAGCTTGCTGGTATCAAGCGTTTTATTATGTTGAGTTCATTTGACGCCACTCAACCTGAAACATGGCAAGATAACCCTGCATTTGCGTCTCTGACCGACTACTATATTGCGAAATTCTTTGCCGATGAATGGCTTATTCAAAACACCAATCTCACCTATACCATCATCCAAGCAAGCTATCTTACCGACAGCAAAGGAAGTGGACTTATCCAGATCAATCCTCCTGCCGTTGGCGAAAACACACTTGAAGATGTCGCATGCGTCCTTGCAGAGTGCCTTGACATGCCCACCACCTATCATAAAGTGATCAATATCTGCCAAGGTCAAACACCCATTGAGGAAGCGCTTTTAATGGCTTAATTCCATCTTTACACCATACGCTATTTTGTCCGCAAGCAAGCAAATGGCTACCTTGAATTCAAGGTAGCCATTTCACTTTGCATATCTACGCGCTTGACGCTCTGAGCTGATGCAGTCTTTAGAAAACAGAAGACTCAACTAGTTGAGCGCTGCGTCAGAAATCACTTCAAGGAGTTTCTCAACCGGCCATGATCCCAAATCACCTTCGTGCCTGTCACGCACACTAACCGTTCCATCCTCAACTTCTTTATCACCTATAACAACCATGTAAGGTACTTTTTCTGATTGCGCTTTAGCTATCTTTACACGCATCGGTTCGTTCTGATCATAGATTTCAGCACGACCACCAGCATCCTTAATAAGTTTCTTCAAAGCCACTGCCGCATCAATATGCCTGTCAGCAATAGGCAAAATTATGACCTGTACAGGAGCTAACCAAAGTGGAAGCGCACCCGCATAATGCTCAATTAGAATACCTAAGAAACGCTCGATAGAACCAAAGATAGCACGATGCAACATCCAAGGACGCTCTTCGGTGTTCTCTTCCGTGCGATACGTCAAACCAAAACGCTCGGGCATATTAAAGTCTACTTGCACCGTAGAGCACTGCCACGTGCGTCCAATGGCGTCTTTAACTTTAATGTCAATCTTTGGACCATAGAAAGCACCATCACCCTCGTTAATTTCGTAAGCAAGATTGTGACGTTCGCATGCTTCTTTCAGAGAGTTTGTTGCGTGCTCCCACATCTCATCGGTGCCGATTGATTTTTCAGGGCGCGTAGAAATCTCTGCCTCATATTCAAAACCAAACGTAGACATAATATGGTCAACCAAATCAAGGATAGCCACAACTTCGTCTACAACCTGGTCTTTCGTGCAGAATACGTGAGCATCATCCTGAGTAAAACCACGCGCACGAAGCAGACCGTGCACTACACCAGACATTTCGTGACGATAAACCGTACCGAACTCAAAATAGCGAAGCGGCAAATCACGGTATGAATGTAATTCGTTTTTATAAAGCATTACATGACCCGGACAATTCATGGGCTTTACGCCATACTCACTCATACGAGGCTCTTCATCAGTACCTTCGTTGATCTCAAAGAAATACATGTTGTCATGATAAAAGCCATAGTGACCTGACGTCTTCCACACATCTGCATTGTAAATGTGAGGTGTAATAACCTCTTCGTATCCGCGATCATACAGGTCACGACGAAGCCATTCTTGCAGCGTGCGAATCACACGAGCACCCTTAGGCAAATACATCGGAAGACCCACACCAGCCATAGGATCCATCATATAGATGCCCAGCTCTTTGCCAAGTTTACGATGATCACGCTTTTCAGCTTCTTCAAGGTTATGCAGATACTCTTCCAAGTCACTTTTCTTGAAGAATGCCGTGCCATAAATACGCGTAAGCATCTCATTATCAGAGTTGCCTTTCCAATACGCACCAGCCGTTTTCATAAGCTTAAACGGACCAATTTTACCCGCGCTCGGCATATGCGGACCAGAACAAAGGTCTACAAAGTCACCGTGACGACGAATAATAATCTCCTCATCCGGATCAAGATCATCAATATGCTCAAGCTTCAGACGCTGGTCAGCAAAAATCTCTTTTGCTTCATCTCGAGAAACAACTTCACGTACAAACGGTTCATCGCGAGCAATGATCTCAGCCATACGCTCTTCAATAGCTGCAAAATCTTCAGTTGAAATTGCACGAGGAAGCGCAAAATCATAGAAGAATCCATCTTCTGTTTGCGGTCCAAAACCTATCTGAGCACCAGGAAATAACTCTTGAACAGCTTCAGCCATAACATGCGCAGCTGAATGACGCATAATCCCAAGTGCTTCGGGACTCTTCTCTGTGATTATCTCAACCGTTGAACCATCGGGCACAACAGTGGTCAGATCAGCAAAATCGCCGTTAATCTTTCCACCGAGTGCTGCTTTTGCAAGACCAGCACCAATTGAAGCGGCAACATCACCAACCGTTGATCCAGCTTCAAGTTCCTTTGATGATCCGTCGGGCAGAACTACTTTCATACAGAATTCCTTTCTTTTGCCGGGCGCGCACAAAGCGCCTGCAGTTTGGATATTTAACAACAAAGCCGCCCCTAAGGTGGCGGCTTCGCAGTTCTAAAAACAGAGCAGTGTCAAATCAGACATGCTGCCATTAACGAGAACGAGGCGTGGCCGCTTGATGCGGCTGATGTGTTCGATCTGAAGAAGCGCTACGACGGCTGCGCGATGAAGCGCCACCAACTGGCTGGGCGCAATACGGACATACCGTCCACGTAGGATCAAGTGCATGGTTGCACGTTGAGCAAAGATTCTTCAAACGCGAATGGCAATTCGGGCAGATAACGTAATCCGACTCAACCGGATAACCACAGCTTGCGCATTCACCATACTTCATCAACTCACGTTGTTTGAGCGCTATTTCAAGCTCTTGCTCATCTTTGTCAATTTGTAGAAGCGGCGGGCGAAGCAGACAATAGGCAATCACACCAATAAAGGGTACCAATGCTACGATTGCCCAAACATACCAATACGACCCACGCAAATACGCATCACGAACTACCCAGATAACTGAGAGTACGTACAAAATAACCAAAACAACTAAAACTACGGTCAATGCTGCTTGAAGCTCAGGAGTCCAAAGTTGGGCTAGTAGTTCTTGCATAGTAACCTCTTACTATCTCATACCAGTGCTTTCATCGTGCGCATCCATTCACTACATAAAACTGTGCTGCATGCGCACGATCAGACATTATAACAAAGATGATGAGCTGAATGGTCAGACGTCATAAATACTACGATAGCGAAACGCCTGCAACCTATCCAAGCTCTTGCAGCTGTGCCTCAACACGTGACAACTGATCTTTTAGATCAGCTAACTTAGCTGTATCTTTCTCAACAATCTCAGGAGCTGCCTTTGCTAAAAAGCCTGGGTTTGAGAGCTTTTTAGCAAACTTCTCCGCATCCTTTGAAAGCTTTACCATTTCCTTTTGAAGACGTGCACGCTCAGCATCAAAATCTACCAGACCGCTTAAGACTAAATAGACCTCTAGTCCAGATGTCAGAACCACGCTTGACTCAGCTGGCTTTTGCGCTTGAGCATCCAGAACTAACGACGCTGTGTTCCCCATGCTTTCAATAAGTTCATGCTGCTCATTGAGTAAGCTTACGTCCTCCTCATTGGCCTTTACGACCACTTCAAGGGCGGTTTTGGGCGAAATACCATAACGCGCACGTGTTGAGCGAATAGCTGAAACAATCTCACATACCATCTCAATTGCACGCTCAGCTTCCGAATCAATATATACGGAAAGCTCCTGAGCACTTGGCCATGCTGCGCCAATCAAATACGGTGAGTCTTTCTTGATTGGAAGCTCTTGATAAATCTCCTCGGTTACAAAAGGCATAATAGGATGAAGCAAACGCAACGACTGATCAAGCACGAACGCAAGATTGCGTTGACAAATTGCACGATCCTGCGCCGATCCATTCAGGCGGGCTTTTGAAAACTCAATATACCAATCGCAGAACTCATTCCAGAAGAAGGCGTTCAACTCACGAGTTATTTCACCAAATTCAAAATTCTCATAGCACCCATCAAGCTTAGCAACCAAATGAGCCAAGCGACTGAAAATCCACTTGTCAGCCGGTGTGCACGGGTCAGGTTCGCCCTGATCGTATCCCTCAAGGTTCATGATTACAAAACGTGCTGCATTGCGAATTTTATTGGCGAAGTTTCGACTACTTAAAAGCTTGTCTTCGTCAAATTTAAGATCTTGAGCGCCCGTCACCTGCATAAGCAAGCCAAACCTCATGCCATCAGCGCCATAATCTACCATCAACTTAATCGGATCAACACCATTGCCGCGACTCTTTGACATTGGCTTGCCGTCTTTTGCCAAAACCGTTGGATGGATAATGACATGCTCAAAGGGAATCTGCTTGCAACAATACATGGACGACATCACCATGCGAGCAACCCAAAGACCCATAATGTCACGCGCTGTTGAGAGCACCTGCGTTGGATAGCAAGCCTTAATCTCAGGTGCATCCATCCCCTCTTCAGTCCAACCCATAGTAGCAAAAGGCCACAACTGAGATGAGAACCATGTATCCAAAACATCTTCGTCTTGACGCACTGGCGCACCGCATTTAGGACATACTTCAATATCTTCTACCGAAGCATCCTCCCATCCGCAGGTATCGCAATAAAACATAGGAATGCGGTGACCCCACCACAGCTGACGTGAGATACACCAATCTTTTAAGTTTTCTAGCCAATCAAGATACACTTGCTTCCAGCGCTGCGGATGGAACTGAATTGAACCATCTTCAACTACACGAGCAGCATCCTGCTTAAGACCATCAACTGCAACAAACCACTGCTCAGACTCCCATGGTTCAAGCTTGGTATGGCAGCGATAACATGTCATGACACTGTGTTCATGTTCTTCAATGTGATCAAGTAATCCCAGCTCATCAAAGGCTGCAACAATAGCCTCACGCGCTTCATCTCGATCAAGCCCACTAAAGCGACCATAACCGTCAACAACATGAGCAGTTTCGTCAAAAATATTGATACGCTCAAGATTATTGCGCTCACCCATAGCCCAGTCATTAGGATCATGAGCAGGTGTCACCTTAACGCAACCGGTACCAAATTCCGTCGAGACATGCCAGTCGGCGAATATGGGAATTTCCCTATCTACCAATGGCAGCGACACTGTTTTGCCGACCAGGTGCGCAAAGCGCTCGTCTTTAGGGTTAACTGCAACGCCCGTATCACCAAGCATAGTTTCTGGACGCGTCGTAGCAACAACAAGATAGTCCATTCCATCAACCGGCTCAGTGAGCGGATAACGAAGAAACCACAGTTTGCCGTCTTCGTCTACGTACTCAGCCTCATCATCAGCAATAGCAGTTGTGCAATGTGGACACCAGTTAACAATGCGCTTACCGCGATAGATGAGATCGTCGTGATACCAATCTACAAAGAGTTTACGAACTGCTTTAACGTAAGCTGGCTCAAGCGTGAAATGCTCATCAGCATAATCGCATGAACAACCCATACCCTTGATCTGGTTAACAATGGTTGTTCCGTATTCTTTATACCAATCGTAACAAGCCTCAATGAAAGCTTCGCGACCAATCTCTAGGCGACTAATGCCTTCCTGAGCAAGCTTTTTATCTACTTTTGTTTGCGTGGAAATGCCTGCATGATCCGTGCCAAGAATCCATCGCGTAGGACGACCCTGCATACGTGCATGGCGAATGCAGGCATCTTGAATCGTATCATTGAGCGCATGGCCCATATGAAGCACACCAGTAATATTTGGAGGCGGAATGACGATGGTATACGGGTGATCCTTTCCTTCGCCAAATCCAGGAGTACGCTGAAAATAACCATGTTGCTGCCAAGCATCAAAGAGCGGTCGCTCGTGAGCTTGGAAGTCATAATTTACACTGTTCTTTGCACTTTGTGCATTATCCGAGGCCATAACCGCCCTTTCTTACCTACACCCTTTTTGATTACCTCAACCGTCTTGATAGCTTAGGCACTCATCTCTTGTGTGCGTTTATCCGCGACAGGTTTCGTCTCAACAATGAGAGGCTTAGTCTCACCAGTAATATCTGAATCATTGATGGTAACGACAGAAGTACCCTTAATTTCTGGCAAGTCATACATAACATCCTGCAAGACTCGTTCGCAAATTGAGCGAAGACCACGCGCACCAGTACCATGTTCTACCGCTTCATGGGCAATGGCAACAAGCGCATCGTGAGTGAAAATCAAGTCAGCGTTCTCAAAAGCAAACATGCGCTTGTACTGCTTTACCAATGCGTTTTTAGGTTCAACCAAAATGCGTACCAAGTCTTCTTCCGAAAGCTCAGAAAGCGATGTGATTACAGGTATGCGGCCAACAAACTCCGGAATCATACCGAATTTGTTTAAGTCTTCAGGAAGGACCTTGGCTAGCAACTCAGCCTCAGCGTGCTTTTTTGACTCGGGCAACTCAGCATTAAAGCCCAAACCACTTTTTCCGACACGCTCGGCAATAATATCCGACAAGCCTACAAATGCACCGCCCAAAATGAACAAGATATTGGTGGTATCAATATTAATTAACTCTTGCTGTGGATGTTTGCGACCGCCTTGCGGTGGCACACTTGCCTCTGTGCCCTCAACGATTTTCAACAATGCTTGCTGAACACCTTCACCAGAAACATCTCGGGTTATGGAAAGGTTTTCAGCCTTACGCGCAATCTTGTCAATCTCGTCAATATAAATGATGCCAATTTCAGCACGTGGAATATCAAAATCAGCAGCGGTAATCAGCTTCAATAAGATATTCTCGACGTCTTCGCCGACGTAACCAGCTTCAGTAAGCGTTGTTGCATCAGCAATAGCAAATGGTACTTTCAAGGTACGAGCGAGCGTTTGAGCAAGTAGTGTTTTACCTGAACCCGTAGGACCAAGCAAAAGAATATTGCTCTTGGCTAATTCAACATCGTCATCGGTTGCATCCGCACCAAGACTAATGCGCTTATAGTGGTTATATACCGCAACCGACAAGGCCTTTTTCGCACTTTCTTGTCCAACAACATGCTCAGAGAGTTCGCTATATAGCTCATGAGGAGTTGGAAGATTGTCAAGGATGTCTGCAGGACGTGGGTTTTCTTTGTCGTGAGCTTCAAGGTCAAGCTCCTGAAAATCCATGGTATCTTGATCATGCTTACCATAGTTACCCTGTTGATCTGAGTCATGGTAGCTATGCATACCGAAACCGAGATCCTGCATCATAGCATCAGCGCAAACAGCAACGCATTCATCGCAAATATAAATCCCATTGGGTCCAGAAATCATTGCCATAACGTCATCTGAATGACGCCCGCAAAATGCGCACACAATTTCATCTGGTCCTTTAGGGGTATTCTGATTATTGTTTGGATTACTCATATCCGTTTTTCAACCTATTCGGCATCATTGCGCAATGCGCGCGACGTTGTGATCTTATCAACCAAACCATAAGCAAGCGCTTCTTCGGCAGTCATATAGTTATCGCGCTCAGTATCGTTTTGAATAGTTTCGATAGTTTGACCAGTATTCTCAGCCAAGATTCGATTGAGGCGATCACGAGTTTTAAGCATAAAGTCAGCAACGATAGCAATTTCTGTTTGCTGGCCTTGGGCACCACCAGAAGGCTGATGGATGAGCACCATAGAGTTCGGCAGACACAGACGTTTTCCCTTTGCACCATTAGATAAAAGCACTGCCGCCATAGAAGCGCACTCACCTAAACAAATAGTAGACACATCACACTTAATAAAGTCCATGGTGTCCAAAATAGCCAAACCTGCAGTAACTGAGCCACCCGGAGAATTAATGTAGAGCGAAATGTCTTTATCTGGATCAGCGCTTTCCAAATGCAGGAGCTGCGCTACCACTGAATTTGCTACTTGGTCGTCAATTTGTTCGCCCAAGAAAATAATACGCTCATTAAGCAAACGAGAGTAAATATCATAGGAACGCTCGCCTCGCGGAGACTGCTCAATAACATATGGAATTAAAGCTGATTTCGTTTCCATTCCCATATATAACCTCACTTAGTTAATCGTTGTTATAACCACCTACGACCCGCACCACCAGTCTGTCACACAGACATAGCTTGCAGGTCGTAGTCTTATCTAACATATGATGGCAAAACTGCCATACTTACGTCATGTGTGCAAGAAACAAAGGATATCTGATTACTTTTCCTCTGACTCAGCTTCTTTGTCCTGCTTTGCCTTCTTCGAACCCTTTTTGGTTTCTTTTTTATCAGATTCAGTCATGTCCTCAACTTCGGTTACAACAGCTGAATCCATTAGATTCTCTACTGCCTTTGCGCGAAGCACGCCCTGACGAACGAGGTGCAGCTGACCGTTGTGAAGCCATTCATCTTGTAATGCAGCCGGGTCTTCAACACCCGTCTTCGCAAACTCAGCGGTAACATCTTCATCAGATGCTTCAATATTGAAGTGCTTTGCCCATGCATCAAGAGCCAAGTCCTGAGCGGTAATGTCTTCAGCTTGCTTCTTTAAGTCTTCTTTGAATTGGTCAGCGTTGATGCCCTGAGACATGAGATACATATCAAAGCTCATTCCCTGAGCCTGCAGCTGACGGAAGAAGTCTTGAATCAAATTAGCTTCAGCTTCTTCTTTCATGCCGCTTGGCACTTCTCCTTCAAAGCGCTCCTGGAGTTGTGCTAAGCAAGCTCCTTCCTTAAGGCGCGGCATAATGTCTTTTTTCTGCTGCTCAATGGTCTCAGAAACACGCTCGCGCAAATCTGCAACGTTCTCGAAACCAAGCGTTTCTTTAACCCATTCATCAGTCAGTTCAGGAAGTACGTTTTTCTTTACTGCCTTAATTTCGATCTCAAAGTTGATCTTGTCAGTCTTGCCTTTTTGGGCAGCCAGCAACAACGTAGGCTCTTCGGGCATATCAAGCGTAAAGCTTACCGTCTCGCCTTTCTTGTGACCAATTAGTTGCTCGTCAAATTCAGTTGGGAACAAACCCGAACCAAGACCGTAAGGACGATCTTCAGCGGTAAGAGAAGGAATCTCTTCGTCCTTATCGTTGGTAGCCTTCATAGCAATGTCTACATAGCTATCTGCCTTAACCTTAGTGTTTGCCGGCGTTGGCTCAAGGGTGTAGTAATGCTCACGAAGAGCTTCAATTTGAGTTTCAATCTCTTTGTCAGTTGCATTTTGAACTGGAAGCTCAATGGCTACAGGTTCATAGCTTGAAAGTTCAACCTCAGGTTTTACTTCAACAGTAAATGAAAACTCAAATGGCTTGCCGCCTTCTACAAGCTCAGGATCATCAAATTGAGGCTTTGCAATTGGATAAACGCGGATCTCTTCAATAGCCAGCGGATATGCGTTGTTGACAACCCCATCAGTTACAGTAGCCAAAATTGCTTCTTTACCAAGTGCGTTATCAATTACCGGACGGGGTGCTTTACCCTTACGAAAGCCCGGGAAGTTATATTTGTTCGCAATGTTTTTATACTCACGAGCAATGCGATCATCAACTTCTTTAGCGTCAACCGTAACACTAACCTTCACCTTGTTGTCTTCTAAGGTTTCAACTTTTGTTTCCACGTACGTTTCCTCCATCGTTAACTCTCTAAGCAAGTTTGCTTAGACGGCATGCAAGAGTAAATACTTCATTTTTGTACGCAATTAGCACAAATACTTACTTTGCGCACCGACTAACCATTATCGCACATATATCTATCTTCCGAAAGTCTCTATAAAGCAGATTCATACAGAACCAATGAAAAGCCGTTAGCCTTCTAAAATAGAACGAGATTGCGCTTGTTGCTAATAAAAAGCAGCCACACTTGGCTGCTTGCATTTTGTATGGTGCGGGCGAAAGGACTTGAACCTTCACGAGTCACCTCGCCAGAACCTAAATCTGGTGCGTCTGCCAATTCCGCCACGCCCGCACAGTTTCCTTAACATGCCTCTCTGCAAACGTAACGAATCTGCACAAAGTCATGCGAAAGCTTATCTATAGTATCAGAAGTTTGCCTTTGTTGGTATGTCAATTTGGTTTTGTACCACGTAACATTTTAGGCACTTTGTCCGTCAAGAGTGCATATTTACCCCTCATGAAACCTTTCTTCAGACTGGCGAGTTTGACGCCTTTGACTCTGCTAAACTAATTCCACTTTAAGTTATATGTTTTATCTATGACGTGCTACCAGAAAGGAATATTGCAATGGAATACGTCAAACGTGCTGCGAGAGCTTGGAATTCCATCTCTCTTATTAAGCGCATCCTCGTGGGGCTTGTTATTGGTGTGGTATTAGCTCTTACCGTGCCACATATTGCTGCCATTGAGCTTCTCGGAACGCTTTTTGTCTCTGCATTAAAAGCAGTTGCACCAATCCTTGTTTTCTTTCTGGTTATTAGCGCATTGGCTAATGCAAAATCATCTGGAGCAATGGGTACTGTAGTAGTGCTCTATATTATCTCTACCTTTGTAGCAGCCCTTGTTGCAGTTATTGCTTCATACCTCTTTCCTCTCAATCTTGAATTGGTGGTTGCGGCAGAAGAACAAGGTGCTCCATCAGATGTTGCAACCGTCCTTGTTACTGTTATTCAAAATGCTGTTGCCAATCCCGTCGGCGCGCTCACTGAAGCAAATTATTTAGGCATTTTGCTATGGGCTGTACTGCTTGGCATCGCCTTGCGTGTAGCTTCCGATTCAACAAAAGAAGTTTTCAGCAACATTTCCAATGCAGTTTCAACTGTTGTTCGCTGGGTAATTTCGCTCGCGCCATTCGGTATTCTCGGTTTGGTTTATACATCAGTAGGCAACAACGGCCCGGAAATCTTCACGCTCTACGGACGTCTTTTGCTCGTTTTGGTTGGATGCATGCTGTTTATTGCTCTTGTTACCAATCCTGCTATTGTTTTCTGGGGAATTCGCAAAAACCCCTACCCGCTTGTTTTTCGTTGCTTAAAAGACTCAGGTTTGACGGCATTCTTTACACGCAGTTCCGCTGCAAATATTCCTGTTAACATGGAGCTGTGCCGCAAGCTTGGACTCAACAAGGACAACTATTCAGTATCAATTCCCCTAGGCGCAACCATCAACATGGCTGGTGCTGCAGTTACTATCACCGTCATGACTATGATGGCAGCCCATACGCTTGGTGTAGAAATCAATCCTGTTACTGCCATCATCTTAAGTGTGCTTGCTGCAGTATCCGCATGTGGAGCATCCGGAGTCGCTGGAGGTTCACTGCTGCTTATTCCGCTTGCTTGCTCACTCTTTGGTATTCCTAATGATATTGCAATGCAAGTTGTCGGCATCGGCTTCATTATCGGAGTTATCCAAGACTCTTGCGAAACCGCACTCAACTCCTCTTCAGACGTACTCTTTACCGCTACAGCAGAGATGCGCGAATGGCGAAAGCTTGGAAAGCCTCTCGTTTTCAACAAGAAAGACGAGTTCAGCGCAGACGAACTTGACTAACACATTGACGCTTAAAGTTTAAAAGAAAGGGGCGAAAGCCCCTTTCTTTTTGTTTACCATAAACTCTTAAATACAAATACGCAGATCATTCTTGAATTCGCGCAACATATTTTTTATCGTCTTTAGTTACAACAATCCCTGGCAGACTTGCCACATACGTGCGCAGTTGGGTGAAACCGAGATCACGTACCTTGAAGTTCTTATATTTTGCACGAACTTGTTTGCCAAGGTCAGAGAGGTTCATTGTTTTGTCTGATTGGCTTTCAAGTAGCTCTCTAATGAGAGTATCTGGTGTTTTACCTGATGCTTGAGACTGCTCGTTTTTTGTAGACAATCTTTTTTGCTGAAGCCTTTTATCGGGTTTATCACGCTTTTGCTGTTCCAATGACTTCGTTTGCGGCTCATTGTAAGAGGTATCGGAAGCTTCCAGCGCTTCTTTCGTTTTCTCATGACGCCGCCTGAATGATCGTTTTGCATTTGCATTAACGTTCTTTGCAGCATGCTGCTTTTGCGAAGCTTCATCAGAAACACCCGAAACTCTTAGAGGCGCTAATCCTGTCTGCTTATCTTCGCTTTCAGAAGATTCAGCTAACACCACCGCTACAGAGCTGCCATCTTTTATGATGTCGACGCTATCAAATTTCTCAAGAAGCTTTGAAAGTAAACTTGTACCATAACTGCGCACATCAAAGTCGGGATATCGCTTGAGTAATCGCGAACCCACTTCGCCTAAGCCTGTCGACTTCCCGTTATTGGTATTGTCAGTGATGATTGTGATAATAGCTCGCTCAACTTGTTCAATAGTAGGACCTGAATTATGCGCCTGAGACGGAGGCGCCGTGACGTTACGAGTTCGCGTCTTTTCGTTTCGCCCATTCGAATCAGCAACCAAAAGCTCCAGTACGGTAAAAATATCGCAAGCACGTCGAAAAGGAATTGGAGTTTTCTTCTCGCCCATTCCGATAACAGTTAGACCGCTTTCGCGAATACGAGATGCAAGGCGTGTAAAATCACTATCGCTACTCACAATGCAGAAGCCATCTACTGAACCACCGTAAAGGATATCCATGGCATCAATAATCATTGCTGAATCGGTGGCATTCTTGCCCTGGGTATAACCGAATTGCTGAATTGGGGTAATTGAGTTTTCTAAGAGTGCGTCTTTCCACTTAGCATGAAGCGAAAGTGTCCAATCGCCGTAAATACGCTTTATAGTAACTGTGCCATACTTAGACAATTCATCGTTAATTGGTTTGATGTATTTTGACGAGACATTGTCTGCATCAATTAAGAGTGCAAATCGTTTCTCTGATGATGTTTTTATTTCCACCAATACTCCTTGACTGTAATTAGTTTGAATCTTTCGAGATACAGCATATTCATACTACCCCAACCAATTGCATATAAGCCTTTCATCAGCTATTTGGAATAATGTTGACAATATTTGGCAAGATAGTACTTGCATCGATGCCAAAGTAATCGTATACTTTTGCCTTGCGTCTTGGTGGGTGTAGTTCAGTTGGCTAGAACGCCAGATTGTGGCTCTGGAGGTCGTCGGTTCGAGTCCGATCATCCACCCCATCGCATTTTTGAAAAAATGCTTGCACGGTTTAAGGTGTTGCAATACAATATTTGATCGTTGCGTAAGCATTATTACATATGCTCCGTTAGCTTAGTTGGTAGAGCAGGGGACTCTTAATCCCAAGGTCGAAGGTTCGAGTCCTTCACGGAGCACCATTTTTTACATCAAAGGTCGTTAGGCCTTTTTTTATTGCTTAAAGCTTCAAATACAAATATGGCGCATCCAAAGATGCGCCATACGAGAACTATTAATTAACCCTCAAGCTTTTACATCTTTTCAGGTGCACTTACACCCAAAAGCGATAACGTTAATGCAAGCATGATACGCGTAGCGTCAGCCAAAGCAAGACGCGCTTCCTTGATGGGTTCAGGTTCGTTCATAATATGGCAGTTTGAATAGAACGAATGGAATAACCCAGCAAGCTCTTGTGCATAATGCGTTAAGCGGAATGGTGCACGATCGCGTGCTGCCAGTGCAACAAGTGAGCCAAACTCGTCAATTTTGCGCATAAGCGCCAATTCGCTTTCATGCGTAAGTGGAGCAAGATCAACATTTTCAGGCACAGTGCGAGCTGCCAGTTCATCCATGTCAATCTCCCCTGCCTCAAAAGCAGCAATATCTTCAGGGGATGCAGCTTTTTTAATTACAGAGCAGATGCGTGCATGGGCATACTGCACATAGTAAACTGGATTAGAGTTATCTTCTTTTTTAGCTTGCTCAATATCAAAATCAATTTGTTGATCAGATGAACGCGAAAGCATGGTGTAACGCGTTGCGTCAACTCCTACCTCATCAATAAGCTCTTCAAGTGTCACCATTTCACCTGTACGCTTAGACATACGCACAGCCACACCATCGCGATACAAATTCACCAACTGACCAAGCACGACTTCAAGAGCTCCAGGCCATCCCCATGCTTCAAGCATGCATTCGCAACGCTTGATATATCCATGATGATCTGCGCCCCAAAGATCAATCAGATGATCAAAACCACGCTGCATTTTGTTGTAGTGATAGGCTACATCTGACATAAAATACGTCATCTCACCATTAGCTTTGATCAGAACACGGTCTTTTTCGTCACCTAATGCGCTTGACTTAAACCACGTTGCACCATCTTCAGTATAGACGTAGCCTTTGTCATCCATTGCCTTAAGCGCAACAGAAACTGCGCTCTCACCGTCTTGATCCTCAACATACAAGCTGCGCTCGCTAAACCAGGTATCAAAGGTGGTACCAAGACGTCCAAGGACATCTTTTTGCAGATCAAGCATTTCTTGATAAGCAATCTCACGAAATGCCTTCATGCGATCTTCATCAGAAAGCTCAACATATTTGTCGCCCTCTTTATCAATGATACCTTGGGCGATGTCACCAACATAGCTACCACCATAACATTGCTCAGGCATTTCGTAGTCATAACCTAAACGCTGCATATAGCGAACAGCAACCGAGTTACCAAAAACATCCATCTGGGTACCATGGTCATTAATGTAGAACTCTTCAAAAACGTCATAGCCTGCATGACGCATTACGCGAGCCATTGCATCTCCCAAAACTGCCCAACGACCATGTCCTACATGCAGAGGACCAGTTGGGTTAGCTGAAACATACTCTAGATTGACATAGCGCTCCCCTTCCGGGATCTCGCCTTTGCCATAGTTTTCCTGAGAGATGCGAACATCTTTTACCACACTCTGCAAAACAGCGTCTGATAGACGGAAGTTAATAAAACCTGGACCTGCAATCTCAACTGCTGCAATTACGTCATTTTGAGGTAAATGGTCAATAATAATTTGTGCAATTTCGCGGGGATTACGTTTTGCCTGCTTTGCGCAACGCATTGCTACTGTACTAGCCCAATCACCATTCGCTTCATCGCGCGGACGCTCAAGAGAAGCTTCGGGAATATCGGTCAAAGACAGTGAGCCATCCTCACATGCTTGCTTGATTGCATAATCAACAAGCTCTTCCAGTTGTTCGCGAATTTGCATATTGAACTGCTTTCTCTATCGGTTAAATCAATAATGCATGCGATTGTAACATCATTATGCAAAAGTTTTTGGAATTCATACATATACGCGCGAAATAATGCGAATATAAGCCGAAATAAACCAAAGGGAACCCCGCCGAAGACAAGGTTCCCTTTGCAACTATAGGTTATGCGCCAAAAAACCTATATGCGCTATACAGCTGCCGTGCCCGGTATCAAAATCATGGCTGCGGTCAGGATAACCATACATACCACACCCAAGATTACGAACAACACTGCACCAAACTTCAACCAGGTTGAGTATTCGATCTTAGCCAAGGCAAGACCACCCATGATAGCACCACTGGTCGGGGTGAAGAGGTTCACCAAACCATTACCAGCGCTGTAGATCATGATCATAACGTCTGGTGAGAAACCAAGGTTGTTGGCAAGCGGTCCCATGATTGGCATAGAAACCGTAGCCATACCAGATGAAGACGGAATCAAGAACGAAAGCACAACATAGAGCAAGAATGACAGAGGCGCAAAAATGAACGCCGACAAACCTTGCAGTGCGTTAGCTGCGTTTTCAAGAATCCAGAGATCCAGACCAGTTTCACCCATCAATACGGTGATTGAACGAGCCAAAGCAATAATCAATACAACGCTCATCATGTCAGCTGCGCCGTTGATGAATGCTTTAACGAATCGAGCCTCAGAAACTCCGCCTACAATACCAATGATGATAGCCATCAACAAGAACCATGTTGAAGCCTCGTCAAAGTACCACTGACCCAATGGCAAACCAGTCAGGAATGAAGACCATCCTTCAGTTACCTGCTCTTCTCCAACCGTCTCAATAGCAGCATCAGGATCAAGGATCAAATTGCTACCTTCGGCGTCAGCCCAAACAGCGTCAACGTCTTCACCAGAAACAGTTGCAGTAACTTCTTCATAAGAAGCGCCGGCGTTAAAGATTTCAACTCCGAAGTCTTCCCACGGGATGAAGCTTACGATCATGATGACAAACGTAAGAGCAAATACGATCAGCGACCACTTTTGACGAGCAGTCATCTTTGGTTCACTTGCAGAATCGCCCGATTTCTCTTCTTCGGTAGACTCTTTCATGCCCCACTCATCCATCATTGCCTGCTGCTCTTGCAGTGACAAAATGGTTGAGCCTTTGTCAGCCTTTACCTTTTTAGCGTAACGCATGACAAACACGATTGAGATGGCCAGGGTAACAAGCCACAGAATCAAACCAAGAACAATAATGGTGCCTTGATTGATTGCAATACCAGAAGTAGAGAGTGAGTCAACAGCTGCGCCAACAGCAAACGGATTAACCGTTGAACCCAAAACGCCGCAACCTGCACCAAGCAAAACTACCGCAGCGCCAACCAAGCTATCAAAGCCAGCTGCCACCATCGTAGCTGCCAAAAGCAGATAGAACGGTACCGTTTCCTCACACATGCCGTACGTGGTACCACCAATTGAGAAGATAAACATCAAAATCGGGATCAGAACAAGTTCGTTACCCTTCAGTTTTCTTACCAAAGCTGCAATACCTGCATCCAAAGCGCCAGTTTCGGTGATAATGCCCAAAAAACCGCCAAGGATAAGTACGAACAAACATACAGGCAAGGCATCTGTAAAGCCTTTAACCGGTGCTGTAGCTACGTTGGCAATCGTAGCGCCTGTAACACCTTCAACACCCATGCCC
This sequence comes from Adlercreutzia agrestimuris, assembly GCF_943193125.1. Lineage (GTDB taxonomy): Bacteria > Actinomycetota > Coriobacteriia > Coriobacteriales > Eggerthellaceae > Xiamenia > Xiamenia agrestimuris. The sequence goes on from NZ_CALPCX010000003.1 coordinate 274,535, forward strand.
GACATAATAACAGTGATTACTGCCAGGACAATCAGGATGATGAGCAAGATAGTAAACGACGAAATCGAACGCTTCTTTCTTGACTTTGCTTTTTCATTCTCGGTCATTTCAACCCCTCCTTATTAAAGGATCTTGGTATATGACAATTGGCGAACGAGAAATTTCCTACAAATGGCGGAAGCATAACCGTATCATTTGCGGTGTACCCACCCTCTCCGGAGCCGTGGCGCGACTCCGGAGAGGAATTCAGCTCTAATTCATTTTGGCGAATGAACCGAGCTTGCAATCAAGCACAATTATGCCGTGATAACAGTACCCGTCTTGCCTTCAAGACCAGCAGCTGCACACTCAAGCGACGTAATGAGTGCTTTGCCCTCAGGATGAGACTCAACAAACTCGATGCAAGCCTCTACCTTCGGAAGCATTGAGCCAGGAGCAAACTGACCCTCTTCAATGTACTTACGAGCTTCAGCAACTGTCATAGTAGAGAGTTCCTCTTGATCAGGCTTGCCAAAGTTGATGCACACCTTTTCGACAGCGGTCAAAATGACCAGCATGTCTGCCCCAAAGTCCGATGCCAATTTTGACGAAGAACGGTCTTTGTCGATAACTGCCGGAACACCTTCATAGTGTCCGTCAATCTCAAATACCGGAACTCCGCCGCCACCAGTTGAAACAACGATATAACCGTTATCCATCAGGTCTTTAATGGCGTCGAACTCGACAATGCGAACCGGCTTCGGAGAAGCTACGACCTGGCGCCAGCCACGGCCCGCATCCTCTTTAAACGTCCAGCCCGTTTCGTCAGCCTTGGCTTTTGCCTCTTCTTCGGAAAGGAAAGCGCCAACCGGCTTGGTCGGATTCTGGAACGCGGGGTCATCTGGATCAACCACCGTTTGCGTAACGATGCAAGCCGTAGAACGGTCAATGTTACGCTCGCGAAGGTCGTTCAAAATAGCCTGAGACAATTGATAACCAATGTATCCCTGGCTCATAGCACCGGCCTCGGGGAAAGGCATCTCCGGGGTCTTGCCGTCGTTGGCAGCAGCATATGCAAATGCATTGTTGATCATGCCAACTTGAGGACCATTGCCGTGTGATACAACAACGTTAACGCCGTCTTCTACCATGTCGACAATGTGCTTAGCGGTATTCTTTACCAACTCAAGCTGTTCTTGAGGGGTGTTGCCCAGTGCGTTGCCGCCCAAAGCGATTACTACGGAAGGACCAGATCCCTTCTTGTAACCCATTTAGTTCACCGAACCTTTCAATAATTATTGGAGGGTTGCGTACATAACAGCTTTAATGGTGTGCATGCGGTTCTCAGCCTCATCAAAGACCTTAGAGGCCTTAGACTCGAATACTGAGTCCTCAACTTCCATCTCAGATACGCCAAAGCGCTTAGCGATGTCAGCACCAATGGTGGTGTTGGTGTCATGGAATGCCGGCAGGCAGTGCAGGAAGATTGCGTCCTTGTTAGCAACACCCATGAGCTTCTCGGTTACGCGATAAGCCTCGAGTTGCTTAATGCGCTCTGCCCAAACCTCGTCAGGCTCACCCATTGATACCCAAACGTCGGTGTAGATAACGTCAGCGCCAGTGCAGCCCTTAACAGCGTCATCGGTAAGGGTGATCGTGCAGCCGTTCTCTTTTGCGATCTCTTCGCAGGTCTTAACGAGCTCAGGATCCGGGAAGCACTCCTTCGGGCCACAAGCCACGAAGTTCATGCCGAGCTTAGCGCAAACAACCATCAAAGAACGAGCAACATTGTTCTTTGCATCGCCCATGAATACCAAGGTCTTACCCTTGATGTCATAGTTGAAGTTCTCCTGAACAGTCAGGATGTCAGCAAGCATCTGAGTCGGATGCCATGCGTCGGTCAAGCCATTCCATACCGGAACGCCAGCGTTAGCAGCAAGATCCTCTACGTCAGCCTGGTCAAAGCCACGGAACTCAATACCGTCATAGAAACGGCCGAGTACACGAGCGGTATCCTCAATAGATTCCTTCTTGCCCATTTGTGAGCTGCCCGGATCAAGATAGGTTACGCCCATACCGAGGTCCATAGCGCCAACCTCAAATGCGCAACGGGTACGAGTAGAAGTCTTTTGGAAAAGCAGAACGATGTTCTTGCCCTCAAGATAACGATGCGGGGTGCCGGTACGCTTCAAATCCTTGAAGTTACGAGAAAGCTTCAACAGATACTCGATCTCCTCAGTAGAGAAGTCAAGAAGACGCAGGAATGAGCGACCACTCAAATTTACAGGCATTGTGTATTCCTTTCTTTTTGTTTATCAACAAAAAATCGACGGACGACGCCAAGTTATCGCCCGCCTCTTAACAGTTGGTTGTAACGGTATTGCTACAACCAACTGCCAAAGACGTAAATCATGCAATCTGGGTTTCAGAACTAAGATTAGTCCTCACGCCAGATCGGCATGCTCATGCAGCGTGGGCCACCACGACCGCGTGAGAGTTCAGCTGAAGGCATCTCAAGTACGTTGAGACCCTTCTCACGAAGTACTTCGTTGGTAACGTCGTTGCGCTCATACACAACGATGGTGCCAGGACGCAAGCACAGGGTGTTAGAACCGTCGTTCCACTGCTCACGAGCAGCAGCAATACGATCGCCGCCACCGCAAGGAATGAGCTCAACGGGGCAACCCACATACTCTTCCAAGATGTGCTCAAGCGGCTCATTGCGCTCGCGAACCTTCAAGCCTTGGTTACCATCAGAGGTAACTTCAAAGACCGTCAGCGGGCCCATGATGCCAGGATGCACGGTGAACTTATCGGTATCAATTTGGGTAAATACCGTGTCCAGGTGCATGAATGCACGAGAGTTCGGGATGTTGAATGCAAGGATCGTCTCAATAGTTGAGGTCGGATCGTTGAACACGTTGTGTGCAAGTTGGTCAATTGCATCGGGCTCGGTGCGCTGAGAAATGCCGACAGCTAAGACCTTATCATTGATGTTTAAGATGTCGCCACCCTCAATGTGGAAGGTGTTGTAGCGGCTGTAGTACAGCGGCACATCTTTGTAATCAGGATGATACTTAAATACGTACTCGCCATAGATGGTCTCGCGGTTACGTGTCTCTGAATACATATGGTTCAAAGAAACGCCGTTACCAATCATTGCAAACGGGTCACGAGTAAAGTAGAGGTTCGGCATCGGTGCGCACACCAATTTGCACGTATCAGATACCAAATCAACCAAAGAGTCAGATTTGTTGACATGCAGCTCTTGAAGATTGATGCCAGCCATGGTCTTTAAGACCAACTCTTTAGGATCGGGATAGTTCTCTTCCAAGTAGTCATGGATGATCTTCTTGTAACGCTCGGTACGAATACCAGCTTCTTCGATCCACTGATAAACAAACTGTTCACGCAGATCTTTAGATGAAGCTACGACTTCCGCTACGAGGTCCTCAAGATAAACCACTTCCACGCCCTCAGAGCGAAGAATCTCGGCGAAGCGATCATGCTCTGCCTGAGCGACACGCAAAAATGGAATGTCATCGAAGAGCAATTCTTCAAGCGTGTCGGGGGTGAGGTTTAAAAGCTCGTCGCCGGGGCGGTGGAGCAAGACCTTCTTAAGAGGCTTGATCTCGCTCTTGACGTTCACGCCAGCCATAAGCAACCCTCCTTAAAATCACATGCATTTTATGCATTTTCCAAAAAACAAATTGCGTGTTCACCGTTGCGCACCTGGCAAAAACGCATAGATAAAAGTTCGCATGAACCCAACCAAAAAGCAACCACAAAATAGCAACAATCTCTTATCGCTTTTATAGCACCAGCCATTTCCTTGTATTTTGATCATCTTCCATTTCCCGCTTCATATATTCAACATAACTTTAGTGAAGCAAACCACCCCATCTTTAGCCAAAATATCAACTCATTTTTCGCGTTTGACGGGGGATTTTAAGCGTCACTATTTTAATGTCATATGTAACAAGTTGCATAATTGTTAAAAATAATGCATTTCCTCATAGATGGCTTTTTTATAAGGTTTTATAGGCATAAATGGAGCAAATTATTGCTTTTACTAACTTTCAAACAGACTTATCTGTCATGCTGATTATGTTGCGCTATAATCAACTTCGTTGTGCGCCCATGGCTCAACGGATAGAGCAACGGACTTCTAATCCGTAGGTTGTAGGTTCGAATCCTACTGGGCGCACCACTCTAACCATCAGGTCCAAAGTCTTTTGTCTCATCCCTTTTATCTTCATCTTTTGTGTTCTCAAAAAACAATCAGGGGACAATCGCGCGGCAATCCTTCAAACAAAATAGCAAACTACATAAACTACGTTTGTGTGTTCAAGCTTTGGGCATAAGTCCTTCTTGCAACAAACCTAAAAGAGATATTCCGATCTCAGTTTTTTCTTGTTGATAGTAAACAAAAGGAGTTCGCATGAAAACAATCGAAAACGCTGTGCTTTATTACAAGCCAACCTGCCCGTTTTGTCATAAGGTCATTTCGTATTTAGAAAATAACAAACTGAACATCAAGCTGGCTAACATCCTTGAGGGCGACAACCGTGAGAAGCTCATCACACTGGGTGGAAAAGCACAAGTGCCCTGCCTCGTACATCAGGGCAAAGCACTCTACGAATCAGACGATATTATTGCATGGATTAAAGAGAACTACTGTTAAAAAATGGTCGGGGCGACAGGATTCGAACCTGCGACATCCTGCTCCCAAAGCAGGCGCGCTACCAGGCTGCGCCACGCCCCGACGTAGAAGAATGGAGCGGGTGACGGGAATCGAACCCGCGTGGCGAGCTTGGAAGGCTCGAGTTCTACCATTGAACTACACCCGCAGTGCTTTAGGCATTATAGCCTAAGTTTTTGAAATCGTAGAAAAATCTTTGGAATATTCGATAATTGTCATTAAGCTTGGCTCTTTTGTACCATTTCTTTGAGTTTTCTCAGAGCATTGCCCCTGTGTGAAACGCTGTTCTTGTCTTCAGGAGCCACCTGCGCCAACGTACATTCGTGATTAAACACATCGGGGTAAAAAAGCGGATCATATCCAAATCCACCTTCTCCACATTCTTTATATCCTATAAGCCCTTCAACGCTTCCCTGCGCTACATATTCATGACCTGTTTCATCATAAAATACGATTGTGCAGACAAAACGGGCAGTGCGCTCTTGCTCTTCTACTCCTTCTAATTCCGACAAAAGCAAAGCATTGTTTTGCGCGTCGGTTGAATTTTCGCCTGCAAAACGAGATGAATACACACCCGGCCGTCCATCCAAAGCATCGACTACTAAACCAGAATCATCAGCCAAAACAGCGCATTGAGGACATAGCGCTTTTACCGCTTGAGCTTTAATGCGCGCATTACCCTCAAATGAGTCAGCGTCTTCTTCTGGATCTGAGGTAATACCCATCTCCTCAAGGGTCTTAAACTCCCAGCCATCAAAATCAAGAATCTGACATATTTCAGTGACCTTATGCTTGTTGTTACTTGCGATAACTATCGTTGGCATAATTACTCTCAATCTACTTTTTTACCCAAGGTTGCAAACATTCATTATCTATGAATCACTCGTCAAAACTAATCGACCAGGCATGCTCAATAGGTTGTCGAAAGGCTCGGCTTCCAAACGATTTAAACTCTTCAACATTTTCTCCTGTTGTAAAAAAGTCATAGGATGGAACCGCGGTTTCAGGGGCGAGCGCATTTTGCCTTCTGAGGATTTCTGCTACATCTTTAGCCGCCTCTGCAGCGGAAGAAATCAAGGTAACTTCTCTCCCAATGACACTGCCAATTAATGCTTTCAACAGGGGAAAGTGCGTACATCCAAGTACAAGAGTATCAATATCGCATCTTCGCAGCGGCTCAAGATACTCTCGTGCAATTTCCTGAAAAGCTGGGCGAACATACACCTTAGAGGCAAGTGAGGTGTAATCTTCAATAGGACCTTCAGCCATACGGATACCTTGCTCAGCAATTTCCACAAAGCGCGGCGTAGCGGTAGAAAAAACAGTGATTCCTGCATCAATATGTCGAATAGCGTCAGTATAAGCGTTTGATTCAACCGTCGCCTTCGTAGCAATAACACCTACGCGCTTATTCTTTGTAGTCTGAGCCGCTGCTCGTGCACCTGGCTCAACCACTCCAATAACCGGCACCGAAAACGTTTGCTGCGCATGTACCAAACCTGCAGCAGTGGCAGTGTTGCAAGCAATTACCAGCATCTTAACACCGCGCTCAACAAGCCAACTCCCGATTTGCTGCACAAATCCGTCTACCTCAGATAATTCTCGAGGTCCATATGGACAGCGCGCAGAATCACCGACATAGACAATTGATTCATGAGGAAGCGCTTTTGCGATTGCGCGCGCTACTGTAATACCACCAAAGCCTGAATCAAAGATGCCAATTGGTGCACAGCTTGAAATGTTGTTGTCTCTTATCATGTTGTTAGTATAACCTAGCATAGCAACCGTGAACGAATCCTCTAATGACATCACATCGTGTTTACACCAAAGAGAATAGAGCGTATTCATTATGTCAAAGTCACACGCTGAGAAAAAAACTAATGCAATCCGCGAAGTAGAAGCTTCGGGTCTACCTTGTATCGTTCGCTATTTTGAATGCCCTGAAGCGTTATCAGGCACAGAAGTGGCTCATCTTTTAGAGCTTGACCCCGATAAAGTATTCAAGACGCTTGTAACACAAGGTAAAACTGGTCAGCACTATGTTTTTATGATCCCTGTCGAATGCGAACTTGATCTTAAAAAAGCAGCGCAGGCATGTGGCGAAAAATCCATTGCTATGATTAAGTCTAAAGAATTGCTGCCATTAACTGGTTACATTCACGGAGGTTGTTCGCCTATTGGAATGAACAAAGCATTTGACACATACATAGACGAAACAGCCCAGCTCTATGACACGATAACGTTTTCAGGAGGACGATTGGGATGCCAGCTTGAAATGGCACCCTCTGATCTTTTCCAGCTTATCAATGCCAGCTTTGCAGACTTAACGTTAATATAGGTTTTCATCTGAACGCACAAACTCATACGTCTGTAACGCACTTACCAACAACCTGCCTGTAACCGACCATTACTTCCCTGGTTTACCAGTGGCTGACGACTACGTCGCCTTCCTCAATCAGATCATAAAGCTCTTTTGCTTTGTCAACAGGCAAATTGACGCACCCATGACTGCCAAAGCCTTCCTTGAAACGCTCACCGCCAAATTCGCTTTGCCAATCTGCATCATGCAAGCCAATAGCATTTCCGTCAAAAGGCATCCAGTATCTTACTTCGGTTTCATAAATACGCTTATCACCCTCATAACCAATGAGTTTTGAGGGGCTTGCCTTTCGGTTGAGCCAAAAGACACCTGTTGAAGTATCATGCTCACCATCAGGTTCACCAGAAACGCAATCAGACTCCCAGACCAATTCACCCTTATCATCATAAAGGCGAACGTATTGTTCTGTTAGGTCAATATCAAGGTAACGCTTGCCCCAATCTTGCTCACCGGGAGCGGTATATGCATCTCCCTCAGAAAGCGTAGGGACTGATATCGTTTGGACAGCTCCGCCATCTACCGCATCTCGCACCATTGTCTGAAGTGCTTCACCATCAACTTCCCAACCATAAATACCGCCATCAACGGTGCATTCTTTACCATCGGGACGCTTATAGGTGCGTTGCGTACCTACCGTTGAACAGTCCTTTACCAGATTATCCACCCATTCAGTGAGCTTTTCGGTATCAAGTGTTGCCTGTAGATTTTCATCAATGGTGATCCACTGCGATAGTAAATCAGCATTGATCTCTCCTACGTCAATACCATCCATATCCAACACAAGGTTAGCCGTAATCATCTTATTTGCTTGAGAGGCCGCATCTGCCAAGCGCTGGTCCGTTGAAGTGACTTCAGGCTGCAAAAGATCCGCATCGGTCAGTTTTGCCTGAGAAGAGAGCGCAATAATTGCTTCGTCTGCCGCACGAATTACAGCATCCGGATTAAGCGCCGTACCAGGTTTTTCAGCTCGCACTACAAAGGAATGAGTAGTAGCATCATAGCCAATAGTTGCGTTTGTTGGCTGTGTGGCATTTGCATTATATTCTTCTACGGCTGCACGAATAACATCACCCAAGCCAGAGTTGTTATAGGTGGTAACAAGTGCGCCGGTTTCATCATGGGGTTTCTGTAGCTCATTTGGCCAATCCCAAGGATTTTCGTGAGAAAGCGCCGCACGAACTACCGCCTCAGCATCAATAGCTAAGCCTGCATCTGAAGCAGTAAGATCCAAATCAAATCCATCACCAACTATTGACAACTCATAACCTGCGATGGACTGCTCAATAGCATCTTGAGCCTCATCGGCAGTCATAAGTGAGACATCTAAATTGCCAATTTTTGATTGAGGCATAAACCTATCGGTGAAATAAAGAGCCACTCCAGAATATGCAGCAATAGCCAGTATGAGCAATACACCTGCAGTGATTGCCAGAATTTTTGCAGCGCCATGTTTTCTTCCATGACGCTTAGCATTCGTCATGTCAATTTGTCTCACAGGCGTATTCAGTGCTGGCGTAAATGCGCCTTCACGTATAGGTTCAGCTGACGCCGAAGTCTGAGTATCAGAAGCTTCCTTTGTTTCTGCAGGAGAGGTTACTTGATCAATTTTAGTAGTTTCATCAGTTGCCTTCGCCGGAAGATCTGCTCCTACAGTACTATTCTTTTTTGCCTTATCTGAAGACACGCCAGCCGCATGACGACCGCGTGACGTTTGGTTCTTCTTTTTTGCCATGTTCTCTCTCAAAAAACGAATCGTCTTTTCAATGCATCAATTATGGTTCGTTCAAAAAACGGTCCATTAACCACAATAAAGATAGGTGTCCTAAATGGTAACAAATGTTTTTAATTTTCACGATAAATCTGACAGAATATCGACCGAAATCACGCAACTTCTGCTCCTCAACCGTTCATAGGATAACTTTAGACAACCTGTAACCTCATCTATAAAAGAAGTGATCTATGATGATTACTAGCAATACAAGAAGCGATGTGTTTCGCGCCATAGAATCAACAAAGGAGGCTACCTATGAGCCTAGAAGATGAGTTAACAGACCTCGAATCTGGGGCAGAAACCGACGCTGAGCAAATTGATGAAGAAACCGAAATTGAAGACGTTGAATCCTTTTTAGATGACGAGGTTATGGATCCTACAGACCTCACCACAGATCTAGAACATGCCTATCGAACCTTTGAATCTAACTCTGGCTATGATGGCGAAGACGTAGATCCTACTGCTCCAAGCTTGGTTGAAGAAACCATTACAGATGAAACTGGAATGTTTCTCTCAGAAGAGGGATATCACATCATTGATCCTGATGGTGACGACACTTCAATGGATGACCTTCCCAATGAAGGCACTTTAGATGATTATGACGTAGACTACCTTGCCGAAGATTCTGAAGAAGTAACCCTTGTTGAGCCTTCAGACAATGATTACGGGTTTGAAGTTGTTGAGATTGAGCTCAACGATGATGACGTTGTTCGCTATATCGTCAACGATGATGACGAAGAGATTGGTTTTGTCCTGCTTGAAGATGGCGAAGAAGTTGAATACTACTACGTTGAAGACGAAGATGAAGTCTTTGATGACGATGACGATGACGATGACGACGAGTTTGATCTCGGCATCACAAAAGAAGGAGTAGCTGCAGCAACTTCTGACATGAATGCTATTTACAAGGATGGCGTTGCAGTAGCAGCCGAGCTTAAAGATGCCTTTGATGACATCAAAGGCGCACTTGACTTTTCTTTCTTGAAGAAGAAATAGCATTTATTGCTTAATTGATGCAGTATTACTTGCATGAGTAAAGGCAGGCTGTTAGTATGACCTCCTGCCTTTTTTGGCAAAGAACCTTGAAAATGGTGGATCAGCGTTTCTAATGGGTACGCTTTGTGCGTATATCCCATAGTTGTATTTACATGGGGGCGACTGGTTTCGACATGGTATGTTTGAATTGAGGAGCAGGTCGTGGTCTCCTCGCCACGTTAAACAGGGGTAAAGTCAATTTAATTGGCAAAAATAACACTCAGAGCGCTCCGGCGCTCGCCATGGCTGCTTAATTGCACCTGGCCGCCAACCTTGGGAAGTCCCCGACCCAAGCGCGGTGTCATCTGAGGGGAATGCATCTAAACACGTAGCCAGTATGGTTTAGATAAAGATTGAACTGACTCGGAAAGGTTTTGTTTGTTTGTGGACTAAACCGTTCTTAAACTTTGACCATAAACTAAGCTTGTAGGTGCCTCAAGGAGAATATAGTATGGACCGGAGTTCGATTCTCCGCGCCTCCACCATTTCACTCATGTTTCAATTATTCTTTATCGGCTCCGCTCTTTAAGCGCACGCTCAACTTCGCGTTTTGAATCTCGAGCCGCCATGGACGCACGCTTGTCGTAGAGCTTTTTGCCACGCGCCAAGGCAATTTCCACCTTCACGCGACCATCCTCATTGAAATACATCTTAAGTGGCACAAGCGCATAACCTTTTTCCTTCACTTGCTCAGCAAGTTTGCGAATTTGACGCTTGTGCAAGAGCAACTTGCGTTTTCTATCGGGATCAGGATTTGCAATATTGCCATGTGAATAAGGCGCAATATGTACATTGTTAAGCCATACTTCCCCATCACGAATCAGCGCAAAGCAATCCGTCATCTGACAGTGATTTTCACGCAGAGAGCGCACCTCAGTACCAGTAAGAACGATACCTGTTTCAAAGGTTTCTAAAATTTCATATTCGTGAAATGCTTTTTTGTTCTGAGCAATTGATTCTTGAGAACGCTTCATAACCAAACATCCTTATCGCAGCATCATGATTAAGAAACGCCCGGAACGAAACATGCATCTTCGTCTAAATCCTGCGCAAAACGAACGAGCAACTTAACCGTTGCATCTAAATCCTTCAAAGACACAACTTCAGTTGGTGTATGCATATAACGAAGCGGGACAGACACTAAACCGGTTGGAATACCACCGCGTGATACTTGAAGCGCACGTGCGTCGGTTCCTGTCACTGAAGGCTCAGCTTCAATTTGATAAGGAATTCCTTCAGCCTCAGCTGCAGCAACTAAGCGAGCAAATACTTCGTGATTAATATTTGGACCACGTGCAATAACCGGACCTTGTCCGCAACAAATTTTTCCATATTTTGATTGCGAAATTCCCGGATAATCAGTTGCATGTGTCACATCAAAGGCAATTGCAACATCCGGATTGACACTATATCCCGACGTCGTAGCTCCTCGAACGCCAATTTCTTCTTGAACCGTACATGCTGCAATGAAATCACCTGGCGCTCCCCCTGCCTCTGCAAGCTTTTCAAGAACGCGAGAAATAATCCACACGCCACATTTATCATCAAAAGCTCGAGACACGGCCATATTGTCACCAAAGCGCTCGAAGCCAACGGCAAAAGTTATCACGTCGCCAACAGAAACGAGTTTTTTCACCAGCTTAGGCTTCATACCCAAATCAATCACCAATTGATCGAGCGGGGTTACCGTAGTACGCTCATCAGCTTTAATGAGATGAATAGGTTTTCTTCCTACAACTCCGCGAAGTGGTTCTTCTGACTGTGATGCATGCACATCAACGCGCATTCCTGGCAAAATTGCAGCGTCTACACCACCAACCGCCGCTACCGATAAAAAGCCGTCATCTGAAATATAGGTAACCATAAGACCTATTTCGTCCATATGCGCTGACAACATAAGGGAAGGTCCTTGTGTCTTGCCTTGTAATCGAGCATGCACAGAACCCATAACGTCAGTTTGAATTTCTGTTGCCACTAAAGCCAGGCGATCGCGTACAAGCTCTGCTACTCCCTCTTCGCTTCCTGTTGCCGAGGGTGTCTCTAAGAGTTTCTTTAAAAACTTAACTTCTTGTTTCTTCATAATGACCTACCAATATTCTTTGCGTACCGCACGTTTACGTTCGGGTTTTGGTGGACGAAAATCAAGCATCATTTGACCATCAACTTCAGCCTGTGATGCCTTCTTCTTTTCCACCTTTACAATAGACCACGAAACAGCATCTTTACCAAACAGTTCAAGCATCTTTAATCGCGCGTCATGAATGTTGGCTTTTGAGCCAGCGCGAGCATCGCTCTCAAACTCAAAGAGTCCTAAACCGCGCGCATCTGATGCTGCCGGCGACTGATAATGTGCCACATATGTTTGCATGCTGTCCCTTCTCTAACTCAAATATATCTTTTCTCGTAGCTTGCGTCTTTTCGCACATTTACCGTTGTTAAGTTTAGTTAATTGTTGCGTTCTTTTGAACCCACAACGCAAAGTCCTCAGCATCCCAACCACACGCAACATCACTGCACTCATCGGCATGCTTTGCACAATACTCGCTAAAAAGATCCATTATGCGCTCTTCGCTTACAACAACCATACCATTCTGGCGAAACAATTGCGTGGACATACCCTCGCCCTCAATCATTTGCCCAGTAAAAGAACCATCATATATGCGTGATGATCCACACGAAGGACTACCTTCCTTAGCTATCACAAGAACAACGTTGTTTGCCTTCAGTTGCGCAAGTGCCTGTTTTGCTCCCATACGAAAGGCATCGGTTACATGAGCGCCCGCACGCGTCATAGCGCAAACCGACATATCGCTTCTGACAAGTTCAGAAGGGTCACGCGGCGTTGATAACCCACCTAAGACTTCAGGACAAAAGGGAATCACCGACACCTCAGGTGCCTGTATAAAACTCAACGCAAGAGACGATGGCTTAGCTTGACCATCCCAGCGACACGGCTCGCCCAAAAGACAAGCGCTTATGGCTATTGCAACCATGGTTGACCCCTTAAAGCAACAAAGCCGATCATAAGACCGGCTTTAAGAATCAATGGAGCGGACAACGGGATTCGAACCCGCGACCCTCACCTTGGCAAGGTGATGCTCTACCAGCTGAGCCATGTCCGCATATGTCTCTCTTGCAGAGATAGCGAATGGAGGCGACGCCCGGAATCGAACCGGGGATAAAGGCTTTGCAGGCCTCTGCCTTACCGCTTGGCCACGTCGCCACAAAATCGCTTCATTAATAAGGCCGGTCAAACAACCGCCTGACCGGCCTTTTAATGTCAATGGAGCGGACAACGGGATTCGAACCCGCGACCCTCACCTTGGCAAGGTGATGCTCTACCAGCTGAGCCATGTC
>NZ_CALPCX010000004.1 GCF_943193125.1 Adlercreutzia agrestimuris
CCGCCATCGCCTAAAGTACTACAGCGTCAGGCTGTGGGAGGACGGGAAGTCGCGCTCACAAAGGACGCTTTTGTTATTGTGGGGCAGAATATCCGTTAATGGTTGAGCAGGGTCACCTAGTCGTTGTGACCATAGGATTTGCACAAGAGCAGTCGTATAATAAAGGTTCAATAATATTGAGATATGTATGCATGTTGAGAGATAGCAGAGGGATTGTATGGCTGAGCAAACTGAAGAATTAGAACGCTTGTCTCAAGAAGCCATAGCGTCAGAAGAGAAGCTACAAGAACTTGTTTCGCTCTTATCGGGCTCGTCTCGAAGAGAGCGCCAGACAGCTGCAGCAGCACTTATACTTGTAGCGCAAAGTGATATTAGTCGCGTGATTCCTTATCATGCTGAATTGGTTGATGCGCTTAATAGACCTGAAGCTCGCACGCGCTGGGAATGTTTAGATATTTTAACCCGCATTGTGCCAGAAGATTCGCGTGTTTGTGACAAGGCGTTGCCTGGTGCTGAAGCGGCGCTCTTTGATGAAAAGAATGGTCCGGTGCGTTTAGCTGCCATGCGTTTCATGTGCAAGCTGGGCAGCACAACTGAAGCACGCTCTGAGCGTATTTGGCCGTTTATCGATGAGGGAATTCAGTGCTATCACGGAGATCTTGAGTACCAGGATATGCTCGCTGCGGTAGTTGAATTCTCACAAGGTAAACTCTCCGATGAGGTAAAGGAGAAGCTTGCTCATCGCGTTCGCTTTGATGCAGAAAACGGGCGAGGTTGGCTTAAGCGAAAATCTCAAGCTGTTCTGGATAACGTGAAATAGCAACATTCAAAGCGGGTGTTTCGCCCGCTTATTGTATATGGCGTAAATAAGAAGACCGCACTGGTCAATATCAAACGTTATTACAAAAGTAGTCTTTTGGTTTTAGGAGGAGACGAATTATGGCACAAAGCCGATATGCTGATGTTTTGCAGGTAGGAGACAAGGGGTACACCTATTATCCTGTATCAGGTTGCAAGGGGGCAGAAAAACTTCCCTATTCGCTTACAGTATTGTTGGAAAACGTGCTTCGTAAAGCCGAAAGCGATGATGCAGCAGCAGTTCTTGCGCAACGCATTATTGAAGCCGGCACGCAAGGCGTGGTAGGAAGCGAAGTTGAGTTTTCGCCTGCTCGTGTGCTCTTTCAAGACTTTACTGGTGTGCCGGTATTCGTTGATTTCGCAGTCATGCGTGAGGCTTGTGCTGAGCTAGGAGGAGACCCGAAGCGCATTAATCCTCAGATTCCGTGTGACTTAGTAATTGATCACTCGGTTATTGCTGATGTAGCAGGTTGTGGTTCGGCCATGTCAAAAAACATGTCTCTTGAGTTTGAGCGCAATAAAGAGCGTTATGACTTTTTGAAATGGTCACAGCAATCCTTTGATAATGTACGCATTGTGCCACCAGGAGTGGGCATTTGCCACCAGCTCAATATTGAGGCGTTTGCTCCTGTAGTCATGACAGCACAACCAGGAGAAGCAGGAGCGGGCGTGGCTGATCCTGCTCGCAGTGATGCTACTACGGTTGCATATTTCGACACATTGGTTGGAACGGATAGCCATACGCCAACTGCAAATGGTATTGGTGTGCTTGGTTGGGGCGTTGGCGGCATTGAGGCTGAGGCGGCCGCTTTAGGACAGCCTATCACCACGCTTGTGCCGCGTGTGGTGGGCGTACGCCTTACCGGTTCGCTTTCCGAAGGCGTAAGCGCTATGGATGTATCGCTGACGTTTGCGCAGATGTTGCGTGCGGCAGGCGTTGTAGGATGCTTTGTCGAGTGTTTTGGCCCAGGGCTTGCCAGCTTGAGCGCAACACAGCGTGCTTGCATCTCAAATATGACGCCCGAATATGGTTGTACTTGTACGCTCTTCCCTGTTGATGAGGCTACGATTGACTATTTGACGCTCACGGGTCGTTCGCAAGAGCAGGTAGATTTGGTGCGCGCTTATGCTAAAGCACAAGGCTATTGGTATGAGCAGGGTGCACCTGAGCGCGTGTACTCAGAAGTGATTGAACTGGATTTGGGAAGCGTTGAGCGCTCATTAGCAGGACCTTCTCGCCCGCATGATCGTTTTGCTTTTGATTCTGCGGCACACCGATTTGGCGAAATTTGCGCTGAGCGCGGTGTTGATTGTGCGCGACGCGTAACTGTTGATATCGATGGAGTGCCGACCGAGTTACGTGATGGCGCTTTGGCTATTGCTGCGGTAACAAGCTGCACCACCGCAACGGACCCAGCTATGATGTTGGCTGCTGGTTTGGTGGCGCAAAAGGCCGCTGAGGCAGGATTGAAGCCTAAACCATGGGTTAAGACAATCCTGGCTCCCGGTTCTCGCGCAACCGAGCTTTTGCTGGAGCGCGCAGGCCTTTTGGATGGTCTGCGTAACCTGGGCTTTTATACGTGTGGCTTCGGCTGCATGAGCTGTATTGGAAATTCAGGTCCAATTCGTTCTGAGCTGCATGAAATTGCCGATCAGCTTGAGTTGGCTAGTGTGCTTTCAGGCAATCGCAATTTTGAAGGACGCATCTCGCCTGATGTTTCACAAAACTACTTGGGTGCGCCGGCAACGGTGATTGTCTATGCACTTGCAGGCTTTATGGATGTGGATCTTGCGCATACTCCGCTGGGAGAGCGCGCAGATGGCACGCCGATTTACGCTTCCGATATTTGGCCGACGAACGCTGAGATCAATAAGCTGGTAGATACGTATGTTACGCGTGACCTTTACGAAGAGGGAATGCGTGGCATGTATGAGGGAGACGTTGCATGGCAGGAGTTGGGAAGTGACCCCAGCGACACTTTTGCGTGGGATGAGCGTTCTACGTACGTGCGTCGTGCACCCTATTTTGATGGCATGACGAAAGAACCTGAAGATAAAGCCCCCATTTCGGATGCGTGCATTTTGGCAAAACTGGGTGACTTTATTACAACCGATCATATCTCGCCCGCAGGGTCAATTGCACAAGATTCGCCTGCGGCAAAATATTTGGAAAACAAAGGCGTTTCGGTAAAGGACTTTAATACCTATGGGTCTCGTCGCGGAAACCACGAGGTCATGATGCGCGGCACCTTCGCCAACGTGAAGCTTCAAAACGAGCTGGCAGAAGGCAAGCGCGGCGGTTGGACCCGCAACGCGCTCACCGAAGCAATTGAGCCACTGTTTGATGCAGCGGTTGCCTACGACAACGCCGATTTGGGCGCAGTGGTAGTAGCCGGCAAGATGTATGGATCAGGCTCCTCGCGCGACTGGGCGGCGAAGGGTCCGGCACTTTTAGGAGTTCGTGCGGTTATTGCAGAGAGCTATGAGCGCATCCATCGATCGAACCTCATTGGTATGGGTGTTTTACCTCTGCAATTCATGGAGGGCGAAAACGCGCAGACGCTTGGCCTTGATGGCACGGAGCGTATGAGCGTTGCTCCCGTGGACTTTAGCGCGGGGCTCCCTCAACCAGCTATCACTTCGGTGACAGCTACAGACGAGTCAGGCAATCAACGGATATTTGATGTTATGGTGCGCGTGGATACCCCAACTGAAGGCTATTACATGCAGCATGGTGGTATCTTGCAATATGTTTTAAGACAGCTTGCTCAATAATCATCACCAATCAAGAGAGCGAAGGAAGATGAAACAAAACTCAGGGTTTGATGCCCTTATTGAAGCCCTTAAACAATCAGGGATCAATATGGACGGGAAGTTTGATGCTGATGCACCGTATGTTGAGGCGCAATCAGCTGACTCAGGCTCCGGATCTCGTACCTCTGGCGGTTCGGGAGGATCTGGGGGTTCAAAACCGCCACATCCGCATGTTGAGATTCCCTTTGCGGATAAGATGGCGAATTGGGGCAAACGCACCGTCATTATTGCTGCCATTGTTGTTGTGATCGTGGCGCTAATTGCATATTGGTGGTTCCATCCACCTATTAATATTCACAGCACTGACACCTGGATGTTTGTGTGTGTCTTTATCCTGTTACCCCTCTTTATTTTCTTCTGGAGTAAGTCAAAGAGTTATCAAGGGGGAACCAAAAAGGTAAAGGCGTCTGAAGGCAAAGCAAAGGCTTTCAAGATTGCATCATATGTGCCAATTGCTGTGGTTGTATTGGGGTTGCTTGGTGCGCTTTTGTCGCTCCCGCTTTTCCCGGGGAATGCTGAAAAGTACTCAAATGTGCTGAAAACTGACACGCTGGAGTTCGCACAAGATATTAAAGAAGTGAACTATTCAGAGATCCCTGTTATTGACCGCAATTCGGCTATTTTGCTTGGTAATCGCGAAATGGGTTCAATTCCTGAGTACGTGAGTCAGTTTGAAGTCTCCACGCTCTACAGCCAGATTAACTATCAGGGAACTCCAGTTCGTGTAAGCCCGCTTGGGTATGCTGATCTTTTCAAATGGTTTACGAACCGAGAGGGCGGCATCCCAGCTTATGCGTTGGTTGATATGACCACTCAAGATGCCGAAATCGTGCGTCTTGGCGATAATCCCATCTATTACTCGCAGAGTGAGCCGTTGGTTCGCAATATTGATAGACATGTTCAGCTGAAATATCCGTTCTACATGTTTGATGAGAAGTCATTTGAGATTGACGAAGATGGCCATCCGTGGTGGATTTGTCCAGTAAAAGATTTCACTATTGGTTTGTTTGGTGGTCAGACTATTAGCCGAGTGGTGCTCTGTGACGCTACGACAGGCGAATGTCAGGATCTGTCAATTGAAGATTGCCCCGAATGGGTTGACCGCGTATTTCCTGCTGAGTTGCTTATTCAGCAATATAACTGGTGGGGATCGTATAACAATGGCTGGTTGAATTCATTCTTGGGACAAGAAGGCGTGGTGCGTACTACCCCGGGTACTGATGGCACGTTGGGCTACAACTATATTGCCAAAGACGATGACGTATGGGTCTATACGGGCGTTACTTCTGCTACAGCTGACAACTCCATTATTGGATTTGTGCTCGTTAACCAACGAACGCAAGAGAGCCATTTCTACAGCGTTTCAGGTGCTACTGAGGACTCTGCAATGGATTCAGCAGAAGGTCAGGTACAAAACCTTCGCTATACGGCAACATTCCCCTTGCTCATCAATGTTGCAAATCAACCAACGTACTTCATGGCGCTTAAAGACGGCGCCGGCTTGGTAAAGAAATTCGCAATGATTGATATTCAGCGCTACCAAAATGTAGCGGTGGGTGACACCGTTGCCGATACGCAAAAAGCCTACGAAGCGCTTTTGGCAACCAATGGGGTAGTTGCTGAGGGCGAAGGCGGAGCTGCTGATGTGGTAACGGTAAAAGGCGTTATTCGCTCAATGAATCAAGCAGTCATTGAAGGCAACACGCATTTCTATCTCACCATTGAAGGTGAAGATGGCGAAATCTTTGACTTTGCTTTGCCGGGACTTCTTGACATCGTGGGATATGCGGTGGGAGACACCATCAATTTCACGTACGTTGAAAATGAGACGTCAAACACAAGTCCGGTCTATGAGATTTTAGGTGGCACCCTTGCGTCGGGTGAAACCGTTGCCGAAGATGAAACGCTTTCGGGTGAGCCGGAAGAAAATGTGGTGGCTCCGTGAAGCAGCCACCGGGAAGATGCTTGACAGTATCGCCTGATCTATTAAAATATATGGGCTGTCTTTTTAGGCTTTCAGTGTATTAAGGCAGCCCATGAATATAAAAATGTTCCGCTACTAAAGACAGCAGGTACCAAAGCGCATCTCTTAATGAGGCGCAAGAGGTTTAATCGCACAAGCGGCCCGCCGAGGTGGTTAGCATTATTCGCTCTGTTGAATGCTGCGACCTCCGTCTGTATGCGGGGGTCGTTTTCTTTTCAAGTGAAGCGACCCACCCTCAAAAAGGGCGGAACGCGATTTGCTTGAAAAGGAGGTGTACAGAATGCCAAACGCACAAAACATTGATCAACTTTCGCGCATCAAGTCTGACTTGGAAGATTGCCCTGCAGTTTGGGTAGTTGACTACCGCGGTTTGACCGTTAAGGAAAGCCAGGCTCTGCGCAACGCAATTCGTGAAGCAGGTGCAAGCATGAAGGTGTACAAAAACACCATTATGCATATTGCATTGACCGAAGCTGAGCTGCCGACTCTTGATGACATCTTAGAGGGTCCCAGTGCATTTATCTTCTCCGGTTCTGATGTTGCTGCTTCAGCAAAAGCTGTTAAAAATTTCGCCAAGGGCAATGAGAACCTGGTTATCAAGGGCGGTTTGATGGAGGGTGCAGCTGTTTCAGCTGCTGAGGTTGAAGCTATTGCTTCTCTTCCGTCTCGCGAAGAGCTCATGGCTCAAATTGCTGGCGCAATTTCTGGTGTTGCTCGTGGTCTTGCTACGACGATCGACGGTGTGCCGCGTAAGGTGGCACAAGTTATGCAAGCTCTCTCAGATCAGAAGGCTGCATAACACAACCATGCGGCACAAGGTGCCGCGTGGCTGTTGTGGCGTAGTATGCGCCACGAACTGACGAATGACGCCTGTGCGTCGCATTGAAAAAGTGAAGCCAGCCCTGAGGGGTTGGCCCTATGAAAGGAACTAACAATGGCTGTAACTCGTGAAGAGATCATTGAGGCTTTGAAGGAAATGTCACTGCTTGAGGCATCTGAGCTCGTTAAGGACATCGAGGAGACCTTCGGTGTTTCTGCTGCTGCTCCGGTTGCTGTTGCTGCTGCTCCTGCTGCTGGTGACGGCGCTGCTGCTGAAGAGAAGAGCGACTTTGACGTTGTTCTCGAGGGCTTCGGTGACAACAAGATTGCTGTTATCAAGGTTGTTCGTGAGATCACCGGTCTTGGTCTGAAAGAGGCTAAAGAGGCTGTTGAGGGCGCACCGACCACCATTCAGGAAGGTGTTGCTAAGGACAAGGCTGAGGAAATCAAAGGCCAACTGGAAGAGGCTGGTGCAGCTGTTACCCTTAAGTAATAACACTTGTTTATTGCTTACAGCTTAAAGCTTCTCAAGGCGTCGCACATAGTGCGGCGCCTTTTTTCTTTACTTGATGCGTACGACGTGGCTGCTTTTGGCGTTATGTGAGGTGAGGGTGCAGAGGGGATATGACTGCCCTGATATCTTAAAGAAGGCGTTAAGCCTACGAGAGATTTCCTGAAAGCTGCCTGTTGAAAGATTCGACGTGATGCCCTGTCAAAACATTTCGTGAGACTGTTAAGCAGGCGGTAAAAGGAAGGCGGTTGCCTGCGTATAGACGTGCTGCCAATCGGATGGCGGTTCCGTCTTGAAGAGAGACATCATCGGCTAGAAGCTCGATAACGGTGCCAATTAAAGATCGGGGGACGCGATAATCTTCGTCAAGTATGCGTACGGTTCTGGCTACAACTTCTGGATAAGCTTGGGCACAGCCCGAAGCAATGAGTCGACGCGCTTTGGCCGAGGGGCGGGGTTCGTCATCAAGTAGATAGCGCAGTAGTACTGTTTCATCAACGATGGTCACGACTCGGTCTTTCTCTGGAAGCGTACGATGGCGGCTTCGGTTGGATTTCTCACTCTGCTCCTTAAGCCAAGCGGTCCGTTCGTCACCCGTCAATTGGGGATTGCCGTAGTGTTTCAGTTTTCCAAACGCCGAGGTGCCTCCTTCGCTTTTGCTCGTGTGGGGCGTGAAGGGAAGACGTCGCTCGTTTACCGCCTGTGCAACGAAGAGGCGCACGGCCTCTGATAGCGACATTCCGAGAGCCTCAAACAGTTGATCTGCTTCCTGCTTTAGCTCTTCGTCGACGCGGATTTGCATGGTTGCCTGCTTGCTCATGGATCCTCCCGAAAAAAAATTCTGTGCCCTTGAAGACTGAAAAAGAAGTCTAATTGTGAGCAATTTGGTACGCCAACAGAACAAAACACCTGCATTATAGCGAAATATGTAGTACAAATGTAATACATAGCAAAATGACTTGAAAAACCCCTTCTTAATTTCCTGTTCAAAAAATGTCGAAATTAGCCCTTGCCGAACGATGTTAATGGGCGTATAAAGACCGTGACATCTCCGAGAGGCACTGGCTGCCGGTAATTCAGTTTTACATTCTTTCTTTTTAATACGGCTTTACCGCAGGGGATACTTGCGTTCATTTTGAGGGTGCTCGACTCGCATTCGACGTTTCCGGAGCGTTGCATGTGTGTACGGGTATGGATCGAGAGAGTTAAGAACTCTTGGTAAAGCAGCTCACTGATGTCTTGCCAGCCTCCTGCATAGGAAAGGGGAGGGCGAGAGGTAGTGGGGTTGTCTGGCCGATGGCCGTTGGGCTGTCGGAAGAGAAAAGTTGTAGGAGGATTACATGGGTTCCAAATTTGTCATTGCCGACCCGGGCCTGTGCATTGGTTGCCAGACCTGCATGGCGGGTTGCCTGTTGAAGCACAGCGTGCCGGGAGACGTTGCCAAGCCCCGATTGAATCTCATCACCACGTTGACCATCTCTGCGCCGATTGTGTGCCACCATTGCGCCGATGCACCTTGCGTTGCGTCGTGTCCTGAGGGGGCTTTGTACTTTGACGGCGATCGTGTTGCCGTGAAGCAGGAGCGATGCATAGGCTGTCGTAGCTGCGTGCTTGCTTGCCCCTACGGTGCAGTAGAGGTGGTATCTCAAGAGGGAGCGGCCAAACTTGGCGGTCTTGTTGTCGAGAGCGCCCCGAAGGCTTCGCTCGTCAAATGTGATTTGTGCTATGACCGCGAAGGCGGTCCGGCTTGCGTCGAGGCCTGTCCCACAGGCGGTCTTATGGTTGTTGACGAAGAAGAGCTGGCAGACCGTCAGCGCAAGCGTCGCATGAAGGCCGCTGTGGCCTCGGGAGCTTTCTCGAGCGTGCCCTTGAACACTGATCTCAACTAGCCTAGGGAAGGAATTGCACTATGGAAAAGCACATGGCTGTCTGCCCGTACTGCGGTGCCGGTTGTAAGCTCAATCTCATCGTGGACGACGGCATGGTCATCGGCGCAGAGGGTCTCGATGGCGTGACCAACGAAGGAGAGCTGTGCCTGAAGGGTTTGTCGGGCTTTGATTTCATCAACGACACCAAGATTCTCACACCGCGTATCTTGCATCCAATGATTCGTCGCGAAAAGGGCGGCGAGTTGGAGCGCGTAACGTGGGACGAGGCGCTGGACTTCACGGCGAAAAAACTGACGGCTATCAAGGAGAAATATGGACCTGATGCCATCATGCTCACCGGCTCTTCCCGTGGTCCGGGAAATGAGGCCAACTACGTCATGCAAAAGTTCACCCGCGCTTGCGTAGGTACCAACAACATTGACAACTGCGCTCGCACCTGTCATGGCCCCTCGGTTATTGGTCTTATGGATACGGTAGGATCGGGCGCTATGTCAGTCTCTATTCCGAACATGGAGAATGCTGACCTGATTATGTTGTTTGGTTACAACCCTTCAGCGTCACATCCCATCGTAGCTCGTCGCATTGTGAAAGCCAAGGAGAAGGGCGCAAAGATCATTGTTGTAGACCCGCGTTCTATTGAGACGGCTCGCATTGCCGATCTGTATATCCAGATTAAAAACGGCTGCAACCTTGCTTTCATGAATGCGTTTGCAAACGTGATTGTTTCTGAAAACCTGCACGACAAGGCCTTCATTGATGCCCATACGAGCGGCTTTGATGAGTGGTGGGAGACCATTAAGAACTATACGCCCGAATCGGTTGCTGAAATTTGTGGCTGCGACCCTGAAGACATTCGCAAGGCCGCCCGCATGTATGCTACGGCTCCCAACTCCATTATCGGTTGGGGCATGGGCGTTACCCAGCAGCGTCAGGGCGTCAAAACGGTGCACACCATTGCCGCTATTGCTTGCATCTCTAATCAGATCGGTCGCGACAATGCTGGTCTTGCTCCGGTGCGTGGCCAGAACAACGTTCAAGGTTCTTGCGACATGGGTATGTGGCCGAGCCTGCTTCCCGGCTACCAGAAGGTGGAGAACCCAGAGGTTCGTGCCAAATTTGAGAAAGCTTGGGGTCTGCCCGAAGGCAAGCTGCCAGCCAACCCTGGCTTTAAGTTGACTGATCTGCCTCATGGTGTGAAAGAGGGAAAGATCAAAGCCTTCTACAATTTCGGTGAGGATCCGCTGCAGACCGAGCCCGACTCTGCCGACATGAAAGAGACCCTGGAGAACCTTGAGCTGCTCATCAGCCAGGACATCTTCATGACCCAGACGACGGCACTGGCAGACGTGGTGTTCCCGGGCACGTCTTGGGGCGAACACGACGGCGTGTTCTCTGCCTCTGACCGCACCTTCCAGCGCTTCACGGCTGCTGTACCGCCTAAGGGTGAGTGTAAACACGACTGGCAGATCTTCAGTGAGCTGTCCACTCGTATGGGCTATCCGATGCATTATGAGGACACCAAGGAAATTTGGGACGAGATGCGTTCGCTGTGCCCGAACTTCTACGGTGCTACCTATGAGAAGATGGACGGCGTAGGTCATGCCCAGTGGCCAATCCCGACGCTTGATTGCCCGGGCACCCCAACGCTGTACAAGAACGGTCAGTTCAACACGGCCGACAAAAAAGCCATCCTTATGGCTCATGATTTCATTGAGCCTACAGAGATGCCCGACGACGCTTATCCGCTTGTGTTGTGCACGGTGCGCGAGGTGGGTCACTACTCCTGTCGTTCGATGACTGGCAACTGCAAAGTGCTCTCAATGCTGGCTGACGAGCCGGGTTATGTACACATTAACCCCGCCGATGCCGCTGCTCGTACTATTAAGGATGAGGATCTTGTTTGGGTGAGCTCTCGTCGCGGTAAGGTCATCACGCGCGCTTGTCTCGATGAGCGCATCAACAAGGGTGCTGTCTATATGACCTATCAGTGGTGGATTGGCAAGTGTAACGACTTGACCATGCATGTGACCGACCCGTTGTCTGGTACACCCGAAGACAAGTATTCCGCTTGCGAGGTGCACTGTATCGACGATCAGGTTTGGGCTGAGCGCCATATGCAATCTCTCTACACGACGCTCAAAGACCGTCTGGCCGCTGAAGCCGCACCCCAAAACGTGGCGCCGGCAACCGAGGCCCGATAGGATAACACCTGCTTCCACACTCATTCCGAAAGGACTCTGATGAACACTTTCATCGCTATAGAGCCGGATAGGTGTATCGGATGCGGCACGTGTCTCGCCGCCTGTAGCCATGGCCATCGTGTGGCCGGGCTACAGGCGGAGCCCCGTCTCGCGCTGACGTTTACACCGCAGGTGACGGCCGCTGTCACTTGTCATCAGTGCGAGGGTGCACCGTGTTTGGCGGTTTGCCCTGTGGATGCAATTAAGCGCACAGATAAGGCTATCGTCGTCAACGAGCAGACCTGCATAGGCTGCAAGATGTGCGCGGTAGTGTGCCCCTTCGGCGCCATTCATCCCTCGGGTACGTCCACGGCGGGCGTTGCCGGCATCTCCTATCCTACTCCCACTCAGCCACAGGGCACCTCGCCTCTGTTGGCTTGGAGCATTGGTGTCTACACCTGCGCTGTCAAGTGTGACCTTTGTTCCACCTTGGGTTCCGACGAGGAGCCCCATTGCGTCGATGTCTGTCCGACTAAGGCGCTTTACGTGCGTGATGCCACGACACTGACGGGCATCCGTAAAGACAAAATGCGTGCCGCCGTTGCGGCTAACCAAATTATGATGGGTCGTTCGACAAACTTGAAGGAGGCCTAAATGTTAGAACTGATACTTCTTTCCCTTGGGGTCTCCTGCGTTGGTGGCATATTGTCGTTAGCGACGTCGAAGGCCCGTGCCGCCTCTAAGACCATCGCCTGTGTCGGTGGGATGGGAGCAGCGGCTCTAAGCTTTATTGGCGGTCTAGGCGCGCTTTTCCAGACGGCTACTTATGCCAGTTGGATTGGGCCTATGCCGTTCACGAATTTTACGCTGCTCTTAAATCCGCTTGCAGGTTTACTCATTGCTGTTATTGCGGTGCTGGCTTTTGTGGCGTGGCTTTACGGGCTTTCTTATTTCGACGAGTATTATGACAAAGGCATCGGCGTCATCGGGTTTTTCATGAATCTGTTTATTGCTTCTATGAACCTAGTCATCCTTGCCGATAACGCCTTCTGGTTCCTTGTGTTCTTTGAACTGATGTCGCTCACGTCCTACGTGCTTGTCATCATCGACCAGACAGAGAAGTCCTTGAAGGGCGGTTTTCTGTATCTCATTATGGCCCATATCGGCTTTCTGATGATTGCCCTGTCCTTCTTCGCCATGGCTTCTGCTACCGGCTCGTTGGAGTTTGAGGCCTTCCGTACCCATGCGTTTGGCCCTGGTGTTGCTACGTTGGCCTTTGCGCTTGCCTTCTTCGGCTTTGGCGCGAAGGCGGGCATGGTGCCGTTCCACTCTTGGCTGCCTCAGGCTCATCCGGCAGCGCCCTCTAATGTGAGTGCGCTCATGTCTGGCGGCATGATCAAGATTGGCATTTTTGGTATCTGCAAGGTGTGCTTCGACCTGCTTGGCGCAGCGGGTGGAGAGATCGGCTGGGGTGTGCTTGTCATCATCATTGGCGCCGTCTCTTCTGTGCTCGGCGTAGTCTATGCCTTAGGTGAGCATGATCTTAAGAGCCTTTTGGCCTACCATTCCGTCGAAAACATTGGCATCATTCTGCTCGGCGTGGGTGTGGGCATCTACGGCTGGGCTGCTGGCCTGCCCTGGCTTGCCGCCATTGGCCTTCTTGCTGGGCTCTACCATTTGATTAATCATGCCATGTTCAAGGGTCTGCTCTTCCTTGGCGCCGGCAGCGTGCTGTATGCCACGGGCACCCGCAACATGGAAGTGCTTGGCGGTCTAGCGAAGGTGATGCCTGTCACAGCTGTGTGCTTTCTCATTGGTTCACTAGCTATTTCTGCCATTCCGCCTCTCAATGGGTTTGTATCTGAGTGGTTTACCTACCAGGGTCTCATCGGCGCAGCTATGAGCGGTGACATCTTCATGCGCATCCTCTTTGCCTTTGCTGTAGTGGCTCTTGCTATTACCGGTGCTTTGGCGGTTACCTGCTTCGTGAAGGCATTCGGCGTGACGTTTCTTGCACGACCTCGCTCCGAAGCTGCCGAGCATGCTCAGGAGGTGCCTGCTCCTATGAAGGTTGCTATGGTGGTTCTCACGGCGGCCTGCATTGCGTTGGGGCTTGGAGCCGCTTGGGTTGCTCCTGTGGTCAGCTCTATCGCGAGCTCGATGCTTGCATCGGCACCCTTGCCGGTGGTCGAGGGAGTAACGCTTGTGTCCTTGGACACCGTTTCGGTGGTCTCGCCGCTTATCATGGCCGTGCTTATGGCTGTCATCATTGCACTGTGTGCTCTGGTGCGCAATGCGGCCAACCAGAGAGCTGGCATGAAGAGTGATCCGAATACTTGGGCCTGTGGTTATCAGGCGGACCTCACCATGGAGACGCTTGCTTCTACCGTGGGTGCGAACGTGAAGACCTTTATGGGTCCGCTTTACGCCATTCGCTATGGCGTGAATCGTATCGGGGAGGCGGTTTCTCGCTTGCTTGGTCGCGCTCTTGAGCCTGAAGGGGAGAAAGCCTCTGTTGTACCTGCAAAGCCTGCCGCGCCCCTCTCGCGCTACGATCGCGATCGTAGCGTCGGCATCGCTCCGGCTGAGCGGCGCGCTCCAGCACTTTCGAACTCAGTACTCTCTGTTGTGAGTGATTTGGGTGCTTGGTTCGGGCGCATGGAGAACGGCGACTTCCGCACTTATATCGTCTATATCGTTGGCGCGTTGGTATTCTTCCTCGCGCTCATCATCTTGGTACGTTAGGAGGATGTCATGACTATCATTATTGCGATACTTCAGGCTATCCTTCTGGTCTCAATTGCCCCGCTTCTTTCTGGCATCACTCGCAAGATCCGCGCGAAGATGCACTCGCGAACGGGTACGAGCATCTTCCAGGACTATTATGACCTGGTAAAGCTGTGGAAAAGATGCGAAGTGAAAGAGGGTGGCAGCAGCATTGTCTCCCGTCTCGCTCCGCCAATATTCCTCGGATCGTTCATTCTGTTGGCTACGGGTCTTCCGCTCGTGATGCAGGCCTGCCCGATTCCGATTTTCGGCGACATCATCACCATTCTGTACCTTATGGCTTTGCCTCGCTTTATGTTCGCTTTGGCATCTATTGACTCGGCAGGCTCCTACACCGCCATCGGTGGTGTGCGTGAACTGCTTGTGGGTGTCTTGATTGAGCCTTCGCTCATCCTGGTGCTCTTCGTCATGGCTGTGGCAGCAAGCTCTACCAATGTGGGTATCATGGCCTTTTCGGTAGCCAACTTGTCCGCCTATCCTTTTGTGGCTGTTGTAGTTGCTGGGGTGGCTTGCGCTATGGCTTGCTACATTGAGATGGGCAAGCTGCCTTTCGACTTGGCTGAAGCTGAGCAGGAGATTCAGGAAGGCCCTCTGGCTGCCTATTCTGGTCCATCGCTAGCTATGATGAAGCTGGGCGTCTCGCTTAAACAGCTCGTGGTGGCAAGCCTGTTCGTGGCCATTTTTGTGCCCTTTGGTGCTGCCGCTAATGCAGCCCCCCTTGAGCTTGTGTGCGGATTGGTGGCCTACTTGGTTAAGGTGCTTATCGTGTTTCTGATTGCTTCGGTGATCGAGAACGCGGTTATGCGTGTGCGCTACAAGTTTCTTGGCCGTTATACCTGGTTCGTTATGGGGATCGCCTCGCTTTCCCTTGTGTTCCTCGTTATTGGAATTTAGGTGGTGGATATGTTCAGTTACTCATTAGTTAATGTGCTTGGGGCGTGTCTCATCATCACCTCGATGATGGTCGTGCTCGCCCGTACCAGGCGCGCGGCGGCCTTCTTGTACTCATTGCAGTCGTTGGTGCTCGTGGGCTTGCTTGCCTCGCTGGGCGCAGTCACAGGGTCGACGGAATTGTTCACCTGGTCGGCCACGGCCTTTGCTACTAAGGTGGTGCTTGTTCCTGCCATCTTGTTGTTCACGCTGAAGAAGATTGGCAACGACGCTCAGGCGGATCTATCGCCGAAACTCAAACCCATGAAGTCTGTGACGCTTGTAGCTGTGGAGGTGTTCATCTGCTTTGTGGCCGTCTCCGGCATTGATCTGCCTACGGCTGCGGCTGTGAAGCCTACATTGGCTGTATCGCTTGCACACTTCTTCATCGGACTTACCTGCATTGTTATCCAGCGCTCCATCTTCAAGCAGATTTTTGGATATTGTCTGATGGAGAATGGCTCCCATGTGACTTTGGCGCTTCTGGCACCTCAGGCGCCAGAGCTGGTGGAGATCGGCGTTGCAACTGATGCTATCTTTGCGGTGATCATCCTGGCGGTGCTCGTATGGCGCATGGCGCACTACGCTCACACCCTTGACGCCGACGATCTTTGCGAGCTGAAGGGATAAGCCATGGATTATTCATTGTTGCTTTTGATTCTTTTGGGCTGCCCGGTGGTGGCGGCGCTACTCATCGCTGCGCTGCCGGCGAAATCGACTCCGCGCGCTGTTTACGAGGCCATCCATGTGCTCTCGCTGGCTGGCGTGGCGATATCGGGGCTCATGTTGGTGGTGTCTGCCTTTATGGGCAATGACATCTTTGCTGTAGGAGAGTGGTTTCATCTCGACGGTTTGGGTGCACTGTTTCTTGGCCTCATTGTTGTTATTGCCCCCTGTACGGGTATCTATTCGCTTCCTTATGTTGCCCACGATGTGGCCGATGGAAAGCTTGGACCCTCGCAGGTGAAGCAGTATTACGCATTCTTCAGTCTGTTCGTGTTTTCGATGATTCTTGCTGTCACCTCAAACAACATCATCATGATGTGGGTGTCGGTAGAAGCGACAACTCTCTCGACGGTGTTTCTTGTTGGTGTCTACCGCACCAAACTTGCACTTGAGGCGGCATGGAAATACGTTATCGTCTGCACGGCTGGTGTTGCCTTTGGCTTGTTCGGAACGTTGCTCGTTTACGCGAATGCAGCTGATATTATGGCCGATCCACATCAGGCGGTATTCTGGACGGCCATTCTTCCCAATGCGCCTTTCATGGACCACTCGCTCATGATGATTGCGTTTGTATTCGCGGCCATCGGATTTGGCACCAAGGCAGGTCTGTTTCCTATGCACACCTGGCTGCCCGATGCTCACTCCGAGGCGCCCAGCCCCGTGTCGGCTCTGCTTTCCGGTGTGCTTTTGAAGTGCGCGATCCTTATCGTGCTGCGCTTCTTCATCTTGACGGCAGCTAATGTGGGAGACGTGTTTCCTCAGACGGTCATGATGATTCTTGGCGTGCTATCGGTGTGCTATGCGGCCTTTGAGGTGTACAAGCAAAACGACCTCAAACGCAAGCTGGCCTATAGTTCCTGCGAAAACGTGGGGCTCATAGCTGTGTGCTTCGGTATTGGTGGTCCTTTAGGCATCATTGCCGGCCTCGTGCACTGCGTGGCTCATGGCCTCACCAAGGCTCTCATGTTCTGCCTTTCCGGCAACGTGATGATGAAATATCACACCCGCGACCTCTCGAAGATTTCGGGCATTATTTCTGTGGCGCCAGTGACCGGCGTGCTGTTTGCCGCTGGATGTTTGGCTCTGGCGGGCTTTCCTCCCTTCGCCATGTTCGTCAGTGAGATGTTCATGATTCTTGCCGGCGTGGCCGCGAAGGCTTGGTGGGCTATTGCTCTTGTGCTCGTGGCGTTGGTGGTGGTTATCATGGCGCTCGTGCGTATGATTACCGGCTCGGCGCTGGGGCGTGCTCCTGAGGGTGTTACGCGTGGTGATGTGCCGGTGCTGTACTTGGTGCCAGAGGTGGTACTTTTGGCTTTGGTAGTGCTGCTTGGTGTGGCGCTGCCCGGACCTTTGGCCGGCTCCATCGAAGAAGCCAGCGCTATCGTACTGTCTTACGAGGATGAGAACCCCGTAAACGATAGTTTGTTCGAAGATGCCTTGGCGGCTCTGACCGTCGAGGAGACTCCCGAGGAGGTGTTCGAGTAATGACGACCAAAAAGCAAGCGGCTCTGCGCGTGGGCGAGACGCACGTCCAGGCTGTGAGGGACACCTTCCCTGGCGCGGTGCTCGATGCAACATGGCAGGCTGCTGACCAGGTGGCTATCACCGTACCTACCGACATGTTACCCGATGTGGTGGAATTCCTCTATTACGGTCGCGGAGGCTGGCTGCCCAACATGGTGGCTAACGATGAGCGATCCTTGTGTGGCTGCTATGCCTTGTACTACTTGCTTTCCATGGAAGAAAGCGATCCTGGTTTTGTGGTAGTGCGGGCAGAGATTGATCCCGATATCATGGAGTACCCGTCGGTGACGCCTCGTGTTCCCGCTTGTGTTTGGAGCGAGCGAGAGGCCTTCGATATGTTTGGCTTACGCGCTATTGGTCTTCCTGACGAGCGCCGATTGGTGCTTCCGGACGATTGGCCGGATAACCTTTATCCGCTGCGCAAGGATTCCATGGATTACCGCAAGCGTCCGGCTCCCGTGACTGATGTAGAGAACTACTCGTTTCTCTATGAAGGCAATGCCGAGGAAACAACTCAGGTGCCCATGGGACCTTTGCATATTACCTCTGACGAACCCGGACACTTCCGTCTGTTTGTAGAGGGAGAAGATATTATCGATGCTGACTATCGATTGTTCTATGTGCACCGCGGCATGGAGAAAGTGGCCGAGAGCCGTCTGAACTATGACGCCGTGACGTTTCTAGCAGACCGCATCTGTGGTATCTGCGGTAACGCCCACTCAGTGGCCTATGCCGAGGCGGTAGAGAACGCCCAGGGTATAGAGGTGCCAGTGCGCGCGCAGTACATCCGAGCCATTCTGCTTGAGGTGGAGCGCTTGCACTCCCATCTGTTGAACCTCGGCCTCGTTTGCCACTATTGCGGCTTTGACACGGGATTCCAACACTTCTTTCGCGTTCGTGAGAAGGCTATGGATTTGGCAGTATTGCTCACGGGTGCTCGCAAGACTTACGGTCTGAATCTTATCGGTGGCGTTCGCCGTGACATTTTAGACGAGCAGAAGCTTGCCACTATCAAGTATGTGCAAGAGCTGCGCAACGAGGTGGAGGCGCTCGTAGATATGCTCGTGTCTACGGCCAATTTCGAGTCGCGTACGGCCGGCATCGGTCGTCTTGATCCGGCTGTTGCTCGTGACTATAGTCCCGTGGGACCGTGTGTTCGCGGTAGTGGTATCGCTCGCGACGTCCGCTTCGACCATCCCTTCGACGGTTATAAGTTCCTTGTGGGTATGTCTGCGCGCAGTCACGATGGCTGTGATGTGCAGAGTCGTACCCTCGTACGCGTTGAAGAATTCATGGACTCCCTCACTATGATCGAGCAGTTGCTTGATGGTGCGCCGGAAGGCCCGATCCAGGCGGAAAACTGGCAGTATACGCCACACAAGTTCGCTATGGGCTATACCGAGGCACCGCGCGGGGAGGACATGCACTGGGCTATGGTTGGCGACAACCAGAAGTGCTACCGTTGGCGCGCTAAGGCGGCCACCTATTCCAATTGGCCCATCCTGCGCTATATGTTCCGAGGCAACACGGTAGCTGATGCGGCCATTATTGTAGGGTCAATGGACCCTTGCTATTCGTGCACCGACCGAGTGACGGTGGTTGATGTCAAGAAGAAGACCTCAACTGTGCTTACGAAAGATCAGCTGGAAGGCTATTGTCGTCGTCGCACACATTCTCCCCTCGCAGGAAAGGGGTGGTAGGCCATGCTCAAACTATTCAAGGAGATTTGCAAGGCTGGCGATGCCACGACGGGCTATCCGTTTGAACCATTGGAGATGCCTGCAGGATTTCGTGGGAAACCAGAGCACAACGAAAAGCTCTGCATCGCTTGTGCGGCCTGCGCTATTGCCTGTCCAGCTAACGCCATCACCATGGAGTTGGACGATGAGCAGAACTATATTACCTGGGATATCAGCTACGGACGCTGCATCTTTTGTGGCCGCTGCCAGGAGGTCTGCCCGCTGTTCGCTATAGAGTTGACGACAGAATTTGAACTGGCCGTGCTGAACAAGGATGACTTGCGTGAATCCTGCTCCTATGAGGTGGCTCGCTGCTCACGATGTGGCAAGCCTTATGCCTCAGCTAAGGAGGTCGACTATGCTCGGCGCGTGCTTGAGAGCGTGGGCGGTACCGCTGCGGCCGATATCGAGAAGGTAGACCTGTGTTTGGACTGCCGCCGTTTCGATGATGCCGAGGCTTTCGCTCACCAGGCGCCTGAGAAGAGGGAGGCGTAAATGTTAGAGAATGACTTTCCGCAGACGCTCCAATGGCGACCCGATCCGGTCGTTCTTGATGCGAAGGTGGCCGAGGCCAAGCAGAAACTGCTCAACTCCATTAAGCGATCCGTGTACGTTTATCGTGTGGACTGCGGCGGTTGTAACGGCTGCGAGATTGAGATCTTTTCGACTATCACCGCTGTTTTTGATGCTGAGCGCTTCGGAATAAAAGTAGTACCCTCACCGCGCCATGCAGATCTGCTTATCTACACCGGTGCTATGACGCGCGCTATGCGGGAACCAGCCCTGAGGGCTTATCACGCTGCTCCCGATCCGAAAATTGTCATGTCTTACGGAGCTTGTGGCTGTACAGGTGGCATTTTCCATGACAACTACTGCGTCTGGGGCGGCACTGATCCAATTCTGCCCGTTGATGTATACGTGCCGGGATGTCCGCCCTCACCGCAAGCTACTATTTTCGGGTTTGCCACAGCTTTGGGCATTCTAGAGCAGAAGTTGCATGCGAGCCATCATGTGGCTCCCGCTGGTGAGCAGGTGCCTGTGGCCTTCCCGGCTATACCTTACAAAGTACGCACAGCTTTCGAGCGCGAAGCGCGTCGCATGAGCGGTTACTACTACGGCAAGCAGATTGTGGACGAGTTTATGTTGGCGCTGGCTAAAGACAAAGTTGACGCTCTGGGGGCTGCCGATGCACTTATTTCCGCCGAGAGTGACACGCGCAAGCGTGCGGTGTTCATGGATTTGAAAGCGTTGCTCATGAGCAAGGTGGTCGACGAATGAGCGTAACCGTGCGACAGCATTGCGGGCAAAAAGCCGCCGGCTTAGGAGAGGAGCCGGCGGCTTTGGCGGCGCACCCTTTATTCACGCGGTCTCTGGCGGCCCACACTACCGATGGGCGGACGGCGCGCGAGGTGGTGTTCTATCGTCTCGGCGAGAAGTTCGTTGACCACGAGCGGTCTATTCCTGAAGACGTCCGCTCGGTGTTGTACTACACGCTGGCTATTGGACATCATACCGGTGTCATTGACTGTCTCAAGCCGCGCCTTGCCACCTCTCGCGAGGTGTTTTCCGAAGTGCTGGCGCTGCTTGAACCAGGTGCTGCCCGCGACAAGCTTGCTGGTATTGAGAAGTTTGGCGAGATTGAAGTGAAAAAGGAGCATGTGCCTATGCTGAAGTCGGCCGTGATTGCAGCGCTGGACCGAGCGGGCTCTGCTTTGGAGGGGGCAGAGGAAGCTGCCGCGCTAGAAGCAACTACCGAGACGGTCACGGCTATAGACGCTCCTGCATGGCTTGAAGAGTTTCTCCATCTCTTGGAGGAGATTCAGTGCGAGCCGTGCGTGTACGCCATGGGAAGGAGGGTCACGTGCTAAGTGCCGAAGAGATTTTGGCGGCTCACGAGGCGTCAGAACGTGGCGGCAATATCGTTTTTTGCGTGGGCAGCGTCCTTCGTGGAGACGATGCGGCCGGACCCCTTTTAGCCAAGAAGCTTGACGACTTTCCCGTTGAGGGATGGTCGGCTGTGGATGGCGGACAGACTCCCGAAAATGACTTGGGCTACCTGCGCCGCCTCGCTCCGAATCGGCTGCTTCTAGTAGATGCGGCCGCTATGGGGCTTACCCCTGGCGACATACGGCGTTTGAAGATGCAAGATGTGGCCATCCAATCGCTTATCACGACCCATACGCTACCTATCACCTATCTGCTCGCAGAGTTGGAAGAAATGTGCAACGAGGTGGTGTTCCTCGGGGTGCAGCCGGCGGGAACCGAGTTTTTTGATCCGGTGCATCCGCGGGTGCTTGCGGCTGTGGAGCATATTTACCAAAACATCGCCCAAGGCGGCGATTTCGAAAAATACCCCTATGTAAATTAGGAAAGGATACAACCTATGTCTATCGTGAAAGAAGACCTCGCGGTCGTTTCCCCCGATGCGCTTGCACCGGCGGCTACTGAGGCTAAGGCCGAGAATATCGGTGTGACGAAGGCAAGCATGCCTGCCGCGAAATGCTTCGTGTCCGCCATGCTTGCAGGTGCATTTATTGGTTTTGGCGGCATGTACTTCTGCACTTTCTTGGGCGATACCACCATGGCCTTTGGCGTGCAGCGCGTTGTCGGTGGTCTGTGCTTCTGCCTCGGCTTGTGCTTGGTGCTTTGCTGCGGTGCCGAGCTGTTCACTGGTAATGTTCTCATGGTTTGCGCCAAGGCCTCAAAAAAGATTACTTTCGGCGGCCTGTTCCGCAACTGGGGCATTGTGTGGCTTGGTAATCTTGCCGGCTCGCTTCTTGCCATGTTTATCATCTTCATGTCAAATCTGCAAGGTATGAATGGTGGTGCCGTTGGCGAGGCATTCGTTTCTGTGGCTGCGGGCAAGGTTGCGCTCGCACCCGAAGTGCTGATCTTCAAAGCAATTCTGTGCAATATCCTTGTGTGCTTGGCGGTATGGATTGGATTCTCATCGAAGACAACAGCCGACAAGGTTTTAGGAATTTTACTGCCCATTTCGGCATTTGTGGCCTGCGGGTTTGAACACTGTGTAGCAAACATGTTTTTCCTGCCTATGGGTCTTGTGCTCAATGGTGTTGGCTTTGGTGCCGCTGGTGCGATTACGCTAGGAGGCGTTGCCTACAACCTGGTATTGGCCACGCTCGGCAACATCATCGGCGGACTGCTTGTCGGTTTGGCTTATTGGTTCATTTACCACAAGAAGCAGGAGAAGTAGTTTATGAAGGTGGTCGATCAATATCGGGAAAGTGAGCCGGTTGGGCTCTGTGAAGGCGCGCTTCTGACACCAGGGGAGTCATGTGTCACCATTCCGAGGAAGGTGCTCGTTGAGCACGCCCTGGAGGTAGCCGTAAACACAGTACCTACTATGCGTGTCGTCTGTACCCCCGATCATCTGGTCGACTTGGTGGTGGGTCGCCTATACACTGAGGGCATAGTGAGGGGCATTGACGACATCGAAGAGATCTACCTGAGCGAACAGGGAACGTGTGCTTCGGCGCAGCTTTCTTGCTGTCATGCCGACTTCTCTCGACAAGGTATCGAGACAGTGCCCTCATGCTGTACAGGCAACCGTGTCTACAACCATTATTTCAACAATGATGAGCGCCCGGCCAATGTGGAGCCTATTCCCTGGAAAGCAGAGTGGGTGTTTGCCGCGGCCCGGGCGTTCGCGGAGGATTCACCCTTGCATCGAGCAACGACAGGTACGCACAGCTGTTATCTTGTGTTGGGGGGCACCGTTGTTGCATGTCGCGAGGATCTGGGCCGCCACAATGCCTTCGATAAAGTGGTGGGGGCTGCCCTGCGTGAAGGCATTGATTTAAAGGATGCGCTTATCTTTTCAAGTGGGCGTTTGCCTGTGGACATGGTGATGAAAGCTGTTCGAGCTGGTGTTCCTGTTTTGGCTACAAAGGCCGTACCTACCGACGAGACCATCCGCCTTGCGCGAGAGTTTGATCTTACGCTGGTTTGTCAGGCGCGTCCTGACTCGGCTGTGATCTACAACAATCCTCTCTGACGCGCTTTACGAAAATTGATTGGAACAAAATATGACGAGTAAGAAGGCGCTTGACGCCCTAAATAGGTTAATGTCTGGCAACGCTGAATACCTCAAGGCAAACGTTGCTGAAGGGGATATTTCCCCAGATTTGAGAGAGCGTCTGTGCGATGAGGGTCAAGAACCTTACGCCATCGTTGTCACATGCTCCGACTCCCGCGTGGTGCCAGAAGACATCTTCATGTGTGGGCTTGGCGAATTATTCGTAATTCGTGTGGCGGGCAACGTGATTGGACAGACTCAGGCTGCCAGTGTTCTGTATGCCATAGAGCATTTGGGTGCACCTCTTGTTATGGTTTTAGGGCATACGCATTGCGGTGCTGTTGGTGCTGTGCTTGAAGGCCACGCAGAAGATGCTTTGCGCCCATTGTGTGATCCGATAAAGAACGCCATAGGGAATGTGTGCGACCCCGAGAGAGCGAGCGCACTCAACGCGATGGCTGCCACAGAAGAACTGCGGCGTATCGCCAGCATCGCTTCGATGGAGCGTCGTGGGGAGCTTCTTGTGATACCTGCCTTATATCGCATTGATAGCGGAAGGGTCGAGCTGCTCGTAGAGGATTGCGTCTGAGGATTGCAACCTTATCGGGCAACGAGGTTTCTGAAAGATATGCAGGGGTTTGTATGGCTCTAGATCGGAAACATTTAGGTAGAGAGAGCGCTCTTCTGGTGCTCTCTCTTGTTGTTTTAGGTGCGACGGTCGGCGTGCTGACGGTAACGCTTAGCCTTGCGGTCGCTGGTGCCGCAACGATTTTCTCTGAGCACCCCTTCAGCGTTTGGCTTCTCCCTGTAGCGGGTTTTGCAACGTACGGTATATATCGTGTTTTTCGCTTAGATTACTCATGGAATACGTCTCGGGTTATGGAGGCGATTCGTGACGGTCGGATGGTGCCAGTTGCGCTTGCGCCTGCAATCATGGTTGGAACATTTCTTACGGTTTTGTGTGGCGGTTCGGTAGGCATAGAAGCTGCTGCGCTTCAAATGGGTGCTGCGGTAGGTAGCATTGCTCCCGAGAGAGACGTAAGTGATTGCCGTAAGCTATTCGCTCGTGCTGCTATGGCGGCAGCGCTTGGCGCTATGCTTGGGACACCGTTAGCGGGAGCAGTATTTTGCTTTGAATCCTTAAGAGAAAGACCTGACTCAATACGCTGCGCGACTGCTCCGCTTGTTTCTTCTTTTGTCGCTTGGGCAATTGCCGATGCCTCAGGAGTGGCTTTTTTCGATATGCTCAAGTTTCCGGTTTTGATTGATATCGAAAGCGAGACTGTCATTCTTGTCGCTGTGTTAGGCGTATGTGCGGGCCTCCTTTCGTTGTTCTTTTGCTCTAGTTTGGGCATCTTGCGGAAGGGTTTAGCGCGTCTTGGTGCTCCTGTCTTCGCACTCGCGGCAGGTGGGGTTGTAACTGCCTTAATCGTTGGTTATGCCGATCTTTTTCACTATGAGGGGCTGCGCGTCTATTGCGGCACAGGCGCGGCACAAGTTGAGGCGGCATTGCTTGGAGCGTCTCTGCCTTGGTGGGCCTTTTTGGCTAAGATGGCGCTTACGCTCCTCACCTTTGCTGGAGGCTTTAAGGGTGGCGAGATAATGCCTGTTCTGGCTATTGGCGCGTGTCTCGGTTCCGCAATGTCAATGATTGTAGGATCATGTTGTGCAACAGAGACCGCATATTTAGGGCTCGTATTGGTGGAGATGGGCATCGTGTCGTTCTTTGCCGCCTGTACCAACTGCCCTTTAACAGCGCTGACAATGTGCTTTGAAGTCTTCGGCATGGGTAGCACTCTTTTGGCTTTGGTTGCGATAGCGCCTGCATTTTTAATATCTCGTTCGTCGAGCCTCTATCCTACAACGATTCCAACTGTTAAGCGGAAAACTCTATCGTCAACGAACTGCAGTCACACAAAGACACGATCAAAACACTTCAAATTGTTTAGTGACAATAACAAACGAGATCGTTGAATTTGAGTTGTGCGTGCTGCGTTGTGTGGCGAATGCGAGATATGAAGGCATCGCATGTTTTATTGAGAGCACATCTGATAAGATGAAGCCGCCGATAAATGGTGTAAGAATACTCGCATTAGCTTTTAAGGGAGCGAAGG
Organism: Adlercreutzia agrestimuris; assembly: GCF_943193125.1. Taxonomy (GTDB): domain Bacteria; phylum Actinomycetota; class Coriobacteriia; order Coriobacteriales; family Eggerthellaceae; genus Xiamenia; species Xiamenia agrestimuris. The sequence continues at coordinate 24,912 of NZ_CALPCX010000004.1, forward strand.
ATGACAATTAAGTACGCGCAGACTGCTTGGGCAGATATTAAGAGCTCGCCAAATTGGTTTGGTAAATTACTCCTCTTGAGCCTAGTGGCTATGATACCTATTTTTGGCACTATTGTTGTTTATGGCTATTTGTTGAACTGGACGCGTGAAATTGCTTGGCAGTACAAAACACCTCTTCCTCCGCGCATTTTCGGAAACGAAAACGGCAACCTTTATAAGCTGGGTTTCTTTGCTTTTGTGGTAAACATAGTTATTGCAGTAATTTTGAACGTTGTTAGTGTGATTCTTGACGGAGGAGCTCTAACAAGATCGCTTTCACATAGCGGTTACTTTATAGGGATGTACGGCTTAAGCTCTGTGTTTATGCCTTCAATAATTTCTATGGCAGTTGCAGTGTTTCTGACGCTTTTTAACTTTGCGAGTTATGCGCGTATGAGCATCTATGGCACGTTGAGCTCGGGCTTTCAGGTAAATAGGCTCTGGGAAATGATCCGTTTTGACGTAAAGGGATTGTTTAAGATTCTTGGCATGACCTTACTCATTATGCTGATTGCCTTTATTGCATTATCCATCATTGCCTCAATTCTCATTTTTGCCTTTATCTTTTTATTTGTAGGCGCGACGGGAGATTATGGATTCGCAACGCAATACTCACTCAGCAGATCACTGAGCTTTGGTTTAGGGCTTGGCAGTGTAGTGTTTTTGATTGCAATTCTGGCATTTTGCTATCTGACTGCAATTATTACTGTGTTTACTGACATGATGTGTTTTCGCGCGTTGGGCTATTGGGTTGCGCAGATGAACGTTGCGAAATGGGGCCCACAAGACACGCCTATTTTCGGCGCGGTGACCAATCAGCCAACGAATACAGCTTATGCTCAGCCTCAGCAGTATCAGCAGCCTTATACGCCGCCGGCTCCGTGGCAGCAGGGCGTCGCGCCGCAGCAGTCGGTGCAACCGCAACCGCAGCAGTCGGTGCAGCAGCAACCGCAGCAGCCGGTGCAGCAGCAACCCCAGGTTCCTCTGCAGCCGCAGCAGCCAGTACAGCAACAGGCGCAGCAACCTGCGCAGCAGTCACCTTCCGAGCCAAATAACCCCCACGAGGGTGCATAACGCAAGAAATGCGGTATAAGCGCATGTCTGATTTTTTGCCCATATCCAAAGAAGAGATGCTTGCTCGTGGGTGGGATCACGTTGATTTTGTCTACGTCTCGGGCGACGCTTACGTTGACCATCCCTCATTTGGGGCGGCTATTATTACGCGAGTTTTAGAGTCGCAAGGTTATAAAGTCGGCATCATAGCGCAGCCTGACTGGACCAACCCAGATTCTGTGCGCGTCTTTGGTCAGCCACGGTTGGGATTTTTGGTTTCAGCAGGGAATATGGACTCCATGGTTAACCATTACACTGTGGCTAAAAAACGCCGTAGCGATGACGCTTATTCGCCTGGTGGACAGGGTGGCAAAAGACCAAACCATGCTGCGGTTGTCTACAGTAATCTCATTCGCCGTACTTATAAAAAGACGCCCATTATCCTGGGTGGCATTGAGGCAAGTTTGCGAAGGCTTGCTCATTATGATTATTGGTCGGATTCCATAAAGCGCTCCATTCTGCTTGATTCAGGCGCAAATCTCATATCGTATGGCATGGGTGAGCGCTCAATAGTAGAGATTGCTGATGCACTCTCAGCTGGGTTGGCAATTGAAGATATCACCTTCATTAATGGAACGGTTTACAAGACAAAAAGCCTTGAGCACGTCTATGATGCTGTCATGCTGCCGAGTTTTGGCGAAGACAAGGCTGATCCACTTGCCTATGCGGCATCGTTTGCCATTCAGTATAAAAACTCAGATCCTTATTCGGGCAAGCGATTGGTAGAGCCGTATTCTGATCACGAATATGTCGTGCAAAATCCTCCAGCGGAACCACTTAATAGCGCGCAGCTTGATGCAGTGTTTCGCCTGCCTTATACGCGAAATTATCATCCGATATACGAAGCTGCTGGTGGCGTACCAGCGCTTTCTGAAGTGAAATTCTCGCTTGCCTCTAATAGAGGCTGTTTTGGCGAATGCGCGTTTTGCGCTCTGACTTTCCATCAGGGGCGCATCGTCACTGCGCGAAGCAAAGATTCGCTTATGGATGAAGCAAATCTGCTCATAGAAGACCCAGACTTTAAAGGCTATATTCATGATGTAGGAGGACCGACTGCCAATTTCTCAGGGCCGGCATGCGCCAAGCAAGCGCGCGCGGGGGCGTGCTCGCACAAGCGCTGTTTGTCACCGCAACCGTGTAAGCAGTTGGTTGCTGATCATGCTCCTTATCTGGATATACTTCGTGAATTGCGAGGCTTGCCGCAGGTCAAAAAGGTATTCGTGCGCTCGGGCATTCGCTTTGATTATATCTTGCTTGATAAAAAGCATGGTGGCGAATTCCTCTCCGAGCTCATGGAACATCATGTTTCAGGGCAGCTACGCGTGGCGCCAGAGCATGTTTCTGATAACGTGCTTTCAGTGATGGGAAAGCCGCCGCATGCGGTCTACGAACAGTTTTTGGCACAATGCAAAAAAGCCAACGACGCAACGGGCAAAGAGCAGTACGTGCTGCCATATTTGATGTCGTCGCATCCAGGGTCAACTCTAACAGATGCCATTGAGCTTGCAGAATACTGTCGTGATATGGGCTTTAGTCCTCGACAGGTGCAAGACTTTTACCCTACGCCGTCTACCATAGCAACGGTGATGTATGCCACGGGTGTGGATCCGCGCACAATGGAACCAATCTTTGTTGCGAAATCTCCCCATGAAAAGGCGCTTCAGCGTGCGCTCATTCAGTATAGAGATCCAAAAAATCACGACTTGGTTCGCGAAGCACTGCGCAAGGCAAAGAGAACCGACCTTATAGGATTTGGCGAAAAATGTCTTGTGCGACCTGAGCGCAAGAAGAGCCAAACAAAACAAGCTCATGAGCGTTCTGGTAAAAAGCGTCCAGGGAAACAAGATGCCCGAACGCCGTCAAGCAAGAAAAGACCGAGTTCTAAAAAATAGTTGACGCTGTCGTAAAATAGGTATGACACAATAACTAAGGTCTGCTTGAGAGACCATTGGTAGGCGTTGTGTTTCGCATTGCCTTATCTGTTTCAAGAGACAAGGAGTTTCTATGGCCAAATCTGCCACTGTTCCAACTATGGGCGCGCAAGACCCATCAGATGCCGTGCATGACGCACGGGTGTTGGGAAAGCCAAAAATGGTTATATTCGGCTTGCAACACCTGTTCGCCATGTTTGGCGCCACTATTTTGGTTCCCACGCTGACAGGTTTGTCAGTATCGGCAACATTGCTTTTTGCAGGAGTGGGAACACTCCTTTTTCATCTTATTACCAAAGGAAAAGTTCCGGCTTTTTTGGGCTCGTCGTTTGCTTTTATCGCCGGTTATGCAGCCATAGCGCCAGCAGGAGAGGCGCACTTGCTGCCCTATGCTTGTTTAGGCGTTGCATGTTCTGGATTGCTGTATTTGGTGCTTTCGGCGCTCTTTAAAGTGTTTGGGCCATTGCGTGTTATGCGTTTTTTCCCGCCAGTTGTAACTGGCCCTATTGTTATTTGTATTGGTCTTATTCTTGCAAGTTCAGCAATTGCAAATTGTGATACCAACTGGCCGGTTGCGCTTTTGGCAATTGCCACTATTATCGTGGCGAACATTTGGGGCAAAGGCATGATCAAGATTATCCCCATCTTGCTGGGTGTGGTGGTGTCGTATGTGGTAGCTGCAGTTGTTGGCTTGGTTGATTTTGCGCCTGTTGCAGAAGCTGCCTGGATTGGAGCTCCCTTCCTGTGGGACAACACAGTCTTTTCTCTCTTCGGGCCGAACTTTGATGCTGGTCTTGCTATCACGGCCATTATCACCATCATGCCGCTTGCTTTCGCCACTATGATTGAGCACATCGGCGACATGTCAGCTATTAGTTCAACGTGTAATCGCAACTATATTGCCGAGCCGGGTCTGCATCGTACGCTGTTGGGTGATGGCTTGGCTACCATGGTTGGATCATTGTTTGGTGCTCCTGCAAATACTACCTATGGCGAAAATACGGGTGTTCTTGCGCTTACGCGTGTATTTGACCCACGCGTTGTTCGTATTGCGGCGTTATTTGCAATTCTGCTTTCGTTTTGTCCAAAGTTTGCTGCCATTATTGCGGTCATGCCTGCGTGCGTGATCGGCGGTGTCTCTTTGGTGCTTTACGGCATGATTTCTGCGGTAGGTATTCGCAATTTGGTGGAAAACCACGTTGACTTTATGCAAACGCGCAATGTGCTGATTACCGCACTTATTTTGGTGCTCTCATTGGGTATTGCTTATAGCGCGGCAGGGGCTATCGTGTTGCCTGTTGGCTCTATTACCATCTCGCTATCTGGTTTGGCAGTAGGATCCATTGTGGGCATTATACTCAACATTATCTTGCCTGGTCACGAGCAGCCATGGGGCAATGAAAAAGAGACAGCGAATGATTCGGATAAACCGGAATTGACGCTGCCTCTTGAGGCTGATTTGGTTGATATGCCTTTGAGTGATTAGCGGTATATCATTGATTTGAAACGCGGCGCTTCAATAGAAGGCTTTGGGTTGTTTGCTATCGTATGAAGTTGGTAAAGGTTGCAACTTCAGGAGTGTGCGGCTCAAGGCCTTCTTTGCGCGCAAGTTCAAATGCTTTAAGCATATATGCCATGTTGGTACCCAGGATGCGCATACACTGCATGCCTTCTTCATCTTGGCGTACCTCATCAGGGTTAGCACCGTGCACCATGTTCCAATAACGTGACGAAACGATAGGCATTTGAGCAATGGTCATATATTTATTGAGCTGGTCGAATGTTGCCGTTGTTCCAGCTCGACGGGCGGAAGAGATAGCAGCTGCTGGCTTGAAATAAAACAAGCTTGGTCCTTCTGCTCGGGATCCTGCATAAAAGGCACGATCCATAAATGCGGTCATGTTTCCACTTGCTGCTGCATAATGAACGGGGGATCCGAACACAAAACCATCCGCTTCACGCGCTTTTTCTATAAAGACATTAACGACGTCGTCAAAAACGCATTTGTGCAGTTGGTCGCATTTTTTGCACGCAATACAGCCACCGATGGGTTTGTTTTGGATCCAAAATATTTCAGTTTCAATGCCGTCTTTTTGCAAGGCGCGCGCAACTTCTTCAAGTGCGGTATAGGTGCAGCCTTTTTGATGGGGGCTTCCGTTGACTAACAATACTTTCATTCTCTCTCCTTAGACTCAGTAGTATTCGCATGTGATTCGTCTTCAGTATAGCAATGCGAGCCAAGACTGGAGGTACGCTTGGCCGCTGCGTCTATAATTGCTTGCGCATGGCTGATCTGGTAGCGAAGACGCATGGCACGCGCATATGAGGCAGCGTCAGTAGTTGGTGTTAGGTGTAGCGCAAGTTCTGCCGCGCAAGATTTAAGCTCTTGTGTAGCTTCATGAAGCGAGCGTTCTGAGCGAAGAATGAGGCAGTTTGCTGACATGGTCTTTTGCATGCGTGCGGTAAGACGGGAGGCGGTTTCAGCATCAATGCCAGCAAGAGCATCCTTGGCGGGCTGGAAGCATGCTTGGACAACGGTGGAGGCGTTGACGGTGGGTTGTTGGCTCGCATGCAAAGCAGCTGCTCGTCCAGCACGCGTGCCAAAAACAAGGGCGCTTGCGCTTGCAAGACCACCAATGCGATCAGCTCCATGTACGCCACCGCTGCATTCGCCACATGCGTAAAGACCATTTATGCGCGTGAAGCCGTTTTCATCAATGGAAATGCCGCCATTAGCTGCATGTGCATAGGGTGCAATACGCATTTCGTCAGTAAGCCCAATGCCTGTTTTTTGTTGCAGCCAGGAAAAATAAACGCGGACGAATTCGGGGAGTGAATCGTGTGCCTGGTGTGGAGCATAGCGAGCGCGCAAGCCGGCATCTTTTGCGCGCGCCAAAGCAAAATCAACCTCACGCGAGATGCGCTCGGTGGTAAAAGGTCCGTGGCCACTGCGCGCCTGAAGGGCTGCTTGTTCTATTTCCGAGGGAAGCACAGATTCGTTGTGGGCATCGGTTAATTCTAAGTGTCGAAAGATCTTTTCATTAAACACAATACCTTCGCCCGTGCCAATAAGACCAGGCATGATCTGGATGAATTCAATGTTAGTTAACGTTGCGCCTACCGATGCTGCCATGCCTTGTACGCTACCAATAACGTCTTGTCCGGTGAGATATCGCGTAAAGAGGCCGCCTGAGCCTCCTGTTGCAAGAAGGACGCTTTTGGCGAAGAAATATACCAGCTCGCCAGCAGTCAGGCTTTCATCGTTATGGTCAAAGCAGCAAACGCCACACACTGAAGTGGCGCGATCTTGGGTTGCGGTGTGTTCTGTGTTGGCACGAGCCCCGATATAGGGAGCTTCATCGGGTGAACAAGGATCTGATGGGCAGGTAAGAAGCTCTAGTACCTCAAAACCAGGATAGAGAGCAACATTGTTTTCGCGCAACAGATGTCCGATTGTTGTTTCGTAGGGCGTACGTTCAATGCCGCGCCATGTGCGATGTTTATGATCAAAGCATGGAATGAACTCTTGTTCCTGCGCGTGTTCGGGGTATTTAAGCTGCACGCCTCTTCGTTCAAGGTCTGCAAGAACAAGGGGGGTCTCATGCACAAGATGTGCAACAAGTGCGGGGTCGGGAATTTGTTGACCAACGCGCAAGATGGTTGCAATGAACTCGTCTTCATCTTCGGCATTTTCTGGACCCACACATCCAAGGCCCCATGTTCCAGGATAAAAACTTGATCCGGAAAAGATTGGACCTAAGCTGACAAGCGCAACGCTTGCGCCTGTTTCGGCGGCAGTCAGCGCTGCCATTGTTCCGGCAAGTCCGCTTCCAACGACGACAACATCGTAGATAATGTGTTGCACGCTTACTTCCAATCACGTGTTATTGACATCAATGCGTTCATTGTAGCGTGGAGCAAACGGCTATACTAACGTTCATGAATAAACATACAACAAATAACCTTGCTCCTAATATTGATAATGTAGCGCTTATTATTGAGGGCGGTGGCTTGCGCGCATCGTATACTGCCGGAGCTATTGTGACGCTGCTGGAGCGTGAACTTTATTTCCCCAGTGTATATGGCATTTCGGCTGGCTCAAGCCATACGGTTAACTATCTTTCGCGTGATAAGCGCCGTGTTAAGTATTCATTTGTAGATTTCGTTACCGAACCGAATTTTGGTGGATGGGGAAGCTTTCTGCGCGGAAAGGGATTCTTTAATAGCCCTTGGATCTACGAAGGCATTGCCCAGGAGCTTGCGGGCACGGATTCGCCTTATGCATTTGACTTTGAGACATTCGCTCAAAACCCCGCTCAACTACATATAGAGGCATTTGATTGGGAGAGCGGTGAGACGGTTGCATGGACGCGCGAAGACATGCCAACCATGCGCGATATGATGCTTCGAGTCAGAGCGTCTTCTTCAATGCCGTTATTTATGCCTCCAACCGTGATTGATGGGAAAACGTATATGGATGGCGGTATGGGCACCAGTTGGGGAATCTCACTAGATGCGGCGCGGCGCGATGGCTATGAGCGCTTTTTCGTTATTCGTACGCAACCGCGAGGATATCGAAAGTCAGAAATGAGTGCGATGCAAAAGGCGCTTTTTCGGGCAGCATTTCGCACCCATCCGCTTGTTGCAGAAAAAACCATAGAGCGACCTTCTTACTATAATGCGCTTTGTGACGAGCTTGAGCGCTTAGAAGCCGCGGGTCAAGCATATGTTTTTTATCCTGATGAAATGCCAGTAACGAATCGTGAAATACGTGTCGAAAAGCTTCAGCATGCTTACGATTTGGGCTACGCACAAGCTCAGCGTGAGGCGGATGTGTGGGAGAGGTGGCTTGCATGAGTGAGGCAACATCAAAGCTTGAGCTTATTATGGGTGCTGACGGCGTGGAGCGAATTGCGCAATCGTGTGTCATGGTGCTGGGCTTGGGGGGCGTGGGCTCTAACTGTACTGAGGCGCTTGCTCGCGGCGGTGTTGGATCTTTTGTGTTAGTAGATCATGACATAGTGCAAGAAAGTAATATTAATCGTCAGGCTATTGCATTCATGTCCACTATTGGCCAAAAAAAGACTGAGGTCATGGCCAAGATGATTGCTGATATTAATCCTGCTGCACAGGTAATCACGCTTGATGAGTTTGTCTTGCAAGAAAACGTAAAAGCATTGATGGATACATGGTCTGCACGCGTAGATTATGTCATTGACGCAATTGATACGGTGTCCACCAAGTTGGCGCTTGCGCAATATGCCGATGCGCATGAGTTGCCCTTCATTGCAAGCATGGGGGCTGCCAACAAGCTTTATCCCGAGTGTTTTCATGTCTCTGATATCTATAAGACTAAAAACTGCCCGCTTTGTAGAATTATGCGTAAAGAGGGAAGAAAGCGGGGCATTCGCAAGCTTAAGGTGTTGTATTCGTGCGAAGAGCCTGTGGCGGTTGAGGTGCGTGAAGGGGCAACTCGTCGTGAGCGCTCAAACTTGGGAACTGCCTCTTATGTGCCACCGATTATGGGTCAGATGATTGCAGGTGAGGTCTTGCGCGAATTAGCTTTTGGCGAAAAGGGTTCTCACCATGCCCTATGACATGCATTGCCACTTAGATTTTTTTGCTGATCCTGCCCGACTTGCAGCGCATCTTAGTGCTAAACAAATTGGCGGCTTGTCGGTTACGGTGCAACCGTGTGATTACGTGAGCGCTCACCATGCTCTTGCTACCTCAAAAGGCTTTCGAGTAGCGGCTGGGCTGCATCCCTGGTGGATTGCGGCCGATGAGGCGCGCGCTCAAGCGCAAGTTGGTGAGCTTTTGGATCTCTTGCCAATGACTTCATATGTGGGAGAAATTGGCATGGATTTTAGCAAGCATACCCAAGCGTCCCCGGAGATCCAAGTGATGGTGTTTCGCCAGATTGTCCGCGAATGTGCGCGCTTGGGCGGCAAAGTTTTATCCCTTCATGGGGTGAAATCTGCATCTGTTATGCTTGACGAGCTGGAATCTGCAGGTACTTTGCGCAATAACACCTGCATCTTTCATTGGTTCTCAGGCTCTTCGCAAGATCTTATACGCGCGCGAGAGCTTGGTTGCAAGTTCTCAATAGGGATGCGTATGTTGCAGAGCGCAAAGGGACGCGAATACGTAAAGGCTCTTCCGCTTGATGCGCTTTTGCTTGAGACTGATTTGCCGCAAAAGGGTGATAAGCGGGAGGCAGCTTGCGTAGCGCAAGACATGCAACAGTCGTTGAAAGCGGCACTGGAACATCTTTTGCACGTCAAGCATGCTCGCGACGCAAGTTATACGACAGGGGAGGAGCAAGATGAAATGCTGGCTGATGCCATTGCGCAGCAAAGTGCAAAACTGCTGGTGTAGTTTTGCGACTAACCCTTGCGCCGAAACTTCGACAAAACTTCAAGTAACCAACTTGACTAAAACGCTCATCAAAAGGGAGAATAGTTTACACACGAAAGGAGCAGCATGTACATTACGTGCTTAGATCTTGAAGGGGTTTTAGTCCCTGAAATTTGGATCGCTTTTGCTGAGGCGAGTGGAATTAGTGAACTGACGCGCACGACCCGTGATGAGCCTGATTACGACAAGCTTATGACATGGCGTCTGGGTGTTCTTCGTGAACATGGGCTCGGTTTGGCTGAAATCCAGCAAGTCATTGATACCATTGATCCGCTTCCAGGAGCTAAGGCTTTTTTGGATGAGTTGCGTGAAATGGGTCAGGTGATCATTATTTCGGACACATTTACGCAATTTGCGCAGCCTTTGATGCGTAAATTGGGGTGGCCGACCATTTTTTGCAATGAGCTAATTGTGGGCGAAGATGGCATGATAGAGGACTTTTCTATGCGTTGTCCTGAGTCAAAGCTCACAACGGTTCGCGCTTTGCAATCATGTGGGTTTGACACTATTGCAGCGGGCGACAGCTTTAATGATCTTGGTATGATTGAGGCAAGCGCCGCAGGCTTTCTCTTTAGATCAACCGATGCTATTAAAGCAGCACACCCTGATATTGCGGCTTTTGAAGATTACGATGATCTTGTGGCGGCCATCCGTGAGGTTGTAGCGTAATTAAGCATTTTAAGGTAGTGTAGAAGGCGCCATATTCAGCGGCACTGCCGCATTTTCATGGGCGCCACCTCGAGCGAACTCCTTCCCTCCTTCGCTCGAGGTGGCACACGTGTATATAGGTGATATTCGGTTACCTCGACGGGGGTCGTAAGGAGGAGCCGTGGGTAGCAATCCGCAGAAGTTGAAGCTTTTGTATTTGATGCAAATGATGTCGGAAGAAACCGACACCGAACAAGGTCTCACAATGGGACAAATTCTTGAGCGTCTTGAGATGCAAGGTATTCATGCTGAGCGCAAGTCGGTTTATCGTGATATCGAAACTCTGCGTGACTTCGGGTTTGATATCCGTAGTTATCAGCGCGCTCCGGTGGAATATGCGCTTAGTGAGCGTGATTTCACCTTATCTGAGCTAGAGCTGCTGATAGACACCATCCAATCTACGCGTTTTTTGACACAGCGCAAAAGTGATTCATTAGTGCGAAGTGTTAAAAAACTGGCGTCGGCTAATCAACGCAAGCTCTTAGATAAGCGCGTTCATGTTGACGGGCGTATCAAGATGCAAAATGAGTCAGTATTTGCAAATGTAGATCGCATTCATGAGGCTATTACGCGCCGAAAAAAAGTGACGTTTTTGTATTTCAAATACGATGCTGACAAACAAAAGGTTTATCAGCGCGACGGACAACGCTACGAAGAAAACCCTGTTCACCTTGTATATTCTGACGGGTATTACTATTTGGTTGCTTATAACGAAAAGCATGAAAGCTTTCCCAATTATCGCGTGGACCGTATGGACAGAATTCAGATTAGCGATGAGCCGGTGTGCAGAAATGAGCGCATTGCAAATTTCTGCGTAGAGGATTTAGCCGGGCATGCGTTTGGTATGTATTCTGGCGACAAAGTCAACGTGACGCTTTTGGTGGACGAAGAGGTAATGAGCTCTGTGATTGATCGTTTCGGCAAGGATATTCACGCATTTCGTCTCAATGATCATCAAGCGCGCGTAGTGGTTCCCGTCATGAAAAGCCGTGTGTTTTTTGGATGGCTTGCTCAATTTGGCACAGCTATACGCATTGAAAAACCTTCTAAGTTAGCTGAAGAGTATGTGGCGTATCTTCGTGACATCATGCAAGGTTATACCGTGGATGCTGAGGGCGATGCGCTTGCATGATTATGCGGCTTGCGTAAGCAAAAGACACGACGGCTTTACTGCTGACAGGCTGTTTTTATGCAACTGCGCGACGTGTTGGATTAAGGTGCATCCGAGGTGTATGAAGCGCCGATGCGCGGAAGGATTGAGTGAGGTGCTGGCTGAGTGGCGAGCGCCTTTTTGCGCGCTCACTCGTGCAGCCTCCTGCCCCAAGAGTGATGCGTCCTCCGTCATCAAAGCGAGCTTCAAGTGCGGTCAGCAATCCTTTTTCACTTGTGCCAAATGAAAATGAACTAATGTGACGTCCGATGGCATAGTGAGCAGGTGGAAAGGTTTTCCAAACAAATGTTGGCTGGTTTGCGTTTCGAGGGATGAGTGGGATTTCTGTATTGAGCGTGCCAAAGAAAAGCGCAACATGTTGTCCGTCGAGGGCGAATAAGGCAATGTCTTGGTTTTCAAGGCGTAAAATAGTGGGACTTTGCGCAAGCCACGTATTATCTTCAGGGTTATAGAGAGACAATATGTCAGTAATGCGTACACCCGCACAACGAATTGCTTTGCGCATGCCTTCAAGAGTGAGTTGAATTGGATCCCAAGCAAATCGATCCTGTAAGAATTCGTAGATGCTTACAGCGTTTGAGATAACTTCCTGGCTGTTGGTGCGAGTGCACATGATGAACCTCCGTAGTGTGTTTAAGCTTTATTACTGATGCTTGCTATCATACGGGGGTTTTACGTTTTGAAAGTACCAAAATTGGGACAATGAAATCTATTTTTCCCTTGATACAAAAAAGCACCGCGCTGGGGATCAAGCCGGCCGCGCGGTGCTTTGGGTTTAAGCTGTGAGTAGACTATGCGATGACATAGGTTGCAGCATTAGTGCCTGCGTTGCGTCCAAAGGTCATGCAGTCAGCAATAGCATTGCCACCGAGACGATTTGAACCGTGGATGCCACCGGTAACTTCGCCAGCTGCATAGAGACCTGGAATGGGGTTGCCGTCAGCGTCGCATGCTTCAGACTCAACGTTGACCTTGATGCCACCCATGGTGTGGTGTACGGTCGGAACCTTGCGGCATGCATACCAAGGACCTTCAGTCATGGCTGCATCGGCGGTATTGTTGGCTTCAAAACCAAATTCGTCTTCAGCTCCGCCAACCACTTCATTGTAGGCATCAATGGAAGCTTGCAAGTTAGCAGCGTCAACGCCCATGACGTCAGCTACTTCTTCAACGGTTTCGCCGGTAACGATATGGCCGAGGGCTAACATGTTATTGATGGTTGCGCCATTGGCATCGGGCTCATCGGGGTCAGGGTAACGCAGGGTGTTAACAACAACCCAGTATGTACCATCGGGCTGAGCGAAAATTGCCTTGCACAATGCGTCACGCTCGGCACCTTCGTTTACGAAACGCTTGCCATCAGTGTTAACGAAAATACGATTACGTCCAGAGGTACGGATGTCTTCCATAAGACCGGTGCCCGGAGTGCCACAGGGGTGAAGCTGGATGTCAGACAGACCAATCAGCTCTGCGCCCGCACCTTCAGCTAGTGCCAAGCCTTCGCCTTGTGCGCATGGCTTGATATTGGTGCAGCCAATGGAGTCGTCCAAGGTAACTTCTTTCCAAACGCCATCGTTAACGCTTTGACGATATTCGACATTAGCACCAAAACCACCTGTTGCAATAATGACGGCGCCAGCGTTGACCGTAACTTCTTTTTCGCCCTTATAGAGAGCCTTCACGCCAACTACTGCTCCGCTTTCGTGGGTGATAAGCTCAGTTGCTTGCATATCATTGAGCAGCATGATCTTGTCGGCATTGTCTTCAATGAACTGCTGGAACGAACGGATGTAGGTATTACCAGATGGAGTAGCAGGATAGTGGCTACGCTGTCCCAATGAACCAGTTGCAGAACCAATTTCGTCCTTGAATTCTACGCCGAGTGATTCAAGCCAGTGAACCGAATCAAGTGCGTTGTCGGTGAGATAATGCACCAGCTCAGGTGTGCCTTGCTCGTGTCCGCCCTTGATGGTGGTGTCATAGAATGTCTCAATTGAGTCATCAATGCCTTGAGGCTCCTGGCGCTCAGGATCAACAGCATTTAAAGCGCCTTCTGATACGTTAGTAGAACCACCGGTGATGCCGCATTTTTCAAGTACAATTACGCTTGCACCCGCTTGAACAGCTGCAATAGCTGATGCCAAACCAGCACCGCCGCCGCCAACAACGCAAACATCGGTGTCATAGGTATCTTTGATGTCAGCTTCTGCGGGAGCGTCTGCTTCTTGCAGGGCGGCGAGAGCACCCGCTTGGTCAGCGCAATCTTGCAGACCTTCAGTAAAGCTCATGGAAGAGAGTGTTGCGCCAGTAATAGCATCAACATTGAGCGTTTGATATTCCATGGCTTGGTCGGTAAGGGTTTGCAAAGCATCATAGCCAACACCGAAAGACTCTTGATTGCTTGCCGTGTCTATAGCTGTGATGGCGTTGTCGCTAAACGTTACCGTCATGGTGTAGGGTGCATTGTGACCGTTGACTTCTGCGGTATAGGTACCCGGGATCCATGCTTGTGCTACCTCTTCAGTTGCGGTATGAGGCGCACAGCCAGCCAGGCCGAAGAGTCCAAGAGACGCCCCCCATGACAGCTGCACCTTGGCAGAAATTACGACGAGTAAGGTGATGCAGATTATAAGTTGATGTTGCGCGTGCCATGATTGCCTCCTTAGGACTGGTACGTCTTTAGCTCTTCTAGCTCCATTGAATGATTGCTACTTAAAGCGGTCATCATTACGATGAATTCATAGTAGTCTCTTCGTAATGGCACAGAATTGACATTGGGCATTCGTAAACGTTGTGTGTGTTTGTTGTATGGAGTTTGAAAATCTGATGTTACGTAGCCGACAAAAATTAGCTAGCAAAATAGATAACTTTTTGCATAAAAATGAAAGATTGATGACAAAATATTGCGAACTATGAGAGAACCGTGGAGGCAAAGAAACGGGGCGGTTACGCCAAAAGGGCTGTTCGCAAGGCAAAAAGTTTTTGATTAATACTGTTTTTCTTTAAGGTCAATCCGACCGGAGCGTGCATCACGCTTTTGGGTTGCCATAAGATGTTCAAGCTCTTTGCGTGAGTGAATCCCTCTTTACGTGGTTTGCGCTTATGCGCTTGATAAACATTGTGGAAGGGAGCAAGAAAAAAGAACATCCCCCGCAGCGGCTGGATTTGAAGCTTTTTCGCCTCACCCGTGACGGGGGATGTTTTGAACTGGTGTTTTAATGATGCAACACTAATATTGTGTGTTGTTATTTAGTCGCGCGTGAGCTTTCTATGCACGCGATGCGGCTTAGCCGCTTCAGGTCCTAAGCGCTCAATACGGTTTTTCTGGTAGTCGTCAAAGTTGCCTTCAAACCAATACCACTGCCCGGGGTTTTCGTCAGTGCCCTCCCACGCAAGAATATGGGTGGCTACGCGGTCAAGGAAGAAGCGGTCGTGGCTGGTAATAACCGAACATCCCGGGAAACCAAGAAGCGCTTCTTCTAGGCTAGAAAGCGTTTCCACATCAAGGTCGTTGGTGGGCTCGTCTAAGAGCAAAACGTTTCCGCCTTGTTTAAGCGTGAGCGCTAAGTTCAAACGATTGCGCTCGCCACCAGAAAGAACACCTGCGGGTTTTTGCTGATCGGATCCTTTAAAGCCGAAGCTTGCAACGTAGGCGCGGCTGGGAATCTCAGTTTCACCAACCATCATATAATCAAGGCCATCAGATACTACTTCCCACAGCGTTTTGTCGGGATCAAGGCCTTCGCGGTTTTGATCTACGTAAGACAGCTTGACTGTTTCACCTAAGGTAAGCGTGCCTGAGGTTGGCTCTTCTTGGCCGACAATCATTTTAAAGAGGGTTGATTTGCCCACGCCGTTTGGTCCAATAACGCCCACAATACCGCCTTGCGGTAAGCTAAACGAGAGATCGTCAATAAGAACGCGGTCTCCAAAAGACTTATTAAGATGTTCAACCTCAAGAACTTTTGCGCCCAGTCGGGGTCCAACGGGAATTTGAATATCGGAAAAGTCTAACTTTTGAGCGTTACGAGCTTCGGCGGCCATCTGATCAAAGCGTTCAAGACGAGCTTTTGATTTTGCTTGGCGCGCTTTTGGAGAAGAGCGTACCCATTCAAGTTCGCGAGACATGCGCTTTGCCAACTTAGCCTGTTGCTGTCCTTGGGCTGCAATACGCGCCGCCTTGGTTTCAAGATAGGTTGAGTAGTTGCCTTTGTAGGGGAAGAGCTGACCGCGATCAACCTCACAAATCCATTCTGCCACATTGTCCAAGAAGTAACGATCGTGGGTAACAGCAAGTACGGCACCAGGGTAGCGCTGCAAGAATTGCTCCAACCAAAGCACTGATTCGGCATCTAAATGGTTGGTGGGTTCGTCAAGTAACAAAAGATCAGGTGCTTCAAGGAGCAAGCGGCACAATGCTACACGCCTGCGTTCGCCACCGGACAATACATTGACAGGCATATCGGGATCAGGGCATTGGAGCGCATCCATTGCTTGGGAAAGTTGGCTATCTAAATCCCAGCCGTTTGCTGCGTCAATTTCATCTTGGAGCTTGCCCATCTCATCCATAAGCGCATCAAAATCTGCATCAGGGTCAGCCATCTCAGCGCTTACTTGGTTAAAACGATCAATTTTGGCAAGCACATCGGCAAATGCCATCTGTACGTTTTCAAGCACCGTTTTATCTTCGTCGAGTGGGGGCTCTTGTTCTAAGATGCCGACGCTGTAACCGGGGGTAAGGCGAGCTTCGCCATTGGTGACTTCCTCTTGCCCTGCCATAAGTTTGAGTAAGGTTGATTTACCCATGCCGTTTGGACCAACTACGCCGATTTTTGCGCCTGGGTAAAACGAAAGCGAAACATTATCAAGAATGACCTTATCGCCGTGCGCCTTGCGCGCCTTATACATTTGGTAGATGAATTCTGCCATCAGGTGTTCTCCTTGGTTTTCCTTCTTAAACGGCCTTTAGTATACACTTCCTGCTCTGTGTTTTAGGCGTGCAAAAAGAAGGCGAACATACAAGAGTCGCAAGGTGCAATGAATGTACCTTGCGACTCTTAACAGGAAGAGACGTTGAGGTTGTTACTGGCAAACAACGATACGATAGTTGGCGTTATCACCGCAGCAGGTCTGCAAGATGATGGACTCACCATAACCAGTAACACGACCAGAGATATCTTCAAAATAGGATGTGTCAGGGACGGTGAAGGTGTCAACTGCATAATAGGTGCGCTCGTTGCCATTTGAATCGCAGACGGTAACAGGGGATCCTATTCCAAGACCCATGACGCATGAGAATGAGCCAGGATTATGTCCAATGAAGTAACCCCAGGTGCCATCAGTGGTGCTATCTGAGCCCATCCATAAGCCACCGCCGCTTGCAGGAGCGCTTGAACTCATGTATGAACCGCCATAGGTAACAATGGTGCCTGCAATGTTTAGGGTTCCGGGTGCAAGACCGCTTGAAGAGGTGTCTATAGAATCGTTTTGAGCCTGGGGCTCGTATACCTCAACTTCAGCTTGAGGTTCAGGGGCTGCTGCCTCTTCTTGTGCAGGAGCTACATAGGTAGAAGCAGAATATTGATAGGGTTGCTCTTCAGAAGTAACAGGCTGCGCTTCTTCACTGGGGGAAGTGGCTTCAGCCTGCTCTTCTGCGACTTTTTCAGTAAGCGATGCGTGCCCTTCAGCAGCTTGCTGGTCTTGTATTTCTTCAACATCGGCGCTTGCGTTTTCAAGAGTAGTGGTGAGACTCTCTTCGTTAGCAGGGGGTGTTTCGTCAAAAGCGGCCTCAGTTATATCGCTTTCAGCAAATGGTGCAACTTCATCTGCGTTAGCCACGCTTGGATTTTGGATGGCGAAGGCAATGCCGCCAATTCCTAAAACAACACAGACTGACGCAATAACAATGGTTGAGACCTTCTGTGTTTTCTCGCTCTTCATGGCAACTCCTTTCCTGAATTGCCACCACCTAGGTGGATCTGTGCGGTGATGGATTGTCACGCCATGCCTGCGGGGCTTACAGCCTTGGATGAGGGTTGTTTTATGCCCTTAGTGTTCTGGTTGTATAATAGGAAACAACTTATAAAATATGTATCTGATCAGGGTTTTGTATGATTGCTGTGGTCAGGGTTTAACGAAACTGCAAAAAAAGGCTGTCACCTGAATAGTCTTTGTTATTTTCGCCATCGTGCTGTTATCGTGCTGATAAAAACCGTTGCAGAAAACGAACCCATGAGTGCTGAGAGTGTGCTGTTTGTTTTAGCGGCGAAGGCTTCCAAAGAGACCGCGCAAGAGTTGCTTTCCTGCTTCGCGACCAATTTTTCCTACTGCTGATTGCAAAGCTTTGGCTGCGCGTTCTTGTTCTTTTGCTAATGCTTCACGTTCTTGCGCCAATGCGTCGGCTTCTTGCGCTTGAGCATCTTGCGCTAAAAGCAGTTCATATGCGCTTTCGCGATCAATCGCTTGACCGTATTTGTCTTTGAGATCAATTTCTTCATTCAGAACTGCTTCAAGTGTGGTGTCATCAGCTTTCCCCATTTGGCATTGAGGAGCAATGACCATTGCGCGCTCAACAATACTTGGCTGCCCTTCCTCATTGAGAAATGAAATGAGCGCTTCGCCTGTGCCAAGCTCTTGAAGCGCAGCCTGCGCATCAAGCTGGGGATTTTCTCGGAATGCGGCGGCCGCAGCCTTAATGGTTTTTTGCTCAGCAGGTGTATAGGCACGCAGTCCATGTTGTACGCGATTGGAAAGTTGCGCAAGCACTTCGTCAGGGATATCAGAGGGAGATTGCGTAATGAAATAAAGTCCTACGCCTTTTGAGCGAATTAGTTTGACGACTTGAATTATCTTGTTTTGCAATTCGGCGGGCATGTCGTTAAAAAGGAGATGTGCTTCGTCGAAAAAGAAGACAAACTTCGGCTTTTCTAGATCTCCTGCTTCGGGCAAACTTTCGTACAATTCAGAGAGCATCCAGAGCAAAAACATGGCATAAATCTGCGGACTCTGGATAAGTTGGGTGGCATTTAAGATGTTAACAAAACCATGTCCGTCCTCGTCACAGGCAAACCAGTCTTGCAAATCAAGTGACGGTTCGCCAAAAAAGAGTTCGCCTCCTTCATCTTCAAGTGAGAGCAAAGCTCGCAAAATGGCACCAACGGATTGTGAGGAAACACGCCCATAACTTCCTTGAAGCTCTTTTGCATGCTCGTCAACGTAGTTGAGCATCGCGCGTAAGTCTTTTAAGTCAATAAGAAGAAGCTGCTGGTCATCAGCAACATGAAAGACAATATCAAGCACGCCGGTCTGCACATCAGTCAAATTGAGCATGCGCGAGAGCAGCTCAGGACCTAAATCGGAGACCGTGATGCGCACGGAGATGCCTGCATTGCCAAGCATATCCCATATGCGCACAGGACACGCTTGTGGAACCCAGCTATCAGCACCCAGCTTATTGAGACGTTCGCGTAATTTTTCGGTGTCGTCTCCTGCTTGTGCCATGCCGCTGACATCTCCTTTGACATCTGCCACAAACACAGGTACTCCGGCTTGTGAAAATCCTTGCGCAATGGTCTTGAGCGTAACCGTTTTACCTGTGCCCGATGCGCCAGCGATAAGTCCATGGCGATTGGCTTGATTAAGCAACAGATAGGTGGGGTTTTCGCCTTGAGCAACCCAGATAGCATTGTCGTGAAGCATGATGTGGCCTCAATTCTGTAGCGTGAAGCGTTTTGTGCGCATATTCAAACTAAGCGAGTAGCGGGTTTGATCTGCTTTATTGTAGGAAGCCAAGAGATTGGAGCTGAAGTGGCTGGCTTATTGCTTGCCAAGGTGTTGCAAAAGCGATGACGGTTGTTTGCTTTCGTGTGACAGCTGGTTTGTGTTTGTGCGAAACGCCTATGAAATGCGTTAAGATGAAACACGGGAAATCACGTGAGTTTGAAAGGACTTTAATATGAGTGATTGCTTGTTTTGCAGAATTGTTGAGGGCGAAATTCCCTCTCAAAAAGTATACGAAGATGATCTGTGTTATGCCTTTGATGATATTGAGCCCGAGGCACCTGTGCACACGCTGATTGTACCCAAGCAGCATTTTGATAATTTGGCCGATGATGTGCCTGCTGACCTATTAGGTCATTTGCTGGCGGTAGTACCTCAGGTGGCAAAAATTAAAGGCGTGGATGAATCGGGGTATCGCACTGTAATCAATACTGGCCCCGACTCAGCGGCAACAGTTGCTCACTTGCATGTGCATATCTTAGGCGGCACGAAGATGGGTCGCTTTACCTTTGAGAATTCTCAGCGAATTGAGGGTAACGAATAATATGACCCATGACGCTTCACCCGAAAATGCACCTGACGAGGTTGTTTTAGACGCCACGCCACTTGATCCTTTTGAGCCAGGATCGCTTGGCTGGCGTCTTCCATGGGCAGAAACAGGCGAGGGAGATTTACTCAGCCCTACTGAGGCTTTGGAAACCTTTTTAGAATGGGTGGAAGATCGCGGTATTACTCCTTGGCCGCATCAAGAAGATGCGCTTATGGATTTGGCGGTGGGTGATAGCGTCATTTTGGGCACGCCAACCGGATCAGGAAAGTCGCTTGTTGCACAAGGTATGTGTTTCATGGCGCTGGCAACAGGTAAGCGTGCTTACTACACCGCGCCCATCAAAGCGCTGGTGAGCGAAAAGTTTTTTGACATGGTAGATGTGCTTGGTCGCGAAAACGTGGGTATGATTACCGGCGATAGCGCTATCAACACCGATGCTCCTATCATCTGTTGTACGGCTGAGATCTTGGCTATTGATGCTTTGCGGCAAGGACCAGATAGTGACATTACATGCGTCATCATGGACGAGTTTCACTTCTATAGTGATCCTGACCGTGGTTGGGCGTGGCAGGTGCCGCTTTTAACACTTGAGCATGCGCAATTTTTGCTCATGAGCGCCACGCTGGGCGACATGACTTTTATTGCCTCTGATCTTGAGGCGCGCACGGGGCGTGCCGTTGATTTGGTAGTGGATGCTCCGCGTCCAGTGCCTTTGTCATATGAGTATTCGCTAACTCCTCTTGAGGGGACGGTTGAGCTGGCGCTTCGCGAAGGTGAAGGTCCGCTTTATATTGTGCACTTTGCCCAGGATGCAGCACTTGCGTCAGCGCAGAGCTTGGCAAGCTATGGCGTTGCTACTAAAGAACAGCGCGAAGCCATAAAGCAGGCCATCAAGGGTACTCGTTTTACTACTGCTTTTGGCAAAATCTTGCAGCGTCTGCTTCTTGCCGGCGTTGGCGTGCATCATGCAGGCATGCTGCCGCGCTATCGCCTTCTTGTGGAAAAGCTGGCACAAACGGGGCTGCTGCCTGTCATTTGCGGAACGGATACGCTGGGAGTTGGCATCAATGTACCCATTCATACGGTGGTACTCACGCAGCTGACTAAGTTTGACGGCACAAAGATGCGCCGCCTGCGCGTACGTGAATTTCATCAAATTGCTGGACGAGCAGGAAGAAGCGGTTTTGACACCGAAGGTAAGGTTATTGCGCTTGCACCTGAACACGAGATAGAAAATGCCAAAGCGTTGGCGAAGGCGGGTGACGACCCGAAAAAAGTGCGCAAGATTCGCAAGAAGCGACCACCTGAGGGCTTTGTGACCTGGGACGAAAAGACATTTAAACGATTGATTGAAAGCGAACCAGAAAAGCTCACGCCGCGCACGCGTATCACGCATGCGATGGTGTTGTCGGTGGTATCTCGTGGAGGAGATGCGTGGCAAAACGTTTTAGACCTTATTGATGCTTCTGCGCAAACCGATGAGCAGAAGGCGCGCTTGCGTGCGCATGCTGCAGAGATCTTCGACATCTTGCTTGATGGCGGCGTGGTAATACGAGACGAGGACGAAGCGGGTAAAGCAAGCTATGCGCTTACCGTAGAGCTTCCGGAAGACTTTGCGCTTGATCAGCCGCTTTCGCCATTTTTGCTGGCGGCACTTGAGTTGTTTGATCCCGAAGATGAAACCTATGCCTACGATGTGATTTCTGCAGCGGAGGCCACGCTTGAGAATCCGCGGCAGGTGTTGCGTGCTCAAGAGCGTCAGGCAAAAGATGCAGCTATGGCGGCAATGAAGGCTGATGGCGTGCCCTATGAGGAGCGTATTGAGCGTCTGGAGGAAGTGACTTATCCGCGTCCGCTTGAAGACTTGCTCAATGCAGCATTTGCTCACTATTGCGAAGCGGTGCCATGGGCGCGTGATTATGAGCTGGAACCGAAGAGTGTGTTGCGCGATATGCTTGAGTGTGCAGCTGACTTTAAGACCTATATCAACAAGTATGGTATTGCTCGTTCGGAGGGCACTTTTTTGCGCTATCTGTCTGATATCTATCGCGTGTTAGACAAGACCATACCGCTTGAAAAGCGCACTGATCAGCTCTGGGACATTATTGAGTGGCTGCGGCTTGTTATTCGCACAACTGATTCAAGCTTGGTTGACGAGTGGGCAGGACTGGGTATGTCGCCTGAGCAAGAGGTTGGTGGCTTTGAAGCGGAGTTGGCGGTGGTGAAAGACCGTCGTGCTTTAACGCTTTTGGTTCGCAATGCCCTCTTTACGCGCGTGCGCTTAATTGCGCAAGACAAGCCAGAAGAGCTAGGCGAGTTGGATGCCGAGTGGGATTTCGGCGTGCGTGCATGGACTGAGGCGCTGGATGCTTTTTACGATGCGCATGAAGATGTATCACTTGACGCCGACGCGCGGAGTGCTGCCTATTTTATTGTTGATGAGTCTGACGAAGTACGCGATCATGTATGGCATGTTCGCCAGATTATTCACGACAGCGACGAAGATCATGACTTTAGCATTGCAGCCGATGTGGACTTAGATGCATCGCAAGATCGGGGTGAAGCGGTATTTCGCCACTATCGTGCAGGTTTTATCGAAGAGATTTAATCATCTAAGAGTGGGGTAAGTTTGCCAGCACTTAAGATGGTCAGCTCGCGCGTTGCGCGCGAAATGGTAGTGTAGAGCCTGCGGCGCGTGATGTCATCATTGGGGTAGAGGCGCTCTGAAGCATCCGGAATGATGACGCGGTCAAACTCTAAACCTTTCGCAAGTTTAAGCGTAAGCAGAACAACACCTGATTCAGGGAGAGAACCGCGTTCGGATAGCAGCTCAGGGGCATTGGTGCCAAGCGCTGCTTGTATGCGTTTGGCTGCATGCTTAAAAGGCACAATGATGGCACAGAGCCCATCTTTTTGTTGTGCAGCCTCTACCGCGTCACAAAGAGCTTCTTTCCAGCTTTCTTCATCGGGGCAACTGATAATCTCAGGTATTTGTTCTTGACGCTGGATGGAAGATATTTTGAGTTGGTCGTCGTGGCGTGCAAGTTGGGCAAAGAGCTCTGTAATGGCGGGGGTTGAGCGGTAGCTGGTCATGAGGTCTGCGCGCGAAACTTCGCCACACGCTCGTTTGAAAACATCTGCGATCTCATCATAGCTTGAGGATATCTCTGAAATGGCCTGATTAGGGTCTCCCAGCAGCAAAAAGTGTGCACGTCGAAAGTACTTTGCCAAAACGGTTAGTTGTGCCACCGAGTAATCTTGTACTTCGTCAACCATGACATAGCGCGCCTCAGCATTGCAAAGTCCTGTAACTGCCATTTTGACGTAAAGCCATTCAACAGAGGTGAGCCCGTCAGTGCGCAAAAGCCGCATGCCTATACGATCAATGCGAAGCCATTCGTCATTTTCAACTTGAGTAAAAGCCTCGGCAAACTTGTGGTTGAGGTAGGTAAGCGTAAGCGCACGTGCTTCGTCTTCAGTCTGGGGGTCATACGTTTCATTAAAGAGCGCAAGTTGTTCGTTAACCTCTAAGGACGCTGCTTCAAGTTGCGCCGACTCGGAGGTTGCCATGGTTTTGAGACGACCCTCCAGACGATGCACAAGTTCTTCGCGTATGAGTGTCACACGATGAGGGCCTGCGGGCGCCCGATGATATTTTTCAGAAAGCTTGCGTATAGAGTCTGCGCTAATAAGGCGCACACCGTGAAGGGTAATATCGCGAAAATCATGCACGTCAAACTCAAAAGACGAAAGTGCGGAGTCAATCTCTGCGAAGCGCTCTAATGGCGTGGAAATATCTCCTATGCCACGACCCTTTGGTAAGAGTGATTGAGCGAAGACGTCCCAGGTCACCATCTCGGGATTGCGTTCACCTAAATCTGGCAAAACCGAATCAATGTAGTGTGCAAATACCTCGTTAGGGGTAATGAGAAACACCTGTGAAGGATCAAGGGTTTGGCGCTCTTGATAGAACAAATAGGCAATTCGCTGGAGCAGCACGGATGTTTTACCGCTTCCAGCAATGCCAGAAACAAGCAGCGCTGCTACATCAGCATGACGGATGACGCTATTTTGCTCTCGTTGAATAGTGGCGGTGATGTCACGCATGTGGGCGGAGCGCTGATGTGAAAGCGAGGCAAGCAGCAGTGAATCTTCAATGGCAACATTGGTGTCAAAATAGGCATGTAGGATGTCTTTGGTGATGTCAAACTGACGGCGCAAGAGCAGATCAACGTCAATCGTGCGTCCTTCAGCAACATAGGACGTAGGACCCATTTCCTGATTGTAGTACACCTCAGCAACAGGGCTTCTCCAGTCAACCACAAGACGTTTGTAGTTCTCATCAGAAACGCCTGCCGTCCCTAAGTAGAGTGATTTTGCGGGCGCATCAGGCTTGAACTGAACGTCAATTTTGGCGAAGTACGGCTGGCGAAGCAGCACTTCAAGCGCTGCAAGCTTTTCGGCCTCAACCGTCTGAGAGAGGTTATAGCCCGCAATGATGCGATTAACTGCCTCAAAGTCAGCCAACGTTTCCAAGATATCGTCAGCAGTGTCGAAGTTTGCGGTAAGCTCTTGCGCCATGGCCTCTTTATCTTGCGCTGCCAAACGCGCACTTGTCTCAAGCTTGCGCGCTGTTATTTGCGAAAGCTCAGTGAGTTTTGCGTAGATGTCGCTCAGATGTTGCTGTTCAGCAACAAAAACAGGATCAGTTGTTTGTGAGGGCGTGCTTGTGTTGTTCGTCATATGCTTTCACCTATATGTCATGAGCGTTATTTCTTCGGATGCAGAATGAAGGCTTGTGGCCGGTCGATAAATTGTTCCAAGTATCTTACACGTTTACCGCTTGCCATCAAACCATCTGCCCTAAAACATCACGTTGGTATACTGATCACTTACTTATTGTTTGCGTTGTCCCCGTGATTGTATGAGGAGCCAATATGTCATTTGAGGAAGATGTAGCGAAAGCGCACGCACTATTGCAAGCTCAGGCCGAAGCCGAAAAGCAGGCAGAAGAGCATCTGCCTGATCCGGAACTTGCGACCGCGGTAGCTCAAGCGCTTGTAGCTGTTCGCAAGGAAAACCCGCTTGTTGGTTCTATTACGAACGCGGTAACAATGGATTTTGTGGCAAATGCGCAGCTTGCAATTGGTGGCTCTGCTGCCATGGTGTATCTGGGCGAAGAGGGTCAGGCGCTTGCTGAAGTGGGCAATGCGCTTTATATCAACATGGGCACATTACTACCGCTTCACGAAGAAGCCATTCCTGCGGCTGCACGTATTGCGCATGAGACGAACACGCCTTGGGTACTTGACCCTGTAGGTATTGGCATTGGTGGTATGCGCGGACGCATCTTGTTGGAGTTAGCGGCGTGTAAACCAACTATCATTCGCGGTAACGCTTCAGAGATTATTGCACTTGCTTCACTTTGGGCGGTTCCTATGACAACGGGCGCTCTTGAGCATTCAAAGCGCGGCCTCGTGCGTGGTGTTGATTCTACTGATCAGGTAGATGACGCCTTAGTGGCGGCATGTGAACTTGCGCAGTTCACCGGTGGAGCGGTAATGGTTTCGGGCAAGCAAGACGCCGTGTGCGACGCTACGCATATCGTGCGCGTGTTTGGCGGCAGTGCCCTGATGAGCAAAGTCACCGGGTTTGGTTGTTCGTTGGGTGGCGTTGCGGCGGTCTTTGCCGGAGTGGCTGATCCGTTTGTTGCAGCAGTGGCGGCATCTTGCTCATACAAAAAAGCTGGTACGAGGGCTGCTACACGCTCAAGCGGACCAGGTACCTTTAAAGCGGCCTTTTTGGATGCCCTTTATACGCTTGACTCGGCCGAGATTGCCGAGCGCATCTCTTCAGTTGACACACTTGAGCGCTAAGGCGGTCTTTTAATGAATACGTTAGTAGCGGTTGCAATTGCTCCTTTTGGTATAGGGGATGAGCTTGCTGATGAGGTTTCTGAAGTTGTGCGCGTGATTCGCGCTTCGGGTTTGCCTCATAAGACAACATCCATGTTCACCGAGATTGAGGGCGAATGGGATGATGTTATGCAGGTGGTCAAGGACGCTACCTTTGTCTTGGCTGAGCGGGGCATTCGCACTGAAGTTGTTCTTAAAGCAGATATTCGCCCAGGGTATACCAATACTATGGAGAGCAAGGTGGCAAAAGTAGAGGAGCGCCTAGCTTAAGACGCTTCTCT
Organism: Adlercreutzia agrestimuris; assembly: GCF_943193125.1. Classification (GTDB taxonomy): domain Bacteria; phylum Actinomycetota; class Coriobacteriia; order Coriobacteriales; family Eggerthellaceae; genus Xiamenia; species Xiamenia agrestimuris. The sequence continues at coordinate 50,816 of NZ_CALPCX010000004.1, forward strand.
ACTCGTCTTCATATGCGCCTGTTTGACGGTTCCAAAGATGTGCATAGTCGCCATTTTTGGCGACGAGTTCTGCGTGAGTTCCGTCTTCGACAATCTTGCCTTCTGAGAGCACGACAATTCTATCAAGGCTTGCCACGGTGGAAAGCCGATGTGCCACCACCAAAGAAGTGCGACCTTGCATGAGGTTGCCGAGCGCTTCTTGTACCAGCGCTTCGCTCTCAGAGTCCAAGGCGCTTGTTGCCTCGTCAAGCACCAATATGGGTGCGTCGGCTAAAATGGCGCGCGCGATAGCTATGCGTTGTCGCTGACCGCCAGAAAGCTTGATGCCGCGTTCTCCTGTTACGGTATCAAAACCTTGCGGGAGCTTCTCTATAAACTCAAGCGCATTTGCAAGACGCGCCGCCTCTTTGATTTCGTTTAATGTTGCATCGGGTTTACCGTAGGCAATATTTTCTGCGATGGAGCGGTGAAAGAGCAGCGCCTCTTGCGGCACATAGGCAATTTGTTGGCGAAGGCTTTGCTGCGTGATATCAGCAATATTTTGACCATCAACGTAAATTTTGCCTTCTTGGATGTCAGCCAAGCGCAATAAAAGCTTGGTAAGTGTTGTCTTGCCCGACCCGCTTATTCCCACTAAACCAACGCGCTGTCCTGCAGGGATATGTAAATTGAAGTCATCGAAGACCTCTGTGATTGCGCCGCCGTCGGTGTAGTTAAAGCCAATATGATCAAAATCAATGTCGCCAAGCTCAACAACGAGCGGTTGTGCGTCAGGTTTGTCTGCTACCAAGCGAGGCTCATCAAGCACCTGTGTCATGCCAGATGCGTCGCCAAATGCTTGGTTGAGGCGCTGTAAGCCTGTATTGATGAAGTTGAACTGGTTGGTGACCGTATAGGTGTAGGTGAACATGATGATGACGGTGCCTGGAGAGATGTTGAACCAGGCATTACCGCCTGCAATGAAGACGGTGACTACGCTCATGATGACAACGGTTATGCTTGCAGTAATGACCCCGCGCGCAAGAGAAGAGCGCATACGCTGAGAATCGCGGGCAACTACTTCGCGATTGGCAGTGTCGAACAGTGCACGCTCATAATCTTCGCGACCGTATGTCTTAACGGCAAGAATATTGGTAACCGCATCAGACAGTTCGCCTGAGAGTTGATTTTGCGCGCCAGCTGCCTTTTCGTTGAGGTGCAAAATGCGTTTGTACATGACATAAGAAATGGTTGCATAGATTGCCAAAAGAGCCATCAGTACTGCTGCATATAAGGGCACAACAGGGATAAGGAGAGCGCAGGTAAATACAACAGAACAGAGCACGGGTAAAAACGGGAAGGTTATGGTGTTCATAAGCAGCGTGTATGCGCTCATAAACTTCGCTGTCTGGCTGACGAGCGTGCCACCAAAACGGTTGGAATGAAAAGTCATGGATTGGTTAGAAAGTGCGTCAAAAGCCATGGTGGCTAAGTCGTAGTTCACCTTAATCTGAAGCTTCCAAGACGTGTAGTCTTGCAGTTTTGAGCAAGCTTGACCGCATAAGTTAATCAAGATAAGCGCAACAATGTAGGGACCAAAGACCGAAAACACCTGGTCGGCAGCTACTGGCTCGGCGCTAATACGGTCAACGATGAGGCTCATAACATAGGGGTTGCCATAAGAGAGCAACCCACAAAAACCAATCGTGGACAAAATGAGCGCAATCCAAAGACCAAAGTGTTTTTTCGTTGCCTGCCAAAAATAATGCAGGGTTCGCAGTGTGGTTGAGGTAGAAGTTTTCGTTTTCATGGGCGCTATTGTAGCGCATGAGGCGAATCGCCCTCAATGAGGTCAATCAGTTGTTGGTGTGAGTGAATATTGAGCTTTGCGTATATGTGCTTGACGTGCGCTTTTACGGTGTTGCGAGAAACCACTAGTTCTTCTTCTATATATTCGCGATTCCTACCTCGCGCAAGCATGGCAAACACTTCTTTTTCGCGTGGTGTGAGGTTGTACGTATGAGCTATAGCCGCACAGCGCTCATCAAAAATTTCGGTAGGGGTGCGAATTTCAACGGACTCAATAACAGGCTGAACACCCTCAATGATTCCAGAAAAGGTGAATGAACTCAGCCCGATGATGACATAGGCGGCAAAGGCCATGAGGAGTGCACCTGCAATGATAAAAAGAAGCGAGCTTTGTGCGGCAATAGCATCATTGGCGGCAACACCAGCAGCTGCGCCAACGAGTGTGCCAAAAGCAGAAACACCACGCCCCCATGTAATAACGGTAGTTGCGCCAACGGGATTTCGTGCAGCAATAGCCACGAGCGCCATCCATGCTGTCATAGAAAAGAGCACGTTGCCAGCAGAAAGGAGCGATGCAGCCCATGTGGTATGCGAAAGGATGTTGCCGGCAGCCAAAAGAAAGCCGCCTATTACAAAGAGCGCAGAGATTCTCACAAGCATATCAGCGGGATAGCGCTTTTTGCTGATAATCACATATCCTGCTACGAGAACGGGGGGAACAATAGTCAAAAAGCTGTATTGCGGGACACCAGCCTCTTCGCCAAAGCGAAGTGAAAACCCAAAGGCAAGTTGGAAGAGAAAGAGGCAGATGAACAGTGCCGAAAAAGGTGCAAGGAAAGAATAGGGGCGAATAACAGCAAGATCTGATGGGGCATCAGATGTATGTGCAAGTGATATGAGGGGTAAACCGAGACGCAAGCTGAGTGCGGTTGCGATGATTGGGTAGATGCAATAGCCAAGATAGGGAATTGCAAGGGGAAGACCAATAAGCGCTTCTCCGCAGACATATTGACCAATGAATGCAGCGCAGATGGCAACCGTTGCACCTTGTATGGAAAGTTTTGAAAGTGAAAGCCCAGCAAAAACAGTTGCACCTGCTCGTCCAAGAGAAAATAAGCAAGCACCCGCAATCACCAACGGGGGCATTTTAGTGATAAGACCACAGGTCAAAACGATGGCGCCTGCTCCTATACAGACAAAGGTAGCTCCCACAAACGCGTGTGGGGTAAGTATGCGAGGGAAGCGGTAGGCAATAAATCCAAGCGCAAGCAGGGCAACTGCCGCACAGGTAACTGAAATATCTCGCGTAAAGGTGTATATATCGTCAAAAAGCGGAAACACCGAAGCATTCATGAGCGTTGTGGTTGCTAAAAGCAAAGCAAGTGCACATGCGCAGCGAATGACAAGTGCAATTTCAGCGTGTTCAATATGTGTGCGAAGCGAAGATGTCATATGCCGCCTTGAATACAAAAGATGAGTGCTTTGTTGAATTAGATAACACGGTGATGAGAGATATTGTACCTGGTATTTTGTGCGCGCTTGTTGTCTCTTTAGAAAAAAGCCCCGGTTTAAAAACCGGGGCGAGGGTTGGAGAAAGGAGTAAAGCTAAAAGGCGAACTTAAGCTTGTATGTGGCGTGCTTACGCCTGACCGGTGGCGGCAAGCATGCCGGCGCGGCGGCCAAAGGTCATGGTGCGACCGCATGCTAAGCCAGTAAGGAGATTGGGGTAGCTGACAGAGAAGAAGCCGCCTGAATCGTTGCCAGTCAGATAGAGGCCCTCAATAGGATCGCCATTCACGTCGCAAGGATGCATGTTGGTGTCAATGGTGACACCGTCAAGGGTTGCCAAGAACCAAGCACCCGTGCGCACGCCGTAGTAGGGCGGAGTATTGAGGGGCATCAGACGATACGCTTCTTTGAAGTAGTCGGTGTCTTCGCCTGCCTCTGCCATTTCGTTGTAGTGCTTCCAGGAAGCAACCGTTGTCTCAACAGGGAGGTTGAGTTTTTCAGCAAGTTCTTCCATGGTATCTGCTTGCTGCACATATCCATCTTCAATAAGCTTTTCAATCATGCCGTCAACAGCCACCATGGGGATGTTGTTTTTAGCGCCGTTGTCGAAGGGATAGAGGCGACAGCAGCCCACTTCGTTCATAATGCGTGCTTGCTCTGCATGATTGGCATCCCAGATATCAACGTAAGTTTGATGGGGCTGCATGATAGCAGAGTGCAGCATGTAATCATAAGGGCCTGATTCGTTGCAGAAACGCTCACCTTTGAGATTGAGCTTCATGAAGGGTTGCTCGCCGAACCAGAACCAGCGGCCAAGCACGCCATCACCTGCAGTCTGATCAGGTTTGACGCAGGCACGATTGAAGGTACAAGCCGCGCCCAGGGGATCCATGGTGGCACCCAGCCACAGAGCGGCTTTGATGCCGTCTCCGGTAGGATTGCCGCCAGAACCGGGAGCAGCAATGCGGATCTTTTGATTCCATGCTTGGCGATCTTCCATCATTTCAAGGTTGTTGCCGTAGCCACCTGTTGAGAGGATGACGCCTTTTGATGCGTTGATGCGAATGTAGTGACGATCTCCATCAACAGCGCGTGCAATAACACCAGTGACGCGACCGCTTTCATTTTGCTCGCACTTGATAAACTCGGTATGCCAACGGATCTCTGCATCCAATTCAGCAATGTAGGCAAGCAGAGATTTTTTGAAACCCCACTCTTCGTCTTTTCCTACCAAATCGGTCTTTTGGGGGCTGTGGCCCGTTGCCCATGCCTTATCGCGTGCGCCTGCACCTTCGGTTCCAACAGAGCCTTCAAACTCCATTACCAATTTGCCGTCACGTTCGATGATGTCGGTGATCCAGTCAATCATAGCGCCAGATTCATTTGCCCACAGCTTAACCAAGTCATAATCAACGAAGCCGTTTGCGTAGCGCACGATGTCTTCAATGGCTTCTTTTTTCTCAATCTTAAATTGCGGGAATTCTTCAAAAGAAGCTTGTTGCAAACGTGAATCAATTGCGCCAATGTCTTCGCGAAGGTTATGTGCAGTATCTTGACGATCAATTGCTAAAACGTGTGCGCCATTCTCTGCCGCTGAGATGATCGTCGGAAGACCACCGGTACCAATACCAACTACCAAAACTTCGGTATCAAGGGTTTCGGTAATGTCTGATTCAAGAATCTCAGGAGGCTCGCCAAGCCAGGAAGGGACACCGAAGTCTCCGCGGCGTTCGTTGGTTGGAGCTGGTGCTGCATAACCTTGGCCGCATGCGGAAAGACCAGAAGCAGACAGACCGGCAAGGGCTGCAAGGCCAGCGCCCTGCAAAAAGCTTCTGCGTGAAAAACCTTTATTGCTCATTGGGTGCCTCCCATCCTTCGGGCATGTTTAAGCTATGGCATTCGTTACAAACCAACACGTTGGCTTCGTGAATTCCGTGGCAATCGCCGCACTCAAGCGCGAGATCTTGATGACTTGCGTGGGGGTTGTATTTGGGGTCGTTGTCAGAAAAGCCCCAGAGGTTGTTGGTGATTTCGTCGAAGGTGGTGCCGGCAGCGTGATGACATTCGCTGCGTGCACAAAACTCTTCGTTGGCAAATTCTTTGCCTGTTGCAAGCATAGTGCCGTCATCAGTCATTGGGTAGCTGTCTGAGACCCATGCCATTACTTCTGAGATTTGAGTTGTGAGCTCTGCTTCATGGCAATTGAGGCAAGCAATATCATTGTTGGCGTGTGCCGTGATGCCTAGGTGGGGATCGTCTGCGGTATAGGTTTCTACGTAGTAGTCCATCGGACTGTGGCAGACGGAGTTACAAAAGCTTGGTTGCTCATGCCATACCCAAAAGCCTGCTCCTGCTACAACAATGACTGCCACAATGACGCCAGCGACAATCCAACCGCGCTTGCGAGGGCGCTTAGGCTCTGCGTTTTGTGGCGTTGCTGACGCTTCGGTTGCTGTCGTGGAGTTTTGCGTATCAGCAAAACTACTTTGATGCTCTGTGTTTGTCATACCCGCTCCTTTCAATATGCTACTGAGGTGTTTCAGCGAGCTCATTGTGGAGCGAAAAGAGGTATCCGACTATTACCCTGCTGGGGGCATTTTTGCAAAATTGCAGATCAGAGGCGAATATACAAGAGAAGCTATTCGATGCTTAAATCAAGGCTTGCGATAACTTCTTGTAAGGCGCGTGCCGATTCCTTTAGTTCACATTGTTCGCGATAGTTAAGTGATGGAGGCATGCGAACTTCAATGCCCGACTTGCCAACAATGCACGGGGTTGAAAGAGCTACGTCTTTGATGCCGTATTCTCCATGCATGGTATTTGAAATTGAGAGCACGGATTTTTCGTCGCGAACAATTGCGCCGCAGATCCGTGTGACTGCCATGGCAATGCCGTAATAGGTAGCATGCTTTTTGCGAATGATTTCATATGCCGCATTGCGCACGATATCTGATATCTCTTTACGGAATTCTTCATAAGAACCATTGGCGCGCATATTGTAGAAGTCTTCAAGTGGGATACCAGCTACATGTGCACTCGACCACGCAATGAGCTCACTATCTCCATGCTCTCCGAGAATACGTGCATGGACGTTGCGTGGGTCAACGTCAAGACGCTCTCCGATAATATGCTTGAGCCGTCCTGTATCAAGTACGGTGCCTGAACCAATAACGCGATGTTCGGGCAACCCCGAAAGTTCAACGCACACATGCGTGAGAATATCAACAGGGTTTGCAACTACCAAAAGTACCCCTGCGCAAGAGCGACTGCGGATTTCGCTCAAAATGCCTTTGAAGATCTGAACGTTTTTATTGACAAGATCAATGCGTGTTTCACCAGGTTTTTGGTTGGCGCCCGCCGTGATAATAATAATGGCTGCGTCAGCAATGTCGTCATAGGTGCCTGCATATATTTCGCAGGGGCTGGCAAATGCTGTGCCGTGCGAGATATCAAGGGCTTCGCCTTCTGCGCGTTCGTGATCAACATCTATGAGTACTATTTCAGAAAACAATCCCGACTGCATAAGGGCAAACCCTGTTGCTGAGCCCACAAAACCGCATCCAATAATAGCCACTTTTCTGTCATTGACAGGGTGCGGAAGAGCAAGCTTTGGTGCAGGGGTGGGGGTGGGAGAGGTTGTTTGAGCCATAATTACTCCTCAGATTTTGAATGGCGTTTTAAAGCGAAGTATAAAGATACAAAAGTGCTGCTTTGCGCCAGATTATTAAGTGGTAACGTGATGGTTAATTAGATAAGATCTAGCACTCTCGGTCAAAGAGTGCTAGCCTAGTGGCTACATGCTTTACAGCTGATGCATGCGAAAGGATGCTCGATAATGTCTAAAAATATTGCATTTGATAACGATACGCGAAAGAAGCTTGCCATTGGTGCGGCTAAGCTTGCAGATGCGGTTAAGGTAACGCTTGGACCGAAGGGTCGCTATGTTGCCATGCAGAAGTTTGGCGCATGGACGCCAACTCTGACCAATGACGGAGCTATGGTGGCAGCAAACGTTGATCTTGAAGACCAGATTGAAAATATGGGTATGAAGATTGTTCGCGAAGCCGCTATGGGTACAAACCTCGGTGCTGGTGATGGTACTACCACCGCTACCCTTTTGGCTGAAGCCATGATTAGCGAAGGCGTGCGTGAAGTTATTGCGGGAGCTGATCCTATTGCAGTTCGTCGCGGCATCAAAAAGGCCACGAATGCGGTTATGGAATTGGTTGCTTCGCGTGCAGTTGAGGTAACCAGCGAAGAGCAGATTGCAGAGATTGCAACCATCTCTTCTGGTGACCCTGAGATTGGCGCAAAGCTCGGTGAGCTCTTGGCCAAAATTGGCAAAGACGGAGTAATTTCGGTTGAGAAGTCAAACAATTTCGGCATCAATGTTGAAGTTCAAAAGGGCATGCGCTTTGATCATGGCTTTATCAACCCTGAATTTGCCGACAATATGGGCACTATGACCGCCGAGTTGGTTGAGCCATACATTCTTATTACTGACTATCGCTTGGCTGACAATTTCCGCGATATCGTTCCGGTTCTTGAAGAGGTTATGGCAACAGGACATCCTTTGCTCATCTGCTGCGAAGATGTTCGTGGAGAATCTTTGCACTCATTGCTGATGAACAAGCAAAAGGGCACCTTGAATAGCGTTTGCGTGCAGGCTCCGGCATTCGGAGACCGCCGTTTGGTACTGAGCGAAGATTTGGCTTTGCTGACAGGCGGACAATTTATCAGCGAGACGCGCGGTTTGAAACTTACTGATTTGACTAAAGATATGCTTGGTCGCGCCGATAGCGCCATGATCACCAAGGGAAGCACTGTTGTTGTTGGCGGCAAAGGTAAAAAGGAAGATATTGATGTCGTGTGTTCTCAGCTGCGCGCAGAGATTGAGGTAACGGCTCCTGGTATGGATCATGACGTTTTGCGCGAGCGCCTCTCAATGTTGCAAGGTGGCATTGGCGTTATGGAGGTTGGCGCTCCTACCAAGTCTGAGATGAATGAGATGCGTAGTCGTATTCAAGACGCTTTGATGGCCACGCGTTCAGCGGCTTCTGAAGGTTTGGTAGCTGGTGGCGGTACTGCGTTGCTGCAGGCGGAATCGGCGCTTGATGATGTGGTTTGTGAGAATGAAGACGAGCGTGCTGGTGTTGAAATTGTTCGCAAGGCACTGCAAACTCCCATTCGCACTCTTGCAGAAAACTGTGGTTATGAGCCTTCAGTTATCGTTGAGAAAGTTCGCAATTTGCCGCTTGGCCATGGTTTGAATTGCGCTAATGGCGAATTTGGCGACATGATTGCCATGGGCGTGGCAGACCCCACTAAGGTAACGCGTACTGCGTTAGATGCAGCTGCATCAGTGGCTTGCCAGGTGCTTATTACCAACGCTTCAGTAGTTGATACAGTTCGCCCTGAGCCGCCTGCGCCAAAAGCTCCTGTATACGGACAAGACGAAGACTAAATCTCAACGCTTCAAAATCTCACGTTGCGATATAAGCAGATCCGACTCATGCCGGGTCTGCTTTTTTGTGTCAGTTTAAAGGTTGATGGAAGAGCCATAACGCGAGAGCTTAGATGGTAATGCTTGTGCGGCTTTATCATCAAATTGCCTGATAAGAACGGGTACGGAGACGGCAGGAATTGCCCCCTTTAAGGTTACGAAATGTTGACAAACAAATAACGGAACGGTTAAATAAAACGATTAGTGTGATGAACATGGCAAGCACTATGACTTATGACGGGGGCGTATATGGAACAGAAACAAGCAACGTGGGCGAAAAAGCTTTTATTGGTATTTTTCGCGATAACGCTCGCATTCGGTTCGGTGGTGATATCGCCAGCAGAAAAAGCTCACGCTGAAACATGGCCGCAGTATCTTGCTCGCACATGGGACGCGTGTAAAGCTGAATTTGCTGCGCTTGATAAAACAACAGGACTTCACCAATGGGACGGGTCTTCTTCTACCCAACCTGCCAAGGGAACTGGCACGGCCGAAGATCCGTGGCAAATTGCTTACCCTGAAGAGTTGTATTGGGTTGCAACGCAAACCGATGCCAATCATAAGAGCATGCGCTTTGTAGATGATATTGACCTGAGCGGCAAGCCGTGGCCTGGCATGGCAATTACTGGTTCCGCAGAAACGGTCATTGATGGTCAAAATCACACTATTTATAACTTGTATATGACAGGCGCTGGTGGCAGTCCGAATGCAGCTGGCGTTGGTTTTATTAGTTATGCCAATAATCCTCAGTTCGTGATGAAAGATGTCATGTTCCGCTATGCTCAAATCATTGCAACTGCCAACAACTATAACTATTCAGTAGCTGTTTCTTATATCACCGAAGGTCTCTTGCAGCATGTTTCAGTAGAGGATTCATTGGTGCAGGGTGGCAACTTTGTTGGTGCGCTGTGTAATGGCTGGGACAATAGAGCTCATGCGGCAGTTGATGCAACGGGAGAGCTGAAAGAGTCAACTGTGGGTGTTCGCATTGATCAATGTCACACTGCGCGCGTGTATACCTATGGTGGCTCTTGTATTGGTAACTTCTCAGGTCCTTTGTGGGGAGCGAAGGTTACCAACAGTTTTGCCGTTGATGGTGCAACTGTTTCTACGCAAGGACACTCGGGAGGCTTTGTTTCCTGTCCTGGATATGACTACGTGGAAAACAGCTTCTGTAACATCTCAATGTATGGCAATACGCAAACATCAGTATTTTCAGGAGTTAACCATTACAACAATGGCTTTAAGAACTGTTATGCCTCTGGCGTTGTAGAAGGATCATCTATTGTGGGTGGTTTTATAGGCGATGCAGAAAGTGGCAATGGCATTACTGCATATGCCTCAAAGTATACGAATTGCTACTCTACGACGATGGTTGGCATGCAGAATACCGCAAGTAACATGGGTGGTTTTGGTGGCGTTGCCGACTATGATCTCACCATGCTCAATTGCTATTCAGCAGGTGAAGTTGGAGCCTTGACTACTGCAGGCAACGAGCCTTCTGTAGCCGGTTTTGTGGGTACAACTGGATCGCTTAATGCTGGTGCGTGTTATTACGACATGCAAACATCTTCTATGCGTGATCATGGAACAGGTAATAATTCACTCGTTTCTGCGGGAGAGAGTGGTGTGACAGTTGCAGGTCGTGTCACCAAAGACATGACTGGTGCAGATGCTTTGTCAAATATGCCCGGCTTTACCGAAGATGTTTGGTTGGCTAAAGAGGGTGTTTATCCGCAGTTGCGCGTGTTTGCAAATCCAACTACTTTCCACCCTGACGATCGGGACTTGGTTAAGGCATATTCGCTTGCGTCGGTTTGTACCGCTATGCTGTATCCGTCAAACGGAGACTATGAAATCTCGGATGAAAATATCATCAAGGAGATGGATACCGTTCGTTCCATTAAATATTTGTTCCCCTTTACCAACAATGCCATGGTGGAAGACGATCAATATGACGTCTCTTGGGAAGCAGACGATATTAAATCTGAAATTTTGGAGGGCGTGCCGGTTATCACGCTCAAGCCTGAAACTTATGCAGTTGCCAGCTTGGCACCTGGTGTAGGCTGGACGACCGTCAAAGTAAAGTACTATCCGGATCCAGCTGATAAGTCTCACTACGTTGTCGGTACGCGTCGTTTGCGCCTTGTACCAACAACCACGCTTTCGGTTGCAACAGCAGCTGGCATTGATCATACGGCTTATGTAGCACCGAAGGGTGCGCGCCCGCTTGATCCGGCAAAATACCAAGGACTTATGCGCTATGACCATCGCGATGGCGTCAAGTTCAGCATGGGTGATGTCTTCGCGCTGGCTGGTGGTGCGCTGACCACTGAAGCTTTCCCCACCGAAGAAGCGGCTGGCGGTCTGTCATTTGAGCGCGTACCATTACCGACGGTTGGCGGATACGTGGATGTGTTTATTGACAAGCAGGTAGACGACGAATGGGTTCGCCTGGATATGACCGATGACCTGAAGTCGCTCATGCTGTATGACCGTGATGCTCGCTATGACGACTTGGGCTTGTATAGGATGGTATATCAGTGGCGTCCGAGCGGTGAGGCTGGCGGTGCGTTCTTGGAGAGCGTGAAGTACCTCTCAGTTACCGAAACTTTCTCAGTAACCTATAAGAAAAATACTGCATCGCTTGAGCAGCCAGCAAAGAAAATTGAAACCCAAGCGGCGCCTCAGGCAGAAGATGACGACACCTATTATTATGATCCAGGCGCCTATGTGCCAGGGGATACTGTGGATGTTCGCTATTATCCTGGCCACGCAAGCTCAAAGACGAGTAATCCAGAAACTCCGGGGTATACCTTTACGAACTGGAACACGCTTGCTGAAGGTACAGGTGACTCTTTCGACAACACATCTGCCATCAAAAAAGACATGGTGGTATATGCACAATGGGAGCTAGATAAGCGAAGTGTTACTTTTGATCCCAACGGTGGCACCCTTGATGGAAGCACCGATGCGGTGCAAGATGACACCTATCATGCGTTGGATAAGGTGACTACCCCAGCTACTAATCCGGTTCGTGATGGCTATTCATTTATGGGGTGGAGCACTGATCCTCAGGGTGACAAAGCTACTTATGATCCTGATGCTCAGCTGTGGGATGATGATGTGACCTATTACGCGGTTTGGAAGAAGAATCCCACGCCTTCGTTTAGTGTTGAAACAGAGCGAATTACCGATCCTGAGAGTGAAACTATTCAGGTGGGCGACACCATTCGCACAACGATGACTGCTGAGAATATCGGTGATGAAGACAGCCTTTGGAAAGATGTAGTTATCACGGGTACTATTCCTGAAGGCGTGACACTTGATCCTGATTCGATTATCTTGCGTGATCCTGATGGAAATGAAACGAAGTTGGATCCATCTGAGGTATATGATCCTAAGACGGGTACTATCCGCGTGCCTGTAGGGGATATTGATGGTAAAGACAAATACGAGCTTATCTTTGACACTGTTGTTAACCCGAAAGCTCTTGAAGAACCTACGGACGACATAACCATAAAAGGTGAGGGCGAAGGCACAAATCCTGATGGAACTGAGATTCCAGCTATGCCGGGCTCTAATAAGCCAGAGGGAGACATTATTCCTGGTGATCCGTCACCTGAACTCAAGATTGAAGTAACTAATACCACGCGCCCTGACTCAGAAGATGCACAAATTGGCGATACGCTGGAATATACCATTACGGCATCTAATCCACCTGAGGGAACATCGTGGGACGAAGTGGTTATTACTAATGTGATTCCCGGAGGTCTTACGCTTGATCCTGATTCTCTTGAAGTTCGTCTGCCTGACGGAACGGTTTTACCGCTTGATCCTGATGAAGTGTATGATCCAAGGACAGGCACACTCACTATCCCGCTTGGGAATATTCCGGGTGGTAAAGATGCAGTGATTACTTATAAGGCAACTATTAATGAGTCTGCAGCAGACGAAAAAACTCCGCAGTACCACGATATTGGCAACTCGTTGACCGCAACAGGCAAGACGCCCGAAAACAAAGAGGTTGACGAGACAACGAGTAATCGCGTTTGGCCTACCGGTTGGGTTAAATATGCAACACCGGATCCGACAGTTTCAAAGACGGTGTCAAACCAAACGCATGAGGAAGGCTTCTATATTGGGGATGAGCTTGTTTACACGCTGACGCTCAATAACAATATGCCCTACACGCATTGGAAAAATGTCGTGGTAACTGACGTATTGCCCCAGGGTCTGACTATTGATTCAAAGACTATTACGCTTCTCAAACCCGATGGTTCTACCGAAACACTTGAGGGTGTTTATGATGAAGCAACACGCACACTTTCGGTTCCGCTCGAGGATGTTTTCGGCGGGGACACGTACCAGATTATCTACACCTGTACGCTTTCTAAGCCCGACACCGATGAGCCAATTGTGAACTCAGTGAGTGTTGTGGGCGAAGGTCCTGAGGGTGTTATGGATGTTGATGTTTCTGATAGTGTAAGCATCCCTGTTCCTGAAGAAGATGAGAACGGAACGCAGCTACCGGTGACTGGTGACGCAGGTAATGCAGGTGTGAGTGGTAATGCTCAGGATGAAGGCGAAGCACGCGACTTGAAGGCGTTAGCTAAGCTGGCAGCAACAGGTGATGGCGTTGCTGGTGTGGCTGGTGGAGTTTGTGTGCTCGGCGTAACTGCGCTTATTGCTTTAGGCATTGTGCGTCGTCGTATGAGTGCATAAAAAAGCCAGAGCAAGTTTCATCTTATAGCGACCTAATGCAAAGCCCGGCACGTGTGCCGGGCTTTGTTATTGGCATCTCAAGTACTTACTACGGGAGGCTTTTGCAGTAAAGCGTTTATACAAACGGATTATGAGGCGGACAAGGGAGGTCTTGTGCGGCAGGAATACCAAAAACTTCGTGTGCATGAATGACAGCGTTATTGATTGCGTGGAACAGAGCCACATTGGAAAGTGCGCTTACGGCATCAGGTGTTGCTGACACTTCGTTTAGACTCAATGCAAAGATGATATCTCCATCGTTGAGGGTGTGCACAGGCTCAATAGCACGAGCATATGCATCGTGTGTTTGCGAGGCAACTTTGGTGGCTTGAGCTTTGGTTAAGCTTGCGTTAGTGAGCACGACACCAAGTGTTGTGTTGCTTGTGGGTGCCTGAGGAGCTGCAGCAAGTTGTGCTTGACTTGCAAGAAAGGTCTCAAGAGGGTTGATAACTTCGCCCTCATCGTTGCGCACGCCAGCAATCCATGCTCCTTGTTCGTTGCGAATGTTTCCCAAAGCATTCACAACCACCAGCGCTGCACATATGAGATCACCAAAGCGGAAGCATGAATAACCAAACCCTGATTTCATGGCACGAAAAGGTTCGGCAAATTTTCCGACAGTAGCACCCAGTCCAGCTCCAACGTTTCCCTGCGCAAGCGCATCAAGATCAGTTGCATTTTCAAATGATGCCAACGCTTTAGTACAAGCGTCATAGCCGGTTTGGGTTGAGGGTGTTTGTCCGGCGCAAAGGGGAAGGTCAAAAATGCATGCCGCAGGCACAATGGGAACAAGCGAGCCAGCAAGCTCAAAGCCATATCCTGCGTCAGCAAGGGCGCGCATTGCGCCATCGGCGCTTGCAAGGCCATAAGCGCTTCCGCCTGAAAGTGTAAGAGCATGAATTTGCTGCACCATGTTTTCTGGCTTGAGCAAATCGGTTTCACGGGTAGCGGGAGCGCCTCCGCGTACGTCTACACCACATGTTGCCCCATGAGGGGTAACAATGACCGTACAACCAGTGAGTGCGCCAGCAACTTCTGAATGTCCAACGCCAAAACCGCGAAGGGCAGAAAGAGGAGCAGGTGTAATCATGGACAATCCTTACCTTAATGTGCAATATAGCCTTATACGATGGCATTTTTGCACGGATTTCACGTGCCCGCAAGTGAAAGCGCCAAGCGGTTTTGTATAGTATGCATAAGAAGATTGAGCGCGTCTTTAAGGCGTTAACCAGAGAACTTCAGGAGGAATTATGGCCGACAGAGAAGAGCGAAAAGAACTGGCAGCAAAACATAACGCCCTGATGAAGGGTGCGTTTGGTACTGACACTCAGGCAACCGTTGATGCTGCGGTTATTTATGAAGACGGATTTGCAGCCAAACAAGACATTCCTGCACGTGAAGAACAGACCAAAACTCAGGTGACTTCTGCTTTTGCCCCTGAGGCACTGTATCGTTTTGGTGAAGGCCATACCATCATTGTTGATCCGACGTCCTTTACCCGACCCGGTGGCAATTATGTTGAAGGGGGAGCGGGACCCGAGGCAACACTTTGTATGGAGAGTAATCTCTACCAGGTTTTATGTGGTGTTAAGGGTGCCTACCATGACGCCAACAAGAAGGCGCAAAGTGGTGGTTTATTCTCAAGCCGTGCCATCTTGTTGCCCGATGTTGTTTTTTCGCGAAGCGGAGCAATTCGCAAGGCTGACATTTTGGCTGTGGCCGAACCTATGCGCGCACGTGCATTGGAGAATCATCGCTCAGAGCGTGAGTGCGACTGGGCACTTGCTGACAGAATTGCCACATTGCTGACGCTTGCTGCGGTTAACGAGTGCGACACGCTCATTTGCGGTGCTTTTGGTTGCGGGCGCAATGGATATGCAGCCGAGCAAGTGGCTGAGCTTTTTGCAAACTGGCTTAATGAGCACCCTAACGCTCTTGGGCGCGTAATCTTTTCGGTTCCTCGCGCTGCATTTGAAGCGTTTGACACGCGCTTTGGTCAGCCAAAAGAAGAAGTGGTACAACAGGTTTCTCAACCCGATGCTGAGGAAGAGGAAGCTTGGTCGGCGGACGATCTGCCTGAAGGGATCACCTTTACTTCGTTTGAATAAATATATTGCTTCATACCTGCTAAGGAGCTTGTTGTAAGCGGCGGTTTTGAAAACAAAGCACGCCCTCGCAGCAAGCTCTTTAGTGTTGTTTGGGGATGTAGTTGTCTAATAGTCCAAGAAGTTGCTGGATGTTGAGCGGTTTGGTGGTATGTGCAGTCATCCCTGCATCTGTTGCGCGCCGCCTACTTTCTTCAAAGGCATCTGCTGATGCGGCTATGATTGGAATTGTTTGAGCGTCGGGTCGCTCTAGATGTCGAATTGTTCTGGTGGCAACATCTCCGTCCATGCGAGGCATACGCATATCCATCATGATGACATCAAAGTGATAAGGAGCAGATGCTTCAAAAGCAGCAACCGCCTCATCACCATCGGTTACTTCTTCGGTGACAAAGCCGTATTCGCCCAGAATAGATGACATGATCTCGCGGGAGAGCTCATCGTCGTCTACCACTAAAGCGCGTGTGCCTGTAAAGTCACGCGGTGTTTCTGTGAGACCAAATTCGTCTTCAGAATGCGCAGCAACATTATTTTCATTCTGAGTTTGCAGGCGGAAGGGCACGGTAATGGTAATACTGGTACCTTTGTCTGGTTCACTTTCAACATCAATGCTTCCGCCCATAAGCTCAACAAGGTTTTTGGTGATGGTCATACCAAGACCTGTTCCTGATGACGATATGCCTTCTGCGCGCGCTCGCTGCTCTCGTTCAAAGGGCAAGAAAAGCGCTTCTAAAAAGTCATGCGACATGCCGAATCCGTTGTCGGTGACAGTAGCGGTATAGAGTCCATAGCCAGCAGGAGCACTGTCAAGTTCTTTGATGCTTACATCAACGGCTCCACCGTCGGGAGTG
Organism: Adlercreutzia agrestimuris; assembly: GCF_943193125.1. Taxonomy (GTDB): domain Bacteria; phylum Actinomycetota; class Coriobacteriia; order Coriobacteriales; family Eggerthellaceae; genus Xiamenia; species Xiamenia agrestimuris. Next base: position 67,336 of record NZ_CALPCX010000004.1, read on the forward strand.
AATTTGAGTGCATTGCCGATAATGTTGATCATGACTTGATTAAAACGTAGTTTATCAGCAAAAACGTGCTCATGCTCTACGTTGGGAGGAGCAAACGAAAAGGCAATATGGCGAACTTGCGCTTCGCTTGAGAACATGCGATAGAGTCCGCGCGAAAAATCAGCAAGATCAACAGGCTCTTCTTTGAGCGGCATTTTTCCACTTTCAACACGGCTGACATCTAAAATGTCGTTCACGAGGTCAAGCAGATGATTTGAAGACATAATGATCTTCTGAAGACAATCTTGGACGCGCTGCGTATCGTTGATATTACTGAGAGCTAAACTTGCAAAACCTGAAATTGAATTCATAGGCGTGCGGAAGTCGTGGGACATGTTAGTTAAGAAAGTGGACTTTGCTTCGCTTGCATGCTGGGCAAGCGTAAGCGCAGACTGAAGCGCCTCTTTTTGACGCAGCTGCTCAGCCATTTCCTGGCTCGTATCACGTGCTGCAAGTACAATTTTATTCGGGTAAGAATTCAAGGGAATAAAACGCAGTTCTATGAAGCGTTCGCTGGTGTCAAATGCACGACGAAAGCTGATAGAGTAATCTCCAACGCCCTGACTCAATCGTTCTTTAATGGTGTCAAGAGAGACTTCGCGAGCTATGTGTTGTTTATCCTCTGGCAGATCATGCGTTTCAAGGTAGACGTCCATAGCTTCGGTATAGCTCATGTTGCGCAAGTCAATTTCTGCAAGGGGATCAGCGCTTTGGTCTTTCAGACGAAACGGCACAATCGTGTCGTTTTCAACATCTACTACATACAGCGCGAAGTTCTCGCGTGAGAGCGAATCAATAATATCAAGGCGATAAATACTTGCTTCCTCTGCAGCTTTTGCGCGGGTGATATCTTCGACAAAGCCATAGGAAAACTTGTTGGTGTCTCCCGTGTGGACAAGCAAGATGCGCATCCATCGCCCTGCTTTTGTGAATCCTTCAAAGATAAGATTGCCGGTTTTTTGAAATGCAGAGAAGTCTTGCAGCAATCGCTTAAAACTTGCTTGATCGTAAAGCGTTTGAGTGAAAGCTTCAAAGGACACATAAGTCTCATTTGAGTTGCATATGCTGCGTGCTGCTGGGGTGAGCATGACACACTGCGTGCGGCTCTCGTAGAAAAACAGACCCATTGAAGCGGTCATCATAGAGCGGGTGGCGTCTTTGATCCATACGGTGACATCTTGCAGAAGGACGCCGCAGTACCCCGGAGTAATGGGAAAAACTATAACATGTAAGAATTCTTCAAGAATAGGACTTACTGATTCAAACTCGTTTGCTTCATTGTGCCATGCAGCTTGATTAAAGTGTTCAAGCCATGTAGGATCGCTGTCGCTCCAGTAGGAATAAATATGTCTCCCAATAACGCTTTCAATTGATTCGTTTGACATGTCAGCCATGGCTTGGTTGACATAGGTATATTCAATTTCGTATGGCTGGTTTTCATTATCACGAAGTACTTGAAATATTCCAAACGGTTGCGGTGACTTACCAAAGAGTATGTTGCATGATTCAATGATTTCGTCCACAAAAAGCCCCCTTAAGCGCATCCTATTAATATAACAGGTCTACCTGGGATTGCGTCATTTTTTTACTGATAGTTTATGGGGGTATATTGATACATACCCATTGCGTAACAGTCAGTCAACCAGTAATAAAATGCGCGTTCATGATAAGCACTTTTGCACAGTGGAGACGTAAAGTTTTATATGTTCGTCATCACTATAGCAAAGAAACGAAAGTGTGAAGCGCAATGACCAAGCATCCATTGCATACATTAACCAAAGATGACGAAGTGGGATATTTCGCTCCTCGAACGTGGGATTTTTGGCGTGCGCTTATTATTTGCTTTTGCTTGTTTAGTCTCGTAGGGCACTGGCTTGAAATTCCTTATTGTCTGTTTATGGGTTCTGCATTTGGCATTGTAGACGCCAACTATAACGTATGGAGTGATCCGTGGTATCACCCATACTGGGTTTATGGCGTAGGTGCTGTGGTTGTAACTCTTGCGGTAGAGCCGCTCAAAGAAATCATTATTATGAAAAGGAAAACGCTCTGGGGAGCGTTGCTGGAATCATTTGTTGTTTTAGTATTGCTGAGCATGGTTATTGAGTTGGTGGCAGGCTGGCTTATTAATCAGCCAGATGCAATGGGTGAATATCCTTACTGGGATAACTCTGCGCTACCCTTAAACATCTTTGGGCAGGCGTGGCTGGTAAACGATATTTTTATAGGCCTTGCTGCAGTGGTTTACCTTTGGGTGTTTTATCCTTTGGTGTGCGAAGGGTTTGCGCTTCTCAAGCCAAAAACAGCCAATATAGTCTTTGTGCTCATTCTGATTGCCTTTGCACTCTGCTGCATTGTTTCGTATACCCAACTTGTGCTTTGGTCATGGTAGAAATTCCTTTTGCTTTGAAGCGCAGATGGGCTGATAGAATATAAGAGAACTGATCAAGTAATGAATGTCTAAGGAATTATGGAACAAGCCGCAACGCCAAAAATCCCACTCGCACTTTTAACAGTTTTATATGGTTGCGGGTTTATTGCTGGATTCAACGAAAACCTTGTGAATATGGCCCTTGTTGCCATTATGAATGAATTCTCGGTTGATGCTGTCACCGTGCAGTGGTTGGTAACCGGTTATATGATTGCTGCTACGGTAGTCATTATTTGTATGAGTTTTTGTTATCGGCGTTTCACGCTCCATGCACTCTTTCTTGGTGCAGCCGCTTTAAGCATTGTTGGTTCTGCGCTTGGGTTTATAGCAGGCAATTTTTTTGCCATTTTGGCGGGTCGACTCATTCAGGCAATCGGCACAGGAATGTTTATTCCGCTCATGATGAATGTGATAGTGGATAAAGTTCCTTTTCAGAAAATGGGCACATATGTTTCGCTTGGTGGCAGCATGATTACCCTCGGTCCTGCAACCGCGCCTATTGTCACCGGTTTTCTGGTGAGTGCGTTTGGATGGCGAAGCGTCTTTTTGGTGCCGCTTGGAGTTACGGCGCTTTTACTGGTTGTAGGGTTGTTCATTGTGCGTGATGACCGGGCAGCAGGAGATGCGCATTTTGACGTGTTATCAGTGGCATTTGCCGCAGCAGGTATAACGCTTTTGACCTTTGGTCTTGCGCAAGTGTCCTCAAATGTAGGGGTAGGAATTGGTGCGCTTGCTGTAGCTGTGTTGGTGATGTTTTTGTTCGTTCGCCGCCAACTTACGCTTGAGTATCCTTTGGTGAGTATGGAGCCAATGCGAAATGCAACGTATTGGCCTGCGGTCGTGCTCGTTATTGTCACAATGATGACGTATTTTTCCTTCAGTGTTATGGCGCCTTTGTATTTCGAAGAAGGCGCAGGTCTTACTCCTGCTACTGCGGGTTTGCTTATGGTGATACCAGTGCTCACGAACGCAACTGCCGCTTTGGTTGGTGGACGAGTTTTGGATAAGCGGGGCGAATGGCCGCTTCTGCCTCTCGGTTTGCTTTTGGCGGCTGTCGGCGTTGTTGTTATGATCATTGGAGCAGTTGGGCTTCAGATGATTGTTGTCACCATTGGTATTTTTATTGGCTATTTGGGAACTGGCATGGTTTTATCTCCTGCGCAGTCGGCTGGATTAAAACGTTTGCCCAATCATCTTAATGCAGATGGCGTAGCACTTATGACAAGTTCGGTACAGTTGGCCTCTTGTGTGGGTCCAGCAGCCTATATCGGCGTGATGAGTGCGTTGCAAAACTCCTTTTTGGAGGGAGGGGCACCAGATCAAGCAGCAGCATCTTATGGATTCGCCGGTGCTATGATGGCCGCCCTTGTTATCGTCGTATTGGGGCTTATCTGCGCGTGGCGCTATGCACGACGTATGCGTACCTATAAGGTGAGCGACGCAGAATAATAAATCGATAATTCTTTTCTTGACAGTGTGTATAACTGTATATATAGTGTATATAAAGCGTATATACACTTAGCTTCGTTACGAAGGGGACGCCTTTCGTAACGAGCGCTTATGCCACCTCGGTGGCAGAGATGGATTATCGAGTGGATATTATTATTCAAAACTCAAGCAATAAGCCCATTTATGAGCAAATAGGCAGTCAGATTAAAGACGCTATTCTCTCAGGGGACCTCTCAGAAGGTCAACCGCTTCCATCTATTCGTGCCTTGGCAAATGATTTACGCGTAAGCGTTATTACTACTAAGCGCGCCTATGCTGATTTAGAAGCGGAAGGTTTTTTGGAAACGGTGCAGGGCAAAGGTACCTTTGTGGCGGGTGGCAATAAGGATCTATTGCGAGAAGACAAACTTCGCAGTATTGAGGGTCATTTGCAAGCCGCTATTGAGCAGGGTTCTGCTTTAGGTCTTGAGAGCGAAGAACTTGTTTCAATGCTTCAGGTTTTGCTTGAGAATGAGTAGGAGTTTGAGATGGAAAACCTCATTGAAGTGGATCAGCTTCGCAAAACGTATGCGGATTTTGCCTTAGAGGATATTTCGTTTTCAGTTGAACCTGGTATGGTAGTTGGGCTGATTGGCTCAAATGGTGCAGGCAAGACAACTACCCTAAAGTTAATTCTTGGCTTGATTGACAAAGAGGGCGGAAGCGCTTCTGTGCTCGGCCAATCTGTTGATAGCGCAATGGGAGCCTCGGTCAAAGAAAATATTGGCGTGGTATTTGACAGCTGTTCGTTTCCTAACAGCATGCGCGTCAAAGATATAGGCAGTTTAGGAGCTATGGCATACAAAAGCTGGGATGAGCTGTATTTTGCTGAGCTTTGTGATCGGTTTGATCTTGCCCCTAAGAAGACGGTTGGAGCTCTTTCGCGTGGCATGGGCATGAAACTTTCTCTGGCATTTGCGCTTGCGCACCATCCTCGGTTGCTCATACTTGACGAACCGACCGCGGGTCTTGATCCGATAGCGCGCGAGGATCTTTTGGAAATCCTTCGTGATTACATGGATGATCCTAACCATGGCGTCCTTATGTCATCACATATCACGAGCGACCTTGACAAGATTGCTGATCAGGTCATTTGTATTGATGATGGCAAGGTTATTTTTAATCTTGCGCAAGAAGACATTGGTGATAAGGCAGGGATTGCTCACGTGCGAAGCGGTGAAGTTGCCTCTGTGCTTGCTTGGCTTAAAACGCAAGGCGTATCGTCGCCTTATGTTCTTAAGCAAGACTATGAGACGGTTGTGCTGGTTCCAGATAGATTTGAATTTGCGCGAAGCTTTCCTGGCATAGCTGTAGAGGGTTCTACAATCGAGAGTTATATGACATTGGTGTTGAAAGGTGGCACCCAATGAAAACGATGATTTATTCAGATTACAAAACGGTTCGTTCAATCTTGTTGCAGCTTTTGGTTATCGCGCTGATCATTGCAAGTATTTTAGCTATTCCTTTTGGTGATACTGTAGCAAGTACCGCTATGGTTGTAGCAATTATTGACTTGGGCGCGGTTATGAATCTCTGCGCTTATGACGATACCTCCGATTGGCAACGTTTCCGTCTAACCTTGCCACTTTCGCGTACGCAGGTTGTGCTTGGTCGTTATGCAAGTGTGGTACTTATTATGATAGGTTCAGCGGTTGTTGCAGCCATTATAGGGTTTGTGTTGCAAATGACATTAAGCACCTTGGGCGTGGAAGGATTCACTCTTGAGCCTTTATCGCTCATGTTGCCCGAAATGGCAATTGCGGTCATGGTTGCAACTTGTCTTGCTCTTTTGACTGTTGCAGTTGCGCTTCCTTTTATTATGCGTTTTGGTATGACGAAGGCAACGCGCTTTATTATGGTTGCTATGGTTTTGTTGTATGTACTTGGACTGCAAGGGTTCAGCAGTGTTAATAGTGGCGGAATGGCGCTAGAAAGTCTTTTGACAAGCTTAGCAGGATCTGCTGCAAGTAACGAAGCTTTGCTTGGCTCATTAGTAGGACTTGCGGGGGGTGCCTTGTTAGTTGCTTGTGTGGTGTATGTCATAAGTGCGCTTGTGGCGGTTCGCCTTTACAAAACACGTCAGTTCTAAGAAAAAAAGCGTGAAAAATGAATTGGAGAGCCTCAAGTGAGGCTCTCCAATTTTTTATAAGGAGGGAAGATTTAGGAGGGTTTGAAAAACCTTAGAGGAGGGTTTCGTGGGCGTGGTTTGCAGCCGTGCGACCAGAGTTAATGTTGTTGCAGTTGCATGTACCGCCAACGTTAATCGTGTAGATGTTGCGATAGAGCATGCATCCATCGGTGCCCACCGCATAAAGGCCTTCAATTGGTTGTTTGGTGTTATCAACAACGCGTGCGTTGATATCGCACTCAATGCCACCAACACTCATGAGATACCATTGATTGAGTTTTGCTGCATAGAACGGAGCTTGGTTAATGGGCATCATGGAAGCGGCAGGCTTTGCAAACTCGGTGTCAATGCCGTCTTCGCACATTTTGTTGTAATCTTCTACCGTCTTAACGAAGGTGTCCACGTCAAGTTTGAAATACTCGGCAATCTCTTCCAATGTGTCGCCAACTGCCAGATCGTCCTCGGTGATTTCGTCAACCTGAGCAAGCTTATCCGGGTCAGCGGCCAGCACGGTTTCTAAGATGGTACGATCAAACACCGCATAGATAGTGCGTTGCGTCATAGCGGGCACTGACTGCATTTCAAAGTTATCAATGGCAAAGTTTTCATTAATGAAGCGAACTGCGTCTTGGTTAACCCAAATAGGAAAGCCGCCTGTGCCAAACATGCCAGCGCCTGTGATACCTGCAGTAAAGCTGTCTGCCTTCCATAAGAAATTATCGCCCTGACCGCAGATATTAGTGCAGTTGAACGTGGAGTTCTTAACGAAGTTAGAAGCGCCAGCTTTAAGTGCCATAACCAAACCGTCGCCGTTGTGCATGGGGGTGCCACGCTTTTTATTGCATCCTTGTTTTTGCGATATTTGCAGACGCTTATCCGTAAACGCGTGTGGTGTGTGGGGTCAGCAACGCTTATTTCACTAGGAACTCTTTTGATTCTTGTGCAAAGCTTTGGGACTGCTGCTTTTGATGCAAGTTTGTTCGGTGCGATTATTTCAGGCATTGGTTGCGGCGGGGCTCTTATTTACTGGGCGTGCGCGCTGATGGCGCTTAAGCAGCCGGAATCAAAACGTATCATTGTGTCTGGCTCGGTCATTGTTGGCCTTATTGCTACGGTTCTTATTCTCTGCTTGCCCTTTCAGTTGGGCTCGCTTGTTTGTGTGCTTTTGCCCTTTGCGCTGCTTCTGTGTTCAAAAATAACCTGCAAGACCTCTTTAGAAGACGAAGAAGAGCCTCAGGAGACTTCTTCGCCATCAACAAGGCGTTTTTGGAATCAGATAAGCTTGTATCTGTGTTGCTTTATCATGGCGCTTGCTGCAGGTATGTATCAGCATGTTTCAACGCAAGATGTAATGGTGCATACCATTGATCAGTGGCGAACGCTTCATGCAAGCGTGTTTATGTTTGTAAGTATTGCCCTGTTTTTGGATTATCGTCTACAAACGACACAACTTGCTCAGCTTTTCTCGCAGCTTATCGTTCCATTCATTGCAGGCGGCTTGTTGATTGTTTCGGTTGTTGGAGATGGTTTTGGTGGCTGGGGCGGCGTTATTATGCATACGGGCTACCAGTTGTTTTTGGTTTACATCTATACCGAATTCGCTCTGAAAGAAGATATATCATCTAAGCATTTGATGGTCTTTGTGCGTGGGACGATAGCCATTGATATTGGGTTGCTCGGTGGATTTTTCTTTATGGTGCTTACGGCAAGTGGCGTTAATTTAGATCTTCGCAATGTTAGTCTTGCGGTGGTGTATTTGCTCCTTTTGGTGGGTGTTCTTTTGTTCCCTAACGTTATTGCAAATGTCGCCCAGCGAAGAACTCGTTCGCGCGTTGTTATGTCTGAGCACGGAGAGCGAGTGGAGTTTATACAAGGTTTTAAGGACGAGCAAAGTGCCTTATTGCAAGGTGCTCGCGCAGAGGCAGCGAATGCGGCATTGCTGAGTGCTTTTGCTTCCCGATATGGTTTTTCTCCACGCGAACTTGAGATATTTGAGTATTTACTGCGCGGCAAAACATTGCCAGCCATAGCAAGTGATGCGCATTTGTCGTACAACACCGTCAAGACTCATGTCAGTCATATTTATCAGAAAATGGGAGTTCACACTCGCAACGAGATGATAGATATGGTTGAAACGTGGTTTAGTGAATAAACGAAGTGATAAAGGTTATCAGTCCAAGAATGATCCCAGGAATGTTCGCTACGATAATCGGCCAGTCTTTCTTAGGTTTTAGGGCACCATAAAGCGTCCACATGGTGCAATTGAAAAACGCGCATAAAGGCTGCCAGGGCGTGCCGGGATGGCCAGCAAGGTTGTTGGCTATTTGGGTAACGTAGCTTACGTACATGATGACCGAAAGCGCCGAGGCAATACGACCAATAATGGATACTACGTCAAGATTTGTGTGTGCTTGATTGTCTTGAGGTGTTTGAGGTGCTTTCGCAGGGGATGCGCTCATATATCCTTCTTTCATACGTGTAGCGATAAGTAGTTTAGTTATGTAGACGAAGAGCATCAATACACGGTAGAATCTTGTGAATTATGAAGCAAGAAAAAATCACCAATTTACAACCGTATGCTTATCCACGCGCCTCTTTTTTATCGGGGCTTGTTGTGCTGTGCGGTCTAGCTGCGCTTATGTTGATCTGCGTTGTTGGATGCAAGAGTGCTACCCAATTACCCTTGGTGTTTGGGTGCGCGTTAGCGGGGGTTGTGGCATATAAAACAGGGTTTTCGTGGAATCAGATCCTTGATGCGATGACTCGGGGTATCGGTGATGCCCTAGAAGCAATCCTTATCCTGCTTTGCATCGGTATGCTGGTGGGGGTGTGGATCGTGTCGGGTACTGTTCCAACCATGATCTATTATGGCCTTTGCATTGTGACTCCAGAAGCGTTTTTGCCTGTCGTGTTTGTGGTTACAACACTTGTCGGCGTGGTTTTGGGATCATGGGGTGCCGCTGGTACCATTGGGCTTGCTTTTATTGGTCTGGCACCTGCGCTCGGTATATCGCTTCCTATAACGGCGGGCACTATTGTGGGAGCCGCTTATGTGAGTGAGATAGTTTCTCCTTTGGTGGATGGCCCAAATTTGATGGCGGCAGTTTCTAAAGCAGATATTTTTGCGCTCTGTGTAAGATTCTTGCCTGTTGTCCTTATTGTCTGCGTGGTGTCAACACTGCTTTATCTTGTCTGGGGTCTTACGTTTGTGGACGAAAGCATTGCGTCTGGCTTGGCTCAAGGTGCAGACGGGTTGAGTGGTACTCAGGCCATGCTTGAGGCACTTAGTACCCATTATGCTTTAGGACCTCTCACGCTTGTTCCGCTGGCTGTTATGCTTTTGTGCATGTTTATGCGCATGCCTGCAATCCCAGCGTTTCTCATAGCTATTGTGTTTGGAATGATTGAAGCGGTGCTTTTTCAAGGGTGCAGTATTAGTGAGGTGTTTTCTGCGGCCCATATTGGCGCACAATCTCAAACAAATCTTGCGGAACTGGACGCCTTGCTTTCAAATGGTGGATTGGCTGCCATGATGGATACCGTTTCAATCGTGATCTTGGTTATGGCGTTTAGCGGCATGGCGCAACATTTACATCTTATTGATGAAGTGATTGAACGACTTACGGCACACTTGAAGTCATTTGCTCAGTTGGTGGGTGCAACTGTTATTTCTGGAGCGCTCTTTAATACCTTATTGCCTGATCAATATCCCGCAATTACGCTTTCTTCTCAAATGTATGGCGAAAAGTTCAAGCAGCATGGTACGCCAGACGAGGTATGGGCAAATATTGTCAATTCAAGCGCAGGGATAACGTCGGTTTTGATTCCCTGGAACACGTGTGCGGTATACATGGTGACTGTTCTTGGTGTTGACTGTCTCTCGTACGCTCCTTTCGCATTATTTTGCTATTTGTATCCTCTTGTTGTGGCAGCAATTGGCGTATTTGCTGGCAGACGTATGAAGTGGTGTTCAAAGTAGCCTTTTATGGGACAGGCGGCCTGCGTTAAGGGTATAGTTCGCAACAAAATGCGCTACACTAGGGATTGCTTGTGCGGCCACATTCTGGTCAGCAAAAGAACGCTTTGATGTGAATTGTTGTGGGGGAGCGTTTTACGCTCTGGCGCGTATTGTATTTGGGGAGATAGGCATGGCTTACAATAGCAAAGCAAAACTCAAAACGCTCTTCGTACGTCGTATTTTGGAAGATGAAACCGATGCAGAGCACGGTTTGTCCATGCGTCAGCTCATAGAACGACTAGCCGATTATGATATTTCTGCTGAGCGAAAAAGCGTCTATCGCGATATTCAAATCTTGCGTGAATTTGGCGTTGATATTAAAACCTATCAGCGCAATCCTGTTGAATATGCCATTGAACGACGAGATTTTACTCTTTCAGAGCTGATGCTATTGGTGGATGCGGTTGAATCCTGCAAATCGCTTACACGCCGCCAAACTAATGCGCTTGTATCAAACTTGAAAACCTTCGCAAGTGACCATCAGCGTGCGCAGCTTGATCGTCGCATTCATGTTCCTGGGCGTATTTCGTCAAAAAATGAGAGTGTATTCGGTCATATTGATGTGCTGCATGAGGCACTTCGCATGCATAAGAAAATATCTTTTTTGTATTACAAATATGATGTAGATGGTACACGTGTTGTAACCCACAATGGCGAACCTCATGTTGTCACACCTGTAGGTATTACTTATTCGGATGGCTTTTATTATTTAACCGCATGGAACGACAATCATGAGAAGCTTATTGAGTTTCGCATTGATCGTATGGATCATTTGCGCGTGACTAACGAAAAGGCTACGCGCAATGAAGTTATTACTCATCATACTTATGATGGTGACGAATATGAGGTTTTTGGACGTTTTAACGGAGAGCCGGTAACCGCAACACTTTTGGTTGACGGGGATAATCTTGAGATTATTCTTGATAGGTTTGGAAGCGGTGCTCAGATTATTAAGGTTGACGATAACACCGCAAAAGCGCTGGTGAAGGTTCGTAAATCTCGACAGTTTTTTGGGTGGCTTGCTGGTATGGCAAATGTGGTTCGCATAGAAGGACCAGAAAGCCTCAGACAAGAATATCGTCTGTATCTTCAAGATCTGCTAGATCAGGCATAGTGCCAATTATCTCTTTTGGGGTAGTCAGTATGAGGTCTATCCATGACACCACGTCTGAATAGACCTCTTCTTTTCCAATTTCGTTCAGTATTTCATGGTGCATGTGACCTTATAGCAGCGATACAATCTCAACAAATGCATCTCCGTAGAATGCAGAAAAGCACGTATCTGATCTCCAAAGAACCAGGTGCTGATCACCTGAAGAAAAGGATAAAAAGAAGGATGCAGAAGTATCAATAGTGCCAGCATACATGCGTGTCATATGCGTTGTAAGCGGTGGGATGAGAAGGTCTTGAGATAAGAGGCGAACTAAGGTTGGTGAATCTGCTACCCACTCGTTGAGGTCTGCATCCCATAAGCGAAGAACCTCTACAACCTCAGTGCTCAATAGTGCACCCGAAGCGTCTTGTGACAGTGGGGTGAGTGAGGTGTTCGCAAAGATATGGTCTAAGGGTGAAGTAAATACTGTTTCATAAGTCTGTACCATGCGCTCCTAGCAATCTCTCGGATGGTTTTGATGTTGGAGTCATCTTAGAAGAATGAAAGAGCATACCTGACCAAGATATGGGACACCTCAGCTCATTTTGAAAAATTTTTGGGCTATACAGAAAAACTACTGTTCAAGCAAGCTTGCAAGATCAGTGAGTTGCTTGCACATGATTGTGGGGTTTTGGGCACGCAGGGTGTCTTCGCTAAACATTCCCCATGTTGCAGCTACCGTTTGACACCCTGCACCGTTGCCGGCTTGCATATCGTAAGGGCTATCGCCAATATAAAGAATCTGATCAGGGGAGATCTCAAGTTGTTCGCAACCTACTATGACAGGAGCCGGGTTGGGCTTATGGAGGTCGGTATCATCTGAACCAATAAGAACGGTGAAGTAGGGGGACAGCTCGGTTAAATCAAGTCCGCGCTGAGCAAGGGCATGACGCTTCGATGTAACAATACCCATTTTTAGTCCTCGTGCTGCAAAACGCTTGAGTGCTTCTATGGTGTGCGGGAACGCCTTAATTTGTCGATCGTGCACTTCTTTGTTGTGCTCACGATATATTTGAGTGAGTTCTGCTGCTTTATCGCTATCACCATGAGTAAACGTTAGCATCTGATCATAAAGCGGGGTGCCAACTCCACGCATAAGCTCTTCGTCGGTCAGACTGAGCCCATACGTGTCATTTACCGTGTGACGCATAGAGTGCAAAATAATGTCATACGTATCAAGTAATGTTCCATCAAGGTCAAACAGCAGCCCAGCAAGCGAGTCGGTTTTAAGTTTCTCTGTAGGGACGGTTTGGCTCATCTTATCTCCTTCAAAACGCGAGGTGCTCACGGCACGGGGTGCAAGGTGGAAACCCTTTGCCTGAGCGTAGTTGGTTACTTGTTACCTAAATGATAGCTACCAACATGATCATAACGTGACGCAAACGAATTCGTCATAAAATGCGCGAAAAGCCGCCCAAACGGCGTGCAGAGACTACCATGGAACACAGTTTATGCCTGCAAAGATCGCGCAGTGCATCTCTTTAGAAAGGAGTATATGATGGCAATTCTCTCAAACCCGTTCGTAATGGAAGTTCCACGCAAGTTGACTGACGAAGAATTGGTGAATGCAATTCGTCAAGATATCGTAGGCGAGCTTGAAGCAATTCACGAATACGACGCTCATGTACAAGCAACTGACAACGAAGACGCTATCAAGGTGTTGTCTGACATTCGCGATGAAGAGCGTGAGCATATGGGTGAATTGTTGGAGCTTCTTGAGCGCTTGGCGCCCGATGAGAAGGCGCTGCATGACGAAGGCCGCGAAGAAGTCCGCAACATGTTAGATAAAAAGAAGAAGTAAGCATCATGGACGCAGAAGTTATTTATGTGGCAGGTGGATGTTTTTGGGGTACTGAAGCATTTTTGCGGCAATTGCCAGGCGTCTTAGACACTGTGGTAGGGTTTGCGAATTCTCGTATCCCTGATCCGACCTATGAGCAAGTTTGCACAGGTCAAACGCACGCTGCCGAAGCAGTTTGTGTGTATTATGACCCATCGCGCATCTCCTTGCGATTGCTATTGGAAGCCTATTTTACGACGATCGATCCATTTTCGCTTAATCGTCAAGGCAACGATTGTGGTACGCAATATCGCACGGGAATTTACTGGGTCAACCCCGCCGACGAACCCATAATAGCTTCTGCAATTCTTTCGCTTGAGCGCACGCTGCAGCATCGCGTGCGTATTGAAGTCTTGCCGCTTGAAAACTTCTATCGTGCAGAAGAGTATCATCAGGACTATCTGCAGAAAAATCCCGGCGGCTACTGCCATGTAGATCTTGGCGGCGCTCAAGCATTTGTGTCAGAGCATGCAACAGACTTTGAAATACTTTCCCATGATTACACCAAACCTTCTCGGGAAGATTTGGAACGCTCTTTGAGCGAAGATGCCTTTGCTGTTACCCAATGCAGTGCTACGGAGCGACCTTTTAGTCATCCCTACGACGAACTCTTTGATGAAGGCATCTATGTTGATGTAGCAAGTGGCGAACCACTCTTTTCTTCGCACGATAAATTTGACGCCGGATGTGGTTGGCCTTCTTTTGCCCGACCTATTGCCCCGTTGGTTGTTGATGAAGTGCTTGATACTTCAATTATGGGAATGCCTCGAGTAGAAGTGCGCAGTTCCACTGGTCAAAGCCACCTTGGGCATGTCTTTAATGATGGTCCCCAAGAACGAGGTGGTCAGCGCTATTGCATCAATGGCGCCGCCTTACAATTTATTCCTGTGGCCGATATGGAAAAGCTTGGATATGGTTATTTGCTTAACCAGTTTTCGTAGGTAAGCAGCGCTAGCAAACCAGCATAGTTTTGTCGCCAATTTCACCAACAAGTGATTGCGTCATAAGCTTGCCCACTTTTTCAGAGGAAAGCCCTCGACCAAAAAGCGCCATCATTTTGGTAAGGGCAGCTTCGCATGTCATGTCAAGTCCTGATATGACGCCAGCATCAGCAAGTGCGTCTCCGGTTGCATAACGCTTTTGCTCTACGCCGCCAGCGGGACATTGAGTAACGTTGACAATCACTTTTCCGTTTTTAACGGCTTGTGCTATAGCATTGGTAAACCATGGCTTGCTGGGCGCATTGCCAGCACCAAAGGTGCGAAGCACAAATCCTTGCATCTCAGGCATTGCAAGCTGGTATTCAAGACTTTCTTGGGTAAGTCCTGGATATACCGAAATAATGCCCACTGTTTGCGCCATATCTGTCTGTAGCGTCAATGGGTGCGATTGCACGACGCGGCGCAAAAAGTCCTCATGATACACAATATGTAAGTCCATATCTGCAAGAGCAGGGTAGTTAAACGAACGAAAAGCGCCAAAATCAGTTGAGCTTTCTTTAGTGGAGCGACATCCGCGCCACAGATGCCTGCCAAATGAAATGGCCACTTCTTGCACCATGGGCTGACCTGCGTTTGAGCCTTCGGTAATTCTTGCTGCCGCAATCTGGAGCGCCGTTATGACATTTTCAGTACCATCTTCGCGAATCTCGCCAATGGGGAGCTGGCTGCCAGTCAAAATAACTGGTTTAGCCAGCCCCTCAAGCATAAACGAGAGCGCGGATGCGGTATATGCCATGGTGTCGGTTCCGTGCAAGACAACATAGCCATCAACCGCGTCATAGTTGTTTGCAATTACTTCGGCAATGGTTTTCCAAAGTTGAGGATCCATATTTGATGAGTCAACGGGCGGGTTGAACTCGTAGTGAGAGAGTTCATATCCAAGACGTCCAATTTTGGGGACATTTTCAATAAGATGGTCAAACGAAAAAGGAACAAGTGCACCACTTTTGGCGTCCTCGATCATGCCAATTGTGCCCCCGGTATAGATAACCATAATGCGAGGTGCTTGGGTTTGGGTTTTGGAAGCGGTGGACATATAAACTCCTTTTCGTTTGGTTTGCGCAAACAATTATGCAAACAAGAACATAACAAGGAAGGCTGCAGCTGCCACCCACATAAGCGGTTTAACTTCGCGCGCCTTTCCTCGAGCAAGCATCAGCAAAACGTAGGCAATAAAGCCCAAGCCGATACCATTGGTAATGGAATAGGTGAAGGGAATGCCAACGATAATCAAAAATGCAGGGAAAGAAACTTCAGCATTATCCCAAGCAATAGAACCAACTTCCGACATAATCAAGAAGCCAACAACCACTAAAGCGCCGCAGGTTGCTGCGCTTGACACCATGCCGAAAAGTGGTGCCAAAAAGGCGCAGATGATAAACATAAGACCAACAATGAGGTTGGAAAAACCTGTTCGTGCGCCTGCTGCTACGCCTGATGCTGACTCCAAAAAGCAGGTAACCGAACTTGCGCCAAAGAAGCCGCCAAGAATTGCGCCTCCAGAGTCAACGGTCAAAATAGCTTTGATATCCTCAACGTCGCCTTTTTCGTCAATAAAGTCACCTTCTTTTGCAATGGCAACAGCGGTGCCCAAGGTGTCAAAAAAGTCACTCATCAGCAAGCTGAATACAAAGAGCAGAAGTGCTGGCTCTAAAAAGACGTGCACGATTGCAGGAGTGCCATCAACCATTTGGAAGGGAGCGGCGAAAGCGGAAAAGTCCAAGCCAAGACTCCATGACTGAGGCAGGGGAGTGACACCGAGCGGAATGCCAATAATGACAGCCACGATAATTGATATGAGGAGGGCTCCAGGTACGCTCATAAGTGTAAGAATGATAGCGGAAAGGAGCGCAACTATCGCAACGATTGAAGAGGGCTCAGTCAGCGCACCAAGCGCAATGAGCGTTGAATCATCAGAAACGATAAGACCTGCGCCTTTAAGACCAATGAAGGTAATTAAAAGGCCAATGCCGATGCCAATGGCTTGGCGCAGATCAAGTGGAATAGCATCCATAACTGCTTGACGGAGACCGCCTAACACAAGCGCCAAGATAACTATACCCTCAAGGAGAATGACCGCCATAGCAACGCGCCAGTCAATGCCCAGCGCACCGCACATGCCATAGGCCACAACTGCGTTGATGCCCATGCCTGATGCCAATGCAATAGGTCGGTTAGCAAAGATGCCCATAGCTATGGTAGCAAGAGCGGCACTAATGCAAGTTGCGGTCAATGCTGCTTCAAACGGTACTCCCGCATCACTTAAAATAGCTGGATTGACTGCAACGATATAAGCCATAGCCAAAAACGTTGTCAAACCGCCGATAACCTCGGTTCTATACGAGGATCCGCGTTGTTTGATCTTGAAGAATTCCTCCATTTTTACCCCTTCGTTATGCCGACATAACGAATCACATAATAGCAGGTTATGCATGAGAAACTCATCAAATGAAAGCCAACTTTTCCGCGTTTGCCACTATACTGTTTACCTATGACTCATAAAGCTAATTCTCATATCCATCTTAAACTGCATGTTCTCGCAAGTGGCTCAAAGGGAAATGCTTCAATAGTGGAGTGTGCAGACACCGGTGAAGGTTTCGTTATTGACTGCGGTATTTGTAAGCGGGACTTTTTTGCGCGTTGCGAAGAGGTGGGCTTTGATACGCAGCGCATCCGGGCGTTTTTTGTCACCCATGAGCATTCAGACCACACTAAAGGCTTGGGTGTGGTTATGCGGGGTCTTGCCAAACAAGGAATTCGTCCGCTTTTGCTCACCCATCCATCTATTGTGCGCGCTTCATCAAAGGTTGATGAGGTTGTCTCGCAGAAGCTGTGTGACTATGTAGAGCTTGCGCCCAATCGGATCTACCAATTGTCAAATGTTTATGTGCATCCTTTCAGCACATCGCATGACGCTGCAGCCTCTTTTGGCTTTCGCTTTATGTATGGTCAAGACGCTTTGGGATACATCACCGACACGGGTATTGTTTTGCCCGAAGCGCATAATGCACTTTTGGGTGTTCGTATCTTGGCGCTTGAATCCAACCATGATATTTGCATGCTCAACGAAGGCGACTATCCTTACGACCTTAAGCGGCGCGTGCAATCAGATCGCGGCCACCTGTCTAACGAGCAGGCTGCCGATGAGCTTGCAGCGCTGCTTCACGTTGGCTTAGAACAGGTTGTTGCCATGCATGTTTCGCAAAACAACAATACCTATCGGCTGCCCGCTCAAATGCTTCAGCGCAAGATAAATGAGGCGGGATACACGACGCAGGTATGTGTTGCCTATCAGGATCGAGCGGTCAGCGTAGGTTAAAAATTGTCAGATTGTTCGCTGAGTCCTTGGTAGTAGGCAACAGCAAGCTGCGTGCGATTTGTGAGGTTTTGTTTTGCCAAAATGGAACTAATGTGGTTGCGAATAGTTCCTTCCGATAAAAAGAGTTCTGCTGCAATTTCATGATTGTCTTTACCTTGAGCAACCAATCGCACAACGGCTAATTCGCGTTTGGTGAGATCTGAAAAGCAATCAAGCTGTGGTTTGCTGGGGGTATGAGCGTTGTTCTGTTGGGAGAGATAGCGTTCACGAATATCGTCATAGGCAAACTTGAGACCCGCAAGTTCTGAATTGCTTCGTATGTCGCGAATTGCTAGAAGGGTTGATACGCCACAAAGAAGCCACGTTGGAATAAGTGCTTGCAGTGATGTAAACCCCATAATAGTTGCAGTAATGAGTGATGCTACCCACAAAAGACGGAGAGTCCATGAGTGTTCATGGAGCGACACATAAGCGATGAGAGCTAAAAGAGGGGCAAACTGCGAAAAGACAAGAGGGCACAGGCAGGAAATGATAAGGGTGAAAACTTGTACCTTATGAGGCGCAAGCCAACAGATGCAGATAAAAATAATGGCGCTCAGCAGTGCTACCACACCCAGTGATGAGGGTAAGGTGCCCGCCAGAAGTGCCACGCATAAAGCCAGAATTATTATTTCGTCAATGAGTGTATGCATGCTTGCATTATACCTACTGCGCGCCTGGTCAGAAACATAATACGTAAATCCATGACAAATGTCATATGGGCAGATATGTGCATATTTGACACAATGACGCAATCAAAGACATCAAAGGAGTTTGAGATGGAAGATGTGGTTTGGGTTAAAAACCTGGTAAAGCGCTACGACGATGTTGTTGCTCTTGATCACTTTTCGCTTGAGATTGCGCAGGGTGAGATATTTGGGCTTTTGGGTCCAAATGGAAGCGGTAAAACGACCGCTATCAATTGTATTTTGCAGCTTCTTAGTTACGACAAAGGTGAAATCAAGCTATTCGGTCAGCCAATGACACAAACAAGCTATGACCTTAAACGCCGCATAGGCGTTGTACCGCAAAACGTGGCGGTATTTGAGTCGCTCACGGTTCGCGAAAACATTGATTATTTTTGCGGATTGTATGTGACTGACAAGCATGAACGAAAGCGTCTGGTGGATGAAGCGCTTGAGTTTGTGGGGCTTGAAGACTATGAGCGCAGCCGGCCCAAGAAACTTTCGGGCGGCTTGCTTCGCCGTCTTAATATTGCTTGTGGCATTGCGCATAAGCCACAACTGGTGTTTTTTGACGAACCCACGGTAGCGGTTGATCCGCAGTCACGCGCATCCATTCTAGAAGGGATTATGCGCATGAATGCTCAAGGGACAACAGTGGTGTATACGAGCCATTATATGGAAGAAGTAGAGCAAATATGCACGCGCATTATGATTATGGACAAGGGTCAAACGCTGGCATGTGGCAGTAATGAAGAACTCAAAGAGCTCGTTCACGCAGGCGAAAAAATTACTATTGAAGCAGAGGTTTCGCAGGCAGCGCTTATGCGCATTCAGGCGCTTGATCACGTGATGGCTGCGCGGGTGCATAAGGGCCGTTTAGAGGTGACGTGCGAAAACGCCGAGCATAATGTTGCCGATGTCTTAGCGGAACTGGCGAAAGCAAAAATTCGACCTGGTCGTATTTGGGCAGAACCGCCAACACTGCAGGATGTTTTTTTGGAAATTACCGGTCGCGAATTGCGCGATTAGACAAACGGGCGGTGGTATTGATGCTTATAACAGTTCGCTATACGCTCATGAATTTGATAAGAACACCCGGTATTTTAATTTGGACGTTGGTGTTTCCGCTTATTCTATCAACGGTTTTCGTGGCGATGTTTTCCTCTATTGAGAAGATGGCTGGTGAACAATCGGTACGCGTGGTGGTAGTAACGCCTGAGCAAACCGATGAAGGAGCGTCTTTTGAGGCATTTTTGGATGCAGTAGGAGGAAGTGAAGGTTCATCTGAAGAAACTCCGTTGCTTGACATCACCTATGTTGACACAGAAGACGAAGCAAGGGCTTTAGTGAATGATCATTTGCAAGACGATCAACCCTTTGCAGGGTATGTGGTGCTCAAAGAAGGTTTGCCAGAGGTGTATGTAATTGGCAAACAAAGCGCTGATGGTATGGGCTCTGTAGCTCCTTCAATTCTGTCGCTCATTATGGATTCTTACCGTGAACGTAGGGCGCTTGTTGGCCAACTGATAGATGAGAATCCTTCAGCATTGGCAGATCCGGTCTTTATTCAGAGTTTGAGTGAGCAGGCAAAAGTCACCCAACAGGTGCAGCTCACTGTGCATCATCCTCAAGAAACTATACGCTTCTACTTTGCACTATTGGGTATGGCGTCTTTGTTTGGTGGCTCTGTAGGCATAGTGGCAATTCAGCTTCTTAAGCCCAATATTTCAAGTCTTGGAGCGAGGCGAGCGATTGGGGCAATGACGCACGCTAAGACGGTTGCTGGGACAATTTTTGCATGCTGGATGCTTTGTTTTGCCTGTTTGTGTGTGACGTTTATGTACTTGCGATTTGTCGCGCAGATAGATTTTGGTGGCAGAGATCTTGCAGCTTTAATTGTGCTTGCGCTTTCGTCTCTTTTGGCAACGGCGCTTGGCTGTGCAATTTCATCCATTCCAAAAATACCCGAAGATGGTAAAAGTGGTCTTTTAACAGGAATTGTTTGTTTTGCATCGCTCTTTGCGGGGTTGTATGGCCAGCCTACTATGGAGCTTGCTGACGCTGTTGCAAAAACCGCTCCTGTGCTTGAGTTGATTAATCCTGCAGCACAAATTTCGCAGTCGTTTTATAGCATTACCTACTACGACTCATACGAGCCACTCATAGGTCATCTTGTGATCTTAATGGCAATGACACTTGTCTTTTTTGCGCTTTCGGTTCAGTCCTTAAGGAGGCAGCGCTATGCAAGTCTTTAAATGTGCGCTCAATGTCATTTTTCGCAATAAGATTTTTCCGCTTGTCTACATTGTGGGACTGAGCTTTATGGGGCTTTTCATGGCGTGGAGTTTTGACTTTGGGAGTCAGTCGTCTGAATTTGAGTTAGCGCGCGCAGACTATGCGGTCGTGGACAGAGATCAAAGCCAACTATCTCATGGCATTATTGATGCGCTTAATCTATCGGGCGAGCGTGTAGAGGTTGCAGACGATATTCGGGCATTTCAAGATGCAGTTGCAAAGGGGGAGATTGATTATCTTCTCATAATTCCTCATGGCTATCAGGCAAGTTTTGAAAAGGCAGTGCAAGAACAAGCGGCATTGCCCATGATGGATATGGCGTTTAGTTTCAATTCATTGGAAGGGCGGTTTGTTAACGAACAAGTAGAAAACTACCTCGGCATCATGCAGTCTTTAATGCTGGCGTATCCTGATGCCAGCTTGGATAAGCTTACGACAGATGCTCAGGAAATACTGTCTGACCGAGTGTCGGTTTCGTTTATTGAAAGCACTTCAAAAGTCAGTGCAATTGACCAACTGACATTTTACTTACAGTGGTCAACGTATTCGCTTTTTGCAGGAATTGTCGTTTGTGTTGGAATGTTATGCTCAACATTTTCCCGTGTAGATGTGCGCAGAAGAAATCTTGTTTCGCCTCTGTCGTATCTTTCTTATAACGCTCAGTTGGCGCTTTCTTGTTTGATGTTTGTACTCATTGCATGGGCATGGACATTTATGCTTGCAGTTGTTGCTTTCCCTGCTGCAATAGAGCAAATGGGTGCAATAGCTCTTGTGTGGTGCGCGCTGTCAGTATTAGTGTTTTGCCTCATTCCTTTGGCTGTTGGTTATTTGCTTGGGCAAATGGGAGCCGCTGATATCATGTGTAATGCTGTTGGCAACATTGTGGGTTTGGTACTTTCGTTTTTGGGCGGCGCATGGATTTCGTTGGAATTATTGGCGCCCGAAATTAGAGCTTTTGCCCAGTGGTTACCGTGCTATTGGTATAACGACGCTTGTTCGCAGGCGGCACATTTCGGTGCGAACCCAAGTTCTCAGGAGTTGTTTGCTGTTGCTCAGGATTGGGCGGTGATGCTTCTGTTTACGCTGGCGCTTTTTGGCGTGTCGCTTTTGATTGGGCGATTGCGTACCCAGACCATGCAAGCAGGAGGCAATGCCGCTGCAACAGTAGTAGTTCGCTAGGTTTTGAGGGGTGTTTGCTCGAATGTTTGTGTAAACACCCCTTTGATAATTCGTGTAGCTTCTTTGCTAAAGCGTACATATTGACCCCTCTGAGGCATGCAATGAGAGCTCTATGCCGAGTGAATTATCGAATAATTTGTTAGAAATGCGGGTTTTTTGCCACCATATACAACTTTTTTCTCACACTGTTTTAATCTACTTTATAAATAATGCTATAAATTAAATCTATAAGAGTAAAATATTGAGAGAGAATGTGCGCTTTCGAGAGAGAAGCGCACCTTTCTAAGACGACAACTTATTGGCTGTTGACACAGTATCTTTTGCTATCTTTGCGAAAAGAGAGGGGTATAACTATGGGCAGTGTGTCAAAACAGGTGAGCCAACGAGTTTGTGCTTTCGTCCTAGCATTGGGGTTAGTACTGTTGCTCGTTCCGACTATTCCTGAGCAAGCACATGCGGAACTGACGCAAGATCAATTGCAGGCGCATATTGTGCCAGGGATTGATCCAGATAACACCGTTATTAATCTGTTCGATTATTCAACAGGAAAAACAAGCAAGCTTGATAGTTTGGTTGTTGATGTTGTAGGTGGCACTGGAGCTAAACCGCCTTACGATAATTATGAGACATGGTTGACAGGTGAAAACAATATTAACCGAGGTCGCTTGCTGACCTTTGGTGATGGTATGCGGCATTTGGGATATTGGAATCAAGGTCTTGTTGCTAGCTATGGCCAAATTGCCAAAGAAAACCCCGGCATGATGGGCATCGTAGAATCTGGACTTTCGGCTTCAGGCTACCCTGTCGTTAGCAATGATCCTGAAACGGGCATGAGCGCAAATCCTAAAGAATATAACACTGCATGGCGCGGCACTGGTGAAATGATTTATGGCAATGCCGGACCGCTTTTTACTACGAGCCTTGGTTCTTCTAAAGGAAATGCTAATTTCAATCCTGTGTATGGATTTAACATTGATCCTGTTGTGCAAGCAAATGCGTTGTCAGTAGCTACAACAGGTAAAGATTTGGATTTTAGTGTCTTTCCTCAAGGAAACGCTGCAGCAGCAGCGCTCACAAAACAGACGTTTGTTAACAATCCCACTGCTTACGGTGTGGACTGGTCGGGCTATGACCTCTCAGAAGACATTCGTTCATTGCAATATCTTTTCGACCCCGATCAAGAGGTAGGCGGTAAGGTCTCATATAAAAATGTTACAGGTCTTTTCCAGATGAATGATGAGGGTTATTACTCATACGACATGCGTAATAACTTCGCTGAATTTGTTAATGATCCGGTGGAAAACGACGAGGGACAAATTGAAAGTGATGGGCATTTCGTTTTATATGATCAGCCTGCTGGTAACCGCACCGACAGCGGTAAGCCGGGTAATTTCTTCCCCTTCAACTCTGCAGCAAAGGCTTTTAAGGTTGATGGCTCAGGTAATTTAGTAAACAACATGAATGCAAATAGCCAGGGTAATGAAGAAGCCGTTAACCATCATCTCGGTATGACGCTTGAAACAACCTTTAGGCAGCCTGTTGATGGCAAGGTAGGCACTAACGACATGGTCTTTGAATTTGCCGGAGACGATGATGTTTGGGTGTTTGTTGATGATGTGCTCGTGCTGGATATGGGTGGCATTCACTCCGAAATTTTTGGCACGATCAACTTTGCAACGGGCGATGTGTTTTTGGGTCCTGCTTTCGATACTAATGGTATTCCTGGCGATCCCGAGGCAGCCGCAGTTATAAAAACTAATCTCTATGACCAGTTTGACGCAGCCAACGCCCTTGATACTGAGCGCTGGAAAGGAAACACTTTTGCATCTAATACAAGCCATACGTTAAAGATGTTTTACCTAGAGCGCGGCAATTACGACTCATCTATTGCGGTGAACTTCAACTTGCAGCCCGCTCTTTATCAGCAGATTTACAAGGTTGACCAATATGGAGACCCGCTTGAGGGTGCTGAGTTTGACCTCTATGCGGTTCGCCCGAAGGATGGCACAATTCCAACGATATCTAACACGTCCAGCTTTACGCTTGATGATGTTGAAATTGTTGGTGGAGCTTTAACGCATCTTGTGACTGACGCATCAGGTGTTGCGCGCTTTGAAGACCTGACTACCCGAGCCCAAGAAGTTGTCGACCCTTTCAACTTCTCGGATCGCTATAACGCTGAAACAGGGGAAGGGCTGCTCTACATTCTTCGTGAGACAAAAGCTCCGGCTGGTTATAAGTCAACTCCGCAAGACTTACTTTTGCGCTTTGAACCGCAATACACCATGCTTGTCGTAAATAATCGCTATCAGACTGGTGCTTACGCAAGCTTTGTTAGCAGTATTACTGGCAATGTTGGTTCGGTGTTCTATGGCCAGATCGGAAAAGATGGCGGTCTTGTTGATAAGATTCCGGGTACCGATCCTGTTCCGGTAGATGTGCAAGAGGACGGATTGGTTGTTGTTGTTCCAATGATTCGCGAGACTTTAAACGGGTCTTCGCAGTGGCTACCGCTTTATGGAGATAATCTTTCTGGTTTTAAGGCGGTACATTACGAGCAAGCGCGTGATAGCGAATATGAAGAGATAAAGCGTGCGGCGCGTGTTGTGACACTCAATGGTGCGCTTTTGCAAGCAGGCGTTGTTCATAATTCAAAGAAAACAGGAGGTCATGCCACGGGCTGGTATTTGGATTGGAATGATGACGAAAACCGCTTAACGGGCTATCTGGAAAACCTCCCAGGTCGTGCAGATCGTTATTTGCTGCAAAATCCTGATGGTGATATGCGCAACTTCTATGCAATTATCAAGCCTGCTCAATTGGCAGATGCGTTGGAGATTACGCCTGAAGAATTGCATAATATGACAAGCGAAGAACGATATGCAGCGCTTGGTGCTAAGGTGGCTGCAGCGATTGAAGCTGACGGAGGGGAGCGCGGCGAGCACTACGACAAAATTGTGAACGCCATTAACCCAGAGCCTGATCCAGTAGAGCAGCGAGGCTATTGTCCGCTGGATATTAAAGCATTCATTCGTGACTTCCGTTCGCGCATTTACATTCCAAATGAGCAGCGTCAATTGCGTGTTGTGAAGGTTGACCAAAGCGGTACACCAAGAAATGGTGCGGTGTTTGCGCTCTATGAGTCCTACGAAGATGCGCAGGCAAATGATGTTTCTCGTGCTGTTTCTCAGGGCGAGACGGCCGATGTTGCAGGCCAGTCGGGCATGCTGGTATTTGAGCCCCGTCAGGCGCATGCATCACACGATGAGGGTGCGGTTGCGGGTTATGGAGATATGATCTGGCCGGACACACGCCTTGACGGTGTTGCTCGCAGCTATTGGTTGCGCGAAGTAAGCGCTCCGGCTGGTTGTGAGATTAATCCAGCTATTATTGAAGTGAAAGCTGGCGTGTATTCAATCTATGCCGATGCAGGATCTGAAGATGATGGCGTAAAGGTTATGGCAGGTGTTGGTAAGCTGGCACAAACCATGGTGAAATACGCTTCTGAAGGTGATGTTAATGTTACCCTTCGTGACATTACTGCAATTGCACAGCACCAAGATTCAGATTCATTTGCTATTGACGGCTGGAAAGATACCGAGCTTCCGCTCACGGGCGATGAAGTGAAGCTCTTGCGTTCTATGGATCTTCATTATGGTGTCAATGCGACTATTGACTATGGTCTGCATGATTCTGATGGTGGCAAGAATTATCAACCGTTCTTTGTTTCTGATACCGGCTATATTCGTGCGCGCGTAGAACAAGACTACGACTATCACAATGATCCCGATGACCCGTACTATTCAACTGCTGAGCAGGACGATTTGACGGGGCAGGATATTACAGGTTTGTTCTCATTGGTTAATACGGTTGTGGTAACAGACCAAGATCCAACGTTGCCGGGTATTGGTACGCTGGTACTTTCAAAGATGGTGTCTGGTCAAGATGTACCTGCAGAAGATTATCTTCGTAACTATCATTTTGAGGTTCGCCTGTATGATCCGAAGGGTAACGAGCTGACTGATGATTACTACTACTACGGACGCGATCGCACGGGCTATGTGAAAAGCGGCGACATCTTAATGCTTTCACATGCTGAAGAGTTGCGTATTTTGGGCGTGCCAGAGGGCACTACCTATAAGGTGATAGAGCAAGAGGCCAATTCGGATGGCTACTATACGCGACCTGCTGATGGCACGTTTGAAGGCAATGTTGTTGCTGGTGGCACGCATGTAATGGCATTTAGGAACATTCGTGGCGTTCGTCCTCCTGAGGCTGAACTAAGCATCATAAAAGAGCAATCACTCAATGGCGGTGAGTTTACCTCTGATGTGCTCAATGTTAAGCCAGCAGATGTGGTGACGTATCGCTTGACGGTCAACAATGACAGCGAGGGTCCGGCGTTTGATGTGGTGGTTCGCGACATGATTCCTGAAGGATTGACCTATGTTGAGGGGTCGGCAAGTCATGATGGAGTGTTTGCCGATGGACAGTTGGTTTGGAATGTGGGCGATTTAG
Source organism: Adlercreutzia agrestimuris (assembly GCF_943193125.1). Classification (GTDB taxonomy): domain Bacteria; phylum Actinomycetota; class Coriobacteriia; order Coriobacteriales; family Eggerthellaceae; genus Xiamenia; species Xiamenia agrestimuris. The sequence goes on from NZ_CALPCX010000004.1 coordinate 93,470, forward strand.
AGGCGCAGAGCTCGGTGTCGGTTACCTTTGATGTGGTAGTGCCTGAAGTTGATGAGCCAACAACCTGGGTTAACATGGGTACGGTGACATCTACGGACGATCACGGCAATGAAGGGGATCCTGATGACTCGAATGAAGTGCTCATTAAGACACCTGACGCCCCCGATCCAACCCCTGGTCAAACACCAGGTGATGAACCTGGCAACAATCCTGATGATCCGTCAACACCCGGTGATAATCCTTCGACATCAACTCTGACGCCGTTGCCGCACTCTGAAACTGATTCTGGTAGCGGAACTGACTTGGCTGACACAGGTGATGTTGACTACGCGTTAGTTGGCGGTTTGGGAATAGCGGCCTTAGGTGTGGCTCTTGTTGCGCGGCGCCGCATGAGTGCGTAGGTTGCACACCCTGCGCTTTGCGCTCACGCATGCAGAAGCGATGCAAGCCCGGCTCTCTTGGGTTTCCAGCAAGTGGAAGCCTAAGAGGCCGGGCTTTTGCTTACTTATGTGTAGGGGGCGACGTCTATTCCGAGCAAATAAACATAGCGTCGCCAAAACTCAGAAGTCTATAGCGCTTTTCGATGGCGTGATTGTAGGCGGCAAGGATGTGTTCGCGTGAGCTGAAGGCACTCACGAGCATCATGAGCGTTGAGCGTGGGACGTGGAAGTTAGTGATGAGCGCATCTACAGTTTTGAATTCATAGCCAGGCAGAATGTAGAGCGAAGTTGCTTCTCTATCGCGTGGAGTGAGGCCGCCTTCGCCACCGTTGGCTTCCGGATCCCAGGCGCTCTCGAGACTGCGAACGCTCGTTGTGCCCACTGCAACAACGCGACCGCCGCGTGCATGTGTCTCATTGATGGCATCAATGGTGTCTTGCGAAACAGTGTAATACTCGGTGTGAATGGTGTGCTTAGTGGGATCTTCTTCGTCTACCACGCGAAATGTGTCTAGACCAACTTCTAGCTCAACCGTTTTCCAGCCAACACCCATCTCACGCAAACGATTGATAAGTTCCGGCGTGAAATGAAGTCCCGCCGTTGGGGCGGCTGCAGAACTTTCGCGGCGCGAATACACCGTTTGATAAAGCTCCTCGTCACCGGTGTAATTGCGAATGTAAGGCGGAAGAGGTGTGTGTCCGACAGCATGGAGAGCTTCGTCAAGTGAAGGTAGATCGGTGGTAAGTTTAGCAACGCGTTCGCCTTTTTGTGCACCTTGCGCCCAATCAATAATTTCGGCACTTAACACAACTTCTCCGGCGTCATTAGTAAAATCCACCACTGCGCCTGTTCCGGGTTTAAGTCGTTTACCAGGGCGAACAAGCACCTCCCAATAGGCAAGACGATTGGTGCGCGGTTCAGGTCCTCCGGTCTCTCGCAGCAAAAAAACCTCGGCTGCCCCACCGGTATTGCGCTTACTTCCTAACAGCCTTGCAGGCAAGACGCGCGTTTCATTTGCAACGAGAAGGTCTCCTGGGCGAAGGTAGTTAACGATATCGGAAAAAATACAGTCCTCCACCTGACCTGTTTCGCGATTCATTACCAAAAGATTGCATGCATCGCGCACTTGGGCAGGCGCTTGTGCAATCAGTTCCGAGGGAAGCTCGTAATCAAAATCATCGGTCTTCATGTCAGGTAAATCCTTGTCGTCGATATTCGGTCAGTCTGTTGCACGATCAATTATGCGTGCGTGGCGTGGGTTCTGCCTCAGATTGTTCTTGTGCTTTGTTGGCAAGTCGTATTTGTTTTAGGATCTCGCGTTTGCGCTGCTGTTTTTTGTCGTAGGCTGCACGCTGCGCTTTGCGAGCCATTTGTGCCGCCTGTTCTTCGGCGCGTTCTGCCGCATGTTCAGCGGCATGTGCTGCCCGAGCTGCTGCTCGAGCAGCCTTGCGCTCTTCGCGTTCGGCAGCAGCTTCAGCTGCAGAAATACGACATCCACACCAGTTTTGACGATACATTCCCAGCGCTTTACTGCGACGCGTAGCTTCGTCATAAAAGGGTCGATAGTCCTCAAAGAGTGGTGTGAGGTGTGCCTCTTTTGCTGCAGCCTCAAGCTCTTCTTTGATGATGTCAGTGTATTGGTAAGGACTGACTGATAGGGTGGTGCCAAGCGCTTCAAAACCATGCGAAGCCGCATAGGCAGCACTTTGACGAAATCGAAGGCGATAGCATGCACGACAGCGTTCTTCGCGATTGCGTGAGCAGACCGCATCATGCACAGCCGCCTCCCAAGCAGCGGGTTCGTAAGAGCCTTCAATGACGGGGAGGCGCTGTTCGTCTGCCCAGCTGCACAGCACTTCACGGCGCCTTTCGTATTCGTCGGCGGGTGCAATATTGGAATTTGCGTAGTAGATTGTAAGGTCATGCCCTGCTTCTTGCAGCTTGCGCACTGGCTCAAGCGAGCACGGTCCGCAGCACGCATGTAGTAACAGCTTCATACCTATTTACTCCTTTTGTCCGCTGGTAATACTAGCACGACTGCGCAATAGCCTATACTACCCAACAGACTTTTATCGAACAGTGCACATGAAACAAGGAGATCTCTATGTCTGGTACGTTGCAAGCTCCAGAGCACTCATATCGCGCGATATGTTTTGATCTGGATGGAACGCTTTTGCCGATGGACTTGGATGAATTCATGAATGGCTACTTTAAGCTTTTGGGTGAATATGTCGCTCGCTACGGCGTGAAGTGGGATGATTTCATTTTGGGAATGAAAGCTGGCATACAAGCGATGGCAACCCATAGCGATGGTCGCACCAATGAAGACGCGTTTTGGGAGCAGTTCTTTTGTTTTGTTGACCCGAATGCATGCGATTGGGAACAGGTCTTTTTAAGCTTTTATGAGGACGAATTTGGCAAGCTTGGTCAAGTGGTCACACCTAATCCTGCGGCCGCAGAAGCAGTGAGGACACTTGCTGATAAGGGGTACCCACTGCTGCTTGCCACTATGCCCATGTTTCCGCGAAGAGCGGTTGAGTGGCGGCTTGCGTGGGCCGGGGTGGATCCTGCGCTGTTTGAATATATTACGACCTTTGATAATTCAACCTCCACAAAGCCTCATACAAGCTATTACGAAGAAGTGCTTGGCGTCCTTTCTAATATAGCGGCAGATGAGGTGCTTATGGTGGGAAATAACACCGTCGAAGATTTGGCATTTTGCAAACTTGGGGCTGATGCCTATGTGGTGACCGACAACCTGATTGACCCGGTTGGTTTTGACTTGAGTACGCTGCCTCACGGTACATTAAAAGATTTCGCATCGTGGGTAAATACATTCCCATCCTGTGCAAACCCTGCTCAAGTTAAGAATGCGGTTGTCGCAGAAGGGAGAAACTAAGATGGCATTGTTTGACACTACCATTGATGCGCGTAGTGGACATGCGCGTGCTCTGACATATGAAACTGCACACGGATCATTTCAGACCCCCATGTTTATGCCAGTTGGCACCTCTGCAACAGTTAAGGGCATAACTCCAGATCAACTTCATGCTCTTGGCGCTCAAGTTGTATTGGCGAACACCTATCATCTCTCCATGCGCCCCGGTGCAAAGCTTGTGGCAGAGGCGGGAGGTATTCATAAGTTTATGAACTACTCAGGGCCGATGCTTACTGACTCAGGTGGCTTTCAGGTGTTTTCACTTGCTGATACCGTTAAGCTTGACGATGACGGCTTAACCTTTCGTTCTATTTATGATGGAGCGAAAATTCGTTGGACACCTGAAGAAAACATGCACATCCAAGAGCTCATTGGTGCCGATATTGCTATGCAGCTTGATCAGTGCGCTCCGTATCCGGCTACAAAACAGTTTGTTGCGCGCGCGGTTGATCTTTCTGCTAACTGGGCGAAGCGTTGTTTGGATGCTCACAAACGACCTGATCAGACGCTCTTTGGCATCGTGCAAGGAGGTATGCATCTTGATTTGCGCCTGGAGTCAATCGCGCGCTTGCGTGCTATAGAGGATGAAAGCGTGAATGCGGGTGGTAGACGCTTTGGTGGCTTCGGAATTGGTGGCTATTCGGTGGGCGAAGATCATGAAGTTATGTTTGAGACGCTCGGTGAAGTGGCACGCGCGCTTCCTGAAGATCGTCCGCGTTATCTGATGGGGGTAGGAAATCCTACTACCCTGGTTCGTGCGGTGGGCGAGGGCGTTGATATGTTTGATTGCGTGCTTCCGACGCGTACAGCGCGCATGGGTACTGCTTTTTCAAGTACGGGACGCATGAATCTTCGCAACGCAAAGTATGCGCATGATTTTACGCCGCTTGATCACGAATGTACTTGCTCGACCTGCCAAAACTTCACTCGTGCATACTTGCGTCATCTGGTTAAGCAAAATGAGATGCTCGGTGCAATTTTGCTTTCAGTGCATAATCTGCATTTTCTTATTGATCTTATGCGTCGCGCTCGTGAGGCTGTGCTCAATGATTCGTATGATCAATTCCTTCAAAATTGGATGGCTTCTGAAGCTGCGCAAGACTACTAAATCAGGGATCTGTTCTTGGAAAAAAGGGTTGCATAGTTTATGCATTCTTCTTAAATGAGATAGATTTTATGGCACAATAGGAAAGTTGGAATTCAGGCGTCCTGCTGAGGGAAATGGGCGCTCATTATCACTGCAGGAAGACATAGAGGAGAGTTTGCTATGGCAACATCTCAAGCTGGTCAGAAGAAGCGATCAGCAACAACCTCAACCAATCGTCGTAACGTTTGGCTTTTGGTTTTAAGCACCCTTTTGGTTATTGGTTCAATCTTTTTGTTCACCCCTCCGCAAGAAAAGATCAACCAAGGTCTTGATATCCAAGGTGGTCTATCGGTGGTGCTGACGGCTCATAGTACAAATGGTGAGCCCGTCACAAATGAAGAGATGGAAAGTTCGCGCGCCATTATTGAAAGCCGCGTCAACGCGCTGGGCGCTTCAGAGGCGGTTGTGCAGGTGCAAGGTACCGACCAGATCCTGGTGCAAATTCCAGGTTTGTCTGATACCGAAGAGGCTTTAAACACCATTGGCAAAACAGGTAGTTTGGTTTTTGCTCGTCTTGATTCATTTACCGATGAGACAGTTCGCGAGGAAATTGAAAAAGGCGAATATGGCACCATGGGTACATATACCGATGATTTTGGTATGTCATTTCCTACAGGCGAAGTACAGCATCTCAGCGTTGAGCCAGGAACCTATACGCCGCTTGTTACCGGCTCAGAAATCACCAGTGTATCCATTGGGCGCACCTCTGAAACAGCAAGTGATTATGCAGTTAACATCACGCTTAACAGCGAAGGTGCGAAGGCGTTCGCTCAGGCAACCTCAGAATTGGCAGCTACGCATGGTCAAATTGTCATCATTTTGGACAACGAAGTACAATCGGCACCCGCAGTACAAAGCGAGATCCCGAATGGCCAAGTCCAAATTACCGGTGGATATTCCCTTGATGAAGCTCGCAACATGCAGACCGTCCTAGAGTCTGGTTCGCTGCCCGTGAACTTCGAGTATGCTCAAAGCCAGGTTGTTGGACCGACCTTGGGTCAAGATGCACTTGCTTCAGGCGTGCTGGTGGCAGCTATTGGCATGATCATTGTTATTCTGTATTTGCTGTTCTTCTATCGTGGTCTGGGCATTATTACGGGTGCAGCTATGGCAGTGTTCGCCATTTTGTATCTGGGTATTTTGGCGGCTTTGTCAGCGTTTGGTTTGTTTAGCTTGTCGCTTGCTGGCATTGCAGGTATCGTTTTGACCATCGGTATGGCAGCTGACTCTTCCATTTTGACGGTAGAGCGTTTCCGTGAAGAAATCCGTATGGGCAGAAGCGTGCGCGCAGCATCCATCACTGGTGTAAAGCATGCAATCTTGACATCAATTGACGCCGACCTTGTTACCTTGGTTTCTGCACTGTCGCTGTTCTTCTTGGCGGCAGCTTCGGTAAAGGGCTTTGGCATGACGCTGGCACTGGGCATCTTCTGCGACATTGCCATGATGTTGATTTTCAAAGCGCCACTCATTCGCGTTTTGGCGCCTCGTGTTATCGCAAAGAATCCGGGCTTCTGGGGTATTAATGACTCGTTGCAAGCTGCTGCAGATTACAAAGCTCTGGCAACAGCTGAAGGGCAACCCATAGCTGCTGCAGAAACCGCGCAAGAGATGAACCCGGCAGAATCTGCTGAGATTGCTGAGGCACGCGATGGTAAAGCAGGGGCGGCTGCCGAAGCGCAAGCGCGTCATCCTCGCGGTCGTTTTATTAAGCGAGACATTAATTTCTTAGGCTATCGTAAGATTTTCATGACCATTGCCGCGGTTGCGGTAGTACTTTCGCTTGCGCTCATTGGTATTCGCGGTTTGAATTTTGGTATTGAGTTTGTTGGTGGTACCTCTATTGCCTTCCAGAATACCGGAGATATCTCTATCGAACAGATGCGTGATGCATTTAACGAAGCCGATGAACCTGATGCGGTTATCCAAACTACCAATACTGACGGTCAAGAAGGCTTCTTGGTTCGCACCACTACAACAAGCCCTGAAGAAGCCGCAACGCACGCAAATCAAGTGGCGGATACCTTAGGGCTTTCCACGGAGAGTTTCCAGGTCACTACCATAGGTCCCGACTGGGGTGCAAGCGTCGTTCAGGCATCGCTTATCGCATTTTTCGTGTCCATTATTTTGATTATTATCTACATTGCTATTCGCTTTGAATACAAGATGGGCTTTATGGCAGTGGTTTCACTTCTGCACGTACTTATCGTGGTTGCAGGTGTGTACGCCTTGGTTGGACGCGAAGTTAACCCGAATACCATTGCGGCATTGCTCACTATTCTGGGTTATTCGCTCTATGACACCGTTGTTGTTTTCCATCGCATAAACGAAAACATGAAGGATGTCTCTGGCATTAAGTGCTCATTTATGACGATGGCAAACCACTCTATCAATCAGGTGTTTATTCGCTCCTTGAATACCACTATTTCTTCGCTTATTCCGGTTTTGGCTATGCTGTTCTTTGGCGGCGAAACGCTCAAGGACTTCGCTTTTGCTATGGCAATTGGTTTGGCGCTTGGTTCTTATTCAACAATTGCGGTGGCATGCCCGTTGTTTGCACTTTGGAAGACGCGCGAGCCAAAATATGCAAAGTTGCAGAAGAAATACGGTAACGAGATTGGTCGCTTTGAATTTGGTAAACTTGCTCCAGCTGAAGGCAAAGGTCATGCTGTTAGCGTGCAAGGTGTGAGCACTAAAGGTGCAAGCGCGGGTGCAACCGTAAGCGTAGAAGCCAAGAAGGTAGCTAGCGCAACACCCTCAAAAGAGCCAGCGGGTGCATCCTCGGCAAAGCAAACATCTGCTAAGCCGGCCAAAGGCAAGCGTCGTAAACGTCCTGAAAAGAAGCAGTAGTCAGGATAGAAAGGGGCAAGGTATGCGTACAGGAAGCGCTCCAAACTTTTGTCCGCCCACTGAAGAAGGCATCATTGTGATGCTTGAGGATGAGGCAGGAGATCGCGTTGATCTTGAGTTTTTAGGTCTCATTCTGCACGAAGGACGCAGGTATGGATTCTTTTTTCCAGTGACTGAAGAAGACCCTGCAGGTTCGTCAGGGGAGATAGTTCTTTTGGAGGTTACCTCTCTTGATGAAGACGGTCAGCCTGCTGAGTTTGAATTGGTTGAAGACGAACTTATTGCTGCAGAGGTCTATGAAGACTTCAAGCAAGCAACCAGCGACTTATACGACTTTGAGTAAGCGTAACTCATAAGACACCAAGAAGCCCGGTTCAAACATTCTTGTTCGGACCGGGCTTCTTTGTATATTGGACAACTAATGGATTAAAGGTCGATAGGCGTCCAGGTTCCATCTATATCGCAAAGCCATGCTTGTGGCTCTTGCACCGTGAAAAAAGTCAGACGGGGATCATTCTCGTCTTCCCAGCTCTCACCCAAACCAATCATATGCTCAAAACCAGCACGTCTCGTATGAGCATCAGCACGATCGTTGAGATCAGCAATGCCGCGCATGATAATCCAGCCACGACCGGGACGCCAAGCCGTGAGTTCAAACTTAGGATTTGCAAGCAGCTCTTGGTAGACATCCTTGCTCGTTGCGGTGCAAAACCAGATTTCGCCATCTTGGAGTGCGGCAAAGCTAAAAGGGCGAACATGAGGTTGGTCGCCTTCGCAGGTGGCAAGATACCACGCATTGACGCTGGTCAGATAATCAACAATAGTCTCGTTTCCATTCATAGGGAAGCCTTTCTAAAACGTTTGCGGAATAAAATTGGCGCTCATAACGCACAGAAGCATAAAGATGAGCACAAATACGGCATTTCTATCCAGGGCGCTATAAGATAGCGGTTTGAGGCGACTGCGACCTTCTGCGCCGTGGTAACAACGTGCATCCATAGCAAGCGAGAGCGTTTCAGCATGTCGAAATGCGCTCGTAAACAGAGGAATTGTCAGCGAACGAACCATGGACAACTTGCCATCTTTAAACTGTGCGCCACGGCTGACCTGGGCACGATAGATAGTTTGCAGCTCAATAATAAACTGTGGTAAAAAGCGCAGCGCGATACCCATCATCATGGAAAGCTCGTGCGCTGGTACGCCGAGTTTTGTCAGCGGCTTGAGCAAGTATTCAAATGCATCAGTTATATCAAGGGTGGCAGTTGTAAGAGTAAGGAGGCTCATTGCTAGTAAAAGCAGAACCAAACGAATAGCTAAAAAGACCGCTTTGATAAGACCGGTTGTCGTGATGGTAATAAAGGCCCACTGAAATACAACGGTGCCTTCATGTACGAAAAAGATATTAAGGAGCGCAGTGATAACAACCACAAACAACAGCGGCACGATAGAGCGAAATGCGCTTTTAAAGGGAATGCCTGAAATGGCGAAGAATCCCAGCACGAAAACTGCGCACACCGCTAAGCTCCAAAACGATTGCGCCATAAAAATGATTACCATCACCGCAAGAGATCCAAGAAGCTTCGCACGGGGATCCATGCGATGAATAGCAGATGTACCCGGTATATAGCGTCCCAAGACGGCAAGATCATTCATGCGCGTACCTCGGATTCAGAAGCTGATGCAAGTTGAAGAGCTATGTCGTGTGCAAGCGATTCGGTGGTGTAAAGCTCGGCAGGTAGATGAAAGCCAGCCTCGCGCAATTCATTTGCAAACTTTTGCGCAGCAGGTACGTCAAGACCAATCTTTCGCAATTCTTCATCGCGTGAGAAGACTGCCGCAGGTGTATCAAGGTCGAACAGCTCTCCTGCGTTAAGCACTAAAATCCTGTCAGCAAAACGCGCGAGGTCATCCATGCTATGAGACACCAACACGATAGTGATTCCTTGTGCGTGTAACTCTGAGATAAGTAAAAGGAATTCTTCGCGCGCTACGGGGTCAAGACCAGCTACTGGCTCATCGAGCACGAGTATGCGCGGGTGCATGGCAAGAACACCAGCAAATGCCACGCGCCGCTGTTGGCCACCTGATAATTCAAAGGGGCTTTTTTCACCAATTTCATCGATATCTAAATGAACGCTTGCGAGTGCTTCGGCTACGCGGGCTCTCACTTCGTCATCATCTAGCCCTAAATTGCGTGGACCAAATGCAACGTCTTCGGCAACAGTGGCGGCAAAGAGTTGATGTTCGGGGTATTGAAACACCAGACCAACTTGACCGCGGCAGCGCTTGAAGACCGCTTTGTCAGCCAAGTCTTCACCGTCAAGCAAAACGCGTCCCTGCGTGGGATGAACAAGCCCGTTCATGTGCTGGATGAGCGTTGACTTTCCGCTTCCTGTGTGACCGGCAATGCCTAAAAACTCGTTATCTTCAACGGTAAATGTAATATCGTAAAGCGCCCATACTTGATCAGGATCACTTCCCCAATCAGGAGCTTTGTGATCAGCAAGGGATGCGGGTGGGGCAACAATACCAGCTTCTTTGCGCTTCTTCAGACGACGTTTGCGCTTTTCGGCATGTTCGGGGTTGGCATAGGAAAAGCTTACGCCTTCAAAGCTAATGCGCATAACTCCTCCTTAAGCTCATCGGTATTTACGGTGGCGGTTATGTCAATCCCCGCATGCGCGAGTGCATAACTCAATTCGGCGGCGAAGGGAAGGTCAAGATGTAATCGCTCTAAGAGCTCGTGCTGGGTAAGGACATCTTGAGGCGAGCCAATACAGGCAACTTCGCCGCCATCAAGGACGATGATGCGATCTGCTTGTGCTGCTTCATCCATATAGTGGGTGATCATGATGATAGTCATGCCATCTGCATTGAGTTCGCGACAAACGCGCATGAGCCCTTTGCGCCCTCGTGGGTCAAGCATTGCGGTAGCCTCATCTAAAATGAGAATTTCGGGCTTCATGGCCAACACGCCTGCTATAGCAACGCGTTGCTTTTGCCCTCCTGAAAGAGAGGCAGTTTCTCGGCCATCAAAGCCTTGCAAACCGACGTTGGCAAGTGCATCTGCTACACGAATGCGCAGCTCATCAGTGGGCACACTTAAATTTTCTGGACCAAATGCGACATCATTTTCAACCAGACTTGCAACCAGTTGATCGTCGGGGTTTTGAAAAACCATGCCGGCGTGGCTGCGAATATAATAGGTCTCATTTTGGTCTTGTGTGTCTTTGCCTAATACCTTCACGCTTCCCTGATCAGGCAAAAGTAGCGCATTGATGTGTTTTGCAAGCGTTGATTTGCCAGATCCATTTCCTCCTAAGACACAAACAAATTCGCCTTGCTCTATAGAGAAGTTAATGTTGCTGAGGGCAAAAGACTCACCATCATAGGTGTAATAAACGTCGTGAAACTCAATGAGTGGCATAGGGTTACGCACGTCCTTTAACTTGCTTTTTCTTCGGGGTGATAAGGTTTGAGATGGACTTATAGACAATAATGGTCAAGATTGAGTTAATCGTTGCTTTCGCTAGGTTAAACGGAATCAAGATGGGAATAATCATCTCAATAACAGCATCTAACGGCACGCCAAGATAGAGAGGTGTCACAATAAGATTACCAATAATAGCCATAATGGTGGCGGCAATAACCGAGAGCACAAGGCCAATAATTGCGCCTTTCATGGTATGCATCTTGCGATACATAAAAGCGGCAGGGAGAACTAAGCCAGCCACGACTAAGATGTTCATAAAGGCGCCAGAGACGTCAGCAAATAAAATGCCATGCAAAACTGCGCAAACAAGTCCAACAGCAAAACCTGCACCAGGACCAAAGGCAAAACCACAGACCATAGCAGGCATTGCGGAAGCGTCATACATAAGCCACGGCACACCGGGGAGCAAAGGAAACTCAATAAAGGACAGCAAAACGCCAATGGCGCACAAAAGTGCCATGGTGACCAATTGGCGCGTTGACCAGGTATTGGTGTTTTTGAATTGATAGTTAGTTTGTTCGGACATGCGAAACCCTTTCTCTTTTGGCCTGGTTCCCAGGGGCGTTATTCTGGCCAAAAAAATAAGCCCCTATGAATTCTTCATACGGGCCAAAATAAGTTCGCAAGCAAAATGTGTATATAGGCACATACCGCGAATCTCTGCCTCTTTCATCCGGACTTTACCGTTGGTTTCGGAATCTCACCGAAATCAGCTTAGGACATATGTCCTAAGGTCGCGGACTTGCACAGCGTGATCACTTAAACAGCGAACGTGTGGATTACCGCCAGTGAGGAATTTCACCTCGCCCTGAAACAGAATTCATTAAGCGGTATTGTAGAGCGTTGGATAAAGGTATGCAAGTGATACGCTTGCGGAGTGAGGGTTTCACTCATTTTCCTTACAAACAACGAGTCATTAACAAAGTGAGTTTAGCCACGTAAGTTGAGTAAAGCGCTTACTAAGATAGGGTGTACATTACAATATCTATCGGTATTGGTGAGCAGAGCGCCACTTCGCAAGCTACTTCGCAATGTAGAGCGAATTCACCAATTGAGGCAAGCCGCAATGAGCAAGAAAAACCAACAAGCCACTCCGTCGCTTTTAGATGCCACGCCTGCAGCGCAAAAGCTGCGCGAAGGTCAGATTGTCAAAGCAAGCATATATGGCATCGTTGGCAATATGCTGCTCGTGGTTTTCAAAATGATAATTGGCTTCGTTTCAAATTCAATTGCCATCATCCTTGACGGCGTCAATAACGCAACTGATGCCATTTCTTCAATCATCACTATTGTAGGTACGAAGCTTGCAGGGCGTCGTCCAGATTCGGCGCATCCTTTTGGTTATGGACGCTTGGAATATCTTACGTCGGTTGTAATTGCAGTTATTATCTTGGCGGCAGGTCTTGTCTCTCTGCGTGAATCAATTGTCAAAATCATTCATCCAGGAACTCCGGTATATTCCACTATTACTATTGCCGTTATTGTGGTTGCTATTGTGGCAAAGATATTCATTGGTCTTATGTTTAAGCACTTTGGAACTAAGACTGATTGTGAAGCGCTTATTGCCTCTGGCGTTGACTCAAATTATGACGCTGTGCTTTCAGCAGGCACGCTGGTGGTGGCTTTTGCTCAAAATATTGGCAACATAAACATTGATGGCATTGTTGGCGTGGTTATTTCACTGGTTGTCTTAAAAGCTGGCATTGAGGTTTTGCGCGATGCGATTAATCCCATAATTGGATTGCCTGAAAATAAGCAGTATTTTGAAGAAATTGAAGCATGCGCAGAAAAATACTCCGAGGTCAAAGGTGTTTATGACATTGTGCTGACCGACTTTGGTCCACGCGAGATTATCGGTTCTGCTTTCGTGGAGATTCCTGACAATCTCAATGCATGCCAAATTCATGTGTTAACGCGAAAAATAGCGGATGACATTAAGATGCAGACCGGTATAGATATGGCCATTGGTATTTATGCCGAACACCTTACGGGTGAGTTTGCTGATATGCACGAGCGGTTGGTTGAGCTGGTGAATGCTGAGTCTGCCATCATGCAAACGCATGGCTTTTTTGTTGATGAGCGAACAAAGACGTGCTATTTCGATCTCGTGATTGACTTCAAAAGCGATGGAGAGGCGCTTAAGAACAAAATCGTGACTCAGCTTGATCGGGATTTTCCTGGATATAGCTACAATGTACAGCTTGATTTCGATTACGCTTTGTAATACTGCGCGATTTAAACGACGCGATAATTGCCTGTAGGGATAAATCAAGCCCCGTTGTCAGAAATTAACTCGTTGGAAACGTTTGTAAAATTGTGCCCACTTTATAATCGCCGTATGGTTTTCCGCAATTCGCACCCATAACAGGGAAAACCCTGCTAGCAGGAGTTGGTGGCGAATACCGAGGGGAATTTTGTCCGGAAAGAAGAAAGTGGATCGGCATGGATTTTATTGTTGACGCAATTGCAAGCATTGATGCCTTTGTGTGGGGACCGCCCATGATTATTATGCTCTTGGGCTCGCATTTGTATTTTACCTTCCGAACAGGTTTTATTCAGCGAAAGATTCCGCAAGCAATTAAGCTTTCGGTTACTAAAGATCCTGATACTCCTGGTGATATCTCTCAGTTTGGTGCTCTGACAACAGCACTCTCTGCAACCATTGGTACTGGTAATATCGTGGGCGTTGGCACTGCTATTTTGGCCGGTGGTCCGGGTGCGGTTCTCTGGATGTGGCTGACGGGTGTGTTTGGTATTGCCACTAAATATGCAGAAACATATGCCGCGGTTAAATATCGTGTTGAAGACCACAATGGGGCTATGCTTGGTGGAGCAATGTATGCATGGCGTCGCGCTTTTACCAAAGAAGGCAAGACTCCGTGGTGGGCATTACTTGGTGCCGGTGCGTTTGCACTCTTTGCAGCAATCGCTTCATTCGGTATTGGCTCAGCGGTTCAGTCAAGCGCTATGACCTCAATCATTACTTCAAATGTAGAAGGTATTCCCACGTGGGTAATTGGTCTGATTGTGGTGGTTTTAGTTTCACTTGTTATCTTTGGCGGTATTAAGTCTATCTCTCGCGTGTGCGAAAAACTCGTACCGTTCATGGCTATTGCTTATGTCTTGGGATGTATTGTTATTGCTTGCATGAACTGGGAATATATTTGGCCTGCAATTTGCTTGATTTGCGAATGTGCCTTTACTCCGAAGGCCGCTTTCGGCGGGGCTGTAGGAAGCGGTCTTATGATGGCGCTTCAGTTTGGTTGTGCTCGCGGCTTGTTCTCTAATGAGTCAGGTCTTGGTTCAGCTCCTATTGTTGCTGCTGCAGCAAAAACGCGCAATCCTGCTCGTCAGGCTCTTGTTTCCATGACGGGTACCTTTTGGGATACCGTTGTTATCTGCGCTTTAACCGGCATTGTATTGGTGTCTACAATGCTTGCAAATCCCGAGATTATGGCCGAAGGTGCTATATCTCAGGGTGCTGATCTGACAAGTGCAGCCTTTGCTTCAATACCCTACATTGGCACACCTATCTTGGTGTTGGGCATGGTTATGTTTGCCTATTCAACTATCCTTGGTTGGTCATATTATGGCAACCGTTGTGTAACTTATCTCTTTGGCAAGCGTGCTATTCGTCCTTATCAGGTTATCTATGTAATCATTGCCTTCTTAGGTGCGGTGGGTATTGGTGATTTGGTGTGGACTATTTCTGACATCACTAATGCACTTATGGCAGTACCAAACATCTTAGTTGTACTTATTTTGTCTGGTATGATTGCTCGCGAAACAAAGCATTATGTGTGGGACAATAATCTGGAAGAGATTGACGATACGCCCATTCCTTTGCTGGAAAGCAAGTAACAAGAAAGAAGTTGCACATTACATATGAGCAAGCTAGTCATTATAGGTGGCGGTGCTTCTGGTCTTGCGGCTGCAATTGCAGCCGCTTGTACTATTTCGGCATCCGGGCCTTTGAAAGACTCTGTTGAGGTTGAACTGTGCGAAGTTGATGATCGCGTAGGGAAGAGTATTTTAGTTACTGGCAACGGTCGTTGCAATTTTTCTAATGCGCATAACAACCCCAATGCCTATTGGAACAGCCCCTTTGTTCAAGAGGTATTTGCCGCGCTGGAACGCACGCAGCCATGGGGAACCAAAACGCAAAATACCCAGGCAAAACCTCCGCAGGGTCTTGAGACATCAAACGCTGTGCTTACTTTTTTCTACAACCTCAATCTAGTTTGGCGCGAAGAATCTGAAGGAAGACTATATCCGGCAGCTAACAAAGCTTCAGTTGTAGTTGATGTGTTGCGCTCGTATGCACAAGCACTTGGGGTAAAAGAATGCTGCAAGCAGCAGGTGCTTGAAGTGTTTGAGGCCAATAAAGGGTATTCCGTTTTATTTTCCTCAGGCCAGACAACGCATGCAGATGCAATAATCGTAGCGTGTGGCGGCAAAGGAATACGTGAGCTCAAATTGCCAGAAGCAAGCTCTCAGCGCTATGAGCTTCAGCCGGTGCTCGGTCCGTTGCGTGTTGTTGAATCACCGTTGGTTAAACCGCTTGATAATATTCGCGTACGCTGTTGTGCAACGCTCATGGACTCAGAGGGCAAACCACTTGCCTCTGAGCCCGGCGAGGTGCTCTTTCGTGCCTACGGCGTCTCAGGAATTGCCATCTTTAATCTCTCGCGTTTCGTCTTTGGTAAAAATCAAGCACTAGAACTGGATTTCATACCCACTGTTGCTCAAGATGAAGCGCCAGCATATATACTCAAGCGCGCTCAGCGTTGCATGCAGCTTGGTTTTGAACCAACTGCTGATGTGGTATTGCGGGGGCTGTTGCTTCCTAAGGTTATTCAGAGTGTAGTTAAGGTTGCCAAAATCAATGCGCATCAAGCGCTTTGCACGCAAGAGGCTGAGGTGCTTGCGCAAACACTGAAGCATTTTACGCTGCATGTTGCAGGAATAGGGGATGAGCGACAGTGCCAAGTTATGCGAGGCGGCCTTGTGACGGAATTATTTGATTCGCAAACGCTTGAGTCAAAAGCAAATCCGCGCATCTTTGCGTGCGGAGAGGCGCTGGATGTTGATGCGCAATGCGGTGGTTTTAATTTGCATTGGGCATGGGCAAGCGGGCTTTTGGCGGGAGTGAGTGCAGCGCGCGAGGTGTGTAGTCGCTTATGATTGAAGTGTCGAATGTGCCATTGCCTCTTGATGCGGGACTGGCAAACGAAGCAGCAAAAAAGCTTATGCGCAAAGAGGCAGCAAAATGCTTAGGTGTCTCGCCTGATCAGATCATGCGGGTGCGCGTGCTCAAGCGCAGCGTGGATGCGCGCAAAAAGACGAATGTGCATTTTGTGGCTACACTCGGTATAGATCTTGATGCGAATCTTGAAAAAACACTGATCAGCCAGTTTGCTCAACGTGCCGGTAAAGGGTTTCTGAAAGGCACCCAGGTAAAAGCCTTTGTGTCACCTGCGCGCTTAGAGGTTCCGTTTGTGGGAATAGCGTGCCAAGATGCTCACCCTGATAGCGCAACAGAAAGCTGGAGTGCGTCTGAACGAGTGCTTGTCGTGGGCACGGGACCTGCGGGATTGTTCTGCGCGCTTGTGCTCGCGCGCGCGGGTTTGAGACCACTGGTCGTTGAGCGTGGGTCTGACGTTGATGCTCGTAAAGCAAAAGTGGAAGCTTTCAATGCGGGAAGCGCTTTTGATCCTCAGACCAATATTCAATTTGGCGAAGGGGGAGCGGGAACCTTTTCGGATGGCAAGCTTACCACCAACATCAAAAGTCCTTACGCTTTTGAAGTGTTGAATCTGTTCGTTGAGGCTGGAGCCCCCGAAGAAATTCTTTGGAAGGCAAAACCGCACATCGGAACCGATTTGCTCATTGATGTCGTGCGCACCCTTCGCCGTCAAATTGAAGCGGCAGGGGGTGAAGTGCTCTTTGATACTCAATTTGTTGATGTGACTTTTGAGGATGGTCATGTCGTGCGTGCATGCCTTGAACAGGCTTCTCATGCAGGCGCTTTGGACGGCAAGGGTCATCAGAGGCGTGTGTGGGTGGATGTTTCTGCTGTGGTGTGTGCTTGTGGGCATTCGGCGCGCGATACCTTTGAGCTTTTATATGAAAGCGGTGTCCCGCTTGAGCAAAAGCCCTTTTCGGTAGGGGTGCGCATTGAACATCCTCAAGCACTTATCAATGAAGCACAGTATGGGCAAAGCGCACAGCATCCGGCCTTAGGGGCTGCTGATTACAAACTTGCAGTGCATCTTCAGCCAACCGAAACCGATCCTTTGCCACGTGGTGTCTACACCTTTTGTATGTGTCCGGGTGGAGAGGTAGTGTGTGCTGCAAGCGAACCTGAGACTGTTGTTGTCAATGGTATGAGCGAATATGCGCGAGCAGGCACTAATGCCAACAGTGCACTTTTGGTCAGCGTAGAGCCAGCTGATTTTGGCTCTGACCATCCGCTGGCTGGCGTTGAGTTTCAGCGGCGCATTGAGCGTGCTGCCTATGCGGCTACTCACCTTGCGCATAAGGGTGACTATTGTGCACCTGTTCAAACGGTGGGGTCATTCTTGCAAACCGACGAAAAGGCGCCGGCATGCGTGGTGCCAACCTATTCACGTGGTACGGTACAGGTTGACCCGCGCGAATACCTGCCACAGTTTGTAACTGATGCTCTTGTGTCAGCGCTTCCTCTGTTGGATAAAAAGCTTCACGGCTTTGCTCATCCCGGTGCGGTTCTCACCGGTCCAGAGACGCGGAGCTCTTCTCCTGTGCGCATGATTCGCAACACACATCTTCAGTCAGAGTTGGTTCCAGAGGTTGACTCGGGGATATTCCCCTGCGGCGAAGGCGCAGGTTATGCGGGAGGCATTATGAGTGCCGCGTGTGATGGCGTGCGCGTTGCTTTGCAAATTTTGGAGCAGATGCGTCACCCAGATGCATAGTTGAGCTGCAAACACTCTATGAGTGCATGGTATACTTACCCCCACTAACAAGACATCCTGATAAAGGGAAGTCGGGTGAGAGTCCCGCACGGTACCGCCACTGTGATTGAGCATTTTAAAAGCTCATCAGCCAGAATACTTTACAGGAAGCGTGTGAGCACAAGCGGCGGCATACTGCGAGTGCTACCCAGCTTAAGACAAGAAGACCCATTGTGTTATAGGGTTACTTATTGTTGCTGGCTTATAAGCGTGGCGAATACGGGCTGCGTGTGCCTGTCGTTATATGGCAGGTGCACGCAGCTTTTTTGTGTACAGCCTCTTGAGTTGATCTGTACATTTTCGCCGTCTTGTTTCAAAGGGAGAGACGAAAGGAGAAACAAACGGTGATTAATTTGCAGCGAAACAAAGGGGTGATGAGCAAACTTATAGCTGGTTTGCTTGCCTGCGTGTTATGCGTGTCATGTGTTCCTTCATACGCTTGGGCGCAGCCTGAAGAAAGGGCATCTTTTACGCCAAGCGTTCAGGCAGATAATGCAGAAAAAGCCCAGGTTGTACTCACTGTTATGGCGGGAACTCAGACGGATTGGACCACCAATGAAACCACGTATGTCACCTGGGTCAACAAGTATTACACCCTTGATGATGTATTAGCTGCCGCCCATGCGTCGGGAAGGACAGATCGCACCTTAGATACGCTTACTATGCAAGATTTGCTTGATGCGGCGGTGCAAGCGGGAGATTTATGTGGATACGAAGCGCTGCCCTCTTCGTTTGGTGGGAGTTATCTTGTATCCATTACTTCAAAGCAGGATGAGACATATGCCGGCGTGGATTCGCCAAACTACGATTTGAGCCAGTTCTGGTCGGTTCTTGAAGATGGTGTACAGACGCCTTTGGCATTTGATCTAGTAACGCTCAAAGCAAATCACGCTTATCAGTTTGCTTGGGATACGTACACTTCGGCAGTTTGTCCTGATAATTGGGCGGCATTTTATGCAGATAATCCCGCACAGACGCTGCAGGCGGGTGCTGATGCTTCCCAAGGTCAAGTGACCCTGACTATCGTTGCAGGATCACAGACAGATTATACAACGGGCAAGGTCACCTATCCTACTTGGGTTAACAAACGCTACGGATTAGCTGATGTACTCTCAGATGCGCAAGCCAAAGATCCTACTAAGACGCTTGCAACGCTTACCATGCAAGACTTACTTGCGTATGCCCAAACTACAAAAGACATAGACTCATATGAAGCAACAAACTCAAGCTATGGCGGTTTGTATTTGAACGCTCTAACCTCTAAAGACGGTGTTACCTTAGCGGGTTGGAATAGCGCTGACTATTCGGCGAGTTTATACTGGTCAATTTTTAATGATGGTGCGTATGCTGATACGTCTTTTTCCGAAATTAAGCTGCAAGATCAGAAGAGTTATCAGTTTGCATGGAATTCGTTGAGCAGTGCAGCTGTCCCTCACAGCTGGAATGAGTTTTATGCATCACAGGCTCCTGGAGCCGCAGATGACAAAACTCCAGGAAATGAGGGAGAAGGCAACCAACCCACCATTACTCCAACGCCTCCTACTGAGACACTTTCACCCGATGCCATTGATCAAGCTTGCGTAGATACTCTTATTGCCACTATTGCTTCCACTTATGCAAAAACTCAGGATGCTTGGCAAGTCATGGATATGGCTGCGCTTGGTAGAACAGAAGATGTTGATGTCTTAGGTTTTGTAAATTCGGCTGCGTTGGCTATGAAGGAACCCGCCGCAGATAATGCAATGACTGCGTATCAGCGCACAATTTTGGCGCTTACGGCTGTGGGCGAAGACGCAACAAAGGTGCCCGATGGGCAGGGAGTATTCAATGCGGTAGATGAGATGGCTCAGCGTGTAACCGCGTCATCCCCGGTAACAGTGCAGGCGTTTACCCTTTTGGCATACGCAAGTGGGCCCTATGAAGTTCCTACCACCGCTGCACTTACTCAAGATGAGCTTATTGCAGCTCTTTTGAAAAACCAGCTTCCTGATGGTGGCTTCTCTTATCGTGGAGCATCAGCTGATGCGGATGTAACTGCAATGGTAATTGCCGCCTTGGCTCCTTATCAAAAAACATCTGCGCCTGCAGCGAAAGCTTTAGGTCGAGCCATAGATGCACTACACGGATTGCAGCACGAAGATGGCGGTTTTGGCGCGACGGGATTTGGTGTTGATCCTGCCACAAATGCGAACTCAACTGCCATGGCAGTTATTGCTCTTTGTGCTGTCGGGATAGACCCGGCAACCGATTGGGTGACTAAATCAGGAGCAACGCCGCTTTCGGCGCTGCTGGGTCAAGCGTCGGCACAAAATGATGGTTTTGTTTACGCGGGACAGCTCAATCCTGGTGCTACAGAGCAGGGCTTCCGCGCGCTGGTGGCATATCGCGGATTCAAAAATACGGGGTTGCCTTACAACATCTATACTCAAGCGCGTTTGGGGCAGGCTGCAATTCCTGACGACTCGTTTATTGATGGCGAAGGCGGAGACAAAACACCGCAAACAACGCCAGAGTACAAAACTGAGGCTTCGCCGTCTTCTGATACACAAAAAGGATCAGAATCAGCGGATCAGAAATTGGTAGCCGCTTCTATGCCCGCTACTGGTGATCATACTGTAAGTGCTGGTGTGGCGTTGCTGGCGATGTGTGCTCTCGGAGCAACTTGCGTGGCGGCATTGCGTTTGCGAAAGCTGCGCTTGGCTGACACGCTTAAGACGCACGATTAATAAAGAACGGTTGCGATATGACAGACTCACAAACCCCCCAGCCTCAAGAGCAAAGAGTTGCCCCTCCGCTTGCTTCAGATTTAGAAGCATCAAGCGAAGAAAAAAGTACTACGGAAACAAGCAACCAACACCGTCAAAGGCGCACGGCAGTTGTGGCGTGTGTCGTGGTTGCAGCTGTGGTGGTGCTGGGGGTTTGTGGTATTTGTTTGGGTGGTAAAGGCGCACAAGACGATGCAGCTTCACTTAAGTTGGCTGCGCCCACCGAAACTGTTTCTGACTCGGACACACAAAGCAAGTCTCAGGATGCGGACAAGCAGGCACAAGGCAGCATGAGCAAGTCCAAAACAGATGCTGATTCTTCCGGCACTGCTCAAGATGATACTGAAGCGGACAAGCCATCTGATACGGTGCCCGGAGGTATAACCGATGGGGGATCAGAAGACACGTCGGGCCAAGATGAAACCTCACAAAACGCATCTACGCAAAATACGGTTACTGGAGATGACTCACCGGGTGGTGCGCCTGACACAAGCGACGAACAAAATGACGCATCACACAAAGCATCATCAGAAGATTCTGGATCCTCATATGAAGCGAGTGCAGACAATAAACCTGCGTCTCAGCAGGCAGCTTCGGCACCAGCACCAGAGCCAGAGACACCTGTGTCAAAGCCCGAGCAACCTGCAACTATCACGGTACATGTTGCCATTGATAGTTCGCGCGCGGTGCCTTTTGGCTACCCGTCATCGCTTGGAGGGGGGACAGTTGAGCTGCGCGAAGGGGCAAGTGTATATGACGCACTTTGTGCAACTGGGGTTGCTGTTGGGGGGAGCTCTTCTTACGTTTCCTCCATTGGTGGTCTGTCTGAATTTGCGTGTGGGAGTGGTTCAGGGTGGCTCTATTTTGTTAACGGTGCTTCGCCATCTGTTGGATGCAATAGTGCGTACGTGCAAAACGGTGATACGGTAACGTGGATTTACACAATTGACCTGGGCGGAGACTTGTAGATAGGCCATGAGATTCCTTGAGCACCTACATCCTTTAGTGCTGGTTGTATATATGGCTGGCGTACTTGTTTTGTCTATGCTTTCGCTTGAACCGATTTCAATTGCGCTTTCACTGTGCGGTGCGTGCTCCTTTGGTGTGCTGACGCGCGGTTGGCGCCCAATGCTTCAATTTGTGCGCTGGCAGTTGGTATGCGTAGGGGTAATTGCGGTGGCGAATTTCTTGCTTTCGTCTACCGGATCAACTGAACTCTTTCGTATTGGCATGCGTGCTTTTTATTTAGAAAGCTTGCTTTTTGGGCTTTGCATGGGGGCGCTGTTGATGGCGGTCATGGTGTGGTTTTGGGATTTTGCTTCGCTTTTGACAAGCGAAAAGGTGGAAACGGTTTTTGGTAATCGCGCCCCAACGCTTGCCATTATGATCTCTATGATTGGTCGTCTTATCCCTCAGTTTGTTCGTCAAGGGCACGAAATTGATGAAGTACATCAAGCATGCAGCGCCGCATCCGCACAGAGGTCTCAACCTCTGCAAGCACAGTTTCGCCACTTGAGCGTGCTGGCAGGTTGGACGTTGGAGGATTCGCTTGAAACGGCATATGCCATGAAAGCGCGTGGGTGGGGATATGCACCGGTGCGCACAACGTATAAGCGCTTTGTTTTTGGACGAACAGATGCGTTGTGTTTGGGTGTAGTAGTGGCGCTGTTAGGATTGAGTGGTGTGGGTGCTCTTTTAAATGTCTCCAGTTTTCATTTTTATCCTGTCATGAATGTGTCGCCAAGTATGTGGCATGTATGGAGTGCGGTGTTGTTTTTCGCACCAAGCTTTGTGGTGATAAAGGAGCGCTGCGCATGCAACCGATAGACATAAACTCGACGCAGACGAAGCCCTCTTCTTCTGAGAAGTACTCTGCAATTTGTGCGCATGATCTTTCGTTTTTATATCCCGATGGAACGCAAGTGCTTAATAAGCTGAACTGGGAGGTTAGTGCGGGTGCGTTTCAGCTGATAGTGGGAGATACAGGGAGCGGCAAAAGTACGCTATTGCGTTGTTTGCAACCGGCACTTACTCCTGTGGGCACTTTGACGGGCTCGTTGAGTGTGTGGGATGAGATATATACCGATGCTTCTCATGGGGTGTTTAACCCACGCGTTGGTTATGTTTCGCAAAGTCCTGAAAGCCAACTGGTATGCGACAGCGTGTGGCATGAGCTTGCATTTGGGCTTGAAAACCTTGGGACAGACCAAGCAACTATGCGTAAACGAGTGGCAGAAGTCGCGCATTTCTTTGGGATTGAAGCATGGTTTAACAAGCGCATTGATGAACTATCGGGTGGCCAAAAACAAATCGTTTGTCTGGCGAGCATGGTGGCGTTGCGCCCGCAGCTTATGGTGCTCGACGAACCAACAGCCCAGCTCGATCCGGTTGTGGAAAAGAATTTCTTGCATGCGCTTTTTCGCATTAATCGAGAGCTTGGTATTACGGTAGTGGTGGCCACGCATAATCCTGAGACTATGGTTGATTATGCAACAAGCGCAGTGAGGCTTACTGAAGGCGCTGTGGTGCCCCTTGATCTTGCAGATCTCAAAGCAGGTGAGCAGCCGGTATTGAGTTTGCGCAGCTCTACACAAAATGGCAGCCAGGGGGTAGGTGCGCTTGAAGACGCACTTGAAGTGGTAAGCGCGCACAATGTTAGTGTTCGGTATTCGCAGTCCTCTTCACTTGTATTAGATGAGTGTTGCATTAGTGTGAGAAAGGGAAGTCTTCATGCGTTAATTGGGGGCAATGGCGCAGGAAAAACCACGCTTCTGAAAACGCTTGCTGGTGTCATCAAGCCGCTTTCAGGACGTGTGAAAAACACGCTTAAGGCAAAACAAGCCTATCTGCCGCAAAATCCTAAAGCGTTATTTGTATGCGACAGCGTTTCTGAGGAGCTCACTGAGTGGCAAGAAGCGTGTGGGTATACCTTTGATGAGTGGATGGCATGGGCGAAACGTTTTGGCCTGGAATCTCAGCTTGAGGTGCATCCCTATGATTTATCCGGCGGTCAACAGCAGCAACTTGCGTTGGCGAAATTGCTCCTGACAAACCCTGAGTTGCTTTTGCTTGATGAACCAACGAAGGGTCTTGATGCACATGCTGCAGCTGTGTTGGCAGACGCCATACTTTCTTATGCAGAAGCAGGAAATACGGTGGTTGTTGCCACACATGATATGACCTTTGTGCAGCTTTTGGCAGATCAAGTGACATTGCTTTTTAATGGGCAAGATGCGCTTACCATGACACCGCAGGAATTTTTTGCCGATACCATTTTTTACGAGCCTTGTGATAACGCTTTTGCTCGATTGATGAGTGGAGGCGTTTGTGCAGAGGAGTAAGGCGTCTTATAGATCAAAGGATGTAGGTGATTATAAGCATCCAACGCGGGAGCGTCTTCAGAGTGCCAGTGAGCTTGGAGCGCTTATAGCCGTTCCTGCTACTTTAGGTCTTTGTGCATATTTTCAAATTGAGCAATCAGCTCTTTTGAGCGTAATGGTAGCGCTCTGCGCACTTGGTTTGTTTTTCGCTGGCTTTGAAGCATCTAAGCCCCACCTTCGCCACATTATGCCTATCGTAGTTCTTGCTGCGCTTGCGGCAGCGGGGCGAATTCTTTGCGCACCGCTTCCTGATTGTAAACCGGTTTCTGCTATTTGTATTATGGCTGGTTCTGTTTTTGGGCGCAGGTCAGGCTTTATGGTGGGTGCCCTTGCTGCTTTGGTATCGAACTTCTTTTTCGGGCAAGGTCCCTGGACGCCTTGGCAGATGTATGCGTGGGGTCTCATTGGGTATCTTGCAGGGGTTTCAGCTGATCGGGGGCTTTTGAAGCGTCCGGGTGTGCTCTATACCTTTGGTTTTTTGTCAGCTCTGCTGTATGGTCTCATTTTGAATGGGTGGTATGTTGTTGGTTTTGTGCATCCTTTTACTTGGATGGGCGCTGTAGGTGCTTTTGCGGCTGCGGCGGTTTTTGATGGTGTGCATGGTGTAGCAACGGTGGTTTTCCTTGCACTCTTATATGCACCCTGGCAGCGAAAACTTGAGCGCATCAAGACCAAATACGCTTTAGTCGATTGAATGATATGATCGCGCAAGGAAAGTTTTGTTTGATGTTAAACACCTTTGAGATAGGTGGTTGATGCTATGGAGCAACTTGGAAAAGAGAGTGAATCAATGCCATCATCGTTTGAGCCATTGTGCGCATTTGATTGCGCAACAAAAGCGTTGCGCGCAGGTCTTGCGGTGGTTTTCCCGACTGACACCGTATACGGGCTTGGTATCAGTGTTGCTCATGCGCACACCCCTGAAGTGCTCTACGCCATCAAGCAGCGTGACCGCGGAAAACCTATTGCATGGCTGGTAGGAAGTGTGGATGACCTGTATCACTTTGGCAAAGAGATACCAGAGTGGGCTCGTATTTTGGCGCAGCAATTCTGGCCGGGAGATCTGACACTTGTTGTGCGGGCGGCCGATACAGTACCTGAGGCGTTTCGCTCTGATGCTGGCACAATTGGTCTTAGAATGCCGCGCTCTTCATATGCACTGCGCCTTATCAAGGAGCTTGGAGCACCACTTGCCACCACTTCAGCGAATCGCTCAGGTGCACCAGATGTAGCTTCTTATGATGCGCTTGATTCGCATATTGCCGCTTCGGCGGGTGCGGTCATTCCAGGATGGGATGTTGTTTCAGAAGGTGTTTCTTCTACGGTGGTTGATGCTTCTTCAGATGTGCCGCAAATCATGCGCGCAGGTGCGCGAGTAGAGCTTGTGCGTCAAGAGCTTGTGCGAAGCGGCGTATCCTTTTGAGTTTTGAAGCACTGTTTCGCCAGAGGGCTTTTTTCGTGCGAAATGGAAATCGTCAGAGCGTGTAGACGTGCCTGTTTTACAATAGAGCAAGTGTGCTCATTTGAGCCAATTCAAACAGGTATGCGAAGGGTGGTTTCATGATCATTAGCATTGGAAGTGATCACGCGGGTTTTGAGCAAAAAGAATTGCTGGTGGGATATCTATTAGAGCGCGGTCATGATGTCATAGATCGTGGTCCGAACTGCGATGATCGCGTTGATTATCCCGATTATGCCGTGCTTGTGGCTCAAGATGTGGCAAATAAGACAGCAGATCGCGGTGTGCTTGTTTGTGGCACTGGTATTGGTATGGCGCTTGCTGCTGACAAAGTTCCGGGTATTCGCGCTGCAAATATCATTACGCCTCAGTTTGCTGCGTTGTGTAGAGAGCACAATGATGCAAATGTTATTACGCTTTCAGGTCGTTTCGTGGAGCCTGCTCTGAATTGCGAGATTCTAGAGACGTTTTTGACGACTGAATTTGGCGGCGGTCGGCACGCGGGTCGCGTTGAAAAGATTATGGAACTTGATTCAAAAACAGGTGAGTGACAAAACGGGTTTTCGGGCTCATTCATGTATCAGTAAGACGCCGTGAGACACTTTACGGCACTCGAGAAGGACTAAAAATGGCAGACACTTATCTTGCACAATCTGATCCAGCGGTTTTGGCCGCCATTAATCAGGAGTTGAGCCGTGAGCGCGACTCGGTGGAATTGATTGCGTCGGAAAACTTTACCTCACGCGCAGTAATGGAAGCCGTTGGAAGTGTGCTTACCAACAAATATGCCGAAGGATACCCGGGTAAGCGCTATTACGGTGGCTGCGAAAAAGTGGACATCGTTGAAGATCTTGCGCGTGATAGAGCGTGTGAACTGTTTGGCTCTGCATTTGCTAACGTACAGCCTCACTGTGGAGCAAATGCAAACTTTGCCGCATATACCGCCCTTATTGAGCCCGGTGACACAGTGCTAGGTATGAGCCTGGCGCATGGTGGACATCTTACCCATGGATCTCCTGTTAATTTCTCGGGCAAACTCTACAACATTGTCAGCTACGGCGTTTCTTCTGAAACTGAGACTATTGACTATGATGAACTTGAGCGCATTGCAAAAGAATGTCGCCCGAAGATGATTGTCGGCGGCGCAAGTGCTTACCCGCGTGTGATTGATTTTGAGCGTATGGCAGAAATTGCTCATGAGGTAGGCGCTTATTTCATGGTGGACATGGCTCATATTGCTGGTTTGGTGGCGGCAGGTGCGCATCCATCGCCGGTACCTTTTGCAGATGTTGTTACTTCTACCAGCCACAAGACGTTACGCGGACCGCGCGGTGGCTTCATTTTGTCCAACGATGAAGAGATTGCAAAAAAGATTGATAAAGCGGTCTTCCCGGGTGCGCAAGGTGGACCTTTGATGCATGTTATTGCCGGTAAGGCTGTGGCTTTTGGTGAAGCTTTGCAGCCAAGCTATCGCGAATATATCGATCATGTGGTTGAAAACGCCGCTTCCTTGGGGCAGGGTATGCTTGATGGCGGGTTGCGCCTTGTATCAGGTGGTACTGACAATCACTTATGCTTGGTTGATCTGACACCAGCAGACGTAACAGGAAAAGATGCAGAGAAACTTCTTGAGTCGGTTGGTCTGACGGTTAACAAGAATTCAATTCCCAATGAAACGCGCTCGCCATTTGTGACCAGCGGTATTCGCGTTGGTTCTGCTGCTGCTACCACACGTGGCTTTACTGCTGAAGATTTCTATCAAGTTGGCTTGTGCATTGCCGCTACCGTTTTTAATGCGGAGAACGAAGAGCGTTTAGCAGAAATTCGTACGCAGGTTGAGCAGTTGCTGGCAGCGCATCCGCTTTATCCTGGCTTGTCGTATTAGTTTTACTAATTGGTGTCACCCTGATGGGCAAGTCTCCCTTGCTCAGGTGTTGCAGTGGTAGAGTGTTGGGTACGTGTTTGAGTATTTAATGGAATGAGGAGCAGGCATGACAAGTGATCGCGTTGTAGTAGTTGACCATCCTATGGTGCAGCACAAACTTTCCAAGCTGCGCAATAAGAATACTTCATCTAAGGATTTTCGCGAGCTCGTAAAAGAGTTGGCAATGTTTGAAGGATATGAGGCAACTCGCAATTTGGCGCTTGAAGATGTCCAGGTTGAGACGCCCATTTGTGAAACAACCTGCAAGCAGGTTGCAGGAAAAAAGATGGTAATTGTTCCCATTTTGCGTGCAGGCCTTGGCATGGTAGAAGGTATCCAAGAGCTCATGCCGTCAACTTTTGTAGGGCATCTTGGCATGTACCGAGATCCGGTAACTCATGAACCGCATGAATACTATGCAAAACTACCTGATAGCATTGATCAACGTGAAGTGATGGTAGTTGATCCAATGTTAGCAACAGGAGGTTCTGCGGTTGCTGCAATTCAGTATCTGCGCAAACAAGGAGTAAAGACGATAAAGCTTGTCGTGCTTGTTGCTGCTCCTGAGGGAATAGAAGCGGTGCTTAAAGCAGATCCTGAGGTGGAAATCTATACCTGCGCAATTGACGAGGGTCTTAACGATCATGCCTATATCATTCCTGGTTTAGGAGATGCGGGTGACCGCATTTTCGGAACAAAGTAAGCGGATAGGGGTTAAGTTATGACGCTTGAGACGGCATCGCCAGATGTGGATAATCGCCCAAGCTGGGACGAGTATTTTATGAAACTCGCCAACGAGGTTGCAACGCGCACAACGTGCTTAAGACGAGCAGTTGGGGCAGTGATTGTGAAAGATCGTCGGATTCTGGCAACGGGATACAACGGTGTGCCTTCAGGTTTGCGTCATTGTTCAGAAACGGGTTGCTTGCGTGAGCAGCTTGGTGTGCCCTCTGGCCAGCGACATGAGATTTGTCGCGGTTTGCATGCTGAGCAAAACGCCATCATTCAGGCAGCCCGTTATGGCATAGATATTTCAGGATCATCTATTTATATCAATACACAACCTTGTGTCGTCTGCGCAAAGATGCTTATTAATGCTGGCATTGATGAAATCATTTACCAGAACCCTTATCCTGACGAACTTGCTATGGATATGCTTCGCGAAGCTGGCATCAAACTGCGCGTCTTTGAGGGATAGCTGATTAACGAGGCATATGCAAGCAAGCTGTTTCTTGAATAAATAACATGATTCTTACCGCTAATATACGCTATTTTTACAATGAGATCAGTTTTTATGCAGAATTGGCTGCAATTACGTTCCGCTTACCCGAAAAAGCGTGAGTTTTTGGTGCTTTCGATCAACCTCTTATAGCGAAACAGCTACTATGGGTATGTTTGGCAATTTAGGGCCAAATGGTGTGTACGGAAGAAAGATATGGTTGTAGCAGTAATCTTAGGGATTGTTTCTGGCACTGTGGGTTTTTTGCCTTTGTTGCTTGGCTGGCGTCTTGCTAAAAACGCAACAAAGACCAGCAACCTCGGTCATGCAGGTGCTCTTATGCTGGGCGTCCTGCTTTCCTTTGTGCTTATCTTTGTCTTTGCCATCTTGTGCATTGTTTTTGCGCGCGATGTCGTGCTTCCGTATGTATTGGGTGAAGTTGGTGCACTATGCGTTTGTGCAGCCATTTTTGGAATTACAAAACAGCTGCGTCGTTAAGTCGCACCGATCAATGGAAGGACAATCTCTGTGAACCCGCTTGATTTACTTGCTGAAAACGTCCCGCATTTGCAGCATTCGTTTGATCCGGCCATCGTATTTGGCACCAGCTCGTTTGGAATGACGCAATATATCTTTTGGATGATTATTTGCTTCTTGATCACTATTGCTATTGTGCTGGGAGCAAGCAAACGATTGACGCTTGTTCCAAACAACAAGTTCGTCAACATGGTTGAATATGGCTATGAGTTTGTACGCAAAGATATGGGAGAGGGTGCTATTGGGCACGGCTATAAAAAGCATATTCCCTTCTTAGCTACGTTGTTCTTCTTTATTTTGATCTCAAACTTTGTTGGTTTGATCCCTGGTTGCAAAACTCCTACGGGCACCATTTCGGTTACGTGGGCATTAGCAATCATCTCTTTTGTTTACTTTAACTATTGGGGCGTGAAAGCTCACGGTGGTTGGGGTTACATCAAATCCATCGCTCCGTCAGGTTTACCTGGTCCTATGGTGCCTGTGATCTGGTTCTTTGAGTTTGTCTCAATGCTGCTTCGCGCACTGACGCTTGCTGTTCGACTCTATGGCAATATGTTTGCAGGCCATATGGTTTTGGGTGTATTCGCCCTTGCAACAAGCATCTTTATCGGATGCGCTATACAAGACGCAAACTTCATTTTCGCTCTGCCGCCTATTGGTTTCATGGCATTTTTGATTGCTATGTATGCTCTTGAGGTGCTAGTTGCTTTCTTGCAGGCGTACGTCTTTACCATCTTATCGGCGGTATACATTTCGCTTGCAACTTCAAGCCACTAAGTGGCAAAGGTCGCCTGTGCGACTACTGTTTGGTTTCATCGGTGCAGCTGCGCCGAAGAGATAGTTTTTGCTGGAGTTTCTTGGGAAAGGCCCAAGAAACAGTAAAAGGAGGAAATTGTGGAACTGACTCTCGCTCTTTCTGCTCTGAAGCTTGTGGGCTATGGCCTTGCAACGTTCGGTCCGGGTCTGGGCATCGGCATCGCTTGCTATGGCTGCTGCATGGCTTCTGCTCGTCAACCGGAATTGGCTGGTCGCCTGTTCACTAACTTCATCATCGGTGCTGCTCTTGCTGAGGCATTGGCACTCATCGGCTTCGTTCTCGCATTTATCGTGTAACTTCTGGCCTTTATTTGCTGTTGCCGCATAAGGCTTATTAGGAGGTTACCACGTGAAAATGAGAGCGAAAAAAGCATCAACCCGCTTGGGCGCGCTCGTGTTAGCCGCAGGCTTCACGACGTTTGCTTTCCCTGCGCTCGCGTTCGCAAGCGAGGAGGAATCTGCTGGCATTTCAGCTATTTTGCCTGACATGCTGGAGTTCATCCCCATGCTTGTGGCCTTCATCATTTTGCTCATCATCTTAGGTAAGTTTGGCTGGCCGAAGTTTGAGGGAATGCTGGAGAAGCGTGAGAACACCATCAAGGATGCTCTAGAGAAATCAGAGCAAAATCGTATTGAAAGCGAACGCGTGCTTGTTGAATACAAGCGCCAGCTGGATGAGGCAAAAGACCAAGCTTCTTCAATTGTTGCAGAGGCACGCAAGACCGGCGAGGCAGTGCAAGCTGACATCACCGCGAAAGCACAAGCTGAAGCTGCTGCTATGATTGAGAAGGCTCATGCCGCTATTGAGGCGGAGAAGAAAAGCGCATTGGCAGAGCTGCAAGGCTCTATGGCTGACCTGTCAGTGGCTGTTGCTTCAAAAATTATTGGCGAGGATCTTTCTGACGAAGAGCATCGCAAGATTATTGAACGCTACGTGAAAGAGGCGGGTAGTTTCAATGCCGAATAACCGCCGCATTCAAAAGGAAAAGATCGCCGCGTACGCTACGGTGCTGATTGATACTGCTTATGAGGCGGGTGGTCAGGATAAGGTTCTGATCATTCGCGATCAGTTTGAGCGTATTTTGGGTATCGTGCGTTCGCAGATGGATCTATCCAATGCAATGGAGAGTAGCTCTTATACGCCTGAGCAGAGGAAAACGCTTGCGCGCGAAGTTTTCGCCCAAGCCGATCCGATTCTCGTAGAGGTTTTGGCCATTATGGCTGAACGCGGGGATTTTGCGTTGCTGTCGCGCGTATGGGATAGCTACAAAACTGAACTGGAGCGCAAACTTGACGTTGTGGTTGTTGACGTAACAACCGTCGTAGAGCTTGACGATCATTTGCGCGAAGTCATTATTAACAAAACGCAAGCCGATCTGGGACATACTGTTGTATTGCGCGAGCATATCGACAAATCCCTGCTCGGCGGCATATTGATGAGTGCGAATGGCCGCCGCATTGACGCTAGCGTCGTGTCGCAGCTTGAACACGCTCGCAACGTGCTTAAAGACTCAACAGATGGAGGTGAATGCTAGTGACTGAAATCACCGCAAAGTCTATTGACGAGGCACTGCGCAAACAGCTTGATGCCCTTGGTACGAGCGTGGAGTCCCGCGAGGTTGGCACCGTTATCCAAGTTGGCGACGGTATTGCGCGCGTTGATGGTCTTAAAGACGCAATGGCTGGTGAGCTTTTGGAGTTTACCAACTCTGAGGGTCAGACTGTTTATGGTATGGCTCAAAACCTTGAGGAAGACGAAGTTGGTGCCGTACTTTTAGGTGACGTTACGGCAATCAAAGAAAACGACACCGTCAAGACGACCGGCCGTTTGGTAGAGGTGCCTTCTGGTCGCGAAATGCTTGGTCGTGTTGTTAATCCGCTCGGTATGCCGATTGACGGCAAAGGCCCCATCAAAGCTGATGGTACTCGTCCGGTAGAATTCAAAGCTCCGGGTGTTATTTATCGTAAGCCTGTACATGAGCCGATGCAAACGGGTATCTTGGCAGTAGACGCCATGATTCCGATCGGTCGTGGTCAGCGTGAGCTCATCATTGGCGACCGTCAGACAGGTAAGACTGCTATTGCTATTGACGCCATCATCAACCAAAAAGGCAAGGATATGATTTGTATCTATGTTGCCATTGGTCAGAAGGCATCTACTGTAGCAGGTGTTGTTGAGACGCTTGAGAAGTATGACGCAATGGATTACACCATTATCGTTAACGCTTCTGCATCCGACTCAGCTCCTATGCAATACATCGCCCCGATGTCTGGTGCTGCAATTGGTGAGTACTTCGTCTATAACGGCGAAGATGGTAAGCCCGCAGGCCCCGAGAACAAGGGTCGCGCTGTCTTGATCGTGTACGACGACCTGTCTAAGCAGGCTGTTGCTTATCGTCAGATGTCATTGACTCTTCGTCGTCCGCCCGGACGCGAAGCTTATCCTGGTGACATTTTCTATCTGCATTCACGCTTATTGGAGCGCGCAGTTAAGATGTCTGATGAGATGGGCGCTGGCTCAATGACCGCTTTGCCGATCATTGAGACGCAAGCAGGTGACGTATCTGCCTATATTCCGACTAACGTAATTTCTATTACCGACGGTCAGATTTATTTGCAGACCGACCTTTTCTTCCAGGGTCAACGTCCTGCAGTTGACGTAGGTATTTCAGTATCACGTGTAGGTGGTTCTGCTCAGGTGAAAGCTATGAAGCAGGTAGCCGGTACGCTTCGTC
This sequence comes from Adlercreutzia agrestimuris, assembly GCF_943193125.1. Lineage (GTDB taxonomy): Bacteria > Actinomycetota > Coriobacteriia > Coriobacteriales > Eggerthellaceae > Xiamenia > Xiamenia agrestimuris. Next base: position 126,168 of record NZ_CALPCX010000004.1, read on the forward strand.
TTGACTTGGCGTCCTATCGTGAATTGAAAGCATTTACGCAGTTTGGCTCTGACCTTGATAAGGCAACGCAAGACCAGCTCAATCGTGGTGCTCATATGACCGAGCTGCTTAAGCAAGGCCGCTACAACCCGATGCCAGTAATGGATCAGGCAGTAGCTATCTTTGCTGGTGGACATGGTTATCTGGATAGCATTCCTGTTGAGGATGTCGTGCGCTTCCGTGGCGAGCTTATTGATTATCTCCATGCTTCAAAGCCTGAGATTTTCGATGCGCTGAACAAGGAGCAGAAGTTTACTGACGAAATTGAAACCGACCTAACCGCAGCTATTGAGGCTTTCAAGCTGCAGTTTGCGGCGTCGGCGTAAGGCAGGTAGACGTATGCCAAACCTTCACGACATAGAACGGCGTATCAACTCTGTCTCCTCGACGAAGCAGATCACGCGTACCATGCAAATGGTTGCGGCCGCTAAGATTCGTCGCGCAAATGAGCGCGTTGAAGCTTCCACGCCTTATGCCAATTCCATGGTAGAGATGTTGGCCAATGTTGCCATGCGTGTAGGTGGCTCTGAAAATGCGTTGTTGCGCACGCATGATGAGGTTAAAAATGTTCTCATCATTGCGATTGTGTCTGACCGAGGTCTTGCTGGTGGCTTTAATACTAATGCGTTGCGCCAAATGGAGCGACTCATGCACGAAAAGCAAGCAGCGGGTGCATCGGTTGAAGTAATTGCGTGTGGTAAAAAGGCAATCGGATACTTGACTTATCGTCATGTCAATCCGTCGCTGTCTTTTGCGAACTTGTCAGCTGACCCCACAATGGATGAGGCTGCACAGATCTCTGCTTACGCAATTGATGGATACGCAAAAGGAACAATTGACGAAGTGTATCTCGTGTATAACCACGCGAAAAACGCTGCCGAGCAGCAACTTCGCCAACAAATTGTTCTTCCAGTGGATACGTCGGTATTAGACAAGAACACAAAAGCTGTTGAAGCTGACGAAACGCGACTTGAGGGTGATACCATCTTTGAGCCAAGCGCTGAGGCCGTTCTTGATCATCTTTTGCCTTCGTATGTGCGTACTACCATCTATCAGGCGCTGATTGATTCAGCTGCTGCTGAGCAGGGTGCCCGTCGTAACGCCATGATGTCTGCGACGGACAACGCCACCGAGATGGTCGAAACATTGACCAGACTGTATAACCGCGTACGTCAGGGCGCTATCACGACCGAGATTTCGGAAATCGTTGGTGGCGCGGCTGCTTTGGAGGAATAAATGGCTGATCATATTTATACAAAGGAGGAGCTTGAGGCCACACGTGGCGGCGTCGGACGCATTGTTCGTATCGTCGGTCCTGTTGTGGACGTAGAGTTTGCTCCTGCCCAAATGCCGACGATTTACAATGCACTTACGGTGCAGGCTAAAACGCCGGCGGGTGACATCAATGTAATGCTTGAGGTTGAAACTGAGCTTCCGGGCAATATTGTTCGCTCTGTTGCTATGAGTTCAACTGATGGTCTTGTTCGCGGCCTTGAGGTTCAAGACACCGGTCATCCTATCATGATGCCGGTAGGCCCTGAAACGCTTGGTCGTATTTGGAACGTTATGGGCGAGCCTGTTGACGAGAAGCCCATGCCGCCTGTTAAGGGTTATATGCCCATCCACCGTCCGGCTCCGGCATTCGACGATCTGTCAACTCAGACCGAAATTTTTGAGACGGGCATTAAGGCAATCGACCTCATTGAGCCCTTCGTAAAGGGTGGTAAAACGGGTCTGTTTGGTGGTGCTGGTGTAGGCAAAACCGTTATCATCCAAGAGCTCATCAATAACCTTGCTCAAGAGCATGGTGGTACTTCAGTATTCACCGGTGTAGGCGAGCGTACTCGTGAGGGTACAGACCTTTACTTGGAAATGAGCGAGTCTGGGGTTATCAATAAGACCTGTCTGGTATATGGCCAGATGAACGAACCGCCTGGAGCTCGTCTTCGCGTTGGTTTGGCTGGTTTGACTGAGGCTGAGTACTTCCGTGACCAGGGTCAAGACGTTTTGTTGTTCGTTGACAACATCTTCCGCTTTACTCAGGCTGGTTCAGAGGTATCTGCTTTGCTCGGTCGTATGCCTTCTGCTGTAGGCTATCAGCCCACGTTGGCTACTGAGATGGGTGACTTGCAAGAGCGTATTACTTCAACCAAGGAAGGCTCAATTACGTCAGTGCAGGCAGTTTATGTTCCTGCTGACGACTTGACCGACCCGGCTCCTGCAACGACCTTTACGCACTTGGATGCTAAGACCGTTTTGTCTCGTGGCATTGCTGAGCTTGGTATTTATCCGGCTGTTGACCCGCTTGAGTCAACGTCACGCGCTCTTGATCCGTCAATTGTTGGCGAAGAGCACTATCGTGTAGCAACAGGCATCCAAGAGCTGCTGCAAAACTACAAAGATTTGCAAGATATTATTGCAATTCTTGGTATGGACGAGCTTTCTGAAGAGCAGAAGCAAATCGTTAACCGTGCACGTAAGGCACAACAGTTCTTTGGTCAGTGCTTCCATGTTGCTGAGCAGTTTACTGGCTTGCCGGGCAAGTACGTAAAGCTTGAGGACACCATTCGCTCCTTCGCTGCCATTTTGGATGGCGAGTGCGACGATATCCCCGAGCAATGCTTCCGCCTGAAGGGCTCTATCGAAGACGTCTACGCAGCCTATGAGGCTATGCAGAAGAAGGAAGCATAAATGGCTAGCTTTATGTGCGACATTGTCACGCCTGATGCAAAGCTCGCATCGGTTGAAGCCGAGATGGTTGTAGTGCCAGGCGCCGAAGGCTCGATGGGCTTTTTGGCGGGACACGAGCCGCTGGTATCGGTGCTTTCAGATGGGGAAGCACGCATTAAGGCCGCTGGCTCAGGTGAGACCAAAAGCTATGTGCTTCAAGGTGGTTATGTTGAGGTTTCCGCTGATAAGGTAATTATTTTGGCTGATCGTGCGGTTTCCTCGGATGAGATTGATGCAACCGCAGTGCGCGAAAACCTTGCTGTTGTTGAGGGCAAAATGGCTTCTCTTACAGCAGAGGAGATAGCAAAAACAACACTTGCTTCTGACAAGGTTTGGTACGAGACGCAATTGCGCGTCGTCAATGCGGCATAGTTAGCACAGCGCGAACGCGTGCAAGTGCTAAAGAACGTGGATCATGCGGTGGCCATTGGCAACGCGATGGCCATACGTTAAATCGACATAGTCTCTGCTTAAAGGGGGCGCTATCGCAAGATGGCGCCTCTTTTTTGTGAGAGCTGCTGGCGCTGTTGTTGCTGTCGGCGCCGCTAGCGCGCAATAGCTAGCGTGCAATAGCTAGCACGCAATTGCCAGCACGCAATTGCCAGCGTGCAATAGCTAGCACGCGGTAGTCAGCGCGCAAAGGCTAGCGCGCAATATGCAAATCGGGCGCAACCCGTCATCTCGGGTAGTGGCTTATGACCTGGGGAAACAATGCAAAACCGCAGGTCAGACAACATGGCAGGTTGTGCCCGAAATGTATGAAAATCATACAAATCGGGCACAAGTTGCCACAGTAACACACGAGCTCTGAACTGGGAAAATAAAGCATTACACCTGGTCAGCGCCTTTGGCAGGTTGTGCCCGAAATGTATATGCTCAAACAAACGAAAACCCGGATCACGTGATCCGGGTTTGATTTGGAGGGGCGGGGAGGTGTAGGCGATTATCGCCTTAACTCATCGTGCAACTACTTGCCTGCATATTCGGCAGCTTGCATGCCTGCAAGGCGACCAGAGCTGTAGGATAAGCCGCTCATAGTGCCACCTACCACATAGTAGGGGCGACCATACAGGCTACCGTTTTCAACGCCAGCAATATAGAGGCCATCCACAACAGAGAAGTCCTCTTTGAGTGCGCGGCAGAACTCGTCGGTGCGGCATCCGCCAGCCGTGTTGAATGCAGCAGCGTTGTACTGGAACACGTGAATTGGGCCGTCAGTGTCTAGAGCCTTAAGCATTTCTGCACGCTTGAAGAATTCGGTATCGTTGCCGGTTTCGCAAAAGCCATTGTAATCGGTGATTGTCTGCTCAAGGTTAGTGAGGTTGAGTTCTTTAGCTGCATCGGCGACGCTGTCGAAAGTCCATGCCCAACCATCAGACTCTGCATTGGATACTAATTCGTCAAAGCCTTCAATAGGGTTCGAATAGAGGAGGAGACCGGACATCCAGCATTCGGGATTACCCATATAGCCATAATAGCCGCCTTCTTCGGTGTTTGCTTTAAAACCAGCCTCATCAAAAATGGCAAAGTATTCAGGGACACGGAGAAGTGGTTCGCCACCATAGGACATTGAGGCCATTGCAAGATTATATTCGTTCATAAAACGGTTGCCCTGCGGGTTAACCAGAAGTCCACCATAGAGCGCAGGCATGCACGCCGGGTTAAACCAATCTTCGTTTTTGATGTTGCCGCCAACGATGTCTGAAAGGCCCATGGTGTCGATACTTTCGCGATAGGCGCCAGCAGCTTTTGCAATGCGGATACCATAACCAGTTTGATAAGGGCTTGAAAGCTTGGCAATCTGGTTGCCGAAAGACTGATCCATCTGCTCCTCGTCAAAGAGAAAGCCGCCGCAAGCAAGAACGGTTGATTTGCCTTTATAGTCAATAACGGTGTCGCCTTGCTTGGCCTTTACGCCAGCGAAAACACCATTTTCCATGATGGGCTCTTGAGCTTCAGTTTCATAAACAAACTCGACATCATACTTGTCGGTAATGTAGTCTTGCATAACTTGACCTTTGTTCTCGGTGCCGAAAAGATGCACGTCAACAATGCCAATGTCATAACGATCAGCGCCTGCCATCATTGCAATGCCCATGTCTTCGAAGATCTCGATATTGCTCGGCATGAGATCAACGCAGCTGCGCAAGAGACGCAAATTAGGCATTCCGTGAATGAACTCAGCCATGTAATTGAACAGCTCGCCGGTGGTAATGGTTTCTCCCATTTCTTCAACGTACTTCGTTTCAACAGCGCAGGTTCCTGAAACCATAGAGCCGTTAGTTGCAACGGCGTTTGGGCTGTTTGAAATAACCACTACTTTTGCACCCGCTTTGCCTGCTTCTAAAGCGGCCATCATACCGGCTGCGCCTGCGCCAACAACAACGACGTCGGCTTCGACAGTTTGAGATGCGGCGCCTAAGCCGCCTTCTGCTTGGGGAGCATCAGAAGTTTCTGCACCTGTCCCGTCGGCTGCGCTGTCGCTTGAGACTGCAGACGAGCAGCCTGCTAACATACCAAACCCAGCGGCACCTACACCAACGCCGAGTGCGCCGGTTAAAAAGCCGCGACGGGTAAGCCCGCGCTCTGAAGTCTGCTGATTGTTGGTAGAGTTGTGCTGTGCCATGTTTCCCTCCTTGTGTCTTTCTGACATGACAACGATGCACTGAACTGTATCAACGCGCATTAAATAAGTAAAAGAGTGGTTTGGCATGACATCATAAGATTTTTTTATAAGGCGAAGTCAGGGCCGCATTATGCGTCATGATTGGTTGATGTTGCGAAGGAAAGAAAGCGCAACAAGGCGGGGTTTGTGTTGTGTTTCGCAAAAATCCATCCAAGATCAATGCGGGGTGTAGGATTGCGCACAGATAGGGCATGTATTCCAGGTGGTAGGATGGGAACGAGTGAAGCCGGCGCAAGTTGTACACCCAGATTGAAGGCAACCATAAAAGCCGCCATATCCTGGTCATCAACAAAGTTTGCCGAAGGGAAAGTGGATGAGTTTATGGTAAGCGTCTCCTCGGAGGAGGATTGCTGGCCTGATAACTGATCGGTGGAGCTTTCGCCAGCAAAAAAGTTGGGCAATTTGCGAAGCTCTTCAAAAGACACTTGGGCGCGCTGAGCCAGATAATGATCTGAGGCAACCAAAAGGCAAAGCTCTTCGTGAGCAACAAATAAGGCATCGAGATCATCAAAACAGGTGGCATTCGAGAGAGCTGAATAGGCCGCATCATAGCGCCCTTCAAGCAGTTCTCGATGCTGATTGTTATCATTGACGCGCGTAAAGGTAAAGTTGACCTCAGGGTGAAGTTTCATGAAGTCCTTTACTACCTTCAGGTCGTTGAGCTGGGTAAAACCTGACACACCGAAAGTTAGCTGCCCCGAAAAGCCTTGTGAGAGGGCGCGACCTCGTCTGACAGAAAGCATATGGTCTTTGTAAAACTTTTGAGCGTCTTGGTGATATTGCAACCCTGCAAGAGTGAGCTTAGTGGCTCCTTTGCCGCGTTCGAAAAGCTTAAAACCAAGTTCGGTTTCAAGCGCCTTGATTTGTTGGCTTACGGCAGGCTGGGCTAAGTGAAGCTGCTCAGCAGCTTTGGTAAACCCACCTTGATCAACAATGGCAAAAAAGCATTCAAGTTGTTCGGTTCTCATACCCGTCTCCTTCGGTGCATGATTATAGGGTACTAGCTTGTGGTTTGTTATGTGAATGTTTGGCATGAGGGCGAACCGAGTTGAGTGAAGAGACCGAAAAGCGAAAAACCATTGGCGCAAATACCTCAGCAATTCGCTTTGTGTGTTCTCCAAAAAACCATCGTTTGTTCGCGTGTGCTTCAACGCGCAACGAGGTTGAACCTGCTAGAATAGCCAACGAGAAATCTTACTTGAGACACCTTTTATTTACGGGGCACTTATGGCATTTGTACATTTACATAATCACACTGAATATTCCCTGCTTGACGGCTTAACACACATCAAAGACATGGTGAGACGCGCTGCTGACCTTGATATGCCAGCCATTGCGGTTACCGACCATGGCGTGATGAGCGGCGTGCCCGAGTTGTGCGCTGCTTGTGATGCTGTAGAGGCTGAGACAGGAAAACGCGTTAAGCCGATCTATGGATGTGAGGTGTATTTCACCACCGACGAAAGCTTGCGCAAAGACGTTAAGCCAAAGTTATATCACTTGCTTTTGCTTGCAAAAACCAATGAGGGTTATCACAACCTTCTTCACCTGGTGAGCGAATCTCATGTGGACAACTACTACTACAAACCTCGCACCACCTTTTCTATGTTGCAAAAATACGGAAAAGGTCTGATAGGCTCTTCGGCTTGTTTAGCTGGTATTGTTCCTAAGCTCATTGATAATGGGCAGTTTGACGAAGCTGTTGCCTGGGCAAATCAGCTTGCAAGTTGTTTTGAGCCTGGTGATTTCTATATTGAGTTGCAAAACCAAGGCATCTCTACGGACGGCGGTTTGACGCAAACGCAACTCAATCATGAGCTCACACGCGTTGCTCAGGCTGCTGGGCTAAAAACCATTGCTACCAATGACTTTCACTATCTCACGCAAGAAGACGCTCGCGCGCAAGATATTTTGCTCTGCATTGGTATCGGTCGTATCCTCAATGATCCCGATCGTATGACATTTCCCAACGATCAGTTCTATATGAAAACTGAAGAGGAAATGCGCGCCGCGATGGCAGACTTTCCAGAGGCATGTGATAACACAGTCGAAGTTGCTGAAAAATGTAACGTTGAACTTGAACGTGATTCAATTCTGCCGCGTTTCCCCTTGCCTGAAGGAGAAACGGAAGAGAGTTATTTTAAGAAGCGCGTTCAGCAAGGTTTGGAATGGCGTTACGGAACACCAGTTCCAAAAGAGGCGCAGGATCGTGCTGATTATGAGATGGGTGTCATTATCCAGCAAGGATTTCCTGCATACTTTTTGATCGTGCAGGAATACATTGACTGGGCACGCTCGCATGGTATTGGTGTGGGTCCTGGACGTGGTTCTGCTGCAGGTGCAATCGTGGCATATGCTATGGGAATTACCGATTTGGAGCCGCTTTCAAATGGCTTGCTGTTTGAGCGCTTTTTGTCGCCCGAGCGCGTTGAGATGCCCGATATTGACGTTGACTTTGAGCAGGGTAGACGAGAAGAAGTAATTGACCACATCAAAGATGTGTATGGTGAAGATCACGTTTCGCAGGTAATCACCTTTGGTACCTTGCAAGCAAAGAATGCTGTACGAGACGCCGCTCGCGTACTTGATTATCCTTATGCAACGGGTGATAAGATCTGCAAGATGATCGGCAACGAGTTGGGTATTACCATCGACAAAGCTCTTGCAAGCAATCCTGATTTGGCGGCAGCTTACAAAAACGAAGAAGACGTGCGGACAGTACTTGATGCAGCGCGCTCCATTGAGGGGCACGTACGTGGCGAAGGTGTTCATGCCTGCGCTACGATTATTTGTCGCGACCCTATGTCTGATCATGTTCCCATGAAACGCGACACCAAAGGTGGCGGCATCATCACACAGTATGATGGTCACTACACACCTGATCTTGGACTACTTAAGATGGACTTCTTGGGTCTGAGAACCTTAGACGTGTTGTCTATTGCATGCAAAAACATCAAGGAGCGCTTTGGGATTACGATTAAACCCGAAGAAATTCCAACTGATGATGAAAAAGCTTTCAAGCTCATGCAAGCGGGCAACATGGATGGCTTGTTCCAGGTTGAAAGTGCGTTGTATGTCAGCCTTTTCTCGCGTCTCCCACCAACACGCTTTTCGGATATTGTTGCATCAATTGCTTTGAACCGACCCGGTCCTTTGGAGTCAGGCATGGTTGATGACTATGTCGAAACTGCGTCTGGCAGAACAGCGGTGCATTATTACGACGATCGCTTGCGACCTATTCTTGAGGAAACGTATGGCACCATGGTCTATCAAGAGCAGATCATGCAGATCTCTATGGCTATGTCGGGCTTTTCTGCCGGTAAAGCAGACAAGCTTCGTAAAGCTATGGGTAAAAAGAAGCTTGATGTTATGCGTGCGCTCCAAGAGGACTGGAATAAGGGTGCAGTTGAAAACGGCTTTTCGCTTGAGATTGCTAAACAGATTTGGAATGACGCTGAGAAGTTCGCTAAATACGCGTTTAATAAATCGCATTCAGCAGCATACGCTATCTTGGTTATGCGCACGGCGTATCTTAAGGCGCATTATCCCAATGACTATATGGCAGCTGTGTTGACCAGCTACATGGGTAATACCGATCGTTTGATTCGCTATATTGCGAGCTGCAACCATAATGGAACGCCTGTTTTGCCACCAGATATCAATGCGTCGAATGCTGAATTCACCCCTGTAGATGAGGGTATTCGTTTCGGTTTGGTTGGCGTGCGTGGTGTTGGTAAGAACGTTGCCGATGAAATCATCGCCGAGCGCAACGCAAACGGTCCTTATACCAGTCTGCACGATTTTGTGGGACGACTTGATGCGAAATGCTATAACCGCAAAACGCTTGAGTCGCTGATTAAGGGTGGAGCGTTTGATTCAACGGGGTACACGCGTAAACAATTGATGTATTTTGTTGATGAAACACCACTACTTGAGACAGCTTCAAAGCGCCAAAAGGATCGCGATGCAGGACAAACTTCACTCTTTGACCTGTTTGCTGACGAGCCTGAAAGTGGTTTTGTGGAAGAAGTGCCACCGCCTGATGGGGTTGAATGGCCAACGCGCCAGCTTTTGGCGTACGAGAAAGAGATCATGAAGATCTACGTTTCTGATCACCCGCTTCGTCCTTATGAGAGCCAGATAACCAACATGACGAAGTATCAGCTTGGAACGCTTGCTGAGTCTGAAGATGACATAAAGTCAGCTACCTTTGTTGGAATGATCTCGAATGTTGTGGTGAAGTTGACCAAGCGTGGCAACAAGATGGCTACGTTTACCCTTGAGGATACAACAGGTCACGTTGATTGCATCTGTTTTGACTTTGATAAGTTTGGCGCTGCCATTCAAGATGATGCGATCGTGAAACTTAAAGGTTCGTTTGAACATTCAGACCGTGGAAACCAGATCAAAGCGTATGAGGTTATTCCACTTGAGATTGCTGATGAAGATGAGAAGCCGCACTACTTTGAGCTGCACATCAACATGTCGGACTTTGACCAAAACGCTTCCATGAAGCTGAACCGCGTGTTGAAGGAACATCCTGGGCGTGATAGGGCAGTGCTTTTTGTAAAACAAGCTGACGGGCGAAACTTCCGCGCAGAATTGCCTTTATCGGTAAATTCCCAGCATCCGCTTTTGCACGCAAAGATCCAGGAGCTTTTTGGGTCTGCTGTATGGAAGGCCTCTTAGGATGACAGATACGTGCGGGTGTTCTGGTCAGCAGACCGCAGTGCTCACCGTTGCTTATAACGGTGAGCCGTTCTGCGGATTTGCTAAGCAGCCGGCACAGCTCACCGTTCAAGGTAATATAGAGGAAGCATTAGCGCTTTTGTTGCGTCGAGATGTGGAGACTACGTGTGCAGGACGCACCGATTCGGGTGTCCATGCTATTGGTCAAGTAATCAGTTTTGATACGACGGAAGAGGAATTTCGTAGCCGAGATCCTCAGAAGTTCATACGTTCATTAAACGCGCTCACTGATGAAAATGTGATTGTGAAAGAGCTTGTTTTTAAGCCGTCTGGCTTTTCTGCGCGCTTTGATGCCCTTGCGCGTGAATACCACTATCACATTTATTCAGGCCCAACCCCTCCGCTGTTCGTGAAGGATTTTGCTTGGTATGTTCCGGGCAATCTTGATGTAAATGCTATGAGATTAGGGGCAAAATACCTGATCGGGGAGCATGACTTTAAAAGTTTCTGCAAAGCCGTCTCTGCTCAAGACAAGCCGACGCATCGGTGTATTTTTGACATCACCATTGAAACGCAGAAGGTGTTTGATGAAGAAGTGCTTACTATTGTGGTGGTAGGCAACGCGTTTTTGCATTCAATGGTACGTACTATAGTTGGGACACTGGTAAGCGTTGGTTTGGGTCGCAGAAAACCTGAGTGGGTTGGTGACGTTTTGGCTGCTTGCGATAGGAATGCGGCAGGCGAGACGGCTCCTGCGAACGGATTGGTGTTTTGGCATGTTTGTTACTAACATGTTAGAATGAGCCATCCGCAGATAAGGACGCTACGGACAAAACGCTACTTAAACGAGGAATTATGTTCGGAAAATCCGCACAAAAGCGAATTATTCGCGATATTGATAAGATCGTCTCACTCAAAGAAGATCTTGATGCCCTTTCATGGGGTCGCGTTCACGAAATCGGACGAGCGCTTTTATCTGATATAGATCAGAAAGAACAAAAGGCGCTGGGTGCTGAACTTATGAAGATAGCACAAGCTAACACCAGCATGTATTCGCGCATGGGTGTTATGCCTTTTACTGAGCAAATGTTAGAGCAGGCCACTCATCACTCTGTTGAGGACACAGCACAATCTGCGCATTCATCATCGACATCCGAACAATTCGCACCCAAGCAGTCTTCTGCCACAGTCGGCAAAGAGCTTGGTGGTGAAGCAGGGGCGGTTTCGTCAAACTTAAAGGGTGCTACTCAGGATTCCCGCGAGCATGTAGGTGAACAAACCCAAGCTGGTGCATGTTCTTCGAGTCAGGCAACAGAGCGCGTTGTTGAAGATGAAATTGTACTTCCTTCTGGCATGACGGTGATGGAGGGCGGTCTTGTAGAGGCTGCTCTTGAGCATCCTGAACAAATAGAAGCTCCTTTGAGTACTGATACCGCGCACCCGCTTGATGAAAAAACAGCAGAAGAGCTAGGGTTTGCTCTTGATGAGGTGGAGGACTTCTTTGGCACTGGAGCTCCCGTATTTGAGTTTCCGGCAACGCCGGTAGGTGGAAAAGTGCGCATTGAGCTTACCCCTGTTTCTGAGGTGAACAAGGCTCGAAGTGCAGAGGCAGAAAAATCTGATGCAAGAGAGACGCAGAAACACACGCCGCTTGCGAGCACGGCCGAGACTCCTGTTTTAGAGGAAGCCGCTGAGCGCGTTATTGTAGAAAATGCTACACAACAGATCAATCATCAGCTTGAAAAGATCCCCGTATCTCAAATTCGTCGCGACAGTTTTGGGCGATTCCATCATCTCTATGAGAGTCGTGATGGTGCATTGTGTGTCTTCCAAGACGAGATGGGACATTTGGTTTCGGTCAAGTCGTCTCGGTTGGTCTAATCTCAATCAGGATAACACCCGGGCATAAAAAAAGACTGCGGCTCGCAACGTGTGCGTTTCGCAGTCTTTTTGCTTAATGCGCTGTCTTTTTCTATGCTGCAGGTTTATCGGGAACCGTTTGATCAACGAAATAGATCTTGTACCACATCAAAAACATGTAGATAATCCAGATCTTTCGCGATCTGTCTGCCCCAGCTTTATGTTCGTCAAGAAGTGCTACCAACTCATCGGTGTTGAAAAACTGCGCAGCAATATCATCAGTAAATGCTGTTTTGACTTGGTTGTAATACTGATCTTGTCGAAGCCAATTCACCACAGGCACCGGGAAACCAAGTTTTTCTTTTTGCGCCCAATCGCGGGGGATAGCGCGTTCGGATGCAGCACGCAGCGGAATTTTGGTTTGCGAGCCATCCAGTTTTTGGGCGGTGGGTATAGTGCGTGAAAGATCAAAAACGCCTTTGTCCAAAAACGGAACTCGGCTCTCAAGCGAATGCGCCATAGACATTTTGTCGGTTTTGAGCAAAATGTCACCGACGAGCCAAAAATAAAGATCTACATATTGCATACGCGCTGTTTCGTCTAAAGATGCCACTTCCGCGTAGTAGGGCGCAGTAAGTTGTTGAGGGGTTGGTGGTATTTCAGCGTCAGCTGCACGCTTGCCTTTGCGTAAGCGCTCGCGTTCAGCAGGAGTGAACGCTACGCCGTTGGCATTTGTGTAATACCAGTCTTCTGCAGTCTCGCTTGCGCGCTCAAGGTAATTTGCGCCGCGAATGCCAAGGTTGCGGGCAAGTTTTGAAGCGCCGCGTAATAAAGGCTTTGGAACCCAATTAAGCTTTGCATTAGAGAAAGGTGTTTGATAAATACGATATCCTGCAAAAAACTCATCGGCACCTTCGCCCGAAAGCACAGCTTTAACCTGTTTGGCGGCAAGCTGATCAACGAAATAAAGCGCAACTGCCGAAGGGTCAGCCGACGGTTCATCCATATGCCATTGCACGCGAGGTAGACTCTCCCAGTATTCTGCTTCCGAAATATGCTTGGAATCATTTGATATTCCTAGTTCAGAAGCTAGTTCGCGAGCCCATGAAATTTCATCGCGCTCGCCTTCGTACTCAGCAAACCCAACCGTAAATGTCTTAATGGTGGGGTTTTCTTGCGCAAGGCAAGCTGCCATATAACTAGAGTCAATTCCGCTGGACAAAAACGAACCGACTTCAACATCAGCAACGTTGTGATAGCGAACTGACTCATGGAGTGTCTTGTCGATAGCATCAACGGTATCATCGAACGAACGATTGGTGTCAAAGGTGTAGGTGGGAATCCAATAGCGACGCAGCTTAATGGTGCCTGTTTCGTCAACCTTTAAGCAGTGAGCTGGGGGAAGCTTGTAGATACCTTTAAAGAATGTTTCATCAAGTGCTGAGAACTGAAAGCAAAGATACTGTTCAAGAGCTGATTCATTCAGTTTGCGCTCGTAAGCGGGGTGCTCAAGAATGCATTTAATTTCGGACGCGAAAATGAATTGACCATTGACAAGGGTATAGTAAAACGGCTTGATGCCAAAAAAATCGCGCGCGCAAAAGAGTTCGTGAGTGAGTTTGTTCCAAATGGCGAAAGCAAACATGCCCCGCAGCTTATCTAAAACCTCTTCACCCCAGGCAAGATAGCCAACAAGCAAGACCTCGGTGTCAGAGTTGGTTTCAAACACCCAGCCTTGCGACTCAAGTTCAGCGCGAAGGTCTTGATAGTTGTAGATCTCACCGTTAAAAACGATGGCGAAATCACCCTTGGCGGCCGCATCTTGGTCTCCTGCACAGGGGCGTCCTTGCCCATCAAGGGCGGGTGAAGTGATTCGAGATACGTGATCGGCGTTTTCGCGCACCATGGGTTGGTTGCCGCCAGCAAGGTCAATGAGAGAGAGGCGACGGTGCCCCAGGGCAATACCCTGGTCAAGATAGCAGCCTTCGCCATCAGGACCTCGGTGTGCCATGATGTCGCACATTTTTTTGACAATGGGTTGATCCGCCTGTGTTGCATGAGTAAATCCGCAGATGCCGCACATGAAAAAGTCTCCTTGAGATGTAACTATTACGCGCAAACGACGCGTTGCTTTGTGAGTTGTCGTATTGCCTTATAATAACGCGTTATGCAGTGCCTGCCTGCTTCCTTGCCTTTGAGGTCACGGGAAAAACAGGGGGCGTGCATGATTTTATGATACAAGGAGCATTTTCGTGGCATTAACGCTAGATAAATTACCAATCGGCAAAACGGCAACGGTCACCCGGGTGGGAGGAACAGGCTCTCTTCGCCAGCATCTGTTGGATATGGGTATTATTCCTCATGCTGATATTACTATGATCAAGCATGCACCAATGGGTGATCCAGCGCAGGTCCGTATCCATGGATACGAATTGACGCTACGCTTGGCTGATGCCCAGAAAATAGAAATTGATCAGGTGCGCGATGAGGCTCCTGTTACCTCTTATGACTTGGCAGCACATGATCGTGATCTTGACTTTGAGATCAACAATCCGCTTTATACCCAAACGGAGCATCCGGGGTTGGGCGAGCGTGGCAAATCGCACGATCGTTCTACAGAGCGCCCTTTGTCTAAAGACGAGACGCTCACCTTTGCATTGGTAGGCAATCAAAACTGTGGCAAAACCACGCTTTTCAATCAGTTGACTGGTTCAAACCAGCATGTTGGCAATTTTCCAGGTGTAACAGTGGATCGCAAAGATGGCTGCATTAAGGGTCATCCGCAAACCTTGATCACTGACTTACCTGGTATTTATTCGATGTCTCCTTATTCAAGCGAAGAGGTGGTAACGCGCGAGTTTTTGCTCGGCGAGCCTGCTTCGGTCAAGGGGACAGCCAAAGGCGTAACAGTAGCCTTTGACGCAGCGCTTCGTCCAAAAGGCATCATTAATATTGTTGATGCTACTAATATTGAGCGAAATTTGTATCTGACTATGCAAATACTTGAACTGGGAATACCAATGGTTCTTGCGCTTAATATGATGGATGAGGTTGAAGGTAACGGGGGAACCATTGAGGTTAATAAGCTTGAGGCTGCTTTGGGGATCCCTGTGGTACCGCTTGTTGCAGCAAAAAATGCGGGAACAGCAGAATTGGTAGATCACGCCATTCATGTAGCGCGCTTTCAAGAGCCGCCTTTAGTACAGGACTTTTGCTCGCCTGCAGATCATGGGGGAGCAGTGCATAGATGTTTGCATTCGCTTATGGCGCTTATTGAGGACCATGCACAGCGCGCAGGTATTCCTCTTCGATTTGCTGCAGCTAAGCTTGCCGAAGGCGATGAAATGGTCCAAAAGCGTCTGTGTCTTGATACAAATGAGCTTGATGCTGTGGAGCATATTGTGGCACAGATGGTCCAAGAGCGTGGTCTTGATCGTGCAGCTGCCATTGCTGATATGCGCTATCAGTTCATTGAGCGCGTGTGTTCACAGTGCGTGGTTCGCCCTCGTGAGAGTAAAGAGCATAAAAGATCTTCGCAGATAGACAAAATTTTGACGGGGTCGTGGACGGCAATTCCCGCATTCGTCATCATCATGGGACTGGTTTTCTGGCTAACCTTTTCTGTGATCGGTGCATGGCTTTCTGATCTTTTAGATAGCGGAATAAGCGCACTAAGCGATGTGGTTTCTTCCATTTTGGCTCAGGCGAATGTCTCTGATGTCCTTCAATCGCTTGTCATTGATGGCATTTTCAATGGTGTGGGTTCGGTGTTGAGCTTCTTGCCCATTATCGTGACGCTTTTCTTTTTCCTTTCGCTTTTAGAAGATACCGGATATATGGCACGCGTGGCATTTGTGATGGACAAGCTTTTGCGTCGCATTGGATTGTCGGGCAGATCTATTGTTCCTATGCTAGTTGGGTTTGGCTGTACGGTGCCAGCAGTTATGGCCAGCAGAACGCTTCCATCTGAGCGAGACCGCAAGATGACTATTCTGCTTACGCCCTTCATGAGCTGTTCAGCAAAATTGCCTATCTATGCATTCTTTTGCGCGGCGTTTTTTCCTCAATATGCCGCTTTGGTTATGATTGGTCTTTACTTCGGCGGAATAGTTATGGGTATTGTAGTTGCGCTTGTTATGCGCAAAACGATGTTTGCGGGCGAAGCGGTTCCTTTTGTTATGGAGCTTCCAAATTATCGTTTTCCCTCTCCGCGAAATGTATGCCAACTGTTGTGGGAAAAGGCGAAAGACTTTCTTGAGCGTGCATTTACTATCATCTTTTTGGCAACTATTGTCATTTGGTTTTTGCAGACGTTTGACTTTGGTCTCAACGTGGTCGACGACGGTCAAGGCTCTATGCTTGCAAGCATTGCTGGTTTGATAGCGCCTGTGTTTGCGCCGCTCGGTTTTGGTGACTGGCGTGTAACAAGCGCTTTAATTACCGGCGTTATGGCAAAGGAAAGCGTGGTTTCTACCTTGTCCATATTGTTTGGCAGTACACAAGCAATTGTAGCTTCCATGAGTCTTTTGACTGCAGGTGTTTTTTTGGTCTTCTGTTTGCTGTATACGCCATGTGTTGCTGCACTTGCATCGGTCAAACGAGAGCTTGGAACTAAATGGATGTTGGGGGTTGCTTTGGGGCAGTTGCTCCTTGCTTGGGTTGTAGCCTTTGGTGTGCGGGTGCTGGGAGAGGTATGCTTAGCGCTCAATCTTAATGTGCCAACTGTTGTGCTTGGTATTGTGGTGGTATTTTTGGCATGCTGGGCACTTATTCGCGTGGTTGGCAAAAAGCGCACTGGTCGCGGGGCGTGCGGAAGCGCTTGTGGCTCGTGCACTCTTGATTGCGGTGAGCGCGTAGTAGAAAGCATGCATGCGAAAACACAGGAAAAAGATCAAAAAGGCTCAGCTTCTTCTCAATAAGAGTTTAGATTTGATACCATCTGCGGTTGCGGGTGGCTCGTTGCATGATGCGAGCATTGATGTGTGCTTAGGTGCATTTATACTTATGCATTTGGGATTACAGGAGAGAACACGTTCGTAAGGAGGCGAATATGGAAGAAACAGCAGCACCAGCTCGTTCTAAATGGTCGGGTCGTTGGGCGTTTATTCTTGCTGCTGCAGCATCTGCTGTTGGTTTGGGCAATATGTGGCGATTCCCGTATCTTGCAGCGAAATACGGTGGCGGTGCATTCTTGCTGGTCTACATCATTTTGGTGGTGACGTTTGGTTTTGCTTTGATGATGGCAGAAACGGCACTGGGACGAATGACGGGTCAATCTGCTATTGGTGCATTTCGCACTTTTGGTAAAAAGTACCTGTTTATTGGTGTGTTAGCCAGTGCGGTTCCTTTTATTATCACGCCGTATTATGCCGTTATTGGTGGTTGGGTGACCAAATATATGGCCGCCTATATCTTTGAAGGCGCAGATGCTTTGGCGGGGGACGGTTATTTTACCGGCTTCATTTTGAACAACCCTGAGACGTTTATTTGGATGGCAATCTTCATCTTGCTCGTTGTTGGCGTTGTTGCTTTGGGTGTCAAAAATGGCATTGAGCGCGTTAACAAAGTGCTCATGGTGCTTTTGATCTTTATGGCTGTTGCCATTTCGATCTTTTCGCTTACGTTGCCTGGAGCCTTAGAGGGTGTTGCATATTATCTCGTTCCAGACTTTTCTAAGTTCAGCGTGGAGATGATTGTTGCCGCAATGGGGCAGATGTTTTTCTCTCTTTCGTTGGCAATGGGCATCATGATTACCTATGGTTCTTACTTCGACAAGAAAGAAGACCTGGAGCATTCGGTTCGCCGTATTGAGCTTTTTGATACTGGTATAGCCATTTTGGCTGGCTTTATGATCATTCCGGCTGCTGTTGCGGTGCAAGGTGGTGCTGACGTTGTTGCTAACAATGCCGGTCCTGGTCTCATGTTTGGCATCTTGCCGCAAGTGTTCCAGGGTATGGGTTGGGCTGCTTCGGTTATCGGCTTTGTTTTCTTTGCACTCGTTTTCTTTGCTGCTTTGACAAGCTGTATTTCTTTGTTCGAGACGCTTGTGTCTATTGTTGCCGACGGCGCTCATCTCTCACGTGCTCTTTCTATTGTAATTTGTGCAGTATTTGTACTTGGTGTGGGCACGTTAGTTAATATGGGTTACAACAACTTGTTAGACGTTGACTTAATGTATACGATATTTGGTATTGGTGAATATCAAGATTCGCAGCTGCTTGACTTCTTCGACTTTATTTCCAACACCATCTTGATGCCAGTTGTAGCACTTTTGACCTGCATCTTTGTTGGTTGGATTATTAAGCCTAAGATCATCTTGACCGAGGTTCGTCAATCAAGCGAATTTAAATCAGCGAAGTTGTTTACCGTTATGATCAAATATGTTGCTCCGGTATTTGTTGTTGTAATTTTGGTTGCCTACATTATGGCCGCAGCAGGCATAATCGTTTTATAGGACTCAAAGGAAGTTGTTATGGCGCTTTCAATTGGAATCGTAGGACTACCCAATGTGGGCAAGTCCACCTTATTTACAGCACTTACCAACAAAGGTGGCTTGGCGGCAAATTATCCGTTTGCCACTATTGAGCCTAATGTTGGTGTAGTGCCGGTGCCCGATGACCGATTGGAAGCGCTTGCAGCTATTGATAATCCCGCTCGCATTGTGCCAGCTACGGTTGAATTTGTTGATATTGCAGGTTTGGTAGCTGGTGCAAGTCAGGGCGAGGGATTAGGCAATCAGTTTTTGGCTAACATTCGAGAAACCGATGCCATTGCTGAGGTTGTTCGCTTTTTTGGCGATCCTGATGTTACCCATGTGGCAGGTAAGGTTGACCCTCAATCTGATGTGGACACCATCAAAACCGAGCTCATTTTGGCTGATATGGCCACGCTTGAAAAAGCACTTCCGCGCCTTGAAAAAGAGGCAAAACGCGATAAGGCTGGCGTAAAAAAACTTGAAACGGCAAAAAAGGTTCTAGCTGGTCTTAATGAAGGGCATCGTGCACGCACACTTGATTTAGATGAAGATGAGCGCTTAGCCATTTATGATTTGCACCTGTTAACCATGAAGCCAATGCTTTATATCGCGAATGTAGATGAAGATGCGGTGGCTGGAGATCTCCCCGAGATTGACGGATGTGTACCTGTGCCAATATCTGCGAAGGTTGAGGCTGATATTGCTGAGCTTTCTGAATTGGATCCTGAGGAAGCTAAGGAGTATATGGAAGCGTTAGGGCTTTCGGATAGCGGTTTGGCGCGCCTGATCAAAGAGGCGTATCACCTGCTTGGCTTGCAAAGCTATTTCACGTCAGGAGAAACCGAAACGCGCGCTTGGACTATTCCAATTGGCGCGAAAGCGCCTCAAGCTGCAGGCGTAATTCATTCAGATTTTGAGCGCGGCTTCATCAAAGCGGAAACTGCATCGTTTGAAGACTATGTAGCACTCGGCGGCGAAAAGGGATGTCGTGATGCAGGCAAACTTCGCCAAGAAGGTAAAGAGTATGTGGTGCAAGATGGAGACGTCATGCACTTTAAATTCAACGTTTAGGTGGAATGAATATGAAACTTGCTCAGAACTTGGCTCCACTCGGATTTGGTTATATGCGTCTGCCGGAGTTTGAAGACGAAGCAGGCAATAAGGTGATTGATCTTGAAACCGTCAAGGCTATGACCGATGAGTTTATGAATGCCGGGTTTACCTACTTTGATACAGCCTGGACCTATCATGGTGGGCGTTCTGAGGTGGCGTTGCGTGAAGCACTCGTTGAACGCTATCCGCGCGATTCGTTTACCATTGCCACGAAAATGCCTGCTTGGGCGGCACATTCTACCGAAGAAGCTCATGCTATGTTTGATACATCTCTTGAGCGAACGGGAGCAGGGTATTTTGACTATTATCTGCTTCACCAGCTTGGGGGAGACTCAACGGTACTTTTTGATGAGTACGGTCTGTGGGATTTCGCGCTTGCTAAACGCGAAGCTGGTCTTATCAAGCATTTCGGGTTTTCATTTCATGGAACAGCTGAAGAGCTGCAAGATATTTTGGCGCTCCATGCCCAAGATGTTGAGTTTGTTCAGTTGCAAATCAATTATACCGACTGGGAAAACGATATTATCCAGTCGCGCAAATGCTATGAGATTGTGCGTTCATACGACTTGCCTGTCATTGTTATGGAGCCAGTTAAAGGTGGGTCATTAGTTAAGCTGCCGCCCGCCGCTGAGGCAATACTGAAAGAAGCTGATCCACATCAATCGCTTGCATCGTGGGCGTTGCGCTTTCCTGCCTCCTTGGAAGGTGTCATGGTTGTGCTGTCGGGCATGTCTACGCCTGAGCAGCTCCGAGAAAATATTCAAATTATGGCTGATGGCAAACCTCTTGATGCGAACGAGCTTGCAGCAATTGATGAAGTACGAGAGGTGCTCTCCTCTATAGAGACGGTTCCTTGTACGCATTGTGGCTACTGCCTGAAAGGTTGTCCGCAGCATATCCATATCCCTATTATCATGGATTCGTTGGATATTCTTGCCAAGTTTGATGATATGTATCGCGCTCAGGAAAACTATAACTGGAATGCGCCTAACGAAGCTTCAACCTGCATTGCTTGCGGTAATTGCGAAAGCCGTTGTCCGCAGCATATTGACATTATTTGTCAGCTTGAGCGTGCAGCTGAACTCTTTGAGTAGGGGAGCTTGGCACTGTGGCACAGTGTAGAGCGCAAGCAGAAGGTCAGCAGCTCGGCGTAGAAACACTAGAAGACTTTTTTGCGCGTACGCCGCGAATTGCGGTGGCGTTGTCAGGCGGTTGTGATTCAGCGTATTTGTTAGCTGCTGCAAAAAAGGCTGGCTGTGAAGTTTCGGCATATGCCATAAAAACCGCTTTTCAGCCTGAAAATGATTTGGCAGATGCTGCCGCACTTGCTCAAGCCTATGGTGCTCCTTTCACGGTTATAGAAAAAGAGATATTCACTTATAGCGATATTTGCGCAAATACTGACAAACGTTGTTATTACTGCAAGCGCATGATGTTTGAAGCAATTGTCTTAGCTGCTCAAAACGATGGGTTTGAAGTGGTTGTTGATGGGACGAATGCCTCTGATGATCCCGCGCGGCGTCCTGGTTTTCAGGCGTTGGCAGAGTGGGGAATACTTTCTCCCTTACGACGAGCTGGTCTAACCAAAGAAGACATACGAAGTGCTTCGCGAAAACTTGGACTTGCTACGGCTGACAAAAAGGATTTTTCTTGCTACGCCATTTACGCTCCGGCGCATCAGCCCCTTACCTGTGATGTGGTTGATGCTATCCGCTTGCGTTTTGAACGCTAAGTGTGGAGGGGTTGTGACCAAACGGCTCATAAAGGACCACCTCTCATAAAAATCTTGAAACCATAACTTTCTTTGCGTATAATTCTCGTTTGCGTCTGGTCTTTGATGGATACACCCGGACGCGTGGAATACCGGAGTCACGAGTTCCTAGCCTCCCCACGGCGCTCGGCGGCAATCGGATCCACGAAGGAGTTTGTGGGTGCTCGGTGTACGGAGAGGCGTGCGAGCGAGACCCAAAGAAAGGAAAGACATGGGAGTCAAACAGTACAAGCCGACCAGTCCCGGCAGACGCTTCCAGACGGTTTCAGACTTTGCTGAAATCACGACGGATCAGCCGGAAAAGTCACTGCTTGCGCCTTTACCCAAAAAGGCAGGCCGCAACAACAACGGCCGTATCACCACGCGTCATCAGGGCGGCGGCGTAAAGCGTCGTTATCGCATGATTGACTTCAAGCGTAACAAGGACGGCGTACCTGCAAAGGTTGCAACCATTGAGTACGACCCGAACCGTTCCGCTCGTATTGCTCTTCTGCACTATGTTGATGGTGAGAAGCGCTACATCCTGCATCCTAAGGGATTGTGCGTTGGTGACACCGTTGTAAGCGGTGTTGACGCTGACATCAAGCCCGGCAATGCATTGCCGCTGGCAAACATCCCTGTTGGTACGCTTGTTCATGCTATCGAGCTGCAGCCGGGCAAAGGCGCTGCAATTGCTCGTTCAGCTGGCACGAGCGTGCAGCTCATGGGTAAAGAAGGTAAATACGCAATCCTTCGCATGCCTTCTTCAGAAATGCGTCGCGTATTACTTACGTGTCGCGCTACGGTTGGAGAAGTTGGCAACGCCGAGCACTCCAACATTAAGATTGGTAAAGCAGGCCGCAACCGCATGATGGGTGTTCGTCCCTCTGTTCGTGGTACCGTCATGAACCCTGTTGACCATCCCCATGGTGGTGGCGAAGGCAAAAACAAATCTTCGGGTCGTCACCCGGTTACTCCGTGGGGTGTTCCCACCAAGGGTCATCGTACGCGTAATCCGAAGAAGGCCTCTAGCCGCTTGATCATCCGCCGTCGCAAGAAGTAGCGCAAAGCGTTAAGGAGTAATAGTGAGTAGAAGTTTAAAGAAGGGCCCTTACGTTGAGCCGCGCCTACTCGAGCGTATCGAGAAGCAAAATGCGGCAGGCGAAAAGGAAGTCGTTAAGACCTGGTCGCGCTCAAGCACCATCTTCCCGGAGATGGTAGGTCATACCATCGCTGTTCATGATGGTCGTAAGCACGTTCCGGTATATGTAACTGAGTCTATGGTCGGCCATAAGTTGGGCGAATTCGCTCCGACCCGTACCTTCAAGGGTCACTCTGCCGACAAGGGCAAGAGAAAGTAAAGGGGTGAATCATGGAAGCTAAAGCAGTAACTCGCCACGTCCGCGTTTCTCCCCGTAAGGCGCGTATCGTTATCGATCAAATTCGCGGTAAGTCCGTGCCTCAAGCTCGTGAGATTCTGCAATTTACCAATCGTGCAGTTGCTGAGGTTGTCGAAAAGACCCTCAACTCTGCCGTAGCAAATGCTGAAAACCAGCATCATGTACGTCCGGAAACGCTCGTGGTTAAGACGGCATTTGCCGACGAAGGCCCCACGCTCAAGCGCATCCGCCCGCGTGCAAAAGGTTCTGCGTCTCGCATTCGCAAGCGTACGAGCCACATTACTATTATTGTTGCACCGCGAGAGGAGGCATAGGGTTTCATGGGACAGAAAGTAAGCCCTACCGGATTCCGTCTTGGCATCACCGAAGACTGGCGCAGCCGCTGGTATTCTGACAAAGATTATGCCAAGAACCTTGAGAACGACTTGGCTATCAAGAAGTTCTTGAACAAGCAATTAGTCCGTGCCGCCGTTTCAAAGATTGAGATTGAGCGCGCTGGTGACAAAATCAAAGTCATCATTACCACCGCTCGTCCGGGTGTGGTAATTGGCAAGAAGGGTGCTGAGATCGACGCACTTCGCAAGAAGCTTGAGAAGATCGCTAATGGCCCGGTAAACATTGAGGTTATTGAGGTAAAGCGCCCTGAACTGGACGCTGAACTCATCGCTCAGTCAATTGCTGAGCAGCTGGAAGGTCGTGTAGCTTTCCGTCGCGCAATGCGCAAAGCTGTTCAGTCTGCTATGAAAAGTGGTGCACAGGGCATTCGTATTCAATGCTCTGGCCGCTTGGGTGGCGCTGAGATGAGCCGCCGCGAGTGGTATCGTGAAGGCCGTGTGCCGCTGCACACGCTGCGTGCAAAGATTGACTATGGCTTTGCAACTGCAGCTACTACGATGGGCTCCATCGGTGTGCAGGTATGGGTATATCATGGCGAAGTAATGCCTGGACAAAAGGCTCCCCAGCCAGCTTTGGAAGGCAGCGCTCGTCCGAAAGGTGCCCGTCGTAATGATCGTAATGAGAGGGGGCGCAAGTAATGCTCGTACCAAAGCGTGTAAAGCATCGTAAGGTGCAACGTGGTTCCATGAAGGGCAACGCTAAAGGCGGTACCAAGCTGAATTTCGGCGATTATGGTATCCAGGCGCTTGAACCCCATTGGATCACCAACCGCCAAATTGAGGCAGCTCGTATTGCTATGACTCGTTACATGAAGCGTGGTGGTAAAGTTTGGATCACCATCTTCCCGGACAAGCCCATCACGCAAAAACCTGCTGAAACTCGCATGGGTTCTGGTAAAGGTAACCCCGAGGCGTGGGTGGCAGTTGTAAAGCCCGGTCGCATCATGTTTGAAATTTCTGGTGTTGATGAAGCAACCGCTAAAGAAGCATTGCGTCTGGCTATCAACAAGCTGCCCATCAAGTGCAAGATCGTAACTCGTGAAACGGAAGGGCAGGAATAAATGAAAGCAGCAGAGATCCGTGAGCTGTCTGCCGATGACTTGCAGGCAAAACTCAAGGAAGCGCGTGCCGAGTTGTTCAATCTGCGCTTCCAGATGGCCACAAGCCAGCTTGATAACACTTCTCGTGTTAACCAAGTCAAAAAAGACATCGCTCGCATCCAGACCGAGATGCGTGCACGTGAGCTGAACGCTTAATGCTGACGCATAAGGAAGGTTGGATTATCAATGAGTGAAGAGCGTAATTCACGAAAGGTGCGTCAGGGCGTTGTAGTAAGTGCTACTAACGACAAGACGTGCGTCGTGCAAATCGAAGAGCGTAAGCCGCATCCGGTTTACAAGAAGATGATGACGACTACTAAGAAGTTGCATGCCCATGACGAGAACAACGAAGCTGGTGTGGGCGACACTGTACTGATTATGGAGACCCGTCCGCTGTCTAAGATGAAGCGCTGGCGTCTCACTGAGATCGTCGAGAAGGCCAAATAGTTAATTGAGCTTACGCTCATTAACTACCGAGATGAAAGTTAGGTTGAAGCAATGATTCAGATGCAAACCATGCTCGCGGTGGCCGATAACTCGGGCGCTCGCAAGGTGCAGTGCATCAAGGTTCTGGGCGGCTCTAAGCGCCGTTATGCAGGACTGGGTGATGTCATCATCTGCAGCGTCAAAGAGGCCATGCCGAATGGCAACGTGAAGAAAGGCGACGTTGTTCGCTGCGTGGTCGTGCGCGTGAAGAAAGAAGTTCGTCGCGCTGACGGAAGTTATATCCGTTTTGACCAAAACGCATGCGTTCTTATTGACGCAAATGGCGCTCCTCGCGGTACCCGTATCTTTGGTCCGGTTGCCCGCGAGCTGCGTGACAAGAAGTATATGAAGATCGTGTCCTTGGCACCGGAAACGCTCTAAGGAGGTGTCTTACATGAATAGCATGAACATCAAAAAGGGCGACACGGTGGTCGTATTGTCAGGCAAGGACAAAGGTAAAGAAGGCGTCGTGCTGCGTGCGCTTCCTCAAAAAGAGCGCGTAGTTGTTGAGAAGGTTAACGTAGTCAAGAAGGCTATGCGCCCCACTCAGCAAAATCCGCAAGGCGGCATCACTTCTATCGAGGCTCCCATTCACGTTTCAAACGTAATGCTGGTATGCCCCGAGTGCAAGAAGGCTTCTCGCGTATCAAAGCGTGTTAACGAAGCTGGCAAAAAGGTTCGCGTTTGCAAAAAGTGCGGCAAAGACATTGATAAATAAGTAAGAAGCTGCGCTGACAAGGGTCGGCGCAGCTTACTATGACCCCTGCCTTAAGAATAAGGTGAGGGACGCAGGGTCGGAAATCCTGCGTTTAATTCATCGAAAGGAACAAAACATGGCTCCTCGTTTGAAGGAAATGTACACAAACGAAATCGTTTCAAAGCTGGAAAAAGAGCTGAACATTGACAACATCAATCAAGTGCCTCGCTTGGAGAAGATTGTTGTTAACATGGGCGTTGGTGCCGCTGCATCAGATCACAAGCTGCTTGATTCTGCTATGAACGATATGCGTGTTATCACTGGCCAGCAGCCTTGCATTACCCGCGCAAAGAAATCTATTGCAGGTTTCCATGTACGCGAGGGTCAAGCAATCGGTTGTAAGGTAACCCTGCGCGGAGATCGCATGTGGGAGTTTTTGGATCGCTTGCTGGCAACTGCATTGCCGCGCGTTCGTGACTTCCGTGGCATCTCTCCGACCAGCTTCGATGGTCGCGGTAACTACACCTTAGGTATTACCGAGCAGCTCATCTTCCCGGAAGTTGACTATGATAAGGTAGATCGTACCCGTGGTATGGACATCACCTTTGTAACCACTGCACCTGATAATGAGCAAGCATTTGCGCTTTTGAGCGCTCTGGGCTTCCCGTTCAAGGATCGCGGTCAAGAATAACCATTCCCGATATTCGTTTAAGGGTGTATGATATACAGCCTGTGTTGAATATGGTGTTCAAGTTGCGCTCAACCGGATCGCAACTGGATATAAGAAAGAAGGAATTGCATGGCTAAGAAATCGATGGTCGCCAAGGCCAAGCGTGAGCCGAAGTTCTCGACGCGTCAGCACAATCGCTGCACTCGTTGCGGACGTCCGCGTGCGTACTACCGTAAGTTCGGTTTGTGCCGCGTGTGCTTACGCGAGTTGGCCAATAAAGGCGAGCTGCCCGGCGTTACTAAAGCATCTTGGTAGGGTCCAAAGCGCAGTAATGTACGGGTGTGCCACGATTCAGGCGCAGGTGCTATGGGCGCTTAGCGAACCGAATCGAGAGGCTCATCACGAACCAAAGGAGAAACAAACATGACCATGACCGACCCAATTGCAGATATGCTTACGCGTGTGCGTAATGCTAATTCTGCCGGCAAGGAGACGGTATCAATGCCGTCAAGCAAGAAACTTGTCGAAATTGCGCGCATCATGCGTGAAGAAGGTTATATCCAAGGCTATGACGTGATTGATGGCGAGCCGCGTGCTACGCTTGAGATCGTCTTGAAGTATGGCGAGAAGAAAGCTAAGACCATTCGTGGTATTAAGCGTATTTCTAAGCCAGGTCTTCGCATTTATGCGGGCAAAGATGAACTGCCCCGCGTACTTGGCGGCCTTGGTACTGCAGTTATTTCAACAAGCAAAGGCGTGATGACTGACCGCGACGCTCGCAAGATGGGCGTTGGTGGCGAAGTTATCGCTTATATCTGGTAGGAAAGGGAGGTTAGATATGTCTCGTATCGGTAAACATCCTGTCGCTATTCCTGCCGGAGTAGACGTAACTATTGATGGCAGCACGGTGACAGTAAAAGGTCCGAAGGGCGAATTGACGCGCACCTTCCCCTCGCTTATCACCATCAAGAAGGAGGGTGACGAAGTAATCGTTACTCGTCCGGATGATTCTCGTGAAGCAAAAAGCTTTCATGGTCTCGTGCGCACGCTGATCGCCAATATGGTTGAAGGCGTTTCGCAAGGCTTTTCTAAAAAGCTTCAACTCGTCGGCGTTGGCTATCGTGCCGCACTGAAGGGCAATGATCTTGAGATGCAGCTCGGTTATTCTCACCCTGTTTTGGTTGAGGCTCCTGAAGGAATCAAATTTGAGGTTCCGAGCCAGACCGAGATCGTCGTGACTGGTCCGAGCAAAGAGCAGGTTGGTCAAGTTGCAGCGAACATTCGCAAATGGCGTAAGCCTGAGCCGTACAAGGGCAAGGGTATTCGCTATGAAGGCGAGCATGTTCGTCGTAAGCTTGGCAAGGCTGCTAAGGGCGACTAAGCCAGACCGGAAACGATAGGATCGAAGGGAAAATCATGAAGAAGCTTCAAAAAAAGCAAGCTGCGTTGGCCCGTCGCCATCGTCGCGTACGCGGAAAGATTTCCGGTACGCCGGCTCGTCCGCGTCTGTGCGTGACCCGCAGCAATAAGAACATCTATGTGCAATTCGTCGACGACGTTGCTGGCAAGACCCTCTGTGGTGTGTCAACCTTAGGACCTGAGTTCAAGGCATTAGGCACCAGCGGCGCTACCGTGGAAGGTGCTGCAGCACTTGGCCAGATCGCTGGCAAAAAGGCTCAGGAATCCGGTATCACGGAAGTCGTATTTGATCGTGGCGGCAACCTGTATCATGGGCGCGTTAAGGCTTTGGCCGATGCTGCTCGTGAAGCAGGTCTGAAATTCTAGAAGGGGTTAAAGTCTTATGGCTCGTAACAACAAGCAAGACAACGCCGCGGTCCCTGAGCTTGAGGAACGCGTCGTTTACATCAATCGCGTATCTAAGGTTGTAAAGGGTGGTCGTCGTTTTGGTCTGACCGCACTGGTTGTCGTTGGTGACGGCAACGGCCGCGTAGGCGTTGGCATGGGCAAGTCTCAAGAAGTGCCGATTGCTATCAAGAAGGGCGTCGAAGACGCTAAGAAGAACATGTTCACGGTTCCGCTGACGGAAGAGAAGACCCTTCCGCACGAGATCGTTGGCGAGTTTGGTGCAGCCCGCGTGCTCATCAAGCCTGCTGCTCCTGGTACCGGCGTTATCGCTGGTGGCGCTGCTCGTGCAGTCATGGAGCTTGCTGGTGTTTCTGACGTTCTGACCAAGTCACTTGGTTCTGACAACGTGATGAACGTGGTTAAGGCTACTGCTGACGGCTTGAAGAACATGCAAAGCCCTGAGCAAGTTGCTGAGCGCCGTGGTTTGAGCGTTGGCGAAATCATGGGCTGGAAGGAGAAGAAATAATGGCTGAGGCGAAAAAGACCCTGCGCGTAACGCAGGTCAAAAGCTCCATCGGCTACAACAAGGATCAGGGCGCAACGCTTCGCGCACTTGGCCTTGGCAAAATTGGCCGTAGCGTTGAGCAGGTTGATAATGACTCCGTCCGTGGCATGCTCTTCAAGGTAAAGCATCTTGTTAAGGTGGAGGAAATTTAATCTAGCCATATTCTGAGCTGAGATTATTTTCAATTTGGTATAATGAGCGATTGTGCGTCCCTGTGGCGTGCAATCGCTTATTGTGATAGGAAGTTTGCTGGCGGCGAGCTGCCAGCGCCCGAGGAAAACTCGGACAAGCGAAAGGAACATTCATGGAAATCAAGGATCTTAAACCAGCTGAGGGTTCTCGTAAGGCGCGCAAGCGCTTGGGTCGTGGCCCTGCTTCAGGTACCGGCAAAACTGCTGGTCGTGGTATGAACGGCCAGAAGTCGCGTGCTGGTGGCGGCAAGGGTGCAGGCTTTGAGGGTGGTCAGACTCCTTTGGCACGTCGTCTGCCGAAGCTGCCTGGATTCACCAACCTCAACCGTGTTGAGTATATCCCGGTTAACGTAAAGCGTCTTGAGGAAGTATTTAGCGCAGGAGACGTTGTTGATGGTGCAAGCCTGAAGGCTAAGGGCGTCATCAAGCACGAGGATGCGCTCGTAAAGGTTTTGGGCGACGGTGAGCTCACCAAGGCCTTAACCGTTAAGGTTGACAAAGTGTCGGCTTCCGCTAAGAGCAAAATCGAAGCGGCTGGAGGAAAGGTCGAAGAGCCTTGCTAAGCTCCATTATTGATGCGTTTAAGGTACCTGAGCTTCGTAAAAAGATTCTTTTTACGTTGGGTATTTTGGCGCTCTATCGTCTCGGTGCATATATCCCGGTTCCAGGCATTCCGTTCAATCAATTCGCCTCATCGTTCCAAGACTCAGGCGTTTCGATGACTATGCTTGACCTGTTTACCGGTGGCGCGCTTTCCAACTTCTCGGTGTTCTCGCTCGGCATTATGCCCTACATTACTGCATCCATTATCATGCAGCTGATGCAAGGCGTTATTCCGGCAGTGGGACGCTGGGCAAAAGAGGGCGAGACTGGCCGTCGTAAGATCACGCAAATCACGCGTTATCTGACGCTTGGTTTGGGCTTGATCAATGCTGTTGGCTACCTGCTGCTGTTCCAGTCACCGCAATACGGCGTGGTGTTCTCAGACGCCATTCCGCATCTGGTGACGGATATCTTGGTGGTATTTACGCTCGTAGTTGGTACGGCGCTTATCATGTGGATGGGCGAACTTATCACGCAGCGCGGTATTGGTAATGGTATGTCGCTCATCATCTTTGTGAGCATCGTATCTCGCGTACCGTCTGCAATCTTCTCATCCATCAATCTGCAAGCAGACACCGGTATGGGCATTGCTATTACGCTGTTGATTCTCGTTGTTGTTCTGGCCTGCATTCCGGCCATCATCTTCATCGAGCGTGCTCAGCGTCGTATCCCGGTTAACTATGCAAAGCGTGTTCAGGGTCGCAAGATGATGGGTGGTCAGTCCACCTACATCCCGCTGAAGGTTAACGCTGCAGGCGTTATCCCGATCATCTTTGCAAGCTGCTTGATTTACTTCCCGGCTCAGTTGGCTGCATTGTTTAACGTTGAGTGGCTCACCAACGTAGCAAACGCCATCTCCACGGGTTGGATTAACTGGATCTTGTCAGTGCTTTTGATCGTCTTCTTCGCCTACTTCTATACCTCAATGGTATTTAATCCCGAAGAGACGGCTGATAACCTCCGCAAGCAGGGCGGCTTTATTCCGGGCGTTCGTCCGGGCTCAGCTACGGTAACCTACATCAAGAACGTGTTGCATCGCGTCACGCTTCCTGGTGGCATCTTTATCGCGCTGATTGCTGTTGTGCCGTCTATCATCTTCTTCTTCACCAACAACCAGCTGATTCAGGCGTTTGGTGGCACGTCAATCCTCATTATGATCGGCGTTGCGCTTGACACCATGAACAAGGTTGAGAGTCAGTTGAAGATGCACAACTACGACGGATTCTTCAAATAGAATCTAATATGGGTTATTAGAAATAATAATTACGTTTATACAAAATAGGGCGTTAGTTTAACTAGCGTCCTTTTTTGTATGCCCAAGAATCAATTATTTGTAGTGATAATTATGCGAAGAAGTTTGTAGAACGCTGGCGATCCTACAAGCCGAATATACTTTAGAACAGAATATATTTATACGAAATTGAAGAATATATGAATATCTGATAAAATAACATCCAATTCACTTGCATTGCTTTATTGGAACCTCACATAGGAGGTGTTCGGAATGAAAGCTGCGTCATCTGTTTCTGTTCTTCGGAAGTCTCGTGTTGTCATCATCGGAGTTGTGCTGCTTGCACTTGTTGTTGCTGCAGTGTGGTTTGTGCCGCTGAGCTTCGCAAACACGTTCCGCACCAATACGGCAACGACAATGGAAGCGGTGGATGTAGTGCGCGACCAGATCGTGCAGCAGCGCCAGGTGGCACGTGATGCGAGCGCGGGCGCAGCCGAAGCCACAGCAGCTCCCGGCACCACGCCGTACGCCGTCTATGATTCAGCGGGTGATCAGCTTGCTGACGACTTCGCGCTTGGGTTCGCCATTCCGATATATGTTTATGAAAACGACGCGCTGTGGCAAAGCGATCTGTCGCTCTATCCGCTGTACAATCATGGCGAAGTTGTTGGGCTGTTTGCCTTCGCCCCTGGTCAGAGCTTCCAATACAATTTCACGACGGACATCAATGAGGGTACGACGGGTGCTTTGCATCTGGATCCGCCGCCTGCGCTCATGCCGGTTACTGACGACGTTATGCTTGAGCTGCTGCAACAACACGGCGGATGTGCCTTTGTGGCTGTGTCGGGTAGGGAAGTGAATAGCCAGGATGAGAGCTGTCCCACGCAAAAAGCGCCAGTATACGGGGATGGCTGGATGGTGAGTGCAGATGGTGCGGCTCACTTTGGCGAAGTCTTGCTGGCGTATGGCTTTGGCGGTCTACCAACTGCAGGAGACACATCGTCTGATCTGGGTGAGAAGCTGGTCGGTATGGTCGATGAACTGCAGTTTTCGGATAACGTCTCGCGCATTCCATTTAATGTCTGATAGTGCTGTAGTGTTTAAATTGGTAGAGAAAGGAGAATAGCGGGATAGGCAGGATGAGATATTTACCACTTTAGGAGGAAATATGAGATCTTCGAAAATATCAATAATGAGTTTCGCGACACTATGCTTTGCACTTATTCTTGGAGTTGGCCAGGCTTATGCAGTAGATGCTATGGATGCAGAAAAGGAAGAAGCACTATCTAATTCTGCAACATTATTGAGGCTTGTTGAAACCGATCAAGATTATCAGGATCTCTACAACATGCCTAAGGTGGACTTCGATAACTTGCAATTGGGTGACTCATTCTGCGTCTTTACAACTAACGAAAACGTTCTAAATGACACAGGTATACGCGTTTGGCCTGTCATGTTTGATAGTACTGTTGTTGGTGCTACAACGTCTGTTCTTTGTGGCGATGGCTCAAGATGCTATAGTTACTCAACTGAATATGCAGCAATTCTCAACAAAGCAATTGCTGATCCTGATAGTTGGCATTTTGCTACAGTTGATGAACAAGAAATAGCATGTTCTTTCGGCAGTATTGTGGTGCTAGATTCTTCACAAGAGAGCAAGAATCCTAGTGAAGATTTATTAAGCATGCTTCCAGACAACAAAAGTCGGCAGAGTGCTTTATTGGGAGACTATGCCAATAAAGATGTTTCTTCAATTTGTGTTGAAGAATTAGATACGACGCCAGCTAGAGCAGCGGCAACTATGTCTAAAACACTGGCATTGCCGAAATTTTATCAGGGTACAAAGCCTCAATGCATGGCAAATGCCATCAACTCAATAGGCAAATACCTAACGGGTATTAGTTATAACATTGACTGGCTGGATTCTCATTACACAATAATTCACAATTTCCCACAAGCTGTGAAGGCGTTTGCAGCATATAACTATCCATCTTCCAGTACAACAATTCATTCAACCCTAAGATCGGGTGCTATTCCAAACAGCGATATTAAACGATGGATAGATAACGGGATACCAATATTGGCTAGGTTTGCCGCCTATGATGGCAGTGCTGGTCATGCTGTGGCGGTTCGTGGCTATGGAGCTAGCGGCAGCACGTTCGCTATTTCAGTAATGGATCCCGCCAAAGGCGACATGGTATCAATAGTCTGTACATCGACAGGTGTGCTAGCTTATCAGCGTAACGGTACTGTGTATGCTTGGCAAAATGGCCATACTATAGTTCTGGATCAATGGCAGCAGCCTTATGGCCAATCAAGGGGATACATAGAGTGGGCCTATTATGATTTGCTTGGTGCTCGCGCAACTGGCTGGAAAAGCTTAGGAGGAAACTGGTACCGTTTTAGCAATAGCGGAATAATGTTAACTGGTTGGCAAAAAATTGGCTATTATTGGTACTATATGAACTCAAGTGGCGTAATGCAAACTGGTTGGCAGAAAATTAACGGGTATTGGTATTATTTGAACTCAGAAGGAGAGATGCAAACAGGTTGGTATAAAGAGAACGGGAGTTGGTACTATCTTCGTCCTGCAACCAACACACCTGGAACAGGGCCAGAAGGGTCAATGTTGCACAGCGGAACTTGGACCATTAATGGTAAAGCTTACAGATTTGATAGTAGCGGAGTTTGCTTAAACCCGTAAACTTAATTAGCCTGTATCTCCGATAATAAAGGCCGGGAGAGAAATCTTCCGGCCTTTATTTTTGAGGAAACTTTTTGATGTTATGCCCTCGCTTTTTATTGGAGCCTGCATGCATTTTGCCCGACTGTGGGTGGCGAACAAGTCAGGTTTGATACAATGACAAAACCGATTCAATATCGAAAGGAATTGTGATCATGAACATTGTTCTTTTGGGCGCACCGGGCGCCGGTAAGGGCACTCAGGCAGCAAAGCTGGTTGAAGAGTTTAAGACGCCGCATATTTCAACGGGCGACATGCTTCGTGCAGCAGTCAAAGCTGGCACGCCTCTGGGTGTCAAGGCAAAGTCCTACATGGACGCCGGAGATCTGGTACCTGACGACGTTATTATTGGTTTGGTAACCGAGCGTCTGCAGGAGCCCGATACCGAGGCTGGTTTTATCCTGGACGGTTTCCCGCGCACTTCTGCACAAGCAGTTGCTCTGGACGCAGAGCTCAACAAGCTGGAGCGCCCGCTGGATGCTGCTTTGCTCATTGACGTTGATCCTGAGGTCATCGTGAACCGCTTGACGTCTCGCCGTATGTGCCGTGAGTGCGGCTACATCGGTTCTGTTGCTGACGGTCCAGTATGCCCGAAGTGCGGCGGAGAGATGTATCAGCGCGATGACGACAATGAGGCTACTGTTCGCAACCGTTTAGACGTTTATGAGAAGTCAACGGCACCGCTCATTGACTACTATCGTGGCTGTGATCTGCTGGTCAGCATTGATGGCGATCGTGATCCAAACGTGGTCTACGCTGACGTGAAAGAGGCGCTTGATCTGTAAGTCGCTTCGCACTGCTGAATGGCGAACTAAACAAACCCTTGCAAAGTGACCCTGCGCTGCGGGGTCACTTTTTTGGTGTCGGGGATGAGCTGCGGGGGAGTTGCTCAGCCTGAGCTGCGCTATAATGATTAGCACTATGCCTACCGTTAGACAAAACATCTCATACGCCTATCAGGACTTTATGTTTGCGCATCGCGGATGTGTTCGCCATTTGCTGCGCAGCTTTATTGTCATTTTGGTTATCGCGTTGGCGCTTGAAACGTTTGTCTTTAACTATAGCTATTTTGCAACCGCGGGATATCAGCCGATTTCGCTCAATGACAAGCTGGAACTGCTGCAAGACGAAGACGGCGCGTATCTGTTGACCGAGGTGGATCACACGTTGGAGTTTTCGCAGCTCAACACTGAGGTGCATGATCTCTGGCTCAATTTCACCTTCGCCCAACCAGCCCAAGACCTCACCATTAAAATCAACTTTACCGATGAGGCGCACCAGACCTATTTCGACACCACTGAATACACGCGTGGCATACCAAATGTGCAGGTGTCCACGTGGTCGGGGCAGAGCAAATACATCAACCTCAACGCCACAGGCATCGTGAGTAATCTGCGCATTGAAATTGTGGGCGACGATGTTCGCTATCCCATTTTGCTGGACGACATTTGCCTCAACATGCCCCATCCCTTTAACTTCAACATGAAGCGGTTTGGCTTTACCCTCGGGGTGTTGCTGCTGGGCTTTGCCTTCAGGCCACGCTCGGCAATTTATCGGCTCTCTATCGTCAACGATGCGCGTAAGTCGAAGGCTGCCATCATTTTTGTCGTGGTTATTGAGGTGTGGCTCATGAGCTCGTTTTTGCTTATGGGCACCAACTATGTTGGCGTGGCAACTAAGGATTACAACCCCGGTGGCTGGGATGGCGTGAGTGTCATCAACGTGTTTGAGGTGGGTGGCGACAACGCTCAGCAATACGCGGAGTTGGCGAAATCCATGGCGGAGGGCCACCTCTATCTCAACGAAGAGCCACCGTCGTGGCTTGAGGAGATGGAAGACCCTTATGACAAGGGCGCGCGCGATGAGGCGCAAAAGGCTACGGGGGAGAAGTATCTTTTCGACGTTGCCTATTATGACGGGCACTACTATGTGTACTTCGGCGTGGTGCCGGTGCTGTTGTTCTACTTGCCTTTCTACCTACTGACGGGGGCGAATTTCCCCACCGCCATTGGCGTGCTTATTGCGGTTATAGCGTTTGTGCTGGGTCTTACCGCACTCCTTGACCGATTTGCGCGCTATCACTTCAAGCAGGTGTCGCTGGGATTGTATCTGCTGCTTCAGATACCGCTTGTGCTGGGGTGCGGGGTGCTCTATCTGTTGAAGTTCCCGACGTTTTATTCGCTTCCCATTGCGCTTGGCCTGGCATTTTCTGTATGGGGCTTGTATCTGTGGACGTGTGGGCGAACCTCTGAGCACCCGTGTGGATTCTACCTGGGCGGCTCGCTATGTATGGCGGCGGTGTTAGGGTGCCGGCCGCAGTTGCTCGTGCTCTCGTTTGTGGCATTTCCGCTCTTTTGGCGACCCTATATCACCGAACGCAGGCTCTTTACGCCAGCGGGTATTCGCGAATTCATGTGTCTCATTGCGCCCTATCTGGTGGTGGGGCTTGGCATTATGTATTACAATGCGGCGCGCTTTGGCTCTCCCTTTGACTTTGGGGCGAACTATAACCTCACTGTGAACGATATGACGAAACGCGGTTGGGAAGTGGGGCGTTTGGCGCCGGCATTCTTCTCGTACTTCTTGCAGCCGCCCAGCGTGAGCGGGGTCTTTCCGTTCTTGCAGGCGGGCCCCTTCGACACGACCTATATGGGACAGACCGTTAAAGAGCCCACCTTTGGCGGTATCTTGGCGTGCTTGCCGATTCTCTGGGTCTTGCCGTTTGCGCGCCGCATTTTGAATTTGCGTATCCACCAGCGTTCAACCAAGACAATTGCGGGTGTGATTGTGGTCTTGCTCTTTGGTGGAGCGGTGGTGGCGCTGGCGGATGCGGAAATGGCGGGCATTTTGCAGCGCTACTACGCGGATTTTAGCTTCATGTTCTTGGCGTCGGCGGCGCTGTTGATTTTCATTGTGAATGAAAATTTGGAGGTTGGCTCTACTTTTAGAGACGTTTGTATGAAAGTGCTTCTGGTGCTGGTAATATTGACCGTGCTGTATAGCGTGCTCTTGTGCTTTGTGCCTGAAGTGAACTGGTACTCCGATGTATATGACTGGGCGTATCGCGACATCATTGAGACGGTGCAGTTCTGGACATAAGGGCGAATATATAACGAAAGGGAAGCTCATGAACGTAACGATTACTGATTCCTACGATGCAATGAGCCGTGCGGCAGCTGATGTGATTGCTGCAACGGTAACCGAAAACCCGCATTGCAACCTTGGTCTTGCAACGGGATCAACGCCAATTGGTCTGTATGCTGATCTGGTGCGCGACTATGACGATGGAATTATTAGCTTCGCTGACGTGACGACGTTTAACTTGGACGAGTATCGGGGTCTTGATCCTGATCACGACCAGAGCTATCGCTACTTCATGAACAAAAATCTCTTTGATCTGGTTAACATTGACCCGGCTGCAACGCATGTACCCGATGGCGCCAACCCGGATGCTGACGCTGCGTGCGAGGCTTACGAGCAGGCTATTGCTGCGGCTGGTGGCGTGGACTTGCAGCTGTTGGGTCTGGGTCATAACGGCCACATTGGCTTTAATGAGCCGTGCGATCATTTTCCGGTTGACACCCACGTGGTTAAGCTGACCGAGAGCACCATTAACGCCAACAGCCGCCTGTTTGACTCGGCTGAAGATGTACCGCGTGAGGCGTATACGATGGGCATTGGCACCATCATGCGTGCGAAGAAGATTTTGGTGGTTGCAAGTGGTGCTGATAAGGCGCAGATTGTGCATGACGCCTTCTTTGGTCCGGTGACCCCGGAGGTGCCTGCATCAGTGCTGCAGCTGCATCCTGATGTGACGGTGATTGTGGATGCTGAGGCAGGAGCGCTCTGCAAGTAGTGCGCTTGCGGCCCCGTGCTTTGCGTGCCGGCCTGCTGTGCGCTCTGTGCTTCGCGTGGCCGGCCTACTGCGCGCCCTGTGCTTCGCAAAAACGTTGTGTAAACGAATCATAAAGAGACGGCTTTTGGGCTGTCTCTTTTTCTATAATGGGAGTGTTTGCAACTCAGTATGCGCACGCGTGGTGTGCATTGATGGAAGGTGAAACCATGACCCACTCCGCACAGAATCCCGCCGCTGTTGGTTCAATTTGCGGCGGCGACATGTTTAATGGCACCGATTTTGTCACCTGTGATGTCTTTATGGCAGATGGCCGTATTGTTGAGAGCGCTTCTCAAAGTGAGGGTCAGCGCATTGACGCCACGGGATGCTATGTCATCCCTGGTTTGGTTGACATCCATTTTCATGGTAGCGTTGGCGCTGACATTTCTGACGGTGATCTTGAGGGATTGCATCGCATGGGCGCCTACGAGGCATCGCGCGGTATTACTGCCATGTGCCCAGCTACCATGACGCTTTCAGAAGAGCAGCTGAGTGCTGCCGCCACCGCAGCTGCCGAATATGTTCCAACCGATGTTGAGGCTGATTTGGTGGGCATTAATATGGAAGGCCCGTTTATTTCGCCCTCGAAGGTTGGTGCGCAGAACCCCGAGTTCGTTCGCAATCCTGAAGTTGAAGAGTTTAATCGCCTTCAGAAGCTTTCAGGTGGCTTATTTAAGCTTGTGGACATTGCACCTGAAGAACCTGGCGCAGATGCCTTTATAGACGCCTTAAAAGACGATGTGCGCATTTCTTTGGCGCACTCATGCGCTGATTACGATACGGCGTCTCACGCGTTTGCGCATGGTGTGAAGCATCTGACGCATCTGTATAACGCGATGGACCCGATGCACCATCGCAAGCCCGGTCCTATTCCTGCGGCGGCGGAGCGTGAGGATGTAACTGCTGAGATCATTGCGGATGGCGTGCATATTCATCCGTCTATGGTTCGTCTGGCATTCAACATGTTTGGTGATGATCGCATGATCTTGGTGAGCGACACGTTGCGCGCAGCTGGCTTGGAAGATGGCGTGTATGACTTGGGTGGCCAAGACGTTACGGTCAAAGGTCCGGTGGCAACGATTGAAAATGGTGCGCTGGCGGGTTCGGTAAGTGATTTGATGCGCTGCCTCTATGTGGCTGTGCATGATATGGACATCCCGCTCGAGAGTGCGGTTAAGGCGGCGTCGAAAAACCCCGCGCGCGCTATTGGGGTGGGCGATGAGTTCGGCTCGCTGGAGCCAGGGCACGTGGCTGATGTGGTGCTACTGGACAAAGAGACGCTTGAGGTTCGCGGCGTCGTCTTGCGCGGCAACTTGCTGTAAGGAAAGCGCTGTGGCGCCCAGCTTTGCTTTGAGGGTGTACCCTCTTGGGGCTGCGTTTGCCGAGACTGCGTTTGCCGGGACTGCGTTTGGTGACAAATATGACCGATTTGTATGCTCGGATGACGTTAGACCGCAGGTTGCTCAAGATGCGACCTGCGGTTTTATGTGCGTGGTGCTTGCGTGAGGGCTCTTCGAGCATACAAATCGCCTTGTTTTGGTCGGAAATGGCCGCCAGAGGGGTGCTCCTCCTGATATGCCAGTTGGCGACACCTGCGGGTAGCGGCTCGCAATGTGCGTGTGCTTGCAACAAAAAGGCTCGATACCCAAAAGGTATCGAGCCTTGTGTTTTGTGCTCACATTTGGTCACGCTGCGGCGCCTCCATACGGCCGCTGGCAGCTGACCTTGCGGTGGCTAGAACCCTTACAGCTCAGGCAAGCTTGCGGCTGCTACCGATTGACCCACGCGACGCATCTTTTCGTCGGGCAGCTTAACGGTGATTTGTGCGGCAAGCTCCGGATATTCTTCGGCAAGGACGCGGTTGCACTCGCTAATGAGCAAGTCGCCGCCATCACCAGAGGCAACACGACCAAGCACCATGAGCGTCTTGATCTCGTAGAACGAGCTGTACAGCACAAGCGTGTGTGCCAGATATACGCCGATAGAGCGATAGATATCCAAAGCGCCTGCATCGCCATTGTTGGCCAGCTCTTGGACGACCTTGAGCTTCTCAGCAGGGGAGAGCTCAGGATCAAGCTCGATGTTTGCGCGAGGAGCCAGCTTGATAACGGCGTCCTGGCTGAAGTACTTGCAGCCAACGCCGAAGTCGGTTGACCACTCGTCTTGCATGGCCTCAGGAGACAGGTCAACGGGGGCAAATGCAAGCTCGTTAATCCAGCCAAGGACGTTGCCTTCGTCGTTTACATAACCGACTGCCTCAGAGGTGCCCATAGCGATACCTAAGATGTCGC
The DNA here is from genome assembly GCF_943193125.1 of Adlercreutzia agrestimuris. Lineage (GTDB taxonomy): Bacteria > Actinomycetota > Coriobacteriia > Coriobacteriales > Eggerthellaceae > Xiamenia > Xiamenia agrestimuris. The sequence continues at coordinate 165,583 of NZ_CALPCX010000004.1, forward strand.
CAGAGCCCGTAGACATAAAGCCAGCAAGTGCGGTTACGTCACCGTCGTTTGCTACAACCAGCGGCACGTCGCCAATCTCTTTGCCGGCGCGGTCATAAATGCTCTTGACCTCTTCGCGACGCTCACGCGGTACCTTGATGAACAGTGATGCCACCATCGGGCTGTTGCCAACAAACGTACCCGCAGATGAAACGCCAATGGCGTCCACGCGCGGCATCTTGGAGGCAGCCGTCTTGAATGCGGTCACGATCTCGTTGAAGTGATACTCCGGATCCTCGGTGATCTTCGGGAACCAAACAACCTCTTCGGAATAGACTGATTCGCCATCAATAACGGCTGACACCTTACGGTCTGAACCGCCAGCATCAAAGCCAATGCGGCAGCCTTCCATGTGGCCACCAATTTGCTTGGCTGACTCGTGCGCCTCGGGGAAGTCGGCTTCGCTGACCGCAATGATCTCCAGCGGCTTTTCGTATACGTCGCCGACGAACTGGTAGTCAAACCAGCGGTCTCCCTCAGGTGAGTAGGTGTGCGCCAGCTGCTCAGCAATGTCGTCGCAGCCACAGACATAGACCTTAAAGCCGCCGATGCTCCACAGTGAGAACTTGATGAGGCGCTCAACATAGCGAAGATTTGCCTCAGCAAACTCCGGACCGCGAATGGCGCTTTTGCGCACCGAGATTAGTCCGTCTTCGCGCTCAACCGCAACTGCGATGGGTCGGTCAGCGCCTTTGAGATATTCTTTCATCCACACGCCAAAGGGGATGAATTCATGATCAAGAACCGGCACATTTTTGATGTCGTATTCAATACCCAAGTAATTCATGGTTTACCTTTCTTCCTGCATTCGTTGGGTTTGTTGCTTGAGTTGTACTTAAAAAGGCGAAGGAGCGGTTTGCTCATCACCTAAAATCTCGGTAATTATCTGCTCGGTCATGCAGAGCGCGCGCGGCACGTGGAAGGGACCTTTGAACGTGGAGCCCTTCGTCGGCGGCATGGTGGGCTGACCGTCGCGACGCAAGTAGCCGTACCATTCGCCATAGATCGGATCGGCGAAGTACTTTTTGCAGTAATCAAGCGTTTTAAAAAGCCAGGTGGCGAAGTATTCATCCCCGGTATCACGCAGCGCCTTTGATGAGGCAATCATGATCTCGTTGTGCGGCCACCACAGTTTCATATCGTGCTCGTAGGCCTCAGGCGGCAAACCCTTCGCGTCAATAAAGTACAACAGTCCGCCGTACTCTTTGTCCCAGCCAGCCTCAATGGCCAGCTTGAAGATCTCTTCAGCCTGCGCGTGAAGCTCAGCGTCTCCGCGATAGTTAGCCTCGTCCATCAAAAACCAGCTGCACTCAATGTCGTGTCCGGGGTTCACCACGCGTCCTGCGGTGTACCACAGCTCAGGTTCGCCATCCAGATTAACGCTTTCTAGTGTGCATCCCAGCTCGGGGCGGAAATGCTCGCCCACAATACGCTGCGTGCATTCGCGCGCGTGGCGGTCATACTCATCGGTATGCTCAGGGTCAACGCGGCGCATGATGCCGATGATGTTCAAGAAAATCATCGGATCTCCCAGCGCACGACCTGCACGTGTGGAGGGGATGGTTTTTGGGCCAAATCCGGTCGGATCCTCAATGAGGCCGTTGTTAAGGTCGTAAATGAGCTGGTAGGCGCGGCGCGCACGCTTGAGATGCTCAACTTCGCCCGTTACACCATAGTATTCTGCGTTGGCAATGCAATAAAAGCCTTCTGAGAAGTTATAGCGGCGCTGGCGAAGGGGCTGTCCATCAGCGGTTACGGTAAAGTAGAGGCGATCTCCCGCTTCATGATTGATGCAGTGATCCTCCAAAAAGTCCAAGCAGCTTTTTGCTGCGTCAAGCCATTCCTGGCGCGGGCCATACAGATGGCACAGGTATGAAAACGTCCAGCCGCAGCGACCTTGCATCCACACGCTTTTATCGGTGGAATAAATGTTGCCTTCGCGATCCAAGCAGGTATAGACGCCGCCATACTCAGGATCCATGCCATGCTCAAGCCAAAATGCAACGCACGTTTTGAGTTGATCTTGAATCCAGGCGCGCTCAGCTATGAGGCGCTCTTTGGTTTCCGGGGTCACGGGTGCCTCCTCTTACTTCTCCAGCATGCCTTCAGCAACTAAGATCTCAACAATGTGGTCAACGTCTTCGCCCGTCAGCGGAGCCACAGGCTCGCGCATCTGGTTGGTGTTGAAGACGCCCATTTGCCACAGCGCTGTCTTGAATGCGCCAACGCCTGCACCAAAGCCAACGGTTGCCTTAACGTGGCGGGTTACCCACATGAGACGTGCCAGGTGATCCTGCAGCTCTTTAACGCGCTCCCAGTCACCAGCTTGCGCTGCACGCCATTGCTCTACATAGCTGTAGGGGTCAATGTTGGCAAGGCCGGGGACTGAGCCGTCGGCGCCTGCCAGGTATGCGCCGTCAACGCAGACTTCGTGTCCGGTGAGCAGTTGCAAGGGGTGTCCGACTGCCTCGTTTTCAAGGATGAGCCAGCGGAATGAAACATCGTCGCCTGAGGAGTCTTTCACGCCTTGGATAACACCGTCTTCGCCCAAACGAACAAGCATGGACGGATCAAGCTTGGTGTGCACGCACACGGGCAGATCGTAGGCGAACAGCGGCAAATCGGTATGCTCGCGAATAGCGCGGAAGTGACGCTCGGTTTCTTTGGGGCCTCCCAGCGCGTAGAACGGAGCGGTGGCAACCAGCGCGTCTACGCCGAACCCGGCAGCCCGTTTGGCTTGGTCAACCACGCGCATAGTCTCCATGTCAATGATGCCTGCCATAACCGGCACGCGACCATTAACAATAGAAACAGCTTCTTGTAGTACGTGAAAACGCTGAGCGTCGGTGAGAAAAGCAACTTCGCCACTTGAACCCAAGAAGAACAAGCCATCAACACCTGCATCAATCATGCGGTTAACTGATCGGTCAAGCGCTTCTAAGTCCAATTGACGCTTCTCGTTCAGCGGAATAATAACGGGAGGAATTACGCCGCGAAATGGCGACTCTGACATAGTGCATCCCCTTTCGAAGGATCGTAATAATGCGCGCTTCATCAGAGGTGGTTTGAAGCGCTCAGCGCAATTATACGCTTGGTGTATATATTACGAAATGAGCCGCAACAACTACAGAAAACGCCCCGAATCGTGACTGTTTCGGGGCGTTTTGAAATAAAGCTGTCAACTAATTGTTGACTGTAGTTGAGCTTGCTGAAACTTACTTCCCAAGGTCGGGGTGAAGCAGCGAAGGTGCAGCTCCTAAAAGCAGGCGCGTGTAGTCATCCTTGGGATGCTCGAAGACCTCTTTTGCGGTTCCGCGCTCAACTGCCTGACCACCATTCATGACGATGATCTCGTCAGAAATATAGCGAACCGTCTGAATGTCATGGCTGATAAATACCATGGACAGGCCCAATTCGTGCTTGAGGTCCATCAACAGGTTGAGGATCTGGGCGCGAACAGAAACGTCCAAAGCACTGGTGGGTTCGTCGGCAATGATGGCGTCAGGGGACAGAGCCAGTGCACGAGCAATTGCAACACGCTGGCGCTGACCACCAGACATCTGACCCGGCAAAGCCTCCAAAACGGAGTTGGGTAGACCAACCATTTCAATGAGCTCTTTGACGCGCTGCTCGCGCGATGCCTTGTCACCGACGTTGTGTACAACCAGCGGGTCAATCAGCTGATCATGTACGGTCATGCGCGCGTTCAGAGCGGTAGCCGGATCCTGGAACACAACCGAAATGACGCGGCCGATGAGGCGGCGCTGAGCAGCGGAGCGCTTGGTGACGTCTTCGCCCTTGAAGAATACCTTGCCTGAGGTAGGTTGCTGCAAACCGCACATGACGTTTGCCGTCGTTGATTTGCCGCAGCCTGATTCACCCACGATACCCAAGGTTTCACCTGGCATGAGCTTCAGCGTGAGGTTCTTGACCGCCTGCACTTTGTTGGGATGCAAAATTGAACCCGTACGCGTCTTGAAGGTAACGCTGATGTCGTCCAAGAAAATAATGGGCGTCTGTGTGTCTTTTATTTCACTCATAGCAGCGGACCTCCTGGAACATAGGGCTCGATGCCAAGTCGTTTAAGCTCGGGATCAGGCAATTCAGCATAGTAGTGGTCAGTGTTGGGGGCACGCTTGATAACCGGACGCTCTTCCGACACCTTGTCGGGATGAGATGAGCGAGGTGTGAAGCGATCTCCCTTGGGGAAGTCTTTCGGTGACGGCACTGAACCAGGAACCTGGTGCAGACGGTCTCCGCCAGCTTCGATTGAAAGAACCGAACCCAACAGACCGCGGGTGTACTCGTGGATGGGAGAGCACAAAATGTCGTTGACCGGACCTTGCTCAACAACCTGACCAGCGTACATAACGGTAATTGAGTTTGCAACCTCTGCAACCAGTGCCAAGTCATGACTTACAAATACCATGGCAAAGCCCAGCTCTTCTTGCAGTTTATTCAACAGGTCAATTACCTGCTTTTGTACGGTTACGTCCAAAGCGGTGGTGGGCTCGTCAGCAATGATAACTTTCGGGTCACGAGTCAGTGCCATAGCAATCAAAACGCGCTGGCGCTGGCCACCAGAAAGCTCATGGGGATACGAGTCTAAAGTACGCTTCGGGTCAAGGCCTACCAAGCGGAGCAAGTCCTCTGCAGAACGCGTGCCACCGCGCTTGGTGAGCTGCTTCATCTGTGACTTGATGAGCATAGACGGGTTCAGAGACGAGAGCGCGTCTTGGTAGATCATGGCAATGTCACGACCGCGCAGTTCATTCATTTGCTTTTCTGAGAGATCCAACAAGTTGATGCCGTTGTATAGAATCTCGCCAGAAATTTGGGCTTTCTTGTCAAGCAGACCCATGATTGCAAGTGACGTGATTGATTTGCCGCAGCCAGATTCGCCAACCAGACCCATTGTCTGATGTGGGCGAACAACAAAGCTGACGTGGTCAACAACGTCCACATCGCCATGACGCGGGAAGCGGATGCAGAGATCTTTGACTTCCAAAATAGGCGGCACTTCAGTATGCGCTTTGTAGCGGTCGGTACGAGTTTGTTCGACCTCTTTAAGTCGCGCGAGACGCTTTTCAAGCATTTCTGCCTGAGCTTTGTAAGCAAGTGTTGGATCTGCAACAAGGCGATCAGCTTCACGATCAGAGTTGAGGTCAGCATCCGATGCCTTGATAGGAGCTTTGGGTGCTGCAGCCATGGCGTCGGTCATACCCTCAGACAAGATGTTGAGGCACAAAACCGTAATCATGATTGCAAGGCCAGGGAAGAGCGCTTGCCACCACTGGCCTGCCAAAACGCCAGCACGTGCGTCAGCAAGAATGTTGCCCCAGGTTGGAGTAGGCTCAGGGATACCTGCGTTGATGAAGGAAAGTGAAGCTTCGAAAACGATAGCATCAGCAACCAAGACGATGGTAAATACCATAACTGGTGCAATGCAGTTACGAATGACGTGCTTAACCAAAATCCAGGGAGCACGAGCGCCACTTACCACAACAGCACGAACATAATCTTGCCCATATTCGCTTACGACATTAGCTCTCACGATACGCGTGATCTGCGGTATATACAAAAAGCCTATAGCGAAAATAAGCGATGGCAGATTGTTGCCGAATACGGTAACAAATACGCAAGCAAGTGCGATGCCTGGGAATGACATGATGACGTCCATGCAACGCATGATGACTTCAGAGACACCCTTGCGAGCAACTGCTGCAATAGAGCCAAAGATTGCGCCGAAGAACAGGGCAAAAGCAGTAGCGCAAATACCAATTGTCAGCGAGTATCGCGAGCCATAAATCATGCGCGATAAAACGCCGCGACCCTTATCGTCGGTGCCGAACAAAAACTCTGCATCAGGTGCTTGACGAGCCATAAAGATCTCATAGGGGTCATGAGGCGCGATTAGCGGGGCAAATACCGCTGCAAGAACAAGCAAAACAAGTACCACAAGTGAAATGCGTGAACCAGTGCTCATTGCCTTCCAACGACGGAAGCGAACTTTACCTGGGTTTGCCTCCATTTTAGAGGTGAGGCCTTCTCGAAGTTTAACCATTGAGCCTACACCGTCCTAATTCGAGGGTTGATAAGGATATAGAGCATATCAACGATGATGTTGATAACAATGAAGGCAACAGCAACGGTAACCGTTACGCCTTGCACCAAGGTGGGGTAGTTGTTTTGTACGCCTTGCAAAATGGTCATGCCCATGCCTGGCAGGTTGAAGATAACCTCAATAACAACGGCGCCACCAATAAGATAGCCAATACGCAGACCTAAAACGGTAACAGGCGTAATGAGTGCGTTGCGCAAAACGTTGCGAGCAATGACAACGCGGCGCGGAATGCCGGCACCGATTGCGGTACGAACGTAGTCTTTATCAAGCTCTTCAACCATTGCAGTACGAATGACGCGCGTAAGGGTGCCCGCTACCGGAATGCCAAGGGCGAATGCGGGCATGGCCATGCGCGCCAAATAACCGCCTGGGTTGGTGAAGAAGTTTGGCAAGTCTCCTGATGCGGGAAGAACGTGAAGCGTTGACGAGAATAGCAAGATCAGCAATACCGCAAGCCAGAAAGACGGCGTTGCAATGCAGAGGATTGAAAACACGCGAATAATCTGATCAGGCCAACGATCTCGGTAGACAGCTGAAATGATACCCAAAATGACAGCGAGTACCACTGCGATAATCAAGCCAATAAAGGTGAGTTGCAACGTGATGGGCAAAGCTTCGCTCACACGATCTAGAACTGAGTTTTGGGCTGCACCATATGTGCCGAGATCGCCCTGTACGAGGCCGACCAAAAAGTTTCCATATTGTACAATCCAAGGTTGGTTCAAACCATGTTGTTCTCGGTAGGCCTCTAAGGCTTCCGGGGAGGCGCTTTCTCCAAGTGCCGAATAAGCTGGATCAATCGGAGAAAACGACATGATGAAGAACACAAGAAGGGTGACGCCGAAGATCATGATGGGCAAAGCAATAAGGCGATTGCCAATCAGACGCAAGAGGTTGTTCACCGTGTTCCCCCTTTCCTACTTAGCGGGTGGGGTAGGGTGCCCCGCGATTGACATGCCGATCTACTTCTTGCCAATTGTTGCCAAGAAGTAGACTCTTGCATTATATACCGAAGATTCGCCGATTCTCTCCGCACACCCACGAGTAATTTACAGATATTGAAAAATACAAAATTAATTCGGCTTTTTAATGCGAGAGCAGGGGTTTTACCTGACCTTATGACATAGGTTTATCAACAAAAAAGCGACCCGCATAAAAGCGGATCGCTTTGAGACGATTAAGACCTTGCACACCTTAGGTGTTTTACTGAAGGCTCACAGTCGATCTCAGGTGAACTATTTAGCTGAAACACCCTTGAACTGAAGACCGGTGCAGCCGATCGGGAGGAAGTTGTTTACTTTGTCCTCTAAGAATGCGGTTACAACCTGACGGTGTACGATTGGGTACAGCGGAACTTCTTCAGAAAGAACGTCGAAGCACTGTGCCCAGAGTTTCTTCTGCTCGTCACCTTCTGCAGCAAATGCCTGATCCATGAGCTCATGAAGCTTGTTGTAACCGTCAGAACCCTTCCAAGAAGAACGCTTTTCGGTCCATGAATTGTCGCCGTACCACCAGTTCATCAACAGGTCGGGGTCGGTGCCGAAGCAGCCCGGGTCACCAGGCGCAACAACGATATCAAACGGTTGTACGTCGTCGTCGGTGTCGCAGCGATTTGCATACAGTGAAGCAGAAGCTTGTGAAGAAATTTCAGCGGTTACGCCGATTGCCTGCAGGTCTTGTTGGATTTGGGTTGCCAGACCAGCAATCCAGCCAGCGTCGGTAGTATCCATAACGATGGACAGATCCTTAACACCAGCCTCTTCAAGCAGTTGCTTTGCTTTGTCAGCATCATGGGCAAAGTCGTTTGTAGCAGGACCGGTGTAGTCAACATGAGACTCCGGCAAGAAGCTCTGAGGACGCGTTGCAACATCAGGCAAAGCGTTTTGGATCATCTTCTCGTAGTCAATTGCATACAGGAATGCTTGGCGTACGCGAGCGTCATCAAACGGAGCCTTCTTGGTGTTGAACATCATAAAGGCAACAGCGAAGCCCTGAACGTTTTCAACTGCAGCACCAGTGCCGCTAACCTGAGCAACCAAGGTTGCCGGAACGTTTTCCATAATTTGGTCGGTGCCGTCTTGCAGATGTGATGCACGTGAAGTGTCGTCTACGATAACGTCATAGGTGATTTTGTCTACCAGAGCAGGGTTCTGGCCGTTGTACTGATCATTCTTGACGAATACGAGCTGACCGCCTTCTTGGCCATTTACTGACTCATACTTGAAAGGACCAGAGCCAATTGGCATCTTGGTAAGTTCTTCGTCACTTACGTCCTTCGGAACAACAACAACAAGCGGCAAGCGGGTGGTCAAAAGAGACGTGGGCTTGTTGAGCTTGATGGTAACGGTGGTGTCGTCTTTTGCTTCCATGCTATCAATAAAGGAAAGCATGGGAGCATACAGCGAACCATCAGCTTCTACGCAGCGCGTGTAGCTTGAAACAACGTCTTCAGCAGTGACAGGGTTGCCGTTTGAGAACTTGGCGTCTGCACGGAGCTTAACTTCGTATTCGGTCTCTGAAACCTCAGTAGGATCGCCGTCTGCCAAAGCCGGGTATGGCTTGCAGCCGTTTGCCATGTCAAGCATGTAAAGACCCTCAACAACGTTCCAGTTAGCACCTTGTGCCAAACCCGAAGAGTTGTTCATCGGCAAGAAGTTATCAGTTTGATAGCTTACGCCTGCACGCAACTCAGTTGCGCCGCCGGTTGGGGTAGAACCGCCATCGGCAGGGGTGCCATCAGTGTCGGTATCACCACCGCAAGCGGTAAGTGAAAGACCTGCTACAGCAGCAGCTGCTGCTCCGCCGACCAAGAAAGAGCGGCGAGATAATGACGGACTAGATAAATGTTGCATAGGTTTCCCTCCATTTCGGTTTAAAGCTTTACGCTTTGCAACATGCATGCGCACCAGTGTGGTGTGCATAAACATTTCGTTATTATCCCAGATTCAAAGTAAAATGAGGTGCTCGCGACCACAAATAATTGATTTTTGTAAAGTTGGGGATGCTGTAAATCCTGATTGCTGCCATATTTAAGCTTTTGTGTTACCAAATTGTTACGTGAATTAGCAGAGCGTATCCCCTGACCACTTGCCGAACACAGACCCCCCGCAATGAGCGATATTTCGCTTGTGAGGTCGCAGACAACCCTTCGCCTGCTACTATGCAACTACCAATTAGTCTTGGGGTGTGGCGCGTGGTTTGACGCGTCACTTTCCGTAAAAGGCGCTCTTTTATAGGGCTCAGATAAAGATTGATTGGTCTGCAGGCAAGAGGAGTTCGCAGTGTTTGCAGGTTGCCCCTTATTTCGCGAGGAGATATCTATGGCTAGAGAATTCAAGTCAATGGATGGTAACAACGCGGCGGCATATGTTTCATATGCATTTACCGAAGTTGCTGGCATCTATCCCATTACGCCATCAAGTCCTATGGCTGACTTAGTGGATCAGTGGTCCGCTGCAGGTCAGAAGAATATTTTTGGCACCACCGTTAAGGTGTGCGAAATGCAGTCAGAAGGCGGAGCAGCTGGTTCAGTTCATGGTTCGCTTGCTGCTGGTGCATTGACGACAACCTATACTGCTTCACAAGGTCTGTTGTTAATGATTCCTAATATGTACAAAATCGCAGCTGAGATGTTGCCTTGCGTTTTGCATGTTTCAGCTCGTACTGTTGCTACGCAAGCACTTTCAATTTTCGGTGATCACTCTGACGTTATGGCTTGTCGTCAGACTGGTTTTGCAATGCTTGCCGAGAGCAATGTGCAAGAGATTATGGACCTGTCAGCGGTTGCCCACTTAGCTGCCATCAAGGGTCGCATTCCCTTCATCAACTTCTTTGATGGATTCCGCACCTCTCACGAAGTGCAAAAGATTGCTGTTTGGGATTACGCAGACTTAGCTGAAATGTGTGACATGGATGCTGTTCGTGCCTTCCGCGAGCATTCTCTTAATCCCGAGCGTCCCGCTATGCGTGGTTCACACGAAAACGGCGACATCTTCTTCCAGCATCGCGAGGCATGCAATAGCCATTATGACGCGCTGCCATCTGTGGTTGAAGAGTACATGGCTCAGGTTAACGAAAAGCTTGGAACCGATTATCAGCTCTTTAACTACTACGGCGCACCTGATGCTGATCGCGTTATTGTTGCCATGGGCTCATTTAATGATGTAGCTGAAGAGGTTATTGACTACTTGAATGCACAAGGCGAAAAAGTTGGTTTGATTAAAGTTCGCCTTTATCGTCCGTTTGTGACGGACAAGTTTGTTGCGGCACTGCCTCAGACATGCAAGAAACTTGCTGTTATGGACCGCACAAAAGAGCCAGGTGCTGTTGGCGAGCCGCTCTATATGGATGTGGTAAACGCATTGGCGCAAGAAGGCGTTGAAGGCATTACGGTTGTTGGCGGTCGTTACGGCTTAGGTTCAAAAGACACGCCGCCTTCATCAGTTTTCGCCATCTATACCGAGCTGGCAAAAGACAATCCTGCACGCGAATTTACTGTAGGCATCGTTGATGACGTGACCAATTTGTCGTTACCTGAGGATCCTTCTGCTCCAAATACCGCAGCTCCTGGCACTATTGAGTGCAAGTTCTGGGGTCTTGGTGGCGACGGAACTGTGGGTGCGAACAAAAACTCAATTAAGATCATCGGCGACCATACTGATAAATATGTACAAGCATACTTCCAGTATGACTCGAAAAAGACAGGTGGCGTGACAATTAGTCACTTGCGCTTTGGTGATGCTCCTATTCGCAGCCCGTATTATGTTAATAAAGCAGACTTTGTTGCATGCCATAATCCTTCTTACATCACCAAGCGTTTCCCCATCGTAAAAGATGTTAAGCCTGGTGGTACGTTTATGATTAACTGCCAGTGGGATCTTGAAGAGCTGGAGCATCACTTGAGTGCTGATGCAAAACGCTACATTGCCAACAATGGAATAAATCTTTACACCATTAATGCTATTGATTTGGCACGTGAGATTGGTATGGGTAAGCGCACAAATACCATTTTGCAATCAGCATTCTTTACGTTGGCTAAGGTTATGCCGCAAGAAGATGCTATCCGCTACATGAAAGATGCAGCTACCAAGTCATACCTGAAGAAGGGTCAAGACGTGGTAGATATGAACCATCGTGCTATTGATGCGGGTGCTACGGCATTTGTTAAGATTGATGTTCCTGAGAGCTGGAAAGAGGCGGTTGACGAACCGGTCGCCAACGAACTTGAGGGTCGTCCTGAAGTGGTTCGCATGGTTGAGACCATCATGGAGCCTGTTTCTCGTATGGATGGTGACAGCCTGCCAGTATCTGCTTTCGTTGATCATGTTGATGGCCAGTTTGAGCTGGGTGCGGCTGCGTATGAGAAACGCGGTGTAGCAGTTACTGTTCCAACTTGGGCAAAAGAGACGTGTATTCAATGTCATCAATGCTCGTTTGTGTGTCCGCATGCAACCATTCGCCCCTTTGCTCTTACTGAGGCTGAGGCACAGGCTGCTCCTGAGGCAATTAAGCTGGTACCGGCAAAGGGCAAACCTGCTCAAGCAGCTGGCTATTTGTATACGATGGCTGTTTCGCCGCTTGATTGTATGGGTTGCGGCGTTTGCGTTAATGTTTGCCCGACGAACTCCTTGGCAATGGTTCCCACCGAAGATGAGCTGGACCAGCAAGCAGTCTTTGACTATTGTGTGGCTGATGTTACGCCGAAGCCTGAGCTTATTAATGCAACCGTTAAGGGAAGCCAGTTCAGCCAGCCCTTACTTGAATTCTCGGGCGCATGCGCAGGTTGTGCTGAGACTGCTTATGCTCGCTTGATTACGCAACTTTATGGCGATCGTATGTTTGTCTCGAACGCTACTGGTTGCTCTTCAATCTGGGGTGGCCCAGCGGCAACTTCTCCTTACACCGTCAACAAAGACGGTCATGGTCCTGCTTGGTCAAACTCACTGTTTGAAGACAACGCAGAGCACGGTTTGGGTATGCTTTTAGGTCATGAGGCCGTGCGCGCTAAATTGGTTGCTGATACCGAAGCGCTGCTTGAGCTGGATGCTCTTGATGAAGGCGTTCGCGCTGCCGCAAATGCATGGCTTGAAGCTATGAACTCGGCAGAAGAGAGCAAGGCTTGCGCAGCAGCATATGTTGCAGCGCTTGAAGGTGTGAGTGGCGAAGCACAAGCTCTTGCGAATGCAATTCTTGAGAACAAAGAGTATCTCACCAAGAAATCTGTTTGGATCTTTGGTGGTGACGGTTGGGCATATGACATTGGTTATGGCGGCCTAGATCACGTGCTTGCATCTGGCGAAGATGTAAATGTCTTCGTATTCGACACTGAGGTGTATTCAAATACGGGTGGTCAAGCTTCTAAGGCTTCAAATATCGGTCAGGTTGCACAGTTTGCAGCAAGTGGTAAAGATATCAGCAAGAAGAGCTTGACTGAAATTGCTATGGCTTATGGTTATGTATATGTTGCACAAGTTGCAATGGGTGCAAATCCTGCTCAGACCATCAAAGCCATCACCGAAGCTGAGGCATATCCTGGACCATCTCTTATTATTGGTTACTCGCCGTGCGAGATGCATTCAATTAAGGGTGGCATGACCAATTGCCAGGCTGAAATGAAGAAAGCGGTTGAATGCGGTTACTGGAATTTGTTCCGCTTTAACCCTGCGGCTGATGCTGGTAAGAAATTCGTGCTTGACTCTAAAGAGCCTGCAGGTGGATACCGTGACTTCCTGATGAATGAAGCACGTTACAGCCGCCTCACACGCGAATTCCCCGAGCGTGCTGAAGAACTCTTCGAGCTCAACGAAGAAGCAGCTATGAAGCGCTTTGATCACCTGACTAAACTCAAAGAGGTGTATTCGGGCGAATAAACACTTCAAGGTGTACTTAGCTTAGGTCTTTGTAGAAGACAAAGCACACGCTTTTGAATGCGAAACAAAATGGAGCCAACTCATTTGTGGTTGGCTCCATTTTTTGTGGAGAGACACATTGTCTCTGAGCAATTTTGAGCGCGCACCTGCTTTTAATAGGTAATTGAGGTGCGTGCTTTATTAAAGAGTTTTAGACATCCATTGATGCTCAACGTGTTCATCAAGCTCAATGGGTCCATAAGCGCTATAACCAGCTCGTTCATAGAAAGGTTTTGCGTGCATTTGTGCATGAAGATGGGCAGAGGTGGCTCCTTGGGCTTGTAGATAACGTTCTACTTCGGCAAGAATCGCTGAACCATACCCCTTTTTTCTAAACGCTGGCAAAATAGCTATTCTTCCAATAATCCATATCTTTGGATCTGCATCAAAACCCGCTTGCAAGCGTGATGGACAGACACGTGCGCACCCAACAAGAGTGCCGTTGTCATATGCGGTTATATGGCCAACTTCTTCGTCATCGTCAATATCTTCAAACTCAACTTGAAATCCCTGTTCATCTATAAAGACACACTGGCGTACATACTTTGCGTCTTCAAATGAATCGGTCTTAAATATGAGCGACATGCTAACTCCTTAGCCATACAGGACTGATAGTGTTATCAAATCTTATGATAACAGTTTGATTGGTATTGTTATTGATCTGAGTAAGCAAAGAACAGAGACACAAACTGAGGGACTGATCTCGAAACGACTACGGGAATTTGTCTAGTTGATAACAAAGGCGTGTCGCTTTGCTTGCGCTTCACCGCATATTCCACCTTTATTTTGTGCCGGCTTTATGATGGCGAAAGCAGGATATAGTAGACCAAGGAGGTCATTATGAAGCGCTTTTCACGTCGTCAGTTTGTTGCTGGGGGAGCTCTTGCGGCTTTCGGTTCCACATTGGCATTGGCTGGATGCGCACCTATGAGTCATGATGAGGCTCAGGAAAAAGAAAAAGAGGCATCTGCTCAACGCGCAAGCAATTCACAAGGACAAGTGACTGCTATTGGGCAAGGCATGGGAAAGCATGGTAACTTTAACGTCGAAGTGTCCCTTAAAGATGGTGCAATTGATCGCATCACAGTACTTGACTCACGCGAAACACCGGGTATGGGCGATGTTGCCATGGATAAGCTTACCCAGGCAATTATTGAAAACCAAACACTTGCAGTTGACACCATTACCGGAGCAACGCTGTCTTCGATGGCATTTTTAACTGCGGTTGGTTCAGCGCTTGATGCCATGGGCGAAGATTCAAAAGATTGGCAGAATCGCACAAAGGCCGCCTGGGTAAGCGATGTTGAGGTGCCCAAACAAGCTGACGTTGTTGTTGTGGGTGCAGGCGGCGCTGGTTTTGCGGCAGCAATTACGGCAGCAAACGAAGGTAAAAGTGTAGTTCTTTTAGATAAGATGGGAGTCTACGGAGGCGACACTGCCTTGTCTGGCGGCGAAATGGCCGTACCGGGTAACTGGATCCAGGTAACACAAGGTGTTGAAGATAGTCCTGAGAACCTCATTGAAGATATGCTTGTTGGTGGCGACAATAAAGGCGACCCTGAGCTGGTGAGCATTATCGCCAATGGTGCCTTGGATTCTGCGAATTGGCTGACATATGAAGGTGGTATTTCGTGGAAGCATGACCTGATGCAATTTGGAGGTCATAATATTAAGCGCTCTATTATTCCTCTTACTCATTCAGGTTCTGAGATGACCACCAAGCTTACTAATCGCGTAGGCACGATAGACGAGATTACTTTAATTGATAATCTCAAAGCCACTGAATTGATACAAAACGACCAAGGTGCAATTACTGGCGTTAAGGTAGAAAATCAAATTACCGGCGATGAATCTACTATTTCTTGCAACGCAGTCGTCCTTACAACCGGTGGTTTTGGCTCAAATGTTGACATGCGTGTGCAATATAATCCTGATATGGATGACAAAATCTTATCAACCGACTCAGTAGCCGCTCAAGGTGACGGTATTGTTATGGCGCAAGCAGTAGGCGCGGACACCATTGATATGGAATACATCCAAACATATCCAGTTTGCGATCCTGAGACAGGAGCCCTTTTGTATGTGGGTGATGTTCGTCTTGAAAACTATGGCATCTTGGTTAACAAAGAGGGTCAGCGTTTTGTTCAAGAGCTTGATCGTCGAGATGTAATTTCAAATGGCATCAAAGCGCAGACAGACGGAATTGCCTATCTCCTTTTCAATCAAAAGGCAGCTGATGAGACGGGGCTTGTTGAGCAGCATGCTGACGAATACGAAAATAGCGAGTCACGTGGCGTGATTGTAAAAGCAGACACCCTTGCCGAGGTAGCAGAAGCGCAGGGTGTTGATCCGGATGCACTTCAGGCAACTGTTGATCAGTGGAATGAATATTGTGCACAAGGAGAGGACCCTGATTTCAATTACAGTGCAGAAATGAACACAATTGAGGAAGGGCCATATTATCTCATGGCATGCAAGCCGGCTGTTCATTACACCATGGGTGGCTTACATATTACCCCTGAAGCAGAAGTGTTAAGTGTTGATGAAGAGGTTATTCCGGGCCTCTATGCTGCGGGTGAAGTTGCTGGTCACAAGATGGGCACTAATCGTCTGGGCTCTTGTTCTATGACCGACATTTATACCTTTGGTCGTATTGCAGGCAAAAACGCTGCAGCATATAACGCATAACCGCGCACCTCAGATAACCACACAAAGGCAAACCTTAAAAGGTTTGCCTTTGTTGTTATGATGCATAAGGTGAGACATTAATGCAGTTGGGCTTATGGTGCGAAAGCGCATACAATCGTTTTGATCGAAGTGCCGAAAGATCAAGTGGCACAAGCGGTACTGGTTGGCTCAGGCGCGGGTAAGCGGTCTTTCCTGCAAGCGCAGCAGGACTTTGATGCACCATAATACTATTAAGGCGAAAACCAATCAGATAAGCTGAACTTTGAAGGGTTGACCCATAAAGATTCATAAGCTCAATACAGGGCGCAATATCAGTTTCTTGGACAAAGAGATGCACACAATAACTAGGTCGAGGCGGCTTGCCTTCGCGTGTATTTTCTCCACCCGTTGTGGTGCGACGGTCAATGAAATTGGTGTTTTCCATGGCTGCGCCTTCAATATGCGCTAAGAAGCTTGCAGCATCATCAAGCTGTGCAAAAGATAAGCAAACAGCACGTTTGAAGCATTCTAAGAGCTGTTGCTGATCTTGGTGCGACTTTGATTCAAGTGGATCAGCCGAAACAAATGTTGGCTTTTGGGCATGAGCTGGAAGGGTGGTGTGTCCAGCTTGTAGATGCGCTACAAACTCTGGATACAATTTGCGCTGTTTCATGCCGCGCGTAGCGGAGAATAGCGTGATTTCTTCAGCGGAAATACCCTCAACGTGTAAATAATGCAAGAGTAGTTCTCTGCGTGCATTGATTTCGGTTTTTGCGAGGGGATCATCCACATAGATTTGCATAATAAAATGCTTTTGCTGTTCGGCGTCGCCTTTATAAGCGCGCGTATCTTCACAGATGTACATTGTGTTGATGTGCGCGAGCAAGTAAAGCGCGGCGGATTCAGCTGTTGCCCAGGTAGCTATAATAGCGCGAGCAAGTGCCGCGTTGTTTTGCGCAATATGCTGAGCTTTCTTCTGTTTTGGCGAAGCTTTGGCCATATAAGTAGCAAAGCTTGTCTCAAGACTTTCCACGCGTATCCTTCTCTTTGTTAGCAATGCACGTTATTGTATCAGGGTATGTTGGGTTGCAATTACTTAAGCTGCAGCAACAATTAAAAGAATATAGAACAGATGTTTGTATTATATGATAGAATAGCGAACGCGTAATTTCAAGAAGGAGGATCGTGCCACCGTGACAAAAGATTATAACAATCAGGCCAATATGCGTGATTCGTCTTTGGTGGCTGATGCTCTTTCGCGGTTTACCTCATCGGTGCGGCGATGGTTTACGCATGCTTTTAATGCGCCTTCTCCCATACAAGTTGATGCATGGAATTCTATTGGGAGCGGCAACAACACTCTTGTCATAGCTCCAACAGGATCAGGAAAAACACTCTCAGCTTTTCTCATTGCCCTTGATGAGCTCATGCAAGAGCATGTGCGTGCAGCACAAAAAGGAGAGGCAATTAAGCCGGGAGTACGAATTATTTATGTTTCACCTTTGAAGGCACTTGGCGCAGATGTAGAGCGCAACCTTCGCATTCCTCTTGCCGGAATAGAACGCTATGCGCATGAGGAACAGCTTTCGTTTGAGCCTATTCGCGTTGGGATACGAACGGGGGATACGACCCCTTCCGAACGTCGTAAACTAGTGAATAAGCCACCCGATATTTTAATAACTACACCTGAGTCGCTTTATCTCATGCTTACGTCAAAAGCGCGAGAAACCCTTCGTTTAACTACCACGGTTATTGTGGATGAAATCCATGCGCTTGCCTCTACCAAGCGCGGCGCTCATTTGTCGCTCAGTCTTGAGCGGCTTGATGATTTATTAGAACATCCGGCCCAGCGTATAGGGCTTTCTGCAACCGTTTGGCCTCATGAGCGTGCAGCTGCTTTTTTGGGTGGCATACATCCAGTTACTATCGTGTCGCAAACAGCACAACTTCCTTTTGAGCTTACTATTTCAGTACCAGTGCGTGATATGACCTCCATTCCGGCACTTTCTTCGGGAAGTACTTTTGCAACTAAAGAAGGCGTGCGTGGTTTTGGACCACGTCGCGCGCCTCTTGAGCAGGCATGGAAGACGGATAGGGCACTCAGTGCTGCCATGAGAAAAGATGGTATTACGGCACCTGATACGCGAGCAAACACCACTTCAATTTGGCCGTTTATAGAAGAAGCAATACTACACGAAGTGCAGACTCATACGTCCACTCTTGTTTTTGTTAATTCGCGAGGCCTTTGCGAGCGCCTGACGGCCCGACTTAATGAACGCTATGCCGCCTCGTTTGATGCGCAATCTTGCAATCATGAATCACAAGAAGGTGGTGGGCGCGCTAATCAATATGAAGAGGAAGTGGTAGGCAGAAAAACCCCCGTTAAGGCATCTTCGTCTTTTGTGTCAGTTCGTTCTGATATAGGTTCAACTTCTGAGCTTATTGCGGATTCGGAACATGTTATTGCAAAAGCACACCATGGATCAATTTCAAAAGAAAAGCGCCGTGTGGTTGAACAGGAGCTCAAACAAGGCATTATTCCATGTGTTGTTGCAACGTCGTCTTTGGAGCTTGGCATTGATATGGGTGCCATAGATCTGGCAATTCAAGTTGCAGCCCCTCCAAGTGTTGCAAGCGGCCTTCAGCGTATCGGTCGTGCAAATCATCAGTTCGGCGGAACATCAGTTGGGGTGGTGTATCCACGAACACGAGCGGACATTTTAGATGCTGCGGTAATTGCTGAAGGTATGCACGAAGGTATGATTGATGAGTTGACGCTTGTTGAAAATGCCTTAGACGTGCTCTCGCAGCAAACAGTTGCTGAGGTGGCTGTTGGTGATCGTACAGTTGAATCATGGTATGACACAGTGCGCAGAAGTGCTTGTTATCAGAACCTGAGTAGGCGCGCTTTTGATGGAGTACTTGAGATGCTTTCAGGCGGTTATGCCTATAGAGATCTTGCAGATATAGCCGCGCGAATTGTTTGGGACAAATCCCAGCAAATACTCAAAGCACGTCCAGCAACTCAGCGTCTTGCCGTAGGTTCTGCGGGCACCATACCTGATCGTGGAACATTTTCGGTTGTTTTACCCGAGGGAGATGCGCAGCTTGGGCGGCGTCGCGTGGGCGAACTTGACGAAGAGATGGTACATGAATCTCGAGTCGGAGATGTGATTGCGCTTGGCACTACTACGTGGCAAATAACTGAAATAACTGCAGATAGAGTGATGGTTAAGCCTGCACCAGGAAAGATGGCGCGGCTTCCGTTTTGGCATGGTGAATCAGTTGCGCGCAGTTATACGGCGGGCTGCGCTCGGGGTGTCTTTTTACGTGAAATATCAGCTGAGCTTGAATGCGCTCAAGAAACAGAACAGATAAGCTTCTCGTCTGCAGCGCAAGATCGACTAGCGCGCGCTGGCTTAAATGAGTTCGCGCAAGATAATCTTGCACAATATTTGGGTATGCAAAAAGCATCAACGCATATCATTCCAACTGACAAGCATCTGGTTGTAGAACAATGCGAAGATGAGACAGGTCAATGGCGTATTATTTTGCATTCGCCTTTTGGCAGGCGTGTCCATGAGCCTTGGGCGCTTGCTGTTGCGCAGCGCATCATGACAATCGAAGGTTTTGATGCACAAGTCGGCGCAAATGATGATGGTATTATCCTTCGCTATCCGTTAACCGAGACTACTATTCCAGGTGCTGAGCTCTTTTTGTTCGAGCCTGATGAATTAGTAGCAATTGTTACAAACCTTATTGAAAGTACTGCTTTATTTGCTGCTCGTTTTCGCGAATGCGCTGCTCGCGCGCTCATTCTGAACACCAAAGGCCATGGTAGGCGTATGCCTTTGTGGCAGCAGCGTCATGCAGCGGGTCAATTATTAGAGGTAGCGCGAACACTTCCTGATTTCCCGCTTACCCTTGAAGCTGCCCGTGAGTGTCTCGTGGATGTATTTGATTTGAACGCGCTCAGTGATGTGATGCAAAAGCTTGCAAGCAACACCATTCGTATAACAAGCATTCAGACGCAAACGCCCTCACCTTTTGCGGGAAATCTTCTTTTCGGCTATGTAGGAGACCACCTTTATGATACCGATATGCCTCATGCCGAGCGGGCAGCATCGCTTTTATCGGTAGATCCAGGACTACTTAAAGAATTGCTTGGTTCGCAAGATCTCTCAGCGCTCATAGATCCCGAAAGCGTCCAAGAGCTTGAGGATCAACTACAACGACGCAAGACATACCGCATTATTGCTTCCAAAGAAAACATTTTTGACCTGATTACCAAATTGGGATATCTCAGCAGCGAAGAAATAGTGCAGCGTATACAAGATAAGCCAACACAGCTTACAGCAATGCTTGAGGAACTCCAGCGCGAACAACGCATCATGCGATTTCGCTCTGGTCGTGATTGGTGTTGGGCGAGTGTGCCAGTAGCGCAACAGATTGCCCAGGTGGCACATGTTGAGTTTGATGATCCTTTGGCGTTCAAGCAGATGCAGGGAGTCCCAACCGCGCAACTTGACGAAAACAACGGAGAGCCAAACCATAGAGAAGCATTGTCAAGCATAGAAGAGCTTGCGCGTCTTTTTGCTCTAACACATGGAGTATTCTCGGTTGAAGCATTTGCTGCTTGGGCTCACATTGGTAAGGCATTTGCTGCAGAAGCGCTTGCTCACCTTGCTTCTACTGGGTTTTTGATGCAAGGATCTTTTGGTGACGATGCGGCTGGATGTGAAAGGCGCTACATTGCTGCACGCGTTTTTAAGCGCGTCCGAGCACTTTCGTTAGCGCGTGCGCAAGAGCGTATTCGCCCTGTTGAGATGGCAGCCTATCTTCAATTTCTCTTTGATTTGCAAGGGAGAGGAAATAAAGCTCAACCGGCATTGTATGGAGTTGAGGGAGTAGCTGAGGTTATTGCTCAGTTTGAAGGAGTGGCTTTTCCAATGTCTTTGTGGGAAAACGTCATCTTTCCTCAACGTGTCAATGCGTATAAGCAAGCTTATCTTGATGAATTGCTCAATCAAGGTGAAGTAGTTTGGGTTGCAGATGCAAGTAGAAGCGACAAAGCGGTTTTGTTCTATCCTGCCGATTCTCCCTTCGCACCGCTTGGATATGATCAAGCGGAAGGTCCTCATGACATACTCTCTTTTGATGAGGCGCATTTTGCTGATGAGCCAACCCAAGATTCAAGACGCGCCATACAAGCTGTTGCTCAGTGTTTGGCTGAAAGAGGACCATGTGATATTGATCAACTCCTGCGCGGTGTGGAATCCGCTCAAGAGATGACGCTTCCTCAGCAAACTATTCTCAATGCGCTAAATGTACTTGTTCTGCAGGGGAGAACAACGTCAACATCTGCTGCTTTCCTTCGTCAGCACGAAGACCCGCTGCACAGCAAAGCTCCCAGCAATGATCTGGTTAAGCAGCCTCGTATGCGTAATCGCGTGCAAAGCAGAAGATCCTCTTTGCGTTACAAATCGGAATTATCAGCAGCTAAACAAGCAGCTCGGCAAACTGTTCTGGCACGCACCAAGGCGTTTGCGGCATATGAGGGACAATGGAGTTTGCTTGCACCACCGCACCAAGAACCAACAGCATATGCTTTAAATTTGGTAGAAGGACTTCTAGATTGCTATGGCATCATCACGCGTGATATTGCCTTATTGGCGGGCTTAAAGGGTGGTCTTTCAGCGCTTTATCCTGTGCTTCGTCAGATGGAAGAACAAGGTGCTTTGATTCGCGGTATGTTTGTTGAAGGGCTTGGTCCTCTGCAGTTTGCAACGACGCAAACTATTGATACGCTGCGCACCTATGCCCATTCTGAGAATAGTTTGCCTTCTGAGGAAGTGTCATCTGGCGCAAAAGACGCCTGCGAACCCTTTGTTTTAGCCGCAGATGACCCGGCATGTCTTTTTGGTGCAGGGATAGCCTGGCCAAAAACAACTGGTCCAAAACCAAGCAGAAAACGGGGAAGTGTTGTTGTTATCGATGCGGGTGTTCCGCTGCTTTTTGCAACTGCGGGTCTTAAAAACATTTCAACTTTCGTGAGTGATGAGGCGCTCCTTATGAGTGCATGCAAGGCTCTTGCTGCTTGTACTGAGATAGTTTTGCAAGCAGAGGCAACACCCCAGCGCACTCGAAAAAAGATTCTTGTGCAAACATGTAACGGACAGCCTGTTTTGGGCTCAGATATAGAACCGTTCCTTGCGCAGGCTGGTTTTGTGCGCATGCCTGATGGTATGCGTCTTTATACTTCTCCCTTTTAATTTCGTTTCAAGGATGTTGTGTTAAGGCAGGTGTAGCCATCTTGTGTGTCGGCACAAAAAAGCGACTCCCAAAGGAGTCGCTTACTCGTATTTATAGCACTGAATGATCTTTGCTAGACGAAGATGCTATTTAGGCGTCTGCAAGTAGTTTTTCAACAGCAGCAAGCTTCACGCAGGTAACGAACACATCCATGGCAGCATCCAACTCTTCAAGAGGCGGAAGGGTGGGCGCAATGCGGATATTTGAGTCATGGGGATCCTTTTTGTAAGGATATGTTGCTCCCGCACCCGTCATAGTAACACCAGCTTCTTTAGCCAACTCAACAACGCGTTTTGCCGTACCGTCTGGACCATTGAAGCTCACGAAATAGCCACCGCGTGGATTTGACCAGCTGCATCCATTCACTTCAGTCAAACCGTCATTGAGCTTGTTGACAACGAGTTCAAACTTCGGGCGTAAAATGGCGGCATGTTTCGCCATGTGATTGCGAATGCCTTGGGCATCTTGCAAAAAGTATACATGGCGCATCTGATTGAGCTTATCGTGTCCGATAGTTTGTACGCCCATGCGCTTTTTGATCTCGGCAACATTTTCAGGACTTGAAGCAAGTGCGGAAATGCCTGCACCAGGGAAGGTAACTTTAGACGTTGAAGCAAATTTGATTGGACGATGGGGGTGTCCAGCTTCGGCGCATGCCTTTGAGATATCTAAGACGTGATCTTGTTCTTGCGGATTGTCATAAAGGTGGTGTACGCAATATGCGTTGTCCCAAAAGATACGGAAATCATTTGCTGCGGTATCCATTGCTGCAAGGCGACGAACAACCTCATCTGAATAGGTGACACCGCCGGGGTTTGAGTAGGTGGGAACACACCAGATGCCTTTAATGGTCGGATCGTCAGCAACCAAGCGTTCAATCTCGTCCATATCAGGACCGTCGTCATTCATGGTAATCGGAATCATCTCAATGCCGAACTCTTCGGTAATGCCAAAATGACGATCATAGCCCGGTGCAGGGCAGAGCCACTTGATGGTTTCATATTGCGACCAGGGTTTTTCGCCTTGGGTGCCAAACATCCAAATGCGTGCAAGAGTGTCATACATAATATTGAGGCTTGCGTTGCCAAAAATGATGACATTTGCTGGCTCGTCGTCTAGCATGGCAGCCATAAGCGTCTTTGCCTCAGGCAGTCCGTCCAAAACGCCGTAATTTCGCAGGTCGGTGCCATCTTGTGCTGTGCAGTCTTTTAAGGTGGTGCCGCTTTCTAGCATAGGCATGCTTAAGTCAAGTTGAGCTTTCGCCGGTTTTCCGCGTGCCATATTAAGTTTAAGTCCGCGCGCTTTGATTTCGGCGTAAGCTTGTTCTAACTCAGCCTTGAGCGCTTCAAGTTCTTTGGTACCTAAATCTGCATAGGTTGGCATCGATCTTCCTTTCCGTTTGACAATCACAATAGGCATATCATTTCATAGTTACACCGTTCCCAGTATAAAGTTTCGCTTAATGAGCGTCGAGGGGTCATCAATGCCCTATAATCTCACCCGTTTTGTTAGTACGGTTTGAAAGGGGGAGCACATGGTCTCTGGTGACTTTTGGGTTATGATCGCGATGCTCGTTTATTTCATCGTTGTTCTTACCATTGGCTTCGTATATATGAAGCGCTCTAATTCATCAGCGTCTGAGTACTTCCTGGGGGGCAGAAAAGTTGGTCCTTGGCTAACTGCTCTGTCGGCAGAAGCATCGGACATGTCAGGTTATCTTTTAATGGGTCTTCCTGGTGTTGCTTACTTTACGGGTGCATCTGATGCGGGTTGGACGGCAATTGGTCTTGCAATTGGCACATATCTTAACTGGAAATTTGTCGCAAAGCGTCTGCGCAAGTATTCAGTTGTAGCGGGAGACTCTATCACGCTTCCTGGATTCTATTCGCGTCGCTTTCATGATGATCGAAATATTGTTTCCACAATTGCTGCGTTGATCATCCTTGTCTTTTTCTGCGTATATGTTGGCAGCTGTTTTGTCACGTGTGGCAAGCTGTTTAATACTTTGTTTGGTCTTGATTACGCAACCATGATGGTATTGGGAGCAATCATCGTATTCCTCTACACGCTTGTAGGTGGTTACTTATCGGTTGTTGCAACTGACTTCGTCCAAGGCTGCTTAATGTTTTTTGCCTTAGCCATCGTATTGATTGGCTCAATTACCTGGGCAGGTGGCGTTGAAAACGTCGCAGCATTTTTGCAGAGCATCCCCGGCTTTTTGTCTGGCACAGAAATTGCGGTTCCCGTCTTGAATGATGCGGGTGCGCAGATGACTGAAAACAATATGCCGCTATTTGGTGATGCAGCACCATATGGCGTGCTTTCAATTGTTTCTATGATGGCATGGGGATTGGGCTACTTTGGTATGCCTCAGGTGCTTGTTCGCTTCATGGGTATTCGCAGCGCCGAAGAGATTAAGCGCTCACGAACCATCGCAGTGACATGGGTTGTCGTTGCGCTTTTCTGCGCTATCTGCATTGGTCTTGTTGGTCGTGCGGTTATTCCTCTTGAATTCGGCACGCAATCGGCAGCAGAGAATATTTTCGTTGTGCTTTCTCGTATGATCTTGCCGTCGTTTCTTTGTGGCGTGGTGGTCTCGGGCATCTTGGCCGCTTCTATGTCTTCATCTTCGTCGTATCTGCTTATTACCGGCTCTTCGGTTGCAGAGAATATTTATCGCGGTGTGATTAATAAGAAAGCCACCGATCGTCAGGTAATGATCGTGGCTCGCATTACTCTGATCGTGGTGTTCTTGTTTGGCATTTTCGTAGCATATGACGAGAACTCATCAATCTTTTATGTGGTGAGTTATGCCTGGGCAGGCCTTGGTGCTTCTTTTGGTCCGCTTACGCTGTTTAGCCTTTATTGGCGACGCACTACCTGGCAGGGTGCTGTTGCGGGTATGATTACGGGTACCATTACCGTTTTGGTGTGGCATAACTTTATTGCACCGCTCGGTGGGGTATTTGGTATCTATGAGTTGCTACCTGCTTTCATCTTATCTGCATTGGCAATCTTTATCGGCTCGAAGCTTTCGCCTTCGCCCTCTGATGCGGTTTTATATGAGTTTGATCATTACATGGATCATGCAGACGATCTTGAAGCTAAAACTTCTGCCGAGGCCGCTCGTAATGCGCACGCAGAAACAAATGCTTAAGAGGTCAGCATACAAATAAATGGTATGCGCATATCCATAATGCGCTCTATGAATGAGAAGTCTGTCTTTTGGGGGCAGGCTTCTCATTTTTTTGAGCGTTCGCACAAGCTTGCATTCGCCGGCTTATCCACATCTTCCCTACAATCAACGAATGCTACATAATTGACCTGGTGTTATGAACGTACTGTTCACAGTTTTTTGCGCTGGGACCCAAACATGATATTATGCATGCAAGCTTTTGCCCAATCAAACTACGTGCTCAATCTAGGAGGATTATTCGCATGAGCGAGCATACAATCGAACTCTCAAGGCGAGCTTTCTTTGGTGGTGCTGCACTTCTCGGCGCCGCATCCTTGCTTTCCCCTCAGTCAGCTTTCGCCGTTACTTCTGCTGAAAAACAAGCAGAGGCAGATGAAGTGCGCAATCAACTTGTTGGTTTGCAAGCGGATCTTGAGACCGCTGCTGATAATTATTATCGTGCCCTTGATGAACAAGAGGCCGCTCAAGCTGCTATGGAAGAGCAGCAGGCAAAGATTGATGACGTTAATGCCCAGATTTCCGACTTGCAAGGACGACTTGGTACTCGTGCACGCAGCATGTATCGTTCTGGCTCATCAACGTTTTTAGATTTTGTGCTGGGAGCCGCTTCTTTTGACGAATTTACCCAAAATTGGTCATTGCTTACTCAGATGAATCAAAACGATACCGACATGGTATCGCAGACGAAATCGCTTCGCGAAGATTTACAAGCAGCTCGCGATGAGTACGCAAATCAGGAGCAGATTGCTGCTGAAAAAGCCGCAGAGGCTAAGCAGATTCAAGAAGATGTTCAAGTTAAGGTATCAAACGCCTCTGCATTACTTGACCAACTTGACGAAGAAGCCCGTCAGTTGCTGGAACAAGAGCAAGCCGCTGCTGCGGCTGCCGCTGCAGCAGCCGCAGCAGCTGAAGCAGAAGCGCGCGCTCAAGCTGAAGCTGAAGCAGCTCGTCAAGCGCAGGTTGAACAGCAGCAACAACAACAGCAGCAGAATACAGCCAATAACGGAACAGGTGTAGTGGTTGACAATGGCGGGGGAGTTACGCAAACCCCTGATGTGCCGGTACAATCTAATCCGGTTGGCAACTATGACAGTGTTGTGGGATATGCCATGAGTCGTATTGGCTGTCCGTATGTTTGGGGTGCTGAAGGTCCGGACGCATTTGACTGTTCTGGATTGGTTACCTGGGCATACCGCCAGGTTGGCATCAATTTGCCACATCAAAGCGAGGCGCAATATGCTGCAGCTGCTCGCGTGGTGCCCGTCTCGGAAGCACGACCAGGAGACGTTTTGTGGCGTCCGGGTCATGTGGGAATTGCGGTAAGTGCGGGCGGTACTCATTATGTACACGCTCCAACATTTGGTGCGCTTGTTCGCGATACCGATCCGCTATCTTGGTCAGGTTTTACCGCTGCTTTGCAGTTCTAGGTAAGCTTTTTTACGGAAAAGCATGATGGGAGAAGAGGTACAACATCCCCTTCGTCCAATTTACAACAAAGAAAGTCGCGTTCTCATTTTGGGAACAATGCCATCACCGGCCTCACGCGAGGCCGGTTTTTATTACGCGCATCCGCAAAACCGGTTTTGGCGTGTTATGGCCTGCTTATTGCATGAACCAATACCTTGCACAAATGAGGAGCGGGAAAACCTGGCATTAACTTATCATTTTGCCTTATGGGATGTATTAGCTTCGTGTGAAATCACAGGTGCTTCGGATGCTTCAATTAGTAATCCGCAACCAAACGATCTGACTGAGATATTAAGAGAGGCGCCAATTCGCGCTGTATGTACCACGGGAAAGAAAGCAGCTCAGCTTTATCGAAAATTTAATGCACAACGATATTCGCAACTTCGTCATATTGAGCTTCCCTCAACAAGTAGTGCAAACGCCGCAAAGAGTCTTGATGATTTAGTGAAGGCATACCAACCTCTTTTGCAAGAGCTTATGTGAAACCTGTGAAGGGGAGAGATGGATCGATGCTTGTCTGTAGCAACCCTTTACCGACACAAACCCCAAATTTTGCTTTGACAGGGCGTTTTGATGGGTATACTACTATATTACAACCGCGCAACGAGCCGAAAAACGGATAAATCGTGGAGACACACCCGGGGGCGTGTTAACAGTTGACACCGAGTTGTTGGTAGCGTATTATTCTCGTGCTCGTTCATTTGGGAACACCAAATCGCGGGCAGGCAGCTTGATAATTACACATGAATTAAGCAGCGAATCAGGGGCGTGTGCCCGAGTGGTTAAAGGGGACGGGCTGTAAACCCGTTGGCTTTGCCTACCTAGGTTCGAATCCTAGCGCGCCCACCATTTGCCTGTGTAGCTCAGTCGGTAGAGCACTTCGTTGGTAACGAAGAGGTCACCGGTTCAAGTCCGGTCGCAGGCTCCATGCTTTTTTTGGCGGTGTAGCTCAGTTGGTCAGAGCACACGGTTCATACCCGTGGCGTCACTGGTTCAAATCCAGTCACCGCTACCATTGCTACTATCGCGTCCGCTTGTCGGGCGCTTATCATTTTGGTTTTACTTTTCGCGTAATGCAATTCTCTTTAAGGAGGAGAAACATGGCAAAGGAGAAGTTCGAGCGTTCCAAGCCGCATGTTAACATTGGTACTATTGGCCACGTTGACCACGGTAAGACTACGCTGACTGCCGCTATTTCAAAGACGCTGTCTGAGAATGATGGCTCTCACGGCTCCGCTACCGCTGACTTCACGGCTTTCGATCAGATCGACAAAGCTCCGGAAGAGCGCGAGCGTGGTATCACGATTTCAATTGCTCATATTGAGTATCAGACGGACACCCGTCACTATGCACACGTTGACTGCCCGGGTCACGCTGACTACGTCAAGAACATGATCACCGGTGCTGCTCAGATGGACGGTGCTATCCTCGTTATCGCTGCTACCGACGGTCCTATGGCTCAGACTCGTGAGCACATCCTGTTGGCTCGTCAGGTAGGCGTACCTTACATCGTAGTCTTCCTGAACAAGTGCGACATGGTTGACGACGAAGAGCTCATCGAGCTCGTTGAGATGGAAGTTCGTGAGCTGCTTGACAGCTACGAGTTCCCGGGCGACGACACTCCGATCATCCGTGGTTCTGCTCTGAAGGCTCTTGAGGGCGACAAAGAGTGGCAGGAAAAGATCTGGGAGCTCATGGAGGCAGTTGACTCTTACATCCCGACTCCCGAGCGTGACGTTGACAAGCCATTCTTGATGGCTGTTGAGGACACCATGACCATTACTGGCCGTGGTACCGTTGCTACTGGTCGTGTAGAGCGTGGCGTTCTGCATGTAAACGACCCGCTGGAGATCGTTGGTATTAAAGAGACCCAGAACACCGTTTGCACCGGTATTGAGATGTTCCGCAAGCTTCTTGATGAAGCTCAGGCTGGCGACAACATTGGTTGCTTGCTCCGCGGCATCAAGCGTGAAGAGATCGTTCGCGGTCAGGTTCTTTGCAAGCCGGGCAGCGTAACTCCTCACACCGAGTTTGAGGGTCAGGTTTACATCCTTACCAAGGAAGAGGGTGGACGTCATACCCCGTTCTTCGATGGTTATCGTCCGCAGTTCTACTTCCGTACCACCGACGTTACTGGTGTAGCTCATCTGCCCGAGGGCACCGAGATGGTTATGCCTGGCGACAACGTAACGATCAAGGGCGAATTGATTCACCCGATCGCTATGGAGGAAGGCCTTAAGTTCGCTATCCGCGAGGGTGGTCGCACCGTAGGCTCAGGTCGTGTTACCAAGATCTTTAAGTAACATAACCTTTTAATTCGCAATTGAGTGGGGTTCGCCGAAGCGCGAACCCCACTTTGTGAGAGATTCATGTGTAGTCTATCTAGTGAGCTTTAAAGAATAGGTAAAAGGAGAATTCATGCGTACGATGGTCACTTTGGCGTGCACTGAGTGCAAGCGTCGCAACTATACGACCACCAAAAACAAGCAGAACAATCCTGACCGCATCGAGTTGAAGAAGTATTGCAAGTGGTGCCGCGAGCACACGCTGCACAAAGAAACTCGTTAGTGCGTCAGAGGTTTGTACGAGCATAGGCCAGTAGCTCCAATTGGTAGAGCGGCGGTCTCCAAAACCGCATGTTGGGGGTTCGAGTCCCTCCTGGCCTGCCAGCTCGAAACCAGCTCTACATATGAGCAGCTTGTATTCAGGTTGCTTTGATGAGCAGCTTGAGGACAGGCTGCTTGTTTGATGTTCAGACGGAAACGATCCCGACAAAGGATTCACATGGCAAAGAAATCAAAAACTCAGCGTGCAAAGGCTTCAGCTGCTCGTGCTGCTCGCAAAGAGCAACAGCTTCGTGATGCTCAAATTGCGGCTGAGGCAAATGAGATCTCTGAGGCAGAGGTTGATACTCTCGAGGATGCTAAGAAGAAGCTCTTCAAGCGCTCTGAGAAAAAGGACGCTTCCGTAAGCAACGCCAAACAAGAAAAGGCTCAGGAGAAAAGCGTTGCTAAAAAGGCTGAGAAGAAGCCGGCAAAAAAGAGCCGCTTCCAGTTTTTAAAGGACGTTAAATTAGAGCTTAAGCGTGTTACGTGGCCAACGAAGCAAGATGTACTTCGTTGGAGCGTTGTGGTTGTAGTTGCGCTTCTGTTCTTTGGTGTATATGTTGCTCTTCTTGACAACGTTGTTATTACGCCGGTCCTGGTAGGTATTTCTGGATTAGCAGGACTGGGGGCATAGCACATGTCGAAGAAATGGTATGTACTTCATACTTACTCAGGGTATGAGAATAAAGTAAAAAAGAACCTTGAGACCCGTGTAGAGACTATGGGTCTTGAGAACAATATATTCGGTATTGAAATCCCAACTGAGACGGTTACTGAAATCAAAGATGGTGGTCGTCGTGTTGAGAGCGAAAAGAAAGTTTTGCCGGGTTATGTACTTGTCCGGATGGAACTTGATGACCGTAGCTGGGCTGCAGTTCGCAATACGCCAGGTGTGACTGGCTTTGTTGGTGCTGACGGCAAGCCTGCTCCGTTGACTCGTGATGAATACAACAAAATTATGAAACGTACTTCTCACGAGGCACCGAAAAAGACCTCAACTACTTTAGAGGTTGGTCAGTCGGTAAAGGTTATTTCAGGACCGCTTGCTGAGTTTGACGGTGTGGTCTCTGAGGTATCGCCTGAGGCGGGTAAAGTTAAGGTTATGGTTTCCATCTTTGGTCGCGAGACTCCGGTTGAGCTTTCCTTTGACCAAGTGTCAAAGATTTCTTAAGGCGAATTAACGGCAAGCGTGCCCGCGTGGACCGGGGCTTCTCACGCATGAAACTGTCGTTATTTCATATATTTGAGTTGATAACATCAGCTGAAAGGATTGTTCACAATGGCTGAAAAGAAAGCAACAGGCTTTATTAAGCTCCAGATTCCTGCTGGCGCAGCAAATCCGGCTCCTCCTGTAGGTCCGGCACTTGGTGCACAAGGTGTTAACATCATGCAGTTCTGCCAGGCATTCAATGCTCAGACGCAGGATCAATCTGGCACCATTATCCCGGTTGAGATTACTGTTTATGAAGACAAGTCATTCACCTTTGTTTGCAAAACTCCTCCTGCAGCAGTTTTGATCAAAGAAAAGCTTGGCATTAAAAGTGGTTCTGGTATTCCGCAAATTCAAGTTGCTGGTCGCTTGACTGAGGATCAACTTCGCGAAATTGCAGAGATTAAGATGCCTGACCTGAATGCTAACACCATTGAGGCTGCAATGGAGATCATTGCTGGTACTGCTCGTTCTATGGGTGTTCGTATTGAGGGTCGTGAAATGAAGAAGAAGTACGTACCTTCTAAGAAGGTTGCGGCTATGCTTCAGGGTAAGACGATCGACGAATAACATAGTTCATTGTCTTATATCGGGCGCCTTAGTGCGCCCGAGCTTTGTCTAAGGAATTACCCAAAAGGGTGTTCATACAGGTGGAAGGGCATATATGCCCGCTACATACCACGAAAGGAAAGAATATGAAAAAGCTTGCTAAGAAGTATGCAGCTGCAAAAGAATTGATCGGCAATGCTACCTATGTGCCGATTGACGCTTTTAAGCTCATCAAAGAAGTTTCTACTGCAAACTTCGACGAGACCATCACTGCAGATTTCCGTCTGGGCATTGACACCCGTCAAGCTGACCAGCAATTGCGTGGCACCGTAAGCTTGCCGAACGGTTCTGGTAAGACGGTACGCGTTGCTGTATTTGCTGAGGGTGAAGCAGCTCGTGCAGCACAAGAAGCTGGCGCTGACATTGTTGGCACCGAAGAGCTCATGGATCAGATTCAGCGTGGCGAATTTAATTTCGATGCAGCTGTTGCTACTCCTGATCAAATGGGCAAAGTTGGTCGTTTGGGCAAAATTTTGGGCCCGCGTGGCTTGATGCCAAACCCGAAGCTCGGTACGGTAACGACCGACGTTGCTAAGGCAATCAATGAGCTTAAGGGTGGTCGTGTTGAGTATCGTGCAGATCGCTACGGTATTGCTCACGTTATCATTGGTAAAGCTTCCTTTACTCCTGAGCAGCTCGCTGAAAACTATGGTGCAGTTTATGACGAGATCCTGCGTATGAAGCCTGCTGCTGCTAAGGGTAAATATGTGAAGTCAGTTACCGTTTCTGGCACCATGACCCCTGGTATCACGGTTGATTCTTCAGTAACGCGCAACTACACCGCTGCTGCTGAATAACGTGCACTTAAGACTTGCTCTTTAAAAGAGGAACCCATCTGGGTTCCTCTTTTCGTATTAACCTATCAAAAGCCACGCAAAGGCTTCTCAGTCATTTGCTTTGTGGGAATGATAGACATTGAGCGTACATGAAGTGAGGTAAGCGCTATGGTCGTCTTAAAAACTTCAGCAGAAATTGATGCCATGAAAGAGGCGGGTCGTCTTTCGGCGAAAGCACTTCGCATTGTTGGAGAGGCAATTCGTCCCGGAATTTCAACGTTAGAACTTGATGCGTTAGCTGAAGAAGTTATACGTGCTGAAGGTGGCATTCCTGCCTTTAAGGGCTACGGTGGTTTTCCGGGAACCATATGTGCATCTGTTAATGAAGAAGTGGTGCATGGTATTCCCTCGGCGAAAAAGATCTTGCGCGCTGGAGACATCATTTCAATTGACACCGGTGCCATCGTTGAGGGGTGGGTAGGTGATAATGCACATACATTTCCAGTGGGTAAAATAACGCCGGAGAACAAGCACCTTTTAGCAGTAACAGAGCAAAGCATGTGGGCGGGTATAGATGCCGCTCGACCGGGGAATCATCTGGGAGATATTGGTTTCGCCATACAAAGCATTGCTGAGAGGGCAGGATATAGTGTTGTGCGAGAATATACTGGGCACGGTATAGGTCGTGAGATGCATGAAGATCCTTCGGTATTTAACTTTGGGCGCAAGCATACTGGACTTGAGTTGTGTGTGGGGATGGTGCTTGCTATAGAACCTATGATCAACAGGGGAAAGCGAAAAGTGCGCACCATGTCTGATGGGTGGCTTGTGTGTACGCGTGACGGCAAACCATCAGCGCACTTTGAGAAAACTGTTGCAATTACCGCTGACGGACCTGTGGTCTTAACGCAAGAGTAATTCATTTAGCATAATCTGTCTCCATGCTCTTGCGAGGAGGCATTTGAGCCTTGTTCTACAAGGTTAATGAGCTCTTGGTGTGAATGTACTCCTAGTTTCGCATAAATATGGCTTACATGCGTTTTGACGGTGTTATACGACACCATGAGCTCTTTTTCTATATAGCGAATATTTCGTCCACGAGCTAGAAGCTCGAAAATCTCTTGCTCACGATCTGTGAGATCGTATGTTATGCCAAGTACACCACAGCGCTGCTCAATTGACTGCGCTTGACCGTGGTCATCAAGCAAAACAATTGAAGGTGGCGCGGTAATTCCGCGCACTGTGGCACTCTTGCAGCTTTGCAGCCGCAAACAATGAATAAGTATTCTCTCTCAATTGCCATCGATGGCACGACAGGTGATGGAATTAAAGCTTGTCTGTGGGCGGGCGCACAGATGGACGAGATGCACACGGCAATGGTATTTGATCGTGTTGCGGTAAAGCCCGATGAGTTCGGTGGATCTGAGACGGTTGGTTCGCTGTTCTGGATGGGTTCAAACCCTTGGCTTAAGGTTAATCTCAATGGTGAGCGCTTTATCAATGAGTCGGCACCCTATGATTATGTACTCAATGCCGCGCTGACCCAACCGCACCATACGATTGTAGATATTTGGGATGCAGATTATGCCAGCTATATGGAGCAATTTGATATTCATGGTTGCGCTCGCGTGTATCCTTTTGAGAATGGTGCACCTACCAATATGACGCTTGAGACAGTTATGGGAATTAACGAAGGTTTGCTTGCGGAAGGATACATTGTGCAAGCTGATACCATCGAAGAGCTTGCTCAGGGACTAGGTATACCAGCAGAGAATCTCAAGAAGACGGTTGAGCGTCAAAATGAGAACTTTGATAACCAGGTTGACCCTGATTTCGGTAAAGAAGACTTCCGTCTCTCGGCAATTCGCACACCACCATTTTATGGAGTTCGTACTTCGGGATATATGCTTTGCACGCTTGACGGCATCACCATCAACGAGGACTTCCAAGCAGTTAATGCAGATGGCGAAGCAATTGATGGTTTGTATGTTGCCGGTGTTGATTCGGGTTCATATTACGCAGGAACTTACCCGAATATGTCAACTGGAAACTGCTGCGGGCGCTCTGTTACCTTTGCTCGCATGATTGGCAAGGCGCTTGCCCAGAAATAAAACGTAACGTGATTTCAACCCCTCCAACGTGCGTGTGTGAAGCGAGTGCTTTACACACGCACGTGTGTTGCGGGCAGATGGAGCTACTTGAGTTGCTTGCCATCAGTATCCCAGTAGAAACGTTTAAATTTACGAATTTGGTTGAAGAGCATGATTTTTGCCCAGAGATTGTGTTTCAGTGAATCTGCGCTGTAATGAAGCGGATAAGGTTCGGGCGTATTTTTGAGCTGAGTGAGCACCTCTTTGAGAAGTGCATTATCCTTAATAGATCGTTTTAATACATAGGCAGGTACACAAGAATACACTTGGGGCTCATAGGCCTCTTTATCTTCATAGGGTTCACCCGTTATAAACTCTTTGACCAGTAATTCTGCGAAGTTTTGACCACCGATAGACATATAGTAGGTATTGCGACCACAGCGCGTGTTAACTTCAAAGAAGCGATATGAGCCATCACGACAATCGTATTTGATATCAAAATTAGCAAACCCGCGATAGCCAATATGTTTCAAGAACTTGGTTGCATCTGCAATGATTTGCGAGTTCTTTTTCAGCATGATTGTTACAGGGTTTCCAAGCGCGGTAGGGTCGTGATCTTGAAGACAAACCACGCCGCCTGATACGACATGCATATTGCCTTGCGCATCGGAGAAAGTGGTCAGTGTGCAAATAGCATCGTCTTCACCAGGAATAAAGTCTTGGATAACCAATAAGTTGTTGTAGTCAGAGCGTTTGATGGAATGCCAAACTTCTTGAAGTTCTTCGGGCGTGTCAATTTCATAGATCTTTCGCCAGCCATCAATGTGTGCCATCTGGAATTGAGCCGAGTTTGAGGGCTTAGCAATAAGCGGATAGGTGAATTCTTCAACCGCAAGATCATCAGGACCGGTTGAGTCGCAGGCAAAATACCAAGTTTTAGGATAGGGAATGCCTAATTCTTCGCACAATTCGTAAAACCGGCGCTTTTGTGTAATCTCATCAAGGAGATCAAAGTCAATATAGGGAACCACATAGCCTGCTTTTTCAAGTTTATCTTTGCCGGCGGAGAGCATGCGTGCATGACGATCATCGCAGCCAAGTACTAACAACTGTTTACGCGGATTTTGGGCGTGTATCTCTTGAGCAAGTGTTATGAGTGACTCAATGAGTGTATCGGGTTCTCCTGCGCCGGGTGTAATGCGATAATCGGTGAATTTTGAGCTGGAAAGCATCTTGATGTCTTGGGTTGCGAGCACAATGCATGAGGTTATGCCGTATGCGCGATTAAGCTCTCGAACATAGCTATAAGCTAAAATGTCGCCACCGACAATTACTGGTTGTAAAAGAGAAGAAACTTCTTCGCGTTTGAGAAGATGCGCGTTGCTGGAATGCTTTGACATAGGTTTTAAGCTGCTTTCTCGTTGTCCTAATGTAGTATCAGGTCTGTTTGTGTTTCGGTGCAATCTTAAACTATTACACCCTGGTCGTTTCGTGAAATGATAGGGTATATCGGCATTGTGTCGTATTATAGTGAGTTAGCTTTATGAATGCTTTGAGAAGTTGCGTGCCAAGGTGCGCATATGGGATAAAGGAGTAATTAGTCCATGTGTGGTTTTGTGGGGTTCACTACCGTTGATTACGATCGCGCTGTGAATGCTGAAATTGTAAAAGATATGGCAGATCGCATTGCCCATCGCGGACCTGACGACGAAGGCTTTTTCTTAGACGAACAAGATAAAATTGCCATGGGCTTTCGTCGCCTTTCTATTATTGACCTAGAAAAGAGCCATCAGCCCATGCAAAATGCAGATGGCTCGGTCACCGTTACCTTTAATGGTGAGATTTACAATTTCCAAGAATTGCGCGCTGAGCTGCAAGAATTGGGATATGAGTTCTTGACCGATGGTGATACTGAGACCATCGTACATGGATACGAGGCGTGGGGTACGAAAGTATTTGAGCGCTTGCGTGGTATGTTTGCTATTGCTATTTGGGATGCGCCATCTGAGCGTCTTGTGCTTGCGCGAGATTTGTTCGGCATTAAACCGTTGTATTATCAGCATGACGGAAATCGTATTATGTATGCTTCGGAAATCAAGGCGTTTTTGGCGCATCCGAAGTTTCACAAAGAGCTCAACCGAGACATGCTGCCGCAGTATTTGTGTTTTGAATATATGAACGACTCGCAGACCATGTTTAAAGATGTCCACAAGCTTATGCCAGGTCACTTCCTCGTTTTTGAGCAGGGAAAAGTTGACATTACGTGCTTTTATCACATCACCTATAAGATTGACGAGACGAAGTCTTTAGATGAGTGGGCAGATATCATTAATGAGGCGTTCGACGAGTCAGTGGCAGCACATGAAATTGCCGATGTTGAAATTGGAAGCTTTTTATCAGGCGGTATTGACTCTTCGCTTGCAGCCTATTGTATGGGACAGCATGCCGATGAGATTAAGACATTCTCGGTTGGCTATGATATTGGGTGCGAAGAAAAAATCGCCGAGATTAATGCGCTACCAGATTTTGACATTAAGCTCAACGAATTGGATGATTCGCGTGCTTTTGCCCAATGGGCGAACCTTCCCAATTATGAAACACGCGTCAGCGCTCAGGAATTTTTGGATATCGTTCCCACTGAGCAATATCACATGGATGAGCCACTGGGTGCACCAAGCGCCATCCCGCTCTATTTCGTAAGCAAGCTTGCTCGCGAACAAGTAAAGGTTGTACAGTCAGGCGAAGGTGCTGATGAGCTCTTTGGTGGTTATTGGATCTATCATGATCAGTTTGAGTTTGAAAAGTACTTCAAAGTGCCACGCCCTTTGCGTGCAGCTGCAGGTGCAATAGCTGAAAAGATGAAGCCATTCCATGGAAGACGCTTTTTAATGCGCGGGTCGGCTGGTCCGGAAAAGAGCTATCAGCGCGCTTCTATGAACTATATGTGGGATGAAGTGCCCAACGTCCTCAAAGATTATGAGGGTCCATGCAAACCATGGGAATGGTGTAAGCCCTATTTTGATGATGCTGCTAAACAAGACATTGATGTCATTACGCAAACGCAATATGTTGACATGGTGAGCTATATGCCTTCAGATATCTGTCTGAAGGCCGACAAGATGTCAATGTCGCAATCGTTGGAGCTGCGCGTACCATTCTTGGATAAAAAAGTACTTGATGTGGCGCTTCAGTTGCCGACTGCATGCCGCGTGGATGATGAGCATTCCAAATACGCATTGCGCGTGGCAGCCAGCAAATTAGGTTTCCAAAACCGTGTAGCTAATATGCCCAAGCAGCCTTTTATTACGCCATTGACGGTCTGGCTGCAGACAGATTTGTATTACAACCGCATCAAAGAGGCTTTTACGAGTGAGGCTGCACAGGAGTTCTTTAATGTGGACTACTTGATGCAGATGCTTGATGATCACAAATCAGCTGACTTCTCTACCGTAGAAGGTCGCGGTAAGCTCAAGATGATGCGCATTTGGAATATCTATTGTTTCTTATGCTGGTATGAAGTGTTCTTTGGCGAATCAAGCAAAGCACTTGCTCCAAAAACTGCAGTGTAGGTATTAAGCGCGACCGAGCTTCGCGCGAACCTTCGCTATCAGTGAGCCAATGAATGCTGCTTCGGCAATATTGAGTTTCAAAGCCAAACCAAAGGTGGTCGCCAGAGCAAGGAGGCCACCTATTATTATGTAGACAAGCGCTTGTAAGATGGAGCCAGACAAAGGTGCAATAAAGGTGGTTAACGCAAACAATACGCCCGCGCCAACCCCTGCTCCGAGTGCACCAAAGATGACACCAAAGACAAAGGCTTTAAGAATTGATGCAAGACCGAATGGGCCGAGGTGCGTACGAAGATAGATAAAGAGGCATACATCTGAGACGACATAAAACGCCACCTCAGCAACGGCTATCGTCTCTAAGGGGAGAATATTTGCATGTGATGCCCCAAACATAGTCAATCCAATTTGCGCCGCTCCAGCAACGAAGTTAAAGAGCGCAAAGATCCCCATCTTTCGCAGGCTACTAAATATTTTTTGCAGGTAGGTATTGACGCCGTATACTGGCAGAGCAAATGCCAATACTGCAAGATAGGTTGCAATTGATGAGACGTTTTCCATGGTAAAAGCGCCTGCGTGATATAGCGTTACCAAAGGTAGCGAGAACACTATCAAATAAAGCGCAAAGGGAATCATGAAGAACAAGATCTGATTAGTTCCAGACACGATACCGCGCTTGACGCCTTCGCTATTTCCTTCCGCTTGCATATCCGCAAGTTCAGTAAACATGGCTGTGGTGATAGGTACCGCTAAAAACGCATAGGGAAGGGTGAACCACAAACGCGAATACGCCAAGATGGACGGTCCGTTTTCGGCAAAGCTATACGATGCAGCATTCTGTACTGATACCACAGCAAATGAGCAAAGCATGACAAACACTGCCGGAATGCCAATACCGAGCGTTTCGCGCAGAGCTGGGTCATGAAGATTGATGCGTGGTCGAATGCGAATGCCGTTGCGTTTGAGCGCCGGTATTTGAATAGCAAGTTGCAAAAATACACCGAGGGGATTGCCAATGGCAATGATGTAGAGCGCAAGATGTGCGTCGTGTTGAGCGACAAAGGCATACGCCACGAAAGTTGCAATAACCACAACATTGTTTGCAACAGGAGCAATGGATGACCAGAGATAATCTCGATTTGCATTCAATAACCCTGAAAGAATGGCTGTTGCACCATAAAAGACAATCTGGATGGCGAAGAATTGGAAGAAAAATACCGATGTTGCCATTTCGGACTGATCGGAATAGAAGCTTTGGGTGTAGATGATAGCCCCAGGAAAGAGCATGCAAAGAAGCGAAACAATACCAAGAAGCACAACTACAATGGTGAGCAGGTTGGAGGCGTATTCATTGCCTGCTTTCTGCCCAAGTTTTTTCTTGACGCTTAAGTAGACCGGCAAGAATGCGGTAACAATCATGCCTCCTGCCACCAGTTCATACAATTGGTTAGGAAGGTTGTTTGCTACCTGATATGAGCTGGAAAGCAGGGTAGATCCGAGCGCAAATGCCATAGCCCAGGTGCGAGCAAAACCGGTAATACGCGAGATCATGACACAAATGCTGATAAGTGCGGCTGACCCACCTACTGCCTGCGCGCTTCCTTGGAGTTCAATTTCTTCAGTTATGCTGTCGCTTTGAAAGGCTGTTTCGGCGTAGCGCTCTTCGGTAGCAACAAGCGTAGAAGGGCTTTGCTGGGATGGTGCATGGCTGCGGGATACAGACGTGCGCGGGTCGGGTGTTTGAGGCTCAAACGGATCTCGCACAACGCGCGTCTTGTCTATGCCTGCATGTTTGCCGCAAATGATTATCTCAGACGTTTTTGCAGGATCTTGTGGTTTGCGTCCTGGTTTGGGGACGACTTGCTGAGCCACGGCAGCAGCAACGGCGCTTCTATCAACGCCCACATGTTTGCCTGTGATAAAGATTTCGCCCGTGGAGCCAGGTTCATACGGACGCATATGTTGAGCTCGTGAGAGCTTGTCTGCCATAGCTAAACGCTTTCTGATGCTTATGTATATAATGTCTCATCATAACAAAGTCAGAAAGAAGTCTTTTATGCGCATTTTGATCATACGCAATAATTCCAACTCACAGGCAGTTGATGCCTCGTTGTTGTTGGCAACTTATTTAGCAACTCAAGGTATTGACTTTGAGATGATTGATGTG
Organism: Adlercreutzia agrestimuris; assembly: GCF_943193125.1. GTDB lineage: Bacteria > Actinomycetota > Coriobacteriia > Coriobacteriales > Eggerthellaceae > Xiamenia > Xiamenia agrestimuris. Next base: position 205,320 of record NZ_CALPCX010000004.1, read on the forward strand.
AAATCACTTGATAAGCAACCCGACGGCTTAATGATGGATGGTTGTGATTGTGCAGATGCGGCGCTTAAAGATGTTGATATGGTTGTAGCGCTTGGCGGTGATGGCACTATTTTACGTACGGCGCGGATGGTTGCTTTTTCTGGGATTCCTATTCTAGGTATCAATTATGGGCATCTTGGTTTTTTGGCGAACGCTTCAGAGGGCGGTATTGTTGCGTTGGTGGCGGCCGCTTTAAGCGGAGATGCGGTATCGGAAAAACGCTCTAATCTTCTTGTTGAGGTGGTGTGCGTAGGTGATGTTGACCCTTATGAGGGAGCTTCTAGCGAACGGCAAGACGACGCTTGGGAAGACGAAGTTTGCCCGCGTCGTTATTTTGCACTCAATGAGGTGGCGCTCACACGAGGAGCAAACGGCCGCATCATTGATTTTTCGCTCGGTATTTCTGGAGAACATGTTGCCGATATGCGGGGGGACGGATTTGTGGTTGCCTCGGCTACGGGATCTACGGGCTATGCGTTGTCTGCAGGTGGCCCTTTGGTGGCACCAGGATTTACGGGCTTGGTGGCGGTGCCCGTTGCGCCGCATACGTTGCGTGCGCGTGCGCTGGTGACCGAGAGCAGTGATGTTGTGGAGTTGACGCTTGCAACAGATCGCTCTTGCGAAGATGCCACACTTTTTATTGACGGCAATCTCGTTGAGCTGGATGCGCCGGTAAAACGCATCTATGTCTCACGTGGGCAAACCCCTACGAAGCTGTTGCGATGCAACAGTGACGGGTTTTATGCCCACGTTTCACAAGTGTTCTTCTAGTCGTTTGGGTTAAAGAAGAAATTGTCAATGAGGCGCGTCTTTCCAATGCGTACAGCAAGGGCGCATAATATGGGTTCATTGATGCGTCCAACTATTGGCTTGATGTTTTCTTGGCTGACAATTTCAACATACTCAACATCTGCCAAAGGTTCTTTCGCCAGTATGTCGCGCATGGCTTGCGTGATAGCGGAAGGGTTGCTTTCGCCTGATGAGGCAAGCTTTTGACCATATGCGATAGCTTGCGAGAGCACGACGGCAGCTGCACGTTCGCGCTCGGATAAGTACGTGTTGCGCGAGCTTTTCGCCAGACTGTCAGCTTCGCGAATAATAGGGCAGCCAATAATGTCGATGGGGAAATTAAGATCGCGCACCATGCGTTTTATGATGAGCAACTGCTGCGCATCTTTCTGGCCAAAATAGGCGCGATCGGGGGTGACAATGTTGAACAGCTTTGCCACTACCAAGCACACACCATCGAAATGAATTGGGCGGCTTTTTCCGCATAATTCTTCAGAGAGTACCGCCATATGGATAGTAGTTGAGCGGTCGGGATAATAGAGCTCCTCGGGAGTGGGATGAAAGACGAGAGATGCTTGAGCATCTTCACACAAAGCCAGGTCATGATTGAAGTCTCGCGGATAGCTTTCCAGGTCTTCTCCAGGACCGAATTGAGTGGGATTAACAAAAATACTTACGACAACACAGTCATTTTCGCGCACTGCTTGGTCAATGAGGCTTTTATGCCCTTCGTGCAGATAGCCCATAGTAGGAACAAGTCCAATTGTTTTGCCGCTCGCACGCCACTTGGAAACAGCTTGGCGAACTTCAGCAATGGTATGAGCAACAATGGTCATGTGTGGTTCCTTCCGAAATTACTCTATCAAGCGCAAGCCATCAGCAGGCGCGCAATATGTCTGATCTGGTCTAGTAAGGATCAATTAATTAGTACAGTTTATCGAGTACGTCATCAGAGGCGCTAAAAGTATGTTCTGGAGCAGGGAAGGTGCGTTCTGAGACTTCCTTGATGTAGGCGTCAAATCCCTCTTTCATAACGTTGCCTGCGCAGCTGAATTGCTTTACAAATTTTGGAGTAAAGTCTCCATATAAGCCAAGCATATCCTGATAAACAAGAATTTGGCCGTCGCATCCAGCACCCGATCCGATGCCGATAGTAGGTATACGCAATTCAGAAGAGATCTTCTCGGCAATTGCGGCAGGGATGCATTCAAGGACAAGCGCAAAAACTCCCGCTTCTTCAAGTGCGCGGGCATCGTCTAAGATCCGCTGAGCAGCTTCAAGCGTTTTACCTTGTACCTTAAAGCCACCAAAAGCATTGATGGATTGTGGGGTGAGGCCCAAATGACCCATAACAGGAATGGAAGCTCTGGTCATGGCGCGCACTTCATGGGTAAACTCAGCACCACCTTCAAGCTTAACGGCTTGCGCGCCACCTTCGGTGATGAGTCGACCGGCGTTTTGGACTGCTTGTTCAACAGAGACGTGGTATGACATATAGGGAAGGTCTGCTACCACCAAAGCGTTCTTTGCTCCACGAGATACCGCCTTTGTGTGGTGGATCATATCTTCCATAGTGACTTTGAGCGTGTCATCATATCCGAGCATGACCATGCCAAGTGAGTCGCCGACCAAGATGCCATTAATGCCTGATTCGTCCTCAAGTTTTGCTGTCGAGTAATCATAGGCTGTCAACATGGCAATTGGCTTATGGTTGTCTTTCATGCTTTGGAATGTAGTGATGGTATTTTTCATAATGAATCCTTACCGACAATTCCTTTTTTATTCACTATAACGAATAAAAACTTACACAAGGGGTAAGAAAAGAGGGGCGGGAGAAATGCGAAGACGAGTACCGTTACTGCGCAAAATGCCCGCTTACGGTGCAAGTATGAAGTAAGATCGGGTTTCTTTTTTTGCTATCTTGAAAATTGTGTATTCGGGCTTCATAATGTGCGCGTCATATCACACAGAGAGGAACTTATGGAAAAGCGCGTTTTGACGCGGCGTCAGGCACGTCGTGGCTTTGTTGCGGCAACAACTATATTTTTGACTGTTTTTGCATCAACGGCTATTCCAATTCCGCTTTATTCTACCTATCAGCAAACTATCGGGCTGACCACTACCGATATATCTAACACCATGTTGACTTATTTAGTTGGTGTGGTGCTGATGCTTTTATTTGCGGGTCGTATTTCTGATGCTCTTGGACGAAAGCCAGTGACCATCATAACTATCCTTTGTGCCATTATAGGATGCGTGATGTTTATGGAGGCACAAAACGCACCTTCGGTGTTGACAGCGCGTTTTGTGCAGGGTATTACAAGTGGTCTTTCCATGAGCGCTATTTCTACGTTGGTGATTGATTGCGCCTCGTATTATCACTTGTCATGGGGCTCGATTGTTTCAAGTTGCGGACCGATGTTTGGGATTATGCTTGGCTCTTTGGGAGTAGGTGCGCTTTATGCAGTTGTCCCGAGTGTCTTTGTTGCGTTTTCCCTTATGATTGCCCTGTTGTTGGCATCGATGGTTTTGATGGTGTTTATCCCTGAGCCTATTGAGAAGCGCGCATCGTTTCGAGCATCGCTTAAAGTGCGTTTCTTTGTTCCTAAAAACGCACGTCTTCTTTATGTAATTACAGGAGCGTTGTATGTGGCAACCTGGTCAGTGGGTTGTTTCTTTCAATCGTTTTCGTCGCCCATTGCAACAACTTGTTTCGATGCTACAACCCCTTTGCTTGGTTCAGCAATTCTTGCAACCACTATGGCGCCGAGTGTGCTTGGTGACCCGCTCACGTCTCGCTTGCGTCCCAGTGTGGCACTTCGCTCAGCCTCTGTTGTCTTTTTGCTTTCCTGTATAGGGCTCACCTTTGTCGTTGATTCTCATATTGCGTGGCTCTATTTGGTGGTGTGCGTGATTTTTAGTTTGGCTATGGGATCATGTGTTTCCACGTCGTTGCGTATGTTGCTTTTAGCGGTTAATGCTTCACAGACGTCTGCTATCGTGTCGTCGGTCAACCTGACGGCTTATATCGGGTCTGCAATTGCAACGGTGCTTACCGGTATGCTGCTCAATGCCACTTCGTATTTCGTGGTGTTTGCTACGCTTTCGATATTGGCGCTTGTGGTAACTGTGGGAGTTCTTAGGTTTGCACGCCGATTCGATTCGTAGTGCTTACAAGGTGCACCATGGTGCATTGCGCGCTTCACTATAAGCAGCAGCGCGCAATGCAGGTGTTTATTTGTGGTAGTAGCGATGCTGCTCGTACTTTGGTTCGCAGCAAACATTAATGCCGAGTGTTTTATACAGATGCTCGTCGGTTGCTGAAATAATGACGCTAAAGAATGCATCGCATCCGCGCAGATCGTCGATGTGTTGTAAAAGCTTTTCTGCTAAAGGATTCTCTGCTGAGCTAACCGAAAGCGCTAAGAGCGTTTCGTCAGAATGTAAACGCGGGTTTTTAGAATGCAGATGTGCTGTCTTGAGGTGGCATATTGGTTCAATTACGGCATCGCTGATGACATCCACATCTTCAATACCAGCCAACGTTTTTAGGGCATTCATGAGCACCGTGGAAGCCGCACCCAAAAGAGTGGAGGTTTTTCCTGTGATCACCGTGCCATCAGGTAATACCATTGCGCCAGCAGGCATGCCAGTTGTTTCCTCTTTAAGGAGTGCTGCAGAGCGTGCTGGTGAATAAGACGGGTTGACATCAGCTTGACTCATGAGCATCTCAAGCTTGCTTACCATATCAGAGCCATCGCCAGTGCATTTAGCCTTAACGGCTGCTTGGAAGTAGCGGCGAACAATCTCCATCTTGGCAGCGTCACGTACCGCTTCATCATCTGTGATTGCCATGCCGGCCATGTTGACACCCATATCGGTGGGTGATTGGTAAGGACAAGATCCAGAGATTTTATCCAGAATAGTTTTGAGTACGGGGAAAATTTCTACATCTCGGTTGTAGTTAACCGTGCGCTGATCATAGGCTTCAAGATGAAATGGATCAATAATGTTTGCGTCATCAAGGTCAACCGTTGCTGCTTCATAGGCAATATTGACAGGGTGCTTGAGTGGCAAATTCCAGATGGGGAATGTTTCATATTTTGCATACCCTGCTTCAGTTCCGCGCTTGTGTTCATGGTAAAGCTGCGAAAGGCAGGTAGCCATTTTGCCTGAGCCGGGGCCAGGCGCAGTTACCACAACAAGCGGACGAGAGGTTTCAATATAGTCATTTTTACCATAACCCTCATCGCTTACGATATGTTCGATATCGTATGGATATCCTGCAATGGGGTAGTGAAGGCTGCTTTTGACGCCCAGAGCATCAAGTCGGCGCCTAAAGGCATCAGCTGCTGGCTGGTTGGTGTAATGCGTAATTACGACGCTTCCCACCAAAAAGCCCATAGAGCGGAAGATGTCCATTAGGCGAAGCACATCATCATCGTAGGTGATGCCAAGGTCACCGCGAACCTTATTGTTTTCTATGTGGTTAGCGTTGATGACAATAATGATTTCAACATCATCTTTTAGTTGCTTAAGCATGCGAATCTTAGAATCTGGCTCAAAACCAGGTAAAACGCGCGAAGCATGGTAGTCGTCAAAGAGCTTTCCGCCAAACTCTAAGTAAAGCTTACCGCCAAATTGGTCAATGCGTTCGCGAATTCGTTCTGCTTGAAGTTCAATGTATTTTTCATTGTCGAAACCAATGCGCATGCGCACATTCCTCCTTGAAGCTGGCAAACTGTGGCGCCGTGAAGACTGGTGTTTCTGGTCGCCTTTTGTGTCAGACAGATAGTATAGCGCTTAGAACTCTCAGTAAGGTTGTTAAAGTGTTAAAGAACCGTCGTAGTTAATGGAGCTATTTGGTTGTATATTGATCAAGACTGCTTTCAAGAGAAAGCAGCAAAGATCTGCTTCATGTATCACAGTGGATAACCCGTGTACTACGTCTTGAATGCCACCGTCATGTGCCGTATGCGCGTGTAGCTCTGTGATGGATGAAGCATGAGGACGAAATGGGGTGTGCTATGGAGGCTTTTGCTGACGTGGCGTTGTTGTCGCGTATCCAGTTTGCGCTCACCGTTGCTTACCACTTCTTGTTCGTGCCCCTTTCAATCGGGCTCGGCTTGATTTTGGCAATCAACGAAACGCGTTATTACCGTTCACGCAAACCAGAGGATGCTGCCGCAACAAAGTTCTGGGTAAAGATATTTACCGCTACTTTTGCCATTGGTGTTGCTACGGGCATCACAATGGAGTTTTCTTTTGGCACCAACTGGGCAAACTATTCGCGTTTTGTCGGCGACATTTTTGGTGCTCCGCTGGCAGCTGAAGCGCTTTTTGCCTTCTTCTTGGAGTCAATCTTTTTGGGTGTTTTGCTCTTTGGCCGCAAGCTCGTTAGTCCGAAGTTTTATATGGTTTCTGCGTGGCTGGTATGGTTTGGTTCATGCTTGTCAGCGCTTTGGATTCTCATTGCGAACTCGTGGATGCAAACACCTGCTGGTGGCGAGCTGAATGCAGAAGGTACGGAAGCTGTCATCACGAATTTCTGGGAGGCGGCTTTCAATCCATCGATTTTTGCCCGCTATACACACACTGTTGATGCGCTGCTGATCATGGGTGCCTTTGCTGCTATGGCAGTTGCAGGCTGGTATCTGCTCAAAGGCCGCAATAAGGACTTCGCAATGAAAACCATGCGCATCGCAGCAGTTGTTGGTATTGTGACCTCATGTGCCATGATTGTGTTTGCACACGCATCCGCTGTGAATGTGTGGGAGGAGCAACCCACGAAACTTGCCATGATGGAAGGCATGTATGATTCTGAAGTGCCTCCGCTATATGCGATTGGCATTGTTGATGAAGAGTCGCAAGAGGTTATTGCGCCTTTTGCCATTCCTGGTGGTACGAGTTTTTTGGCAACTGGTAATTTTGAAACCGAGTATCCCGGCTTAAATGAACTTGCTCAAACCGAACAATTTGGCGATATGAATATCGAAGACATGCCCGTTGGCCTGGTGTTTCAGAGTTATCACATCATGGTGGCAATGTATGGACTTATTATGCTCACGGCCATTTTAGTGCTGATCTTTAGCTTTAAGGGTGGTCGTATTCAAAAGATGCGTTGGCTGCAGTGGGCTGCTGTTTTGTCGCCTATTTGGCCGTTTATCGCAATTCAAACGGGCTGGATTACTGCAGAGGTTGGTCGTCAGCCTTGGGTAGTTTATCCGTCAATGACCGGACCTGATGGCGTGTCGTTGCTGACTAATGACGCAATTTCAATGTCAGTTTCTTCAGTTGAACTATGGATTACGCTTGCACTCTTCGTAATTGTCTACCTGATCTTGCTCATCGGCTGGATTCGTGTGGTTGGTCGCTTTATTAAAGAGGGACCTGTTGTTGAGGCTGATGCAGTAAAGGAAGGTGAATAGCCATGATGGAGTTTTTGAGCGTCTTGTGGTTCTTTTTGATCTTCTTGCTTATTGCTGGCTACTTTGTACTTGACGGTTTTGATCTAGGTATTGGTGTTCTGTCACCATTTATTGCTAAAAACGATGAAGAGCGCGCGATTCTTCGCCGTTCAATCGGACCGGTATGGGACGGTAATGAGGTATGGCTGTTGACTGCAGGTGGTGCGCTGTTTGCGGCATTTCCTGATGCCTATGCAACGACGTTTTCTGGTTTTTACCTGGCTGTCATGCTGGTGCTTTTTGGCTTAATCGTTCGTGCTGTTTCGTTTGAGTTTGGCGCAGGTGATCCTCATTGGCGTGGGCTTTGGAACGTATGCTTTTTTGTGGGATCGCTTTTGCCGGCTCTTCTTTTGGGTGTTGCGGTAGGTAACATTTTTGCTGGTATTCCGATGGACGCAATGGGAGACTATGCGGGTGTACCGCTCTTTGGGCTTATTACGCCATTTACCCTGCTTACCGGGCTTTTGGGTTTGAGCATGTTTTTGGCAGCTGGTGCTGCTTGGGCAGCGCTTAAGACCCCGCTTGGATCTGAACTACGCGCTCGCGCAATTGCTCTGCGCATGCCGTTGCAGGTTATCTCCCTTGTATTGTTTGTGATTGTGTCCATCTATGCGCTGATCCTTATCGGACCTGAGATGGATCCAAACCTCAATGTTTTGCGTATTCTGTTTGCTGTGCTTGTAATAGCTGGTTTGGTGGTTGCTCTGATTGTGGGCAAGTTGCAAGACAATGACCTGAAGGCTTTTTTGGCGCAATCTTTGTCGATGATTGCTCTCGTGGCACTTTTGGCATGCTCCATGTTCCCAGTACTGGTGAATGCAACACCTGATTCAATTGGCCCAGCAATTACCATTTACAATGCAGCATCATCAGAGCTTTCACTTGCGTGCATGTCCATTATTCTCTGCATTGGATTACCGCTGGTGCTGATTTATCACGTTGTCATTTATCGAACGTTTAGGGGTCGTATTAGTGCTGATGATTTGAAGCACTAAATGATGCTTGGCGCAAAAAGCGACACCTCTTATGAGCGGCACGTATTGTAGGCAGTACGTACCGACAAAGCAAAGGGCACTTCGCAACCTTTCGAAACTTCCGGAAGGTAGCGAGGTGCCCTCTTTCTATCTTAGGTCTTGCTTATTGGGCATGGTTTGCTGGGGAAAGAAACAACGGCATAGCGGTTTTGTTGTGTTACGCGTGAGTTAAAACTGTCTGCCATTGTCTCTGTGTCAGAGGCGGGGTTTCTACAATGAGTGGGAACGATAGGAAGCTCAGCGCAGCGTGGCGCGATGCAAGTTGCAGGTTGCGATGAATGCGGATTCTCTAGCTAGAGAAGCAGGTGCGCTGAGTATGAGCTTTAAGGCGGGAAGCATCATGGCAAAGCATATATTTGTAACAGGTGGCGTTGTTTCTTCTCTTGGTAAAGGTATTACAGCGGCTTCGCTGGGATACCTCCTGAAGGCGCGTGGTTATAAAGTCACTATGCAAAAGATGGATCCGTATCTCAATGTTGATCCGGGCACTATGAGTCCATTTCAACATGGCGAAGTATTTGTTACCGAAGATGGCCACGAAGGAGATCTTGACCTTGGGCATTACGAGCGTTTTATTGACGAGAATCTCTCACGTGAGTCGAATTTTACGCAAGGCTCCATCTATCAAAGTCTTATCGCCCAAGAGCGTAGGGGAGATTTTCTTGGCGGAACCGTGCAAGTGATACCACATGTGACCGAAGCCATTAAAGCGCGGCTTCGTCGTGCAGCTGAACAGTCTGGTGCGCATATTGTGATCTCCGAAATTGGAGGGACTGTTGGTGATATTGAATCGCTTCCTTTTATTGAAGCGGCTCGACAATTCAAAAAGGAAAAGCCTGATGATGACGTGTTGTTCATCCACGTTACTTTAGTTCCCTACATTGCTGCAGCGCATGAAGTTAAAACCAAGCCTACGCAGCATTCAGTGAAAGAATTGCGCTCACTTGGTGTGCAGCCAGATTTTATTGTGTGCCGATCTGATCACGAGATCTCATCAGCTGTAAAAGATAAAATTGCACTCTTTTGTGATGTTGCAGCTGAAGATGTTCTCTCTTGTGTGGATGCACCGAGCATCTACGAGGTTCCGCTAGAGCTATCCCACCAAGGGTTTGACGTCTTAGTGCTTGAGAAGCTTGGGTTGCCCGTATGTGATGCTGATATGGATGGATTGGTTTCATACCTCGATGCACAACACACCTGTTCAGACGCAGTTGACATTGCAATTGTCGGAAAGTATGTCAGTTTGCCAGATGCCTATCTTTCGGTCATTGAGGCTTTACATCATGCAGGTGTGGCATGCGGTGTTAAAGTCAACGTCCATCTGATAGATGGAGGATTGCTTGATGAAACAAATGTGGAAGAGACTCTGAGTGACATGGACGGCATTTTGGTGCCAGGCGGTTTTGGGCAGAGAGCCTTTGAGGGCAAGATCATCGCAGCGCGATATGCGCGTGAGAATAATGTGCCTTACTTCGGCATTTGTTTGGGGCTGCAAGCTGCTGTATGTGAATTTGCGCGCAGCTGCTGCAATCTTCCCGGCGCCACATCGGCTGAGTTCGTGGACGAAATTGCTGCCAGCGCCGATGAAGCGTGCGCCTCTAATCTTTTTGCTGCCGCTTCGCATTCGTTGCCGCTTGTGGTGGATCTCATGCCAGAACAAGCTGACATAGAAGATAAGGGTGGCACTATGCGTCTTGGTGCATATCCTTGTTGTATTTTACCTGGTACGCGCGCATATGAAGCATACCAGCAAGAGCTGGTTTACGAGCGTCATCGTCATCGATTTGAAGTGAACAACTCGTATCGCGAATGCCTAAAAGAGTCTGGATTGGTTATTTCGGGTACATCTCCTGATAAGCGATTGGTTGAAATGATTGAGTTGACGGATCACCCGTGGTTTGTTGCTACGCAAGCCCATCCTGAATTTAAAAGCAGGCCAACGCGCCCGCATCCACTCTTCCTGGGCTTTGTGCGCGCCGCCCAATCTGCTTCAAGGGCAGCCGAAAAGACACACAAAAGTGCTGAATCGTCAGAAATCGCATAGCTAAAACGGAGAATCGCGACGAAGCTAAGCTCCGCGTGGAAAAATACGTTAGTATTGAGGAATGAAAAACGAACTCGCACAAGACTATCTTTCCTACTTGCGCGTTGAGCGAGGGAGCTCTTCGCTCACTATTGAGGCTTATCAGCGTGATTTGGCTGACTTTGTGAGCTTTTGTGAAGAAAAAGGCATTATGCAAGTGGAACAAGCCACGCGAGAAGACATTGTTGATTTTGAAAATGCGTTGTTTGCACGCGGGCTTGCTCCATCAACGGTTGATAGACGTATCTCTGTTCTTAAAGGGTTTTATCGTTTCTTAGTGCGAGAGGGCTATCTCACCACAACGCCTACTGCGCTTATTAAGCTTCCTAAAACACCTGAAAAGTTGCCCGATGTATTAACGATTGACCAGATCACGCAAATGCTCTCCGAACCTGTTGAGCCTACGCCTACCGCCAAACGCGACCGGGCTATTCTGGAAGTGTTGTATGGGTGTGGGTTGCGTGTAAGCGAATGTGTGGGACTCAGCTTAGCCAATCTCGTGTTGGAGGAGGGCTATTTTCGTGTATTTGGCAAGGGAGGCAAAGAGCGCTTTGTACCAATCTCGGGTGCTGCACTGAGATCCCTTGTTATTTATTTGAATGAAGGACGCCCCCAGCTGGTGCGATCAAGTGTCAACAACGATGGTGCCGTTTTTTTGAATGCGCGCGGGGGAAGACTCACACGACAAAGCGTTCATTCTGTAGTAGCACGAGCGGGGTTGGTGATAGGGGTTAAAAACTTGCATCCCCATACGCTTCGTCATTCGTTTGCAACTCATCTTCTTGAAGGTGGGGCGGACTTGCGTGTCATCCAGGAGCTTCTTGGGCACGCCGATATCTCAACTACGCAGATTTATACACACGTCAATAGAGCTCATGTACGCGAGGAATATCAGCGAGCACATCCTCGCGCGAAGTGCAAGTAATCATTCTTTTTCAAACTTGCGTATAAATTGTGGGGCAAGTGGTACACCCTACAAACTTTTTTCATGGAGTGCAAAATGCGCTCCTTTTTTATGTCAGCACTATATCTTGTGGTGCAAAACAAGACTTGAACAATATATTGGAAAACCATGCCAAACGTCTGTTCGAAGATGACGAATTTGCCGTAAGACCTGGGGTTTAGGTGTGTTGGAATAGGGGGCAAATTGGTCAAAAAATGTTGTAAAGTGGGGCAAAGTGGGATAAGATGTGAAACACAGAGAGCCCGACTGGGAGTTCAGCCGAAAGGAAAAGATGTCAGAAGAGACCCCAAAAGCGAAAACGCTCAAGGGCACCCATCGCTTCAAGGTGGATGCAAAGGGTCGCATGTCTTTGCCGGCAAGCTTTCGTAAGGTTCTCTCCTCGGACTTGGTAGTAACGCCCAATCCGCATGACGAGTGCATTTATGTTTTCGAGCCTGAGAGTTTTGATCAATGGATTGAAGACGCATTCAATCGTGTGGGCGGTTACAACCCGCTGGATAACGGACATGTTGCACAGCGCAGAAAACTTTTTGCGCGTGCCGTAGATGTCACAACGGATTCAGCAGGACGCATTATGTTGTCAGCTGACCAACGTAAGACGGTTGGCATAGACAAAGATGTGGTACTCGTGGGCAACTCGGGTTACTTCGAAGTTTGGGACGCGAAGCGCTACGACCAGGTTGATGCTGATGTTGACCTTAGCCAGTTGTTTGGCTAGGCCCATGAGTACGACCAACCGTAAGGCGTGAGCGAAGTGACAAGCGAATATCGGCATACACCGGTTCTGCTCGCCGAGTGCCTCGAATACTCGAACCTTAAAACACAGCAAACATTCGTGGACGCAACACTCGGCGGGGCAGGGCATTCATATGAGGCGGCAAAGCTCATAGGGTGCGGCGGCACATTAGTGGGTATTGATCAAGACGAAGTTGCTCTTGAGGCAGCTTCTCGCAAACTCGGCACATTATCTGATGACGTGCGCCCGCACCTTGAGCTTATTCGCAACAATTTTGCACATCTTGATGATGCTTTATTAGAAGCAGCAATTCCTGGAATGGATGCAATCCTTTTTGATCTGGGAGTTTCATCAGTGCAAATTGACACGCCAGCGCGCGGCTTTTCCTTTAAGGAAAATAGCCCACTTGATATGCGGATGGATCCGGGCAATCAAACCTTAACCGCAGCAGAGATCATCAACACTTACAACGCAGCAGATCTCACTCGGATCATCCGGCAGTATTCAGATGAAAAATGGGCAAGTCGCATTGCAGACTTTATTGTCCGCGCACGTGAAAACCAGCCTATTACTGAAAGCGAGCAGCTTGTTGAGATCATTAAAGCTGCCATCCCGGCATCAGCACGTCGTGCGGGTGGCCATCCTGCTAAGCGCACGTTCCAAGCGTTACGTATTGAGGTAAATGGCGAACTTGATGTGCTTAGATCAGGATTAGAAGCCGCAGTTCGTTGGCTGAATCCCGGAGGTCGGTTGCTGGTAATTAGTTATCACTCGCTCGAAGATCGTATTGTTAAAGACACTTTCGCATCGTATGCAAATCGCTGCGAATGTCCTGTTGACCTTCCTGTTTGTGTCTGTGGTAAAGAGCCGATATTACAAATTGTTACACGCAAACCGATTGTGGCAACCGACGAAGAGGTTGCACGCAATCCGCGAGCTCGCAGCGCAAAGCTTCGTGTGGCACAAAAATTAGCTACGCGTTTCGACGTGTAAAACAGCCGACCGCTCACAAAGCATAAACACAGAAAGGAGGCGGCTATGGGCGCAGCGCCAGCATATTCGCTGTACAACTCTCGTGCAACCGCACCCGCGCGTACGCGTCAACATATGCCAAAACCCTCTTTTCAGGTGATTCCCGGTAAAGCACCGCGTACCCAAAGTGTACCCACCGCTTCGCCGGCGGCTTTTGCGCTTAAACTTACTGTTGTGGTTTTGTTGGTGCTGACTGTTGTTGCTTGTGTTCGACTTTCGCTTTCAAGCGCAACGGCGGCAACTGCTATGGAGTCCCAAAAACTGAGCGCTTCAATTGAAGATGCACGCAGTAATGGTGCTGCGCTTGAGGTGTCGCTTGGATCACTTACTAACCCTACTCGTGTGCGCGATCAAGCCAAAGCGCTCGGGATGGTTGCTCCAGAAACAACGAGCGTTATCACCTTAGATGAAGATATCGTAATGACCGATCAAGCAGGCAATCTTTCGCTTTCGTCAAGCGTTGAAGCCGCACATGAACGGGGAGTCTAACTCGTGGCGGCCTCTACAGATAAGAGAAGCTCGCGACCGTTCTGGCCGCTTGTTTTCTTTTTGGGAATAGCTTTACTTATTTTTGCGCGCTTGGGCTACCTTACTGTTGTGAAAGCTCCCGAGTATAGTGCTATGGCTTCAGAGGCTCGCACGGTTAGTTTCCCCATTGAACCTCGTCGCGGTACGATTTATGACCGCAATGGCACGGTGCTAGCGGTAAGCGTTGAAGCTACTACCATTTATGCCAATCCTGTTGAAATTGATGATCCGGCCGCTACGGCAGCTCAGCTTGCAAGCGTGCTTGGTGGCAAAATGGAAGACTTTCTTCCTATTTTGACAGCCAATAAAACCAACTATTCTGTCATCGAACGCAAGGCTGACGTAGCACTTGCTGACAAGGTCAAAGAACTTGATCTTGATGGCATTTATTTTGTTTCAGAATCTCGTCGTGAGTACCCACACGGTCAAGTTGCGGGTCAAATAATTGGAGCGTGCTCAATTGGCGTAGATGAAGAGAACAATCGCGAATATTACTATGGTGTATCTGGTCTTGAAGCTTACTATGATGATATTTTGTCAGGCGAGGTAGGCTATTACGAAGCCGAGCGCGGACGAGACGGATCTCCCATTCCTGGTGGCGTGCATGAGTCGGTGGCTGCGGTGGATGGCCAAGATATCATTATCTCTATTGACCTTGAACTTCAAGAAGCTCTTGAAAAGCGCCTGGTGCAAGGGATTGAAGACTTGGATGCTGAAAGCGGAAGCGCGCTCGTTATGGATGGCGGTTCGGGCGAAATCTATGCTGCAGCTTCATTACCACTTTTTAATCCCGCAGACAGAAGTGAAGTAGAAGAGGGCGCTACGAAACTCAAGTGTGTTACTGATCTTTTTGAGCCCGGTTCAATTTTCAAATCGGTGTCCACTATGGCACTTCTTGAGACCAACACGATGTCGCCTGATGACGAGTTGTTCTGCCCGGCTTCAATTACCGCAGACGGTTACACAATTTCAGACGCACATGAGCGCGGAGATGAAACATTTACGCTTCGCCAAATTCTTGATCAATCGTCAAATGTTGGTATTTCGCTTGCGGTTGAGTCTATGGGATTCGATAAGCTTTACAATCATATTATTGACTACAATCTTCACTCAACAACGGGAGTAGATTATCCGGGTGAGGGAGAAGTGGGCACCGAGTATCTAGGCAACTTACCTGCGTTTGATAATTGGAGCCGTGTAACGGGATACAACATTAGCTTTGGCCAGGGCCTTTCGGTAACACCGCTGCAGATCACGCGTTTTTATGGCGCGCTGGTAAATGATGGTGTTGAGTGTACACCCCACTTCTTGGTGTCAAAACCGCAAAGTGGTGAAGTGGTTGACTATCCCACCGAAGACGTTATTGCAAATAAAGCTGCAATTCCAACAATCACCAGCATGCTGCAAACGGTAGTTACCGATGGTACAGGTAAACGTGCTGCAATTGAGGGATTTGATGTGGCTGGCAAGACATCCACTGCTGAAATTTATGACGAAGAAAATGGCGGATATCGCGAAGGCGTCTACAATTTGGCCTTTACGGGTTTTTTGGCGAATTCATCAAGTCAATTAGTATGTTTTGTGGGTGCGAATGAGGTTCCTGACGATAGTTCGGTTACCCCTCTATTTAAGGATATAATGACAACCGCAATTGATCGTTTCAGGATTTCGCCCGATAAGTGAGGAACTCATGGCTAAGACATGCGAGCAATTATTCGAAGGTGTGAGTGGCACCGTTTTAGGAAACCCAAATGAGGTTGTTGAGGGTATTGCGTATCGAAGTGATCGCGTGCAGCCAAAAGACGCATTTTTTTGCATCGTTGGCATGACAAGCGATGGTCACACCTACGCCCAAGATGCCATTGATAGAGGCGCTAATGTGTTGGCCGTTGAACGCAAAGTATATCTCGCGGATGCAACTGATGTCACCGAGGTTGTTGTTAATGACACTCGCAAAGCCATGGCGGTGTGTGCTGATAACTTCTACGATCATCCTTCACAGGCGTTTTCGCTCGTTGGCGTTACCGGTACTAATGGCAAAACAACTACTACCTATTTGGTAGAGCATATCGCTCAAACTGCTGGAAAGCGCACGGGCGTTATTGGAACTGTAGGTATCCGGATTGGCGACACGCAATGCAAATCTGAGCATACAACACCTGAGTCTCCTGATCTGCAACGAACATTTGCTCAGATGCGTGATGAGCATTGTGAAGTGGTTGCTATGGAAGTTTCCTCGCATGCCTTGGATTTGGAGCGAACGTGGAAGACGCATTTCGCCGTAACAGCGTTTTCAAATCTCACGCAAGATCATCTTGATTACCACCACACGTTTGAAGCCTATTTTGAGGCTAAAGCACGTCTATTTTCAAAGGACTATCCCGCCAAGCGCGTGATCTGCATCGATGATGCTTGGGGCAAGCAGTTGCTAGCCCGTTGTGTGGCGGCTGAAGACAACATTGTTACCACTGGTTTTGATCCGTCTGCCCAGATTCATCCGGTATCAGTAGAGTATGCTCCCACTCATACCGCACTCACGCTTGATGTGCGCGGTAACCAGGTGAGCTTTGATTATCCGCTTGTTGGCAAATTTAATGTCGAAAACGTTATGTGCGCATTTGGCATTGGTTTGCAGCTTGGATATTCGGTTGAAACTATTGTTGCGGCTCTTGAGGATGCCCCTCAGATTCCTGGCCGCTTGGAACGAGTCGGAGATGCTCATAAGACAGGCGTGGCGGTATTTGTGGACTATGCTCATACACCTGATGCGCTTGATAATGCGCTTTCAACCATTATTGAACTTACTCCAGGACGCACCATTTGTGTCTTTGGGTGCGGCGGAGATCGTGATGCGTCAAAGAGACCCATTATGGGAAATTCTGCGCTTGCAGCTGATGTGGCAATTGTGACATCTGACAACCCGCGCACAGAAGACCCGCTTGCCATCATTGATGATATTGTCAGTGGCATGTCGCAAGGTCAAGATCATTACGTAGTTGAACCGGATCGCAGGAGTGCAATTGCTCGTGCGCTTGCTCTTGCAAATCCAGGAGATTCCATTCTGATTGCAGGCAAGGGTCATGAAGATTATCAAATCGTAGGAGACCAGGTGCTCTCGTTTGATGATCGCGTAGTTGCCGCCGAAGAACTGATAAAGCGATTTGGTGCATAAGGCATAAAGAAAGAAGTAAACAATGCGATTGAATCTTAAGCAAATAGTTGCCTGTTGCGGCGGTCAATGTGTGGTTGACCCTATTGACATGCGAACCCTTGCAACGGGTCTTACATGGGATTCTCGCACGGTTTTAGAAGGTGATATCTATGTTGCTTTGCAAGGTGAGCGCGTAGATGGTCACAACTTTATTGATCAGGCATTGCGCAAAGGTGCGGTAGCCGCGCTGGTCATGCAGCCTATAGATGATCAGTTGCGCCTGTTGGCACAAGAAATGGGCGCAGCAATTATTGAAGTGCCCGATAGTGCTCATGCCATTAGCGATATTGCAGCAGCTTGGCGTACCCATATCACAGGTACCATCATTGCCTTAACTGGCTCGACGGGTAAGACCACCACAAAGAATTTGGTGCGTGATGTATTGGCTTCAGTTCATTCTGTTGTAGCCACGCAAGGAAACCAAAACAATGAGCTTGGTGTGCCTAATACTTTATTGCGTGCAGAGGCAGATACGCAATATGTCGTGGTTGAGATGGGTATGCGCGGTCAAGGTCAAATCTCACAGCTTTGTGATTTTGTGCGACCTGACTGGGGATTGTTAGTTAACGTAGGCGAAAGCCATATTGAGCTTCTTGGAAGCCGAGATAACATAGCGCGTGCCAAGGCTGAGCTTTTATGCGCACTTCCCGAAGGAAGAGGCGCAGCGTTTGTTAATCTGCAAGATGAATATGCTTCATTTGTACGGGAACATGCTCATTTAGACGCACGTCAGATTACAACGGTATTTTTTGACGGTTCAGAAGATGCGCTTGTTCATCGTGAACAACTCTCGCGCACCGAACAGCAGTTTCCCGCAGTATGGGCCGAAGAGATAAAACTTGATGATCAGGGGCACCCTGAGTTTATGTTGTGTGCCAGTGGTTTTCAGCACAAAGAAAATGGAACCATTTCCCCTCTAGAAGAGCGAGTGCCTTGTAAATTGATTCTGCGTGGCGTACACAATGTTTCAAATGCGTGCGCCGCTGTTGCAGTTGGTAAGTTTGCTGGCATGTCTCTTGAGGCATGCGCACTTGCGCTTCGTGGTGCACAGCCTGAAGTTGGGCGCCAAGAGGTACTCCAAGCACGTGGCGGCTTTAGCGTCATCAATGATGCTTATAATGCAAATCCCGATTCCATGCGTGCATCTCTTGCAACTTTTAGTGCCATGAATGTAGCCGGGCGCAAGGTAGCAGTGTTAGGAGACATGGGAGAGCTTGGATCTTTTGCAAAGGCGTGCCATCGTGGTATTGGCGAATATTTGGCTACGCTTGCGCTTGATCGCGTCATCTGCGTAGGTGAACTGGCGCAAGATATTGCCGATGGTGCGCTTGATGCAGGTGCCGATGAGCGCAAGATCATACGTGCCAATTCGCTATCAGAAGTATTAGGTGATCTTGATTCTTGGGTAGAATCAGGAGATGCGGTGCTGGTTAAAGCATCGCACTTTATGGGTTTGGAACGAGTGGTTGAAGGGTTGATCAACTAATGTTAGATAATGTTGCTCAATATCCAACCTTTTTGGTGTTTGTGGCAGTAGTGGCTGCGGTGGTTTTAACTATCGCACTGATGCCTTTCTGGATTAAGTTTTTACGTTCAAGTCATATTGGTCAGCAAGTAAGAGCTGATGGTCCTGAGTCTCATTTGGTGAAGCAGGGCACGCCAACTATGGGTGGCGTCATTATGCTTGTCGCTGTTCTTGTGGTTGCATTGGTGATCGGTAAATATTCGCCAAATATCTATGTCTTGTTAGGCGCTACCGTTTTAACGGGTATTTTGGGTCTTGTTGATGACGCATCAAAAGTTATTAAAGAGCGTTCGCTGGGCCTAACGCCCAAAGCAAAACTGGTTGGACAATTTGCAATTGCAACCATATTTTGCTTGGTTGCGGTGAACTGGCTCGGGGTGGCGCCGACGGTTGATATTCCCTTTATCTGCTTACTTGACCTGGGAATATTTACTACTGTTATCCCTCTTGGTGACGGCATTGCAATTCCGTGGTTGTACTTGCTTTTTGTAGACATTTTGCTTGTGGGTATGTGTAACGCCGTAAACCTAACTGACGGATTAGATGGTCTTGCTGCGGGTACGGTTATGATCGTTATGATAGTAATGGCAGCCATCGCTTATCGCTCAGATATGTTTGGTCCAGCAGTTTTTGCGGCAGCGCTTGCAGGCGCATGCGTGGGCTTTTTGTGGTACAACTCATTTCCTGCAGACATTTTTATGGGCGACACAGGTTCTCTTGCGCTTGGTATGGCGCTCGGGTGCTTATCGGTTCTTACGAAGACTGAGTTTTTAGTCCTGATCATTGGCGGCTTGTTTGTAGCTGAAGCACTTTCAGTCATGATTCAGGTTTTCTATTATAAGAAAACAAAGAAACGTATTTTTCTTATGGCACCGCTTCATCATCACTTTGAGAAAAAGGGATGGTCTGAGACAAAGGTAGTTGTTCGCTTTTGGATTATCTCGGGTGTATTAGCGGCGCTCGGCTTTACGATCTATTTCGCTCAAACGCTTTTTGGGGCGGTGTAGGGATGAGTGGTGGTGTTATGACAACAACACGCATATGCGCGCCCCAATCTCTTGGGCGCGTTCTCATTTTAGGATTAGGCAAAAGCGGTCAGGCTGCAGCGCGTTATTGTGCTGATTTACTCGGCAGTCGCGTAAGTGAGTTGTATGTTGCGGCAGGTGCACCAAATGAGGCTGCGCAGGCATTTGCGCGCGAACTTGAAGCAAGTGGTGCCAAAGTGGCTTTTGGCGATGAGGCTCTTGAATTATTTGCTTCATCCGCACCTTTTTCCCTTTGCATTGTAAGTCCAGGTATTTCGCAGTTTAGTGACTTGTATCAGCGGGCTTTAGCACTCTGCGATGAAATGATGAGCGAAGTTGAGTTTGCATGGCGAGAGAGTGCTTCTGATAGCGTATGGATTGCAATTAGCGGTACCAACGGGAAGACAACCGTTACGTCGCTTGTTGCCCATATACTGCAAGTAGCAGGCTTTAGGGCTTCAGCGGTCGGCAATATTGGGGATACTTGTCTTGATGCGGTTGCTGCAAAGCAAACTGATATCTATGTGGCAGAGGTGTCATCATATCAATTAGCTTCAACGATACGCTTTGCACCCCGTGTAGCAGTGTTGTTGGGCATCACTCCTGATCACTTGATTTGGCATGGTAGTTATGAGGTATATCAAGCAGCCAAATTCAAACTCTTTGAACATTTAAAAGACACCCCGAATGCATTCGCCATCCTAGATGCCACCAACGATATTGTCCGCGGCCGTGTGCGCATGTTGCGCAAGCTCAACGATGAAGATCGCGGTTTTTCGTATGTGCCAGTGGGGACAAGTTGTGGATATCACTCTGACATGCGTGCAAAGTGCGGAAGCGAAAACGCAGCTTATGTTTCAGCTGACGGCACGTTGACTGTTGCCATAGATGGCGTTGAGCATGAACTCCTCTCTGCTGCTGATCTGCAGATTCTCGGTGAGCATAATGTGGCAAATGCGCTTATGGCAGCATCTGCTGTACTTGCGTTGGGTGTTGATACGGCAACGGTTGCGCGTGGTTTGGCAAGCTTTGCCCCGCTTGAACATCGCATTGAACCATGTGGTGTTGTGAGAGGTGTGGCTTGCTACAACGACTCTAAGGCAACAAATGTTGATGCCACGCTCAAAGCGCTTGAGTCATTTCCCGGTAAACGAG
The DNA here is from genome assembly GCF_943193125.1 of Adlercreutzia agrestimuris. Classification (GTDB taxonomy): domain Bacteria; phylum Actinomycetota; class Coriobacteriia; order Coriobacteriales; family Eggerthellaceae; genus Xiamenia; species Xiamenia agrestimuris. The sequence goes on from NZ_CALPCX010000004.1 coordinate 225,908, forward strand.
TGACCGTGCTTTTGGGCGGCCGTGATAAGATGACCGACTTAGATGAATTGGTGAGCGCTGTCACGAAAACGTGCGTCTGTGCAGTTTGCTACGGTGAATCCGGACAGCGCTTTTTTGAAGCTTTTGCACACGATGCTCAAAGTGAAGACAATTCTGGTAGTGCCTTTGCTTTGCTGCAAGCTCATCACTTGCAAGACGCCTTTGAATGTGCGCTTTCGCAAGCACTCCCGGGAGACGTGCTATTGTTGTCGCCTGCGTGTGCCTCATTTGATGAATTCAGTTGTTTTGAAGAGCGTGGAGATGCATTTAAGGCACTTGTTTCTGCGGCGTGCATCTCATCGAAATAGTAAGGACAAGAGCAGATGCCAGCATGGTTTGCCAGCACTACATCCGGGCGCGCAGATACGCGCGTAGCACAGGCTGTGCTGCTTTTGTGCGTGCTTGCACTTACGCTTCTTGGCCTTGTGATGATCTATTCCGCTGGTTCTCCTTCTGCGTTATCAGAGGGTGAAAACGCTGCGTCTTACGTACTTGATCAGCTTAAGTTCACCGTATTGGGCGTGATTGCCCTGGTAATTCTTTGGCGTTTTATTCCCTATAACGCATGGGGCGGCATATTCGTATGGATTATTTGGGCGGTCTCCGTTGGTTTGTTATTAATGGTGGCCGTGAGTGGATCGCGTGCATTAGGTGCTACACGCTGGTTATCTTTGGGCTTTATTAGTTTGCAGCCTTCTGAGTTTTTCAAGATTACCGTCTTGTTGATGTTTGCGCGTATGCTCTATGACTATCAGTCAGGATCAATGAGCACTCAAGCGTTTTTTATTCAGCTCTTTTGCTGCGTGGTAGCACCTATAGGCTTTATGTATGTGACGCAATCTGACCTTGGCACAACACTTATTTGTTTTGTTGGCTTGGTTGCTGTTGCATGGTTGGGCGAGGTACCTAAGCGCATTCTTGTCGGCGTGCTTGTAGTCTTTTTCGTTTTTGGGCTTATTGCAGTCTTTGGTACAGGATATCGTTCCGATCGCATGCTCTTTATGAATCCTTGGGATGATGGGGAAGAAGGCTATGGGAACGGCTTTCAGCTCATCCATTCGTTTTACGCTTTTGCCGAAGGTGGCCTTTTTGGGGTTGGTCTGGGCAATTCGCGCGAAAAGTACCTGTATCTTCCCGAAGCTGAGACTGACTTTATTTTTGCTGTAGTTGGCGAAGAGCTTGGTCTCGTTGGTGCCATGGTAGTTGTGGCTCTGTTTATGGGGATACTTTGGGCTTCTCTTCGCATTGCTCGTATGGCTCCAGATATGTTTGGCCTCATGATTGCTGGAGGTTGCGGCATCATGTTGGTGGCGCAAGCGTTTTTGAATATTGGATGCGTCCTTGGTATGTTGCCCACAACAGGAAAGCCACTTCCTTTTTTGTCGTCGGGTGGTTCTTCCCTTATTGCAACGTTTATTTTGATTGGTTTGATTCTGTCAGTTGCGCGCGGTGCAGACTTGCAACCGAGCGTTTATGAGCAACGCAGGGCAGATTTGCGCATTGTCAAAACACATAATTCCCAAAAAAGGTCTGCGTCCACGAATAGAAGCACTTCGCGTGCTTCGCTATCAAATGCTCCCTATTCATCGCGTTCGCATGCAACACAATCGCACCCATCGCGCACGCATGGCCAAACAAGGTCGTCTCGACAAAGGCGCTCAAGGAGGTAAAAGCTATGCTTATTGTTCTTTCTGGTGGTGGTACCGCCGGTCATATTAATCCTGCACTTGCTTTAGCCGAAGTACTGATCAGTCGAGGTGTAGATGTGATGTATGCAGGTACGCCTGGTGGTATTGAAGCGCGTTTGGTGCCTGAAGCGGGCTTGGAGTTTAAAGGTTTTGAGGCGGGTGGGTTTAATCGCAATCATCCGCTTACTCTTCCAAAATCACTTGCGAAGATCCAGAAGTCAACCAAAGCAGCTCGTGCATGGTTTAATCAGATACAGCCTGATGCAGTAGTTGGTTTTGGCGGTTATGTATGCATTCCGGTAGCACGTGCTGCTGAACAGATGAATATACCGGTTGTAGTGCACGAACAAAATTCGGTTATGGGTATGGCTAATGCGTATTTAGCTAAACGCGCGCAGGCGGTTTGTTTGACTTATGAGCATGCGGGGCAAGCGCTTGCTGACAAAACAAAGATGCATATAACAGGAAATCCTGTTCGTGCGCAGGTGTTTGATGCCACGCGTGAGTCGGGACGTGCACATTTTTCTATTCCTGAAGATGCGCTTATGTTGCTGATAACTGGCGGATCATTGGGGGCGCGCCATATTAATAGTGCGCTTGCTCATCTCAAAGATACGCTTTTGGCATATGAAAATCTTTACATTGTGCACATTACCGGACCAAAAGAGCTTGATAGTGTTAAAGAAGCGCTCAGCTTAACACCTGATGAGCAAGCTCGTTGGCAGCTTTTGGGCTATACCGACCATATGGGTGATGCCATGGCTGCAGCCGATCTGATTGTTTCGCGTGCTGGTGCAACCTCGCTTGCTGAAATCTCAGCGCGTGCACTTCCAGCTTTGTTGGTTCCTTTTCCTTATGCAACCGAAGACCATCAAACTATGAATGCTCAAGCGTGTGTAGAGGCAGGTGCTGCAAAAATGATTGCAGATGCTGATGTCGAATCAGAACAATTTGCCCAGACACTCTGTGAATTGATTGAGTCAGCTGAGCAGCGTCAAAGCATGCAAGAAGCAGCGGGTCAGCGTAAAACTATGGAAGCAGCCGAGCGTCTTGCTGATATCGTAATGAATGTTGCGCAAAGATAACCCCTGTGATTGTTTGCGCTACAATTAAGCTTTGTGTAATAAAAGAGATGTGAAAGTTGGCAGCGTGGATAAGCCTCTAGAACAGATACATTTTATTGGAGTGGGTGGCGTTGGCATGAGCGGTATTGCTCGTGTGGCGCATGATCAAGGCATGAAGGTGAGTGGTTCAGACCTTCGCGAGAGCCGCTATACTCAACAGTTGCGTGATGCAGGTATTGAAGTTTTTATTGGTCATGATGCGTCGCATGTGCCCGAAGGTGACCCGGTTGTCGTTGTGTCGACGGCAATTTTAGAAAACAACCCAGAGCTTATTGAAGCGCGCAAACGCGGATTGACTATCTGGCACCGTGCTCAGATGCTTGCGCATTTAGGCCAGAACCTTAAGACGTTGGCAGTTGCAGGAACGCATGGTAAAACAACCACTTCATCAATGCTTGCAACTGTTCTTGACACGATGGGTGAAGATCCAACGTTTTTGATTGGTGGTATTGTTCGTGCATATGGCACTAATGCTCATTCGGGTGCAGGCGCATACTATGTAGTTGAAGCTGATGAATCCGATAAGTCTTTTATGCATATTCATCCCCAAGCGGTCTTGGTGACAAACATTGAGGCTGATCATTTGGATCACTATAAAGACTTAGATGAGATCTATGAGAAGTTTGCCGCATTTGTGGGTTCTGTACCTCGCGACGGAGGTCTCGTAATTGCATGTGCTGACGATGCTGCCTTGGTTGATGTCGTCAAAAACGCTCAGCGTCAATATTTCACCTACGGTTTTGCACCCCAAGCAAATGCGCGCATTTTGTCATATGAGCCGCAGGGTGTTGGGTCAACGTTTACCCTAGAGTTACCTGATGGCCAGGTTGTCCAAGCGCGAGTGACGCAAAATCCTGGTAGGCACAATGTACAAAATGCTGCTGGCGTGCTGACGCTTTTATGGGCGCTTGGCTATGATCCGCATAAAGCAGCAGCTGCAATGAGTGAATTTGCTGGCGTGAAACGCCGCTTTGACTTGGTTGGTATTGAAAACGACATTACCATTGTTGATGATTACGCGCATCATCCAACCGAAATTGCTGCCACAATAGAGGCTGCCTCACAGCTGGGATACAACCAGGTGCATGTGCTTTTCCAACCGCATCGTTATTCGCGCGCACCACTTTTTACCGAGGTGCTTCATGATGAATTTGGCGAAGCTTTCAACAAAGCAGACGCCGTTACTTTCATGGATGTTTATCCGGCTGGTGAGGCTCCGGTACCCGGTGTGTCGGGTAAGACATTTTTGCAGGTCGTGCTTGATAATCCAGATCATCCGCATGCAGATTATGTTCCGCGTCGCATAGAGGTTGTACCGCATTTAATGGATGTGCTCAAACCAGGTGATCTTATTATCACGATGGGCGCAGGGGATGTGACTGCTATCGGTCCCGAGCTTTTAGATGCGCTTAAAAGGCGTAGCTCGTCGGTGATAGGCTAGTAGCTTATGTGTGCACGACACGCACAAACAGCTTTTGACGCGCTTCTGGTAGATCCGCAGTTTAAAGGTGAAATATTACTTGATGAGCTTATGGCTAAGCACACCTCATTTCGCATAGGCGGTCCTGCGCGCTATTATGCGCGCGTAGGTTCTTTAGGGTCGCTTAAGCGTCTGCTTGCAGCCTGCGCTGAATCGGGTATTCCTTGGTATGTGGCCGGACGTGGGTCAAATTTGCTTGTGGCAGATGCAGGCTATGAAGGTGTTGTTATCACCTTGAGCAACGATTTTGCGAATTTTCGCTATGACGAAGATACGCAGCGTTTTTATGCAGGTGGTGGCGTTCTTCTGTCTCTTTTGGTGCAAGAGAGTTTTCGTCGATGCCTTGCCGGTCTTGAGTTTTTGGTTGATACACCGGGATCTGTTGGTGGTGCGCTTAGTATGAATGCTGGCACATCAAGTGAGTGCATTGGAACTCAGGTGGAGTCAGTTACTATTCTTACTAAGCAGCAAGAGCTTGTTAGATTAGATAAAGATGAGCTTTTGTGGGGATATCGCAAGAGTTCTTTTGAGCCGGGTGAAATTATAGTTGAATGTGAGCTGAGAGCCACACCAGCTGATCCCTTTTATATTCGTGGCAAGATGGAAGGATTTAGAGCGCGCAGGCGCAAAACCCAACCTCTTTCTGTCGCGTCATGCGGATCAATGTTTATCAATCCTCCGGATATGTCTGCTGGCAAACTTATTGAAGATGCTGGTTGCAAGGGATTGAGTGTTGGTGGTGCATGTGTATCTGATATGCACGCAAATTTTATTGTGAATGAGGGCAAAGCCACGGCGCATGACGTGGTAACGCTTATTGAGATTGTGCAAGCGAAGGTGTTTGAGTGTTATGGCGTCAAGCTTAAACCGGAAGTCCGCTTCCTTGGGTTCGCGTAAGCAACCTAAAGCTACGCGCGCACCCAAGCAAAAAGCTGCGCGCGCAACAAAAACCAAACCGACAAGAAGTGCTCCGCGCACCTCTTCTGCGCGTGCAACAAAAGCGCGCTCAAACTCGCGTATGGGGCAAACTGCAGGCCGTTCTTCGCGAATTATTCAACCTGCAGCCATGGCGAAAAACTCTCGATCGTTTGGTGCCGGGCAGCCGTCTCGTACAACACGAAATATAAATACGTCGCGTACGCCTCAGGTGAGTTCGGTGCGTATCGGAGACATTGAGCGCACTAAACGAACCGCTCGTGTGAAGCGTCGTTATCGCCGCTATTTGGTCTTTTTGGGAGTCATTGCTGCGCTTGTTAGTGCACTTGCCATAGGTGGTGTGGCGGTATATAACTCCAGTTTGTTTACGATTGAAGAAGTAAACATCAAAGGCGTTGAACACCTTACCACCGAAGAGATGCAAGCGCTTGCGGGTGTTCCAGTTGGAACAACACTTCTGCGCGTAGATGCCGCTGGTATAAAAAACTCGCTCTTGCGAGATGCTTGGGTAGAAGATGTGAGCGTGAATCGCATCTTTCCCAACACCCTTGAGATATCAGTAACTGAACGCAGTGTTGCCGCTATTGTAGAAGTGCCTACTCAAGACGCAAAAAGCACGCAAGCTTGGGCTATTGCCTCTGATGGTATGTGGTTAATGCCTATTCCAAAAGCGGGCACCGAAGCGGCTGCGCGCACCTCTTCGACTATTTACAAGGATGTCGAAGAAACGCTTCATATCATTGATGTTCCTTATGGAACCGAGGCTGAAGTGGGGCAATACTGCTCTGACGCGAATGTGAATAATGCGCTTGCGGTGGTAGATGGTCTGACTACTGAACTTGCTGATCGTGTAACCTCAGTTAAGGCAACCGACCCAGAATCTACAACGCTTACTATCAAAGATGGTCCTGATATTGTCTTTGGTACTGCTGAAAATATTCGCGAAAAAGAGCGCGTTTGCCTTGAGATTATGGATAAGCATCCTGATGGAGTTGCTTATATCAACGTTCGCACCGTTGATCGCCCAACATGGCGTGCGCTTTAAAAATAAAGTGCGGCTTATTGTTGTCGCATTGAGCTACACATTTCGCCAAATCTTTTGTACCGTTTGGCAGATATGTGAAACTGCTTGTCATTGTGGTTTATTACGTTGGCATTGCGTATGTGTTCGTGTACAATATTTATCTATGTGTAGATAACTTACGCAGTGTCAAGCTGTAGAAACGTAGCAGGTGTGGAGGAAACGATGCCAAAAAACATTGGGGAAGACTTGGCGGTTATTAAGGTCGTCGGCGTTGGCGGTGGCGGCACTAATGCTGTAAATCGCATGGTTGAAGCCGGCGTTAAAGGCGTTGAGTTTATCGCCATTAACACTGATCGTCAGGCACTTCTTATGTCAGACGCCGATCGTACCATCCACATCGGCGAAGAGTTGACGCGCGGTCTTGGCGCAGGAGCAAACCCTGAGGTGGGTTGCCAGGCAGCCGAAGAGAGCCGCAATGAGATTCGCGAAGCGCTTGCTGAAGCAGATATGGTTTTTGTAACCGCAGGTGAAGGTGGCGGCACAGGTACTGGTGCTGCTCCAATCATTGCTGAAATTGCTCGCGAGGAAATTGGTGCTTTGACAGTGGGTATTGTCACCAAGCCGTTCTCGTTTGAGGGCCGTACGCGTCGCAATCAGGCTGAGCAGGGCATTGATCTTCTTTCTCAAAAAGTTGACACGCTCATCGTGATTCCGAATGATCGCTTGCTTGAGATTGTTGACAAGAAGACAAGCATGTTGGACGCATTCCGCATTGCTGATGATACGTTGCGTCAAGGCATTCAGGGTGTTACTGACCTGATTACCATTCCGGGTATCATTAACCTTGACTTTGCAGACATTCGTACCGTTATGAAAGACGCCGGTACCGCAATGATGGGTATCGGTCTTTCCTCGGGTGAAAACCGCGCTTTGGATGCAGCTCAGCAAGCTACTAATTCCAACTTGCTGGAAGCTTCAATTGCGGGCGCATCTCGCGTGCTTTTCTCAATTGCGGGTGGTCCTGATCTGACGCTTACTGAAGTTGACGAAGCAGCTCGCACCGTTGAGGCGTGCGCTGATGAGAATGCCAATATCATCTATGGTCAGATCATTGATGAAGAAATGGGCGATGCAGTTCGCATCACCGTTATTGCTACTGGCTTTAAGATGACGCAGCCGCGTTCAGTAATTAGCCCGAACAAACTCACTGGCGAAGGCCTTTTTAATAGCTTGCAAGATCAGCCACCCGTCAACCCAGGGGTGTCTCGTCCGGATATGACAAAGACTACCGGTCGCTTTGATGATGAGGACTACATCCCGGATTTCTTGAAGCGCCAGCAGCGCTAAGTACCTTTGGGGTGAATTTAACGCATGGCTGTGACACAACAGCTACCGTATCCAATACTGCGCGCGCGCCTTTTTGGCGCGCGTTGTCTTACCCTGCTTACTGATGATGAGCTTTGGGACCAAATTGGTGTGCGTATTGCCTTTACGACGCGCAATGGTGGGGTGAGTGCGGCGCCGTATGAGTCGTTGAATTTGGGAACACATGTGGGGGACGACCCAGTATCGGTCGCTCAAAATCGTGCCTCTGTATTAGAGGCAATCGGTGCACCTGCTGAACGCGTTGTGGTTCCAGACCAAGTTCACGGATCAGAATTGGTTGAGATTAATTCATCGGCTCCTGCTGCTTTTGAGTATGCGCAAGAGCGTGCTTGTGCGGGAGCGGACGGCTTGATAGTGACCTGTTCTGGAGTAAGCGCACTCTTGTGCTTTGCTGATTGCGTGCCGGTCATTATCGTTGCACCTGATGGGCACTTTGCGGTCGTTCATGCTGGTTGGCGTGGTGTTATGGCGCATATCGCTCCGAAAGCGCTTTTGCAGCTTCTGCAAACAAGCGATAATCCGCATGATGCGCACTATCTTCGTGCATGCAATATCTATATCGGACCGCATATTTGTGCATCATGTTTTGAGACGAGCGAAGATCTTGCCCATCAATTTGCTGACACATTTACGCTTTCGTGCACACCCGATGATCGTCATGTTAACCTAACTGAGGCACTGAGAATCAGCCTGATTGAGGCTGGTGCAGATCCCGCGCGAATCGTGGATGCTGGTCTATGCACAAAAGAACACGTTGATGCGTTTTATTCCTATCGTGCTGAAGACGGCGTATGCGGTAGACATGGTGCCATTGCATACAAGAAGGAGTCATAAAGTGTCTTTTCGTGAGCGCTATGATGCGGTTAAAGCAGAGTGTGAAGCAATTTGTCTAGCGCACGGACGAGACCCCCATGCGGTGTGTGTGGTAGCGGTCTCAAAAACAGTAGGATTGCCAGAAATTGAAGCAGCTGTAGCTGCGGGTGCGCATAATTTTGGCGAAAACCGACCCGATATGCTTGCGCAAAAGGCTTGCGCACTGCCAGAGCAAACATGGCATTTTATTGGCAACATCCAATCGCGCAAGATTGAAGAGATTGTCTGTAATGCGTCGTTGGTGCATTCGCTTTATCAACCTCACCATGTTGCGAAATTTGACGCTGCCGCATCAGCACTTGGAAAAGTGCAAGAGGTATTGCTTGAGGTTAATGTGTCAGGCGAGGAGAGCAAAAGCGGTCTTGCCCCTGACGAAGTGGCTTCCATGCTTGACGTGTGCTCTCAGTATGCGCATGTGCGTGTCCGCGGGCTTATGACTATGGCGCCTCAGGGAAATGCTGATGAAGCACGTAATTGTTTTGCAAAGCTTGCTCAGCTAGCAGAAGAGCTCAAAGTGGGCATGGAGCCCGCAAAAGCGGAGTGTTTCAATGAACTTTCTATGGGTATGAGTGAGGATTGGCGCGAAGCAGTGGCGCAAGGCGCTACCATAGTACGCATCGGTCGTGCGTTGTTCGCTGAGGATTTCAACGAACCGCTTGATATACATTAAGCGGTGTTGTTTGCTTCTAAAGACCAAAAATGCAGCGGCACTATAAGTGTCGGAAAAAAATGGAGTAGGTAATCTTTATGGAGTTGCCGCGATAAGAGAAATCGGAGCACGGTATGTTCGACGGATTGAAATCTAAACTAGGTTTTGCTGAAGCCGAAGAGGACGTTGTTGAAGAGCAATACTTTGACGACGCTTCCGACGATGAATATGGCGAAGGTTATGAAGAATTTGATGAGTATGGCCCGAGCTATCAAGCAGATGATAGTTATCGGAGCCGAAGCTCTGTTCGCGAGAGCTATGATCGCTATTCAAACCCCTCAATTCGCCCTGCTCATGCAGCGCCACGCCGAGAGGCTTCTTCTCCGCGCTTGGTTTCAATTGATGATGTGCGTGCCCGTACGCAAATTCCTGAGAGCCTTAATCGCGATCCGCTCCCGCCGCGTCATGTGAGCAGCGCATCGTCTTCGCGCTATCAAGCTGAACGCACCATGGTGGATCCAGCGGTCTCTGCGCATGCGGGCACTCCTAATGCGCGTGCGCAAGCTCAGGCAAGCGGAGCACAGAATGCAAGCACTACGCAAGCTGCAAGCGCGGGTGCTTTAGCACAGGAGCGCTCTGAGGGGCTCAATTCGCTGTTCTCTCCAACTACAGACGGAAGCGCTTCTTCTGCGCGCACCTCGGAGTCACGTTCATATGACCCATATGACGCATATGCTGGTTCGGTTACAGGGAAGCACACACCAACACGATCACTGACTATTATTAAGCCAGCAAGCTATGCTGAGGCAGAGCGCGTGTCTAAGGCGCTTAAAGCAGGAGATGTTGTGGTGCTTGCACTTCGCAACACGCCCGATACCTTAGCAAAACGAATCTTGGACTTCTCGTTTGGTGTATCAAGTGCGCTGGATGCAAGTGTTGAGTGTATAGCTGATAAGGTGTTTGCCATCAGCCGTGGTGCGGCACTTTCGCAAGCTGAGTTGACTTCGTTGAGAAATCAAGGTGTTCTCTAATGGAAGCATCAGTGATCGCACAATCAGAAGGTCGCTCGCCGCGCATTGTTATTATTGGTGGCGGCAAAATGGGAGAGGCAATTCTGAGCGGATGGCTTTCGCAATCTGAAGGAATGCTTTCAGCACTTGTTCCTGAGAGCTTTGTTGTGGTGGATCCCGGCGAAGACCGCAGGTGTTTTCTGCAAGAGAAATACCATGTTCAGTGTGTTGCTGATGCGCGTGAAGTTTCTCAAGAGGCTGATCTTGTGCTTTTGTCAGTAAAGCCACAAGTTATGATGGATATGCTAGCAACTATCCAAGACAAGCCAGAGTTTGCTCGTGCGCTTTTCGTCTCTATTGCAGCAGGTTTGACAACCGAGCGTTTAGAGCAAGCGCTGCCAGCTGGTGCTCATCTTGTTCGCGTGATGCCTAATACTCCACTTATGGTCGGAAAAGGAGCATCTGGAGTATGCGGCGGCAGCCATGCAACGCACAAAGAGGTAGTTGCGGTTAAGGATTTATTTGGCGCTCTTGGCGTTGCGTGTATCGTAGATGAAGCTGACATGGACGCAGTATGTGCAGTGAGCGGATCTGGTCCAGCATACGTTGCAGCTATGGTTGAAGCTATGCGCGACGCGGGGATTGAGCTTGGTTTAGACGCACAGGTAGCAGAGGATTTAGCTTTGCAAACGGTGTTTGGTACTGCTTCGCTCATGCTTGAGACGGGACAGGATCCAAAAACGTGCCGCGTTGCTGTTTGTTCGCCAGGTGGAACAACGCTTGCTGCATTGGATGCAATGTATGACGCTGGTTTTAGTCGCGTATTTGAAGCGGGCATTCGTGCTGCCGCTCAACGCTCAAAGGAGCTATCTGCATGTTAGGTCGTTTAATTATTTCGCTCGCTGATGCCTATAGCATGATTATCTTTGTCTATGTCTTGCTTTCTTGGGTGCCTACTGATCGCGGGCTTTTAGCGGATATAAATCGCGTTTTGTCGCGATTGTGTGATCCGTATCTTAATCTTTTTAAGAAATTAGTGCCTCCACTTGGAGGTATGGTGGATGTTACGCCCATTATTGCGCTGCTTGTACTACAATTTGGTTCGCATTTGCTGGTAAACTTACTATAAGTATTGAGAAACGGCCACGTTGAGTTAAGACGAAGGGAATACAGATGGCTATCACGTCAGAAGAAATTCACAACCAAAGCTTTTCCATTGACCGCAAAGGATATGATGTTGACGAGGTTGACGTATTCCTCGAGCACGTGGCAGACGAGATTGATGGTCTGAACAATGAGATCGTATATTTGCAGGGCAAATTGGACGAGAGCAAGTTTGATGGCTTTGATCGCCCGGCAGCTTCAGCTGCTTCGGAGAGCGACCTGGTAACCGAAAAAGATGCTCGCATTGCTGACCTTGAGAGCCAGCTTGAAGCAAAGAAGGCAGACGACAACGCTATTGCTCAGGCACTCATCATTGCTCAGCGTTCTGCTGATGAAATTATTTCAAATGCCAATGTTCGTGCAGCTACTACTATCAAAGAAGCAGAGGACGAGGCTCGTCGCATTGTTGATAAAGCAGAAGCAGACAAGCAGAAGGTGCTTGATGCTATCAAGAAGCTTGAGGATGATCGCGAGGATGCTCGTGAGGCATACAAAGATCTGCTTACTGACTTTATTGGTGATGCAACGCGCAAGTTGGCAGAAATCGGAGAGACTGCACCAGCTGAGGCAAGCAGCTTCGCTTCATCAGTAAAGGCAGGAAGCCATGCTGCATCTTCTGTGCAAGCTCCCATTGAGGTAGAAGCAACCGTTGCAAGCTATTCTACGCCCATCTCTTCAACGGGCGCTGTTGCTGCAGCTGCAACTGTTGTTCCATCAGGCGTTGAAAAAGACCTTTCAGGCTTTGGCGACGCTGATGATGACTTTGAGTTTGAAGAGATTGACTAAGGAGATAGCAAGAATTCGCAATTAAGCGATGCTTGAGAGATCAAGCGGTTATATTTTTAGTCACGCATAAAATAATTAACTAAGAGCCGGCCTTAAGGTCGGCTCTTTTGCTGTTGCTTACATCACGTCACCACCTCGTGCCACGTCACCACCTCGCATCACGCTACTGGTGATAAAACATGCAATAAAACACCAAACTTTGACGAGAAAAGTACTCGACTAAGGCTATTCTGGCCTGCATCCAAATCAGCGCGAGGGAGTTAGCTTTTACCAGATTATCCGTTATATTCGCCCATTCATTGATCCCTAGCACTTGAGTCGTATCGGCGACAAACGTATAATGTTGTCAAATTGGCAACGATTAGATTATGGCTCAGTAACAACTTAGGAGTTACTAGAGCCTTACGTGCGTTTAAGCGTGTTTTGAAGCGCTCAGACGCAAAGCCAATTTGCAAGCACAGGAGAAACGTTTCATGGAAACGAGGAGCAGATATATGAAGGTGCGATCAACAAAAACAAGAGCACTAACACAAAGCTTACTTGCAGTTGTGTTGGCATGCGGGCTCATGATGCCAAATGTGGGGCTTTTGGCATATGGCGAAGAACAAACAGCTGCTGTTGAGCAAGAACAACTTGCGACGGATGAAACTGTGTCTGCAGAAGGGCGGGAGGTTGCTGTTTCAGATGAGCAATCTCTTGATGCGGATAACGCTGATCAGGTTTTGCAGCATGAAGTGGTTGCCGTGCAACCTGAGACCGACGATGAGCAAGCTGCAGAGTCTGGCGTAACTGCTCTGACGCCAATAACAAACCTGACGCTGACCACCGCTACGGCTCTTGCAGTGCAATCAGAGGTCGAAGGGGTTGTTCCTCAAACGGATGCTGCAGGATATACCGACTACAACGGTCTTTCTATTGCGGGTGGTACCGCAGGAGTTGACTATGCACTTGAAAATGTTGTGAGTACTTCGGTTGGCCGCGTTGAGACTGAGAATTACGATGCCTATTGGGACAATGGGCGCAATCTTCCCTGTAGTGGAAGTTTTTCTGTCACCATTCCCTCTATTGTCATCAAGAAGAATGGCACGTATCGAATCAAAAACACGAGTGGCGTGGCAACAGCGGTAGGTACTTCGGTTCGCGTGGAAGCTGGTGTGAAAGCTGATATCACGTTTGAAGGTGTCAATATCACAAGCTATATGCCTTTTAATATCGTGACCAATAGTCATCGCAGTGGAAATTTGACTACTGAGATAACGGGTGACGATGTAGCTGATAAAACAACTGTTCACATCACGCTTGCTGACGGAACTACTAATACCTTGCAAAGTAATTATTTTTCAAGCGTTTCATCAGGTGGTTCTCATATATCTTACCAATTCCCTGCACTTCGTTGTGGTGAGGGCTCTGTCCTTACCATTGATGACGCGGTTCGTAATGTAGACATCAATGGTAATCCAATTACACCTAAAGATGGACTTATTCCTGGTGGTGTTACCTATATTAATCGCGATGGCGTGCAGGCAACTTCAACGGGTGACGGCAAGGATCTTGAGACGTCGCTTTCAAATCTCGAAAGTCATAATGCAGGTATTTTGAATGCGTTCGGTGGCATTCGCTCTGCCGCTATTGGCGGAGGTCCGGTAGAAAACTCAGGTGAGATGACCTTCAATGGTGGTGTCATTACTACAAGAGCAAATGGTCCTGCTGGTAATAATTCATGGGGTGAAAACGGCGCTGGCTGCGGTATTGGTGGTGGTCATGCAGGTGGCTCTACGGTCACGGTTTTTAACGGAGGCATCGTAGATGCATATGCTTCTTACCATGGTGCAGCAATTGGTGGCGGTTGTACTTATGTAGGCGGCATGTCTAGAGGCAATCAACCATCATATCCGCTTCCTGATGCTATTGTTTCGCGCAATGTCAACCATACTATTGCTGGTGACATCACCATTAATGGTGGCTTTATTGAAGCGCATGGTGCATGGCATTCAAATGCGTTTGGTCAAGGTTGCGGTGGTAACAATGGCGGCAAAACAATCTTGATTACCGGCGGTACGCTGTTGCCTCATTGGGGTGGCAATGGTGACTTTTTGGAAATAGGCGGTCTCTATGGCTATGTAGTAATTACAGGTGGCTCAGTTTATTGCACCCGCTTCCAAGGCAACGATAACGATGGTAAGGCGTATGGTGATCTTGACCACAAAACCAAAGTTGGCATGTTGACCATTAATGTTTCACCCAAAATTGAAGCAATGGCAAACAGTCATGGTGTAGAGCCTGATTACAATGCAAATCTTGAAACGTGGACACTTCTTGTTGACCGCTTCAAACCAGATCCACTCTATGGCGCTCCGTCACGCTTAAATGATGGACATCTATACTTGTGGCTCCGAGAGGGAATCAATGATTCAAGTCAGATTGACGCAAGTTTCTCATATTATGTTGGTAGCAAGCTGGTCACATCAAATACAAATCTTCCGCAAGGTTCTTCAAAGCCCGGTCAAGACACCTTTGTAAAGGAATGGGAGAACTTCAAGCTTAAAGATGAGTTCATTGAAGAGAACTGGACTAAATACTATGACGGCGAATCTTTGAAAAAGGTTGATTTGGTTACTAACCCTATCTTGGTTGATAATCCGGCAGGTGGAAAGCTGGACAAAAACGACACCGTTGAATATTTCTATCAACAGGTGAGCGAGTTTGGCGATGCTGTTGCATCGGGTGTCACGTCAGCAGACACGCCTGCAGATGCCGGTTTGTATGACATCGAAGTGCGTTCTACGCAATATCGAGATGACTCGGTTTTCGCGCAAACCTATTGGGGGCACAATGCTACGGGTCAAGCTACTATTAAACCGGTAACTTCAAAGACTACCTGGGATGTTATTGATCCGGTTCGCATAAAGACGACAGATGCTGATGGTAATGAAGTTATCAAGGAGTACACAAGCCCAACGTGGATGCAGGATGAAAATGCCGGCAACTTCAATACGGCTACCAACAACCATCTGATTGTTCCAGTGGATATAGCTTCGGACGTGTTCCCCTTTGGTGATACCGTTAATGGCAAAACCATGTCAAGTACGAAATGCGCTGCGCCAACAGGGCATTTGCAACTCTACATTGATGGTCGTGCGGTACCGGAGCGCTTAGGTGGTGTTATTGAGCTTACTAAAGACAATTTAGCGGACGCTAAATACACTCAAGCTTGGACGGCTACAGATAATAATGGTCGCACACATTCAATTGCTTACTTTAATCTGACGCGTGGACAGCTGGAGGCTTTTGGTCTTGAAGATAAGTCCGATGAAGGAAACCAGCATAAGGTATATGTTGAGTATCTCTCAATTCACAACAAGGCTATTTCGCGTGATGAAATTGAAGAGGATACCGCAGCTTTGGCTGATGATCCTACTTCAGAAGACTCACCTGCGGTTGAAGAAGATGCCGAGGCAACACAGGCGGGTGTTGCAGGTTTGGCTCCTGCGTATACCGATTCTAGCTATGTAAATTATTACGAGTCTACAACATCGGTTTCGCCTATTGAAATTGAGCTGGCTACTCCTGACTTTAAGCTCTATAACGAAGTTAACACAGGATACATTCCCAATGGCGAAGGCTTAGACGATGCCGACAAGGCAGCCAATGACGCAAAGCTTAAGCTTAACGATACAACTGAGCGCGACTGGACGGACGCTGATGGTAATGCTCAAGGTAAAGAAGAATTTACCGACGTGGGGTCATTCCGCGATGTTGTTGACGAAGAAACCGGAGCAGTGACTGAATCTCGTCAAGACTGGTTCCCTTTGTATGTGCAAACGAATTCCATTGGTAATATCGTTTTTGAGAGCTCAAATCCTGCGGTAATTCAGATTGAGCCAAATAGCTATATGACCGATCGCGAATATATCGAAGGTAAAACTGACTATGGTGTTGGTGCGGTAGCACGCGTCCTTTCAGCAGGTAAAACCACTATTACAGCAACTATCAAAGGCACGGGCGCCTATGCGTCAGTAACGAAGAGTTTTGACATATATGTTTTCCCTGATTTAGCGAAGAAGCCAGAACTCACTATCACCGAGACAGCGTACGTTTCCTCGCGTACAGATGGCACGGTGCGTCCTGGTGATACCATTCGCTATACCGCAACAGCAACGAATACCACACGCGATTCAGCGTGCATTAATCCAGTATACGAGATTGCTATCCCTGGTGACACCACCTTTAAAGGGGTAACAGTAGTTGATCCTGCGGGCAATGAGATTGAGAATCCGTCATACCATATTGAGGATGGTAAAGTTATTTTTGATGGCCTGCCCACGCTGTTTGGTAATGAGTCATATAAGTTTAAACTTGATGTAACTGTCAATTCTGATCTGTTTGATCCAGATCACGGTGCAGCTGACTTCACATCCAACTCAAAAGTTTCTGGTATTTATGGTGTAAATCCAGATAAGTTTTCATGGGACGATCGAATTCCGGCAGAAGGTCTGTCCGTTGAGGCTGTCTCTGATGACGTAGATCCTACGTGGCCGGATACCCATCCGCAAGAGCCGAAGCCTATCGTACCTGATCCTGATACAGCAAAAGACATTTTGGGTGGAGATCTGATTGAAGAGACCCCGAAACCGTCTGATCCTGATGATCCAAGCAGCCCGACGCTGCCGAAAGAGCCTGGAGTGCCTGTAGGTCCCGTTGCTCCCGATACACCTTTCGGAGATGCGAAGGTTCCGCATCCTGATGATCCGTCGCGTCCATCTGATCCGACCGATCCTGATGATCCAAGTACAACACCCAAGAATCCTATTCAAGAGGGGGATCGCATCATATCGTTTGGTGATAAGGATGATCCAGAGACCCCAGACGATATTGCGAAAGAGCTTGATGAGCAAATCAAAAAGAAGCTTGAAGAAGATCCCGAAGCAGACCATGTAGACATCCCAGTCACTATTCTGCGTCCAGATCCGACGGGTGGCGAGCCTACCATTGAAGAGGTAATAGTTACCGTTCCTATTACTGATGACATGCGTCCTGAAACTCCTGACCCAGATGATCGCGATGACCATGATGTATTAGTGGTGCCTGCTGATCCTGATCCTCGACCTTCAGGTGAGGACGAAGAAGGCAACCCCATTGGTGGCGACATTAAGCTGGATAAGTCGGCTCAGAATGTCACAGCCGGTTTTGAGAATCGTGTCAACAAAAACATTGCTCTTGTTGGTGATACCATCCGCTTTACGATTAGTGCAACAAACACACATCAAGGTTCCTCTTGGTATGACGTACTAATCAAGGATCCGCTGCCAGAAGGGGTAGCGTATGTTCCGGGAAGTGCTCAGATTACCGATGCTTATGGCAAAACGTATACCAATTTCGACGTTGATTTTAGCGCCGAAGACGCAACGATTGGTTTTTGCATTGGGGATTTACCTGGTGTTTCTACGGCAACAATCACCTTTGATTGTGTGGTGACTCCTGTTGCGGCTACTGGCATTGATGTGCCTTCTAATAAGGCGTATGCCTATGGAACACTTCCTTCAACTGTTGTAAAGCCTGATCCAGATAATCCTGACGGTCCAGTTGTGATTGATCGCGAGCCTACTCCGGTTGGTCCTTATAATCCCGAAGATCATGACAAGACTTGGGAAGACATTGATAAAGAGAAGCAAGATGAGATCAAAGATATATTTGGCGGAGATCCTGAAGAGGTGATTGATCCTATTGAGACGCCTTCAACACCTATTGACGAAGTGTACCCGGGAGTGCCCGACAAAGATAAACTCATCACTACCAAGACCGCAGTAAACAAAACCGAGCGTAAAGATGGATCGGTTTATGTGGGTGACGTTATTCACTATGTTGTGACACTTGCTAATACTGATGGTGCCCATACGATGTGGTATGACGTTATTCTGGAAGACAGGCTTCCGTCAGGTCTCAATCCTGTTGCTGGCTCTATGAAACTCACGCTTGCTGATGGCAAAACCATAGATTGCCCTGATGAGGCTTACTCCCAGGCAAATGGCAACATTGCAGTATATGCAGGTAACGTTCGTGGCGGTGAGCAGGTTTCGCTTGAGTTTGATGCCATTGTGACCCCGGATGCACTTACAGGCGATATCGCAAATGTTGGATACGCTTATGGTTCGCCGGCGTATGATATCCCGTTGCCCGTTCTGAAGGGTGACGAATCTTCAGGCATGCCCGAGTTGGGACATCGCTTTGATCCGGGCGACGGCTGGGATGCTTTCTATCAGCGCAATGGTGACACATTGTCCAAGTCAGGTGCTGCCTTCCCTGAGGGCTTTAGCGGTGAGATTCGCGATAATCCTGCTTACGAAGAAGGCTTTGGTGTTGGGAAGGGTGACTCTGTCTCAGGAGCAAATGCGGGTGGAGATGATCTGCAGCCGCTTCCTAAGGGACTGAAATTAGCGCAAACAGGCGATAGTCTTGGTCTCATTGTAGGTGGAGCGCTTATGGTTGTGGCGTTGGCTCTTGTCATGCTTGTGTTTGCGCGTCGTCGGAGCAAGTATTCGGCTCGCAAGCACTAAAACCAAGCTACGAGGTACGCAGAAACCTCGTCTTGGTTGATGAGGGAGTATGCGCATTATGAAAGAAGGACTGCAGCATTTGTTGCAGTCCTTCTGTTTTTATTGCGTGTAGCAGGCAGTATTGAAATAGGGAAGCGAGTGGGTCTATAAGCCGGGTTCTGTCGTTGAGCGATCATTTATCTCGAATGCATGTCGCCACACATCTCTAGCACGCAACCCGAACGCACGGAAGGGCAGCCGTATGGCGTTCCTATGAGCGCTTGCTCCGGATGGGGTTTACCAAGCCACAACGTTACCGTTGTGCTGGTGCGCTTTTACCGCACCGTTTCAGCTTATCTCCTGATAACAGGGGAGTTTTCTTTTCTGTGGCACTTTCCGTCGGGTCGCCCCGCCCAGCCGTTAGCTGGCATCCTGCCCTTTGGAGCCCGGACTTTCCTCACGCTTTCGCGCGCGATCGCTTGGCCCACTCGCAGTGTGCTATTCTAGCAGACAGACACCTCATTCACGATACAACCTTTAAGAAAGGGTGCTGGCAGGTATGGGAGTTTGTGTTTTGGTGGCAGCATCGGAATTTAACGCTGCAGATTTCAAAGCGCGCTATGAGGCGGGCATGTTTGACTATATCATCGCAGTTGATGGCGGTTTTGCACACCTTGAAGAATTATCCATCAAACCCGATATGGCGCTTGGTGATTTTGACTCGCTTGGGTATGTGCCAAAATGTGGGCGTGTTTCTCGCTATCCATCGGACAAAGATGCTTCAGATTTAGAGTTAGCATTAAAGCGTGCTTTCGCACTAAATTATGAAGAGGTGGTGGTATATGGCGCGCTGGGCAACAGACTTGATCACACCATTGCCAATATCCAGCTTTTCGCTCGCTTCTCCGAAGAGGGGCAGTATGTTACTGCAGTTGGACAATCTGAGGCGCTGCGTTGTCTCACCGGCCCTGATGTCTTAGAGCTTGATGCAGACACGGGCACTGTTTCGGTGTTTTCGCTCAGTGATTGTTCGCACGGCGTCATAGAAACAGGCATGAAATACTCGCTTGATGATGAGGATCTCACTAACAGAACTTCGCGCGGAGTTTCAAATGAACTCATAGGGCAGCCAGCAACCATTGGAGTGGAGTCTGGAACGCTGCTGGTGTTCTATCCGTTATAATGAGGCGAAATACCGGGGAGCTTGGAGCAAAGAGCAGGCCAGGCTGAGAGGAAGCACCTTATATGCTTCGACCCGTAAAACCTGATGTGGATAATGCCAACGAAGGGAGCGCATATGGCGCAAACGCACGCATCAAACCAGCAATCACAAACTCAATTGCGAAACGAATCAGAAAAGCACCTGGTCACTCAGATAGACTTTGCGCGTGCAGGTATCGTAACAGAGCAAATGAAGCATGTTGCGCAGCATGAAAACCTTGATCCTGACGTCATTCGACAAGGGGTTGCAACAGGCCAAATTGCAATACCGGCAAATATTCATCATAGCTCACTTGTACCCGTTGGCGTAGGTGATGGGCTCACCACAAAAGTGAACGTTAATCTGGGGATTTCTGGTGATATGGCAGATGCCGATGTGGAATGGCAAAAGGTTGAGGTTGCGCTTGAGCTTGGGGCGCATGCCATCATGGATCTTTCCAATAGCGGCAAGACGCAAGCATTTCGCCGTGAGCTCATTGAGTGTTCACCAGCCATGATTGGCACCGTACCAATGTATGATGCTATCGGCTACTTAGAAAAAGCACTCATCGCCATCACGCCTGAAGATTATTTAGAGGTTGTGCGCACGCATGCAAAAGACGGCGTTGATTTTGTCACTATTCATGCGGGCATGAACCGCCGTGTGCTGGAGTCTTTTCGCGAAACGGGTCGCCTGACCAATATCGTGAGTCGTGGCGGGTCGCTCATTTTTGCTTGGATGGAGGCAACCGGGCGCGAAAACCCCTTCTACGAGTTTTATGATGAAATCCTTGAGATTCTCCACGAACATGACGTCACCATATCGCTGGGTGATGCAATGCGACCAGGGTCTACCTATGACGCTTCGGATGCATCGCAGATTGCAGAGCTTATAGAAATCGGCAAGCTTACCAAGCGCGCCTGGGATAAGGGCGTGCAGGTGATGGTTGAAGGTCCGGGGCATATGGCTCTTGATGAGATTGAAGCCAACATGAAGATGGAAAAGCTGCTGTGTCATGGTGCGCCATTTTATGTGCTCGGTCCTTTGGTGGCTGACATTGCTCCTGGTTACGATCATATTACCGCTGCAATTGGTGGGGCTTTGGCGGCCTCATCGGGCGCAAACTTTTTATGCTATGTCACCCCTGCAGAGCATCTTCGTTTGCCCGATGTTAACGACGTGCGCGAAGGATTGGTGGCAACGCTTATTGCTGCGCATGCAGCAGATATTGCCCGCGGGCTTCCGGGTGCCAGGGAGCGCGACAATCGCATGAGTGACGCGCGTAGACGTGTGGCCTGGGATGAGATGTTTGACTTAGCTCTTGACCCGGTGAAAGCTCGAACGTATTTCGATAGCGCGCCACCTGCACATGACGGTACGTGTACGATGTGCGGCAAAATGTGTGCAATGCGCACCGTAAATACTATTATGGATGGGTTAGCAATTGATCTCGATACGCAGTAGGCGTGAAAGGGTGACAAGCATGGCGAACATGACAAAAGATGAGTTGGCGAAATCTTTGGAGCTATATGCGGTGACCGATCGCGCATGGGTAGGCGAGCGCACGCTCACGGCGTGCGTGGAAGAGGCCATCAAGGGCGGCATCACGTTTTTGCAGTTGCGCGAAAAGGAAGCACCGCGCGCCGAGATTGAATTACGTGCGCGGGTTTTGTTGCCTCTGGCGCGTGAGGCACGCATTCCTTTTGTGATTGATGACGATGTCGAACTTGCAAAAATTGTTGGCGCTGATGGTGTGCATGTAGGCCAATCTGATATGGCGTGCGAAAAAGCACGCAAAACCTTAGGTGATGATGCCATTATTGGCGTTTCTGCTGGCACGGTAGAAGAGGCGCTTGCTGCACAAGCCGCAGGAGCCGACTATATTGGCGTTGGTGGCATTTATCCTACGTCAACCAAAGAGGATGCGCAGGTAATCGGCGTTGACGGGCTGCGCAAAATTTGCGAAGCAGTGGATATTCCGGTGGTGGCAATTGGAGGCGTGAACGCAGAAAACCTTGCCACGCTTAAAGGCAGTGGGGCAGACGGCGTTGCGCTTGTATCAGCAATTTTTGCGGCTGATGACATTGAGGCTGCTACCCGAAAGCTGCGCAAAATCGCAGACGAAACGTTTGGGGACGGCGAAGATACAACCGCGTCCGCACCAGCAAACGAGTAGGCTTGAGGGGTTGTTGTGAAAGCGGTTTTAAGCATTGCAGGTTCTGACTCAAGCGGTGGCGCAGGTATTCAAGCTGACATTAAAACTATTGCTGCCCACAAGCTTTTTGCGGAGACGGTTATTACTGCGCTGACGGCACAAAACACCCTTGGCGTGCGTGATGTTTTAAATGTTGCCCCCGAATTTGTGACCGAGCAAATTGGTGCGGTGTTTGAAGACATCGTGCCGCAAGCGGTTAAGATCGGCATGGTTTCTCAAGTTGAGATTATCGAAGCCATAGCTCAAGGTTTGCGCGCACATAATGCGAGCAATATTGTGGTTGATCCTGTGATGGTGGCAACAAGCGGAGCTCGTCTTATTGATGAGGGCGCCCAGTCAGCTTTGGTTCGCCTTCTCTTTCCGCTTGCTGATGTGATTACGCCTAATCTTCCTGAAGCTGAAGCTTTGATGGGCGGGCCGATAACTACTGAAGCTGAAATGGAGCATGCTGCATGCGTTTTAGCGAAGCAGGTAAATGCCGCGGTGCTTATCAAGGGTGGTCATTTAGCTGATACCGCTGATGATGTGCTCGTGTTGCCCGACGAAACCGTGCGCTGGTATAGGGCGCCTCATATTGCAACTGATAATACCCACGGAACGGGATGTACGCTTTCAAGTGCAATTGCGTGTGGTTTGGCACGGGGATTGTCTGTCGAAGAGGCAGTTGGTCAAGCAAAGGAATTTGTGCGCGGGGCACTTGCAGCGGGCCTTAACCTTGGACGCGGCTCAGGCCCGCTTGATCATATGTGGGCTTACGAATAAACCACTTCGCCATCAACTATAGTACTGAGAACTGACGTGCGTTGAATGTCCTCATCGGCGCACGTTAAAAGATTGGTGTCTAACACTACTAAGTCGGCAAATTTACCAGCTTCAAGCGTTCCGAGCTCAGATGCGCGCCCTGCTGCAGCTGCAGAGCCTATTGTGTAGGCGCGCAATGTATCAGCGCGGCTGATGCGCTCTGGGGGCAACCAGCCGCCTTTGGGCAGATGCGTTGTCGGGTCTTGACGCGTGGCGGCCGAATAAATCACATCCATAGAGTTGACATCAACAACCGGAGAATCGGTGCCAAATGCAAGCGTTGCACCATCGGCAAGCAGTGTCTTGAATGGCCACATGAAAGGCACGCGATCCTCGCCCAAATCAGCCTCAGGACCGCCTGGATCAAGCGTCATGTGTGGTGGTTGCACGGCAGCAACAACGTCTAGTTGAGCCACGCGAGCAATATCATCAGGTTGGAAATTTTCCAGGTGTTCGAGGCAATTGTGCTCGCCATCAGGCAGTTTGCCGTAGGCGTCTTGCGCCTCTTGGAAGATATCGAGCGCAACATGAATTGCCTCATCACCAATGGTGTGAATGCGCACGGGATAGCCTTCGCGTGCTGCCGCTAATACGCGCTCACGCATAATGGCGGGGTCGACGGTGGGTCTGCCGCAATCATCAGGCGTTGTGGCATTCGAATAGGGCTCTTTAACCCAAGCAGTATGTTGCGAAGATACGCCATCAAAAAACTGCTTGAAGCCTGGTGTTTGCAGGCGCGGGTTGGTATAGGTAGCGCGCATAGTCTCAAAGCGGCTCATGTCATCAAGCAGCGTTGGGAACATATGCACGCGAGCAGTTAGTTTTCCTTCGCGAAGAAGGCGCGCGTGAATATCGTCGCGAATAAAGTCAAGGCCAGGGCTTGCCATCAGGGACATGTCACAAACACTGGTGATGCCATTTTGAGCCAACCGAGCAAAAAAGCCTGTGTAAGCTGCGGCAATTTCGTCATCAGAAAAGGCATTCATAATCGTGGGCATAAGCTCCATAGCGGCAGCTTCGCGCACAATGCCTGTCAGCTCACCGGCTTCGTCTCTATCATAGCTTCCGCCTTCGGGCGCAACGCTATCATGCGTGATGCCCAGTTCGCTAAGCGCATATGAGTTGAGCCACAACGTGTGAGCATCGCCGGAATAGAGCGCTACGGGACGATCGGGAAATGCTGCATC
Organism: Adlercreutzia agrestimuris; assembly: GCF_943193125.1. Lineage (GTDB taxonomy): Bacteria > Actinomycetota > Coriobacteriia > Coriobacteriales > Eggerthellaceae > Xiamenia > Xiamenia agrestimuris. Next base: position 250,004 of record NZ_CALPCX010000004.1, read on the forward strand.
CAGCGAATGCTTACTTGGCAACACCGGCGGATCCCAGCGATACTCGCGCCAACCTTGCGCCAGCAGCCAGCCCTCAGGGCGAAGTCGCGCGAGCTCTTGCATGCGTGCTACGCAGTCAGCTTCGTTTTCTCCGAGAAACGTGGTTGCAAGGGGAGAGGAATATACCGCTGAGTGAAAAAAGTGGAGGTGAGAGTCGTGAAAACCTGCACAAATAAATGCGTCCCCGAAATCAAGCTCTTCAGCGTCAGGATAGGCCTCGCGCAGAGTAGTAGGCTCTCCTACTTCAAGGATGCGGTCGTCCTCAATGGCAATAGTAAGTGGGCGAGATGTGTCATCGGCGCCGGTAAATACCTGTGTCGATGTGATGAGTTTGGTGCAAGCCATGACAGTCCTTTCGCTATTCGCCCATGTCAAACATTGCGGTGGTGAGATAGCGCTCACCGGTATCAGGCAAGATGATAACGATATTCTTGCCAGCGTTTTCCGGGCGCTGTGCCAGTTGGGCTGCAGCGGCTACGGCGGCTCCTGACGAGATGCCAACCAAAAGTCCGTCATTTGCTGCAAGCTCTCGACCGGCTGCAAAAGCGGCTTCGTTTTCTACGGTGATCACTTCGTCATAAACATCGGTGTTGAGGGTTTCTGGCACAAAGCCTGCGCCGATGCCTTGAATCTTGTGCGGGCCTGCATGACCTTCAGAAAGAACAGGCGAATCAGCTGGCTCAACTGCAACAACTTGGATGTTGGGGTTGAGCGATTTTAGATAGGCGCCGGTTCCGCTGATGGTGCCACCTGTGCCTACACCTGCCACAAGGATGTCAACGTTGCCCTCAGTTGCGTCCCAGATTTCAGGACCGGTTGTCTTTTCGTGGATAGCAGGATTTGCTGGGTTGGTGAACTGAGAGGGAATAAACGAGTTTGGAATCTCTGCGGCCAATTCCTCGGCCTTGGCAATGGCACCGTTCATGCCTTTTGCCCCTTCGGTGAGCACGAGCTCAGCGCCATAAGCCTTCATGAGATTGCGTCGCTCAACTGACATGGTATCAGGCATAACGATGATAATGCGATTTCCGCGAGCAGCAGCAATGGCGCAAAGTGCAATGCCGGTGTTTCCTGAGGTAGGCTCGATGATGACTGTTTCGTCGTTGAGCTTACCTTGCGCAATGGCGTCTTCGATCATAGCTTTCGCAACACGATCTTTAACAGATCCAGCCGGATTGAAATACTCAACTTTTCCGATGAGATGGGCGTTTAAGTTGTGGTTTTGCTCGTAATTGGTCAATTCTACGAGGGGAGTGTTTCCCACCAGGTCAAAAACGTTTTTGTAGATTGTCATGTTTAGCTGCCTTTCCACGCAAAGCCATTTGTTATGTTCGCTGTTTAGTCTAATACTCAACATCTCAATAATCATCTTTTTAATTCTACTTTTCGCGAAAAATATGGCGAAAAGGAGTTGACGGAAAGCGCAACTACCCGTAATATATCAACTCGCGCTTGCATCTTGATGGCAACGTCGGATGCGCATCGGATGTGCCGATGGGGTGTCGTCTAATGGCAGGACAGCGGTTTCTGGTGCCGTATGTGAGGGTTCGACTCCTTCCACCCCAGCCATTTGACACAGCGCTTGATAATGTGGCTCCGTCGTCTAGCGGTTTAGGACGCCGCCCTCTCAAGGCGGAGGTCGCCGGTTCGAATCCGGTCGGAGCTACCAAGTAATTTCAGGTCAGCGGCTTGTTTTGAGTCGCTGACCTTTTTGTTTTGCGGTTCGCGTTTGCAAATAATGGGATATAGAAGAGAAAATATGTCTGCCGACTAGTTGACTCTATAGGGACACAGAGACATCGACTTCTTCATTTGGAAAAGGTTGCCTGAACGGGTATGTCAAGAGAGATCATTGCAAACATTTGTGCCTATAAGCCAAATTTTAACTATTTACCCATCATGCGTGAAATACTGAAAACAGTGTGATAAGATGTCTATCAGTAAGCCCGCCCGGCCTCTCATTGTGAAGCACACTGGCGGGTTTTTGCTATTCTAAGGAGTTTTTTGCCAATGGAATATATGAAGCCGTTCCTTACGTATAATCAGCAAGCCGAACGCCTGATTGAAGAGCGCGGCATGATCGCTGATAAAGCTGATCTCATTCGTCACCTGGAGGATGTTGGATACTACCGTCTTAGTGGATATTGGCATATCTACAAGAAGCCAGGTTCAGATGAGTTCTGGGAAGGAACGACCTTTCAAAGAGTCTGGGACGCCTATGTGTTTGATAGGCAGTTTCGACTTATCGTATTTGATGCTATTGAGCGCGTTGAGGTCTATATGCGAACGCAACTAGCATACGAATTGGCGGCAACGACATCTCCCTTTGGCTATTTGAACAAAGATGGCCTACCTCGTCTAAATGACCAGCAATACGATCACTTTATCGACAAGTGTAACGAAGCTTACAGTCGGGCGAGGAAAGGTGAACCTTTCGCAAAACATTTTCAGGAAAAATATGGCGATATGCATGACTTGCCGCCATATTGGATCTTGGTGAACGTTATGGACTTTGGGATGGTTGTAACGCTATACAAAGGCGCTCCTGTTCCTGTGAGGAAAAAGATCGCAGGTAGATTGAACGTGAGCACCAAAGTGCTTGACTCGTGGCTGGTTACTATAAATACGGTAAGAAACATTTGCGCACATCAAGGGCGTCTGTGGAACAGAATACTTGGTAACCCGCCCATGATTCCGAAGGCTGAGATATGGCATGAGCCATACGAGGTTGCAAATGATAAGATCTTCGGCACACTCACCGTATTGAGCTATTTGCTTGAGCGAATAGCGCCAGATACAAGCTGGCGCAAACGGCTTCTTGACAAAGTTGAAACACTCACAAAAAGGAATCAAGAGCGGATGGGTTTCACCGAAGGTTGGCAGAAATGTTCTATATGGCGCCCTTGGATTGAGTGAGCAAATTAGAGCTGATGGGTAAGACTGTATTTATCTGGCGAGAAAATACCTTGAGCAATGATGGTGAAACATAGGGATATAGATTTTGATAAGCTGTATTTATAAGCAACACTAACTAGAGCGGACAGCATTAACTAAGGTGTACGTATGCTTTGAAAACTGTTTCAAGTCGCAGGTCGCCGGTTCGAATCCGGTCGGAGCTACCAAGTAATTTCAGGTCAGCGGCTTGTTTAGAGTCGCTGACCTTTTGGCTTATGATTTCGCATATGCAAATAATAAGGTGCCCAGGAAGACGTCCGATCCTTTAACCCTCAATATTGGTTGCAGCAGGCTATTTTTTTCGTGTAGCCATTACGACTAAGATAACAACAATGAGAACAATAATGATAGGAACTGAGACGGTAAGAATAATTACTAGTTCAGGTAAGCCTATTCCGAGTAACTTCATATGATACGACCTCCAGTTGTCGAAGTTTTTAGCGGAAGTCGTCTGATCACTTTGATTAAGGAGGACATCCGCCCATGTCGCCAGACAACCTTAGGAATGCGTAACCACGCACCAGAAGGGAGAGCAGATGCCCTCCTTGATCGTGGTTCACGCTGAGAGTTATTAGGTTGTCTGGCATGGGTTATCCTAGCATCAGATTATCGTTATAGGAAGAGAACACGCATAGAAACGCCTATGTTGTCGGAATATGGCATCATGAAGAAGTGCGCTTTTTGATCGTCTTTGCCTATGCGCTGGTGAATTGCGAAGGAATGTATTCATTTCAAAAGGAAATTCGCTCTTTTGTTCGGCGGAGTTCATTGTTTCTTATTTGGATGATCTATTTGCGCAGCTTCAAGCTGAGAATTACTTGCAAAATGCCTACCTTGCCTCAATGACCTCTACAGCACAGCTTGAAAGGTTGATAGAGCAAACACTTAGTCAATCCTTTAGCAAGACCCTTAATTGGTACAACCTCTCCCGCACACGTGTTATAAGATGGGCGATGTTTAGGTTAATGCGCCAGAGCAGTAAAAAGATGTTGCCTGAAATAACTGATTCAACGCATGTAGAGCTATAAAAGCTTGTTAAACTGGTGAGTGGAAAAAATCAAACAAACAAAAAGAGCTGAAGAGGAAAGAAGCGTGGTCGAAGAAGCTGCCCGAGATAAAGATGTAGCTATTAAGCCAATTTATATACCAGAAGACATTGCACTTTTGGAGCAAGTTGGTGCGCTTGAAATCCTACTCAAAGATCATTCAACCGGTGGAAACATTGTTTGGGCAACTGGGGGTTATGCGCTACAAGGTCTGGAATTTGAGGCACAACATCAAATACAAATAGAGCAAATTACGGGGGATAACGCTCAAAACATACGCAAGCGTGCTCAAAAAGCAAAAGATGAGAAATCTGTTCTCACAAGAAAGCATGCTGAAGTATTTACGCCGACATGGATTTGCAAGTATATGATCGATGAGGCAGATGCCGCATGGATGGAAGACGTTGGCTATGGTAACAGTGCCAATGATTGGAAAAAGTACGTTGAGTCGCCGCGTCTTGAAATCACTTGTGGCGAAGCTCCGTATCTTGTTAATCGTTATGATGCCGAAACCGGTGAGCCCGTCGCAATTGAAAAACGTATAGGGATGCTTGACAGAAAGCTCCAAAAGATTACCGAGAGCACCAAAACAAGGCAAACATGGATTAAGTGGGCAAAGGTCGCTCTGCAAAGTATTTATGGTTATGAGTTCCAGGGTGACAATCTGCTTATTGCTCGAGTCAACAGCCTTATGGATATCAACGAGCATATCGTCGCTGCTGGATACAAAGGACTAACGAAAGAGGAATGGTTGGAGCTGGCCGATGTGGTTAGTTGGAACCTCTGGCAAATGGATGGGCTGACTAAATGCGTTCCTTTCGGTAAGCCTAAACCGGAGAATGTTCAACTGAGTCTATTCGATGATCTGTTCAGCGAGCAAAAGGATGACGATGGGCGAGGTTTTGCTTTAGTTAGAAACTGGGAAAGTAACGAAGATATTGAGTTCGGGTGCATAACAAGGAGAGGCAAGCAAATGAAATTCGACTACATAATCGGGAATCCACCGTACCAGGAAGAGCAAGAAGGGGATAATGCAACATTTGCACCTCCTGTTTACGATAAGTTTATGGATGGGGCGTATGCGGTTAGCGATAAAGTTGAATTGATCACGCCGGCGCGTTTTTTGTTTAATGCGGGCAGCACTCCAAAAGCATGGAATAAAAAATGCTTAATGATCCCCATTTGAAAGTGCTTCTTTATGAAGCGGATTGCTCAAAAATATTTCCGGGTCAGGATATTAAGGGTGGTATTGCGATTAGCTACCGCGATTCTAGTAAGTTTTTTGGCGAAATAAAAACATTTACTGCTTTTCCTCAGATGAATAGTATTTTGAAAAAAGTTGATGCCAGTAAGAGTCTTGCAGAAATTATTTATATTCAAAATAGATTCGATTTAGATGCCTTGTATTCTGATTTTCCTGAGGCAGAAGAAGTGATTGGGAGTAACGGTAAAGATAAGCGTTTTGAAAAGAATATATTTAAGAAGGTTCAACAAGTTTTTTTAGAAGAAGAAGTGCCTGATGCGGTTAAAGTTTTGGGAATAGTCGACAACAAAAGAGAGTGGCGTTATATTTTGCAAAAGTACGTGGATATGAGCCATGAAAATATAAAAAAGTGGAAAGTTTTAATTCCAACTTCAAACGGGTCTGGTGCGTTAGGTGAGGTGCTTAGCACGCCCCTAATCGGGGCGCCCCTAATCGGTTATACACGCTCTTTCATTGCTGTTGGGGCGTTTGAGACAGAGGCAGAAGCTCAATCGGCATTGAAATATGTTAAGAGTAAGTTTTGCCGAGTATTATTGGGTGCCTTAAAAGTTACGCAAGATAATAATAAAGAAGTTTGGGTGCTGATACCTCTTCAAGACTTCACGTCGAGCTCTGACATCGATTGGTCACAATCGGTGGCTGAGATCGACGAACAACTTTATAAAAAATATGGGCTTAGCCAAGAAGAAATAGACTTTATAGAAACCCACGTGAAGGAGATGGATTAATTATGGTCGCTCCTCACATTAAACCCATGGGACAGATTGTCCCAATGATATATGCCTATACCACGCCAGAAATAGAGCGCCATAATGGTTGGACAAAGATCGGCTATACCGAAGCGCAAACTGTTGAAGAACGCATAAAACAGCAAACTCACACGGCTGATGTAAAGTGGGAGCTCGGCTGGAAGAGAAACGCTCAGTACCAAGATGGTTCAGGGGAATATTTCACTGACAAAGCGTTCCATGGGTTTCTGACCGGTAAAAAGGGTGTAGAACAAGAGGCGGATAAGAATAACGAATGGTTTCATATAGCACCGCCACCTGCGCTTGAGTATTTCAATGAGTTTGCGTCGCGTGACTATAATGCGGACGTAGCAGGCGAGCATCTTGACTATACGCTGCGTGAAGAGCAAGACGATGCAGTAGTTGACACTTTGAGCTATTTCAAAGATGGTGGCAAAGAGTTCCTCTGGAACGCAAAGCCGCGTTTTGGCAAGACGCTTTCCACCTATGACCTTGTTCGCAGGATGGGTGAAAAACAAGATTTGCCAATGAAGGTTATGGTGGTGACTAACCGTCCCAGTATTGCGAACTCTTGGGCGGAGGATTTCTATAAGTTCTTCGGCTGGAGAGGTAATCTCTGCTTTGTGTCAGAAAATGATGCCGTTAAAGGTAAGCCTGGCGTACTTTCACGTGATGAATATCTGAAGTTGCTAAACGAAAAACCCCGAGGTGAAAAGCCGGGCATGGTGGCATTCGAGAGCCTACAGGGGCTTAAAGGCTCTATGTATTTCGGTGGAGTTTTCGATAAGCTCAAATGGATCAGCGAAATAGAATTCGACCTGTTAGTAGTGGACGAGAGTCAAGAGGGCGTTGACACCGAAAAGACCGATCGTGCCTTCAGAAACATTAAGCGCAAGCATACGCTCTATCTGTCTGGCACTCCATTTAAAGCTCTTGCTGATGGCAGGTTTAATCAGGATCAAATTTATAACTGGTCATATGTAGATGAGCAGCGCGCTAAGCGTCATTTTGATGGTGAAGGCTTTAACGTGTATGAAGCTTTGCCTGAGCTGCAGATGTTTACCTATCAGATATCGCCTATGCTTGAAGGGGAGCTTCGCAAAGGAGCAGCCATAACAGATGATGGCTCAACCATAGATTACGCCTTTGATCTGAATGAGTTTTTCAGCGTGAATGATCCGGCGGCATCTTCGCCTACATTTAGGTACAAGGCTGATATTGAGAAATTCCTCGATGCGCTTACCACTAATGAAAAATACCCCTTCAGTACGCCTGATCTGCGCGATGAACTCCCACATACAATCTGGCTACTTGATCGTGTTGCGTCAGCAAAGGCGCTTGCTAAAATGCTTAAGGAGCATCCGGTATTCAGTGAGTATGAGATTGTACTTGCGGCTGGTGATGGCAGGTTGGATGAAGAGGAGGCGGCTGAAAAAGCCTTCGACAAAGTTCGCCGTGCTATTTCTAATAATCCGAAGACGATTACATTGTCTGTTGGACAGCTTACCGTAGGTGTTACCGTGCCAGCGTGGACTGGCATACTCATGCTCTCAAACATGAAGAGTCCTTCTAGCTACATGCAAGCGGCATTTCGTGTTCAAAACCCTTATGAGACAACTTCGATCATTGACGGCAAGCCCCAGCGAGTTCGCAAGGAACGCGCCTATGTGTTCGACTTTGACCCGGCACGCACCCTCATCATATTCGACGAATTTGCCAATAACTTAAGAAGCGGCACCGCAGGAGGTAGTGGCACAGCAGAGGATAGGAAAGAGAATATCCGCGAACTATTGAACTTCTTTCCTGTTCTTGGTGAAGACGAAGATGGAAAGATGGTCGAGATAGACGCACAAGCCGTTCTTTCTATCCCACGTAGGCTCAAATCGGTTGAGGTTGTACGACGCGGCTTCATGAGCAACTATCTATTCAGCAATATTGGTAATATTTTTGCCGCGCCCGCAGCCGTAACTAAGATCGTGAAAAACATTAAGCCTGCAAAGAAGGACGATTTCAATGCGCAGGTAAATACCATGGCAAATCTTGGTGGGCTTACTGACGATCAGGGCGAAATATCGATACCTGACGAGATTGTGGTAGGTCGGACAGCTGATCTGTTTGGAAGCAAGACCTATGAAGTAATCGAGGCGACTGTTGTACCTGCAATGGATGAGCTAATAGACAACGATGATGTTGCAACTATTAAGCAGAACGTTAAGGCAGTTGCCGAAGCGCTCAAGGGAGCCGTTGAAAAGGATGTTATAGATAAGGCGTTTGGCTCGTATGATCTTAGGAAGAGTAAGCGCAATCAGTTAGTCAAAGAGACCACTTCCACGATTGATTATTTCTTTACGCGCGTAAATGGCGATTTTGATCAGCAAATGCGAATTGCTGAGGCCGAACGCAAGCGCAAGGTTAAAGAAGCCGAGACTACTCAGGAGATAGAGGCAGCTGAGGTTGATTATAAGAAAGCACTCGAAGATGCAACGGGTGCACTTAAAGAGTCGGTAGATAAGTTCCAGAGAGAGACTATCGAAAACAAGCCAAAAGAGGTTACAAAAAAGCTCGAGACATTTAAAGCTGAAGAGGAGAAAGCCGGCGTAGAGGATATGGTGAGAGATCATTTGCGCGGATTTTCACGTACCATCCCAAGTTTTATTATGGCTTATGGGGATGAGAATCTTACACTTGCTAACTTCGATGACTATACAGAAGACGACGTTTTTGTTGAGGTGACTGGGATCACTGAGGAGCAATTCCGCTTCCTTCGCGATGGGGGCGAATATGTTGACGAAGAGACGGGAGAGACAGAATACTTTGCCGGTCATCTTTTCGACGAGACTGTGTTTAATGACTCTATTCGCGAGTTTTTGGCCAAGCGCGATGAACTGGCAGATTACTTCGACGAAACTCATACTGAAGACATTTTCGACTATATCCCGCCGCAGAAGACCAATCAGATCTATACGCCGCGCTGGGTTGTAAAGAAGATGGTAGAGGAGCTTGAGAAAGAAAATCCGGGCTGCTATGACGACGCGAACGCAACTTTTGCCGATCTTTATATGAAATCGGGCCTGTATATCACCGAGGTTGTAAAACGCCTGTTCAACAGTGACGGGCTCAAGATGGCTTACCCAGATGAGCGCGAGCGCATTCGTCATATCTTAAGCAAGCAGGTATATGGCATGGCGCCAACGCGCATTATCTATCTGATAGCCATGAATTACATCTTTGGATTCGACCCTGAACTTCGCGAAAAAGCTCGTTCAGACAAATTGCCGAACTTTGTAGAGGCTGATGCGGCTGCAGCGGCAAAAGAAGGAACACTGCAACAGCTTGTGGATCAAGTCTTTTCGGGCTGCTAGGGGGCTATGAAGAAGTTCGAGAACATAGTTGCAGCAGAGCTTTTGAGTGTGAAAGACAAGGTAAGCCTTCTTGACGCTATAGCTCTGCCAGCCTTTGGCAATCATGTTGCTGGTCTGCCTGGTGCGTTGGTAGGGGCTGCGCTTGTTCCGGTGAATTTGTTATACAAATGGCGAGTGCTCTACGACGATGGAACATATGCTATAAAAACGCTCAAAGGGAATGATCGCAAAAATGATCTGCTGATGGATCTGCCGTATCTTCCCGAGTATGAGGCCTATATGGAATGTGAGGCAGAAATGACTGAAGATACTTTCGTGCAACCGCAGTATGTTGCACCGTTGCCAAGCAACAGCGCTGCACCTCAGGTACCTGTTGCGACACCGGTAAGTCATAACAATAACAGCACTACTATTGGTGCTGGTTATTATGAATTCGGCGCAAACTTTCCAAATGGCATGTTTAACCTGGAATATGTATCTGGTGAAGGCATGCTTCATCTTAAAGAAAACGAAGGCTATTGTAGTTTTATCGATCTTGGCGGAAGCGATGGTGCAAGAAGCTTTAGCGGTTTGAGCTCTAGCATATATAAATCATTTATGATTGATGGAAGTCTTGTGCTCAGGGTTACGCGCGCTCAGATGATTCAGATTTAGCGGTTTGATGAAGCGCATTTTTGAACAGCATTAAGGGAGACTATGGAGAACAACAAGCTTCACATCTCGAAGCAATGTGCTCAATACTTTTTGAAAGCCGGCATCTTGGTGGCGGTTTTATGGGTGATCGCACACATAGCTCCTCTGTTGCCGCCAATTGCACTCGGCATTATCTGGGCAGCGTTAACCTTTGCAGCTGTCTACGGTTATGCCTATTGTGGAATTGTTGGAAAGCAATTCAAGCGCAGTAGTGTTCATAACGATGGCGGTTGGCTTGCGCGGTTTGATGAACATCGCTTTCTTTTGATACTTATATCATCTGTTTTTGCTGCTTTCTTTATGGCGAGTCTCATCTTTCAAGCTGCAAGTTGGGGGTGGGAAAAGTGGCTGCTTGTTGTATGTGCAATTCCCATTAATTACGGCGCTTCATATTTGTTGAGACCTCTTATCAAAAAAGAGTACACGTCATCGCTTGCTCATGTTCGTAATCTTCAAATCAGCAGCATTGTTACTGCGGTGCTGCTTTTGGTTGGTTATGTAATTTTGCTCGCCATTGAGCCGGTACCTGCATTCGAGAGTGCCTCAGAAGCATTTTTGTCAGTGCCGCAGCCTTTTCAAGATTCTCCTTCAATCCTGTTGACAGAGGCAGGCAAATTTATGGCATTTGTGCAGGGGATGGTGGTTTATGCGTTGGCTAAGGCTGCCGAAGTGTCCTTTGTTTGGTATGCATTAATTGGTCTTTTGGTTGCAGGGTCGGCATATATAGGATTTGCAAGTTTATTGAGCATGTGTCTGATTGACTTCGCTGAACTAAAGCGCGTTATCTATCCGCTTGAAAAACAACATGATGAAACTGAGGCCATCGCTACATCAGGCAAAGTTCAAGCAAGCCAATATGCTTCCGATGAGCGTACAATGCGTAAGTCGTCGTCAGCACAAACACCCAAAAAAAGATACGTGGCGTATGTTTGCATGGTGCCTCTTGTGCTGGCGGTAGCATATCCTGTTGTTGATGCTTTTTCAGAGCGTGTTGTTCAGACTGAAGAATATAGTGCTGTTGATGCCTTTGTACGAGACCAAATTGGTGTAGCAGCCTATGTGCTAGATGGTAAATATTATGATCAAGCAGCTGTTGATGAGCTAATCCAAACAGCTGACATACAAGCGCGCGAATTGTCTACAAACGCACAAGAAACACTCGTTCCGCTCATAAACGAATCCTTTGATCAGCGCATTGCAAATGTTGATGCCTATCTTGATTGGTATTACAGCTTGCCTGCTGACTACGAAAGGCTGACGCAATTTTTTACGGGCACCATTGAAGATGGTATGAAAAATCAGCTTGAAGCGCGCATAAACGAAGGCGTAGATGATGCGGGATTGTCTGAGCAGGTCGAGAACTATCTTTCGCAAGCTCAAGAATTACGCGAACAGCTCAAAGAAGAGCTGGCTGAATATGAACTTTCTGGTGTTCCTGATTGGCTCATTGTTTCGGCAGGCACACTTGCTCCAGATTTCTTAGCAAAACCACTCGAGCCAACCGACAAAATGTTGGAAGCGGGAACTCGTATGGGATTGTCGGCAGGAATAGGAGCAGCCGGAGGTTTTGTTGCAAAGAAAGTCTCCGAGCGTATTGTCACCAAACCTTTCTTTGGCAAGATCGTAGGGCGTTTGACAAACGGTCTTGCCGCAAGGGGGTTGGCTGAGGCAGCGGGTGCTGCTGGTGGCACGGTGCTTTCTCCTGGAGTTGGCACTGCTATTGGAGTTGCAGGTGGCTTGGCTATTGGAACGCTATCTGATTATTTGTTTCTTAAGGCAGATGAGTCACTTAACAGAGAATCGTATAAGGCTGAAATCATTTCTGCACTTGAAGAGGAGCGCGCAGAAATGCTTGCACTGGTTGGCGCTGAGGATCCCGATGCAAGTAATAGTGCCGCCGACGCCGCGGACACCAACGCCGACGCCTCCGCTGACGCCGCCGAATAACTTATCTTGCGGGTAACATTTATCAAACGTCCCCTTTGCGGTTACCCGAAGCTGCGAGAAGGTTTCTTTGAGCGTGGTAGGCTCTCTGGTAGACACCATGAAGGGAGCGTCTAGTATGACAAATCAACAAAAGACCGCCTCAATAATGGCGAAGTATCGCGCTATTGTGTTGTTCTGTATTTCGCTCTTTGCGCTGATTGTAGCGCTGTTTGCGTTCCCGCCAGCGGCAGCAGCGGAAGGCATCTTTGCGAGTGGCACTGGTAGTTCTCAGGATCCGTTTATTATTAACACGCAAGAGCAGTTCAAAGCTTTTCGCAATTCAGTTAATCAAGGCACGTCATATGAGGGAGAAATAATTGTACTTGGTGCTGACATTGCTCTGGATGAGCCCTCTTGGACACCCATTGGAACTGGTACACGTAAATCAAGTACTGTTTCTGGAACAAGTACTCCTTTCAAAGGAGTCTTTAATGGCAAAGGACACACTATTAGTGGTTTGAGTATCACAAAGACTCAAACGCCTAACTATGCTATCGGTCTTTTTGGCGTACTTGATGGAGCGGTTGTTGAAAACCTTGTGCTTCAAAATGTGAACATTGACGTAGCTGCAAGTGATCTCGCTGGTGGCTTGGCGGGTCTTATGCTTGACGGAGCTGAAATTTCTAACGTTGAAGTGAGTGGAACAGTCACAGCTGGCGGTGGCGTTGGTGGGATCTGTGGCAGGCTTATAGAAAGCGGCACCATCTCAGGATGTGTAAATAATGCAACGGTTCGTGCAACTGGTTCTACGGGCAATGTGGGCGGTATTGTAGGTGCAGCATATTACACGCGCTTGGATGCCGAGATGCATATCACTAATTGTGTCAATAATGGTGAAACATCAGGTCAAGAAGCTGTCGGAGGTATTGTTGGCCTAAGTGCTGCAACAGTGAGTTTGTGCACAAACACCGCCCCTGTGACCGGATCTACGTATAGCATTGGTGGTATCGTGGGAGAACAGCGCAATTATGGCAACATTAGCGAGTGCAATAACAGTGCTGAAATCACAAACACCTCACAGACTGGATATGGCACAGGGGGAATTGTTGGATGGATTCGCTATAACGGAGCAAAGACTGCCTACCTGGCAAACAAAAGCGTAGTGGTATTTAACAACAATAATTCTGGCGTCATTAAAGGCGGTACTGGTGCAGGCGGAATAGCTGGTGTTATCTATGATTCTGCTACGGTTACCGGAAACGAAAATACCGCTCCGCATATCTCTGACAGCAATTTCGCCGGCGGTATAGTGGGAGACTTGCAAGAGAGTGGAGATGCTGGTCTGCCTGCAGTCATCAAGCTTGGGGTAATTGTTGATAATAACGTTTCAACAACGCCTATTGATGCTATTTCGGGTGCAGATAAGGCGCAGTTTGCGTACAATAACAATCCTTTGGTTTTCACTGTGAAGAATAACGGCATAGCCTGGGTTGCTCAAGTTGGTACGACGCGCTTCGCCACACTAGCGGGTGCAACAGACTTTGCTGCCGCTACAATCCAAGGCACAGAGCAAGCTCCTGCAGTCATCCAGTTGATAGCTGATGCAGTAAACCAACCCACAGTATCGCTTGCACGACCCACCTTTATTGCGCTCGATTTGGCGGGGCACTCTGTCCAGTTCGCGGATAATCCAGCATTTGATATCGAGGATGGAACCTATACCATTACCGGTGATGGTCATGTGCTCTCAACAGACGATAAAATTGATAGCCTAATTGTGGTGGATGAGACACAATCGGCTGATCATCCTGCCGCGCACTTTGTTCTGACGGGCGGCACGTATAAACAAGATGTTGAGCCCTATGTGGGCGAAGGATATACCGAAGTAGTTGTTCCTCAGTCTGCAGACGGAGCAACTTATATGGTGACAAAAGCAACGCCTGATGACAGTGGGGACAAACCAACTACCCCCGACAAACCATCAACTCCAGATACGCCCGTTGTACCAGGAACTGACACGCCATCAACCAATCCGTCGGACAAACCCGACAAGCCCGAGACACCTTCAAACCCCGGAACTGACACGCCGGCCACACCTTCAACTCCCGACAATCAGCCGGGAACAACTCCTGCTTCACCTTCTGAAGAGGGGGTTGGCAGTCATGGGGTAGATGCGCAGTCTGCTAACTCTTCATCTCCTAAAGCGCAAACAACGTCTTCAACCTCTACTCATAATGGCAAGGTTGTACAAACAGGGGATGTGTCAGCGGTTTCTATCGGAGTGTGCATTGTGCTGATAGCAGGTAGTGTTATTGCGCTTAAAGTCAGCAGAAAAAAGGCTTCTTTGCACAAGTAGGTTTTTATTCACAAGAGTATGAACGCACCAAGAAGAGGGGTTCGTCATTTTCGAGCCCCTCAAATGAGCAAAAGGCTGTCATGGTGCCATGTGCTTTTTCGACATACATCTGCCTGCTGATGCGCAGTGTAATTTCGTCTTCGCTGTTAGCAGAGTATCGGGCATAGACGACACAGTCTTCTCTTGCTTGTGGTTCAACCAACGAGATAACCTCAACAGACAGTTCAAAGAGCGCCCCTTGATACGTTTCCCATGACGAGACCAGCTCTTCATAGGAGGGGAGTGCTCGAGTATTGCCAAAGACTATGAGCCGCTCGCGAGCTCCTGCAGACATTGCATCAGCTGATCCTGCCGACCCTGCGCCTTCGTCTTGCTTGCTGTTGGCAAATTCTGGCGAAGTTTGCGCCTTTTCGTCCTGACTGACGCCTGGGTATGCATCAAGTCCAAACTGTTTATCTAGCAAAATGCCAATACCTATCACTATGACAAACGCAATAAGCGCCACGATAATTCGGTTTTGCTTACTTATCTTCACAATCACTCACTTCGTTTTATCGCATGCATGCCACCATGCGCTGACATATTTACTTAATGCTTCAGGTTCGTTAGGTATAGCTTCATCAATGACTGCGTTCAATGTAGCTTGCAGTGCTTGTCCAACAAAAGGACCTTGCCTGACACCGAGTGCCACAACATCGTTTCCGTTGATTGCCAATTTTGAGAGCGAAAACGCTTCATCCTTAGCAAGAATTTCATCAAGTGTTTGTTCAAGCGTATCAATTATCTCTCTGCGTGCAGCGCGATAGGGCTGCGCTTGCGCTGAGGTGTCTCCGCGTTTGACTTCGCAAAGAGTGCGAAAAAGCTGCGTATCGCCACCGAGTTTTGTCAGCATGCGTTTCACCGCTCGAGGGGTTGGTTCAATCACATCGTCATGACGTTTTACGAGTAAGCACACTTGATCTGCAAAGGTAGGCGAAACTTTGAGGCGCTCAAGAATTCCACGTGCAATGTTCACACTTATAGCGGCATGCCCGTAAAAATGCCCAATTCCTTTTTCGTCAACAAAAAATGCCGCCGGCTTGCCCATGTCATGGCAAAGCATCGTCCAGCGCGCTAAAAGGTCAAAAGCAACACCGTCAACTGCGTGCGCGGTATGCTCTAAAACGTCGTAGCAATGATACGGAGTCTGCTGATTAAAGCCTTTCATGGCAACCAACTCAGGAAGCACCACGCTGAGCACATCAACATATAACATAAGTGCAGTGCCGGCATCTTTGCCCATCAACAGCCGATCCAGCTCTATGCGGACACGCTCAACAGCAATGCGTGAAAGCAACCCTTTGTTGGCAATCATTCCGTTATAGGTTGTATCCTCAACAACAAAACCAAGCTCTGAGGCAAATCGGCACCCGCGCAAAATACGAAGTGCATCCTCGGCAAATCGTTTATGCGGATCTCCGACTGCGCGTATAACTCCTGCTTTGATGTCGTCGACGCCACCAAACAAATCAAGTACACCCCGATCAGGGTGATACGCCAGCGCATTCATCGTGAAATCACGCCGTGCCAAATCTTGCTCAATTGATTGTACGAACTCTACGCATTCAGGATGCCGAGCGTCTTTATAAGCTCCATCATGGCGAAATGTGGTTACTTCAAAAGGATATCCGTCAACAATAACGGTGAGTGTTCCATGTTTGGTTCCTGTCTCATGCGTAGTAAAACTAGCCTCTTCAAAGAGTTGCCGAGAAACCTTCCAAGGCGCCGCACTTGCAATGTCTGCATCATGTGCAGGAAGACCCATTAGCGCATTGCGGATAAACCCTCCAACGATCCACGCTTGATATCCTGCATTTTCAAGAACGCGTATAACTTTAAGTGAACTCTGATACAGATCGGCATTATCGCTGGTCACATCTATATGGAAGAGGGGTTGATGCATGATGAAACCTCGCTTCTGTTTACTTATATATAGTATAGAGATGTCTGCCTGCAAAAAAGTTATAAATTGTCGAAAAAAGTTCTTGCAATTCGTTTAAGGTACCTCTAATATAGTCAGTCCGCACTTACGAAAGTGAGTGCGCTTTGCAAGACTGCTCGGGCGGTTCGCAGAGTGAGAAATTGCTCTCGAAAAAATTTCTTGAATTTCTTAAAAAAAGTTCTTGACAGCCCGGAAGCATTCAAGTAAAGTATCTCCTTGCGCGTCACGCCACAGCGAGA
>NZ_CALPCX010000005.1 GCF_943193125.1 Adlercreutzia agrestimuris
ATGGAGCGGACAACGGGATTCGAACCCGCGACCCTCACCTTGGCAAGGTGATGCTCTACCAGCTGAGCCATGTCCGCGTCGCGAAAAAATATAATAGCGGAACCGACGCAGGCATGCAAGCATTATTTTGACAAGTTTCCAAAATCTACTCCACATGCCCATCATCTGGCTCGATATGAACTACAACATCGCGCACTGAATCAAACGCCTCCTGGAGAGCACATTCCACCTCATCAGCAACTGCATGCGCTTGTAATACCGTCATAGCTGGGTCAACTAATACGTGGAGATCAACATACACCTCGTCCTCGGTTCCACGCGTACGTATCTTGTGCGCATTTGATACTCCCCCCACGCGTTTTACTACCGTTAAAACCTCTTGTTCAGGAATACGGGCATGATCACTCAGCGTTGTAAGCCCTCGCTTAAAGACGTCAATCGCAGTAGCTAAAATAGCAATCATAACTACGAGTGCCATAATGGGATCAGCAACAGGAAACCCAAGCGCAACACACACCAAACCGACTATAACTCCTACTGACACCAACGCGTCTGAGAGCGTATGTGATGCATCAGCAAGCAAAATCTCGCTTTTGAGTAGGCGACCCTGTTTACGTTCATAACGTGTCACACCTATATTGATTCCAAGTGTCGCAATCATAACCACAAACGAAAGCATGGTTACATCAGCAGTATAGTTTTGCGAAATGAGCTTTTGGACTGCAGATACGCCCACTTCAACTGCAGCTGCCAATAACAATACGCCAATAATTAAACTTGCATATGTTTCAAACTTTGCATGACCATACGGATGACCTACGTCAGCCGGTCGCGCAGCAAGCGCAATACCAATAAGCCCTACCACATTTCCAGCTGAATCAAAGACCGAATGAATGCCGTCGGCCTGCATTGAAGCTGAGCCCGAAATGACACCATACGTAAACTTCGCCCCTGCCACTACAAGATTCAGCAGAAGAACAATCCAAAGTACACGTCGTACCGCATGCACACGACTACTTGGTTCAGATCGGACAAGCGTCTGGCTCATGCTATCCACTTCCCTTTGCTGCTGCGCTGAGCAAGCTTGGCTCAAAAGCATACAGTCCCGTATTACCTCTTCTTGTATTCAAGAAGCATGAGAGCGAACTATAAAAAACGTCGCCCGAAGGCGACGTATTAAAATCTGGTGTCGGAGGCGGGATTTGAACCCGCACACCCGAGTTGTGGGCACTAGCACCTCAAGCTAGCGTGTCTGCCGTTCCACCACTCCGACATTTGTATGCCCGTTTGAGCAACGTATGATATATTAGCTGATCTTGCGGGCGTTGTGAAGCACTATTTTTAAAGATATTAGATTAACCTACTGAAATGCTTCCCTGCGGATAGATGATCATGAGCACTAAGAGACACACGATAAACGTAATAGCCAAACCAATAGTGATACGATCAAGATTCTTTTCCACAATTGAGGTGCCGGTCTGCGTTGAGTAGACCGAGCTTGCAATAGCATCAGAGATACCCGTACCTTTGCCAGAATGCAGCAAAATAAAGATAATCAGACCAACGCCTGAGAGCACCAATAAAATCAGTACAATAATCAGAAGCGGATTCAAAGTTAACTCTTTCTCCCGTAGTAGGTAATTGTTTGCAACTTGCCTAGTATAACGAACCTCACCAAACGCGACAACACTTAATCACAAAGAAGCGACGAACCGGTCATAACAGATGGCGCTTCAATACCAACTGCCTCCAAAAGTGTTGGCGCTATATCACACAACGCCCCTATTCGCTGATCCAAACTTTTTGCCGTATTGGCATAATCAACGAGTATAAAAGGTACTAATGCAGTTGTGTGAGCGGTAAAGGGCGAACCATCTTCAGCAATCATCTTGTCAGCATTGCCGTGATCAGCAGTAACAAAAGCAATGCCACCCTTTTTCTGCAGTGCAGCAAGCACTTGCCCAACACCTTCATCAACCGCCTCTACCGCTTTTATTGCAGCAGGAATTACGCCGGTATGGCCAACCATATCAGGGTTTGCAAAGTTTACGATATAGACATCAGCTTCGTCATTTTCAATAGCTGTTACAAGTGATTTCGCTACATCAGGCTCAGACATCTCAGGTTGCAAATCATACGTGGCAACTTTTGGCGAAGCAATCAGCATGCGTTCTTCGCCATCTTTTGCTTCTTCGCGGCCGCCATTTAAAAAGAAGGTAACATGAGCATATTTTTCTGTCTCTGCAATGTGATACTGACGAAGTCCTGTAGAAGCAAGAACATCGGCAAGCACATCTTCTGGAAACTCTTTAGCAAATGCCACCGGTGCTGCAATGTCGGGGTCATACTCGGTCAAGCAAACAAAAAAGACATTTGGAACGATACCGCGGTCAAATCCCTCAAAGTTCTCATCCACAAACGCACGCGTTAACTCGCGCGCGCGATCCGGTCTAAAATTGAAAAAGACCACAGCATCATTTGCCGCAACCCCGCGTGCCTGCAATGATACAGGCACCACAAACTCGTCAGTCACGTCGTGAGCATAGGATTGCTGCATAACTTCAACACCATCAAGATCAACTTGCGGAGTTGCATTCACGATAGCTTCCCAAGCTTTCTCCACGCGATCCCAACGACGATCCCTGTCCATGGCATAATAGCGTCCAGAAATGCTTGCAATCTCAGCCTCAAATCCGTCATCTGAAAGCTCAGAACACTTCTCTTGGAGCTCCGCAACAAAATCTTTTCCGCTTTTAGGGGGTACGTCGCGCCCGTCCATAAAGCAATGCACAAACACGCGTCTTACCCCTGCATCTTTAGCTGCTTGCATAAGAGCATAAAGATGTTCGTTTGACGAATGAACGCCACCATCAGAGAGCAAACCCATAAAGTGCAAGACACGATCTTCGCTTTGCGCTTGCATAAACGCTTGACGAAGAATATCGTTTTGTGCCAATTCGCCTGATCTACACGCATTATTAATACGCGTCAGTTCTTGATATACCACGCGACCTGCACCGATATTAAGATGCCCTACCTCAGAGTTACCCATCTGACCTTCAGGAAGACCTACTGCCTCGCCGGAAGCTTCCAACTTGGTCCACGGCGCATGCGCAAAAAGGGCGTCCAGATTTGGCGTATTTGCCAAAGAAATGGCGTTAGCACAGCTTGGCTCCGCCAAACCAAAGCCATCCATAATAATAAGGCATGCTGGCAGCGTAAGCTGGCTTTTGTCTACTGATACACTCATTAGATACACGCTTCAATCAGCGAAATAAACGAACCAGCCTCAAGGCTTGCTCCACCAATGAGTCCTCCGTCAATGTTGGGCATTTCAAGCAATGATGCAACATTTCCAGGGTTCATTGAGCCACCATACAAAACGCGCATACCTTCAGCTGTTTCTTCGTCATACAAATCAGCGATGGTAGCACGTATTGCAGCGCATACTTCTTCAGCTTGTTCGGGGGTAGCCGTACGACCAGTGCCAATAGCCCAAATTGGCTCATAAGCAACTACGCAGTCTTTTGCTTTAAAGACATCAATGCCCGCAAAAGCAGCGCGAACTTGTGCACAAACATAATCAAGTGTCGTACCTTCATCGCGGATAGTCAGCGATTCACCAACACACACAATAGCGAACATATCTGCATCAGTTAATGCCTTTACCTTGCGATTAACATCTTCATTTGTCTCACCAAACAACTCGCGGCGCTCCGAATGACCAACAATTGAAGCCACACAGCCAGCCTCTTTAATCATCGGCACAGAGACTTCACCTGTATAGGCACCTTTTGGCTCCCAAAACACGTTTTGAGCCGCAACGCTAATACCTGTTTTGTCGAAGTCCAACACCGTCCATACAGGCTTTAAATCAACAAAGGGAGGACAGACAATGACATCAACTGTTTCATCCCAATCACGCTCAAAATGATTTGAGATCTCTTGCGTTAACACCACAGCTTCGCTAATGGTGTTGTTCATTTTCCAGTTACCTGCCATTAAGGGTTTACGTGCCATGATCGTATCCTTTCGCACTTATTAAGCCATCAACACTTCCACGCCAGGAAGTTTTTCACCCTGAACGAGCTCCATTGATGCGCCACCACCAGTTGAAATAAAGGTCATTTGATCAGCCAGATCAAATTGATTTACTGCAGCTACACTGTCGCCACCGCCAATAATGCTATCGGCTTCAGTATTATCTGCAACCGCACAAGCAACCGCCTTTGTACCTGCTTCAAATGCTGGCATTTCAAATACACCCATGGGCCCGTTCCAGAAAATGGTCTGAGCACACGCAAGCGCATCGGCATACAGCTCGGCAGTCTTTGGACCAATATCAAGTCCCATCATATCATCAGGTATTTCATCAACAGAAACCGTTTGCGTATTGGCATCGTTTGAGAAAGCGTCTGCAACAACGACGTCAACAGGCAACAAAAGCTGTACCCCTTTATCTTCAGCTTTCTTCAACATTTCAGCTGCTCGCTCAACCCAATCTTCTTCTTTGAGCGAAGTGCCAACACTTTTACCTTGTGCCAGCAAAAACGTAAAGCACATACCGCCACCGATAATGAGGGTGTCGCAAGTGTCCATCAATGCATCAATAACTTTGATTTTGTCGGAAACTTTTGAACCACCCAGGATAGCTGCGAAAGGACGGCGGGGATTCTCAAGCATACCCGAAAGCGTAGAAACTTCGCGCTCCATAAGTTTTCCTGCATATGCAGGCAAAAGATCGGCTACACCTGCAGTTGAAGCATGGGCACGATGAGCTGTACCAAAAGCATCATTTACGTACACATCACCAAACTTCGCCAACTCTGCGGCAAACTCTGCATCATTTTTCTTCTCACGCTTATCAAAACGCAAATTCTCAAGCAAAACAATATCACCAGGACGTAGTGCTGCAACTTTTGCTTGTGCATCCTCACCGATAGTATCCGTGGCAAACATAACAGGCTTTTGCAGCAACTCAGCTAATCGAAGCGCGGCAGGACGAAGACTAAACTCTTCCTCTATTCCCTCCCCACTTGGACGACCGCGATGCGACATTAATACAATTGATGCACCCTGATCAAGCAAATACTCAAGCGTGGGAAGCGACGCGCGAATACGGGTGTCATCGGTCACTTCACCATCCTTGATCGGAACGTTGTAATCTACGCGAACTAACACACGTTTGTTGTTGGCGTCCAAATCTTCAATGGTTCTCATCTCTGCCATAGCTGGATCCTTTTCTCGTTGAAACAAAAGCTCAAAACACCTCACTGCATGCAACGGACGACCGACATACGTCGATCGTCCGCCGTAAAGGTAATTTTAAGATTTAAAAAGACTCATGGTATTAGTGTACTAGAGCACTAGAGCAGGATCTTAACAAGATCCTTTACGCGGTTTGAATAACCCCACTCGTTGTCATACCAAGATACACATTTTACGAAATTGCCTTCGCCACCCAATACCATAGTGAGCTTTGAGTCAAAGATTGAAGATGCAGGATCGTCAACAATGTCAATAGAAACAATCGGATCTTCAGTGTACTCAAGAACACCAGCCAAAGGACCTTCAGCAGCAGCCTTCATGGCAGCATTAATCTCTTCAATAGTTGCTTCTTTTTCAAGCTCTACCGTGAGGTCAACCATAGATCCATCAGGGGTAGGAACGCGCGTTGCAAAACCATCAAGCTTGCCCTTGAGTTCCGGCAAAACCAAAGACACTGCACGAGCGGCACCGGTTGTGGTGGGAATCATAGACATTGCAGCAGCGCGAGCACGACGAAGGTCTTTGTGCGGAAGGTCAAGAATCTTCTGGTCATTGGTGTAAGCATGAATGGTGTTCATATAACCGCGCTTAATACCAAAATTGTCCA
This sequence comes from Adlercreutzia agrestimuris, assembly GCF_943193125.1. Lineage (GTDB taxonomy): Bacteria > Actinomycetota > Coriobacteriia > Coriobacteriales > Eggerthellaceae > Xiamenia > Xiamenia agrestimuris. Next base: position 5,876 of record NZ_CALPCX010000005.1, read on the forward strand.
AGAGCACCTTAGCAACAGGAGCTAGGCAGTTTGTGGTGCAAGAAGCATTTGAAATGATGTTGTGCTTCTCTTTGTCGTACTGATCATCGTTTACGCCCATAACGATGGTGATGTCTTCATTTTTGGCTGGAGCTGAAATGATAACCTTCTTTGCGCCAGCATCCAGATGAGCTTTTGCTTTGTTAGCGTCAGTGAAAAAGCCAGTTGACTCAACAACTACATCAACGCCCAACTCACCCCACGGTAAATTTGCTGGCTCGCGCTCAGAAAGCACCTTTACGTGATGACCGTCAGCAATAAAGCCATCCTCTACTACCTCAACGGTGTCAAAAGCGCGACCATGCACAGAGTCATATTTCAACAAATGTGCCATGGTAGGAATGTCACCCAAGTCATTTACTGCTACAACCTCAATATCAGGGTCGTTAACCATTGCACGATATGCAAGACGTCCGATGCGGCCAAAGCCATTGATACCAACTTTTGTTGTCATTGTGGTATCTCCTTTCAAAAGATACGCGAAAAATAACTGTTTGAAATCATACACAAAGATTGCGCATATGGGGGCTTATTCGTCAATTCAGCAGATAAATGGAGTTTGCACAAATAGTTTTGCAGCCAGATACGACTCACACATCTCAAAGGTTTTAAATGTAATGATTTTTCCTCTGATATGTGACACGTTTCCCCACGAAAACGCCCGAAAAGACAATTGTAGCTAGTAAGACTTCACATACCGTTTTATACTTGTAAAGATAACGTTTTTGCAACGTTCTGCTAACGCGAAGGTGTCAGATTTTCAGGGTATCTTACCTTTGCGCGCAGAGATGAGGAAAAGGAGCATGACATGAAGAAGTCCTCTACTGCTTCTACGCTCTTTCGCTCAGGCTTAGCAGTTATCTTGGCATGCGGACTTATGTTGCCAAGTGCTGGCTTTCAAGCTTATGGCGATGAAGAGCAAGCAGCGGATCTATCTTCGCCAGAACCTGAGGTAATCACAGAAAACATACCTCATACTGACAAGATTGATTCACTCTTTGAAGCTCTTGATGGTGCTACTCGTCTTCCGCTTGACGAACAAGCCGCAAGCACCCCTCTTGAAGCTTCACTAGAAGAACCAACCACCCAAGAAATAAAAGAAGCTTCTGATGATGTCTCTCATAGTGAGACATCAGAGATAAATGCAGAAGTTTCACCCCAGGCTGACACACGTGCATCTGATTACACAAAAAGCGGTCTCACGGTATCAGGCGGCACTTTAAATGTCGATTTTAAAGATACCGGAAGCGCTCTTGAGGTTCTGACTTCAACGCCCCTGACTTTGATCCGGACAACCCATCGGATGATTTCGGTTTTGGCGCTACAGCAACCGTTCACGCTGCAGGTCGTACAACAATAACGGCTACTATTGAATCCACTGGCGCGTTCAAAGAAGGCACTTACACCTTTGATGTATACATCTACCCTGACCCTTCAGCAAAACCGGTCATTGACGTAGTTGAGCGTGCTTTCAATCTCTCACGCAACGATGGCACAATTCGCCCCTACGACACACTGCGCTATACCGCTACTTATACCAACACAACGCCTAACTCATCATTCCAAAACCCAGTACTAACCATCTCAGTACCGCGCGATACCTCCTTTGAATCACTTTCTGTGATTACTCCGGAAGGCGAAACGCGTCAATTGGTTGAGGGTGTTGACTACACGCGTGCAAGCGTAATGAGTCGTGTCTTTACTCAGCTTCTCTCGGCTGCAGGTCCCATTCCTGCACTTCAACCAAGCACTGAAAAGATTACCGTAGACACCCTCACGGCTCTTTTTGGCAATCAGTCCTACCAGCTCGTCATGGAAACAACCGTTAATCCTAACGTTGTGACCAAGACCGCTAATGAAGATGATTTCTACAGTCAAGCTGACGCGCATGGCGTATATGGTATCGACCCTGTTCATGACGCAACATATCCCTGGGATACACGCTTCCCAGCCGAAGGCACGCCAGTTGATGAAGCATGGAATTTCGCAGACCCCACCTCTGTTGAACCTGAAGATGAGAAACAACCAACTATTGAAGAGATTATCGGCGGCGGCTTAATTGAACCCGACCCCGTAGATCCTGATGATCCTGACAATCCGGTTGATCCTGGTGAGCCTGGTGATCCAGATAATCCTGGCACCACTCCCCGTCCTGGCGTTGAGGTAGGTACCGTTGTCCCCGGCGGTCCACTTGATACTGCCGAAAAGCCTGATCCAGACAATCCAAATGATCCCGACAAACGCACACCATCCCCTATTACACCAGGTGATCGTATTGTTTCTGTTGGTGATTTAGAGGACCCCAAGACTCCTGATGAGGTTAATCAAGAGATCAAAGATCAAATCAAGAAGAAGCTCGAAGAAGATCCGGATGCAACCGAAGTTGAGATACCTGTTATCATCGAGCGCGAAAACCCCGATCCTGATCCAGATGATCCTTCAACGAATGTAATTCGCGAAGAAGTTATCATTACCATCCCGATTCCTGAGGGCTATGATCCCACTGATCCAGATCCCGATGATCGCAATGACCACGAGCTTATCATCATCCCAGCAGATCCAACGATAAACCCGGATCCTGAAACTGGCGAAGATCCTGACATTGTGCTTGATAAGTCAGCAGAAAACATCACTGAAGGTAAGGACAAGCGTGGCAATCAGTCAATCACCCAAGTTGGTGACACCATTCGCTACACTATTACCATCAGCAACACTAAACCAGGTACTTCTTGGTATGACGTGGTAATTCGCGACCTTATCCCCAAGGGAATGTCCTACATAAAAGGCACAGCGGTTATCACGGATGCAACGGACGATGTTTATAAGGACTTTGATTCAGACTTTGCTGATGGTTGTGCCGATGTTGCTTTCGCCATTGGTGATCTACCTGGTGGCACAAGCGCAACAATTGTGTTTGACTGCAAAGTTACCCCTGAGCTTCTTGGAGCCGAGCGCCCTGTCAATATCGCAAGCGCTAAAGGTACCAACCCAACCGACACAATTAAGCCTGTAGATCCGAACAATCCCGACGGTCCGGTCATTCAAGATCGCGACCCGCTTCCTCCCGGACCAGTTGATCCAAGCGATCCTGATATTTGGCCAGAAGACATTGAGACGCCCAAGACGCCTGAAACGCCTATTGATGACGTTGTTCCAGCCAACCCCAATCATGAACTCTTAGACACCGATAAGGTAGCTGAGAATATTGATCCGCGTGAAGATGGTGAAGTTTATGTAGGCGACATACTGCGCTACACCATTACTTTCACTAATACCGACGAACCGTGGACCGCTTGGTATGACGTGGTTTTGCAAGATAAACTTCCTGCTGGCATTGAACCAATGGCTGGCACTATTAAACTCATCTTGCCTGATGGTACACAAATTGACTGCGCTGATGATGTCTATGACACCGAAACGCGCGAGATTGCTTTGTTTGTTGGCGTAGTCTTTGGCGGCGAAAAAGCTCAACTGGTATTTGATTCAAAGGTTACCGAAGACGCTATTGATTCAGATATTGGCAACATTGCTTACTCATATGGCACCGATCCTTCTGAAACTGATAACACTGTTTTAGGTGGCAAGCCATCAGGAACTCCTGGCTCTCGCTATCCCAATATCTCTGAGCTTGAAGAAGCTGCAAAAAATAATCCAAACCGCATTTCTTCATCAGCGGTTGCCTACCCTGAAGGCTTTGATGGTACTGTTCGTTTCATTACTGATAACAACGAAACAAATAACCCTGGCTCTCAGATTACCGACAACAATCAAACCATCAGCGGCAACAATGCAAACTCAGATGATCAAGACGAAGGCGAGCTTAAAATGCTTACCCGTCTTGCAAAGACTGGCGACATGCCTATTCCATTCATAGGAAGCTTTGCTTTTGTTGCTTTGAGTGCATTGATCTTGTTACTCGTAAGCCGCCGTCGTTTCCAGAAGCGTAACTTCTAAACGCAAATATGCTTGCACGATGAGCATATAGCCAAGGAGCAAAAGAGAAAGCCCACCTCTCAGGTGGGCTTTCTTATGAGATCCTACGAACGCTTAAGTACTTCTTGAGCCATCTGCTCTATTCGCCGAACGCGATGGTAGACCGCAGATTTTGACAAAGGCGGGTTGGCATATTCGCCTAATTCTTTAAGGGTCGCATCAGGATGCGCTACACGAAGCCGAATAAACTCTTGCAGTGCGGGCGGGATTTCATCTCTGCCGTAGTTCTCTAAAACCGTTCTTATGGCATATATTTGATCCATTGAGGCATTTACCGCTTTTGCCTGATTTGCCATTTCAGCGTTCGTCTGACGATTCACTTCGTTTCTAACGCTTTTTATCACTCGAGCGTTTTCCATAGCAAGCGCGCTTTGGTGTGCTCCAGTAAATGCCAAAAACTCAAGAATAGTGCTGCCGCTTTTGAGGTAAACCATGTAAGAACTGCGTCGTTGCATAACGCGCGCCGAAATGCCTTTGCGCTGCATCAACAAAACCAGCGCATCAGCCAAATCTTTGTTTTCAACAGTAACTTCAAAGTGAAAATCGCCACGAGGATCAGAGACAAATCCGCTCCCCAAAAACGCACCACGCAGATATGCGGCAGTACAACAATCCTTCGCAACAATATCCTCTTTGATACCGGCAACCAACTGACGGTTTTCGTCCAATATACCCATATCACAAAGCGCTTCTAAAAGACCTGGTTGATTGGGTATCTCAATCAGATAATTTGGGGTTTTATGCAACACTGATCTACGTACCGTCAAATCAGTTTTGAGTTGATATATCTCATGCAGAAGCTTAATAATGAGGCGCGCAACCGAAGGTAAATCAGTTGCAATTTCTACACGATAGCGCCCCTGACCGCTGAGGTAGAGCGTACCCTCAATGCGAACAAGCGCAGCTAATGTTGCTTTTTGGCAATGCGAGCAAACAGGAACAACACGTGCCAACTCATCTTTTACTTCTGCCGTAAACGACACAATCTCACCACCCCAGAAAATGCCGCGCGTAAAGCCTGAGGGTCATGCCACGTAGGTCGAAGCGGATCAACTAAGTCTCTCACAATGACAACAGGACCGGATTCTTGAATGCTTTTGACATCGTGATAGGTTACACGCACAGGTCGTACGCGACCAGAAAGCTCCAGATCACCCATTGTAGCTACTGAGGTTGCAGCGGGATCATCACCAGTTGCTGCATTGAAGAGTCCATTCGCAAGGTCATCAGGACGCAAAGCCACTTTTGAGTGCACGAGAACATAATCAAGCAGACCAGCCATTCCGTGATCCATCAGTGCATCAACATGCTCTTTTGCTGTCAAACCCCACGTCTCCCCTTGCATATCAGCAAGCGAGCAAACAAACAATGTTGTCCCCTTAGATTCAGCAATAGCCTCAACAACTCCTGGCACCAAGAGATTTGGAATAATGGAGGTAAAAAGTGACCCCGGGCCCAACACAATTAAATCAGCATTTCGAATTGCTTTAAGTGCAGGCTCGTAAGGCACAATGGGATTTTTTGCGCGAAGCTGCACCAAGTCTAGCGCTGTGCGCGAATGACAAGCAACCGCTTGACCTTCCAAATATCGACCATCACGCGTACGTGCAACTAAAGAGACTCGATCAAGTGTTGAGGGGTATACTTTCCCACGCGCATTGAGCAATCGTTCGCAGATTTCAATAGCTTCAGGAAACGATCCAGCAGCATCCTCAAGGGCAGATAGCATTAAGTTGCCAAGTGTATGATTTCGCGCAAACGCAAAACGGTATTTAAAGGCTTTCGTGAGAGGATCTGACGGATCTGCCGCCATAGCTGCAATGCATTTGCGCACATCGCCGGGTGGAGTCACATCTGCTTCTTCACGCAGTATTCCCGTAGAGCCGCCATCGTCTGCCATTGCAACTACAGCGCTTGTCTCAAATCCCATAGAAAGTAGTGTTCTGATTGATACTGGTGCACCCGTTCCGCCACCAATAACCACCGCACGCAATGACTGAACGGGCTCGATAACCGGTTCAGCGCTTTGGAGGGGCATGAACTGCGCCGTAAGTGAGGGATCATGTGAAAAGGGAGGTTGATGAGTCATGGCAATTACCCCTCAGAGGTTCCCAGAGCAACATCAGCATGCAATAATCCCTCGTGTGGCTCAGATGCCTTTGCATCAGCTATCAATCCGCCATCTTTTCCTTCAGCAAGTTTTAAATCTCGGTGCGCAATACTGACGCGATAACCTTTTGATTTGAGATGATCTCCCGTTGCCTCAGCAAGAGCTACGCTTCGATGCTGACCACCTGTGCACCCTACACCAATGGCAAGTTGTTGTTTACCCTCAGCCACATATCCTGGCATTACACAATCTAAAAGCGCATACCAACGCTTGAGAAACTCTTCGGTTTCACTGCGACACAGCACATAATCTCGAACCGCTTCATCTAGTCCTGTCTGCGGGCGAAGCGATGGTACATAAAACGGGTTCGGCAAGAAACGCACATCCATAACCAAATCAGCATCAATGGGCGCTCCATGCTTAAAACCAAAGGAATAGACCGTAATTGAAAGCCCCGTGCGCTCCTCACCCGGCGCGAACAGGGAACGAATCTGAGAGCGAAGCTGAGGAGGAAGCATTGAAGTTGTATCAATGACGTCATGAGCGTTTTCTCTCAGGTCGTACAACAAATTGCGTTCGCGCTCAATTCCTTGTGCAATAGATGCGCCATCCGCGCAGAGAGGATGACGCCTGCGCGATGATTTATAGCGCGAAATAAGCTTCTCTTCGTCTGCATCCAAAAAGAGCAATCGGTAGGCAACTCCTTGAGCCTTCAACTTCATAAGCTCAGTTTTTAGATCGGCGAAAAAATCACGATTGCGCGCATCACACACGACCGCAAGTCGCCTGCTCCCATCAGGAAGTCCCGGGATACCGTCAAGCGCTAACAAATTCCCAATAAGACTTGATGGTAAGTTATCTACGCAAAAATACCCGAGGTCTTCAAAGGTATGCATTGCTTCTGTTCGACCAGCGCCACTCATACCAGTAATAATGACAAGCTCTGGCATCTCCTCAAGCTGAGGATCGTTGTGTTTTGTAGACTCCGCATGCTCAATACTCATGTATTACTCCCCTTGCTTAGAAGGATTGAATTTTTCTTGCTCGTTATTATACTGCTGCAACACACGATACAGTTCTTCTGCAACCTCTTCGGGAACTACTCGTGCAGCTTTTATCTCTTCAAGAGACGCTGCTTTCAAATTGCGAAACGACTTGAAAGCTTTTAGCAGCGCCTTTTTGCGAACAGGGCCAAGCCCGACAACTTCATCAAGAATTGATGCCGTCATCCCTTTTCCACGCAGTTCACGGTGAAAGGTGATGGCAAAACGGTGTGCCTCATCACGTACTTGTTTAACGAGATACAGTGATGCCGATCCGCTTGGTAAGACTACAGGTCCGCTTTCTTGCCAGGGCACAAATAACTCTTCGTCCCGCTTAGCCAAACCCGCAAGAGCAATATCGTCAATACCAAGTTCTTCAAACATCTTAAGCGCAGCACTCAACTGCGGCTTTCCTCCGTCCAAGATAATCAAATCAGGCTTTTTACCAAAGCGCTCATCAGCCATACGCTCGGGACTATATCTGCGTCCTAAGACCTCTTGCATGGACAGAAAATCATTCGCTTCATCAAGCGGCGTCTTAATCTTAAACCGACGATACTGGTTCTTATCAGGCTTTCCATTAGTAAAAACCACCATTGAAGCTACCGTATAGGAGCCGTGGATAGTGGAAATATCAAAGCATTCTATGCGCAGTGGCGGCTCATCTAAAGCAAGAGCGCTTTCAAGTTGCAAGAGCGCTTGATTGATGCGTTTATCGTCATAGTTCGTACGTACTTTATATCGCATGAGGGTATGCTTAGCATTTGTCTGCGCCATATGAACCAGATCAGCTTTTTCGCCTTTTTGCGGCGCAGTAAAATGCACTTTTGCACCATAAGGGCTCGCAAGACGTTCCGTGAGCCACTCTTCCATTGCCTCTTCGTCTTCAGGCAGTGTCTCCACGATCACTTCGTGCGGAATTGAAGTAGTGGTATCGTAATAGCGGAGCAAAAACATATGCAGTAAGTCTTCATCGGGAATATCTTTACCACGATTAAGTACAAACTCATTTGAGTTGATAATGCGACCTTCGCGTACCATAAAGACCTGCACGCCCGTTACAGTCTCTTCACGATACATTCCAATAACATCGGCATTGAGGTTTCGTGTTGATACCGCGTGCTGTTTATCAGTAAGCGAGTTGATAGTGTCTATACGACTCTTTATGCGACCCGCACGCTCGAAATCCAGCTCAGAGGCCGCCTCTTGCATATCAAGCTGCAATTCTTCAACAAACTCACGGTGCTGACCTGACAAGAAACGCTCAATACGTTTGACGCTTTCTGCGTATTCGCTTGGCGTGATGCGCGCACAACACGCCCCCGGCCCCAAACCGACATGCGCGTCAAAACAAGGGCGAAGCGCGTCGTTATCTTGCACAATAGAAGCCTCAACAAAATCGTCGAACGCTTTCGCGTCTGCTTTCAAAGCCGCTCGCGCACGACGCTGCGCTTCTGTTTTTGTAAGCGTTTTATCCTGAGCGAGCAGCTCGTTGGCAAGCTCATCAATCCGTGTTTGACATACCCGATCAAGTTTGCGATTCATACCCCGCCATTCGGCGCATGCACTCGCGCACAAGGGCACCACGCGACGCGCAATATCTACCATCTCGCGCGCTGCACGTGAGTCAGTATATGGACCAAAATAACGTGTTCCTTCGACATGCTTTTCACGCGTGTATTTGATTGCAGGAAAGACATCACCTTTTGTAAGTGCAATAAAAGGATAGGACTTGTCATCCTTGAAGTCAGCATTAAACCAAGGTGAATACTGGTTAATGAGATTCTTCTCAAGCACCAATGACTCGTGCTCGTTTTCAACCACAATGTAGTCAAACGAATCAATCTGATCTACGAGAAGTGGAATTTTTGCACGTTCGTCTTGGTAGTTGACATACTGACGCATGCGCGCACGCAGCTGTTTTGCCTTGCCAACATAAATGACGTTTCCCGCGGCGTCTTTCCACAGATATACACCTGGAAGAGTGGGTACTGACTCAAGCTCCTTTTTGATTCTTTGCAGCTTGGCTTCATGTGTACTGAGTGAGGTATTCATGTTCAAAGTATAACAAACGCTGAATTATTGCTCGTCGTCCTCAATGAGATCTACGTTCAATATATCATCATCAAGAACGTCCTGATCAAAAGTCTGTTCCGAAGCGGTTGTATCTTCCGACTTTTCCGAAAGAGCCCGAACTTGCGCTGCCCTATCAAAAGCCGCTTTCATAGTGGGGTTTTTGCGCGTAAGTTTTTTGACCGTCAAGCCTTCAAGCTTATTATTCGCAATTCGTAAATTGTTGTCCGAACTGGTCAGTTCCTCTTTGATCTTCTCCAGCTTTTTGATAGTTGCATCAATATCTTTAATGGCGTCATCAAACTTTCGATGCGCAATATCGTAATTGCGCCCAAAGCTTGATTTAAAGGTATTGAGCTGATCCTCAAAGGTAGTAACGTCAACATTTTGCTGGCGAACCTCAGCAAGTTGCTTGCGATATTCGCCCGATTTTAACGCGGCATTTCTCAGAAGCGTAATGATAGGAATAAAGAATTGCGGACGAATAACATACATTTTGTCATAACGATATGACACATCAACAATACCTTGATTGTAAAGCTCATTTTCCGGCTCTAACATACTTACCAATATGGCATATTCGCACTGTTTTTTTGTACGATCCGCATCAAGCTTTTTGAAGAAGTCCTCGTTCTTATGACGAGATTGGGATTCCTCTGATTCGTTTTTCATCTCAAACATAATAGAGATGATTTCAGTTCCATCCTCATCTTGTTCGCGAAAAATAAAGTCACCCTTGGTGCCATCTGAAGCATCGTTGTCTTTCTCAAAATAAGCATGAGGAAAGGCAGTTGGTCGGATCTTGTTAAACTCAATCTCACAATGCTGCTCAAGCGACTCTCCTACCATCTTGGTTGAGAGTCGAGCCTTCATATCTCGATACCGCTCTATTTCGCCATCCTTAAACGCAATGATTTCGTCTTTAGCCTTAAGCTCAAGCGCCATCTTCTCTTTCAATGCGCTCTCTTCAGACTTATGCTTGGCTTCCGCTAACTCAACTTGAGCCTTGAGCTGATCACACTCGCGTTCAATAGTGCTACGAGCTTGCTGAACAGCAAGTTGCGTTTTAGCCTCAAAGGCATCTTTTTGAGAAGCTAGTTGCTCACGCAATTGCACAATCAGTGTCTCACGTTCAGCAATTGCCTGGTCTAGACGCTGCTCAAGTTGCACTTTAAGCGTTTGCTCGGTTGCTTTATGGTTTTGCTGCAAAGCGGCAAGCTGTGCACTCAATTCTGCAATCTTGGCATCACGATCTGCAAGCTGTGCTCTTTCTTCTTCCCGTGTTTGCGCCTGCACTAAAGCTACCGCTTGATCACGCTCGGCATCAAGCAAAGCTTTATTTCGCTTGATCTCCTTCTCGAATTCGGCGTCTCGAACCTGCTTAACAATTGCAGCGAACCCGGTTTCATCAACTTGAAATACTTTTCCGCAGTGGGGACATTTAATCTCGTTCACAAGCCTCAGCTCCTCTTTAGTTATTTCAAAACATTATCTCAAACCGTTCGCGAATGTCTTCGCACGCATTGTTAAATCTTCATTTCTACGCGCACTCAAGCAAAAGCATCTTCTTATAATGACCTCATTAGTTATCATGCGTCATAGATACTGATGCATCCCGTCTCTCTCAAGGAGGTTGCTTTGAGTTACGTACAACGAGTCATTGATCAGGTAAAAGAAAAGAATGCTGAGCAGCCGGAATTCATCCAGGCTGTCACCGAGGTTCTCACCTCACTGGAGCCGGTTATCAACGCTCATCCTGAGTATGAAGCAGCCAGCCTCCTTGAGCGCCTTGTTGAGCCTGAGCGAATTATCATGTTCCGCGTTCCGTGGGTTGACGATAACGGCAAGGTGCAAGTCAACCGCGGTTTCCGTGTTCAGTTCAACAGCTGCATTGGACCTTACAAAGGTGGCCTTCGCCTTCATCCCTCAGTTAATTTAGGCATCATCAAATTCTTAGGTTTTGAACAGATCTTCAAAAACAGCCTCACCACTCTGCCTATGGGCGGCGGTAAAGGTGGCTGCGACTTTGACCCGAAAGGTAAGTCAGATGGCGAAGTTATGCGCTTCTGCCAATCTTTCATGACTGAGCTTTATCGCCACATTGGCGCTGACACCGACGTTCCTGCTGGTGACATTGGAACAGGTGCACGTGAAATTGGCTTCATGTTTGGTCAGTACAAGCGCTTGAAAAATGTTTGGGAAGGCGTTTTGACTGGTAAGGGTCTGTCATATGGTGGATCACTTGCTCGTACCGAAGCAACCGGTTATGGCCTAGTTTATTTCGTCCAGGAATATCTCAACTGCCACGATGATTCATTTGAAGGCAAAACCGTTGCCGTTTCTGGTTCTGGTAACGTTGCAATTTATGCAACTGAAAAAGCTCAGCAGTTAGGCGCTAAGGTTGTAACCCTCTCTGACTCAACTGGTTGGATTTACGATCCAGCAGGTATTGATGTTGCTCTCGTCAAGCAGATCAAAGAGGTTGAACGCGGTCGCATCTCTGAGTACGCAAAGCGTCGTGAAGGTGTTGAGTATCATGACGGACGCGGTGTCTGGAGCGTCAAGGTTGATATTGCATTGCCCTGCGCTACTCAAAATGAGCTTCTCATTGATGACGCTAAGCAACTGGTTGCAAACGGAGCCAAGATTGTTGCTGAGGGCGCTAACATGCCTACCACCATGGATGCCACCGATTATCTTATGGAAAACGGTGTGGTCTTTATGCCCGGCAAAGCAGCAAATGCAGGTGGCGTAGCTACATCAGGTCTGGAAATGAGCCAAAACTCCGAGCGCCTTTCTTGGACGTTTGAAGAGGTTGATGAGAAACTTCATGGCATCATGAAAAACATCTACCATGCTGCTGATGACGCCGCTAAGGAATATGGCGTAGAGGGCAATTATGTCATGGGTGCAAATATCGCAGGCTTTAAGAAGCTTGCAGATGCCATGATGGCACAGGGTATTGTCTAAGCAAAACTCTTTGAGCAAGTGCTTTTAGAGATGATTCTTAAAGCTGCTTAAACAATAGGCTTTCATATAAAAGAGGCGCTGACTAAAGTCAGCGCCTCTTCTTTTTTCTCATCGCACAACTTCTCTTGAGAAAAAGACCTTTTAGGAAAGGAAAGACCTTTTTAGAGAAGGGTTTGGATCATGATAAACAGCGGAGAGAAAGTCAAAGCAACAATGGTCATAAGATTAATAAGAATGTTCATTGATGGACCAGAGGTATCTTTGAACGGGTCGCCAACGGTATCACCAACAACCGCTGCCTTATGAGCCTCAGAGCCTTTGCCGCCGAAATAGCCTTGCTCAATATATTTCTTAGCATTGTCCCAAGCACCACCAGCATTAGACATAAAGATTGCCATAAGCATGCCAGTTGCAACAGCACCTGCCAAGAAGCCACCAAGCATTGCCGGATCAACGCAACCAACCAGAATAGGCACAACAACGGCCAAACAACCAGGCAGCATCATTTCGCGCAATGCAGATGATGTAGAGATAGCAACACATTTGTCATACTCGGGCTCTGCCTTGTATTCCATAATGCCTTTGATCTCACGGAATTGGCGACGAACCTCTTCAACCATTGCATGAGCTGCACGAGATACAGCACCCATGGTAAGAGCAGCAAACATAAATGGCATCATAGCACCCAAGAAGATACCAGCTACAATAAGCGGATCAGTGAGCGAAAGCTCGAAATTCGGAATGTAGTGATGCATGGTTGCTTGATATGACACAAACAATGAAATTGCAGACAGGCCAGCAGATGCAATAGCAAAGCCCTTAGCAATAGCAGCGGTGGTGTTACCCACAGCATCTAAAGCGTCAGTACGATCACGAACCTCTTCAGGAAGACCTGCCATCTCAGCAATGCCACCAGCGTTGTCAGCTACCGGGCCATATGCATCAACACCAATGGTGATAGCTGTGTTTGAGAGCATGCCTGTTGCGGCCAAACCAACACCAAACAAACCAACCATAATGCCATTCTCAACACCTGCCAGAGCAGCTGCCGGGAATGCAAGGTTTCCGAAGAAGAATGCACCAATAATTGCTGCAGCTACCAAAACGATAGGAGCAATCGTAGAGAGCATACCCGTACCAATGCCTTCAATAATTACAGTAGCAGCACCCGTTTCGGCTGCTTCGGCAATTTTGTGAACAGGCTTGTGGTGATCCGAGCAGAAGTACTCGGTAATCTTGCCAATAGCAAGACCAGCAATCAAACCGCACAAAACTGAACCAAACAGGAAGATCGGCTGAGCCTCTACGCTTTGAGATTGCCAGATGCAGAACAGCACCAAGATAACCAAAATCTCAATGCCTGCTGCTACATAGGTACCACGATTGAGTGCCTTGTGTAAATCTGCGCCCTCTTTTGTGCGAACGGCAAACAGACCAATAATTGAAGTGATGATGCCACATGCAGCAATTACTACAGGAGCAACAATTGCCCACACAAAGTCTGATGTAGCGAAATAACCACCAAGCGAGCCAAACGTAACCGCCAAGATGGTGGGAGCCAAAATTGAGCCGGTGTAAGACTCAAACAAGTCTGCACCCATACCGGCAACGTCACCGACATTGTCACCAACATTGTCAGCAATGGTTGCAGGGTTGCGCGGGTCATCCTCTGGAATGCCAGCCTCAACCTTACCTACCAGGTCAGCACCAACGTCAGCAGCCTTGGTGTAAATACCGCCACCAACACGAGCAAACAAAGCAACAGCAGATGCACCCGTTGCAAAGCCTTCAACCATACCAATGTTGTGATGCATCAGCTCTGGATCCAAAACGTTAACGCCAAATACCAACAGAATTAACCACAGCGACAAGCCCATCAATGCAAATGATGCAACGCACAGACCCATGGTTAAACCAGATTTGAAGCTTACGTTAAGTGCGCGAGCTACCGACTCTTCGGCAGCATATGCGGTACGTGTGTTTGCGCGAGTTGCAACATGCATACCAACATAGCCGGCGGCAGCAGACATAACGCCACCCGTAATGAAAGCAAGCGCCGTAATGGGCGACAATGCAATGGCCATGACAACGGCAACGATTGCCATAAAGATGATGAGCAGTTTATATTCGCTCATAAGAAACGCTTTTGCACCCTGCTGAATCTTAAGAGAGATACTGTTCATCTTGTCAGGGCCGGGATCTTGTTTTAAGACCCATGAACCTAAGTAGACAGCTGTAATAATGCCAATTAAGGCGCATACAGGTGCCAACCATGCGACTGCAGTAGTCACTGACTCCTCCTTGCTCCGAACAATAAGAATGGGCGAAACCTGCGTCTTGAGACACTTAGGTCAGATCGCCCCACCCCATTTTAGATGATACAAGCCATACCTTAGGTACAAATTCGCAATTTTAAGGTCAGAGGGCTGCGTTTTATCGTGCTCTGGTTACAGATTCTCGCGAACCCACGCAATATTTCCCTGAACAGTAGCAATAAGCTCATCAATATCGTCAAACTTTCGCATCGGTCGCAACCAATGAAGGAATTCTACGCGAATAGTTTGCCCATAAAGGTCACCTTTAAAATCAAGAAGATGGACCTCACAGGTTGCGCGCGATCTTTCAGCAAATGTTGCAGGTACCCCCACATTTACCGCAGCCTTATAGCGTTTCGAATCAACGGTTGCCCATGCAGCATATACGCCATCACCCAATGCGCGCATAATTGATGGAATCTCAAGATTTGCTGTACGAAATCCCATATCAGCGCCTTCACCACGTCCGGGCTGAACCACGCCGCCGACAAAGTAGGTATGCCCCAAAAGACGATTTGCTTCTGCGATGTCGCCTTCAGATAAGAGCTGGCGAATACGCGTTGCCGATATGGGAGCACCATCCTCAGACTTTAACCCCAAAGCGTCAATTGAGACAGCGTGTTTGTGACCCCATTGGCGCAAATCTTCCACGGTACCTTTTGCACGTGCCCCAAACTTGAAGTCATAGCCCACATGCAACGATGCTGGAGTTGTATCACCAAATGTCTTGCGCAAAAACTCCTCAGGAGTGGATGCCGCAAACTCAAGGGTAAAAGGAAGAACAACCACGGCATCTACGCCGGTTTTTGCCAAGGTGGCTATACGATCTTCATTAGTCATGAGCTTTTTGAGCTTATCGGGACGAAAAACCTCATCAGGATCAATATCAAACGTTAAAACCAAAGAACGACCACCAAGAGACTGCGCGCTTTGCTTTGCACAATCAATGAGATACTGGTGTCCCTTATGCACTCCATCAAAGACTCCAAAAGCACATGAAGCACCTGCAAAAAGCGACTGAGAAAAAGTTTCGTCAGCCCTAAATATCTGCGCCACGACTAACCCCCGTCTGGAATACACAACGAGCACTATACGCCTGCTTTTCAAGTGAATAGGCGTAAAGAGCTATGAGCTTGTTTTTATGGAGTACAGCAACGAGTTCGCCATCTGCTGGCGGCTGTTTACTTTCGCACACCCCTGAGGTGCAGGCACAAAATTCATCAGCATGACGACGAGCGTTGTACTCAAAAAGCGCACAAGAAGCACCACCGAGCGTCTGACCGTGACTAATTCGTTCAGCCATCTCATCGTCAGCGTAGATAAAACGTTTATCCAGCAACAATACAGGATCAAGCGCTGCAGCTTTGCCAATTTCACTCAGTGTTTCAAGGCTCACACAGTCGTCAAGGTTGGCATTTCCGACACTTAAGCGCTCAAGCGTGATAACGTGCGCCGGACAAGACAGCGCATTTCCCATATCACGCGCAAGAGAGCGAATGTAGGTTCCTTTTGAAACCTTGAAAGTTACATCCCAAATAAGACACTCTTGCTCAATTGTTTCAGTATCTGAGGTAAGGGTGAGATATTCAGAGGTAATCCCATTAAGCTGGGCACTCAAAATCTCAACTGTACGCGGCTTAAGGTCAATAATAATGCCAGCACGAGCCGCCTCGTAGGACTTCTTCCCCGCCACTTTTACTGCTGAATACGCAGGCGGCAGCTGAGAAGTTTCACCAATCATGCCCGCCAAAAACGAACGAGCGAAACCTTCGTCAGCAAGTTTAGAAGGTATTTCACCAGTACGAATAACGCGACCATCTGCATCATCGGTATCGGTGCCTGCACCAAAAGCAATACGCACACGATACGTTTTCTCGTGTCCAACCAAATATGATTCTAGGCGTGTTGCTGGACCCACACATAAAAGCAAAACGCCCGTTGCAAGCGGATCAAGTGTGCCCACATGACCAACTCTTCGTTCACCAAATATTCGCCTACAAGCATTAACGACGTCATGGCTTGTCATGTTTTGTGGTTTATTGATACCGATAATCAGTGAAAGGCCGCTTGGAGTCCGCTTCATAATTAACAAACCGCCTCAGCCAAGAGCTTTTGCAAAAGTGATATCGCCTCGTCAAGTGAACAATCCAAACTAAAGCCCGCAGCCGCCTTGTGACCGCCACCGCCAAGTTTGCGCGCAATTGAAGCTACATCAGTATCATCTTTTGCGCGCAAACTGCCACGAATACCATCACTTTGCTGACGTAACATGCATGCCACGCGAACTCCCGCAACCGATCTCAAAGTGTTAATAAGTGGCTCTGCGTCTGCCTTTTGTGCACCTGTCTGCTCAAAATCCTCCAAGGTAAGCCAACTTAAAGCGCTCATGCCATTATTCTCAATAAGCATACGATCTATGGTGAGTGCTTCAAGCGCCAATGAAGCGCGTGAGCGATTCTGGAAGATTTCCCGACAGATTGATGCGGGGTTTGCGCCTTCGCGCACCAGCGCCAGCGCAGTAGCAAATGCCTGTTCATTGGCGTTTTGATACTGAAAGCATCCCGTATCAGTAACCAAACCAGTGTAGCAACAGGTAGTGATATCCCCTTTGCGTACAACAGGAAGTGCTTCACACAGTTGCCAGATAAGAACTGTTGTTGATGCAGCCTCGGGATCTACATACACATAATCAGCCATAGTTGAATCAACCGCATGGTGATCTATCGTAAAGCGAACTTGCGCTTGGTCACATAACGCTTGCGCAGCTCCAATGCGTTCACGCACCGGAACATCTACCCCTACAAAGACATCTATTTCACCAACAAAATCGCCCGCATAGACCAGCTCTTGCGCCCCAGGCAAAAAACGAAGGTTTGCTTCAATAGGCTCGTTTTTTGCGAGAACACAAGCCACTTCTTTACCCAACTGGCGCAAAGCACTGGCCAAAGCAAGTTGAGAACCCAAACAATCGCCATCAGGGCTCACGTGGCCACAGATGACAAAGGTGTTGTAGGCTTGAAGCTTAGCGGCAATCTCTTCAAGTGTGGTGTTAGTTTGCGGGGTACAAGTCATAGGCGTTATAACTGCTACTCTTCGTTGGATTATTCTTGTTCTTCAGCGCGCTCGTCGGCAAATTCATCAGCGTCAGCGGGAACATCACTGCTGCTTGGTGCATCAACGCTATTACGTGTTGCATCTTGCTCCAAAGCAAAAGCAATACGCTCTGCTTGGTCAACGCTCTTATCAAGCAAGAAGCGCAATTCGGGAGCAACACGCCACGATAATTCTTTAGCCATAAGCGAACGAATTGCACCTGAAGCCTTCTTAAAAGCCGCAGCTACTTCTTCATAGCGATCAGGCTCGGTGGTATAGAACACATTGCATACGCTGCGGTCATAGCTGACCTCACAACCGGTAATAGTTACCAACTCAAGACGCGGGTCGGAAATTTCAAATAAAAGTATATGAGCAATAACCTCACGTGCGTGCTCATTAACCTTACGATTTGCGGCACTCTGTTTCATAACTGGACTCCTAATCTAAAAGGAACACCTGCGCAAACATGCGCTTAGTCTCATAGTAGTGAGACTAAGCATGAACACAGTCAAAGTGCGGAAATGGTAACCACTTAGTTTCCATTTCCGCATATAACTGCTGCTTAATACATGTTGCTATAAGGCGTCTTTCCGAGAGTTTTGGTAAGTTGTTTTACTCGGTACGCTCAACCTCTTTGATCTGGTAACCCTCAATGGTGTCACCAATCTTGAGGTCTTGGAATTTCTCAATACCAATACCGCACTCATAACCTTGCTTTACCGTCTTAACGTCATCTTTGAAACGACGCAGGCTTGCCATAACGCCTTCAAAGATAACCGTGCCGTCGCGCACAATGCGCACCTTGTCATCACGGGTGATTTCGCCTTCAACTACATAACAACCCGCAATAGTACCAACCTTCGGTACCTTGAAGGTTTCACGAACTTCGGCAATACCCGTGTCAACCTCAACGATATCAGGTGAGAGCAAACCAACACGTGCGGCATTAATGTCTTCGATGGCTTGATAAATCACCCTATAGAGGCGAATATCAACCTTCTCTTTTTCTGCCTGCTGGCGTGATTTACCTGTTGGGCGTACATTAAAGCCAATAATGATGGCATCAGATGCAGCTGCAAGAGTTACGTCGGTTTCAGTAATACCACCAACAGCAGAATGAACGATGTTGATGCGTACTTCAGTTTGATCCATCTTGTCAAAGGCATCACGCAAAGCCTCAATTGAACCTTGAACGTCTGCTTTGACAATAAGATTCAAGTCGGTCTGCTTGCCTTCCTCAATACGGCTAAACAACGCATCCAAGCTCATATGAGACTTCGTCTCCTGCTCAGCCAAACGGGCACGTAAAGCACGCTCTTCTGCCAACTTACGAGCATCACGCTCGTCTTCAAATACACGGAACTCATCACCTGCAGTAGGAACTGAGTTTAAGCCTAAAATCTCAACAGGATCTGAAGGTAGAGCTTCTTGGACGTGCTTGCCGCGCGGATCAATCAACGCACGTACGCGACCATATGAACTACCAGCAACAACCACATCTCCCGTGTTGAGCGTACCGCGATGCACCAATACGGTGGCAACCGGGCCTCTTCCCTTGTCCAGATTTGCCTCAATAACAAAACCTGATGCAAGAGCGTGAGGATTCGCCTTCAACTCAAGCACATCTGCCTGCAGCAAAATAGTCTCAAGCAAGTCATCAATATGAAGTTTCTTTTTGGCAGAAACTTCGACAAACATGTTAGAACCGCCCCATTCTTCAGGGATAACGCCATATTCGGTTAACTCTTGGCGAACGCGATCGGGGTTTGCGCCTGGCTTATCAATCTTGTTAACTGCAACAACAATAGGTACATTTGCTGCTTTCGCATGATTGATAGCCTCAATAGTTTGCGGCATAACACCGTCATCAGCTGCAACCACCAAAACAATGACGTCGGTTACTTGAGCACCACGTGCACGCATGGCAGTAAACGCCTCATGGCCAGGGGTGTCAATGAAGGTAATTTGACGTCCATCAATCTCTACAACCGATGCACCAATATGCTGGGTAATGCCACCTGCCTCAGATTCCACAACACCAGTATGGCGAATAGCGTCCAACAGTGAAGTTTTGCCGTGGTCTACATGGCCCATAACGGTAACTACTGGTGGCCTAGGAAGCAAGTCCTCTTCATTGTCGTGATAAACAACGGCGTACTCCTCTTCAGGAGATACAACACGCACCTTACGATTCATGTCATCAGCAATCAGCACAATCAGCTCATCACTCATTGACTGAGTTAACGTATGCATCTGGCCAAGCATAAACAAACGCTTGATAACATCATTTGGCTGCACGCCTAAAAGCTCAGCAAATTTTGAAACGGTAGCGCCTTGAGGAACTTCAACCACTGACTCATCAAGAACTAATGTCGGGTCAAGACCCTTCTGAATTGCTTCAGCTTCCAAACGTTCTCGCTGCTCAGCTTCACGCTTTTGCTTACGCTTCTTACGACGACCTTCTCCTTCAGAGTTGCTTGCAGCAGCTTCAACCGCCGCACGAGCCTCAGCCAATACCTTATCACGTTGGAGTTTCTCGGCCTGCACCGCCATTTGAGCATAGCGGTCTTCAGGTTCGTCTGTTTGTACCTCAAGCTCAGGCACATATTGCTCAACGTGATTCTTTTTCTGATGTTTCTTGCCCTGCTGGTCACCACGCTTTTGCTTAGACTCTTTAGCGGGCGCATCTTGTTTTTGCTGCTGAATACGAGCTTGTTCGGCATCAATCTGAGCAAGCAATGAATCAAAATTCGCTCGCTTTGCGCCAATGCTCGGAGCTGCCTTTTTTGGAGCTTCAGAAGAAGTAGTAACGGGCTGTTTCTTTGAGCCACGATTGCGCAGTTCCTCTTCAACTGCTTGCTTTTTAGCAATCTCTTTCGCAAGCGCTTCTTGACGAGCACGCGCTTTCGCCTCTTCTTTTTCACGAGCGACACGTTCTTTTTCGCTCTCAATTTGGCTTGCCAGGCTCTCATAGGGCGAAGAAGGCTTCGGAGCGGGCTTCGCTGTTTCAGTTGACTCTTCCTCTTGCTTTTCTTCTTGAGCAGAGGCAGCTTCACGACGCGCACGCTCTGCTTCGCGAGCAGCGCGCTCCTGCTCAACCGCTTCGCGACGCGCACGCTCCTCTTCTGCTTTACGCGCTTGCGCTTCAGCTTGCTCGGCGGCCAACTGAGCAGCTTCTTCGTCCGCGAGCTTGCCTGCGCGTTGCTTGATCTCAGGCTCAAGATTCTTGCGAATCTTGTCAACATACGCATCAGCAAGCATGCTGGCATGACTCTTTGCAGGGATCTTCATCTCATGCAGTTTATCAAGCAACTCCTTGCTCGACATATCAAATTCTTTTGCTAATTCATGTACACGCATGCTGGCCATACACAACACCTCTACTCTCTTACTTCACGCTCAAAAGACGCGACGCAGGCGGCGATTCGCTCATAGTCATCGCTGCCGAGCGTCGTTTTGAGCGCTCGGTCGAGCTTCTTCTTTTTCATAGCAGCACTAAAACACTCTAACGAACACACATAAGCACCTCGACCAGCCGCTTTTCCCGTGCTATCAAAAGCAAGATTACCATCGGGAGTACGCACAATACGCATAAGCGTAGCCTTATCGGTGGTAGTACCACACGAAATACAGGTGCGCTGGCGCTTGGTATGTGTGTTTTTGTTCGTCATCATGTCAACTGCAATAATTATTCCTCGTCCAAGTATGCATGAACGCCGCAATAGCGACTATCAGGACGAGCATGGTTACGACAACGCACGCCATCCTCGCTCACAAACACACATACCTCTTCATCATCTTCTTCAACTTCATCAATCAAGACGTTGTTAGTGGGAACCAAAGTCTCACCCGTAAAGCTTGCGCTCTTAATATCAATATGCCAACCAGTCAGACGAGCCGCCAATCGAGCGTTTTGACCTTCTTTGCCAATAGCAAGCGAAAGCTGGTCGTCAGGCACAACAACAGTTGCGTAGTGGTTATCTTCATCAATAATCACGCGATTAACCTTTGCAGGAGACAATGCATTAGCCACATAGACCGCAGGGTCTTCTGCCCATTGAATTACGTCAACACGCTCGTTGCGAAGTTCTTCAACCACCATTCGGACACGACTTCCCTTAGGTCCTACGCATGCGCCAACCGGATCAAGATTAGCTTCGCGCGAAGAAACAGCAATCTTTGAGCGTGCACCTGGCTCACGAGCGATTGATTTGATTTCAACCATGCCGTCATAAATCTCAGGAACCTCAATCTCAAACAGACGACGAATCAAATCTGGATGCGTGCGAGACACTACGATTGCAGGACGAGCTTGTTCTCCGCGTGCTTTCGGAGCATCAGAATTCGGATCACGCACATCAATAATCAGCACCTTCAAGCGTTGGTTGTGGCGATAGTGCTCACCTGCCGGACGCTCATTACGCTCACCGGGATTGCGCTTTTGATCATAATGCGGCAGTTCAGCTTCAACGCCATCACGAATCTTGATAATCGTAAAGTCAGGAGTGCCTTGCAATACGGTACCAGTAACCAAATCACCAACACGATCAGAAAACTCTTCATAGATAGACTGACGCCCTGCTTCGCGAACAATAGAAGCAATAACGCCTTTTGCGTTTTGCGCAGCAATACGACTGACGTCATTTGGAGTAACATCGCGTTCTTCGAACTCGGTCCACTCACCCGTCTCTTCATCAGGCTCTCCCACCGGAACCAACTCATAAACATAAATACGTCCCGTTTGGCGGTCAATCGTTACACGCGCATCCCATTCAAGATCCAAGATATGCTGATAGCTTTTTGCCAGAGATGCTTCGAGGCGCTCAATAAGATAAAACTCGTCAATTTTGCGCTCATGTGCAAGCGCCTGCAATGCCTCGATCAATTCTGAAGTTGCCACGATTTTGTTCCTTTCTTTATAAACCCAACTAGGAGTTTTTGTTTACGAGCTAAAATCTACGACACCCTTAACGCGGGCACGTTTTATATTGTCAAAGGGGATCTGAACTCGTTCATCCTCCACAGCAAGCACCACTACGTCATCATCGGTGATCTCATCAAGGATGCCTGTCCAATTGCTTCTTCCGTCAATTGGACCAGTAAGTTTTAATACCACTGTCTCACCAAGCGCTTTACGAAAATGCTCTATAGTGCGAAGAGGGCGATCAATTCCTGGCGACGAAACCTCCAAGGTATACGCTCCAGGAAAAGGATCAATCTTATCCATGATTTCGTTGATCCACACTTGCGATGCTGCTAGTTCATCAAAGCTCACGCCATGATCAGTGTCTATATAAACGCGAATTGTTGGAGACTTTTTGCCTCCCACAATCTCTATCGTTACAATTTCGACGCCCTTTTCTTGAGCTGTTGGCTCAAGCGCTTGCAATAACTGCTTCTCTTTTTCGCTGAGCACAGGTGCTCCTTTCGTGACGTTGCGTTCATTCTAACAGTGCATGCATCAATGTCTTGCTCTGCTCTTTTTGCCACCAAACAACAAAAAGCTCCCTACAAACAAAGAAAGCGGGTAAAACCCACTTTCTCAAAATTCGAAAGTATGGCGTACGCAAAATACGTACAGCATTGCAGAACATGTCTTATAAACTTATACCATATAACTCTATTTTTCGCCACCTTCTACGTAAGTGAGCGTGCAAGTTCTCCACAGACGGCATTACCTCTGCTTGTTATCGCCTACACTTATTGCCCAGAAACAAACTTGCAGCATACAAACAACAAAGCAAACAAACTGAGTCAAGGAGATTACCATGAACTTGGAAAGTGCTTCATATAAAAACACAATAGATAGTGGCGTTCAGGAGTACCGTGAGACCCCCCATTCCGTTCTTGTAGATGTACGTACTTCACAGGAATATAACCAGGGGCATATTCCTGGAAGCATCAATATCCCCCTACAAGAAATCACCGAGATATTTCAAAGAATCCCCGATAAGAATACGCCTTTGTTTGTTTATTGCCACAGTGGCATGCGAAGCGCCAAGGCAGCAGACATCCTTACACGAGCTGGTTATCAAGCAGTCAAAAACATTGGTGGCATTATGCTCTATAACGGCAGCCTTGAACTTTGATTATGTCATAGTGTAGCGGCCATCAGGCATTCGATGAGCTCTTCCTGCTTGCTCGGCTTCAACGAGTGTACGCATGAGCAAAGCGTAAGGTGCAGTATCAAGATCCGACAAACTCATCTGTTCAGATATATGCTGATAAAGCTCGTCTAAAGACAAAGGTGCCGCGAGAAGCGCTTGAACTACTTCTTGTTGCACGCGCCGAGCTCCATCAGATTGCATTTTACTTACCTGATCATTGTGTAAGTATTTGTCTTGTTGGGAAACTGGTTTATCAAAAGTTCTATTGCTCTGTGCCTCATCAGGGGAAGCAAACCCTGACAGCACACCAAATGACTGCATGATCATGCTATCAAATGTTTTGTCGTCAATAATAGGTAATGCTCCCTGACTTAAAAGCCAATTTGCACCGTGCGATGATGGCGCCGTTATAGCACCTGGCACGACACAGACATCCCTGTTTGCGCACACCGCATCATCAGCTGTAGACAGCGTTCCGGAAGGCAATCCCGCCTCAACAATAAGCGTAACGCGCGCAAGCGCTGCAATGAGACGATTGCGCTCGCGAAACATATATGGTCGCGGATGCATATCCCACGGTTGTTCAGAGACAAGCGCGCCTCCTTGTGAAACTATTCGCTCAAAAAGCGTATTGTTTTCGGCTGGATATGGCCGATCGCACCCGCCACCCAAAAACGCCACCGTTTTCCCTCCTGCTGCTAGTGCAGCTTTATGAGCCTCAGAATCACACCCTCGCGCGCCACCAGAAATTACGACAATCCCATTCCGAGCTGCCCTATCAGCAAATCGCTTTGCGCAAGCGCGTCCATAGGGGGTAGCCTTTCGTGCCCCAACAATTGCAATTCCTTCTTGGAGTGCATCAAGAGAACCAATCACAAACAGACAGCGTGGGGGGTTTCTTACTCGCTCGAAAGCTTCAGGATAACGTTCGTCTCCTCGAAATATTTCATAACGCTTCCCCGATATCCAATGCTTGCTCACACATCATCACTCTCCTCGCGCAGCCGCAAAGCAAACGCTTCATAAATATGTTCGATACCAACTGTGTTGCTTTCAGCAAGATCAGCAATCGTGCGCGCAAGCGACAACGTACGTATTATTCCTCGTCCCGATAGCCTACTTTGCTGTGCGAGAGCTTCAAAAGCACACTGATCAGCACACGACAGCTGACAAGCTTCAACGAGCGCTTTGCTTTGTCGAGGATTTTCCCCACCCGTACGAGCAAGACGCCAATCGCGAAATTCGCATCCTCGCATAACCTCATCATGAAGCTGAGCTGACGACGTACCGCTCCCTGATTGCATTACTGCATGGGCTTTCATACGCATCACTTCAAGATGCATATCAATACGGTCTAATAAAGGTCCTCCAATCCTTCCTTGGTACCGTTTAATCTGAGGTAGAGTGCATTTGCAAACCGCCTCATCAGAACCGTAGTTTCCGCAAGGACACGGATTGGTTGCTGCCATGAGCATAAATTTCGAAGGAAACGTTATAGAGCCTTCAGCACGAGTCAGCGTTAGCACACCTGATTCAAGGGGCTGACGTATCCCCTGCAATACCGCAGGTGAAAATTCAGCCATCTCATCTAAAAAGAGTACGCCATGATGAGCAAGCGAAATCTCTCCTGGACGCAGCGGAGTGCCACCTCCTACCAAACCCGCAAGACTAATAGAATGATGAGGAGCACGAAACGGTCTGACGCCAGCCAAAATATCAGAAGGATCTAAACCCGCAACGGAATGTATAACAGCCGCTTCAATGCGTTCAGTCTTATTCAAAGGTGGCAAAATAGAGCCAATCCGAGAGGCTAACATGGTTTTTCCTGAACCTGGAGGCCCCATCATCAAGACGCCATGTTGCCCTACCGCAGCTATTACAAGCGCTCGCTTTGTCATCTCGTGTCCAGCAATATCAGCAAAATCACAGCCATACGTTGAACGCTGAAAGGTACATGGTGTCACATATGTTTCAAGCGGCTTCGTAAAGTCATGCAAGCTTATCACTTCAAGACACCTATGCTCTGACATACTTGAAAGCTCATGGGTATAAGCGCTGACAAGTTTCCACTCTTTACGTGCAGCGCACAATGCACATGCTAGCAAGCCAGCAACGGGACGCACCAACCCTTCAAGCGAAAGCTCCCCTACCAACACGACATCACGAAGCGGTTCAAGAGGAATTTGACCAGATGCACCAAGGATGCCAAGTGCTATGGGTAGATCAAACCCCGATCCTGTTTTCCTCAGTGCACTAGGCGCAAGATTTACTACTATTTTTTGAGAGGGCATCGTAAAGCCACATGCTTTTATAGCCGCCTTTACTCGCTCCCGCGACTCCTGAATAGAAGCATCGGGCATACCTACAATCGTAAACCCTGGAATGCCCGATCCAATACTGACCTCTACTTCTACCAAAAGAGCTTTGACACCTTTAATAGTTGCCCCATGGAGACGGCATTTGCCTTGCATTTAGGCACCACCAAAAGCATTGATATGATGGCGAACCAATGCTCGGTCATCAGAGATAACAACGATTGAGACAATATCGAAACGAACTGGCGCATCACTAATGACGCAGTCTTTTAAGTACTCAAGTGCAATACGTTCATAGCGCTCACGTTTTTCTCGGGTGACCGCTTCAGAAGGCATCCCTTTGTCGCAATTGCGGCGCGTTTTCACTTCAATAAACACAACCGCATCGTCATCTCGGGCAATAATGTCAGCTTCGCCAGCATAACAAGTCCAATTGCGCGCAACAATCTCATAGCCGCGTCGTTCCAAAAAACGAGCTGCAGCATCTTCTCCACGCTTGCCAAGCGCTTTATTGCGCTTCCCTTTTAATTGAGGAGCGGGGTGTTCTAATACAGCATCTGTCATAACAATCTCCTTTTCTTTCTGGGAGTTGTCATGATAGTGATCAGATTGGCATTTCTTTACATGCCAGCTTCATTGTTTTAGGCCAATTTAGAGTCTTAATCTTGACTGGTTTACATCCGGAATACACAGCATTTCTTGCGTTTTACCATGCGTTTGCCTTTTGAGCTAAAACAATGACTGTTGCAGAAAGGAGCCACAAAAAGAAACACGATGAAGTGGAGTTAATCCATGCTGTTTAATTGCAGCTATATGTGAAGGAGACGCGTAACCTTTGCAAGATTCCCAATCATATTCAGGATAGCTTTTCGCAAGTTCAACCATAAGCGCATCGCGTTCAACTTTTGCAATAAGTGAAGCAGCAGCAATAGACGCGCACTTGCCGTCGCCTTTAATGATGTTAATTTCACGAGGATCAAGATGCAACGGATTACCGTCTATTAACACTACTTCAGGAAGCACTCCTGAAGCTTCAATAGCTTGTATCGCACGGGTAAAAGCCACACGTAAAGATGCTGACATTCCACATGCGTCTATATCAGCAGGCTCAATAAACTGCACCGTCCATGCAAGCGCTTGTGCCTTAATAGTCTGAGCAATACGTTCCCTATCAGCGGGCTTGACTTGTTTTGAGTCGTTGAGCCCTTCAATGAGTGGCTCTGGTGGCAAAACTACCGCACCCACCGCCAAAGGACCTGCAAGTGGACCGCGTCCAACTTCATCAAGGCCAACACAAATATGCGCACCTTGCTCAGATAGAATTGCTCGCTCGAACTCGTACAGACCTTCTAGCCGCTTACGCTCTACAGCCAACGCATCAAGACGCTTTCTATTCTGGCGAAGTGCAGCTTGCACTCCTTTGCGAGTATCTGATGCAAGAGAGCGCTCGTATACCTCAAAGTCTTGTTCGGTTGCCTGTAATAGCATTTGCTTAATTTCGTTCACTGAAAGATCCATATGAACTCCTCCACCTCACCCCGCCTTTGAACTTGAGCACTTTCATATAAGCAAGCTCAGACACAAAAAGCCCCCTGACGAAAAGTCAAGGGGCTTACAGAAATGCTCGTTGACGGCCTATCGGAAAGCCTTTTCCTTAATTTTAGCAGCCTTGCCAACCTTGTTACGCAGATAGTACAGCTTAGCGCGACGTACATCACCTTGACGTACAACCTCAATCCTTTCAATCTTGGGTGAGTGTACCGGGAAGGTACGCTCTACACCAACTGAAAAGCTGATCTTGCGAACGGTAAACGTCTCGCGATTAGAAGCACCTTGACGACGAATAACGTCGCCCTGGAAGACCTGAATACGCTCGCGATTACCCTCAGTAATACGATAGTGAACCTTAACATTGTCACCAACGTTGAACGCCGGGACGTCCTGCTTCATTTGTTGCTGCTCGATGGCGCGAATGATATCCATGGCCATGTTCCTTCTCTATACTTTAAGCTTACCACTCATGCGAGTTTCCTCGTTTAGACACGATTTGACAGTGTATCGCAATAATTTCCGAGATGCAACATGAATTCGCAAGAGCGTCACAAATCTTTGTTAAATGAGCGTCAATAACGCATAGGCGGCAACTCCTGCAATCGCAGACCAGAGCAAAGATTTTGTCTTGAGAGCCACCAAGCCCACTACGACCGCAGATACAAGCGGAGCAGCTGCTGGCCAAATACCCGCATCAAACATGGCAGGATCAAGTAAGTCATTGGCAACCAACGCAGCAAAGGCCGCAGGCGGAATAAAACCAAGTGCTTTTTCCAAACCTTCAGGTAAGTTGCGCCCCTTAAGAACAAAGAGCGGAACAACACGACATGCCAACATAGTGATAGCGCAGCATATAAAAATGATGAGAAAATTACTCCAGCTCATCAATTCCATTTACCCACGCCCCTTCGCCCAACTAAAAGCAAGAGCAGCGCAAACACCCAAGACAGCACCAATAAGAATAGCTGGTCCTGACCAGCCGATCATCTTACAAGCAAATACGCCAACGATTGCCACCAAAGCAGCCAGTGCGTTCTCGGGCGTCCACTTTTGTGTTACCAGCAGACAAATAAATATGGAAGTCATAGCAAATGCTGCAATGGCAAGCGGCACACCAATAGCGTTGCCCACTAAAACACCAACAACATTTGAAAGCGTCCATGAACTTTGCGAAAACAAGTTCACCATGGTAGCGCGATCAACCGACCATTCGCCAGTAGAAAACTTTTGAACATTTACGCCATAGCTTTCGTCAGTTACTGAGGCGGCGAACAAAAATGACAAGCGCTTTTTAACGCCTTTACAAGCAGGCGCGAAGGCGGCCGAATAAAGCATTTGACGCGTATTTACGAGCGACACTGAGGCAATAATGGAAGCAATCGGGCCTCCTGCAAGCCACATATTCGGAATCATGAACTGTCCTGCGCCCGAGTAAAAAAGTACTGAAAGCAAGAAAGCTTGCAGCGCATTAAGACCAATGGAATCCTCAAGAATGCCACAGGGTATACCTATAGCAACATAACCCAGCATAATAGGAATTGCTGCTTGAAAAGACTGTTTGATGTGATCCCTTGAAAACATAGCGAAGCAATTATACCCACTTTGTCATCAATGACAACTCTCATCATGTGTTAATGAAGAGAAATTGCCTGAGGAATGAAGAGCTGTTGATAGGTTGAGGTGGCAAAACGGTCAGTCATACCAGCAATATAGTCGGTTACCGCGCGCAGATGATCTCCTTGCGCAATAACAATATTCTCATCAGGAACTTGAGTAGGATTATCCACGTAGTAATCAAAGAGATCGCCAATAAGATGGCTTGCTTTCTCTACTTCGTGCATCACCGCCTCTGACTGATAGACATACGCAAACAAAAATGCACGCAATTCCATCATGGCTGCATACACTTCTTCAGTCATCGTGATGTCTTTGGCAGCCGAAGAAGCTGAAACCATATCACCTACCAAGGTTTGAATGCGATCTGAATGACATACGCCAAGCACTCTATGGGTAGACTCAGGTAAATCTGATTCGCGTAAAATACCTGCGCGAATTGCATCATCAATATCATGGTTTACATATGCAATGCGATCTGCAGTAGCAACTATTCTTCCCTCACATGTTGCCGCACGAAGATCCCCAGTATGATTTAAGATACCATCACGTACTTCCAGGGTTAGATTGAGCCCAGCACCCGCGTTTTCAATACGTTCAACTACACGAACACTCTGCTCGTTGTGTCTATAGAGCCTCTTTGCTTCCTCAGTATTCGGATCAATTCCTTTGTGGCGAGCCAGCGCGCGCGAAAGCGCCGCTTCACCGGTGTGACCAAATGGTGTGTGACCCAAATCATGGCCAAGGGAAATAGCCTCTGTGAGGTCTTCATTTAAGCCCAAAGCGCGCGTGATGGTTCGAGCAATTTGAGCAACCTCAAGAGTGTGCGTTAAGCGTGTGCGAAAATGATCCCCTTCCGACGCAAGAAACACTTGCGTTTTGTGGGAAAGGCGACGAAATGATTTTGAATGCAAGATCTTATCGCGATCTCGTTGATAATCAGTTCGTAGCTTATCGGGGTCACTCATACGTTCTCGACCGCGAGACTCAGCTGAGCATGATGCTTCAATAGAAAGACCTTCACGTTCTCGCTCTTCTTGAATTTCACGCGTAATTATCTTCATAGATTCGCTCACTTTTCGACGCATCTTGACTGCGCACACACTACGCTATGCTTAAGGCTTGCGCAATGTCATCAGGCGAAAACACACCTTTTTCCGTAATGATGGCGCTTATAAAGCGCGCAGGCGTCACATCAAATGCTGGATTATAAATATCAACCCCAGGATAGAGCGGATCAAGAACTTCACTCGCATCACGTTTTTCAATAGGAATATCACAACCCGATGCTAAAGAGATATCAAGGGTAGAAGTTGGCGCAGCAACATAAAAGGGCACACCAAAGGTTTGGGCTGCCACAGCAACTCCAAGGGTGCCAATCTTGTTCGCAGTGTCACCGTTAGCTGCAATTCGGTCAGCACCAACAACCACCGCGTCAATCTCACCGGAGGCCATAAGCGACGCTGCCATATTGTCACAGATGAGCGTTACAGGAACGCCAGCTTGAGCAAGTTCCCAGGCAGTAAGGCGTGCACCTTGTCCCACAGGTCTTGTTTCATCAGCATACACGCGCGCAATCGTTCCCTTCTCAGCGGCCGCATAAACAACCCCGAGCGCGGTTCCATAAAACACTGTAGCCAAACTACCTGCATTACAATGAGTCAGTATTGTAATACCCTCATCTTCTTGGGGTAAAAGAGCAGCACCGAAAGACCCTATCGAGCGATTACATTGTTCATCTTCTGCCTCAAGTTGCTTCACCAACTCATAGCACGCTTTTTTGATGCATGTTTCAGACTTGCCCTGTAACTCTTGAAAAGCGTCGAATACCTTCTTTGTACCCCACGAAAGGTTTACTGCGGTTGGACGTGCTTGCGCAATGGCACAAGCCACGCGCTTCGCCTCAGCAAGCACAGCTGCTCTATCAGAAAAGCAACACTCGTTGCAAACCCACAGAGTAAAAGCTGCAGCTCCTGCTACCCCGAGCGCTGGCGCGCCACGTACAGCTAGCGTTGTTATGGCATCTATCACAGCCGCCCAAGAATCCACCGTTTCGCAAACCAAATCATATGGGAGCCGACGCTGGTCAACATAGGTAAGCACCACGCGATTATGCTCGTTTTTTTTCAGCTCAATAGTTCGAGGAATCCGCTCAAGATGCAGTTCAACATCTCCTCGCCAACACTCATCACCACTTTGTTGTACCTGCGTCATCTCTTATACCTGCTTATCTTCTTGTGTCTCTCGTTGGGGTTCTATGGACTCTTCGTCAACAAACTCTGGGATGCTTTCAGCAAAAGCGCCATCCCCTTCAGCGTTTTTGCTCTCCTGATCAACAGCCTGATACATAATAGGGTATGCATTTTTTGGATCACCAATAAGCCAGATGTGATCCCCTGCAAAAAGACGCGTGTTTCGCGACGGCTTCATTTTGATGTAAGCGTCATGAACGTGCGCAACAACCAATGAGCCATACCGATTCTTAAAGTCAATTGCTGCAATAGTTTTGCCCGCATACCACGATCCATCCAGAATCTCAAAACGAAAACATGTAAGATAACTTTTGCCTTCACCCTCATTGAGATATTCATTAAAACTTTGCGAGGCGTTATCGGCTTCTTCGTCACTGAGCGTCTCTTCTTCAACCATTGATTGGATATAACCATCCACCTCATCTTCGGTGCCCAAAAAGGTCAAGACATCTCCTTCACGAATACCTAAATCATCATGAGGATCTGCAATGCGTTTCGTTAAATCTTCTTTTGTCAAACGCGCAAGCGCCTCTCCTGCTATACGCTTACCGTCACGCACAATTGAAATAAGATCAAGGTTGTGAGCTATGCCAAAGAGGTAGTCGACAGGGCGAAGCGTGCCACTTTTGCGCTTAAGCGTACGCGACGCTTCAACCTCAACAACAAAGAGGTGATCTTCAACCCAATATGCATGATCGTTGTCACCCAATGCCGCCATGCGTTCTTCAAGTATGTTCTCACTTAGGTTGCCAAAGAAACTTGATTCTAGTTTCAAAAACATAGAGTGCATCGTACGTGAACGGCCAAGCGCCACAACCGCAACAATAGCTGTAATAATAGCAACAGGTGAAAGCATGGTACGAATGCCTACTGCCGCGTAGGTGACATAAAGAACCGACACAAGCGACACTAAGATGCCAAAGATACTAACTGCAAGCAAAAGCACGTGATTGCGCTTACTGCGCATCCACAGCACGCCAAATTCACCTTTGCGCGACGTATAAAAGAGATTAGAGATAAACAAACTCACTACCAAAACACACACGCTACCCAGCAAAACAGAAATTAATGGATGCGGAATAAAGCGCACCAAAAGCGGACGAAGCATGCGTAGCAGTATTTCAACTGACGCCACAGACGAAAAAGCGATAAGCGCCAATTTGAGAGCCCAAGATCTCAGCATGCTCCCCCACAGACTTGACTCCTCTTCCTCTTCTTGAGTCTTTCGACGTGGACGAAAACGAGCAAGTACACCCATGTTGAGAACATGAGCCACACCGTGATATACCCGATCAGAATTGCGCACCATAAAAGGCGTAGTAAGTGCCGTCACAACCGAAACAGTTACAATGACGGGATACAAGAAACTTGGCGTCACGCCAAGCGTTGATCCAAGAGCGGCAATAATGAATGAAAACTCACCAATTTGACCAAGACTCATGCCGCATTTCATGGCCATACGAAGCGACTGCCCTGAAAAGAGCGCACCAAGAGTGCAGAATATCGAACGTCCAAAAATAGTCAGAAGTGCAATAGCAATTACCGCCGGGGCGTTTTCAACGATAGCCTCCGGTGCTACCAAAGTGCCAACAGAAACAAAGAATACCGCTCCGAATAAATCTTTAATCGGTCTAAAAAGCTCATCAATTCGATGCGCCTGAACGGTACCAGCAAGAATCGAACCGCCCAAAAAAGCTCCCAATGCCGAAGAGAAGCCAATTGCCGTTGCAAGCATTACCATCAACAAACAAAAAGCAATAGAAGCTACCAGCATAATCTCGTCGGTCAACCATTCTGTAATACGTTTAAGCACCGACGGAACCACAAGCACCGCTAGGGCAAACCAAACTACTAAATACAATGCCATTTGACCAATTTGCAGAACGGCATCTGCTCCATCTGAACTTCCTGCTGCAACTGTTGAAAGAATTGCAAGCAAAAATACTGCAGCAATGTCTTCAATCACGAGCACACCAAAAACTAGTTCTGCAAAACCCGCCTTTTTGACTCCCAGGTCAGTGAATGTTTTTACGATAATTGACGATGACGAGATGGCCAGCATACCACCTAAAAATATTGATGTGGTTAACGACCACCCAAAGACAAGCCCAAGACACGTGCCACATATAATCATCAAGGGCATTTCGGTGGCTGCTGTAACCACTGCTGATTTTCCAACCGTGGTGAGCTTTATTACTGAAAACTCAAGACCCAAACCAAACATTAAAAAGATCACACCAATGTCTGACCAAGTTGAAATGGTTGCCGGGTCACCTAAGTCGGGGAAATAAACAAAAGCAGGACCTACGATAAATCCTGCAGCAACATAGCCAATTACTAACGGTAGCTTGAGTTTCTTACAAACGATCGTAGCTGCAGCGGCAACAGCCAACAGAAGCGCAAGATCCGAGATAAGCTGAGGAAGATGCGTCATGTCTTTGCCTCTCAAGTATATGTTTTGTCATTTTCGCCTTCGATTGTAACAGTCCAATCCTCTCGTTATTGACCGCGACGAACATTTTCTTAGCATTTTTTGAACACTTGCACAAAAAAGCGCGCCATCTAAACGATGACGCGCTCTGAGAAATGCTCTACAAGGATAGGAGTAGAACCTACTTTGCGGCAAGTGCTGCTTGACCAGCTGCCAAACGAGCGACAGGAACACGATACGGCGAGCAGCTCACATAATCAACGCCACATTCTTGGAAGATGTGAATTGAATCAGGATCGCCACCATGTTCACCACATACACCGCAAACCAAATCAGGATTGCCTTCATGGCCTAGCTCAACACCCATCTTTACAAGTTTTGCTACGCCGCTATCAACGGTTGCGAAGGGGTTGTAAGGCAACAGACGTGCTGAGAGATACTGAGGAATAAACTCTGCCTCAACGTCGTCACGGCTAAAGCCAAACGTGGTTTGAGTGAGGTCGTTGGTACCAAAGCTAAAGAAGTCAGCATAGTGCGCAATCTCATCTGCGGTAACTGCCGCACGAGGAAGCTCAATCATGGTGCCAACAGGAATATCAAGCTCAACACCTTGCTCAGCTGCCACCTCAGCAATAACCTCAAGCGCAACTTCACGCAAGGTTGCCAATTCGGGCACAACTGAGACAAGCGGAATCATAATCTCAGGCTTCGGATTCAAACCACGCTTCTTGAGCTCTGCTGCTGCGGTAGCAATAGCGCGAACCTGCATGCGCGGCAGAATCGGATAAACGATGCCCAAGCGACAACCACGTAGACCAAGCATTGGGTTGGCTTCTGCCATAGCGTCAATTTGCTCCATAAGCTTGCGCTTCTCAGCGATAACCGTCTTGTCTCCACCAGCTGCCTCAAGACGTGCAATCTCAACATCAAGCGCACGCGGGCTCTCCAGGAACTCATGCAGTGGCGGATCAAGCAAACGAACAATAACAGGCAAACCGTCCATGGCCTCAAACATACCCAAGAAGTCACCAGTTTGCGCTGCAAGCAGATCGCTTACAGCCTTTTCGCGAACAGCCTCATCCTCGTTCAAGATGAAAGTCTGAATGATTTGCTTGCGGTCACCTAAGAACATATGCTCAGTACGGCAAAGACCAATACCCTGGGCGCCAAAGCTTCGTGAAAGCGCAGCATCTTCTGGGTTGTCTGCATTAGCACGTACACCCAAGGTGCGGAACTCATCAGCCCACTCTAAAATAGTATCAAGGTCACCAGTTAGTTCAGGCAAAACTAGATCAACAGCACCCAAAACAACGATACCAGACGTACCATCAATAGAGATCATGTCACCCTCTTTGATGACAATGTCTGTACCAGTTACAGTAGCTTGTTTCTTCTCAGCATCAATCTTGAGAGCTTCAACACCGCATACGCAAGGGGTACCCATACCACGAGCAATAACAGCCGCATGGCTGGTCTTACCACCATGAGAGGTCAAGATACCTTCAGCAGCAATCATACCTGCAAGGTCATCAGGGTTTGTCTCCCAGCGAACCAAAACGCACTTGCGACCAGCTTCAGTAACCGCAACTGCATCAGCCGCCGAAAAGACTACTTCACCAACTGCTGCACCCGGGCTTGCATTCAAGCCGCGTGCGAGCACGTCATATTTTGCATCCTTATCAAATTGAGGATGGAGCAGCTGATCAAGTTGATCAGGGTTAACGCGCATAACTGCCTCTTCTTTGGTGATGAGGCCTTCCTTTTCCATCTCAATTGCAATATGCAAAGCAGCCGCAGCGGTACGCTTACCAACGCGAGTCTGCAACATCCAAAGCTTGCCCTGCTCGATGGTAAATTCAATATCGCACATGTCACGGAAGTGATTCTCAAGCAACAAGAAAACATCTTCCAGCTCTTGACCTGCATCTTCCAAGCCGGCAACTTCTTTAAGCTCAGCAATAGGGCTTGTGTTACGAATACCTGCTACAACGTCTTCGCCTTGTGCATTTACCAAATAATCGCCATAGAATTCTTTTTCGCCATTAGCAGGATTGCGCGTAAAAGCTACACCTGTTGCGGAAGTTTCGCCTTTGTTGCCAAAGACCATTGATTGAACATTAACTGCAGTACCCAAGTCATCTGCAATCTTTTCACGCTGACGATAAATGACTGCACGCTCATTGTTCCATGAACCAAAAACAGCCTCGATAGCAAGTTGAAGCTGAACCATTGGATCTTGCGGGAATTGCACTACTCCATCTACAACCAGGTTAGGATATGCTTCAGCAGAAACATTTTCGGTGAAGATTTCTTTAAACTCCTCAACGAGCTCCTGCAGATCCTCAGCGGTCAAGTCGGTGTCAGAAGCTACACCACGAGCGTTTTTCATAGCAGTAATGGCATTTTCAAAAAGATCGCCATCAAGTCCCATAACGACGTTTGAGAACATCTGAATAAAACGACGATACGAGTCCCAAGCAAAGCGGGGGTTTTCCGTTTGCTTAATCAAGCCATGGATTGACTGATCATTCAAACCAAGATTCAAAACCGTATCCATCATGCCAGGCATTGACATAGGAGCGCCAGAACGTACTGACACCAAAAGCGGATCTTGCGCATCGCCAATTTTCTTGCCCATGCGAGTTTCAAGATCTTCACGATACTCAGCAATGGTATCAAGCGCACCCTCAGGCCAGGTGTTACCTGCATTCGCATACTCCATACACGTTTGGCACGTGATGGTAAATCCTGGAGGTACGGGCAAACCGATGTTAGCCATTTCTGCTAAGTTTGCGCCTTTGCCACCAAGGATAGCTTTCATGGAAGTGTTGCCCTCGGTCACGTTGTTGCCTTCGGCATCCTTACCGAATGCGTACACACGCTTAAGAACCTCTGTCACCTTTTTCTCCTAACCTGAATACCCTTAGGTTTCTCGCCTGCTTGCAGGCTTATTCATCCACATCACTTGAACGCGGATGGATTTTCTCATAGTAACGCAAAATCTCCTGAGCTGTCTCCTCGACCGCACGATTTTCGGTGTGCACCACAATGGCACCAAGCTGGCGCATAAGAGCGCGCGCATCTGTAAGATCTTCCGAAATAAATTGCGGATCAGCATAGCGCCCCGCTACCGCTCCCGCACGCCCCAACCTGCGTTGGCGAATACCAATCAAAACATCGGGAGTAATCATAAGACCAAAGAGCCTACTGCGCTCAACCTCAAACAGCTCAACAGGAGGTTCAGTATCCGGATCAAGCGGGATATTTGCTACTTTGTATCCTTGTTGCGCTAAATAAATAGAGGTAGGTGTCTTCGATGATCGCGAAACGCCTAAAAGTACAATATCAGCCTTTGTGAGATCTTGAGGATTGCGTCCATCATCGTGAGCAATGGTAAATTCAATAGCTTCAATGCGCTTGAAATAATTGCGATCGGCAACATGCATACTGCCAGGTTTGTCAGCAGGCTCAAGACCGGACATCTCAGCAATAGAATGTATGGCGTCAGTCATCAAATCAACCGCTATTACATCTTCACGTGATTCCAAAAACTCATGCACCTGATGCGACAAACTGTTGTCCACCAGCGTGTAAAACACCAAGATACGATCTCCAATGTTATGAGCCTTATGATAGGCAACATGCGTCTCGACAAATTCTTGCACTTCTTTGAGCGAGCGAACTTTTGGCAGCACCTCAATAGCAGGATTGGTAACCCCAAATTGCGCACAAGCTGCTCGGGCAACCGCTTGAGCTGTTAACCCAACTGAATCAGAAATGACATGCACCGTCGGAAGCGGTGTATTGTTCTCTTGGATAACAACATCTTTCATACACGACTCCCCCTTACAAAATGACCCCTGCATCACGAGATACAAGGGTCATTCAACTGAGTTATTTGGACGCTTTCGTCATCTTTGCAAAGTCAGCAACATGAGCAAATACGGCAACGAAACGATTCAAGAGGCGAAGACGATTGTTTCTCAACGCTTCGTCCTTATCCATGATAAGTACATCTTCGAAGAAGGTATCAATGGGTGTGCGAAGTGACGCAAGTGCCTCAAGAGCAGCTGCATAATTATCCTCAGCAAGAGCACGCTCTACAGCAACTGCAGCCTCGTTAGTAGCTTTATCAAGCGCAAGCTCGTCAACATCCATTAAGCTTGCGTCAACCACATCCCCTAACGTTTGGTCTGCAAGATTGTTGGCACGAGCATACGCGGTAGCCAAATCATCAAAGACCTCTGCCGATTGTGTACGAGCAGCTTCCAGCGCACGAGCGCGGGCGATAATAACTGCCGGTTCAACAATTCCCGTTGCAAGAACAGCCTCAACACTGTCAGGTGAGACGCCGCTGTCGCGCAAGATGACCTTCGTGCGCGTTACAAAGAACTCGATAATTTGATCATAAATTGCTTGACGATCAAATTCCACTCCACTGGCTTGATAGGTATCAAGGGAAGCATTCACTGCATCTACCAAAGAAACATGCAAGCCCGCCTCTAGCATAGCGATAATGCCAATTGCACTCCTTCGCAAAGCAAACGGATCAGATGAGCCAGTCGGACCTTGACCAACAACAAAAAGACCGCAAATGGTATCAAGCTTATCTGCGGTGGCCACTATGCGACCAACAAGAGATATCGGTAGATCGTCGCCTGCAAAGCGCGGACGATAATGATCAGCAATTGCTTGCGCCACCTGATCAGTCTCACCAGCAGCTGTTGCATAGTATGAGCCCATGATTCCTTGCACACTCGTAAACTCAACAACAGCATTGGTTACCAAGTCAGCTTTTGCCAAATAAGCAGCACGTGCCACATCAGCGCTGTCAGCTTCATCAAGTCCGGCATCTTTTGCCAAATGTTCTGCTAAGCCCACCACGCGATCTGTTTTCGCGCGCATGGTGCCAAGGCTTTCCTGGAAGACCACTTCATCAAGGCGGTCAACATAGGTATCAAGAGCACGCTTTAAATCTTCTTCGTAGAAAAACTTTGCGTCCGACAAGCGTGCACGCACAACGCGTTCGTTGCCATCAATAATAGTCTCAGCACATTCAGGGTTGCCATTTGAAACTAAAATGAAGTGGTTCGTGAGTTTATGATTGTCATCATAAAGTGGGAAATAGCGCTGATGCATCAACATGGCATCAACGATAATCTCTTCTGGAACCAAAAGGAACTCTTCGTCAAAAGCACCAACCAAAACAGTGGGATACTCGCAGAGATTCGTGACCTCAAGCAAGGTCTTCTCCGGTAACTCAGCATGGGCATTCCACGTCTTTTCGGCGCATGCCACACCTTCACGAATAGCTTCTTCACGAGCTTTTTCGCTTGTGAGAACATACGCAGACTCAAGCACAGCAGGAAGATCGGCGGCAGTGGAAACCGTATGAGGACCAGGGGATAAGAAACGATGTCCGCAAGTCTCATTAGATGCTACGAGGCCTGCAAATTCAACTGGAATTACCTGCTCATCAAGAAGAGCAACCAACCAACGCACCGGACGCGAGAAATACTCATGAGTACGTCCCCATCGACACGACTTCGGCCAAGAGATTGCACTGATAATGCTGCTTAACACCTCCGGCAGCAACTCAGCTACATCGCTTGCGGGCAAAGAGCGCGTAGCAAAAACATATTCAACATCGCCCTCAAAACGACGTTCAAGAGCATCAACACCTACGCCTTTACCACGTGCAAAGCCCTCAGCAGCTTTTGTTGGTTTACCATCTGAATCAAAGGCAATAGCAACAGAAGGTCCGCGGAACACTTCATCAAGAGCCTCAGTAGTATCGGCAACATCGCTTACCATAACGATGAGACGACGCGGCGTCGTCAAAACCGTAATCTCTCCATGCGGGATACGGGCACTCTCAAGAGCTTGCTCGGTAATTTGCGGCAGTGCAAGGGTTGCTTTATGAAGATCAAATGCAGGGATCTCTTCAGTTCCAATCTCAAAGGTCAAGGTATGCAGCTTAGTCATTGTCTGCCCCCTTTCCCTCATCACTTGCAGGCTTCAGCCCAACCACGTGCTCCATATAGCTTGCACAGCATGCTTTTGCCAGCGTGCGAACGCGCAAGATATAGGCCATACGCTCAGTGGCGCTAATAACACCACGCGCATCAAGCAAGTTGAATGCATGGCAGCATTTCAAAACGCTATCATATGCCGGAAGCGGAAGACCTGCCTCAAGGGTACGCATACATTCTGCTTCACGGTCATTGAATTCCTGGAATAAGAAATTCGTATCGGCAATTTCGAAATTGAATTTTGAATACTGGCGTTCGTTTTCTTGATATACATCACCGTAGGTGAATACCACGCCATCCTTACCGCGGCTCCACACGATATCAAACATAGAGTCAACGCCTTGAATGTACATAGTCAAACGCTCGAGACCATAGGCAATCTCAACTGGAACAGGATCACACTCAAAACCGCCCACTTGCTGGAAGTAGGTAAACTGCGTTACTTCCATACCGTCAATCCAGACTTCCCAGCCCAGACCCCAAGCACCAAGTGTTGGACTCTCCCAGTCATCTTCAACAAAGCGCACATCATGAGCATCGACATCAATACCGATAGCACGCAAACTACCCAAATACAGATCTTGGATATTGTCCGGTGAGGGTTTCATCAGCACCTGGAATTGATAGTAAAACTGGGTGCGATTCGGGTTTTCGCCATAGCGACCATCGGTTGGACGACGACATCCCTGCACATACGCGGTTCTCCACGTATCAGGACCAAGCGAACGAAGGGTTGTTGCAGGAGCATTCGTACCAGCTCCAACTTCGTTGTCGTAGGGCTGCAAAATAACACAGCCTGCATCAGCCCAATAACGCTGCAAGTTCATGATAACGTCTTGAAATGTTGGTGCATCCGCAGCTGCTTTCGATACACCCATCTCAATCTCTTGGGTCATACCTCTCCAATCTTAAAACTCAAAACCACACATTAATGTTCAAGTAAACCGAAATTATCCAAGGGCCAGTAAACCAAAACCGCCAATCCCGTCACAGACGAAACCGGCACAGCGCCAAACTTCCGAGAGTCTTGCGAGTTTGTGCGGTTATCCCCCATTACCCATATTTCGCCTTCAGGTACAGTATAGGGATAACTCACACCTCCAGGGATAGTATAGCTTGGCTTACCATCGGTATACGGTTCATCAAGCGGAACTCCGTCAACATAAACCAAGCCATCTTCATCGTTGATGTCAACGGTTTGCCCTCCCGTAGCAATGCAGCGCTTGATAAGAATTCTACCCGGTATTTCAGTGTCATGAAATGTAACAATGTCGCCGTAATCTGGTTCGCGGAAATAATACGTTACCTTTTCTGAAAACACCATGTCGCCTGTCATGATGGTTTCTTCCATAGAACCAGAAGGGATTTCGTAGGCTTGGAACACATAAGTTCTCAGTGCCCATGCCAAAACCAGCACGAATGCCAGCATGCATATCAAACTCAAGAATGTCCGAAGTGGGTTTCTTCTTCTTTGATTAGCGTGTTGACCTGCATCCATTGATATACGAAGTCCTCCCCTACACTTTGCGAATATATCTTGAAAACATGATACCGCGTTTTATGTAGCCACTTTATAGATCGGTCAAACTCTGCAAAAAATCACGATCGTTGGCCGAAAGCTCAACACCGGCAAGTAAATCGGGGCGAAACTGAGCAGTTCGTGCTAAAGATTGCTCATACCTCCATCGATCAATATGCGCATGGTTGCCCGAAAGCAAAACATCAGGAACGTCCATGCCACGGTAGCTTGCAGGTCGAGTATATTGCGGATACTCCAAAAGCCCATTTACAAAGCTTTCGCTTTCTGCGCCATCTACAGCCCCCAAAACGCCATCAAGCTTGCGAACCACAGCATCAATAACCACCATGGATGCTAATTCGCCACTCGTGAGCACATAATCCCCCAGCGACAAAACATAGTCAGCAAGCGAATAAGCGCGCTCATCAATACCTTCGTAGTGCCCACAGATAAAAAGCAAATGTTCATAAGTGGCAAGCTCTTGGACGCATGCTTCATCAAATTGACGTCCGCACGGGCTTAAAAAAATGACAGTTGGCTGAGGCAAAGACGCCGCCATTGACTGCTTTACGATGTCATCATATGCCTCGAAAATTGGCTCGCACTTCATAACAAGCCCGTTTCCACCACCATAGGGATCATCGTCGGTTGTGCGATGCCGATCATGCGTCCAGTCACGCAAATCATGCGCACGAAAATCCAAGATCCCCTTCTCTTGGGCAATGCGCATCATAGAAGTTCCCATGACAGAGTCATACATATGCGGAAACGTTGAAAGCGTTTCAATAATCATCTTGTACCCCTTGGGAATAGACAGAACACAACCGCGAAGCTATGAAAAGCATGAACTAAAACAGATCTAAAAAGCCTCCAGGCAGATCAACATCTATGCGTCGCTCATCAGGGTCTATGGCAACAATAAGCTCTTCTACCCAAGGAATCAAAACGATTGAATCTTGCGGTGTTAACACGTGCAGACGACTTTGCCCAACAAGCGCTTCAAGCTCAACAACCTCTCCAAGAAACGTATCGTGTTGGTCGTATACGACAAAACCCTTCAGCGATTCATCGTTATAGCGAATAAGCTCTTGCTCAATTTCTTCTGAGGGTACAAGACATTTACATCCGCTCAGTTTTTCAGCGAGATCAATACTATCAACGCCCTCAAACATAACAAGGTATGACCCATCGTTGATATCTTGTATGTCTAATACGCGTGCTTGTCGTGGCGCATCAAGTACAGGTGGAACAAAATGCACCGTCATGCCACAAGATAGCAAAAAAGGAAGACCCATGGTGGCTCGCACAATGAGTCCTCCTGCTAAATGCTTCGGCTTTACAAGGTAAGCAACCTGTGCCCACGTGCACATTTAATCGAGCAACTCCACTTCAACATGCATATTTGCACGAGATGCAGCAGCGCGTGCAAGGGTGCGAATTGCTTTAATAACACGCCCTTGACGACCAATAACTTTGCCTGCATCTTCAGGGTTGACTCGCATTTCAATCAGCAATGTGCCGTCAGTTTCATTACCCACAATTTCAAACTCATCAGGGTAATCAACCAGCGGAACCACCACTGATTCCACAAGGCTTACAATATCTTCTACCTGATCAGACATAAAACTTAAGCATCCTTGCGTGCATCACGAAGAAGTGCAGCAACGGTATCAGTAGGCTGAGCACCGTTCTTGATCCACTGGTCAACCTTCTCCATATTAAACTCAACCATAGCCGGATCCTTAAGCGGATTATAACGACCCACTTCCTCAATGAAACGGCCATCGCGCGGGCAGCGAGAATCAGCTACAACAATGCGGTAGTACGGACGCTTCTTGGCACCATGACGGGCGAGACGAATTTTGACTGCCATGAAGAATAACTCCTTTATATCTCACGTTATATATGCATGCATTCATAAGAACACAGCGAAAACAGCAATTGCTTATGATACGGCCACAAGCTCATAAACGCAAGCATTCATATGCGCAAGTGGCATTAAACCGGGTTGTTTTGCGAAAAATTCGCACAAACAACTCATTGTTGGCACCTTTACTCACCACTAAGCAAGACTATTACTTCTTTTTCTTGTGATGAGATTTCTTCTTATCCTTGGACTCTTTGCTCTTCTTTTCCTTTTTCGCCTTCTTGTTCTTCTTTGTTGACTTTGTTTCAAGAGCCTCTTCTGCACTTGCACCATCAACTATTTCATCGCACGTCATCTCTTCAGCAAAAAGCTCCGATGAACCAAGTTCCATGCAGTCGCGATAGTAAATATGCATATCCTCAAAATTGCCGCCGCCACTTACAAAACCGCCCGGAATGGTTCCGATGCGTTTAAAACCAAGTGAATCATAGATATGCAGTGC
Organism: Adlercreutzia agrestimuris; assembly: GCF_943193125.1. Classification (GTDB taxonomy): domain Bacteria; phylum Actinomycetota; class Coriobacteriia; order Coriobacteriales; family Eggerthellaceae; genus Xiamenia; species Xiamenia agrestimuris. The sequence goes on from NZ_CALPCX010000005.1 coordinate 49,705, forward strand.
TGCTTCATTGCTTGCCACAACTGCATTAAATTGCATGCCGCGGAATCCGAGTCGCGTTGCTTGACGCAGGGAGTCTTCAACCAAGGCAGTACCCAAGCCCAAACCACGCGATGCTTTTGCGACCGCATAACTTGCATTAGCAACATGCGCACATCGGCCAATATTGTTTGGATGCACAATGTAGAGTCCAAAGATCGTATCATCAATAGCTGCTACACCGGTATAACTTTGCGCAGCAAAAAATTCACGAGCGCTTTGCTCATCAAGTGGCTCAATCTGAGGAAACGCATCCCCGGCTTCAACCACAACATTCCAGATGCGTATCATCTGATCAAGGTCGGTTTCTTGGTATTCGCGAAACTCAAGTGCCATATTGCCTACTCCTTATAAGATCGTGGAGATTATTGCCCCATCATATCTTGTATCTTTTTTAAATCAGACAAAGACATGCCTGGTGGCATACCGGGTAAACCACGACGGCGCTTGCCTTTCTTGCCCTTTTTTCCTTTTTTAGATGATGTCATATCTTCAACAGCAGGCATCATCTTTTTCATCATCTTTTTTGTCTCATTAAACTTCTTAATAAGCTGATTTACTTCGCTTACCGAAACGCCTGCTCCCTTTGCAATGCGAGCACGCCTTGACCCATTTAAGATATCGGGCTTTTGTCTTTCTGCCTTCGTCATGGAATTAATGATAACTTCCATGGCGTCAAGAGCGCCTTCATCAACCTGTCCTTGCGCCATTGCTTTATCGCCACCAGGAAGTGCGCTAATGAGTTTTGACACGCCACCCATTTTGCGAATCTGCCTGTTCATATCGACAAAGTCATCAAGCGTAAGCTGGGCGCGCATCATCCGCTCAGTTTGCTCTTGCTCAAGCTCTTCTTGTTGGACGCGAACGGCGCTCTCAATCAGACTTACCATATCGCCCATGCCCAAGATGCGCTTAGCCATGCGATCGGGATGGAACTCTTCAAGTGAGTCAGGCTTTTCGCCAGAACTGATAAATTTAATAGGCTTACCCGTAACCTGCTTAATAGAAAGAGCACCGCCGCCGCGCGCGTCACCATCCATCTTTGACATAATGACGCCATCAAAATCAACACGCTCAGCAAAAGCAGAAGCAACATTGACAACATCTTGGCCGGTCATTGCATCAACAACCATCAAGATTTGATCAGGCTTAACGGCACGCTTGATTGCCTGCGCCTCCTCCATCATGTCTTCGTCAACATGGAGACGACCCGCCGTGTCAATGATGACCACATCGCGCAACGAGTCAATTGCATCTTGAATACCCTCTTGGGCAATACGAACGGGATCCTGTCCATCACCGCGGTAGACGCGCACCCCAATTTCGTCGCCTAAAGTCTGCAGCTGCTCTGCTGCAGCAGGACGGTAAACGTCACCTGCTACAAGCAGGGGTGAATGATTCTCCTGCTTAAGACGATAAGCAAGTTTCGCAGCAGCAGTTGTCTTACCAGAGCCTTGCAATCCCACCAGCATAATGACGTTTGGAATGCGACTACTTAATACCAACTTTGAATCAGTGCGACCAAGCAACTCAGTAAGCTCATCAAGCACGATCTTGATGACGTTTTGTGCAGGTGTTAGCGAATCAAGTACCTCAGCAGAAAGGCAACGCTCCTTTGTGTTGGCTATGAAAGTTTTAACCACCTTGAAGTTAACATCCGCCTCAAGAAGCGCCATGCGAATCTCACGCATAGCTTCATTAATGTCAGCTTCAGTTAATTTACCCTTACCGCGCAATCCCGAAAAAATGGACTGCAAGCGATCTGAGAGGTTTTCTAACATACGAGCGTCTCCTTATGTGGTAACAAAATGTGTGGTGAGATTAATGGCGAAAACGATCCCAAAAACGCTTCTTGGGAGCAGGCGTTTCGCCATCAACTGAAAGAGCATCGTCAGACGCTTCCTCCAAAGACTCTTCTGGATCAGCATCTGATTCTAAAAGAGAGGACGTCTTGTCATCGAATCTTTCCACAAAAGACTCAGCTTCAAGTGCTGCTAAAGCAATATCAGCAAGTTCTTCATCGGTGAATTCGTCGGTAGTATCTTGAACAACGTTCTGTTCTAAAGTATCCAAATCAAGCTGCTCAAGATTGCTTTGCGCTTCGTCATAGAGCTCATCTTCTTGTTGCTCTATCTGATTGAGGGTGTCCTCTGAGACAAGCTCATCAAGTGAAGCCACCGCTTGCTTGACAACGTCTTTGGTTTCAATGGCGCCATTGATGACATCCAACCGACGCTCTCCTGCACTCACCGCTGCTTCTTTAGCGTTTTCGCCATTGAGGTCATCTTGTTCTTCAAAACGCTCATCAAAGCCGCCCACCAGTGCATGCGCAAAGTCATGCGCATCAAAATCACGTAGGTCATCAATACCTTCACCTACGCCTATTTTTATGATGGGCAACTCCAGCTCATGACTCACTGCAAGCGCTATGCCACCTTTTGCCGTCCCATCAAGCTTAGTCATAATAAGCGCATCCAAATCAAGCGCCCGATTAAACTCGCGTGCTTGCTGAAGACCGTTTTGACCTGTTGTTGCATCAATGACAAGCACGGTATAGACGGGCAACTGAGAACGCTTGCGAACAACGTTGACTACCTTTTCAAGCTCACGCATAAGATCAGCGGAGGTATGCAAACGACCCGCCGTATCTATCAAAACCAAATCTGCATTGGTGCTCTCAGCGCGCTCAATAGTGTCATAGCACACACTTGCCGGATCAGATCCTCGTTCCCGAGTAACCATCTCTACGCCCGCACGACGCGCCCATACCTCAAGCTGCTCAATAGCGGCTGCACGAAACGTATCTGCCGAACCTAAGATAACGTGACGTCCTTTATCGGTTTGCTCTTTAGCAATCTTACCAACCGTGGTAGTTTTTCCAGTTCCGTTAATACCAACAAAGAGAATAAGCGCCTGATCGCTCTCAAGAAGAGCCTCACCACCCGTCGTGAAAGTATGCGCAATCTCATCATTGAGGAGGTCAAGAACTGCATACGCATCAGGAAGTGCCTGCCTGGTTGCCTTATCACGCAAATTCGACACAATCTCATCTGCCGCTTGCACACCAATATCTGAGAGGATGAGTGTCTCTTCAAGACCATCCCAAAACTCTTCATCAAGATCAGGACCACGGTCTAACAGCACGTTCATTGATTCGCGAAACTTTGTACGCGAACGCGAGAGTCCTTCATTAACTCGATCAAAGAACCCCATCAACGTCTCCTTTCTGGCCGCTTTGTATCAAGTGTAGCCCATATTGGATAACTTGTTAGGCCAGCTTGCTTTCTCCATCGCAGTTTCGCCATATATCAGGTTTGCTTACTCGGCATACTCCAACGCGCGGTCTAACTTCTGGCTGACCACCTTAGTGACGCCATCAGCCTGCATAGAGACACCAAAAAGCACGTCTGCCATCTCCATAGTACGACGCTGATGCGTAATCATAATGAGCTGTGTTGAATCTCTCAGTTCATTGATATAGGACACCAAGCGGCGAAGATTTGTGTCATCAAGCGCAGCTTCAACCTCATCAAGAATATAAAAAGGTGTGGAGCGAACACGATACACCGCAAAGAGCAGCGCAAGTGCGGTGAGCGACTTCTCCCCACCAGACATAAGCATCATCTTTGTAATGCGCTTACCCTTTGGTTGTGCGGTTACCTCTACGCCGGTGTTTTCTAGATCATCAGGGTCTACCAAGGTTAATTCTGCCTGACCGCCCGGAAAAAGAATGCTAAAGATTTCCTGAAAGTTTTCGTTCACCGTTTCATAGGTACGAATAAAGTCCTCTTTCATGCGCGCATCAATAACGCGTACGATCTTAGAGAGCGAACGACGCGCTTGCTCAAGATCGTTGAGCTGAGATACCAAATAGTCATAGCGCTCTTTCAATACGCGATACTCTTCGGCGGCATCAGGATTGATAGTACCCATGTTAGCAATACGTCGGCGAAGCTTAAACGCCTCTTGCTCGCAAGTGCTTCTGTCTTCTAGCTCAGGTAACTCAAGTGCTTTATCAAGCGGGGTTTTACAATCATGCTCAATCACATGAATAGCTGAATCAACCTGCACCTCAAGACGACCCTTATCAACGCGTGCTTGAGAGAGCTGCGCGTTCATCTCGTCAAACGCATCGTGTGCCGCTTTCGCCTTTGAACGCGCTTCTGAAACAGCCTGATGAAGACCGCTTGAGGTATTCTCAGCCGCCAGCGCCTCGTCTTCAAGCGTTTGTGCTTTTTGTTGTACTTGAGCCGTTAGCTTCTCAATAAGCGAAAGAAGCGGATCAATACGACTGAGCGCCACTTGTTTGCGAAGCAGCGTTTGATGCGTATCTTTGTCGCTCTGATTAAGCTGAGCGATGTCGCGCGCACGTGCATCCACCATACGTGCAGTATAGGTATCGCGCTCTGATAAAGTGGCCGCCTTTAGTTTTGCTTCTGCAAGGTTATCCCTAAGCTGAGCTGCTTCTTTGCGCAGTGGAATCAAGGCTTCGTTGAGTTGTTCTTGGTGCTTGATCTCGGTCTCAAGAGCCTCCGATAGCTCTTCTTGTTGAGTTTTCAGCGCTTCTGCGGATGGTCGCGCTTGAGCAAGTGTCTCCTCTGCCTGTTCGCGCTGAGCCTGAAGATCTGAAAACTCGCGACGATACGATGAAAGCTTCTCTTCAAAACTCTGAGCCTCTTTGCGTGCAGCTTCAGCTTCACCACGCTGTTCAGCCAACTGCTGCGAAAGCGCCAATGAAGCTGCCTGGGCTTCGCGCAAAGCGTCTTCGGCAGCCTGCGCTACACGTTGCGCTTCTTCAAGATTCTCTTGCGCCAAAGTGAGCTTCGCCTGAAGCTCCTCAAGGCGACGAGCGCGAGCCAGCAGAGACTCTTCATTAGACGATTCTGCAATGCCTAAGGTAACTTTTCCCTGTGGCCAGATTATCTCACCGCTTAACGCCACATAACGACAAGGTGCAACGCGTGCATCGTGTGCCAAAAAAGCATCGGCTAGCGTATTACAGATGACAACATCACCCAACAAAGCTCGCACTGCCATCTCATCCGATGGTTCATAGGTGACTTCATCAATAAGTGCGCGCCCTAAACCTTGTTTTGCCGCAATGTGCGCTGGAAGTGTTGAGCTAGCCTCTTGAGTTCGCGGCATCAACACCACTTCGCCTTGTTGAGAAGTCTCCTCAAGCAGATGAGCGATATGGGTAATATCAGCGGCATCACCCACTAATAATGCATAGATATCTGCACCAAGCAAATTCTCAACCAGCGCTTCAAGCTCTTGTGGTGCGTGTATTGCATGAGTGATTGGTTCTAAAGTTGCTTGTATCTCTTCATCATCAAGCAACCATCTGCGCGCTTGCGAAACCGATGAACTGCGTTCAAGCTCACGCAAGCCTTTCATCTCTGAAGTAAGCATGCTAACCGTATCGCGTATTTCATCAAGCGCTTTTCGTGCTTGATCGCGTTCGGTAAGCTTTGTTGCAACGGCACTGCGTGCGTTGCGTTCTTCATCAATGAGTCCATTGAGTTTGTCAGTTGCTTTCTGCGAGGAAAGCGAAGCGCTTTGCGCGTCAGCGGTGGCGCGTTCAAGCTGCAGCTCAAGCTCTTTACTATGACCTTCAATAAGTTTCACATGCGCCATACCAGACGCAACGGTCTCTTGGGTTTGAGCCAATTGGGCACGAACACTTTCAAGCGTTACTTCATGTGAGCGATGCGTTTTTTCAAGCTCTTGGAGCTTCTGTTCTAACTCACGGCGTTTACCTGTACAGGTTATTTGCGCTTCGCTCAGTCGTGCTACCGTATCATCAGCAGCACTACGCTCTTGACGCGCTTGTTCAAGCTGAGCTTGCGCTTGCGCTTGATCAGCTAAAGCTTGAGCGCGCGAAGCTTTGTTTGCTTCAAGAGTCAATTGCAAATCAGCTTGAGCGTCAAGGGCACCACGACGTTTTTCATGAAGCAAACGTGTCGCAGAATCAAAGCGCTCAACCATTGAAGCAGCGCGTCGCTGACGACGAGATAACTCACCAGCACTTGCAACGTCTTTTTGAATTTGCTCTTGCAATTTCTCGGCTGCCTCTTCGGCTTTCGCAATCTGCTCACGACGCTCTTCAAGAGAAGACACCAACGCAGCTTCTTTCTCGGAAGCTTCATCCCATGCCGCGCGAAGCAAACGCAAATCATCTACCGCAAGCGCCAAATTCGCTTGTGAAAGCTCACTTGATAAACCTTGATACGCAAGCGCTCGTTTTGCCTTGCGCTCAAGCGGTCCGAGCTGACGTTGCACTTCTCCCGCGACATCCTTTACGCGCGAAAGGTGCACATCCATAGAAGCAAGCTTGCGCTCAGACTTCGCCTTGCGTTGCTTATGTTTCAAAACACCTGCCGCCTCTTCTATGAGAGCGCGACGGTCTTCGGGTTTTGATTGCAAAATAGAATCAAGTGATCCTTGCGAAATGATAGAGTGGGTGCCCGAACCCAGTCCGGAATCGTGCAGAATCTCAAGCACGTCCATACGACGAGCAACTGTACCATTGATGAGATATTCACTCTCACCAGAGCGATACATGCGACGCGTGATAACTACTTCATTATATTCAACTGGCAATGTTGCATCAGTGTTATCTAAAACCAGATCAACCTCGGCCACACCTACGCTTTTGCGCGCAGAAGAACCAGCAAAGATAACATCTTCCATAGCCTGACCGCGAAGATGCTTGGCGTTACGTTCGCCAAGCACCCACAAAACCGCATCAGATATGTTTGATTTACCCGAGCCGTTAGGACCCACAATTGCCGTAATGCCTGGCTCAAGAGCCAATACGCTACGATCAGCAAATGATTTGAATCCCTTTAAGACAAGTGACTTAAGATGCATGCTCTCCTACCCTATTTGTGGTGCCTAGCACGTTCGCGTTCTGATTTTTTGCGCGCCTTCTCTTCGGCTTTAGCAGCTGCTTGCTCGGCTTTTGCCTGCTTTACTTGAGCTGCCTTTTCGGCTTTAGCGGCCGCCTGTTCAGCCTTTGCCTGCTTGGCTTTTTCAGCGCGCTCTGCCTTCGCTTCCTCATCAAGACCAAGACCAAAAAACTCACCTAAGCGAGCAAGTGTAGATTTTGCCGCCTGGCTCTCTGCCTCTTTTTTAGTTCTTCCAGTACCGCGCGCTAGCCCCTGGTTTCCCGCAAATACCTGCGCAACAAATGTTCTATCATGAGGCGGTCCTTGCGTTTCAACGAGCTTATATGTTGGCGTAATGCCATCCTCTTGCAGCTTTTCCTGAAGTGCGCTCTTGGGATTTTCTGGCTCTTTTGCCATATCAAGCGACATACGTGGTATAAGCGTGCGATTCACAAAATTAACCGCCGCATCTAAACCACCATCTAGATACAATGCTGCGGTAACAGCTTCATAGACGTTCTCTAATGCCGAATGAAGACCGCGCTTGCCGGTGCCGGTTTCTGAAGAACCAAACACGATGACATCGGCAAACCCGAGCTTTTCTGCTACGGAAGAGAGACTACTGCCTGATACAAGAGCCACCTTGATGCGCGTCAGACCACCCTCGTCAAGTTCATGAAAACTATCAAAAGCAATAGTGGCCACAATGGCTCCCAAAATACTATCACCTAAAAATTCAAGACGCTCATATGAAAACTTGACTGCCTTACCCTCAGTGGCCGAAGGGTGCGTAATAGCCGACAACAATAAATGCTTGTTGACAAAGGTATATCCTAAGATCTCTTGTGCGCGCTCAAGCTTGTGTTTTTGCTCCTCAGTTAGGAGAATATCCTCAGCTGATAACGCATCATCATGATAGGACAAACCAAAGCCACTCAGCTGCCCTGAGGTGTCGCTGTTTTGGCTCACTCCATTCACCATCCTGCCTGCGTTTTCCCTCTATATCCGTCTAATCGTTCTTATCATTTGGTTTTGCTACTGCTTGCGAAATTATATCAGACACCCCTGCAGAAACCGTGCTTGCACAGGTCAAGACACCGTTGCATACGGCAAGTGCGTTTGAAGAGCCATGCCCCACCAAAAGCGCTCCTTTTACTCCCAACAGAGGTGCTCCACCATAGGTGTCCGGACTAATTTGCTTCATAAGCTTCTTCAAGCTTCCCTTAAGAGCAATCGCTCCAAGCTTAGAGACAAACGAGCCCATCAATACTTTTTTAAGCGTTTTGAACAGCGTCTTAGAGGTGCCTTCAATGGTTTTAAGGCACACATTTCCTGTAAACCCATCAGTAACGACAACATCAAAGTTTGCAGCCAAAATATCGCCACCCTCAGCGTTGCCCGCAAAGTTGTCAAGCTGCTTGGACATAAGCTGGTATGTTTCTTGTGCAAACACCGATCCTTTTTCAGGCTCTTCACCTATGTTCAATAGCGCCGCTTTTGGATGAGGAATACCTATTACCTTTTCCGCATATACGCTTGCCATTTGAGCAAATTGAACAAGATATTCAGGTTTGCAATCAGCATTGGCACCAACATCAGCCATAACAACAGGACGCACAGGAGAAGGGATAACCGTTGCCAAGCACGGTCGCATAACACCTTTTATGCGACCCATCACAAGGGTTCCCGCTGCCAAACAAGCTCCCGTAGAGCCTGCCGAAAAAAAGCCATGTGCTTTTCCCTCTTTCACCAAGCGGCACCCCACAACCAGCGAAGAATCCTTCTTAGAACGAACTGCCGCAGCCGGATGCTCAGCCATCTCAATGACTTCTGTGGTTATCTGCGCATGAGCACGCTCATGTTGTGAACAAAAAGGCTCAACAACATCTGCGTTGCCACAGAGAATAACCTCTAGATCATCACGACGCGAAAGCGCCAAAGCAACGCCTTCTAAAACAACTTCAGGGGCGTTATCTCCGCCCATCGCATCAACTGCGACAATAACCGAATTGGCCATCGTCGACCTCCTTGGTAGTGGTGTGCACTGCATAGACAAAAGTTATGCAAGTTTGCGCTGCAACGCGAAAAAGCCTCCCAACCAATCGCATCTTTGCGAGATATGGGAGGCTCATCATGCGCATACATACGCAAATGGGTTATTCTGTCTCAATAACCTCACGGTTCTTATAGAAACCACAGTTGGGGCACACGCGATGCGGAAGCTTTGCTTCACCACACTGCGGGCACACTGAACGTGCTGGAGCCGCAATTTTATCATTGCTGCTGCGACGGGCATGGGTGCGAGCACGACCCATTTTGCGCTTAGGTACTGCCATGATTATCTAACTCCTTCAAGTATCTCGAGCGATAATACGCTCGCTCGTTTCGCAAAGTAAACACGCGAACTGGTATAGTATCAAAGCTCCTGTGTGCTTTCAAGCATAAACTCTCAACTTTCGGATAAAGTACCGAAACGTTGCGTAACAACCTCTACAAGCTTATCACAGAAGAGGCGTGTTCCAAACGAGCAGGCAGCCACGCCCACCAAATAAGGCAAACACGTCCAACCAAGTGTCTCGCACCCTATAAGGATTGCGGCTAGTGGACACTTGCTTGCGGCGGCAAAAAATGAGACAAGCCCTAAAGCAGCGCAAAAAGCTGTTTCACCATTTCCCAACATAAGCGAACAACTTAACCCTAAGAGCGATCCTATGGTAAACATAGGCATAATCTCGCCACCCTTAAAGCCAAAGCCCAAACAGATCATAGTTAGTATAAGCTTAATAGCGAAATCCTCCGCAACACCTTCGCCCTTAAGCGCGTTTGTCAAAAGTGTTGAACCGGTACCAGTAAACGCAACCCAATCAAAACACATAATGAGCGCAATAAAAATCAAACCACCCGCAAAAACAGCAATATAGGGGTTTCGTACATGAGCCAACAAAAGCCTACGCAAACGCTTTATCCCCTGCGAAAAGATCATACCAACCACGCCGCACGCCAGACCAACAATCAAACAAGAGAACACTACCTCCCCCGAAAAGGGCGGAGTGATTGCCGGCAGAATATGATCACCAATATTGACAGCTTTTGAAATCGCGAAGCCAGTAAAACACCCAATAAGAAGTGCGGGAATACGATGTAAAAGCGTTTTATCAAACCGAGAAAACTCTAAAACAAACAGAGTTGATCCAAGCGGCGCAAAGAATAGCGCGCTAAAACACGATGCCATACCGCATGCTGCCGCAAAACCCGTGCAATCTCGCTGACGATTCTTGTGAAGAGACCCCAGCTTAAACGGCTGAGCGCTCACCTGCCCAAGCGATGCGCCCATTTGAAGCGCTCCTGCCTCTTTACCAACAGACCCGCCACCCAAAATCGTCAATGCAGTACCTAATAGGATTGCGAAAGACAATTTGCCTGAAACAGGACGATTGGTCCGAAGATGCGCCACAACCTCTTCCGTTGTAAGCGTTAAGGGCAGTCCACAAAGACGATACAAAAGAAGTGACGCAATACCTAATGCGGGCAAAAGATACAGCAAAGCTCGATGAGCGAGAAAAAGATCATAAGACTCTTCAACAAGCAAACAAAGCACAATTGAAGCAAGTGAGCCTAAGACGCCCGCAACTCCTGCAAACGCAAAATGTCGCCCCACCTGAACGATATCAAGCGAGGCGACCCAGTTACGAATTCTTATTACTGTTTCTTGCTGACCTGCATTCATCTCATATTAATCAGACAAAGGAAGATCTTTCAAAACCGCAAACGGATTATTCGCAGCAACAGGATGTTCATTTTGCGGCTCACATGAACAAGATTCCTCATTGAGATTTACGCCGCACGTTGGACAAATTCCCGCGCACTCATCTTTACAAAGCGGCACCAGCGGCACTTCAAGCAAAAGAGCAGCTTGGAGATACGTTGCTAAATCTATCGTGTTGTTTGCAGGAAGAACCTCAAATTCTTCCTCTTCCATATCCTCTGGAGCTTCGTCATCTTCGTGAATTAAAAAATAGCCTTCAATTTCACCGGTAACAGGAAAAGAGAACGGCTCAAGACAACGTGCACATGAAGTGGTTGCCTCACCCTCAACAGTACCCGTCAAAAGAAGCGCATCTCCTGTGTTACTTACGTCAACGCTATAGGTAAGCGGTTGAGCAAATGAATAGAGATCCGGACCCGCCTTGAGAATCTCAAGGGGGTATTCACCCTCAAAATGCTCATAGGCAGCTGGACTGAAGAGAGATTGAGGGATGTGCAGCTCAAGCTTTTCCATGAAAACCTAGCGATTCACAGCAACTGAGTTGGCGTTGAGGCGATCACGACAACGACGAACATTATTCAAAAGCGTATCAAGACTTTGTTCAACATGACCAAAGACTTCATCTGCATAGTCTTCAGCCCCAGCACGCGTTTGACGCTCAAGCTCACGAGCATCAGCTAACACCTGATCAGCTTGCTGTTGCGAAATGCGAACGATTTCTTGCTCACTCGCGATTGTCAAGGCTTGACTGCGTGCATCTTCAATCATGCGATTTGCTTCAGCCTCAGCATCATCAAGCAAGCTTTGACGCTCACGAACAATCTGACGCGCCTGCGCGAACTCAGACGGGAACATCTCCTGAATCTCATCCATGATCTCAAACGCGGCGTTGATATCAACTTGGCGCAAGTTACCCTTACCAAATACTGGCTTTGCGTCCTCAAGCAGAATTGAAAGCTCTTCTAAAAGCCCCAATACTCCTGTTTCATCCATGATTGTCCTTCCACCTGTCCTGCTACGTTTATTTTGCGAATATAGGCACACCAAAGCATGCGTTTTATTATTCTAACATGCTTTATAAAACTCCCGTCAACCTTAAAGCAACGCGGTGGCAAATTTTTCTTTGAGCGCCTCATCTACACAAGGCGGAACAAACTGCGAAACATCGCCACCAAGGCTTGCAATCTCACGTACGATAGAAGACGAAAGATACATATAGCTTGGCGGAGACATGATAAACAATGTCTCAAGATCCTGGTTTAACTCATAATTGAGTGCCGTCATTTGAAACTCATATTCAAAGTCCGTTATCGCTCGAAGACCTTTTACGATAACGTTTGCTTCCATACTCTTACAAAAATCAACAAGCAAACCGGTAAAGGGTTCAACGCGAACATTATCTAAATGCGCAAGTGCTTGCTTTGCAAGGTCGGCACGTTCTTCGAGACTAAAGAGCGGATGCTTTTTAGGCGAAGCTGCCACCGCAACAATAACCTCATCAGAAATTGAAGCGGCACGAGTTATGACATCAATATGTCCCGATGTGATTGGGTCAAACGTTCCAGGAGTTATGACACGCTTCATGTAAGCTTACCTTTCTTCGCCATCGTGGCTGTCATCTTTGATGACAATAAGATCTACCATAGTATCGCCAAACCTCTTGCGCTTTAGCAACTCAAAGGGCGAAGACGCCAGCGAATTGTCAACAGATTGGTCATCTTTTGCATCATGCTCATACACACATACCGCATCAGAAGCGAGTTTTTGCCCCTGGTAAAGCTCGCTGAGAAAACCGATGATCTGTTCCGCATCATATGCATAAGGCGGATCAAGGAAAACTATATCAAAGATGCCATACAAGCTTTGAGCATTCGACAATACATCACCTTTTTGCACGCGCGCTTGCCGTGTATCAATTCCAAGTGTTGCAAGATTTTTCTGAATGGTTCGCAACGCTACTGGAGCACGCTCATAAAATTGCACCGAACAAGCACCCCGGCTCAATGCTTCAATTCCGAGCGCACCCGATCCAGCAAAAGCATCCAAGACGCGTGCATCCTCAAATCCTGCGGCGCTCTGTATCATACTCATCAATGACTCACGAACCCGATCTGTTGTTGGTCGCGTTGCGTCACCTTTAGGAGCCGATATAGTCCGTCCCCGGTATTCACCTGCAATAATTCGCACCACTATCCCCCACTTACAACATGCTCGCCAGCAAACATGCGACGCATTTCGCGCATAAGCACCTGATTTTCTGGCAATTCAAAATGCGGATCAAACTTGAGAAGTTCACAAGCGTCCGCATGAGCGGCCTCAATAACAGCGCCATCGCGCACGACATTCACAAGCTTCAATACCGAAGCACCACTTTGGCGATTTCCTAAAATGTCACCTTCACGGCGCAATGACAAATCATATGTTGCCAACTCAAAACCATCATCGGTTTTCTCCATTGCGCGCAAACGTGCAAGCGCAGTATCCGTTCGAGACGCAGAAACTAAATACACCTCAGCAGGCTTTGTACCTCTGCCAACGCGCCCTCGCAATTGATGCAGCTGAGACAAACCAAATCTATCTGCATCTTCAATAATCATAACGGTAGCATTGGGTACATCAACACCAACTTCAATTACCGTTGTGGCCACTAAGATGTTGATCTCATTTTGGCGAAAACGCTCCATGATGTCTTGTTTTTCAGTACTTGACATGCGCCCATGTAAAAGGGCAACCTCAAAGTCAGGGAAAAGCGAGTGTTTAAGATATGCCACTTCTTGTGTGGCTGCACTCACGTTATCAAACGCAAGATCAGTATCATCTTCAATAGAAATTGCGGCATACTCATATGCTTCTTCATCAACCTCGCGTTTGCGCGTCTGTGCCTTTTCGTCGCGTGCTTGGGTGTCTTGCCCAATGAGAGGACACACCACATACACCTGTTCACCTCGTTCAAGTGCTTCACGAGCTGCCTCATAAGCAACACCGCGACTTTCCTTATGGCACACAACCGTACGGCGCTTCGCCGAATCATGCGGACGGTGCTTGATATACGACAACGTAAGATCACCATAAAGCGCAAGCGCAAGCGTTCGCGGAATAGGTGTTGCAGTCAGATAGAGCGCATCAGGTGCTTGACCTTTTGCCAAAAGCGCAGCACGTTGATCTACGCCAAAACGCTGCTGCTCATCAATGACCGCAAGCATAAGGCGAGCAAAATGCACATCATCTTCAAGTACAGCATGCGTACCAAACAAAAGAGTAATATCACCTGATGAGAGTTTTTTTAAGATTGCTTCCCTTTCTTTTGGCGTCGTAGAACCACTCAGAAGCGCCCAGGAAACACCAAGCTGATCGAAAATTTGACCGAGCTTTTCGCTGTGCTGAACAGCCAACACTTCTGTTGGCGCCATAAGCACAGCTTGGCCACCGCTCTCTGCGCAAGCTGCAAGCGCAAAAGCTGCAACCGCAGTTTTGCCCGTACCAACATCGCCGAGCAACATATGGTTCATGGCTTTTGGCTCAGCCATGTGCGCAAGGATTTCATTTTTTGCAGATACTTGCTCATCGGTCAGCTCAAAGGGAAGTTTTTCGGGCAGCAGACGCACAATATCTCCGTCAATATCATGCACACATGGCGCAATCCCCGCACTTCGCTTTGCCCCCTCCGAAAGCATCATAAGCTGGAGAAGCAGCACCTCTTCATAAATGAGACGTCGGCGCGCTTGTGCAACCTCATCCATAGATCGCGGAAAATGAATGCATGCAAGCGCATTTTGCCTGCTCATGAGTTTATAGCGCATACGCAGCTCTAACGGCAACGGATCAAGCATGCCGCATGTGTGCTGGAGTGCAGAATCCACCAAACGCCGCATCCACGCTGGAGAAATCTTTTCACATGCCGGATGCACCGGAATAATCATACCCTCGGCAACTTCATTCCCTTCAAGTTTTTCTATATAGGGATTCGTCATGCGCTTGAAGCCATAATTAAATTCGACTTTTCCTGCAACCGCAATGCGCATGCCACTTTTGATCTGCTCCGCAAGCCAAGGTTGGCGAAAACACGTCACCATAAGCGTGCCAGTATCATCAACAAGCGTTATCTCCACCAGCGCTAGGCGGGGTTTTGGTCGCTTAAGCTTCACCTCATGAACCACGCCTTCAATGGTGCACGTTGCCCCAATGCTTGCGTTTGCCACACTGAGTTTATGCGACAAATCTATATAGCGTCGCGGATAATGCGTTATAAGATCGCGAATCGTTGAAATGCCAAGTCCTGCCAGCGCCTTTGCGCGAGCAGGACTTACTAGACGAACTCGAGAGACAGGCTCGTCAAGCGCAAGGGTTGCACTGAGCCGATCTATGACTATATTACTCAACAGACAAAACCATCGGGTAGAGCGGTTGATCCCCGCGATGAGCATCAATTTCTAGATCATCGTAGAGCTCTTCGATGCGTTCAACTAATGCATCAAGCGTCTCGTCGGTCATATCTTGTCCCGCAAGGAGTGTCAAAGTGTCAGCTTCGCCTGCATCCATTGCGTCAAGCAGATCCATGACTACTGCTTCTATGTCAGAACCCACAATCTCAATAGCATCATTAGCAATACCAATGACGTCGCCCTCTTTAATGGGATTACCGTGAGCGTCTTTGGAGTCTTTGATGGCGGTTGTCACTTCACCAGTAACCACATCAGCATACGACTCAGTCATGCTCTCAACGTTCTCTTCCAGCGTTGCATCTTCATCTACTCCAAAGAGCGCAGCAAAGGCCTCAGGCACCGAGCGCGTTGGAACAACCGCACAGGGCTTTTCAGAAAGCTCTGCTGCGCTCTGAGCTGCCATGATAATATTTTTGTTATTAGGCAAGATGATGACGGTCTCAGCATTAACTTGCTCAGCGGCATCCAAAAGATCCTTCGTTGAAGGATTCATGGTCTGACCACCAGAAACTACAATATCAACCCCCAAGCTCTCAAGAATCTTTGCGTTTCCTTCACCACTTGCTACGGCAACAAAGCCGAGTTTCTTTGCGGGGGCAGCTTGTTCTTCTGCTAGCGAAGAAGTGCGGGCTGCACTTTGCAGTTGCATATTATGAATATGTACTTCAGAAATCTGCGAGTTGTGATCAAGGAAATATTGCAACACTTGGTCAGGACGATTGGTGTGAACATGCACCTTAAAGTTTGGATGAATACCAACCAATAAGTCACAATCTCCCATAGTGGTCAAAAAGTCATGCGCTTCTTCAACTTCAAGCGTATCCGAATGCACCAAAAACTCTGTGCAATAACGATACTGCGAACCTTCCCAGTCATTTATTTGCTCAATCTCAACTTTTGGCGCGGTTGTGCGAGAAAATGCCAGCACGTCACCTAAAGGACCTTCTTTACCAATAAGCGCTGAAATAAATGCATCGAAAAGAATTGCAAGACCAAAACCACCAGCGTCAACAACGCCATTTTCTTTCAATACCGGCA
Organism: Adlercreutzia agrestimuris; assembly: GCF_943193125.1. Lineage (GTDB taxonomy): Bacteria > Actinomycetota > Coriobacteriia > Coriobacteriales > Eggerthellaceae > Xiamenia > Xiamenia agrestimuris. The sequence continues at coordinate 65,877 of NZ_CALPCX010000005.1, forward strand.
GCAAATCTGGCGTACGTTGCACAGATGCATAGGCCTCGCTCACAATGGCATCAAGTGCCTCATCTAAGTTGAGCTTCTTTTTGCGCGCATTTTTTGCAGCAGTAGCACAATCCTTAAGCACCGTTAAAATCGTGCCTTCAACCGGTTTGCGAACAGCATGGAATGCAACCTCTTGCGCCTTCGCAAAGGCTGACTCAAGCGCTTCGGTGCTCATCGTCTCAAATCCAACACTTCCCTCGCACAAACCGCGCAAGATTTGCGAAGTAATAACACCTGAGTTACCACGTGCACCCATCAAAGCGCCTGTTGTAATGGCTTTGCGAATTTCAGCACCCGTTGCACCAATTGGCAAATTCGCCAAATTATCAACGACCGTCTCAAGGGTGAGCGACATGTTGGTTCCCGTATCTCCGTCGGGCACGGGAAATACGTTGAGTTTGTTGATCTCTTCTTTGCGTTCAGAAAGCGTTTTACTAGCAACGGCAATGGCATTAAGTAAGTCGTTGGTTGTATAAGATTCAGACATAGGTATTTATTCTCCTCGGGAATACATCTACTGCTCGCATACGCAGGTCATAATCGATGGTTGTTTACTTTCGAACTTTAACACCTTGCACATGAACTTCAACACCATCAAGCGGCACGCATGCATACTCGCTCAATGCAAACGTCACTGCATCAATGAGGTTTTGTGAAACAGTATTAATGTTGGTTCCGTATTCAATAATGACATAGAGATCAACATGAACCCCTGCTTCTGTGGCGGTCACAATCACACCACGACGCAAGCGAGACGCCGGCAACAACTTGGCAATCCCGTCAGCTGCAGAAGGTGCAGCCATTCCAACTACGCCATAACACTCCAGCGCAGCATTTCCAACCATATCAGCTAAAACATCATTAGCAACATGAAGGTTGCCAGCTACCGTTTCGTTCATATTCATCCTTTCTCAGCGCAAACACTCGCGCACAGGAACGCAATTCAACTGAAAAAGTATAGCGCAAACAACAGAAACTTTGGTACTATCGTCAGCACGCCGAAAACCATTCCACGGAAACGCTAAATATTTTGGATCTTCGTGATGGAATGAGGCATATTGAGTTCCTTCGGGCGAATATTTCTTGTATTCGCTTATAAAGGTATGCTATAGTTGGAAAGCTGATTTGGCATCGACGGTGTTTTGGCAGGTCACCAACACCGAGATATGACGTATATGGAGTGATGAACAATGTCGAAGGTTTGTGAAGTTTGTGGCAAAGCACCTGCAGCAGGTCGCAGCATCAGCCACTCGCATCGTGTGACGAACCGTTGGTTTAAGCCCAACATCCAAAAAGTCACCATCAAGGACAAGAATGGCAACGTTCGCAAAGCCAACGTTTGCACCAAGTGCATGAAGGCTGGCAAAGTAGAGCGCGCTTAGTCCTTTCTTGTGCGTGTCTTTGCATACACGCTCGAAATTCAAAGAGCCCCGAGGGGCTCTTTTTTTATTGCAAAACTGTATTCATTACAAACGATACGGCTTATGCCAATATCAACATGCGTTGACAATGAGGACAGGTTACCAGGTTGCCCTGGCGCTTTAGATCAACAAGTCTTCCCTGTTCAATAGGTCTGCGGCAAGCACCACACATGCTCTCTTGAATTCGCGCAACAGCTACACCACCTGTTCGCTGTGCAGTTTTTTCATATACCTTATGAACCTCTTCAGGAAGTTCTTCAACCAGCGCATTGCGAAGCGCTTGCTTTTGCGCAAGCGTTTGCTTGATTTTGCCGCCTGCGGCAATAAATCCTTCTGTAGCTTTCGCCTCTTGAGCATTCAAGCTTTCAAGCGCTTGAGCAACTTGCGCTTGAACTGCTTCAATCTTACTCAGTTCATCAAGCGCCGCCGAAATCTCATTCTCAAGAACAGCTCGACGCTTTGCCACACCATTCAATTCTTTGGTGCGAGACTCTACAGAACGATAATCACCTTTCACAGAATCAATTTCATCCTGAATGCGCTTTTGTTTTGCAGCAAGTGCGCTATCTTCATCACTGAGCACCGTGCATTGCGCTTCAGCAGTTGCATGCATCGCAGAAATCTGCTCGCTTTTTTGCTCAATTTGCTTCTTTTTAGCACGCGTATCTAAAATAGTCTTTCGTTGCGGAAGCTCTTCAAGTTGTTTTTGAAGCTGATGAATCTCAATATCGAGCTGCTGTAGTTGCAATAAAACACCAAGTACTCGTGCGTCTACTTGCATAATTGTTCCTTACACGCGAACCGTTTCTGGATAAGTCCAATTATTCCTCTGGTCAATAATAAGTACTTGACCATCACTAAAGCCAAGAGATTCAACGGTAGCAGCCAAAACAGTTGCAAGCGGCAACTCTGAAGAATCATGTCCAATTTCTATAATATCAAGACCAGCTTGAGAAAGAGCAAGTGCATCATGGTATTTCACTTCGCCACAAATTACACAATCTGCTTGCTGGGCACGCGCAACCTGACCCACCTCTCCAAGCGATCCTGTGCATGTTACCACTCGTTCAAGTGTGCGCGAAATATCACCCCAAACACGAGGCGCACGGCCGAATACCGACGTACAGCGAGCAGCAAGTTGACCAAGCGTGAGAGGCGATCCCTCAAATGAACAAACCTGACCATATCCCTTCCCTGCCGTATCGGGAAGAGGCACACAGACACGCTCAAAGCGCAACCCCAGCATCCCTGGAAGCACTCGTTGCGCTTTAGTGCTCACATCAAGGCAGGTATGAAAGGACATAACTGCAACACCACGCGAAATGGCCGCCCAAACACCCGCACCCTCATTTGCCGCAACAGAGGAAGCGGGGGCAAATGTTGCAGGTGGCTGAAGATAAAGCGGGTGATGCGTAACTAACACATTGGCACCGGCATCTGCGGCAGCCTCAATGGCATCAACCGTTGGGTCAAGCGCAACAGCAACACCCTCCACCAATCGCGCAGGATCTCCAACGCTCAAACCTGAGCGATCCCACGCCTCTCCATCGGCAAGGGGAAACTCGGCTATTAAAGCCGCCTCAAGAGCACCCACAGTCATAGTAACCGACGGTTTTGATAGAGAACCTTTTGCAATTTTTGCCAACGTATCTTGCCCTGTTTGCGAAGGTTGAGGGGTATATGCTGATGATGAATCCATACTCATCACTCCTTATGCTTAAGCCTGCAAAGCCACTCTACACTTTACGCGATAGTTATGTGGCGTCTATCCCCATCCGCTGTCGGCACCGTTACTGTTTGGTAACCTGCTTGCAGCAGCAACTGATACGCCTGCTCAATACCACGGGCAACATTGCCAGGTGTATGTGCGTCAGTACCCACTGTGCACTCCACACCAGCACGACAGAAAGCTCGCAACAAATCAGGAGCAGGAAACATTTCAGCGCAGGCATAATGAGCACCTGATGTATTTACTTCAATCATGCGACCAGAAGAAGCACACGCTTCAGCTGCTTGTTCATAAAGCGGCATCAAATCAAATGATGGGTAAATGCCAAACTTTTTCGCTAAATCTGGATGCGCCATTATCTGAAAAGGGGCATCAGAAACAACCGCCTCACACCAGATCTCAAAATAGCGACGCCAAATAGCATCAGGGCCAACCTCATCCCAGCGACCACGTTCAGCAGGATCGTCAAAAGCCCATCCGTCTACGAAATGAACCGAACCCAAAACAACATCAAAGGGAGCGAAATCGGCAGGATCTAAGACGCGGTCTTCAAAGTCTCCCAACCAATCAAGTTCAGTACCACAAAGTATTTCAATATCTGGATGCTTCTTTTGAGCCTGTTTAATCTCAGCCAAATAATGTGGCATGTTCTCAGTACGCATCGACAAATATTGCTCAGGATCCATTGCTTTTGACAAGGGAAAATGTTCTGTTATTGCCAATGTGGTAATTCCAGCCGCCTTTGCGGCGCACACCAACTGCTCAACACTGCCTTCGCCATGATTTGTAAAGTTGGTGTGGGTATGTGTAGTAATGAGTTCCATAAATGCTACTCCCAGGTACATGCCTTTTTAAATGCGTCAACAAAACGATGAACATCATCTTGGGTAGTATATCTACCCATAGAGATACGTAACGCCTCACGCGCCCGATCAGTAGACACGCCCATGGCTTTGAGTACGTGAGAAGGCTCAAGGGAAAGGGACGAACAAGCCGAGCCACCCGATACACCAAAACCAAGCATATCAAGGCGCAAAATGAGCGTCTCGCTCTCAAGACCCTTCACCAACACATGCACAATATTTGGCAAAAAGTCAAAGCTTCCCGGATCCACCTCAACGGTTGCATCCACACCATCAAGTTGAGTTAATTCTGCGTACAGATAATCTCTTAACTGCCTCAAGCGTGCCGCTTCTTGTTCTTGAAGAGATTGCGCGTCAAACACAGCAGTTGCACATCCCACTGCACCTGCAACATTTTGCGTACCAGAACGCATGCCCGATTCTTGACCACCACCGAGCAGGTAGGGCTCAAAAGAAGTACGCGCCTTGAGATAAAGTACGCCAACCCCTTTAGGTCCACCCACTTTATGCGCAGAAAATGATGCAGCATCAACCCCCCACTCGCCTACATCAACAGGCGCTTTGCCAAGCGCTTGCACTGCGTCCGTATGAAAGAGCGCTCCGTGATCATGAGATACTTGAGCAAGTTGAGCAATTGGCTGAATGCTGCCTACTTCACTATTTGCAGCTTGCACTGACACAAGCACAGTATCGACGCAAAGCGCTTCCTCCAAAGCTCGCACCTCAACAAACCCTTGTGCATTAACCTCAAGACGGGATACACGAAATCCGAGCGATTCAAGTTTTTTTGCAGGAGCCAAAATAGCATCATGCTCTATTGCCGAAACGATAATGTGAGGCTTTTCGGGAAGTGCGCCCTTAAGACGCAGCACTTCGCGTGCTCCTTGCGCAAGCCCAATAAGCGCACTATCATCTGCCTCCGTAGCACCAGAAGTAAAGATAATTTCAGTGGGTCTCGCAGCTCCCAGCGCTTTCGCGACTGTTTTTCGCGCAGCTTCAAGTGCAGCAAAAGCGCTACGACCAGGAGTGTGAAGAGAATTTGCGTTAGCATTCACCAAAATAGTATCTCTTCCGCCCACCTGATAAGGCGCCATTGCTGCTGCCACCTCTTCGGTAAGTGGTGCTGTTGCAGCATAGTCTAAATATACATACGTATCATCACAGGTAAAACTCATAATTCCTTCTTAGCGTTTCGGGATGCTTCTACGCATCAAGGGCAGGCTGCGCCTCGTTTGCAATTCGCTCAATCTCTTTAAGCGCACAAGCTGGATCAGGCGCTCCACATACCGCGTTTCCACACACAATCACATCAGCACCTTGAGCGCACACTTTTCCGACGGTCTGGGTATTCATACCACCATCAACTTCAATCAGCGGTGAAGCGTTATGAGCTTTTGCCATAGCTACAACGCTGGCCACGCGATCATCGCTTCCTTCTATGTAGCTTTGACCTGAAAAGCCGGGTTCTACACTCATAACTAAAACCATATCAACCTTATCAATGACAGGTTCAAGCACCTCAAGCGACGTTGAAGGCTTTACACTCACACCCGCTTTTGCGCCAGCAGCATGAATCTGATCAATGATTTCTACCAGCTGATCTTCGTCCGCAACTTCAGCATGCACCGTTACAATATCTGCACCTGCATCTAAATACCAAGGGAGTTGTTTTTGCGGGTTTTCAATCATGAGATGCACATCAAGCGGTACATCGGTCACGCCTTTGAGCTGCTTGATGACAGGCACCCCCATGGTGAGATTGTTGACAAAATGGCCATCCATAACATCCACATGGATAAACCCAGCACCTCCTTTATCAATGCGCTCAATATCACGCGCTAAGTGCATAAAGTCAGCTGAAAGAATTGAAGGTGCAATTTTGACCGGTTCAAACATGGGCGGACTCCTTGAAGATGTGCATAAAACCTGCACGTATAGCTAATACGTATCTGCATTATAATAAACAAACACCTTTCCACGAGATCAAGGAGCGATATGCAGCGCACAAATCGCACGTTTTTTACGTATCAGACACCTCGCGGAATGATCACACTCGAAAGTGATGGCTCAGCCCTTACTCGTGTGGTTTTCGGGCAACAAGTTTTAAACGGTATCAAAAAACCTACCGAACTCACCAATCAAGCCGCCACTGAACTGCAAGAATACTTCGCAGGCAAACGCTTTGCGTTTTCTGTTCCCCTCAATCCTGAAGGTACTCCCTTTCAAAAAGTTGTATGGGAAGCACTTTTAACAATTCCATATGGCGAAACAAGAACATACAAGCAAATTGCCGAACAAATTGGTCATCCTCAATCTTACCGCGCCGTTGGTGGTGCAAATAACAAAAACCCGTTGCCAATCTTTATACCGTGCCATCGCGTTATCGGAACCGATGGTTCGCTTACAGGTTATGCCTCTGGAACAAAAATCAAAGAAGGGCTGCTGCTCCTTGAGCAACACCCCCACAAAAACGAATAGGCAACAGACGTCAAGCTACATACCCTTTAGCGTACGAAGTTGAGATTTTTATGAACGTTTATACTGCAGATATCTTAAGCGGTCTTGAAACCTTTCCTTTTGTAGCCGCGCTTATCACCCTTCCATATATGATTTATCAATATCGTAAGTATGGTTCAATCCCAGCACTTCATACGCTTGTTGTATATTCTTTTGTACTCTATATGCTTATTGCCTATTTCATGGTGATACTGCCACTTCCTGCAGACCATAACGCCTATGTAGCCTATGCTGCCCACCCCCAATTGCAGCCATTTCACACGCTTCAACTTATTTTGGCCGCACAACCGCTCGTTCCAAGCGATCCCTCTACTTGGATTGCATGGCTCAAATCTCCCGACATCTATGAAGCATTCTTCAATGTTTTGCTTCTTGTTCCCTTGGGCGTTTATCTTCGTTATTACTTCCGACGCAACTTCATCCAAACATTTCTGATTGGATTGAGCACGACGCTCTTTTTTGAGCTCTCGCAGCTTACCGGTCTATGGGGTCTCTATGCACATCCCTATCGGCTTTTCGATGTTGACGACTTGATTCTCAACACCTTAGGAGCGATTGTGGGCTACCTTGTTGCCGGACCGCTCCTTCGAATCCTTCCAAATATTCGCCTTATGAATGAACAAGCACGTATTGCTGGTATGCGCGCATCGGCCACCAAACGTTTCATTTCTTTTGCGCTTGATTGTTTGTTCTATCTTCTTTTTGTAGTAGTTCTTGGTGCGGGATACCTTGCAGTCTTTCCCAGCGAGGCTGTGTTTTTAACGCAGCCAGCCACTGACGTCATCGCATACATACAACACATGCCTCTTACGGCGCTCTTCGTGATTTCGCTTATTGGTTTTGCGGTGGTATTCGTTGTGGTTCCAAGCATAAGTAAAGGTCAAACACTCGGTCAAAAGATCTTGCATCTCATTACGGTTCAATCCGACGCCACACCTGCCCACGCAGGTCAATACACCCTGCGTTATCTCACCTTATTTGCACCGTTTTTTGTACTGCTGTTTTTGCTCTGTTCGCCAACGTTTCCCTTTGCCGCCACCTCAGAAGCAAGCCGGCTTGCCGCATTTGTGGAGCAACATTACAAACAGCTCATTATCTGCTGGCTTATTTGTTTTGGAATTTGGGCAATAAGCCTGCTTATTCGTGCCGTCCGTGCGAAAGCGAAAAATATTCCCTTCACCCTCATAAGTGGTCTTGTCTCCAACACGCGCGTCATGACTTGCGCAGGCGTTGAACAGCTTCGCGCACAAGCTGTCATTCTTGATGTAGCGCAGGTGCAAGCTCTTGAAGCAACTATCGCAGCATCTGGCATTTCCCTTGAAACACTCATGCGTCACGCAGGTGAAGCGCTTGCTCAAGATGTGCATCACAACGTTGCCGAAGGTGGTCGTGTCGTTATTTTTGCAGGAATGGGAAACAATGGCGGAGATGGCTGGGTGTGCGGTCTTGAACTAGCGCGCATGGGATATCAGGTAACGCTTATAACGCCTGATCTTGCCGAGCACATAAAAGCCCAACCAGCTTGTGACGTTGCGCTTTCGGTGTTTAGCGATGCCGCCCGCGAATCATTGCCACTCACCATTCTTGTAGATCCGAGCAATCAATTAATTGTCGAAAAGCTCCAAGAGTGTGATGCCGTCGTTGATGCTATGCTGGGTACAGGTTTTTCAGGTACAAAAGTTCGCGAACCACAAAGTACTTGGATTACTCTTTGCAATGCTCGTCGATTTGCCGGCAAGCGCTTTGGTCGACATATGCGTGCTCCAAATTGGTACTCGCCTCTGCGCATGCGTCGCACGCAAGACGCACCCTATGCGGTAGCGGCCGATATCCCATCAGGTCTTTCGGCTCAAACGGGCACCTCTGCCACACCAAGTTTTGCTGCTGATACCACAATTACCATGTTAGTTAACAAGCCTGGCCTTACGCGCAAAAAAACTCAAGCATGGATAGGACGCCTTGAAGTAGATTCGCTCATTGACTTATCTCCGTTCCTTGAAGAGTCGCATGCTCAAAACGAAGACTAAGAACGCAAAAAGTAAAACGCCGCAAGAGAGCCATCATCGAAGAAGCTTATGCGAAACTCTCCTTCGCCATGTTCAAAAGTTGCCTGCGTAATATCAGTGACATAAGAACGACCGTTGCTTGTTCCATTAAGATACTGCGTTGTCCCGCTTCCGGTATAGGCACCAAGCTCGTCTTGAGTGGTAGAGAGGTTTTCGCTGAGCTGCTCAGCTGTAACCGAACCATCGGCATAACGGCTGGCAATAGCTTCATAATCGCGCGCGTTAAAATCATCAATTACTTCTTGGGTCCACGTTTGAATCTTTTCCTGCTCAGCCCAACTAGGAAGTCCCTCTTCCACCGCCTTATCTGACTGCGAACATGTTTGCAAAGAACCACCTACGACAAGCAATATCGCAAATACCACAATGACGATCAAGATAATGCGATGGGTAGCATTATCTGCCCTTTTCCGTTTAGACGTAATCATATAAAGCTCCTCAACTTGGGTTGCGCGATACTGACATACACCATTGATGACACCTAAAGTTATATAGGATGCTCTTAGTATATAAATGAGTTGCCCTCTCAACTTCGACATCGCTTTTGTGTGAAGAAACCGACAAAATAAAAACCCCTTCTTCAGTGGGGGTTTTGAAAAAGGGGTTTAGTTTAAGCAATACGCATGAGAGGAGAAGGGGAAAGATGCGCATGCCAATTGGTTCGTCTGAGGTTTGAGAGGAGAGGGGGATCACACGAGAGAGGACGAACCGCGGGTTGATTTGTTAAGGTGCTTGCAAGCTTATGTATCGCCTGCTTGCACCATGTACAATACGCGAAGAAAAGAGCCCAAACAAGACATTTGGGCTCTTGGTAAAATACCAGTTATTTTGCTGTTAACCGGGTGAAACGTTAGTAGTCTTACGTTGGTTTTTGGTTAACTATTCGACAAATGCATGTTGCGTTTCATGCCATCAGAAACCATAAAACTCAGCTTTAAGTGGGCGATTAAGCAGCTCTGTTGCTGCAATTCGAGGCTTCTCCCCTTCCCAAACCACAGCACGAACCATATCCGTAATAGGTAGCTCAACTCCGTGTGCTTGAGCAAGCGTTTGAAGGGTCTTGCAAGCAAGTGCGCCTTCTGCAACCATATGCGTCTGCGCACTAAACTCCTCAAGCGTGCCACCCTTTGCTACCATTTCCCCAAAACGGCGATTGCGAGAATGCTGAGAGGTACACGTAGCAATGAGATCGCCGGTGCCTGCAAGCCCCATACACGTTATAGCCTGACCACCACACTTCACCACAAGACGACTCATCTCAGCAAGACCACGCGTCATAAGCATTGCAGCAGTATTGTCACCATAACCAATACCGTAAGATACGCCAACAGCAATAGCTATAACGTTTTTGAATGCCGCACACAGTTCCACCCCTAACACATCATCAGAGGTATAGGTGCGGAAGGTATCGGTGGCGAAAAGCTCCTGGAAAAAGGAGGCTGTCTCAAGAGAAGAACTTGCAATCACCGTACCCGAAGGAACATTGCGAATTACTTCTTCTGCATGATTTGGACCTGAAAGCACTGCAAGACGATCAGGATTACCCATCTCTGAAGCAAAAACCTCAACAGGCAAAAGACCACTACCCTCTTCAACGCCTTTCGAGCAAATAATAAGAGGGAACTGATCATCAACTACCTCATTGAGTGCGCGAGCAACGCCTCGCATGAGATTTGAAGGGGTCACGATCACCGCAGCCTGTGCACGTAACAATGCGTCTTTGTAGGACAAGGTAGCAACAATGTTTTCAGAAAGCTTCTCATCGCTTAAATAGCGAGGGTTATAGTGTTCAGCATTAATCGTGCGCACCACTTCGGGCTTTCGCGCCCACAGACCAACATTATGTCCCGCCCGTGCAAGCACCTGCGAAAGAGCAGTACCCCATGAACCAGCACCGATTACGGCAATTTTCATAGCTAACCTTCTTACTTATTTCACTAAAGCTTACCCAGATCGCAGTGCTTAAGCTTCGTTCTGCGAGGTCTTTGTTTTGGATCCGCCTATACGGTTTTCGCAACCATTACGCAAACGGGAGATATTAGAACGATGCGCCCAAATAACCACTAACGCGGCAACCAGACAACATGCCCAACCAAATGGGTAGCCCCAAAAATAATAGAGCGCCAAAAATGGACAGAGTAGTGCCGCCGCAAGCGAACCTGCTGAAACGTAACGCGTCGCAATTACGACAAGCGCAAAGACCATGATCTCAATGAGCGCGCCAACAGGACCAAAGGTCACAAACAAACATCCCACTGCAACAGCAATGCCTTTGCCACCTCGAAAATGCAACCACGGGCTAAAAATATGCCCCAAAATACAGCCAAGAAAAGCAAGGGCTATGCTTGCATGGTAAAACTGCCCTATATCAAAACTAGCAAGAGGAGTAAAAAAACTCTCACATACCGCTCTTGCTATAAGACCAGAAACTAGACCTTTACCAAAATCAAGCACAAAGACAGCTATTCCGCCAACTTTGCCCATTGCGCGCATAGCATTGGTGGTTCCAATGTTTCCTGATCCATGCTGACGAATATCGGTGTGATAAAACACCCGAGAAATAATGACACCCCACGGAATTGAGCCAAGCAGAAAGGCAATCGCAAATAAAGCGATCATACCTACAACAGTTTCAAACATCTTAGTCCTTCTTCTTAAACTTCATTTCTATGGGAGTACCCACCAAATCAAAAGATGCACGCATGCGATTTTCCAAGAATCGTTTGTAATTGTCAGTTACCACGTCGGGTCGGTTTACAAAGAAGGCAAACTTCGGTGGCTGAGTGCCTGTTTGCGTAACGTATTTCATGCGCAAAATAGTTTTGCCTTGCGTAACCGTATGACCTGTTTCGCGCACATCAGCAAGCCAAACATTGAGCTTGTTCGTTGGAATAGTTTGGGTGTAGTTAGCATAGACTGTATCTATTGCTTCCCATACCCTGTCCACTTTCTTGCCTGTCAACGCAGAAATTGCCACCACTGGCGCGTATCCCACAAATGTCAAACGATCCGCAATACGCTCGCGAATTTTGGCTTTCGCTTCTGGTCCTTCCACCAAATCCCACTTATTTAAAACGATTACCATGGCACATCCACGCTCTGCAGCATATCCTGCCACACGCTGATCTTCGTTCGTAAGTCCTAGTTCGGCATCAATTACCAGCAATGCAACGTCTGCTCGGTCAATTGCGCGCATTGCACGGACAAATCCGTAGTATTCAACGTCTTCATCAATTTGGCTTTTGCGACGAAGACCTGCGGTATCAACAATGGTGTAAATCTTGCCATCATGCTCAATGCGTGTATCAATTGCATCGCGTGTCGTGCCAGCAACATTTGAAACAATTGAGCGATCGTTGTTAGTAAGTTTATTCGTAAGAGATGATTTACCCGCATTCGGCCTACCAATAATAGCAACATTGATGCCCGGGTCTTCATCGTCAACATCAGGAACTTCAACTTCGGCAAGCGCCTCAACGATGCCATCAAGTAAGTCTCCTGTGCCATGTCCATGCATTGCAGAAACAGGCCACGGATCACCAAGCCCGAGCTGATAAAACTCCCAAAGCTCATCTTCGCGACCAGGGGTGTCCATTTTGTTGACCACTAAAAATACTGGTTTGTGCGATTTGCGAAGAATGCGAGCAACCTCTTCGTCATCAGCATTAATGCCGGTTTTGCCATCAACAATAAAGACCACTACATCGGCTTCATTTGCACCAGCAAATGCTTGAGAACGAATGGAACCTTGAAATGAGTCATCGTCGCCCATTTCAATACCACCCGTATCAATAAGCTTAAACTCTACGCCGTTCCAATCAGCTTCATGGTAGGATCTATCACGCGTTACACCACGCATCTCATGAACGATTGCCTCATCACCTTGAGCAATGCGATTAACAAAGGTGGACTTTCCCACATTCGGACGTCCGACAACCGCAACAATTGGCATTGCCATAGTTATACCTCACGTTGTTTAATTTGATTACGTGCACAACCTGCGTTAAGACAGGTCTGCAATCAGTTCTGGTAAAAATTCTGTCGGTTGACAGGATACCACGCTTAGCCCACACCCCGCAGCGGTTTTGATTTGTTGTGCACTCATATCATCTAACGTCACACCATTATCATTAAACATTACACGCAAAAGAGCATAGTGTGCGTTTGGCTGGTTGTGATCATGTGCCTTTATTGCCGCCACCACATCACACCCACACAAAAGACCTGTTACGTCCACATTACCGCCAAAAAAGGTGTTATCAACATAGAGCGGATGAAGCCACCCGGCTAAATCAGAATGCTCTATCAATTCCGAGAAAAAGTTCTTGGTAGCTTGTCCGAGCACAAGATATATATGCCGATTGTGTTTTCGGCAAAGCTGCGCAAGCTCACTGATGAGCCCCTGATCTTGAGCTAGATACCAGTCATCAACAAAGCTGCGAATAATACCTACGCCATCTTCAAACATGGCAAAGTCATGATAAAAATGAGCATCAGGAAGATAAGCAAGCAAGTCATCTTGATATGCATTGGAGTAAAACTCATCAGCGGCAAACACCCAAGGGGTGCCACGTTCTCTGCGAGCACGCTCTTGAAAAGGCGTTATAACCTTAAGCACTTCCATTGCGGCCGAGGCATCATTAAAGCTTTCAGCAAAACGTTCTTGGTACTTCGTAAATCCTAGAGGCACAATGCATACATCAATAATACCCGGCTGCTCATAAGCCCACTTGAGTGTTTCGCGAAGCACATCGCCATCATTTTCATGAGGCATAAGCACAATTTGTGCATGAAATTGAATGCCAGCAGCAAGAAGTCGTTTGAGCGCTTCTAAACCATGTTCAGCATGCTTACCAATAATTCGACGGCGAACTTGCGCATCATATGCATGAAGCGATACACGTAAAGGAGAGAGCGCTTGCTCAATAATACGTTGTTCATCTGCTTCTTTAAGATTCGTAAATGTTACAAATGTGCCGCTTAAAAAGCTCAAACGAAAGTCATCGTCCCGCAGGGTAAGCGACGGGCGAAGATGATCAGGCAACTGGCGCATAAAACAAAATGTACAGGCATTTCGGCATTGCAAAATACCATCAAAAATGACGCCATCAAACTCAAAACCCCAATCTTGACCAGGTTCTCGCTCAAGTTCAACGGTTCCGCTTTCGCCATCAAGATCTCTATAGCCCACCTCTATGGCATCTGCATCAGTAAGCCAACGCCAATCTATGAGATCGCGTATTGGAGACCCATCAACACTTACGAGCGCACACCCCGGTTCAAAACCAGCATCATCAGCTGGGCTCAAAGGCTCCACATATCGAATGAGCGCCAATGGCTCTTCGGCTGACTGACAACCACATTTATCCATGTCATAAGTGGGATATATCACAGCTTTACCTGACTACATGCTCTCAAGACGCAAGACGCAAGCGGCAATTTGGTCTTCAGGTGTACTTGCGCCAGCGGTTACGCCAACACGCTCACAGCCTTCAAACCATGTTTCTTGCAGTTCATCGGCAGACTCAATATGATACGAGCGCGTGCATACCGCCTCACAAATCTCAGCAAGGCGTGTTGTATTGGAGGAATTCCTTCCCCCAATAACAACCATAGCATCAACTTGCGCCGCCACATCAGCAGCTGCTTCTTGTCGCTGCGAAGTTGCAGCACAAATGGTGTTTTTTACGATTGGATGAAGTCCTTGAGCGGTGAGCGCCTCCACAATCGCATCAAGCGTTGCACGCTTTTGAGTCGTCTGCACCACCACTCCCACAGGGTCATATAAGCCAGCAGGGATATCTTCAGCAGATCCCACTACATCAACTTTAGCTCCCGCATTAAGCGCCCAAGCTTGTAGTCCTTGCACTTCAGGATGACCCGCCTCGCCCAGCACAATGACGCGTGCTCCATTCTGAGCTAACTCAGCTGCCGCCTTTTGAGCACGTGCTACATGAGGACAAGTTGCATCAACAACCTCATAACCTGCCTTATTAACTTCTGCAAGCACCTCAGGAGTTACGCCATGACTGCGAATAACCACCGCTGCCGATTGCGCCACATTGTCATATTGAGGAATATCCGACACATCATTAACAGGATGCACCCCTTGCTGTGACAAATCGGCCACCACCTGAGGATTATGGATAAGCGAACCGAGAGTAAATGCGGGCTTTTTCTGGTCAACCAGATCATATGCCATATTAAGTGCGCGTTGTACTCCGTAGCATGCGCCCGCACATTTTGCTCGAATTACTTCCATGACACCCTACTTCGCTTCCTTTTCGGCTTTCGCTTTTGTTGCCCCTTCTATACTTGCCACAATCTCTTCGGTTGTATGCATAGGCACCGGGTGCTCACGGAAGATGTCGGTAAAATCTCGACCACCAGGGAATAGAGACATCATGTCAACTGCTTCAGGAGCACAATTAAGCGAAAGTGCAAAACACTCACGCATGGCATACCAGGTACATGCTTCTAAACGGTCGTCCTTGGGAAGAAAATCAAAATCTCCCACCAAAATGGGGTTTCCATACTCAACGGTTATCTTCGGGAAACGAATGCGCTGACCTTTTTGTTTAACAAGCTCAGCATTTCGTACCGTCATTGGCAAAAGAGGCGCATGACCCATCTTGGCAATAAAAGCTGCTCCAGCATGAATCTCAGGAGTTCGATTACTCTTACCACGCCGCGTTCCTTCAGGCAGAATGCCTACCAATTCATCGTTTTTCAGCATGCGTGCTGCGCGCTTAATAGCTATTCTGTCAGCTGAATCTCGCTTTACAGGAAAGGCGCCCACACGCGTGAGAATCTGTCCGAGCAAACCTCCCGCATTGTCAAATAAGCTTTCCCGACCCATAAGGCGGACCCATTGTTTTGGTCGAGCGGCAAGATAAATAAAGACTACATCCAAAAACGAGGTGTGGTTACATACAACAACAACCCCTGTTTTATCTTTGAATCCTCGCAAGCTTTGCCTATTATCTACCCGATAGCGAAACAAAAGCTTACACAAACCTCCCACCAAGACAAACAAAAGATTGCCCGCCCAATGAGGAATTTGTTTATCAGTCGAGGTGCCTCCCAGTGGCCTATCCCACATTTGCTCCTGCGATAAAAACAGTCCCATATCTGGTCCTTTCGCACCTATCTGTTTATGAAGCCTGATGTGCCAAATCGCAAATCTGAGAAATTATTTGCTCAATATAAAGACCCGTTGAGTCCAATTCATGCGCATCAGAAGCTGGCTTAAGCGGGGATGTCGCACGATGGGAATCATAATCATCGCGACGAATAATATCAGCAAGCACCTCGTCGTAATCAATAGAACCTATGCCACGATCAACGTTTTGGCGAACGCGTCTATGAGCGCGTTCTTCAGGTGATGCGGTCAAAAAGACTTTGACAGCTGCTTCAGGAAATACCACCGTTCCAATATCGCGCCCTTCAACAACATAATTACCCGCGCGACCAATTCGTTGTTGCTGAGCCACAAGAGCTTCGCGTACCGCAGGCGCTGCTGAAACAGGGCTCACTGCGCGATCAATTTCGGCAGTACGAATAGCTTCTGTCACATCCTGTCCGTCAATAAGCACGCGACGCGGCAGCGGATCTCCCGCTTCGTGCTCAAAGGCAATCTGTGCTCTCTGCGCAAGCTCACCAAGCGCTTCGTTGTCGTCGAGTGAAATGCCTTGCGCGCAAGCAAGCCATGCAATTGCCCTATACATGGCTCCCGTATCTAAGCACGAAAAGCCTAGAGTTCGAGCTACCGCTTTCGCTACTGTTGATTTACCTGCACCACTTGGACCGTCAATTGCGACAATCATTTCGCTAGCCTCTCTATATCAGATAAAAACTGCGGATAGCTTACCGCTACCGACTCAAAGTTCACTATGTCAACGGGGAGTTTTCCACATAACCCCACAAGTGACCAGGTCATAGCCAATCGATGATCACCATGAGATTCAAACACCAACCCGGGTTTTGATTCACAATTTGGCTGGCCTTCAATAAACAAATCATTACCCTCAACCCACGCATCCACGCCGAGCTTTTCTAGGCCGTTTATTATCTCGGCAAGGCGATCGGTTTCCTTTACGCGCAGCTCGCCAACTTCGCGAAAAATCGTGACGCCGCGCGCATGCGCAGCAACAAGCGATAACACGGGAATCTCATCAACAATAGAAGCAATTTTATCAGCGGGTACTTCACAACCACGCAATACCGGCGTGAAACGAACCTCTATAGAGCCATAAGGTTCCTTGCCAGCAGAACCACTATAGTGAACACAGATATCCGCACCCATGCGTTCAAGCGTGCGCGTAAAACCAATGCGCGCAGTATTAAGGCTAACATTCTCAATGGTTACATGGCTGTCCGGTTTAAGGAGCGCAGCGCATGCTAAAAATGCCGCAGAAGACGGATCTCCGGGTACTACCACATCTGCAGCCTTGAGAAAGGTGGGGCCAGTGACCGAAGCGCTTCTATCGGCTGCGGTGGTAGGCACACCAAATTCGGGCAACATTAGTTCAGTGTGGTTTCGCGAAGGCGCAGGCTCACGCAATGTTGTCGTTCCGTGTGCGTAAACCCCAGCAAGTAACACTGCAGTTTTAAGCTGAGCTGATGCCATAGGTGCGTCATAATCAATTGCATGAAGCTGTGACGTTCCGCATACAACAAGAGGAAGTGTTTCTTGTCCGTCAGGCTCAAAACGAGCACCCATCTTCATAAGAGGCGCAGTAATACGTCTCATGGGTCGGCGTTTGAGTGAATCGTCACCTGTGAGCGTAACGCGAATATTCCAAGGCGCCAAAATCCCCATAAGCAAACGCGATGTCGTACCTGAGTTGGCACAATCAATAACCTCTTGTGGTTCAGATGGACCTTTTTGTCCCCACCCGGTAATACGACCAGCCAAAGAGCCATCTTCTTGCTTGGTTAAATTCACATCAGCGCCAAGAGCTTGAGTGGCTCTAATAGAGGCGCGTACGTCTTCTGAATCAAGGACGCCCTTGAGTTGAGAAGTGCCTTCTGCCATAGCAGCAAAAAGTACCGCGCGATGAGATATCGACTTATCTCCTGGCACCTGTATTGCACCGACAAGCGGTGCATCAAGAGGAGCAATTGTTGTAATTGTTTCATTCGACATGGGTGTGCTCTTTCGCAGTTAACGGACTAAAGGAGACAGAAAAACCAGCGTCGATAAGGCGCATACTCAACTTGCCAACATCGCCTTCATCGGTTAAGACCAAACTCAAAACGGCGCTGTCTTCAGTCACATGATCAATTTCAATAGATTGGATGTTACAACCAACCGAACTTGCCAGCGTTGTCACCTCAGCAACAACACCTGGACGATTTTCCATAGGAATTCGCACTTCTAACAAGCGTTCGGTAGAAGGAATCCACGCTGCCGGAAGTGAACGGCGCACCGTTGCCGCTTCTGCAAGCAGATCAGTCAGCAAAACTCGATCATTTGCTTCAAGTGCTCCTACGAATTCACCAATGATCTGCTGCATCTCTCGCAAACCTTCGGTAAGCGCATCTTTGTTATCAAAAGCAATACCGCACCACAACTCGGGAGAACCTGCCGCTATACGAGTTGAATCTTTAAACCCGCCAGCCATCAAACGCATGAGCGACTGCTGCTCGTCAGCATGATGTGCAGCAAGTTGCACCAACGATGATGCAACAAAATGAGGAACGTGGCTTACCACCGCAACCGCCGCATCGTGATCTTCGCGGGGAAGTGCAATTACGCGCGCACCAAGCGACGTGATAAGCTCATGAAGACGCGGATAATGCTCAGCAGGCATATTTGAATCAGGGCACAAGATCCAATGAGCACCTTTAAACAAATCCGGACGCGCCCCGGCAATGCCGCTTTTTTCAGAACCCGCCATTGGATGGCCGGGAATATAGTTTTCTGGATGAGCTAACACCGACGCTGCAAGTGTTGAAATTTTTGTCTTAGTGGAAGCGGTGTCGGTTAAAATGCCCTCAAAACCCCATTCGGAAAGCGAGCGCAAATACCACTCAACAGCACTTGCAGGGGTTGCCAGCATCACCAAATCACATTCATTCTGAACGAAGTCACGAAAAGCTGGATCTTCGGGCGTAGAAATTGTTGTTGCCCATCCCTTTTCAAGCGCAGTGCTCAGTGTTGCTTCATCGGTATCAACTGCCATCACACGCGCATCAGGAAAAACTGCACGTACTGCCGCCGCAAACGAGGCGCCAATCATTCCAAAACCAATTACCGCAATACCACCAAAATGCATGTCTGGTTGCAGCGTTTCATGTGCCAAACTCATCAAATATTCCTTCTCACACACATATGACCTGCACTGTTGAAAGCTAAGCGCCGAAACAGGCGCACGGCGCCACGCACAGGACAGGTGAAATCTACTTTCGTTCGCAGGGTATTTTAGCACCCACTTACCAGCTTATTGAGCTGGTCAAGTTCACTGTCGGTAAGTTTGCGCCAGCTACCTTGAGGCAATGCACCTAAAGACAGTGGTCCAAATGTATCACGATGAAGCGCAATTACAGGATGTCCAATAGCGCCAAACATACGCTTGACCTGCCGGTTTCTACCTTCGTGAAGAGATATTCGACAAAGTGACATCTCCCCTTTTCTGCCCGCAGGTGTCTTCAATAACCGAAGTTTACCTGGGGAAAAAGGGAGTGTAAGCTGCATAGCGCGACAAGCACAGGAGTGATCTTTTCCAGAAAGAACTTCAACAGAAGCAGGAGCAGTCATACCATCATCAAGCATGATGCCTGCTCTTAGTTTATCCAACTCTGCTTTTGTCGGGGTACCTTCAACTAAAGCTAAATAGGACTTATCTACATGATGAGAAGGATGCAATAAACCATTACCGAGTGCCCCATCGGTTGAAAATAAGAGCAACCCTGTTGTGTCGGTATCAAGACGCCCCAAAGGGTATAAGCCCGGAAATTGTTCACGTGGCACCAGCTCACTTACGGTATGGCGTCCTTGCGGATCCGACATAGTCGTAACATATCCTGCTGGTTTATGAAGCATGATAGTGGTGGGCGCATCTTGATAATGCACCACAATATCATCTACACGCACCTCGTCAGTCAAAGGATCAACACGACTCCCCAACTCGGTAACAACTTCGCCATTTACGCGAACACGCCCCGCAGTCATAAGGTTTTCAGATCCCCGACGACTTGCAACACCCGCACGCGCCAAAAAGCGTTGCAGGCGCATCGGTACAATCCTTTCCTCACTCATCGTCGGTCTCAAACGTCAGTTCGTCAAAATTGATTTTTTCCACCAAGCCAAAACCGCTCGCTACTGCTTGAGCAAGCAACTGTTGAGCAGGATCAGCGGAATCTTGGTCATAATCAATAACTACACCATCAAACGGATCCTTCGGCTCAAGCCCTTCTTGCGCGCGTATCTCCACCTGATCAGCTATGTCGTCAACATTCTCGTCAAGCAGGATTTCTTCAGAAACTACCACTTCTTCGCGTGTAGCAGAAAGGCGTTCGCGAATAAACTCACGCGTTTGATCGTCGGGTGCAAACTGATCAATATCAGGAAGATCAGCTACGCTTCGCAAACCAAACTTTTCCAAAAACACGCGCGTTGTAGCATAAAGCGTGGGGTTGCCAGGAGTATCAGCGCTGCCAGCTTCACGTAACAAGCCTTTTTCTACCAAAGAAGTAATAGCACTATCAGAGTTTACGCCGCGAACACTGGCCACTTGGGTACGCGTAACTGGTTGCAAATATGCCACAATTGCAAGCGTTTCCATGGCAGCTTGCGAGAGCTTGCGCGTATCCCATGATAGGACGTATTTCTCAATAAGCTCGTGATATGCCGGATGGGTAAACAAACGCCAACCGCCTGCAACCTCTCGCAGCTGAATACCACGATTGCCTGATTCAAATTCATCGCGCAACTCAACAAGCGCATGCTCAACTTCCGCCGGCGAAACTTCAAGCATCTGAGCAATCACCAACGCAGAAACCGCATCATCAGTTACAAACAAAAGCGCCTCAATTGCGCCCTTGAGCTGGTTTTCTTGCAATCCTTCAACCACGCGCTACTCCTTACCAACCGAACTGAGCGCATCTTCGCCCGTCAAATCAAGTTCGCCCGAGCCTTCGATATATACAATATCAATATCACCAAAAAGCTCCGATTGCTCAAGGGTAACCATTGAACGTTTGTAGAGCTCTAAAATGGCTAAGAATGTTACCACGACAACCGGCGTAGGCGTATGGTCGTCCACAAGCTCCGAAAAACGCAGCTCCTTTTTGTTCTGAATTCGTCGGTGTATTGCACGAACATGCACTTCAACAGGAATTGGTTTTGCGGCAATATGTTCAGATTCCAAGAGGAAAACATCTCGTCGTGCAAGCGCCAAAGCCGCCAAATAACCAAGCGAATCAAGCGTCGTATTTTTAAGATAGTCAGGCATAAGTCCCAAAAAACACGCATCAGGTCCAAAGGGACGCGCATGCATTCGGCCTTCTGCAACAAATCGAGTATGAAGCGCACCTGCAGCATTTTTGTATTGCTTGTAGGTCAACAACCTATCCACCAAAATGTCGCGAACTTCGCTTGCAGGTAATTCTTCAAACTCTTCTTCTACCGCCTCACGTTTACGCGGCAACAAGCTTTCAGCTTTAATCTCAAGCAGCGTAGACGCCACAAGCAAAAAGTCTGATGCAACATCAAGATCGAGGTTTTCCATGCGTGATACTTCGGCCAAATACTGATCAGCAATTTGCGTGATTGAAATGGCGCCAATATCTACCTTTTGCCTGCTTACAAGCGAAAGGAGCAGATCAAAAGGACCTTCAAAACTCTCTATGCGAACCTTGTAGGACATACCACTGACCACCCTATGCTGAAGCTATCGCGCAAACGAGAATAAAAAGTCGAACAGATTTCCCGCTGTCCAATCCAGATAGACCCCAATAGGATTAACGTGCAAGACATAGGGCACCAAAATAACTGCAATCATAAATATGGGGAAAGCGTAACGCTGAACTTGATAATACTTTGGCAAATACTTCACAGGCAGGAAGAAAGCAAAGATTGACGAGCCATCCAAAGGTGGAATGGGCAGCAAATTAAAGAACATCAAATATAAATTAATCAGCGTAAACATTGGCAAATACATTGTATAGAGGTAATAGATGACCTCATTTTGCACAATGAGATTAATGGGAAGTACCTGCGCAAGAATCGTAAAGATAACTGCACCAATAATTGCCAAAACCAAGTTTGCGAAAGGCCCTGCTAAGCCCACAATGAGATCACCCTTACGAGGATCTTTGAAATATGCAGGATTATAAGGAACTGGTTTTGCATAACCAAACACAGGCATATGCATCATCATAAGCATCAGCGGCATAATAACCGTACCAAACGGATCAATATGCTTGAGCGGGTTGAGCGAGAGCCGCCCTGCGCGTTTGGCTGTAGGGTCTCCCAGCTTGTATGCCGCAAAGCCATGCATAACCTCATGGCATACGATAGCTGGGATAAAACTTAAAAGCGAACAGATTAAATACGGGATATCAGTTGTCATTATTTTGCGTGAGCCTTTTCAAATTCGTCCATAAATTCTACGAGCGCTTCAACACCTGCAAACGGCATAGCATTATAGATGCTTGCACGCATTCCTCCAACACTGCGATGCCCCTTTAAACTCTCAAGACCATGCGTTTTTGCCTCTGCAACAAAGAGCGCATCAAGTTCATCGGAACCAGTTACGAACGGAACATTCATAAGCGAGCGATCTTCTTTGCGCGCCGTTCCCTTAAAGAGTTGAGATTGGTCCAAATAGTCATAAAGAAGCGCTGCTTTTTGTTCGTTGCGCGCCGCCATAGCTGCCAGGCCACCCTGCTCTTTGAGCCATTTAAAGACCAGACCGCAAATGTAAATACCATAAGCAGGCGGAGTATTCGACAAGCTCTTTGCTGCCACTTGAGTGGTATATCGCATGATGGAAGGAGTAAAAGGAAGCACCTCTTCGCGCACCAAATCATCGCGCACGATAACAATTGTCACACCCGCCGGACCGATGTTTTTCTGTGCACCACCATAAATCAGGCCAAAATCAGAGACATTCATAGGTTCTGACAAGAACATAGAGCTCACGTCAGTTACCAGTGGAATATTTCCGGTATCAGGTAACTTGGGGTAGCGCGTGCCATAAATAGTTTCGTTTTGACAGATGTAAACATAATCAGCATCAGGCGAGAACGTCAGATCATCAACATTGGGGACATACGAGAAGTTCTCATCCTCTGAGCTTGCAATACAGCGTGCGTCTCCATAGAGCTTTGCTTCTTTAAAAGCCTTTTTAGACCAGGAACCAGACACAATATAGTCAGCAACCTTATTCTGCATCAGGTTCATGGGAATAGCGGCAAACTGTTGCGTGGCGCCACCTTGCAAAAAGAGCACTTGATAGTTATCGGGAATCTGCATGAGTTCACGCAGATCAGCCTCAGCAGTTTCAATAATGCTGGCGAATGGCTTAGAGCGATGACTCATCTCCATAACCGACATGCCCGTTCCTTGGTAATCGAGCATCTCAGAAGCTGCTTGCTTAAGCACCTCTTCGGGCAAAACAGCTGGACCAGCTGAAAAATTATAGACGCGAGCCATACGTGACCTCCTTTAAGCCTGCTGCAAATTGCATCGTTTCAGTATAGGGCTTTCCCCGCCCGCTCAGCCAATCAAGCTATCCGAACGGCTTACCCTACACCAGATGAGGATAATTGTTCTGACGAAGCGCTTCAAAAACACCTATGGCTACCGCATTACTCAGATTGAGGCTTCGTATGCCTTCACACATTGGTATACGCACGCACGATTCGGAATGCGCATCAATAATTGCCTGATCAAGCCCTCGGCTTTCGCGCCCAAAAATCAAAAAATCATCTGATCCGTATGTAACGTCTGCAAAGTGAAGCTGCGCTTGCCCCGTAAACAGACAAAGCCTACCATCCCCAAGCGCGCCACTTGCGTGAGTGGCAAAAAACTCGTCAGCACACGCCCAGCGCACAATCTCAACATCGTCCCAATAATCGCAACCAGCACGCTTGAGATTGCGCTCAGTTGCACGAAATCCCATTGGCTCAACAAGATGCAATTTTGCACCAACGCACGCACATGTCCGAGCAATATTGCCCGTGTTTTGAGGGATCTCAGGTTCTATGAGCACCACGTTTAGCATTGTTTCTCCTTGCGATAAGCTTAAAGCCTCACAACTTAGAGCTCAGCGGCTTGACGGGCCATCTCCGCCTCAAGCTCTTCGGTGAGCATAAACCATTCTTCTTCAGCTTCAGCAAGACGCTTTTTTAACTTGGCATGTTCTGCAATGGCATCGGTTGAAGCATCTTCGTTTATATAGAATTCTGGGTCGGCCATAAGCTCTAAAAGCTCAGCCATGCGTGCATTATCGCGCTCCATCTGAGCATCCAACTCAGCAATGCGTTTGCGTTGATGCTTCAAGGCTGCATATGCGCGATTCCGCGCTTCGGCCTCCTTGCGCTTTTGCTCTTTGGTTTTAGGCGCACTCCCCTTTGCAGCTGTCAATTCTACCTTACCAGGAGTTGGCTTTTCGCCACGCGGGTGCTTGTTTACTGTTACAACCGTGGAACGCCGAGCGGTATCTTGAGCACCGCTTCCCATAACCTCATCAACAAGCGAGCGATCCTGCGGACCTTCACCCTCAAGCTGCCCACTTTTGAACAGGTAATAGTCGTAGTCGCCATCATAGTTGGTAACTTTACCAGGCTGTATTTCGACAATCCGATTTGCTACACCACGAATAAGATGGCGGTCATGCGTGATAAACAAAATGGTGCCCTCAAACGCTTTAAGAGCTTGTTCGAGGATGTCAGCACTTGCGATATCAAGGTGGTTGGTAGGTTCGTCAAGAAGCAAAAGCGGCGCTGGCGCAACAAGCATTTTTGCCAACGCAAGACGAGATTTTTCACCACCTGATAAAACGCTTACCTTCTTATCGACCGCGTCTCCGGTAAACAAAAATGCGCCTAACAAGGATCGAACCTGCGAGATTGACCAGCCTGGAGCAACTTTGTCCAATTCCTCGAAAACGGTATTTCCTGGATGCAGTTCTTCAAGCTGATGCTGCGCGTAATAGGTTTTTGAAACATGTACACCAAAATCAATGCTGCCCGCATCTGGCGTCTCAACGCCTGCAACCATTTTAAGCAACGTCGATTTACCTGCACCGTTTGGACCAACAAGTGCAATTTTATCGCCGCGATACATGGTGAAATCAAGACCATCGTAAACCGCTTTTTCACCATAGCGCTTTACAAGCCCTCGCGCGCGAACCACCTCATCCCCCGTACGCGGAGGCTGTTTGAAATTGAAGTGCACCGTCTTTTTTTCCTCGGGAATGACAATGCGATTCTCCATGATGCGCTCAAGTTTCTTTACGCGCTCTTGAGCCTGCTTTGCTTTTGTTGCTTTATAGCGGAACTTCTCTACAAACGCCTCAAGATGAGCAATCTCTTCATCTTGCTTTGCCTTCTCTTGGCGAAGCCGCTCAAGGCGCTCTTCGCGACCTTTTAGATACGCAGAGTAATTACCCTTATAAAGATTGATGGTTCCGTTATCCACCTCAGCTACACGATCAACCATGTTGTCCATAAAAGCGCGGTCATGGCTGACCACAACAACAGTTCCCTCATAACTGCGCAAAAAGCCCTCAAGCCACTTTACGCTTTCAAGGTCAAGATGGTTGGTTGGCTCGTCAAGAAGGAGTACTTCAGGGTTTCTAATAAGCAGCTTTGCAAGCGCAATACGCATCTGCCAACCACCTGAAAATTCGGTTGTCAGTCGACGAAGGTCGTCCTCTTTAAAGCCCAAGCCAAACATAACCGAACGAACTTTTGCCTCAATGGTATAGCCGCCGAGATGCTCATAAGCATCACGTGCGCGACCTACTGCCGCCAACTGCTGCTCAGTCGGGTTTTCGCCCAATGCTTCTTCGAGAGCATAGAGACGCTGCTCAGCTTCAAGAACTTCAACTTGAGAAGACATTACTTCCTCAAAGATAGGTCGCTGCTGCATCTCAATAGCTTCTTGCTCCAAATACCCTACGCGAGCACCCTTCGCAAACAGAATGCGGCCCTCGTCAGCATCCTCTTGACCCGAAATAATGTTGAGCAACGTTGTTTTGCCTGCGCCATTTGGTCCAACTAACGCCAAACGATCATATTCTTCAAGGCGAAAGGTCACATCAGAAAAAAGCAGCCTACCGCCAAAACTCTTTGAAATATGCTCAAGTTGCAAAATCATAAAAGCTGTTCTCCGAAATTACCTGTTCACGCTTATAAAAGGTGTGTTTAGAAACTAAAAGGAGCCCGCTTTCGCGAGCCCCTTCAACTGATAATGGCTCCCCGGGTAGGATTCGAACCTACAACCCTTCGGTTAACAGCCGAATGCTCTGCCGTTGAGCTACCGAGGAATAACGCTGCGCTTCATCGCGCAAGTGGTTATTATACCGAAGTCGCGAGTTTGTGCAAGTACTTTTTTTCCGCAACTTCCAAACGGCTTAATACACCATGTGCATTGCCTCACGAACTTCATCAAGTGTAGCATTTGCAATCTGGTTTGCACGCTTGTTTCCATCATGGAGCACGTCTTTGATGTAGTCCATATCTTGTTCAAGCTCACGACGACGTTCGCGAATGGGCGCAAGATACTCGTTTACACTTTCTGTCACATAGCGCTTCAGTGCACCAGCACCATTATTTCCAATTTCTGCCGCAATATCCACCTCATCGCGACCGGTGCATAATGCTGCTGTGGTTAGCAAGGCTGAAACGCCTGGACGATTTTCCTTATCAAATGTGATAAAGCGCTCAGAGTCAGTCTGAGATTTCTTGATGAGCTTCGCCGTTTCTTCCGCTGTCAAAGAGAGCGAGATAGCGTTTCCGTAGCTCTTCGACATCTTGCGACCATCAAGTCCAGGTATCTCAACTGCATCGGTTAACAGTCCAGATGGCTCAGGGAAAACATGGCCATAGCGTTCGTTGAAACGGCGCGCAATTTGTCGCGTCTGCTCAATGTGCGGGAGCTGATCTTTTCCAACCGGGACAATATTGCCTTTGCAAAAAAGAATGTCACAAGCTTGATGCACAGGGTACGTAAGCAACAAACCCGTTAATGCATGCCCTGATGCTTCTTGCTCTGATTTAACAGTCGGGTTGCGCAACAACTCTGATTCGGTCACAAGCGACAAAAACGGCAGCATTAGCTGATTGAGTGCTGGTATTGCAGAGTGCGTGAAAACGATGGTTTTTTCAGGATCAATTCCGCAAGCCAAATAGTCAATGACCATATTGTAAACATTGTCTTGAATATGATCGGTGGTATCTCGGTCAGTAATGACTTGGTAATCAGCAATAATAACGCGTGTTTTTATGCCCATGTTTTGCAATGCAACACGCTCGCGAATCGTCCCAAAATAATGCCCCATATGCAAACGACCTGTCGGCCTATCGCCAGTAAGCATCGTGTATTTTTCTGGATAAAGTGCCAAATCGGCACGAATTTCGTCACTTCGTTTTTTACTTGCTTCAAAGCTATCGTTACTCATGAAACCCTCTTTGAGATCGTGATCGTTACAAAACGCAAATGAAAGTGTACGTTATTTGGGGCTTTTTGTCAGACCTTATCTTTGCCTGCCCTAATCACGACTATTTATCTTCCGCGCTTAACGTTCGTTGTAACCTTCGATGCTGAGATTCATTTGAAACACTTGTTGCAACATTTTCCTTGCATAAACGATAAGGTATCGCTAATATAGAGATTCGTTGCATACGCAACAACAACCATGGTCGCTTGGCTCAGCGGGAGAGCATCGCCTTCACACGGCGGGGGTCACAGGTTCAAATCCTGTAGCGACCACCATGAATTTGCAGGTCAGTGGACAATTCCTACTGGCCTTTTCTTTTTCTTATGCATATTATTGCTCTTATTCCGAAAGTCCTAGTAATATCCAGATCGCCTTTTGCAGTGACATTGATGATCACCTTTTGCCGTGGCATTGAATGATTTTTACACGGGCAAGCATTGGGCGTACACCAAAATCGCAAACCAGAATCACTAACCTGAGCCACCAATCACAATCGCAAACAGGAGCAAACAGCACTCACAAAACACTGAAGATTCGCGATTTGCGCGTTCGTTTTGTGCCGCTGCTCTAAGAAATGCAAAATCGTTGCAATCCTGTGCTAAACTGATCGACGACATTTAGTATTTTGCATTTAGCTTTTACTTTCTGATCACATTTTGGGCCCATAGCTCAATGGCGGAGCAGGGGACTCATAATCCCTTGGTTGCAGGTTCGAATCCTGCTGGGCCCACCACATTTCACACACAGACATACACATGAGAGATTCGAGCATATGAAAAGTTTATTTGCGCGCTGCTGCCTTTTAGCGCTTGGCATAGTCGTTATGGCTCTTGGCATTGACTTTATTGTTGCAGCTGACCTTGGCAACTCCCCTATTTCGTCATTTGGATATGTACTCACCAAAGCCTTTCCAGGTATTTCATTTGGTGTATTTATGTTTGTCTGGAATATGCTCCTGCTGCTTGGCCAGGTCATTATTCTGCGCAAACAATTCCATCCTGTGGCGCTTTTGCAAATACCTATATCGGTACTCTTTAGCTTAGCTATAGACGCTTTTGGTATACCCTTCAGCTTTGTTGAGCCTATTAATTACCCACACGCGCTACTCTTGCTCGCTATTGGCATTGCCATTTTGGCGCTTGGCGTAGCGTTCACTGTTGTAGCAAATGTTGCAATGAATTCGGGTGAAGCCCTGGTGAGCGCTATAACCACAAAAACAGGTTGGAACTTCGGTCACACCAAAGTTGGTTTTGATTTAGGCTGCGTAATATTGGCAGTAGCTTCGTCACTTTTGCTCACAGGCGGAATCATCGGTGTACGTGAAGGGACTCTTGCAGCCGCCGCATGTACAGGATTTATCGTCAACATATACGTGCGGGGTATGGGAGGTGCGCGCCCCGCACTTCATGAAGCCGATCTAAAAAATGTTGTCCAAGCATTTGAGCAAACTTCAACTACCCAAGCCGCGTCACAAGATACGCCTTGTGAATTTTCTGATTTCGCTCAAAATCGTGCGGAATCGTTTGAGGCGTAATATCTTCAATCTTAACGCCATAGCGCGCAAGTTGATCCACATCGGGTTTAAAGTTGCGAAGGTTGCACGAGAATATCGCCTGACCATCTTTTGTTAAGAGACGCGAAACTCCAATCAAAAGTTCAACATGGTCTCTTTGTACATCCCATGTTTTGTTCCCCATTGCTTTTGAATTAGAAAAGGTTGGCGGATCCACAAAGATAAGATCAAATCGTCTTGGCTGTCTTCGTGTTTG
This sequence comes from Adlercreutzia agrestimuris, assembly GCF_943193125.1. Taxonomy (GTDB): domain Bacteria; phylum Actinomycetota; class Coriobacteriia; order Coriobacteriales; family Eggerthellaceae; genus Xiamenia; species Xiamenia agrestimuris. Next base: position 94,955 of record NZ_CALPCX010000005.1, read on the forward strand.
CGTAATCCAACTCATGACATCTGCGCGTTCATAGGTGTACTGCGGTCCGTCAAAGCCATTTTGCTCCATATTGCGACGCGCCCAATCCAGGTAAGTCTGTGACAAATCAACAGTACATACCTCCGTAGCGCCTCCTGCAGCAGCATAGACCGACGCGCTTCCGGTATAGGCGAACAAATTGCAGACGCGTTTGCCATCTGAAAGCTTCTCAATCATCTGACGCGTGATGCGATGATCTAAAAACAACCCTGTATCCAAATAGCCCGACAAGTCCACCTCAAACAGATGACCGTTCTCGATTACGTGTGTAACATAGTTTCTCCGAGAACGATCTGCGTATTGCGCTCCACCCTTATCGCGCATACGCGTCTTAGAAAAGACGTGATCAGGACGAACGCCAAGGACAAGAGGTACAATAGCCAAGACGTCTTCAAAACGACGTCGCGCAAGATTTGCATCCACACTACGTGGTGGTGCGTATTCCGCAATATGGACGTAGTCGTTTCCACGCGCTTGATCCTCACCAGTATAAACATCAATTGCAACTGCATAATCTGGCAAGTCGGCGTCGTAAAGGCGATAGTTTCCAATGCCCTCTCGTTTTGCCCACTTTTTCCGTTCTTTGAACACCTTGCGAAGGCGGGCTGCAAATTGCTCAGAAGCTGCCTCATGCACTTCAAGCTCGTGCTCTGATCCACCTTGGTTATCAGGGATCCTAATTACAATACCTGCCTGCGGAGGCGCATCAAAGACACATGCCGTCTGTGCAATACGTCCACTGCCGAACAGTATTTGATTGCTTGGGGACTCTCCGTAGCGACCAGCAACACTGTCATCTCCCACAAGCACTGCCAAAAATGCATCTTCGCAATAGCTTCCAGCAGCACTAGCAGCACTCATAAACGCGGCCAACTCTGCCTGTCGCTGAGCTTCAGCGCGAGCGGTGTCAACCTCAGAAAGAACCGAAGCAACCACACATGACTTGCTTTCAGAGCACGCGCGTTTTACCAAATCAGGCAACTGATCAACGTCGGCAAACTCAAAGCTTACAACCGGGCGAAGTCCTGCACGTTTTGCGTTTTGGCGCGCTTGTGAAAGTGCTGGCGATGAGGTGGTAGCGCCCATAAAACGCGCGTTCCAGCCACCTTTCTCTCCCCCTTTTTGCGAAGCGTTTGAAGCATCATCCAAAAGCGCGGCAAGCCCTCGTTCAAACCGCGCATCAGCCTCATCAAGTAGCGCGTCCCAAGCTCCTTCATCAAAAGCAACCCAGCCAAAAAAGCCCCACTTGTCCCGCGTTAATCCACACGCCAAATCAGCCGCACACGAAGCAGCTTCAATAACTATCGCACCTTCGCCACATACCGGATCCACCACTGACCACGTGCGATCATGTGAAGCATGAGCTACCCCGACACCAGCAAGCGCTAATGCGCCAGCTGCCAATGCACACGAAATTGAGCTATCGCGCTCATCTTTCGGGTCTAGATATCCGCGCTGATAGAGTGATTTACCTGTCAAATCAAGCGAGATTGTTGCCTTTTCATCACGAATGCGCACATCAATAACTAAATCTGGGTCAGTCGTGTCAATTTCTGGACGCACGCCTCGTTCCTGCAAGAGTTGATCACAAATCGCGTCTTTGACCTTGAGTTCCACAAAATGCGTGTTACGAAGCTCTGCATTGGTGCCATGGGCGCGCACTGCAATACGCGCATCAGGGCGCACAATATCACTCCATGCAACTTCGCGCACAGCGGCATACAACGCATGCGCATCAGCCGCGCTTACGCGAGCTACTACACACAAAACACGCGATGCTAATCGCGACCACAAGCATACGCGCAAAACATCAGCAGCTTCTCCATAAAAGGCAACGCCCCCGCCGAGGGGACGTGTGCGCTTGATACCCAGTTCTTTTAGCTCGGCTGCTAACAGTTTTTCAAATCCGCTTAAGCAGCTCGCAAAAAATTCCATGTATATCTTTTATCCTTAATCCTCAAGGTAGTCCTTGAGCTTCGATGACCGAGACGGATGGCGCAGCTTAGCCAGCGTCTTACTCTCAATTTGGCGAATACGCTCACGCGTTACCCCAAACTCTCGACCTACTTCTTCGAGTGTGCGCGGATGTCCATCTTCAAGGCCAAAACGCAAACTGATTACTTTGCGCTCGCGCTCTGCCAGACCATCCAGCACTTTTTGAAGTTGCTCTTGCAGCATTGAGAAGCTTGCCGCATCGGGAGGAACTACCGCTGCGTCGTCCTCAATGAAGTCTCCCAGCTGAGAATCTTCTTCTTCACCAATAGGTGTCTCCAGCGAAACGGGCTCTTGCGAGATCTTTTGAATCTCGCGAACACGCTCGGCAGAAAGACCCATTTCTTCACCAATTTCTTCTGGGGTTGGTTCGCGACCAAGCTCTTGTAACAACTGTCGCTGAATGCGAACGAGCTTATTGATGGTTTCAACCATATGCACAGGGATGCGAATCGTGCGTGCTTGATCAGCAATTGCGCGTGTAATAGCCTGGCGAATCCACCAAGTTGCATACGTAGAGAATTTGAATCCCTTCGTGTAGTCAAACTTTTCAACAGCACGAATCAGACCCAAGTTGCCTTCCTGAATGAGGTCCAAGAAGAGCATGCCGCGTCCTACATAACGCTTTGCAATGGATACTACCAAACGCAGATTTGCCTCAATGAGCTGCTGTTTTGCATCTAGGCCAACCTGCTCAATACGACCAAGACGACGTTTTTCTCGGCGATCAAGCTCAATGCCTTCATCCTCTGCGCGCTCCAACTCTTCCGTTGCAGCTACGCCCGCCTCAATCTTCATGGCAAGGTCAATCTCTTCAGATGCCGTCAACAGCGGCACCTTGCCGATCTCCTTGAGATACATACGAACCGGATCACCGGTCAACAATGTCACACCCGCATCAGCATTGCGCTTACGCGCGCCACTGCGCTTTGTTTTTGCGCCAACTTTGGGCAGCTGCACATCTACGGTTGCCTTAAGTTCTTCTTCAGGGATACCCTCAAGCAGATCTTCCTCATCATCACCGTCAGATAAGCTGCCTTCAAGTTTGTCATCAAGAGTGTCAGTGGCACTTACGTCCACATCGGCCTCTAGAACCTCTTCATCATCAAGCGTGTCTTCCGCTACAATTACTTCTTCAACGTCATTATTTACTTCTGCAGATTGTTTTTTGGAAGCTTGAGCCACGTGATCTTCCTTTCTGGCACGCTTTAGACATCACTTCAAAAGAATGTCGTCACATGCTCTGGGCATAAAGATACAGCAGATTATTCTAGCACAAAAATTCACTCGTGCACCAAAAATATATCGCACATTACAGCTACAACAAATCTTCTGGATCAATATCAACTGCCACATTTACCGACTCATGCGTTTTGCGCGCCCGGAAGAAGGGCAACAAAACCTCAGACAGATCCGCCTGAGGTGCGCCTTTCACCAATATGTGGTAGCGATACGTATTGCGAAGCTTCGACAAAACACAAGGAACCGCAGGCAAAACGCTTATACGCATCTCAGGTACATCTAACGCCACCTGCGCTAGTTCAGCCTGCAACTCATGAGCATATTCACAAACAGTGCGCTCAGAATTACCCCATAGCAACACGTTAGCCATACGCACAAACGGTGGATAGCCCACCATCTGACGCTTTGCCATCTCGTTTGCCATAAAGGCATCGCGGTTATAGGTTGCCGCCGCACGGATAGCAATTGAATCCGCTTCGTAAGTCTGCACAAACACGCGTCCGTCCAATTCAGCACGTCCCGCACGCCCTGCTACCTGCTCAATCAAATCGAAGGTTCTTTCGTTGGCACGATAGTCCGGTAAATGTAATTGCGTATCCGCGTTAATGACGCCCACCACCGTTACATCTTCGAAATCAAGGCCTTTCGCAATCATTTGCGTACCCAGCAGTACTGCAGCTTGAGCAGCGCCAAATTCTTCCAGAAGACGCTGGTGTGATCCCTTTTTTGAGGTAGTATCAGCATCCATGCGGATTATGGGCACGCCGGTCCCAACACCATCAAGAGTGTCTAATAATGCACGCAACTCCGCCTCAACGCGCTGCGTGCCGGCACCAAACTTCTTCAAATACGGACTGCCGCATTCAGGACAGCGCGCAGGAACCTGCGTCTTAAAACCGCAATGGTGACACGCTAAATAATTGCCCTGCTCGTGGTAGGTAAGCGATGTTGAGCACGAAGGACAGGTTGGAACAAACCCACAGTCGCGACAGAGCAAAAACTTTGCGAAGCCTCGCTGATTCAACAACAGTACAGCCTTATTGCCCCGCGCAAGTTCTTCTGCCAAAGCACGCGTAAGTGCTCCTGAAAACATTGAGCGAGAGCCACTTGAAAACTCAGCAGCCATATCAACGACATGAATTTTCGGAAGTGGTTTTTTGTTGGCGCGCTCAGGCAAAGAAACCTGATGCCAATCATCGCGGGTCTGACAGGCATACAAAGACTCAAGAGCCGGCGTAGCACTTCCTAAAACAACGGTAGCACCACGCCGCTTCGCCATCCAAATGGCAACATCCCGCGCATGATAACGCGGTGCGCTGTCTTGTTTGTAGGAGCCTTCATGCTCCTCATCAATCACAATAAGTCCCAAATTGGTCAGTGGCGTAAAGAGTGCAGAACGCGCACCCACCACAACACGAGCTTGCTTACTTCGAATGAAGTCCCACTGATCATAGCGTTCCCCGGCACTCATGCGCGAATGCATTACCGCCACCGTATCGCCAAAACGACCACGAAAGCGCCCAACAGTTTGAGGGGTAAGCGAGATTTCTGGAACAAGCACCAGCGCGGTTTTTCCTTGCTTGAGTACATGTTCAATAGCCTGCAAATACACCTCGGTTTTGCCCGAACCTGTTACGCCGTCAACAACAACCACTTCGCCCGCTGCTCTATCTGATGCCTCATTAATTACACACAGAGCGTGATCTTGGCCATCAGTAAGGTGGGGCTTGTGCGTAGGCTCGAATTTCTCTGATGACGCGCTTGACGTACCTGCAACGTCAACACCACGCATACGGCGCCTATGCTCAATCACAATGGCACCTTTTTTCTCAAGTGTGCTCAGCGTGGAAGAAATCCCTCCAAACTCGGTGGCAAGCTCAGCAGCACGCACGTCTCCACCACTTGCAAGCGCCTCTAAAACCATGAGTTGCTTTACAGCGTTTTTGCGAGGCTCATAATCAGAAAAAGCAGGACCAGGCACCACCCATCGATCATCCACTTCACCAACAATTGGCTCTTCAAGACGCCAACCACCTGCGCGCTCTTTCACCATACGCGGCACACCACCGGGTGGGGTAAAAAGGCGAACGCATGAGGCAAGCGGCGCTATGTAGTGATCAGCAAGCCACTTAGCACACGCTGCACCCTCAGCATCAAAATAGGGTTTCGAGAGCACTGCCAGCAATGGTTTTATCTTCGCGGGATTACAAGCTTGTTCGACTAGATCGTCAAAGATATCCATGACAAATCCAACCGCTTGCCTATGCCCAAACGACGCTAAAACAGCACAACCAACTTGAACGCCTATACCTTCGCCCTCAACTAAAAACTGATCAGGGATAGCATAGGTATAGGCGCATTCAAGCGATTGCGTTGGGATATCCAGAATAACCGAAGCGTACTTCATTCAATCTTACGCTAAGCCACACGCAGCACGGAGCTGATCAACTCTATCGGTGTTCTCCCAAGTGAACTCGGGTAACTCGCGACCAAAGTGACCATATGCTGCAGTCTTTTGATAAATCGGACGACGAAGATCAAGCGCATCAATAATAGCACCCGGTCGAAGATCAAAGACTTCTTTGACCGCTTGCTCAATGTCTTGTTCAGGGACGGTATTGGTGCCGAAAGTCTCAACAAGAACACTAACAGGACGCGCAACGCCAATAGCATAGGCTATCTGAACTTCACAGCGGCTTGCTAAACCAGCAGCCACAACGTTTTTCGCCACCCAACGAGCTGCATATGCTGCTGATCTATCAACCTTGGTGCAATCTTTACCCGAAAAAGCACCACCACCATGACGTCCCATGCCGCCATAGGTATCAACAATAATTTTGCGACCCGTAAGACCTGAGTCTCCCATCGGTCCACCAACAACAAAACGACCAGTTGGATTGATGTAGATATCTTCATCATGAGGCATAGCTAAACCTTCAAGCGCTAATACAGGCGCAATAACATTTTTGATGATCTCGCTACGCAACACTTCATGCTCTACGTCGTCGGCATGCTGACTAGACACTACAATCTTTTCAACGCCAACAGGTTTACCATCCTCGTAGCGCACAGAAACTTGCGTTTTACCATCGGGACGCAAGTAGGGCATTTCGCCATTTTTGCGAACTTCAGTCAAACGCTCAGCCATGCGATGCGCCAAATAGATAGGCATTGGCATCAAGGTAGACGTTTCATCACAGGCATATCCGAACATCATGCCTTGATCTCCAGCGCCCGTTCTTTCATAGGGGTCATCTACCCCTTTGCCATGTTGAGCCTCAAACGACTCATCAACGCCTTGCGCAATATCAGGTGACTGATCATGGATGGTATTAATAACACCGCAGGTCTCACAGTCAAACCCATATTTAGCACGGTCGTATCCGATCTCACGAATTACGTTACGCACAATAGCAGGGACATCAACATATGCTTGGGTGCGGATTTCGCCCGTCACCATCACCATGCCTGTAGTAGCCATCGTTTCGCAAGCACAACGCACTTGCGTTGGGTCGGCTGGATAGCCATTAGGAGCAATATAATTTTGCGAAGCAAGCTCAATTTCTTTGGCTAGAATAGCGTCCAAGATTGCATCCGAAATTTGATCACATATTTTGTCCGGATGACCCTCAGTAACCGATTCTGAAGTAAACAGATAGTTAGAATGCAGGTTTGACACGATTTCCTCCTTCATCGCTGTCGGCTGGACCACCTTGACGCCATAGCGCCAGGTTGGTGCCGGGATCACAAAGCCAACTCTTTCCCCCGGCTCTTGATAAATGAATATCAATTTGTACCAGAATACTTACAAGTCCATGATGGTAACAATCGCGCTTCGTTGACGCAAGATTAAAGCGCGGAATGTTGCGTAAAACCCGTAGATGTTACCAAAAGATTACCAATATGATCACTAATGAGGTTACCACAGGTGTCGTTGAACCTTCTTTGACCAGCATCGTTTTGCTAAGACAAAACAGCTAGACCCATCGGCCCGAACCATCCAGGTAATACCAACTACCACCTGTTCTCACCCAACCAGTTTGCATAGCGCCGGACGAGTTCGAGTAATACCACCAGCCGCCGACTTGATACCATCCAGTCTTCATTGCTCCTGATCCGGGCGTCAAGTAATACCAAACTCCACCCACTTTTGCCCAGTTGGTTGCCATAGCACCACTTGAAGTGAGGTAATACCATACGCCTCCGGTCTTGAGCCAACCGGTAGCCATGGCACCATTAGCGCGCAAGTAATACCACGCACCTCCAACCTTGTGCCAACCAGTTGCCATAGCGCCGTTAGCTTTGAGGTAATACCAGATCCCTCCCACCTTTAGCCAACCAGTTGCCATAGCACCAGATGACTTCAAGTAATACCACGTACCTCCTACTTTCAGCCACCCAGTTTGCATAACGCCTGTTTTAGGCATCAGGTAATACCAAACGCCACCTATTTTTTGCCAACCAGTAGTCATAGCACCTGAGGTGGAAAAATAGTACCAAGCATTATTGATTTTATGCCAACCAGTTACCGCCTTACCGGATACGTAGTACTTCTTTACAAGCCCAGTCGTGACCCAACCATTTTTAGCTGTTGGTTTTATAGTCGAAGGTTTAGATGGCGAAGGAGAGCCAGTGTTTCCGCCTGGTTTTGAGGTGGTGTTACCAGGTTTGGAACTACCACCTGTGCTACCGCCCGGCTTAGTGGTACCACCCGGCTTGGAGCTATCGCCTGGTTTGGTGGTGGTGTCACCCTCATTACCACCTGGCTTGGTGGTGGTGCCGCCCGAGGTATCCCCACTGGATCCGCCAGTATTCCCGCCCGTCGAGCCTCCACCTTGCGGAGCCGCTAACAATTCATGCTGTTTGAGCACCGCTGCATTCTTTACCCCATCAACTAAAGCAACAACAAACTGACCTGCATGTGACACCGCTGAAACTGCAGAGCTCGATGAAGCAGAAGTGCACACATCAAACCCAACCTGACTCCATGCAGTAATTGCAGAAGGGTCACAAGCATACACGCGCGCAACTCCCATAGCGTTGTTGTCTTCGATGAGGCTTACATACAAACGACCTTGTGCCGCCGTCAGATTTGCCGCCCATTGTGTGCGAGGAAGAGCAGAGACCGACATTGAATCCATAAAGGCTTCGCCCTTAAAACGAAGAATCTGAGGATCAAGCGTGCCATCAATAAAACGATACAGATACGTTATATCCCCAATCCTCGCCGAGGATTGTATGCGCGCTGTTCCCGCTTGCTGGCGTCGCAACTTCCAAGCTCCTGAATTCAGCGAAAAAACCGAAGTTGAAGGACTTGCTGCTGAAAAATCCGAGAAGGTCACAGCGGCTTTGCCACCTAAGTCAAACAAGTGAAGACCCGCTATTACCGAACTATTGCCAAAGGAAGATTTCTCTAAGTTAAGCGCATTGCCCACTTGTACAAGATCTGACCCAGACAACTTAAAAACGGTAAGGCGGCGCGATGCATCCTCATGAAGCGCAACGTAAAGCTCACCCGAAATGCTTGCACAAGCCACATCAGCAATTCCCGCCGAATGTGACGTCACAAGCGTCCACGATGACCCGTCATATCTTCTGATTTGCACCTTGTCAAAGCCAGAAGAAAGCGAGACAAAGTAGAGTGTTTGCCCTACAACTACCAGCTGCCCTCGCGCCTCACGAGAAGCAATTACACCAAGATCAACAAACGAACCTGCACCAGCCGCAGTTGCGGTGTTAATCCGATACAAGTGATAGGTGCGCATGTTTTCCTCCGTCAACAGATACGGAGTGCTACCCGCAACTACCAACTGCGAATTAGTCAGATTAGAACCAATGGAGGCGTTCTCACCGCCAAGTGTTGAAAGCCAATAATCTTGTTGGCTGTAATCAGCAAACGAAAGCTTAAACGTAGAAGAGGCGCTTCCTTCACTTGCAACATCAATTCTGATCCCCGAGTTTGTTCCATCAGAATAAACAAGCGCGCCATCGGTAATTGTTGCTGAAAGATCAGTTGACCCAAGCGACGACGCAACACCAGCAGGTCTGTTTGCCGCATTCGTCAGATAGGCATAATAGGGGTTGCCTGCCGCGTCGGTTAAACCAGTTTCACCTGGCCGAAAGAGATAGATGTAGTCTTGCGTGAATCCGTCACCAGCGGTGTTCCCCATATCACGGCGAAGGGGATTAACACGATACACAATCAAACCCGTGCCACCAATAAAACGATCTAGGTCAGCAGATCCTACACCCTTTTTTCGATACTCAATGACGAAATATTCAGTGTCATTACGAGGCGATTTCACCATAATAGCCTGCTCGTGTTCGGAACCGGCAAGTCCAAGCGTATAAGTTCCTGCAGCTGTAACCTCTTTGAGCGTCGTCCAGCCTATATCTTGCCGTGTTTGCGCAAGCGGCCACGAACGCGATGCGCCCTTTGCCATGACATCCCAAATACCAACCGGCTCACCCGATCCTGACAAGCGATACAAATCTGGTGCGCCGTAAGAATGAAGATACTCATGCGCTGCGACACTTGCCGGATCGGGCTCTCCCCCCGAATTCATGCGTGTGGTATCCACAATGTTATAAGAGCCAATGTATTTGTTCCCAAGCAAAAGGTTATACGAAGACCCATCAGCTTTATGAGACGTAAAGATTCCTTCGCTAACCTGCGGAATAATAACCACGTTATCGAGGTAGTCTTTGCGAATAAGACTCGCGCTTGAAGCATCATAGTCGGGGAATTGTTGGGCAAATTGCGCCGCAACTTCGCTTAAGAGTCGCTGATCATTATTTACATACTCAGTTGCTGCACCAGGAAGGGTTATATAATCAACACCGCCATCCTCACGCGTTTGGGGAAACGTGGAATACACTTCGTGCTGACCTTGAGAAATTGTCTTTATATAGGCGCGAAAACTTACCCAAGTAGCACCAGACGCAACTGAATTGTATTTCTCAATCAAGCGCTCCCATTGCGTTGTTGCGCTTGAACCAGCAGCGCTATAGGGTACATTGTAGCCGGTCTGACCATCGCCACTCGTATCTCCAGCAAAACGAACTACCAGCACCAAATTGCCATGCGTAATCCCTGCAGGGACAACATCATGCACAACAGGCGCAACCGCGTTATCTTCTGGATTCAAAGACTCTGAAACGAAACTATCTTCTGACACCTGAGTGGCAAAAGCCAGTCCAGGAGCAGGAAACGTTGAGGCAAAGGCTACCACTAAAGCAATGCACACAATAAACAAAGCGCGCACTGACTTCATAAAAGCTCTCGAAAGCGTCTTGTTTTCCATAGCTAAAACCACTGTTTCTCCCCCACGGTTGTTTTAGGAATCGAAAAAGGCATTGTATCATGGCCCATGAGCACCTTCACTCCAACCGTCTGCATCGTCTCTCCATCAAATAGCGCCCGCCGCCACACCTTCTCTTCAGTGCGCTATACTATGACCCACACTAATCCAATATCAATCAGCCAATAAATGAGGTTCGTTTTGTCTGAAAATACCGTAACTAGCTGGAAAAAAGATCGCTTCATCCTAACAGCACTGGTTTCAAAAGACTTCAAACTCAAATACCGTCGAAGTATGCTCGGCGTACTTTGGTCGGTACTTAATCCTTTACTCATGATGGTAGTTCTCTCTGCTGTTTTCAGCTTCGTTTTTCGCTTTGAGATTGAGAACTTCCCGCTTTATCTCATTTTGGGAAATACTCTTTTTGCACTTATGGCAGACTCAACATCTTCTGCCATGCATTCCATCATTGACTCGGCATCGCTCATCAAAAAGATCCGCATAAACAAGATGGTCTTTCCTGTTGAAAAAGTTATTTTCCAATTGGTGAATTTCATTTTCTCGCTTATTGCTATTGCGGCCGTTATGCTCTTTTTCCGTGTGGCACCCACGGCAAATATTCTCTTTTTGCCACTGTTGCTATTCTATGTTGTTCTTTTCAGCCTCGGCATTGGGCTCCTTCTCAGTGCGCTTGCAGTATTTTTCCGCGACGTATGCCATCTCTGGGGCGTTGTCATCACCGCCTGGACGTATGCCACGCCTCTGTTTTATCCGGTCACCATTCTTGATAGCTGGATGCTCAATATCATGCAATTCAACCCCATGTATTACTACGTCACGTATTTCCGAGAAATAATGCTGTGGGGTCAAACGCCTGGCCTAGGTGAAAACCTGATGTGCTTCGCGTTTGCAGCTGTGATGTTTGCCATTGGATATCTAGTTTTCCGTAAAACTGAAAAGAAATTCATTCTCTACGTTTAGGACGAATATATGCCTGAAGTTGTAAATACCTCTTTTCTTGAATCAACGCTTGATGTTGCCGCAGATGAACAGCGCGAAACCGTTATTGGAATCAATAATGTTTCCATGGTGTTTAATATGGCAAGCCAGCAGCTCAATTCGCTCAAAGAGTACGCTATTGCCCTTGCGCGCCACGAGCTACGCTTTAAAGAGTTTCGCGCCTTAGACAATATTTCCTTCGATATCAAACGCGGAGATGTCTTTGGTATTTTAGGAACTAATGGTTCAGGCAAATCAACGCTTCTCAAGATTATTGCAGGCGTTTTGGAGCCCACTGAAGGCTCTTGTACCATTAACGGCACAATTGCTCCTCTCATTGAGCTTGGCGCTGGTTTTGACATGGAGCTTACCGCACGCGAAAACATCTATCTCAATGGTGCATTGCTTGGGTATACCCATGACTATCTCGATGAGCACTTTGACGAAATTGTTGACTTCGCCGAAGTAGAGCAATTCCTTGACATGCCCATGAAAAATTATTCATCGGGCATGGTCGCTCGTGTTGCTTTTGCCGTTGCCACCGTTGTCGTGCCTGATATTTTGATTGTTGACGAAGTGCTTTCAGTTGGCGACTTCATGTTCCAGCAAAAATGTGAACGTAAAATTGAATCGCTCATCAAAGACCACCAAGTTACCGTTTTGATTGTTTCGCATAGCAACGCTCAAATTGCACGCTTGTGCAACAAGGCGGTCTGGATTGAAAAAGGGCACATGCGCACCATCGGTGATGTTGAAAGCGTTTGTTCTCTTTATCGTATCTTGGGTGGTCACGAAGGCAGTCCGGAGTCAGAGGCACTTGTTTATGACGCCCTTAAGCTTCCCAGCGTTGAAGCAGGCGAAGATATCACGCAAACTATCGTGGGTGAAGATCGTTTTGGGAGCGCAGTAAAACTGCGTGAAGCATCTTCAATTCCCACCCAAATGCCAACTATTGTGGTGGCGCCCGGCACCAATGATGCCCTTTGCATGCTTGCAAACCACGTCTCAGCAACAATGAAGGCGCCCCTTTATTTGGTACGACCCGATGCCATCCCCGACATAACCGCACATGCACTCAAGCAAGAGGCACCTCAACGCGTTATTGTCATTGGGAACGAAAACGAAATCTCCCCCGTTATTGAGTCGGAGCTTGCTGAATTGCTCAACGACGCACAATTTGTTCGCATCAGCGGAGACACACCGCATGATGTAGCGCTGAATGCCTACGAGCAACTTGACGGCTGGGGTTCTTGTGCAGTTGTCACGTGGGCAGGTTGTAGTGCAGACACTATCTCTTGTATGCCAGTTACTCTACGCAAACAAGCTGCACTTTTCTATGTCCCACGAGGTGGCGGCCTTGACGAACAACTCAAAACCGTGCTTGAAGCGGGCGCCTTTGACGAAATTATCGTGCTTGGCGGCGAGCCAACCCTTCCCACTACCGATCTTGAGGCGCTTCCTATTGCGCGCAAAAAACGATTCTGTGCACCCAACCCTTCAGAGGCAAATCGCGTCATTAACGAATGGGTTGACGACGAGCTTGATACCGCCGCCGCGCAACTTATCATGGTTTCAGCGGCAGATCCGGCAGATGCTTTTGCAGTGGGACAATATGTCCTTTCAGATCATAGTCGCGTATTGTTTGAAAATGCCGGCGATCTTGACTCTATAGCAAACGCTATTCGCATGATTGATAATCGCAAAGGTGCAGACCTTACGCTTACCTTTATAGGAAGCCATGTCTTGTTCGATGAGACCGATAAAACATTACTAGCCAAAGTGATGAAAGCGCGGTAATTACCCATGAGTGCACTCAGACAACTCTACAGAAAACTCTTTGCTACACGACGTGCGGTCAGAGACTTGCAAGAACAAGTTGATCGCTTGCAGGAATACCAGCAGCGCGAGCTAGAAGCACTTCATCGTCGTATCAGCGAAAGCACCGATACACTTACTGCGCGCATCCATCAAGCCGACAACGGCATCAACGGGAACCTTAATACCAAAGTTGACCAGGTTGTTATGCCGCTTTTGCGCACCATTGAAGGCACCCTTGATGCTCACGATGTGCGCTCAGAAATCTTTGGCTGGAACACCTATCGCAAAGAAGACGAAACGCTCAATGAAGCTAAGCGTCGCTTTTTCCGTGAACTGCCTCCAGCTCACGGCAATGCGCGCCTCATTCAGCTTGTTACCGCACAACTGCTCAGAGACTTCGACCAATTCTGCCAAGAAAACGAAATCGTTTATTGGCTAGAGTTTGGCACATTGCTTGGCGCGGTTCGTCATGGCGGCTTTATTCCATGGGATGACGATGTTGATCTAGGTATGGTGCGCTCTGAGGTTGCACGACTCGAAGAAGCTGTTATCAAAGATTCGCGCTATATCATTACGCACGTCTTTGATAAATATGCCAAGTGTGAGCAAATTCGTTTCCGCTATACAGATGAAACCATTCCGTGCTTTTTGGACATTTTCGTCTTTGATACCGCACAAAAACCAACGCGCGAACTCGTAGACGAACTGCGCGAAATTCGCCACCAGCTTACTGACGAGCTTGATAGTGACGAGCGCTTTGCCTTCTGGTCGCAAACGCCATACCTTGACAGCCGCAATTCTGCGTCTCATACGCTCAAAGCGCGCTACGAAAAAGCTATTGCTGATACACAAGCTTGCGGTTTGTGTGCTAACCAAGAACAGGCGACTGCGCTAATTTGGGGTGTTGAGAATTTTGACTTTCTCACCATGGTCAAGGGCAATTATGCCTACGACGATGTATTCCCGCTTGTCCGCATCCCCTTTGAGGGACACCTCTGCTATGCGCCTCATAACGCCGAAAAGCTCCTAGCGCAATCATACGGAGACTATCTTGCTGTGCCACACGACATTCGCACGCACTACAAGCACATTGATCAGACGCTTGTGGATGACGAAGAGACGCAAGAAATATTGCGCACGTCATTAAGGGATCCACAAGCCTAGCATCATCTCAATTGCAAGAGCTAAATGCTTTTTGATTGTGCGCCTCTACGGCTTATGTCTATGAATTAAGTATTTTGAGCGCAGCTACGCGATCAGCTTCGTATGCCTCAAGGAGCGCTTCGCGCTCAAGGCGCTCTTGTTTATGAGCTTCTGACTCAGGAAGAGCCTTCTGGCATGCTTGCTTAATGGCTCGGAATGGTCGCATAAGAACGTCATGACCAAACTTTCGTACGCAGAATTTCCATCCATAGCGATGACGAAAATAGAGCCATAACACCTTTTTTGCTTCAGCCTTACTTAAAGGCGCAGGGTTCATAATACGCGTAAACATACCACGCGTACCACCCTCAAGATCATCGGTATCAAGGTCATCCCAATAAGGCAACACTAAGGCACGCATATCCGTTATGGTTTGGTTGCATGCATGCTCTTCACTTGAAAGTGCATCAACTCCAGCGAATTCACCAAACCACTCAAGTAAACGTCTTCCCTCCAGCGAAAGCCAACCTTGCTCATCCCAGATAGAGAAAATCTTCTCAGCAATGTTGACATGGTTATTCGCTTTTGCCGCCTTACTTGACAGACGCTGATCCATGAGCGAATCCTTGCGCGATGTGCGATACAAATATAGCTTGTCGTCAATCACTTCACATCGTGTAGCTTGAGGATATGCTTCAAAATAAAACACCTGGTCTTCACCAAAGCGAACATCTTCACGAAATTGCAAATGGCAGCGTTGCAGAAAATCTCGCGATACAGCAGAGCGCCACACATAAGGACGTACATCTTCGCGAAACATAAGGTCAAAATCTTGACCAACATAAGAAGCTGGAGCGGGAGAAAGACAACCTACCAACCAATCGTTACCGCCCCAAGCCGGATAGCAAGAAGCGCCAAAAGTCACTATGTCAGCGTCGGTTTCCTCAAAAACCTCCAATACACGCTCACAGGCATGCGGCTCAAGGAGGTCATCAGAATCTACGAACATAAGATAAGGAGATTGCGCCCGAGCAATACCAGCATTACGCGCCGACGAGAGACCGCCATTAGGCTTGTCCACGACCACGATCCGCCTATCAAGCTTCTGGGCTGCTTCCAATAATGAAAGCGATCCGTCAGTTGAGCCATCATTTACGCAGATGATTTCAATATCTTCAAGGGTTTGCGCGCGTACAGTTGCCAAGCATTGAGCCACGAAGTCCTCAACGTTATAAACCGGAACAATAACTGAAATACGCGCCATACTATTAGCTCCGTGAAGCCATCTTCTGCTTAACTGCAAGCGCAAGCAACCCTACACCACCAATATCCAGATAGTGCTTTACTTTTTGCACTGCCGAATATTCGTCTTTGCAGGTACGCTGCGCGAAAAAAAGATCAGGTGAAAGCATAATAGTTTTAAGGTCTGGCACTTTCCACCAGTCAAAGATCTCAAGATCAATGGTACCCTGATCGGTATGCGCTCTAAACTCCTCAGAGAATCGCTGCAAAAACTCACGACCAAGCTCAGGAGAAAGACGCTCAAAGTTCCACATATAGGTATCGTATTTCATCTTGGTCAATACGTTTTGCAATGCTGCTTGCTTCTCGGGTCGCTCACGCAAATAGCGATCCATCTCAGCATACTCATCACACACACAATAAACCTTGCCAGGTGAATTCACCGAAGATGCTTCATTATCCTGACGATAGTGCAAATAAGCCTCGTCAAGATACACCACACGCTCGGCAGAAACCCACACTTTGAAATTAAAAGCCGCGTCTTGATATGAAGCACCTGGTGTTTCTAAGAAAACAATGTCGTTATCCTCCAAGAAATCACGTCTATACAACGCAGACCAAATGGAAGGTTTTGAGTAGAAAATCTCACGATTAACCTGCGGATTCTCTAAGTGATTACACAGCGTTTCAGGTACGAGAGCACAGTATTCATTGCGCGGCGTAGGCGTTGACCAATAAAAATAGAACCCCGCCTTTACCACCTGAGCATCAAATTCATGTGCCACTTCATACATGCGCGCTAAACCGTCTGGCTCTAGATAGTCGTCAGATTCAAGAATGTTGACATAGGTGCCACGCGCTTCTCTCAAGCCTTGGTTCATTGATGCGCCATACCCTGAATTAGGCTTGTCAATCACACGAAAACGCTTGTCTGCATCCATGAAACGCTGGATGATATCGCGCGAGGAATCCGTTGAACCATCATTAATGCAAATCACTTCAAAATCAGTAAAAGTCTGATTGCGAAGTGACTCTAAGCATTCTTCCAAATAGCGTTCGACATTATAAATTGGAACAAGCACCGAAATTTCCGGCGTCTGCGTCGCAGTATCCACGCACCCACTCCCCTTACGTTAGCGTTTTTCGCGCAAAGCAATCTCTTGGGTAAGCGCAACAACCTTCTGACGCAAACGTGCAACGTCAGCTGAAAGCGTAAACGCCTTTATGAACAAAATTGCAATCACGAAGAGAAAGACAAAATTTGAAGGCGAATCAAAACCAAGCCAATCTGAAACAACAAAGGCAATTTGCGGGATAAGCGCGATAAGAACAAAACTGCCCGCAAACAAAAGCCAAAAGACCGAGTCACTTGCTTGCATTTCAGATTTACGAATTTTTCGAATTACCATGGCAAACACAATAACGGCGCCAACGACCAAGAAAATGCGCAATGCAATATTCATGCTATCACCTGAACCACTGAACAAAGAGAATGGACATACACGTGCGCATCATATATGAGATAGATTTCGAAAAACTTAAATAACTCTCACCGGCGCTTCGTTCGCGCATGTCGGCTTGCACCTCAACAACATTTGCACCACGGCGAATCAGATAAGCCACCGTATCGGGTTCAGGCCCAAAATCAGACTCACTGATAAAGCGCTTGATCATATTACGATCATACAAACGCATACCTGAAGTAGGATCGTTAATGCGCTTACCAGTTGTCAGCTTAATCATGCCTGAAATTAATGCAGAACCAGTCATGCGTGCACTGGCTTGTTTCTTCTCAGTAACAAACCGAGATCCAATCACAATGTCAGCATGCTGATCAATTGCTGCGTCAACCATTTTCTGAATAAACTCAGGGCGATGTTGTCCATCAGCATCAAATTGCACGGCAAAGTCATAACCATTCTCCCAGGCGTATTTCATGCCCGCCTGAAAACCACCCGTCAAACCAACGTTGACCGGGAGATTTAAGACATTGTATCCGTGCTCTTGGCAAACGGCCAACGTGTTGTCTTTAGAGCCATCGTTTACGATGACATAGTCAATCTGAGGAGCTAACGCTTTGAGCTCCTCGACCGTATCAACGATGCTCTCTTCTTCGTTGTATGCAGGTATAATAGCTAAAGTTTTCATAACTCGTCATTATACTCACATTTTGCAACGTCGTAGGCAAAAACTTCACTTCGCGAAAGCTTCACGCGCTCAATGGAACTTATTGCCTTGCATATGAGCTATCAAGAGCAACTAATTCTTCAAAGGTATCAATCTCATCAACGTCGTTAAAGGTAATAGGACGAAGGTGTATCTGATAGTTATCGCGCGCTAATACACAAGGAACATCATCCCAAAAACGCTGCTGATACTCTTTCTGTTCAAATGCTTTCACCAAGTCAAGTGCAAGTTGTGCGCCATCTTGCTTATCCCAATACGAAATACCATACATGTGAAAACAATTCGTACCTCCCTTGTGGAGGTCATAGATAACACCTTGATCATCAACATCAAAACACCAATCAGGTGTTTGCTCTACTGGCACACCCACATAGTTTGTCTCAAACTGATACGCGGGTAAGATTGCTGGGTTTTTGATAAACAAATCAGACTCGAATACATAGGCATTTTGAAAATGATCCCGAGCCACTACTGCGCTAGAAATATTGTTTGTCGTGTCAAAAAGTGGGTTAGTAAGAATTTCAATCTGAGGATACTTTTCTTTAAGCTGTTCAAATTGATCGCCCTTATATCCCACAACAATATAGATCTCTTCCACACCCGCATGCACAAGCGCATCTAATATGGTGTCTATAATACGAACGCCGTTAACACAAATGAGCGGTTTAGGAGTAGTTTTTGTTGCCGGCATCAAACGACTTCCAAAGCCCGAAGCAAGCAAAACTGCTCGCTTTACTTTGTAAGGAGCCAGAAGCTCTTTTTCTTCTGCCGTGAGTACACCCGCATCGTATTTCAAAACCAAATCGTCAAACTGCTGACGAGAAAGCGTACCCATGAAGACTCCTTTGTCGTTTTGCACATAGCTTTTTGCGCTGATAGCTATTCTTGGTAATAAACAAATGCCGCTTTGCTAAACGTCTGAGCAGCATCAAACCAGATACGCGCCCATTCGTCCATGGGGTTTCCAAGACTGGCTTTATATTGAGACCAAACAAACCAAAAATAACCGACTAAACCAACCGCTCCAAGCACATGGCGCACTTCTTCGGGCGATGGTATGCGTCCGTAATACAAAGGAAGCATCTTTATGGTTTGTTCTACATCGTAACCAGAACCTTGTGCTATAAAACTTCCTAAGTCATTTGCATAATCACACATGCCAGCATACTCCCAGTCAATAAGCTGCATGTCGTCATCGGTAACTAAAATATTTGGACCGTAGAAATCATTGTGACAAAAGACCGGTTCTGTTCTGTCTTGCTCCATGAGTTTATCAAGACACAAGATATCGTGGCGAAGCGCGTCAAATTCTTGAGGCCAGGTCCACCCTTGCTCATTAAGTACTTTTTCCATTTCGTCTGCAAGCGCCAGATAATCAAACGTTACTGGCAGACTCACGCCACTTGTATGAAGCTTTCGAACAAGCGAAAGTGCTTTTTCTACCTGTTCGGGATTTTCATAATCAAAAGGCACGCAACCATCTACAAAGGTAGAGATCTTCCATCCCACCTGAGGATCCGCAAAGAGATAGGTTGAATCAAGACCAAGCTCTTTTGCAAGCTCTAAGGCTCGTGCTTCATTTGCGCGATCGATTATCTCGTTAGTGCCTGCCCCAGGATGGCGATACACATACATGTTTTCGCCAACCTCAAACAGAACAGACAAGTTTGAGAGTCCCGTCTCAAAAGGATACACTCCCGAGATATCGTCGCGTTTGCACTGAAGCGTGTTGCAGATGTTATCCAAAATGGTTGAGTCAACGTTCTCAAAAAAGTCAGTATCAAAGCAACGAAGGTCGTTTAAATAATTAAATTCGTAGATAACGCCCGGCTCATAGATTTTTACCTGCAGCTTAAATTCATCAAGATGCGCAGCCAATAACTCATCCCATAAAAAATGAGCGCAAGCGGGATCTGCATAAGCATCCGCTAAGATTTCAGTCAATCGTGTTGAGTAAGCCTCATTTAAAAAGATTGGTCCTTGCAACCGCAAATTGCTTTCAACCACACCAACCTCTTCCAGCACTCCATCAATCACCAAAATGCGCTCTCCACCAGGTTCAGGTGAGCGCACGGCCGAGCAATATGGAGCAGACACCTTTGAGGCAAAGATATTCTCGGTATAGTACTGATCAGCTGAGCAAATATAACTATTAGCCAACTTATCAGCAACCGCGTACAATGACGCAAAATTATTCATATCGGCATATGCAGGATTAAAGATCACTTCAACACCATCAATGTCTTTAAGATAGTCAAAATCCTCAGACATATAACCAACTACAACGTATATCTGCGAAATACCTGCTTCTTTCAGCTGGCGAATCATGCGATCAATAAGAATCTCGCCACGCACCTCAAACATAGGCTTAGGCTTCTCAAAAGAAAGTGGAGCAAAACGCGAAGCTTCGCCTGCGGCTAGAATAACAGCGTTATCAACGCTATAGACACCAGAAGAAGGCGCTTGATATGAGAACAAGTGGTCTTGGTTGGTCACGGATGCGGCCCTCTCCTGTTGACGATTAATCATGCACTCGTAAGTCGAGCCATGCGAAACGCCATTTCTTCACCTGACTCGTCTTAACAATTTCTTAAGTTATCTGAGTATAGCCGACCAAATCACGCAGAATGTTCAATAAAATATAAATGAAGTGCGTAAACTATAAAACGTGCAAGAAGTTTTCAGGTTAATCTCAGGGTTCTCAGAACTCTATGCGAGTCTCACCCCGTCCCTCTGCAAGGAGCTAGGCATGAACATTGTGGTCATTGGAGCCGGTAACGTTGGCATGCTTATGGCAGCTGACTTCGCCCATAATTCGCAAAACTCAGTCACCCTTATCACCGCGCACCCACAAACCGACAGCACAACCTTAAGCGTATATAACCCCGATGAAACACTTGCGTTTAAAGCGAACATTGCTGCTCTCACCTCAGATTATGATGCTATCGCCCAAGCGGATGTAGTTTTTATCACACACCCCACCTTCATGTTGGAGCAGACAGCTCAGCGTATTCTCCCCTATGTTCATCCCGGTCTTTGGATTGGTGTTGTGCCAGGCGCTATGGGTGAGTTCTATTTTCAACAACACCTTGCAAAAGGAGCCCGTCTTGTGGGACTTCAGCGTGTACATGCTGTTGCTCGCCTCCATGATGAAACCAACAGCGTATATGCCCTTGGGCGTAAACCTGAACTATTTATTGCCGCACTCCCTGCGCGCTACACCCAGCAAGCTCAAGAGATGTGCGAATACTTGTTTAATATGCCCGTTTAAGGCACTGCCTACCTATCTCGTTGAAACGCTTACACCTTCTAACCCCATCTTGCACACATCGCGTCTATTCTCTCTGTTTAAGGATTGGCAACCCGGAGTCACCTATCCGGAAAACATCCTCTTTTATGAAGGGTGGACAGACGATGCCTCAGAAACACTCATAGCAGCTGATGCCGAAGTGCAAGCACTCTGTCGTACTATCGAAGAACGGAGTGGTCTTAATCTTTGCGATGTGCGCTCGCTGAAAGACCACTACGAAAGCCCCACTGCTGCGGCAATGACCTACAAGATTTCGCATATTCCTGCATTTGCAGGGCTCACTTCGCCCATGAAGCCAGCACAATGCCTATCGGATTCCAACAACAAAACCGAAACCGAACAAGGTGAATGTACCTCATGCGCATGGATACCTGATTTTAGTTCACGCTATTTCGTAGCTGACTTTGCTTATGGCATGAAGGCAATTATCGACATTGCTCGCCTTATGGATGTACCTACACCTACCATTGACACCATGTGGAATTGGTATGTCCAAACTGCACAGCCTGACCACATGATAGATGCGCTCCCAGCAGATCCGGCAGCATTTATTGCACTGTATCAAGATGAGCACTTTGAGCAACTGCACGCATGCGCACAAACAGAAAACCAAGCATTATGACAATGGCCACAAAATAAGCAAGCGACACTGAATAACTCACGCCGTTCATATCCCACTGCGCTACGCAGAGATACGTAGCCGGAAGAGACACAGCAAAACCGATACCATTGGCAACAACATTGCCGCGCATGTCGCGAACAGTGACCATAACATCACTCATAAACGAGACGTATGCGGTAAGGACGACACAAAGTAGCGCCGGATAAAGCAAATACACATAAGCCAAAATGCTCTCACCAAAGGCGAAATCCAGCAGCGGCTCACCGACAAAATAAAAACCAATTAAGCACACTACAAACAATCCGATAATACCGCCAGTCACCATCCCTAACAAACGATTAAAGGCTTTCACGTCCTTATTAAGGTAATGCTTGGCAAATACTCCAAGAATAGGCGAATAAAGATAACTTGCTCCTGCTTGCAAAATGACCGCGGGCGTACACACCGATGCATAGATGCCAAGCGCTTCATCACCGGAATGAATTTGAAGATACTGACGCGCAAGGGAGTTAACCGCAATATAAAACACCGAACCTAAAACTGCCGGTAAACAAGTTTTCGCAAGTTCAAAGGCACGACGCTTTGTGATAGACGGCTTCAATTTGTCAAACTGCGCTGCCGCACGCGCATCATAGATAATCACAGGGTAAGTCACCAAGATCATACCAACAATAGCAAGCGAAAGATTATGTGTGAGTCCAAACACCGCCAAAAAAGCCACAAGGAATAACACGCCACGGATGAACAGCGATTTACCACAGTAATCCATACGGAAATTCTGCTGATCTACACCATGCAGCACGTCAATAAATACTTCGCCTGCACGAAAAACGAGATATAAAAACACTGGCAAGAAAGTAACCGGCTCACAGGTAAGCAGGATATAAACACCAATACCTATACCCCCAACCGCAATTGTGATGAGGCGAAATGCCACATATTCTTGAGCGCTCACCGACTTGTTGACATCGGTAACTTGATAAGTACGAATGCGATACAAAGAGATATGAGCAAAGATATTGGAAATAGCCATTGCAAGAGCCAACACACCCGCAGACTCATAGTCAGGCGCCATGCGTGCAACAAATACGGTAACAAGCCATTGGCAGCCCAAATACATAAGCGAGCCAACGGAATTCCAAAACATATTCTTCTTTAAACTCAGTGCTTCCATGTACCATCCTTTTTGCGTGTTGGTCTATTTTCGTCTACTTCCATCATTGCTACAATGATGAGCGAGCATTGTGTACAAATTCACCACCATAAAGGAGTTTGCGTGAAAGCAACTATTGACCAGGTTTATAGCCCTGAAACTCTTCGTCGTCTTCAGCTGGTTGAGCTTGAGATTCTCAAAAAGTTTGATGCCATGTGCAAAAAATATAACCTGGAATACTTTGCAGTATACGGAACTGTTCTTGGCGCCATTCGCCACGATGGCATTATCCCCTGGGATGACGATATTGATATCGCTATGCCACGCAAAGACTACGAGCGCTTAGCAGAGATTGTTCCACTTGAAATGGGAGAAGACTACACGTTGCTCAATGGGCAGATTGATCCGCACTACCCGTTCGTTACCAGCCGTATCATGAAAAAAGGTACTGAATTTCGCATGATGTCTATGAAAAATGTACCTTGTGAACTGGGTATTTTCTTGGATATCTTCTGCTTTGACGAAATGCCTGATGATCCTGCAGAGCTCAAAAAGCTCCTGCGTAAGACATGGGTTTTAGAGAAAATGCTCGTACTGCGCAATACCCCTTTCCCGAACCTACCTTATCGCGGCATCAAACGCTATGCCGCATACGCATGTTGCGCCGTAGGTTCGGTCGTCATGAAAGTCTTTCCGCGCAAAACGCTTCATGCATGGACCCAAAAAGCAGCTCAATCTTATACCGGGAAGGATACTCATCATATAGGATGGCCTTTTGGTCTTGAACCAATCAGTAGTTACTATCCAAAAGATATGGTCTATCCGCTTGACACTCATATATTTGAAGACATGGATGTCATTATGCCCGCAAAGCCCCATGACATGATGCGCATCGTATATGGCGACACCTATATGACGCCCCCTCCTGAGGGCGCCAAATCCTATATCGTGCCTTATCGTTTGAGTTTCGGTGACGAAGACGAGGCTTAAGCCGCTTGATCAAGCTCTTCGTCCTCAACAGCAGTTATGCGATAAAACTTCATATCGTCATCCGATAACAACAGCTCAAACCCGGGAGTGTTTTCGTTGACGTCATCAACACCCTCCCAGCGTTCGGGGAAATACGACCAGAAATGCGGCTGAGACATTTTATCGCGATGGCCTTGATCAAGCTGTATAAAATACTTTGCATCTATCTCTTCAACGGCCTCTTGCACCTCTTCGTTAGTTGCAATGTTGTCTAGATCATTGCGAATGAGAACGCTTTTGGGCGACTCGCTTTCTCCGCCAACGCCTGCAGTATAGCGATAGTAAATATTGGCACCATTAACACCATACGCAAACGCAGAACCATCGTTTGGACAGTTGATAATTAGTTCCCCATCAGCAATTTCCATAGCCTCTTGCACAAAGGCAATTTCTTTATCCGAATAAACGGTCCTATCATCATCAGAATAGGTGTGCGCAATAGCATTTTCGGCACCCTCAATAGCTGAACGCACTTCAAACATACCAGGAATGGATGCATTTGGCATATAGATCATCACTGCCGCAGCGACGCATAATCCCACAGGAAGTACTCGAGTATAACCAACGCTCGTCTTCTTAAGCTCATACATTTTGTTCAAAAGGTTGCGCGCCCAATCAAAAAGCCATGCCAAACCAAGTGCTGCAAGCGGAATAGCAAAGAGTACGAGTGAAGCGGCAATACGCCGAGGATCGGTATACCAAAAACCTCCTAAAATATGCTCAATATTACCATCGGTTGCTTCGACGAAAACATACGTCACTGCCATGATGAGGTATGCAAATGTAATCCACGCATATTTCGTACGTTTAAACGAGTAGAGAATCCCCACAAAGACTGCCAACGCCAAAAGCGCTTGAGCATCCAGCCCATCATAAGCAAGCCAAATTAGATCCATCAGAGACTGTGCGAAGTTTCGCCTCGATGCCCATTCATGCGTTACTACACCCTGCAGCATGGGCAAATTGTAAGCAATCAGCCATAACGCAATCAATATAAGCGCAGCGATTACCCCCCACCACACACGTGAAAGCGGAAGTCGCGAAAGGCGAAGATTTGACTGTGGAATCTTGCTTGCTTGCCACACCAAAAAAGGAATGAAGAAAGAAGCAGCGGTAAAGATAGCATTGGTATGCGTGAGCGCAACCCCAATAAAGCCGACAACAAAGAGAACGAAATACTCTATTCGATGCGAGCGAGAGATCTTCTCGTCAAATATCATGATGAAGAAGAACAATTCCGCTGCCAGAATTGCAAACGAAGCCACATTCGGAAAAAGCGTGCCCCAATAAATAAAGCGCCAAGGAAAAGAACCAAAGGCACTAAAAACAAGCGCGCCAGCAATAAGCGCTTTTTTGTTGTCTTTGAACAGATAGGTTAAAAAGCCGCAGAGGGTAACAGGCCACGCTATTGCAACGAAGACAAAATTTGCAACGTTTGCTCCCATGGTGACGCTCACACCAACGCAAGACGAGGCCAAAGCAGCGAAAGTATGCCAAATGGTCGGATAAAAAGACCAGCCCACAACAGGAGCAATGTTTGCTGCTTCACCCATACCATATGCCGAAACACCAAGGCAAGTCCAAGATCCGGTATCTAAAAACATGCGTATGACACCAAGATGATGCACATTGTCATATTCTTCGGCAAAGGAAGCAGGTCCATTAATGTTACGAAGATAGATAATGCACGTTACTACAACGCCAACAGCTAAATACAGCGCCATAACTTTCCAATTAAAGGCTGTAGGTGAAATTCCCAATTCCTGCTTTGAGCTATTCCTAAACATCACAACACTTACAAGAGCAAGAATAATAAGAACTGCTGAAAGCGGAACCATAAGATTGAGCCATGTGGTAGTAATTGAAAGTTTGCCATAGATGATACAAAGCACACCTACAAAGAATACCGTAACCACTGGAGCACAAAAAAGCGAGGTGAATCGGTTAAATCGAATCGTTCGCAGCGCACAATAACCCGGCACCCATAAAAAGAGCGCGTCAATCAAAACTGCGATGAAAAACTGACCCCACATGCTTATTCCTATCTCGTCACTGTATGAATGTTCGTTGTCGAGACCTCATGGAGCGCCTAAACGCCCATCTCCTTAAAAACCCATAGACTCTTAAGTATATATGAGCTTACGCGCATTAACACAAACTCATGATATCTGCTTATCCGATGGCATAAAAAAGGTGTGTCCTGCGTATACGCGCAAGACACACCACACAGACTCAATTCTCTTTAAAGGAGTTTACCGTTTTACTAACAAAGAAGCATTACCAGATAAACACCTTTGTATTTTGGGGGATATTGTCATAAATCCACTTCGCATTTTTAATATCCAAGCGAACACATCCATGCGATAAATTAACACCCAAACGCATATCTTTCTCAGCACCTGTGTCAGGATAATACAAATTTGAGTGGAATAAATAGTCGCCTAAGATTTGTGTATACCAGTGACACAGATTTCCTCCTGCCACAAAGTAGGGTCCGCGAATACCTACGGTATATTCTCCCTTAATGGTTTCAGATCCGGGAGCGCCTGCTGAGCAAAGCCAATAATGCTTTAACTCCCAATGACCTTGTGAACCATAAAAGACACCAACGTGACACGTTTGCGTATCAACAAGAATCAGCCAAGGAGTAGCGCTTGAAAAGCCCTGGGCACGAGCAATCATATCAGCGCCCTCTTGGATCCAAGCACCTGAGTTACTAAAGGCATATCGCTTACCTGAAATAGTTCGCATGCCAGTAGCCATTGCCCCGCTTGATGGATCCAGATAATACCAGGTAGAACCGAGCTTTAACCAACCAGTAGCCATAGCTCCATTTGATTTAAGGTAATACCATGAGCTTCCAATTTTTTGCCAACCGGTTTTCATGATGCCAGCGCTGTTTGCGTAGTACCACGTACCCTTTACTTTAAACCAACCTGTTTGCAACGAATTGTTCTTTGCTTTATCAAAATACATCCATGCCCAGCCAATTTTCTTCCAACCGCTCGTTTTATCAGCTGTGACAATGCGACCCTGCGCATCATATTGCGCACTATAAGCAATTACACCATTTGATCCAAGAAAGGCCGGTGTTCCCTCTGCTGTTTTCACCCACGTATCTGTACGCATGGCGCCGCTAGAAGCAAACCAGTATTGCTTTCCATCAATTGTTTGAGAAGTTGATGCCGCCATGCTGCCATCAGTGCGATCAAAGAAATACCAAACGCCTCTGATTTGGCCCCAACCTGTTGCCATAACACCAGATTTTGCAAGGTAATA
>NZ_CALPCX010000006.1 GCF_943193125.1 Adlercreutzia agrestimuris
TTTAACGTTTATGCAGTTGAACTGGCATTTTAATATAACTTTTTCGCTTTTGCTTTTTTCTAGTTTGCCCGATTAGGGCATTTTGTTACTACCCCAGTTGGTAACTTAACGGTACTAACTGGGGTTTTTTGCCTGATCATAGGGACTCTTTATCCCTCGTGGTATGGTTTGTAGCTGGTTTGACCATCCAGAATTTGTCTTCATGTACAAATAGAAATTGCTCTTGATTCAGGAACACCCAAACCAAGAGCAATGTTTCAGTAAACGATAAGCTATGGTGCTTGTATTACTATTCATCTAATGTTTCTAGCCACTCATGTAGCATTGCCGACATAGACTTTCCTTCTTTTGCGGATAGTATTTTGAACTTTTGTTTATCTTCGGTTGAGATGGAAATTGTAAGCTTTGTTAGGCTCTTACACGACCCCTGTTTACCTGCTTTTTTTTCTAGGTGATCCTTAATCCTCTCTTGATCCGTATTACGCTGTTCTGCGTATTTTTCAAACATATTTTCGCTCATTGCTATCCTTCCTTGCCAACACCCGCCATAGTGCGTATTTTATCAATTAGTTCTTGTGTCGCCTTTGCTGCTTTTGTTTGTGGTGCATATTCCACCACTGATTGTCCCGCTGCGGCTGATTGCACAAACTTTTCTGACTGGGGCAACTTTAATACTATGTCATTGTCTGCTACCCCTTCAAACCACTGTACAAAGTCACGGCTGGCACGATAGCGATTCCAGCCATTTACAACATAAAGCACCTTTTTGTCTTTATGTGCTTTGACAATGTCTACCATGCGCAACAAAGGATCCATGTCTCGCGTTGTTGGGCGTGTTGGTATAACTACCAAATCCGCAGCCGAAACCCAATCGCTCATACCTTCTTGCAAAGCACCTGGCGTATCGACAACCGTAACCTCTGCGCCCTCTGCTTTTGTTGTTGTGTGTAGAGTTCCTCCTTGTGCGTCAAGGTCGTAGAAGTCTAAGGGTATGCCACTGCGCTCCAAAGAGAAAGCCAACTCGTCAGCTATCAAAGACTTACCAACTCCCCCTTTTTGATTGCATAAAAGAATTGTTTTCATGGTTCCGCCTTTCCTGGCTCATTCTTGAGTGTTTCGATACTTATATACGTATTTACGTAATTACTTATTTACTTATACAACTCCGACAGCAATTCGTCAACACAAAAATTTTTCTCATATGCTTTTACATATTTAGGTGCTCCCCAAATTCATCCTGTCAATAGATCCTCATGAAACTTGACACAACTTTTTCTAAGGCAAAAGTTGTGTAAGTTACGGCTTTGCCTTCATGAAGATATGACAGGTTTTCTTTTGGGGATCTGGTCGCTGTTAAGCGATTGCAAGCAAGCAATGCAATCGCCAATGCGATTCAGATTTCTAGGATGGGAGCAGATCATGTCTTTACCAGAAAGCGTCAAACAGGCTCGTGCAGCAGTAGTAGAGCAACTCGTACAAGATATTCAGGAAAAAGGTTTTTCGTGGCAAAAAGTTTGGATTGACTGCTTATCCCCTAGAAACGCTATAACTGGCAAAAAATACACGGGCGGCAACGTTTTTCACCTAGCGTGCATAGCCAGAATGCGCGGTTATAAAGATCCCCGCTGGTGCACCTTTAAGCAAGCCAAGGAAAACGGTTGGAAGGTAAAACGCGGAGCCAAATCCGCCAAAATTGAACACTGGAAACTCGTTAAAGCAGCCAACAGCGCAGCACCCGACGACGAAGAAAAGGAAAATGTGCGTCCTATTTGTGTCGGTGTTTGGTCGGTTTTTAACGCAGAAGAAATAGAAGGGATTCCAGAATTTGAAAGCAATACTGATAAAGCTTTTGACGATTATGAAATCTTCGATATAGCCGATGACTTTGTCTCGTCTTCGCGTTGTCCCATTATTGAGGGTCAAACAGCTATTGCTTGCTACAACCCGGTTTCGGATTGCGTGAACATGCCAGCAAGGAAAAGTTTTAATTGCGCCCAGTCGTTTCTGCGCGTTTTGCTTCACGAAATGAGTCACTCTACAGGAAATGCCGCTGCTCTTGACAGACCTTTTTCAACTTATGGCACTGAAAGCTATGCTTTTGAGGAACTCATTGCAGAACTTAGCAGCGCGTTTGTGGCTTCTGAAATTGGACTAGCTTTTGATAGTGAGAGCGTCGATCCGTTTTTCTATGAAAACCACGCCGCTTATTTGCAAAGTTGGGTTTCTGTACTCAACAACGACCCCAACGAACTATTTCGAGCAGCAACAAAAGCTGACGCGGCAGCAAATTATATTTTAACGCGCTATAACGATGCGCATGTATAAACCACCATAGCTAATAGCCTGCATATCGCAGGCTATTTTTTTCACTTTGCCGCGCGGCGGGGTTTTGCACCCCGCGCCCTGCACAAGGGGAATGCACGCACTCCCCTTGACCCCTCCGTTTGTTTAGCCGCTTAGAGCGGCTCACTATTTAAGAGTTTTGAATTTATCTCTTTTGGTTTAGCGCCTTTGCCTACCCAGTGACACAACTCTTGACGTGAACGCTTTTCAGCGCAAGGCGCAAAAACTTTTTCTAGCGAAAAACTCAAGCCTTGCCAGGTTTTGCTTGTCTTCCTTGCACTGAAAACCAACCACGTCAGATTTGCAGTCACCGGGTAGGACAAAAGGTTCCTATTAAAAACTCAAGGAGGTCAAATATGAGCATAGTCACTTACAACCAGCGCGGATATAGCGGTTGCTCTATGAGTTGGGGGACAGAAGCTGCATACGAAGATGGCGAGATGCCTAAGAGCAAATGGACTAAAACTAAAATGATTCAAGCCATCGAAAAATGGATGGATGAAGAAGATCTTTTTGTGGACGTTTACACTATGAAAAAAGATGAAATTTTTGATTCATATTTCATGTGGTCGTCGTGGCACCACACTAGCAAGTACGCTAACAAAACCGACTTTTATACAACAAACACAGATGCGCTATTTGCAGCTTCGCATGATACAACCGAAGAAGACATAGCTAAGCGTGTAGCTTATTGGAATACTGAAGACGAAAAAAGAAAAAAGAGGTTAGCAACCAAAAATGCCAAGATTGAAGCTTTCAAGAATAAGTATGGTTGTCATCCAGAGAGCGTTAAGGCTTATACTATCTTTCATCCGGAAAACTGTGACTTCAGAACCTCCCTTAAAGGCAACGAAATCGTTGAGATTACCATTAACGATAAATCAATAATTTACTTCTTAAAAGACAGATTCTTTGACATTGACACCCACCCTTTCGGTCATGGCTTTGACGGCTTAAAGGAAGATTGGTAGTAATTCTCTGGTGGGTGACATACATTTGTTCGATAGTTTTAACAACCTAAAAACCCACGTGTTTTTAGGTTAGCAAGACTCGTCTCTTGCCCGTACCGCTTTATTGCGGTCGGGCAAGAGACCCCTTGCGTATAAGCTTTCAGGCTTATACAATGCAAGGGTCTTGATTTTGTGGCTTGCAGCTACCTAATTGCTTAACAATTCGTCATGCTGCCACCACAAAATACGTTCTGATTCAAAGTTTTTCACATAGTTCATAACTTAATAATCAGAACGGTGGGGGAGTCCCCACACCCCTACGGAGCCGATTCCTGAACGTTGCCGGGTTCAGAAATGAGGACGCTCCATGGATGCAAAAATTGAAAGATTAGAGATCCGTCTATCCCATCAAGATCGAGAAAAGATCAAAAACAACGCGGATCTTTTGGGGATGAATTCTTCTGAATTCATCCGTTTTACTACAGCTTTACCCTTTGATATTTTGCGCGCTAACTCGATTAGTGAGTGCGCGTCTGCGCCCAATCGCATTGTTTTAATTGATGCCGAAAGCATCCTTTTACTCAATCGCGAACTTAAAAAAAGTGGCGTAAATATCAACCAGTCAACCCGCGCTCTAAACACTATTGCTCGCTATGTAAAGCGTGGTTTATCTAGTCCCTCTAGTGAGTCTTGGCATGCTCTCGGTGAACAATCCGCCCTTGCTTTTCAGGGTTACGCCGAAGCCAAAAAGACGTTCGAGGAACTAATCCCTTTGCTTGAAAACATCACCTCAAACACCCTTATAACCATCCCGTCAAAAAGAGGAAGCAAGGTGATGTAGCGTGGTGTACTTAAAACCTATTTCGGGTCACACATCAGTCAAAGGTGTTCAAAATTATCTTGAAAAAGATGATCGTAGTTTGGCGCTAGATCTTATCAATGTGTTTCCACAAGAGTTCGTTCCTGGGCACCAATCTTGGTCTGAACAGATGGATGAGACACGCATTTTGTATGGCAATAATGACTCCACCAACGGCAAAAAAGTCCGCACCTACAATCATTATATTTTGTCTCCTGACCCAAAAGACAACATCAACTTAGAGCAACTTAGAGAGTTTGCTACTGCTTGGGCAGAGCGTTTTTTTGGCGATTTTGAGGTTGCTATTGTTTACCATGACGACAATGAAAGTGGCGTTATTCATGCTCATATTGTTGTCAACAATACCAATATCTATACTGGCAAGCGCCTAGCACCATATCTAACAAACAACAAAGTAAAAGAGATTTCCCGCGTGGCGCAAGAGATGGCACTTGAACGAGGGTTTCATTATTTCGACAAAGACTTAGACCATATAGATCTTGGGTGTGATCTTAAAGAGGTTCCCGTTTTGTCAAAAGATGCCATTTTGAAGCTCAATAATTCAAGTCAAGAACAGCTTCATCTAGCCGCCGTTTTTGCTCCTGATGACCTACGCTCTAACACTGCTTTAGAACACGGACTCATTGAGCGCAAGGCTCGCCTTACAAAGAAGGAACTTGAACTACAAGAGCGTGGCGGTTGGTCTTGGAAGCAAGACTTGCGCGACCGCATTGTCGTTTCTATTTCGCTTTCAAACAATGAAAGCGACTTTATCTTAAAGTGTGAGGACTTGGGTGTAGCGGTACAACTCGCCAAAAATTCTGACTTCTTGTTTATTCACCCCGCACGCGAAACCTGGCGCGTGAAAGGTCACAACCTCGGTGCTGATTATTCACGCCCTGCCATTTTGCGGCAAATGGGCATTGACGTTTCTGGAGGATTAACTAAACCTTCTGGGGATCAATACCAACAATTCATAAAGCATTTTCAAGCTTTGTCCGAGGGCAAAGTTAGAACCATTGCATACGTTGATAACAAGACCTCTATCCCCATTAGCGACATTGCGCGGGCTTATGAGATCAATCGCAAATACGATATTTCGAGCGAACTAGATTATTCCATTGCTCTTATGGGCGCGGTTTATGACGCTGATGCTACCAAAGAGATAGAGTTTGCCCAAAGAGTTTCTAAGCAAACCAAATACATTGCGACCGGCAAAAAACATAGCGATCACTCTAAGTCTTCGCCGCGTCTTTCTCAAAAACGCGACACGCTTTCAATTAAACGCGAAGAAGGTAATTTCAGTAGCGGATCTTCAAGGCGACATGTACACCAGAGTCCTTCTTTTGACTCAAAGCCAAAGGAGCGCGAATAATGAAGATATGCGTTTACTTTCAATCAGGGGCTATGGAGGAGTTTTCTACCGACACCTACACCTCACCTTCGCCCCTTGGTGCTGGCAATATCCTTTCTGATTGCAAACTTCGCACTGACTTAATCGCCGAAGACGGTTTGCGTATGGATATATATTGGTACAACACCATTTACGATGAATGCACTTCCACAGTTGACGTAGACGGCGCAGATGCGCCTTTACCTGTTGCAGGACGTGAACTAGGTCGCAGCGTTTATCTTATCGCTCCCGAAGAGATGCGCTTTGTTTCTCAAGTTGCCGTAGATGGCTCTATTATTATTTTTCGCCAGGGTTCTTTTTTGATTAACGCCATTGCTTTCAAACAACAACTTGCGCTTTGCTATAGCGACGCTTCAACCAGATCTATCAATGAGCAGGCTTTGGCTCTATTTGACTATCTGCACGCTGCCAATCCTTCTTTGTGCGATAGTGAGATTTGCAGGCTTTTTGGTTTCCCGTATGGTGCTTATCTTCATATTCTTGAGCAACAAGCCGCGCAAATTCCCAGTTACGGGGATGGCTTGCCTGTTTCACCAGAGATCCACACCCCACTAACAAACAATGAGATAGATGAAGCAATTTCACGCGTAAATGGTTTAGACGGCGCTGATCCTGCTTCTTTAATCTGCGCTTTAGACAACCGCGCCCTCATTGAAAACATCACTGATGCCGACATTGACGATGAAACGCTAACGCCCTCTGCTATCGAATGCGACGCAGAGTTAGACCAAGAAGACACCTCTTTGGATCTTATGGATGTGTTTTCTGAATTTCTGCCCAAACCCGACACAGACGATTACAGCCGCAACGAGCAGGCTTTATAAGGAGAGATACACCATGGATACAAATTCATCTGTTTTATCTGGACGCATTGTTTCGGATGCTGACTTTCGCATCACTGTTACCGGTAAAGCTATTTGCAGCTTTTGCCTTGCTTTTGAAGACTCAAGATACGACCAACATCTCAATAGTTGGTCAAGCTACCCCAACTATATTACCTGCCTTGTTTTTGGTGAAATGGCTGTTCGGCTTGCGCCGATTCTTCTTGAGGATACCAAGGTTCGCGTTGAGGGCAGACTTCACTATTCGCTTTGGAATAGACAAGACAAAAACTGTTCAAAAATAGAACTTGTAGCCAACACGCTAAACGTGTTGTCTGATGTAGTTTGCACTTCTTAGTTTTCAAAAAGTTTTTTGGCGCGGCGGGGTTTTGCACCCCGCGCCCTGCACAAGGGGAATGCACGCCACTCCCCTTGACCCTACGACT
This sequence comes from Adlercreutzia agrestimuris, assembly GCF_943193125.1. Taxonomy (GTDB): domain Bacteria; phylum Actinomycetota; class Coriobacteriia; order Coriobacteriales; family Eggerthellaceae; genus Xiamenia; species Xiamenia agrestimuris. The sequence goes on from NZ_CALPCX010000006.1 coordinate 6,834, forward strand.
TATTTAGCCGCTTAGAGCGGCTCACTTTTCAAGGGTTTTTAAGTTTATCTCTTTTGGTTTGTCACCTCTGGCACCTTTGCCTACCCGATGACACAACCCTTGACGTGAACACTTTTCAGCGCAAGGCGCAAAAACTTTTTCTAGCGAAAAACTCAAGCCTTGCCAGGTTTTGCTTGTCTTCCTTGCGCTGAAAACTAACCACGTCAGTTTTGGCAGTCATCGGGTAGGACAAAGGCACCTACCAAAACCAAAGGAGGTCGACTGTGGTATTGGATTAGATTTTTTGCTTTTCGCAATCGTTTTATAAGTTTGATTTTTAATTAGTTAGGAGTCCTGTTATGAAACTCAATGATCTCAAAACTCTCATTCAAGCAGTCGGTGATGTGCAGCATGAACTCATGGTTGATGGAGAAGACGTTGCCCCTACCACGTTTGAGGTTGAGATTGGTTCTAATAGAGTTGCTGTGCGTCACGCACGCAATCTTGATCCTCTTACCATTGACCTTTTAGCGGATAACGATTTCAGGATCTATGTCACGTCAACTGGCGCTGTCATTGAGCGTTTTGACCGCACCAAATAGCAAAAGTTAGGTTTCACTCTATACTTTTTCAACTTTGTTGTTATACTTCTATACGTAATTACGTATTTACGTAATTACATAAAGCTATACAGAATAGTTGAGCATATGAGACGGAGGAAACATGGTGACTAAAGATACAACTATTCCAAAACTCACCTATCAGCAGCGCAGATCAAACCTTGACAAGGCTAACAAAGTTCGCCGGGAACGCATGCGCATTCGCAAAGATCTAGCATGTGGAAACCTAAACGCCGAAGAGGTGATCCTTAGATCCATTGAGGGCGGTAGGATCTGTTCTGGTATGCGTGTTAAACAACTGATCAATGCTTTACCTGGCTATGGACTCAAGCAAACTCAACTTGTCATGGAAACAGTTGGTATTGCTGACAATCGGCGCATTGGCGGTCTTGGTGATCGACAAATCGAATTATTACTAAACATTTTATAAGGAGTTAATTATGGCACTTAATACTTGCGCTTTATCTGGTTATCTTGGATCCGACGCGGAGTTGATCTCTACCGCAAGCGGGTATCACGTTCTTTCTTTTTCTATCTGCGTAGACATGTGGCAAAAAGGCAAAGATGGCAATGGTGAACTTGTCCCGAACTGGTTTGATTGCGTTTTGTTTGGCAAATATGGTGAGCGGATTGCACCACGTCTTTTGAAAGGTACTAAAGTTTCACTCGTGGGTTGTTTGCGTCAAGATAAATGGGTGAAAGACAATACTACCCATTCGCGTGTTAAGGTTGTTGTTGATAGCATTGAACTTTTAAGCAGTAATAATCCTGGCGCTCAAGAACCCGAACAAGATTCAGCGAGTTACTACAGCGACTCTATCAGTCTTTATGACGAAGACATACCGTTTTAGGTGGTGTCTTGCTATGGATAAAATCTTTTTCAAAAACAGCGAAGGTATGGACGTTTCTATTCAGGTTCGCGCTGACGGATCTGTGGTGGTTCGCGCTGGTAGCGGCAAATGTAGCCACCGAAAAAGGTACAAAAGTTTCAATGGGGCTATGCGTGCTATAGGCTATATGCTTGAAAAACGCTCTTGCCCGCTGCTTGAGACACTTTAGGCGCATAACTCTTGCGAACGCGTATTGAAATATTATTTGGTTTGTATTAAATACTTTATTGGGGTCTAGCATATTAGGTTAGAGAGGGCATTATGAAAAAACTTAACTCACTTACAAACAAGATAGCTACAGTGGCACTTGCCGGTGCTATCGCTCTTAGCAGTGCTGGTGTTATTGCTGCTACTGCTGCCGTAACAGATCCACAACCTGCACATGCTGCAAATGCAGGATGGCAAAAATCCGGGAACCGATGGTGGTATCAATATAGCAATAAAAGCTATGCTACCGGATGGGAAAAGATCGGTAATGCTTGGTATTACTTCTACAATGATGGCTGGATGGCAGCTAACGGATGGCAAAAAGTAGGTGGTAATTGGTTTTGGCTTGAGTCTTCTGGTGCCATGCGCGAGTCTTCTTGGGTGCAAGTAAACGGCACCTGGTATTACCTAAAGGCTGGTGGCTATATGGCTACTGATTGGCAAAAGATTGGTGGTAAGTGGTATTACCTCAACCCCTCAAATGGTGCTATGCGCTCGAATGGCTGGCTTAAAGTTGGATCCGATTGGTTCTGGCTTGAGTCCTCTGGTGCTGCTCGTGAGTCTTCTTGGGTGCAAGTAAACGGCACCTGGTATTACCTAAAGGCTGGTGGCTATATGGCTACTGGTTGGCAAAAGATTGGTGGTAAGTGGTATTACCTCAACCCCTCAAATGGTGCTATGGCTACAAGCAAATGGGTCGGAAACTACTATGTTGACCGTAATGGCGTTATGGCTACTAATGCTTGGGTTGGCAATTACTACGTCAATGAAAGCGGTGTTTGGGTTCCAAACGCCAAACCCAACGGTTCCACATCGAACGGTTCTACATCTAACACAACAAACAAAACTAAGGTTTGGGTTGTTGACAAAGCTGCCTACGACGAACCGTTAATTATGAATTATCAATTCACAAAATGTAGCGGCACCTACAACGGTGTGAGAAATGGTTGTCCTCAATTTTTTGGCATATCTCCCCAAATGGCTGAAAAGGAACTCGCGAACAAAGTATATGCTCCTAGCGAATTGCAAAAAGCATATGATTATGCCAACCAAACCGTTGAGCGACTTCGCAAAAGCTTTACCTATACCGCTCATGATGGTGTGACCTACACAGATCCTATACGTGCTATCGACCACCAAATGACCGACCATTCTGACGATAATATTTATTATGACGAAGATGGCTGGATTCAAACGGACAACCACGGGTGTAGTAACAGCAAGTCTTATTCTATTCAAATCGGCGTTATCCACTATCCCGAAGAAGGACACTGGGAATATCGTTAGACCTATAGTTGCCCTCTAAAAACCAACAACCCCGGACGAACTATTCATCCGGGGTTGTTTTTATGGGGTTTCTATTAACCCGCCCTTAAAACCCTACCTTAGAAGCGATTCTGTTGAGCCGTCTAGCTGGGGTTTTATATTTGCGCTTATTAGCGCATGTTTTTGTCCTTTTGCTCTGTCTTGTTGCCAGTTTTGCCGCTTTTACGCGAAGCGTAAAGCGAGACTCCACCAGCAACGCCAACAGCAAAAACAACGATGGTTATAACTGCCGCCAAAAGCGCGTCACCCGTTTGCACAAGCGGTGTCTCGCTTGTGGTTACCGGAGGTTCAGGAGCGGGAGGTGCAGGTGTCTCTACCGTTACTGTTTGACCTTCATCGTTAATGTCGGTGTGAACCGCAACTTCGTGGCCATCGCGCTCAAGCGTTTCAAAAGCTCCAACATCGGGCTGCGGTGTTGTAGGTTGCGCATCTTCAGGGCGCGGGCTTTCTGGCTGAGGGTTTTCGGGCTGCGGTGTTGTAGGTTGCGCATCTTCAGGGCGCGGGCTTTCTGGCTGAGGATTTTCGGGCTGTGGTTGGGGTTGTTCAACTTGCGCCGGATTATCGGGTATCTCTTCCCATTGCGCCACTAATTCAACTTCAGCAAGATCGGTTGAAGCGAGATTGCTCACTAAAGCCTCGTCTTCATAAAGTTCGCCTTGCTCGTCAAGCCAGCCTTTAAATGTGTGTTGTGGCTTAGTAAATGTGCAGGGATCAAGAGAGGCGGTTTCGTCAAAAGACAATGCTTGGCTTGGCATATCGCCAACACCTCCGTTGCTATCGAAGGTGACGTAATAGACAATGGGTCTCCACAATGCATTGATGGTTGTGTCGGCAAAGAGTTTCTCAAGCGGCACATCCCAAGATTCAAAGAGGTATCCATCTCTTACAGGCGGTGTGGGGTCGCAAGGTATAGAACCTTGCGGGATTTTTGTGCTCGACAAAAGCGTATTGAGACCATCGGTAAATTCAACCGAAATGAGTATTGGCTCAAATATAGCTACAATCTCATGGTCGGCTGTTATGTTGGTAAAAGTGTATTGCTTGAGGCGACCACATGATTCGCCATCAACTACAACATCTGCAACTTCATAGTATTCATCAGGTGTTATGTGATATGTTTTGCTATTTTTCCAACCGACAAGAGTTGATCCTTCATCGCTTATGGATCCGCAGCCTTGCGTGCGTGCAAAAATGTTATGAGATTCGAACTGATCAAAAACCACGGTTCCGCATGCGGTACCAGCCCACAAAAAGCGAGATCCGGTGGGGTTGAGGGCTACGACAAATCCGGAGTCAAAAGAAGACTGGAGATCTTCTTGTGTGGGTTGAAAGAGTGCTCGCGATTCGTCTATAGACAAAAAACATGCCTCGTTTATATAGATATCTGGCTCATATCCCTGTAGCAATTGTATTGATTCGCAATATTTCCCTTGGTAATTTGGAGTTGTGTCGCTTACGCGGTCAGGAAGGTCAAGGTCTCTCACGCCCATCAAAAAGTGCCCAGATGCTGGTGTGGTGGTTCCTGTCTTATAAACGTTGAGTGAAAGCGTTTTGGAGTTGCCACACAAACCGGTATTGGTGATGGCTTGAGCTTCTAGGATGCCAAAACCCTCCACTTCGGTGAGTAGCAAAATCACCTCATCGTTTGCAGTCTTATTGTGAATGGTGATATCAGAAATTGTTATTTCGACATCTACGCGATCTCCCTGAGTGTCTACGCCTACATTTGACCACACAAGCGACGCACTTCCAGAAACAAGAGTTTCGATGCCTTTTGTTGGGGTTTCTAGGTAGGCAATCCCTCGATACGTTTGATGAACAGGGTCGCGATCGACGCGCTGGCTGACTATGCCTAACTTTGCGGGATTAGTAGTGGAAAACTCTGCCTTCGAGATATCGAAAACCCGCCTGCTATCTAGTATGATCCCTTGCGCTTCAGCATCAAAGACACTCCCTTTATGAATTTGTATGGGAACATCATCGGCGAAGGCGGGGTCGGGATTGGTTATGGGCAATCCGCATGCGGTGGCTACACCGAGCGTTAGTGCAAGTACAAAGATGGACGCTGATGTGCGGTGGTTTTTTATGCGAACGAGCACAAGGACTGCAATGGCTAAGCCGGCAATGCTTAAGAGCGCAACAGCTCCGAGCGCTAAGGTATCACCAGTTTTTACAAGGGGAGTTTTGGGCGAATCTTGGTCTGGCGTGTCGGGGCTATCTGGTGTTGGCGTCTTGGGTACTTGAGGGGTTGGCGTTGTAGGTGGTTCGTTTTGAGGCGGAGCTATAAGAGCTACGGTTTGGTTTTCATCGTTAATGTCGGTGTGAACCGCAACCTCGCGTCCATCGCGCTCAAGCGTTTCAAAAGCTACAACATCGGTTTGCTCGTCAACCAAGCTGCCATCAAAGACAAAAGTTACATCCACAGATCCTGTTGCCTGTTCTGGTGTAAAGGTGGTAGTTGCCACTACCGTATTGCCCTGTGCGTCTGCAAACGGCTCACCCATTGCCTTGTCCATGAGCGTTCCAGTTAAGGTGTACTCTTTGCCAGGTACCAGGTTGGTATAAGCTACGGTGTCAACCAAAACAATGTCATGTTCAGCAGATACGTTCTTATCAGCGTCTACACCATCAACCAAAGTGGTTCCGATTTCAGGAACGTCCAAGGTGACTGTTTGACCTTCATCGTTAATGTCAGTGTGTACTGCCACTTCGTGACCGTCACGCTCCAAGGTTTCAAAAGCTACCACGTCGGTTTGCTCATCAACCAAACTGCCGTCAAAGACAAAAGTTACATCCACAGATCCTGTTGCCTGTTCTGGTGTAAAGGTGGTAGTTGCCACTACCGTATTGCCCTGTGCGTCTGCAAACGGCTCACCCGTTGCCTTGTCCATGAGCGTTCCAGTTAAGGTGTACTCTTTGCCAGGTACCAGGTTGGTATAAGCTACGGTGTCAACCAAAACAATGCCATGTTCAGCAGATACGTTCTTATCAGCGTCTACACCATCAACCAAAGTGGTTCCGATTTCAGGAACGTCCAAGGTGACTGTTTGATCCTCATCGTTAATGTCAGTGTGTACTGCCACTTCGTGACCGTCACGCTCCAAGGTTTCAAAAGCTACCACGTCGGTTTGCTCATCAACCAAACTGCCGTCAAAGACAAAAGTCACGTCCACAGATCCTGTTGCCTGTTCAGGTGTGAAGGTGGTAGTTGCCACTACCGCGTTGCCGAGTGCGTCTACAAACGGCTCACCTGTTGCCTTGTTCATGAGGGTTCCAGTTAAGGTGTACTCTTTGCCAGGGACAAGGTTTGTGTAGGTTACGGTGTCAACCAAAACAATGTCATGTTCAGCAGAAGCGTTCTTATCAGCGTCTACACCATCAACCAAAGTGGTTCCGATTTCAGGCGTGAGCACTCGTAGAGTTTGTGTCGAGTCCGCAATATCTGCATGATCAGCTACCACGCGACCATCCAGGTAGAGATACTCATAAACAACTACACGGCTTCCTGCATATTCACTTAGATCTGCCACCAAGTTCATCTCTAACGAAGAATGACTATATGTTGGAGTGAACTCTTGTGAAACTCGACTGCCCTCAATTTCTACACCGGTTGCCTTGTCTACCAGACATGCTTCCATGGTGTAGGTTTTACCAACTTCAACGTTGCCGTAAGACACAACGTCAACAATAGCTGTTTCTGCATCAGCATAAACCGCTTTGTCTTCATCTGTCGCATCAAACGCTTGTGTTGCTAGGTATGGTTTAACTGGCTCTTTATCATCAAGTGTGCCTAAGTCAACCTTGTAATTGTCTCGCTTGATGGTGATATTGGGTACTGTGATTAGAATTAAGCCTTCGTTTGCGCTGCAAGGTAGTTCCTCTAACGTATAAACATCATACGGCAAGGCTCCAAGAGCATTGTTTGCTTGAGTCTTGTTACCCTTATCATCTACGCCAAACCAAATACCTGCTTCGTTGTCATAGCTTGACTCGTCTGCATTGTCGTTAGCATTGGTGTTTTGCGTATGGGGGTTCCAGTTAGCTGCGGTAGAAGCATAGCCATTTTCGTCTGTGACAAGAATATGGCTCTCACCCGTGGTTTGACTCGTCAGCTTAAACGGTACATTCGCCAAACGTGCCATTGTATGCTCATTGACCTTGACAAATTCAAGATCACCGCGCTTGACCTGGTTTGCAATAGCTTGTCCACCCGTTGCATTTACTACCATACCATCTTGTGTGATTGAAAACTCATGCGGGGTAACATCGCTTTCGATATAACCGTCGCCAGCCTGCACTTCGGTTAGGGTGTAGCGTCCATAAGGAAGTGCTCGACTGTCGGTTTTTGCAATGCCGTTTTTGCTGACGATAGTCGCCACTACTTCACCCTTTTGGTAGGTTTTATTGCCTACAACCACAGGGTTATTTGAAGCGTTCTTGACTTCAAACTGCGTTCCATCCAAAAGAGCAGATCCAAGAGGTGAAACATCGCCCGTTTCTTTGTCATGTTTGGTCACCATAACACCACCACGGACAACATCGTTTGTTGCACGCACAGTATAAACCTTGCCGTTTTCGCGGACTGACACTTTAATATCATCTGCTGTATTGAGCATGGAGTTGTTTGTTGATACTTCGCGCACAATATAATCACCGTAAGGGAGCGCATTGTTAGATGTTGCAGCATATCCGTTGGCGTTGGTGGTAAGTGTAAGTACGCGCTGTCCACGTGCAATGTCCTTGCCGCCTACATGCACAGTGCTTTTATTGTCGTTGATTATCTCAAAAACAATACCTGCAAAACTTGCGTCACCTTGTGGTGTCATGCCTGTTTTGCTGTCGATTTTTTGAATCGCAATGCCACCAGACACTACAACTTCACGAATATCTGCGTCTATAAGAGCGTTTCCAACATGCACTTGATCAATAATTCCCTGTTCGGTAACTTGTCGCGCATATACTGGTTGGTCTCCAAGCAGATAGCCTTGTGGCGCTTTGGTTTCCTGCACGGTTACTGTTCCTATTGGTATTGATGGAAAACCATTTGCGTCGTAATATAAAGCATTTCCAGAAACCTTGGAATCTTCGCTCAACTTCGCTCTTCCGCTGTCATCTGTTTTGAACACCCACGTACGTTCTGGCGAAACACTGTTTGTCCAGGATAGGTTGGTTTCTGAATACAGTCCCTTGTAATACTTAACGGTAAACTGTGCACCTGCCAAACTGGCATTGCCTTGTGGGACTGGCTTTCCTGTTTCAGAGTCAACTTTTTGCACGAACATATCAAGTGGGTCAAGCATTGTAGGGTCAGTAAACGTTACTGACGTTTGTGCGCTTTCGCCTGCTTTTACTTCAACCGACTTAATCTCGTTGCTAAGCTCATGTCCTTTAGGTGCTGCCACCTCGCGCACCCAATAAGTTCCAGGGGTAAGCCAACAACTCTCTGCATATGACCACTCGTCATTGTCCCAATCAGGATGTGCTTTGGTGGTCATAGTCGAGATTCGATTAGTGTCGTTTTGTGCGTCTGAAAGGCTTGCATAAATGCCGAATTGAGCGCCATTCAAAGAGTAGCAAGAATTATCTTTGACTACATCTTTATCCGATGGCTGCTTCCAAAGCTTAAACCATCCACGGTTTTCAAACTTGAACACATGAAAAGTATTCGCGTCTGATTTGGAATAAATATCAGATATGCGGTTAGTTCCGCTGGTGGTTGATCCTTTGTCATAGATTGAATGCCAAAAAGCATTTTCCGAAGAATTGTTACCCCAGAAAATACCTACATGGTCTTCGCTTCCTGAAGCTGACTCCATTTGTACAATGTCGCCTTTTTCCAGATAGCCACTACCAAGCATCTCTTCTATTGAAGAAAACTGACGTTGCTCGACATTGTAGCTTTCAAACACCTTGCGCATTGACTCACTGTTTGCCCATTTCCAGTCATGATAGTAATACCACTGGTTCATAAAATCTGTATTTTCCAGACCCATATCACACCAAACACGCGCGATGAATCCTGCACAGTTTAATCCATAGCCACTTACGCCATTAAAAGGTTCACTTTCGTAAGGATGGTTTCCATTTGACCACCACGGACCTGTCTGGTAGACGGTCGGGTAAGGCCAATCGTATTTATATACCGTACCCAAATAGCTGTTTTTGTTGGCTTCAAGATAGTTCAAAAAATCATCGCGCGACACACCCAAAAGATCTGATATGGTTTGGGTTTCTTGTGCTTGTGGACTTACTTCTGGCTGCGTTGGCGCTGCCGCCGCTGCTGCTACTGGTATCAAACCCATCACAAGGATTGCGCTCATGCCCACACGCGCAAGCTTACTGCGATAGAGTTTTTCTTTTACACGGTTAAGCAGCTTTTTTGCTTTTGTTTGTGCTTGCAGTGCTTCCATCTTTGCCCTTCCTGTATCTTTTTTCCATTTAGGCTTTTATGTGATCCGATTTCAGGAATCGGTTGTTACTGTTAAAGGGGGTGCCGAGAAGGGCTTGAGGGGGATAAGCCCTTCCCGGCTGTTCCGCTCACACCTGATTTGTTGAGAGAAGGTATTGGGGGATCTTCGGGGAAAGATGTTTTTTCAGGTGCCGGGTCTATGTAAACGAAAGTTTTACCTTTCGCTGTTGTCGCTTAATAATGTGTAGCGTCGCTTTGCTATCGCCACACATATCACCACTGCCGACCAACAAACCAACACAAGCGCATGAAACGCGCTGTCTGTGAGCGCATCTGCTGTTTTAGGCAAAGGCTTTATTATCTTTCCTTGCTGTTCAGCAAAATTGTCTTCGGCTTGCACTGGTGCTTCTAATATTTGTTGGGTGCTTTTATCTGTCACCTTAAACACCCAAATTACTTCGTTTGACAGTGGGTGATCCACAAAAGGCAGCGTTTCGGGAACCTTAACGGTATAGGTAAACGCTGTTTGCTCTCCTGGCTGCAATGCCGCCAGTTCTACAAATTCGTTCAACTCAACCGCGCGCAAGCTTCCCTCATAAACAACGCTGCCTGTTTCATCATTCACAAGACTAAGCTTGATCGTATCTAAAAGCACATCAGCAGCGGGTTCTGATGGGTTAGACTCTTCTGCCACACCAAACTCAAACACTACTTCATGCTCATATTTGTTTTCTATTTCAAATACGCCGCTATATGTTTCATTTGCCTTTAACTCGCCAAAGTGCTCAAACATATCTTTTTCGGGAATGTCAAAGCCCTGTTCAAACGAAACAAAATTAACGGCGTAGGTTTTTGCAAAAGCAAGTTCAGGGCAAAGGATCGCACAGGCTGTTAAACCAAACGCAAACAAAACAACCCAAACTCTATTGGTGTGCTCTCTCCTTATGTTTGCTTTCGTATTCACTGCTTTTGTGAGCCTTACTTTTCCTAAACCTGTCAAATACGTTAAGTTTGCTTACTCTTTCCTATAGAAGGTGAGTAAAACTCACCTTCTATAGCCTAAAAAGAAGCTACTGCTGGTTTTGTGCCTGATATGCAGCCCATGCATCTTCGGCAGAATCAAAGCCTTGTTCCTGAATAGCATGAGCAGTTACCATAATGGAAACCTCGGTAGGCAAAGCTTGCGCTTCTTCGCTCGTCAATTTGGGGTTTAGTTGCACCTTTTCAAAAAGCGGTTCTGTCTTTTTGCCGCCTGCCACAACATCGCTCCACTTATAAATAGTGACAGCTTGCTTAGCCCCTTCGTCGGTAAACGTTTCGCCTACCTGCTCAAAATAACCGCCTTGATTGTCTTCGTTGGAGGTATTGAGTCCCTGCAAACTAAACAGCGGTTGATACTGAACACCGTCTACCATACCTACTGGCACCCTTACTTCCATAAAGATGTAAGAATCCACATTGCCATCCGTTGTTTGGGCGTAGGGGTCTTTATCCAGGATCTGTCCTGGCACAATACCATTAGCGTTTGTGCTATCCCAGTTAGGCTCAACTACCTGAACACTCAAAGCATCTCTACCTCCACTACCAGCGACGACATAGTCATTTCCTACAGTGTCAGTCGCGGTAAAATATGCCATGGTGCCAAGGGCACACGTTAGCGCAACGGCGCTTACCACCGCGCCAACCTTTGCGCGGCTCTTGTGCTTTTCTGTCTTCGCGGTTTGCGTCATAGCTTCTCCTTTGATTTCGTTGAATGCATTTATCTTCATGATTGCGCCAAGTCTTTTTTCTTAGAATTGGCTAGATAAAGAACTGCTGCGTTAAAAACGATAAGAACAATGATTATCTTGATTTTGTTATTCATAACAAAAGTAACTACATGCCCAAGATACGGAACACATTCCACCGTTTTGCCCAGGACGTTTGCATAAGCCACACATCCATTGTCTTGCGCTTCGTTTGCATCCCCTTGTGTGGTTAGCTGATGCGCTTCTTTGTCGTTTTCAACAACACGGTGAGTCACAACTTTGTCGCTGCTTTCACCTTCGATGCGAAACGTGACTATATCTCCTTCCTTTAGGTCTTTCGCATCTATATTTGTATCTATATACGCCATGGAGCCAACCGGCAAAGCTGGCTCCATTGAACCCGTCAATACACAATATGGCTTTACGCCAAAGACGGGTGGCAACAACACGGCAACCATGACCAAAAGCGCAATAACTAATTCTACGTTTATGACAACTTTTGCTAGCTTGCACATAAAGGCTTGCAGCCGTGATGCTTGTTTATTGGGAGTATTTTCAGGTTCGAGTTTTTGGTTTTGATCCGCCACTATACTTCCCCTTATGTGAGTTTCACTCACTTATAACCTCAATAGGTGAGGTTAACTTACCTTTTAGATTAGTTTACCTCACCTGTTGACAATTTGCAATTAAACGCACAGCTTAATTTTACCGTCTTGTGTTAATTGCACGTCTCCTTCAAACCTGGTTCCCTTTTTCGATATAAAGCCTTTGCTATGCACCTTTTTTCCCTCTAATAGCCGCCTAAGCTGACTTTCGCTAAATTGCTTTTTGCACCATGAGGTTACTGAAAACTGGCATCCGCTATTTTTAAGGTTGCCTGCTTCGTCTTTTTCAAAAACCGCACCCGAGCAATAACACCCTGTTCCTCGTCTGTTGAGATACACGTCTTTGCCGCATATCGGACATACACCCAAAACCTTTTTTTCGGATCCTGGCAAAACTACGCCAAGATACGCGCTCTCTTTGTGGGCGTTGAACACTTTTATTACTGCTTCCATTACTGCGGTTTTGTCTACTCTGCCAGCTTCTACTTCTTGCTGAATGAGCCACCAGGTCGCCGTTGTGTCTGCTTTGGCTATTTCAGGTGGGATCATTTCATAAAATCGCTGTCCGAGTTCGGTACTTCTTAACTTACCGCCACGCTCCTCAATGTAGTTTTGGCGCTTCAACTCTTCAATAATTGCCGCGCGTGTCGCTGTGGTGCCTATACCACCATGTTCACCCTTTTTACCTTCATCTTTCTTTTTCAAAAGTTCACTGATTCTTTTATCTTCAACATAGCGCGAGATGCGCGACATATCACTGATAAGAGTACCTTCCGTATAAGGCTTTGGTGGCTTTGTTGTACGTTCTTCCACCCTTACCTCTTGGATATAGGCGGTGTGCTTTCCTTCTTCAAGACATGCTCTTTCTTCTTCTTGTTTTGCTGTGTCCTCAATTACGCTATAGCCTGGCTCAACTAGCCGTTTTTCAATGCGTTTAATGCTGCCACCTTCAAGTTCTATCACGCTTTTATGCTCTATTTCATGCTTTGCTGGCATAAATTGCATAAGATAGCGTTTGGCTATCGCTTGATACACTTTGCGTTCAATTTCGGTTAAAACACTAAGGTCAAGCCTTATTTCTTGAGGAATAATTGCGTGGTGAGCATCTACATACTCATCGTTAAACGCTCGTGTTTTATGTTGAAGATCCAAACTAAACTCTACTTTGAGGTTTTCTTGCACTACCTTTGTCACCATTGGCGCTTGTTCAAAATGCTCGGTTTTTAGATATTGGCAATCTGTCCTGTTGTAGGTAATAGCGTGGTGAGCATCTCGCAATGTTTGAGTGGCGTTTTGCGTTTGCTGTGCACCGAGTTTATGCTCTTTTGACATATCTGCCATTAAAGTTGTGAGGTTATACGGCAGGGGTGGTTGAGTGTATTTATCACTCAAAACAGTTTCAAAGCCATACGTTTGTCCTTGTAGGATACACGCTATGGCATTTGCTTGTTCTTTTTCCGCTATTCGCTCCTGGGTGTTTTGCGTATACTCAAATTCAACCTGTGTGCGCCCATCAACTAAAGCTTGCGCATAGATTGCGTAGTATTTTTGCCCAACGTGGTTTTTGATCTCTTTGTCACGCTTGACTATCAACCCAAGCGTAGGCGTTTTAACACGTCCTATATGCAATTTTTGGTGGAGCCGACACGATGCCAGCCGTGATTCATTTATGCCAAAACAAAAGTCTGCCAGCGCTCGACTCTCTGCCGCAGCTGATATGTTTTTGCATAGCTTGTTGTCTATCAATGACTCAAATGCCGCTTTGATATTCTGCTCTATATTGTCATTGACGTACACTCGCTCTACTTCTCCGGCATAGTGCAAATACTCTAAAACCTCATCTACTATGAGTTGCCCTTCATCATCGGGATCTCCTGCATGAATGACGCTCTCACATTTCTCTAGCTGCTCTTTTATAAGTTCTACGTATTTTTCTTTGCCTGGAGTAATTTTTTTCTCCCACGTTTTCGGTGCTATAGGCAAATTCGCTAGATCCCACTTTTTCCATTGTGGATCTAATTCATGTGGTTCTTTTAGGCTAAGTAAGTGACCTGCACAAGAAACTACCGTATATCCATTTCCGCTTATTGGTAGCCTTTCCGTTTCGCTTACGCTTCGCCCACATATTGCACGTGCAATATCTCGCGCAAGCATTGGTTTTTCTGCAATAACTAACTTCGTCATCTTATTTCCCTCCATGTGTCATATGCCAACCATGGCAATACGGACAACGGTAGGGTTTCATGTGTACCCCGTAATAACGCTTCGCTATACATGCTGTCTTTTGCGCTAGAGAAAAACTCTCATAGCGCCTTTTACTGGTACACCCAACATGTCGGTAAATTTCTCTTTGGTTTTTGTGGCTTGTCTGGTGAAAAGTCGTTTGTTTCGATTCGCTCATAGCTGCCCCTGGCTAATTTCTTCTTGTATAACCATTCCGCATTCGCAGCAAACCTTTTGGCTTTCATAAAACTTTAATCCAGCACCTTTGAAAACCACGTTGTTGTCTTTAATCTCTTCGCTATTCCCAACGCGCTTGTGGCAATAAGGACAATAAATGCTTGTCGCATTCTCTGCTATAACTTTTTGCTTTCGCGCTTTTGTTGTTAGTGTCATAGTGCTTCCTTTCGCTAAGGTTGGCTTATCCGCCTAAAATATCTCGCGCCCAAGAACCTGATTTGATCAGTCCAAAACACAACAGCAAAGCGCATGCTATTAGTTGAAGCGGCGAGGTAATAAAACGCACCAAGGTTGCAGGATCGCCTGTTGCTGCTGCTCCTAGAATGTTTCCTCCTGCTGCTTGCATTTGCGTTGTTACGCCATTGATCAGCAATGGAAAACAAATAAGTAAAAAGATCATGATTGTGCCTGCTAGGCATAAAGCGGCATAGTTTTTGATGAACCCAACGCCCATGCTTCTTGTTTCATTGAAGCCAAGAAGTGCAAAAGGAATTGGAGCAAATGCCATCATTACATAGAGTTGTATTGCTCGTGCATATGCCATCAACAACGCCAAGATATAGGCTATAAAAGCGACAAGCATAACAAACAAACCATCTATAACAAGCACCATCAAAAGACCTATATCTGTAATATCGCTCTCGATTGTAAAAGTCATGCCTGCTGTAGATGCTGGCGCGGTTAGATACGCCGATATTTGCGAAACTAGGTTATAGATCATGATGCAAATATCTTGAGAATTGTTGATAAGAAATACGAAGAACGCGCAGAAGACGAAAAGAAACAGTATTTCTTTGAGTGCTGGCATTGCAGAGTTGCCATCAATGCGCTGTGATATTTTCACAAGTTCCAGCAACATCACAAGCGCCAAAATTGATCCTGCGACCGGCTTTACGGCATACTGGCATAAACTATTTGCCATATCATAGATTGACCCTGATGCACCACCTGCGCCCAACATGGTTTCAAAAGGCGCTTCTAAAATAGACGATGCGCTAATGCTTGACATGACACCCATTGCTGTACCGAGCAAAGACGTTGCTATATTGCGCACAATCTCGGCAATAAAGTTGCTAATATCTTCGACTATGTTAAATGGGCTTGCATAAGCGGGTTCTGGCATGAGTAAGCTTGCACTTACGCATAACAACACTGCCAATACCGCCATTCCCAACTGTGTCGTTGACGGGCGTATTTGCGTTAGCTTTTTTATCTGCTCCATTATTTCACCTGCCCCTCACCAGCAATCACAAAGGTCATATCTTCGGTGTACAAAATTGCTTGTATTGTGCGTGGGTTGGTTGAGTCAATTTCAAAAGTTAGCGTCACTGTTTCTTTGTTCTGATCAGTTACTATGCGTCCTGTAAACTCTGCTGTATGCGCACTTGGATAGTGCAATGCACACCATTCACTTATTTCTTCTACAAGCTCATCCTGCTTGCCGCCAATAGCTTTTATTACCTCATCGTTTATCCCTTGCACCTCAATTTCTTCTGCCGCTTCTACTCGGCTATATCCCGCTGATGCAAACATGGGTGAGGTGAGCGTCATAGAGACGCTGTTACTTTCATCCGAAACTAGTGTTGTTGTCTCTAAGACATACACACCACCATCTGTTTCTATTGCAGCCGTAATAGTGGTGAGGTTTCCTGTGGTATCTGTAGCTTTTTTTGCTGCCAAAATGGCATAAGGGTGCTTTGTCTCTTTGTTGAGTGTTCTCTCAACAAAAACGTTGTCTTCAAAATTAAGCGTTGCGGTTTCATTTGTTGCCGCCCAGGTGTTCGCTTCCAACATTGCGTTTAATTCTGCTTCTAAAACACCAGGTGACTCTATTGCTTGCACACCTAATTCGCTTAATTCGCTTATTGCCTGTTGGTTCGTTTCTCCTTCTTCTTGTTGGTTTGTCTGTGTTGTTTGCTCGGTTTGCTCAATTTGTTCTTGTGTAGATGGATCTTCTGGCTGCGTTGTATGTATCGCACTACAACGCACCACTGATCCTGCTACTATCAAAAGGGCTACTAAGCCTATAACTACAAGTGTTTTTGTGTTCTCTTTGAACAAGTGTTTAATGTCATCCATACTTTTCCCTCTTTATGACCAGTTAGGCGGGTATCCCCAGCCTGCCGTGCACATATACGAGTATTCTTCAATCCATGAATCGAGGTCTTGGGTGATTACACCTGACGAACCGTTGTGCATCACCTTGTTATCTCCCACATAAACTCCCACATGCCCATAGGTAAAACCCAAAGAGCCATACGGCGAATGCGGGGTTGCAATAATCATGCCAACCTGTAATTCATCCTTGTTTGTTGACGTACAAAATGCCCAATACATATCGCAGGCATTGCCACCCACGCTTCCATAACCAGCATTCGCATATACATTTGAAACCCACGCCGCACACCATCCATCACCCGCAAAAGGGGTGCTCATTGCTGCATCTGCAATGCGCTTTTGTTCAGGGGTGGCATTTGCATACTCCGCGCCGTGCGTGCCGCTTATCACGCCGCCATTTGTGGCATAATCCTCAAGATCTTCAACACTCATGCCATCAAAGCGATAAAAGTCCCACTGCGTACATATCGCCTTTAGGGCTTCAACATAATTGCTAGCAGTGGCATAACCTGCGTCCTTTAAGCCCTCAAACATCTTGTCCGAAGATCCTTGCGCTATCGCTTCTTGTATGAGGGGATTATTTGCATAACGTGATCCCTGCAAAAACTCTGCCGAGCGATAATAGATACAATCTTTAGGACTCGCGAAATCACAAAATGGTGCTTGTATCGTCACCATGTTTCCGCCACCTAGATCCTCTTGTGTTGTCCACATCGAAAACCCGCTGACATATTCAGATTGATCTGAATATCCTGCTACATATTTAATTCCAAACAAATTGTTGTGAGGTGGTGCTCCTAGTGCTGATAACCCGCCATGTGTACCGCTTGACTCAACAACTATTTGCGTTAATGTTGCTCCTGCTGGATGCCCATACAACTCCTGGCACTCAACCGCCGCCTTGACCATTTCGTAGGTGATACCTTCTGGCAGGTTGTCAAGGTGCGGATCTTCTTCTGTACCAGCTATACTTCCCACCAACAACAAAAGAGCCAAAATGGCAGCTATCACAGCTACTACAGCGGCTCCTATCGCCGCTGCTGGTGCTCCACCAACACTGCCTGCTCCTGCACTTGCTACGCCACCAATTCCTTTAACAACTGCTGCTTGTGTTTGCGCTCCCATGGCACTTGTCGTTGCCTGTGTAGCTTTCGCCGCATTTGCTTTCATAGCGTGGGCGTGCATAATTGTTTTGCTTCTATAGCTACTTTGCGCCGCGCTGCTTCCAGAAATGCTTTTCGCTTCTGTTGTGGCTTTTATACCTGCGGTTTGTGTTTGTGTATGTTTTTGATATGCCTTAAATGCTCGTCGGGTGCTGCGTGCCCCCTTATCAAGCGTGCCACTACCTTTCAATTCGTCAGTGTCATCTAACTCTGACGTGATTACTCCTGTTAATGCCGACGCTGCTTCCACTGGTGTTATGCGCTTTTGCGTATCTTGTAAGTGCTCCTTTTGCGTTTTGCTCGTGTTCTCAAAACGCCGACGTGCCGCCTTTGCTCTTTGCGTTGAGGTTGGCTGGGTGGTGTTCGCTGACGGTGTGCTTTGTACACCTTGCGCATGTGCTCTGTCTTGCGCCTGGGCAAACACCACCTCTTGTTGGCTGGTTGGTTGGTCGGCTTGATGGCTGCTTTGAATTACGCTTTGAGCATTTTGCTTGTTTTGCAGTTGGGAACCAGAACTTTTCTTTTGCTTTTGTGTTTGTGCAGACGTAGCGTTTTTGCTCGTTTTAACAAAACGATCTTGCTCACTTTTTCCACGAGCAATACTTGCCTTTTCGCTTTTCCCTTCAACCAAATGTGCTGTTGTTGCTGTTGTTTTCCCTTCTGCTAAAAGGTCATCAGCGCGCAACTGTCTATCTCCTGATGTTTGAAATAGATCATGAGGATTTTGAACTGTCGCTTTTGCTCTGTCTTTGGCGTTATTCATGTTTAACTATGATTGTTCGCTTGACGTTTTTCGGTTAGCTTTTCACGCTGTCGCGCTTCAATAGCTTCTGTCGGGTTTGTTGAGAACAATTCATACAATTCATTGCCTTTTGGGAATTGCCCATTGATAGGCACATGAGCCGCTCCCGCTATCAACAACCCGTCTCCTGGTTTGACGCTATCATCAATACACTCTTCTTCTTGTATAGATAGATTGAGAAGGTCTACCCACTCGCGACGATCTAGGGGGGATTGTTTGAGCAGCATAATAAAGTCAGCATTAAGCACTATGTTTCGTGCTGCTTCGTTTTCAAGCATTGCTACTGCTGATTGGGTTATTCCTGTTAAAAGCAACCCAAACTTTCGTCCCTCATTTGCGAAGCGCGAAAAATAGTTCAAAACCGTTGGATAACGAAACAGCGATTGGATCTCTTCGATGTAGAGCCATGTGCGTTTTCCCTGTTCAAAGTTCACATACATTTGGTTTCGCACAGCTTCACATATATTGATCAAGGCAAAAACCAACATTGAGTCAGGTAGATTTTTGATATTAAAGTCGATGATCCTGTTATCCAAATTGCAGTTAGAGTGATTGTTAAAAAACGCCATGGAGCCATTTACGAGACGCTCATAACGAAGCGCCAAGACTTGCGCTCGTTCTTCTGGCTGTTCGTTTAAGATCTCGTAAAAGTCTTGCAGCAAAGGATCTTTGCCATCTCGCTTATCCGCTCTCAAAAACGCCAATTCTACTGCTCGTGAAATAATGGACTGGTCTGCTTCATCTAGCGTTGACTGGCTCTCTGCTGCCGATGCTACCGCTTGTGCAAGCATTGCATCAATTTTGAATGCTATTTGCGCTTCACGGCTCATATGCGAGATGCCAGTTGTGTCAAAGGGATTTAGATATGTTTTAGCGTCTACACCAAAACATATCTCGCTTCCATGGTGATGGTGCGCAATCAGCGGGTATTCTCCTGCTCGGTCTATAACAATGATCTGGTCATCAGGATTGTTAAGGATAGTTCCTTCCATCTCATTTTTTACAAACATACCCTTACCAGATCCAGTTTTGCCCGACACAAAGCCCATAGGGGACGCTAGTTTGTTTCGGTTACAAATAACTAAGTTGCCGCTTGATTTGTTCTGCCCGTAGTAGTTGCCACCTGCCTGTTCTAATTCTTGTGTTGCAAATGGCACAAACATAGCTGCCTGGGCTGTCGTAAACATCCTCGATATTTCGACATGATTGTGTCCTAGCGGCAAAATTGAGTTAAAACCTTCTCGCTGGCGATAATCGAAAGCTTCAATATCAATAGAGTTTCTACGTGCAGTTGAAATAATTTGGATTACTTGATTGTTGAGTTCTTCAAGCGTTGGCGCATAGGTATAGACCAACCCCGTAAACTCAAACAAGCGTTGATTCTTGTTTTGCAAGTGATCTAATACGTCAAGCGTTTCTTCTTTTGAGTAGTTAAGTTCTGCTGGCAAAATAGTAAAGTCGTAGCCTTTTTGCACGGCACGGCGCTGTTCTTCGATGATCTCTTTGTCGATCCAGGCTGCACGTTGTTTAACGTAGTTGATGGCTTTTGCTTTATCCATCGCCTGAATAAACCAGCTAACGTTGAGCGGTATAGGCAAGTCAACCACATCAGAAAGCGCCCTGTCGCATAACTCCGAACCAAAACGGCGCATCAGTAAAACTTGCCCATACATGCCCTCTGTCACAAAGTAGCTACTCTCGCCATCTGGCTTAAAGTCTATGACGTTTGGTGCAATCATATCTTTTGTGGTTAGTGGCGAATAAACGTTTATATCGTTTTCGTATGAAAAGATAAAACGCTGCATAGGTCGAAGCTGCGAATGCAGCAGATCAAGACGCTCTGTCCCGTTGAGCACATGTGTCATGCAACCAATTTTTTGTAGCGTGTTCACTGCGTTATTGCGCATACGTGCCAAACGCGCCATTGCTTCATCTGGGTTTGATGCCGCACATGAAAACGTCAAATATCTTTCGCGATACATGTTAGATACACCCTCGCGCATTTTCTCGTTCAAAATGTCATTGAGCGTTTGTGCATCTCTTTGTGCTTCTGTACACGTTTGAGCGCAAGGATCAAAAAATATTCTGTTCCCAACTTCATCTGGACGAAGGGGTGTATTTATCACATTGAACTGAATGAGTGTCTCTGCGCCAAAATAATCCAGCAGACCACACATTGTATTGATGATTGATTTTTGCGAGTCCTCACGGCTTGATTGATAGCTAATGTCGCTAAAAGAAATGGTTTGCGAATACAAACCGTCTTCCACCTCGCACAATCCATTCTTAAACATTCGCTCATAACCGATATAAGAACTAACGTCTTTTGCACGTCGGCGCTGCAAACGCTGGGTTTTTGTCTTATCTGACAGTTGTTTATCGCGTTCTTTTAGCTGCTTTGTGATTGATTTGGTTTTGGTGCGCTCTTGTTTTTTTAACTGCTTGGCTTCTTTGTTGACCTGCCTTATTTCTTCTTTGCTACCAGATAATTCCTTTTTAATTCTTTTCATTAACTGGCGCTTTTGCTTGCGAGTCAAAGCCTTAGAAGCCTTACCCATAGAACCCATCAATGGGTTCATAAATGATTGAAGAGCGTCTACATCAATACCTACATCAGTTGCATCTTCTGCATTAACATCAGTTGTTTTGCTTGTATCTTCTTTTGACTCAAGCACTGATACATAATCTGGTTTTGTTTCATTCTTCTCCTGGGCACCAGCTTTCAATTCCTCTTTGCCTTTTGATGCGTCGCCAATTTTTCGATGCTGATTCATCTGCTATTTTGCCCCTCTCATTAAGGTCTTCAACAAGTCCTTGAAAACGCGTTTTTGTCGTTAGATAAATTCGATTGTTCGTGAGTTTGTGATTGAGATAAAGCGGTAATGCTTGTTCAAATTTCATGCCTTTTGGTCGCCAAAACCCCGCTGCCCAAAATGGCAATCCAGTTGCATAAGAGATCATGCTGACAACCCCGTTATCAGGCAGCCCTAAAACCGCCTGAAAGTAAAACGTTGAAGCCACCGTGATCCCTACTGCCCCTGCGATACAAACAAGCGTGCGCCCTGTCATTTTTCCAAAGATCTTTGGCTGATATTCCGCCACGTCTTTGTGTACTCGCACCGACAACATAGTTTTTCCTACGATGCAAATGAGGTATCAAGCGTTCCAAAAAACGCACTGGCTCCAATAATCACGCCGCCGCCTACGATCATGGCTATAGAACCTGCTAACTGACCGCCGCCGCCTTGTGCGCCGTCTTTGAGTGACATACCTAAATTGATCAACCCAAAAACCAGCAAAGCACCTCCAAGAAAGCCAATTCCACCTGAAATTTTGTCTACGATTGAGGACAGATCCATTTGCTTCTCCTTTTCAACTACTGTTCTACTTTTGCTGCTTTTGGGCATAAAAAAAGCGACCCGGAAAAAAACCGAGCCGCTTTTCTTACACGTAAAGCAACATAGCACATTTTATCATCAAGTAGAAAGTGAGCGCAAGTAACCATTTGTTTAGTTTTATTCAACTTTCACCTGTGACCCCATGTAGCTACCGATATACGTATATAAGTATTTACTTAATTACATCTTTACTTATATACCGCTATTCAACCCTTGTATTTTTTGGTTATGTCGTAGAACTGATCATATTTTGCCCCAGGGTGCCCTGGATCAATTAACGCATAATTTTTGTGTCGCTCAATGCGCGTTTTAGCATCCATGATAGGCGGATTGTTCGCTATCAAAACTAGTGCTTTTTTGGATGGCATCTGTGAAATTTCTGATGCAGTCATTAAGTCTCTTTGAACTATTTGGTTGTTTTTGCTTGTTGAGCCGGTTTGTCCGTTATTAGAACTTGAGTAGGTTGTCGTCATGATGGTTTGCTTGCCGAGCATCTTTGAGAGCGATTCATTGGTTTCATCGGACTTCCCACCCAAAAACAACAAGGTTGCACAACAGTCAATAATGGTTTTTGATGACTTGTTATAAGCAGCTTCAAGTTGTGAGAGTGATTGCAAAATAACTGATACCCA
The DNA here is from genome assembly GCF_943193125.1 of Adlercreutzia agrestimuris. Lineage (GTDB taxonomy): Bacteria > Actinomycetota > Coriobacteriia > Coriobacteriales > Eggerthellaceae > Xiamenia > Xiamenia agrestimuris. The sequence goes on from NZ_CALPCX010000006.1 coordinate 29,191, forward strand.
TATATTGCGCGAGCGAGTAACGGCGATAACCTCTTGAAAGTTTGGCAACACACCTATGTTTGCAAATTCATCAAAGATGAAATGCATTGGCACTTTAAGCGATCCTCCATATTCAATTAAGGCTCTATTGCACAATACATTTATCGTTTGATTCATAACCATTGCGTGCAAAAATGCAAACGTCTTGTCCGTATCACTCATAACCGCAAAGATGGCATCTTTGCTATTGGGTGCGCATAGTTTGTCTAGTTCTAATCCACATTTTCCCGTTGGTTCACCGTTTTCATCAGGCACACCTTGCAGCATTTGATTAACCTCTTTGATGGAAAGTGGCTTGAGTCGCGCGTTACACGAGATCAAAATTGATTTTAGTGTTTTTCCTGCTGCCGTCTTAAACGCACGATAATTCGACAATGCGAAGTCATCTTGAGGATCCACACCGCCGACTTTGCCTAACTCAAGCCCATCTGCGTTTCTTACAAGGTCTGATTCTACCCACACCAAACTCTGCTCTGCTTGCCTTATCTCACGCCTGATCACCCTGCTTTTTGGCATCTTTAATTCGCGCTCCACTTCGCGCCTGCCGCTTTCGAGTTCATCAAAGATTTTATCCAGCGGGGACTTAAAGTCCTCGTCTTCTTCTTTGGCATAAGCTAAGTCTAGTAGCTTTAACAACCCTGGTAGCGTGTAGTCTTCTTCTGGGAAATAGTCTCGCAGCAACGCTATACAAGCGGTGTAAAACAACCGCTCCGCTTTACTCCAAAACGGATCCGACTCATGCGCTTTTTCGCCTGTGGTATTGCTTATCAAGCATTCCACAAACGAAAGAATGTCAGCGTCGGTTTTGACATATTGAAACGGATTGTAGTAGCCACGAAAATTTATAGTGTCAAATGTTTTAACTGCATATCCTGCATCTTCTAGCATTTGACCTGTTTCTAAAATGCACGTTCCTTTAGGATCAGTAACAAAGTAGCTGGCGTTTAACTGCATAAGGTTTGGCTTAACGTAGCTTCTCGTTTTACCAGATCCGGATCCTCCAACTACAAGCACATTGAGGTTGGCTACTTCATTTGGCGATTGCCCGCGCTTAGTTGAGAGATGCACGTTTTCAGTTATTAAGATGTTGTCGCTTGGGGACTTTTTATTCGTAAATGCACGTATCTCTTTTGGTGTCGCCCAGCGTGCACTTCCTTGCTCTTCGCCATCTCTTCTGTTTCTTTTTCCGGCAAGCATATAAACCGCAACCAAAAATATAATAAAGGCTCCTATTAAACCTGCGATCAGCGGATATATGTCAAATGAGACAGCAAACGGATTTTCTAAAAACGTTTGCATAAAAGCTTCTGTGGCATAATCAAAACCCCGCAACATATCTTTGTGAGACAAAAATAATTGGGCAAAGATATTCGCCATCAAAAATGCCAAAATTGCTAATACTGCAAATACAGCTATTTCTGCCTTTCTGTCCTTTTTGCCCATTTATTTCTACCCTTTATCTTGAAGGTGTCGCCAGGTTGCGTTGCATTTCCTTTTTGATGGAGCCTTTGTCTTTTTGCGCGTGTTTTGTCGCACTTTTGGCTTCCTTGATCTTTTCATCCAAACGAGGGGAACTGCTCTTCTCTTTTTCCGCTTGTTTTTCAGCCGTCTTTTTTTGAACTGCTTTGGCTGGTGCTTGAGCGTGTTCTGCTTGGGTCTGCTCTTTTACCTCATTTGCGCAATCCATAGCAGCTTGTGCAACTTGCGCCAAGTCTTTTTTGTAAAAGACTATACCGGCTCCTTCGTTTGTTGGTACAACTTCAAGGTTCTTCTCTTTAAGCTTAGTCAAAACTTGATCGCGTACTTCTTCGTTTTTGAAGTCATACTGGACAATCTCTTTATCGTTTTGTCCAGCCACCACTTGACCATCTTGGTGTTTTACGCTGTTGATTGAAAGGCGTATGCTGGTTTCTGCCAATCGCAATAACGCTTGTGCTACTTCATCTCCTACGTCTGACATTGCAATCCCTTCTCTATACGTAATTACGTATTTACTACTTTACTTATTTATGTTTGAACTCAACCATCAAAGCAAACCCCTTAAATTCCTGAACATTGCCGGGTTCGTTTATTTGTTGCGTGATTTCATGATCATCCACTATGGGATTTGCTTTGAGGTGAGCGTTGATTTGCTACTTCTCTAAGGAAGGATCAGATAATTTTTTTGAGGTTTGATGGGCAGATGCCGTTTTTGCTTCTTTTGCCTTTTGAGACAGTCGAGGTGTTTTGTGCTTTTCCTCTTGCGCAATGCGCTCAACAATCTTTTCGCCCTTTTCGTGCAAGTAATCCTCAAAGGACTTATTGAGTCCTTCACGCAATACTGTTGCCGCGCATTCCACTTTTGCGATTTCTGGCTTACCGTCTGCCTTTACAATAACTTTTCCACTATCATCCCGTGCCACCTTACTAAGCACTACTGGTTTGTCGGTTTTCACGGGAACCTCAACGTAGTTGCCACGCTGTTGGATGTAGCTTGAGGTCATGCGATAACCTCCAACATCTTTGCCATCAACGATGGTGTTTGATGGCATGACTATGTAGTCAAACGTCTTGGTTTCGCCAGTCTCTTTATCGACATATTCCTGCTCATGGATAAAAGACTTATTGAAAAGCAACATGATTGTTTGTTTCTGCTCTTCAAGGTATTCTCTGCGCCCGCCATCAATAGCTGCTTTTAGTTTTGTTGGTGCTATTGCAATGGTGTCTTTAATCTTTTTCCCATCATCATCTAGCACTACTTTACCGGTGTCATCAATTTGGTTTTTGCTTAGGATTACTTCTCGATCAGGCACAAGTGGGATGTCTACAAAGTTTTCACCCATGAACTTTGACTCATTTACAAAAAGAGGGGTGAACTGATAATACGAAACGTCTTTGTCATCAATTGTTGTACCTTTCGGCAAGGTGACGCTGTTAAATGACTTTTTCTCACCAGTCTGTTTATCGGTGTACTCGATTTTCTTAGCAAAGTTCTTCGGCATTGTGATGTAAACGCTTTTTTGCTTCTGCTCTTCCATGCGTATTTCCTTTCAAACTGCGATATTTGTGCACGTTCGCTGCGTTTGGGCATAAAAAAAGCGACCCGGAAACTTCCGAGCCGCTTTTTATGACACCTCAAGCAACTTAGCACATCTTAGCATTAACGCGAAAGTGAGCGCAAGTAATCTTATGTTTAGTTTAATTATATTTTACTCACATTTCTTGAAGTAGCGCCGCCACTTTCATACGCATTTTTTTCTTCATCTTAACCTCTTTTTCCTGGTCAACTCCTGTCAACCCTTAATCCGTAGTGTCGCCAAGAACGAGTTGCAAATGCAAGGCGCAAAAACTTTTTCTGGCGAAAAACTCAAGCCTTACCAGGTTTTGCTTGTCCTCCTTGCATTAGCACTCAACCTTGTCGAAACACAGATCAAGGGCAAGACAAAGGAGTCTAGCCAAGATCAGAAAGAGGTTTATCATGAAAGACGTAAAAACTCGCGTATTTGAAGCCGCTCAACGTTTCATCACCAATCGTGGTGGCAAAATCATTGAAACCGATCCGATTACTAGCACGATCATTTTTATCGATGATGAAGGTCTTGTTTTCGCTGATGTTCATATTAACGACTCTGACTCGGCTTTTCCGGACAACAGCAATCTTTCCGCTGAATATCGCAGCGAACGTGAACAATACTGCATGAATTTTCTTCAAAAGACAGAAGAAGACTGCGCAGGACACGCCGTTCGTTTTGACCGTTTGGACTTTAAGATCTTTGGAGATAAAGCCTTTACTCGCTACCACACAAACTATCTTGGCTTAGCTGTCGCTTAAACCTTGGTCATATCTTCGCCTTTTGGGTGACTGTATAAACAGCCACCCTTTATTTTTGCCACAAACGCCTACAATCGCGTTTAAGGGCATAGTTTGTTTTAGGTCGATAACTTATCCATGTTTAATATAACTCACCCTTTAGATTTAATTTCATTCACCTTTGCGGGGTATTTAACGGCGGTGTTCCATCCCACTTTTGCCATTTTTGCTTTTTGGGCATCAGTAATCGCATGGAAGGGGAGGTCTGGTCGGTTGAATCGAAAATTCGGGACATTTGTGTGATTTGTGAGCGAAAAGTTTTCCACAAAACGGGTTTCAGCGTCGCCTATTATAATAATTTTATTTTTATTTGTAAGTTCTTAGATAAAGAAAACTATACGTTTTTTCTTTTCTATTTCTTTTCTATTTCTTTTCGTTCTTTTCTTTATCTTTTCTTTATCTTTTCTTTATCTTTTCTTTTACGCCAAAAAGTTTTCCACACTGTTTCAACATGTTTTCCACAAAGTTATCCACAATGACAACAAAGTTACTAACAAGTTTTCCACAAGTTTTCAACAATGGTTTTTGACCGTTTTTGTCACCCTGATCCATCATCTTTTATCTTTGAAAACCGATTTTTCTCATTGAATAGCTACCCCCAGTTGCCTATTGGGCATAGCTTGTTTTCAGCCGACAACTCATTAACATCGAGTTTGCCCTCTGCTCTAAAACTAATTTCAGATTGTTCTTTGGTGCCTTAAAACCTGCCGCACCGAGGATACTTTAGCCATTTCTTTTTTGCTGATACCTCATTTGCTCATTCAGCCTCATGCTGGCTGTGATTTCTTGCACACGCCTTTAATCTGCCTACTCTCACAGAGATTCCAAACCAAAGCAAGGCGCAGTCTTCCTGCATAAAACCCGCACAAGCAAACCCATCTTGTGCAGGTTTTACGAAGAAGGCTGCTTTGATCCTTGTCTTTGGTTTGTAAGTCTCCGTGCGCTTGCAGATCACAAGGCGACAGTACAAGGAAATGTCGCACAACTTTTAGGAGGTTATCATGGGTAATCGTGCTGTTATCACTTCAACCAAAAAAGACTTGGCTGTCTATCTTCATTGGAACGGTGGGCGAGACACCGTTGAACCATTACTTACATACTGCCGCTTGCATGGCTACCGCTCTCCTGCATGTGACTCATATGGCTATGCTCGCCTTTGTCAGGTGATGGGTAACTTCTTTGGTGGCAATAACTGTATCGGCTTGAGCGTATATACCACCGATAAGGCAATGGATCCTGGCGACAACGGCATTTACGTTATCGACGAAAACTGGGAAATTGTAGAACGCATTGGCGCTCCATTTATTGAGCAAGATGTTTACCCAGCTAGTGAAGTGATAAAGACTTTAGATGAAAATATGCCAGAAGGTGAGCGTCTGCTCGATCACTTGTACGATTGCTAATTGTTTTTACATATCCCTTTTCCCAGGCAGCTTTTAAGCTGCCTGGTTTTGTCTTGTGCATATGCAGGATAAGCGGGGGTTTTGTTAGCTTTTTTGCTATGCGATGGTTGGTTTTGACACCTTTGCCTGGCGCTGATCCAGATAATCAAAGGCTTCTTTGCAAAGCGTTCTTACCCATTGTGGTGTACAGTTCAGCGTCTCGGCGACTTTTTTTGATGATTGACGCTGCAAATACATCAAGTTCACCGCATCGGCATGGCGATAACTCAAAGCCGCCGCCACGCTGTTCTCTGCCTGATACAACAAGTAATAGCTATATTCTATTTCGTGTTGAATTGCCTTGATTCTCTGTTTCAGCACTTCTTCATAGGAGAGTCGCTTATTGATTGCATCTATCCTCTCAAAGACACTGCCTTTTATTTCTTTGTCATATCTTATTGCAGTTGCGGTTTCGGCAGCATAACGACTTTCAAGCAACTCTATTGCGCGCTGCAATTCATCAATGTTGCTTCGTGTCTTTTTGAATGCCAGTTCGTGTTTCATCTTTTCCCCCGAACCCTTTTATTAGTCTGTGATCCCGTCGTAAAAGTTCAACATCAACATAAGACCCACGTAGGCGCGAGCCTATACGTGCACCCTCCAACTCACCCCAATGTTGATAGAGTCCTTTTAGTGAATAATTGCTTGTAATTATGGTTGGCTTTTGCAGAGCATAACGTGAATCAAGCAGCGTGATTATTGTTTCCATGCCCCATGCTGTCCGCTGCTCCATCCCTAAGTCTTCAAGTACCAGCAAGTCGTAGTTTTCGTACTTTTCAAGAGGGGAGCCGTCTTGCCAGTTGTAGCTATTTTGCATCTCCTGCAACAACATGTTAGTTGATATGAGTTTTGCTGTTGCGCCTTCACGCAACACCAACACCACACAAGCTGCTGCCGCCCAGGTTTTACCGCATCCAGTGCACCCATACAAATAACTACCTATGCCCGATTTATATCGGTCATAGCACGCTTTACCTTCGGTGCTTTCGGCTTTTTCGTATATCCCGAGGACTCCTGCTTGCTTTAGCTTTGTATGCCATCGCTTGTGTTGTATTTCTTGGAATTGTGGCATTTGCTCTAATGCCAGTTGTTCCATTTTCTTGGCGTTGGTGGTTTCCATCTCTCTACTCTTTCTTGGTTTATTTTGCTAACGCCGCGCTCAACCCCTGTTTCCACGACTTAATCTCCTCAAGTTCTTCCCGCAATTCATCGAGTTCTTTTAGCATTTCTGCATTCGATAGCTGGCGTAGTGGGATGCGCCAAGTCCTACCAATCTTTATTGCTTCGATCTTTCCTGTTGCACAATGCCTGATCACCGTTTTTTCGCATACGCCCAAAATTTCTGCGTACTCTCTTACGGTTAAGAATTCTCTTTTTGAATTTGTGCGATCCATTGGCGTTCCTCAACCTTTGCTTGCTTTGACCTGTCTACCCCTACTGCCAAAAACACATCTTCAAAATTCCCATCAAGGTATTTGCAAACCTTAATGGCACTTCCAAGCGGCATTTTCTCTGGGTTTCTTTCGTAATTTGAGTAGGTTGTGCGGTTGACGTTAAGCAAAAGCGCCAGTTCTTTTTTAGTCACCCTTCGCTTTTTTCTTAACTCCTCTAAAAGCGTCATATAGTCTCCTGCCAATAATAGAATTTAGTTTTATTCACCTCTTGCGCCAAAGCTATTCCTTGCTCCCTGCGTCTTAAAAGGCTGCTTAATTGCTGATCAAATGCCTTTTTATTTCTTGCTCTGGCTTAATTTCTCTATTCTCATTTTTGGTATAAGATTAGTTTAACTCACCTCATTGCTAAGTCAAGTTAAATGGCTTACTATTTTTGTTGAATTTTTTTTACATGGAGGTGAGATATTTTGAACATTATCGGTTGCAACATTGCTAGACTCCGAAAAGCCAAAGGTATTTCGCAGAAACAACTTGCCGAGGATCTCGGCGTATCCCGATCTGCTGTTTCGTTTTATGAATCTGGCAAAGTTACCCCTCGTATGCGGGTGCTTGATGATATGGCTGCCTATTTCGACGTTAGTATTAGCGAGATTGTAGAAGATTGTGATAACGTCCCTAATAAGTCATTCAATGTTAAAGCCACCGACTCTATCGAGGTTGGCATACTCAACAGCGATGGCACTTATTCGACTAATCGCACTGTAAAAGTCCCTTACAACGTTCTTGCCGCCGACAGTGACTCCTACGCTATGGTTGTTGACGACGATGCGGTTAATCGAATAATACCGAGAGGTTGCGTCGCTATCGTATCTCCTCATTCTGCTATCAACAATGGCTCTATTGCTCCTGTTTCTATTGACGGATCACCTTTTACATTGCGACGCGTTTATCAAACTCCGCAAACCCTTATCTTGTCTGCCGACAGCCTTTCCCCTGACTGCAAAGACATTATCATTCCTAACGATTCTGACACCCACGTTCGTTATGGTGGCAAGGTGCTCTGGTTCCAGCCGCTAGATCTCCTAGACTAGCTAAGGAGTCTTTATGTCACAAATCCGCGGTAAAGGCTCCATAGTTCAGCTAGAGAAAAACAAACGTAAAGACAGATGCCGCAAATGGCAAATTCGCATCAGCACTGGCAAATCACCTAGCACGGGAAAATATAAAACTATTACCCGCGTTGTTCACGGTTCGTTTAGTTTTGCTCAAGCTGAACTCAACAATCTTATTAACGAACTTGAAAATATCCCCACATACAACTCTTTTGAAGATCCTTGTTTTGGTGAATATGCCGAGCATTGGCTTAATAAACGCAAATCTCGCGTGTCGGCTAACACTATCGCTAAGAATACCGACCATATTAAGAACCTTAATTTGCATCTTCGCTTTGCCAAACTAAAAGAGATTACTCCCTCTATGCTGGAATGCACATATCAGGATCTTCTTAACGGCAAGTCTGTATCTGGCAGAAAGCTATCTGGCACTTTTGTGGCAAGTATTGCCTGCACAGCTTCTTTAATTTTCAAAGATGCTATGTCGGAGGGCATTATATTGTTTAACCCTTGTCTAAAAACTTCTCGTCCAGCTATTGACACCAAAGAACGCGTTGCTATTCGATGTGATGATATGGCTTTCATCATTAAAAACCTCGAAGTTTGCAATCCTATTCAATTTGGGATCCGGTTTATTTTAAGAACTGGTCTTCGTGTAGGTGAAATTGCCGGCTTGTCACTTGGCGACTATAACGCCACAGACAAAACCATTTATGTACATTGTAACTATGATCGCTTTGGCAATCTTAAACCCACAAAGACCAAAGCTGGCACGCGCGAACTACCTTTGTCTGACAAGGCTATTGATGACTTAGAAACGTATATAGCATATCTTGAGTCCTCTTTTGCAGACATTCGCAGTCGTCTCAACTCCGAGTCTCCTGTTTTGTCTGCTGATGCACCTCTAATTTGCAATGAGTTAGGCGAAAGGTTTACTCCAAATTATTTTACAAATTTTTGGAGAAAGAAACGCATTGTACTTGGCTTTGATCACATCAACTTACACGACCTTCGCCACAGTTTCATTAGTGAACTCGCTCGTCGTAAAGTCGACCCAAAGAGCCTGCAAAAAATTGCTGGGCATAGCAACATTAGCACCACGCTTAATATCTATACACACGTTGATTTAGAAGACAAGCGCAATGCCATCAGGAGTGTTGATTGGTAATCTCTAAAGTGTTATTTGTCCATATTTTGTACTTTGCCTATGCTTTTTTGCTTTGCTTTTTTAACGTTTATGCAGTTGAACTGGCATTTTAATATAACTTTTTCGCTTTTGCTTTTTTCTAGTTTGCCCGATTAGG
>NZ_CALPCX010000007.1 GCF_943193125.1 Adlercreutzia agrestimuris
CCCAAGCAATACCGCTTACACCGCAAACCAAAACAGTTGATACGGCAAGTGCAGATAAAGCTCGTCTCCCTCTCCATCCCATGAGCTCAATACCTTCCCTTAAACTCAATCAGCGCCTTTCTCTTAATAGAAAAGCGCTGATTGCATGTGTTCTATTTAACGGCGTATCCAAGCTCCATTTCCGCCGACGTAATAACGACCCCCATCAACCCAGGTATTGGTGGCCATTACACCATTCGAGCCAACCCAATAAGTTCCAGATATCCACTTACTAGACTGCATCACGCCCGAGGAGTTAAGGTAATACCACTTGCCGCCAACTTGAGCCCAACCAGTTGCCATAGCACCCGATGATTTCAGGAAGTACCAACTGCCACCAATTTTTGCCAGCCAGTACACATGACACCTGACGAGTTAAGGTAATACCAACTACCGCTTACCTTTGCCCAACCAGTAGCCATAACACCAGACGAGTTGAGATAGTACCACTTGCCACCAACTTGAGCCCAACCAGTAAGCATTGCGCCTGAAGAGTTTAAGTAATACCAAGTGCTATTGATCTTCAACCAACCCGTCACCATGGCGCCCGATGAATTGAGGTAGTACCAAGAGCCTCCAATCTTAGCCCAACCAGTAAGCATCCAGCCTGATGCGTCGAAGTAATACCACTTATTGTCAATCTGCTTCCATCCGCGCGCATATGAGCCGTTTGAATATGCGTACCACCAGCGATTCTCGGATTTCTTCCACGTACCATTCACCTTCTGAGACTGTGTTGGTGTTTGAGTCTGAGAAGGCTTTGTGGTTGTTGATGGCTTGGTAGTTGCCGAAGGCTTGCTGGTTGTTGTTCCATCCTTCGGCGCAGTCACTGAAAAGAGCTGTACCCAATAAGTGTTATTACCCTTCGTAAAACACCCCACACCAATGTACTTAAAGTCTTTGCTTAAGATGTTGTCGCGATGCGTCTGAGAATTCATCCAGCTAGCAACAACTTGAGCAGGAGTTAATTGGCCTTTCGCAATGTTTTCGCCGTTGCAGCGTTCTTCGTTAATAGTCCACCATTGCGACCCATCGGGACGCTTATGATCAAATACCACGGCACACTCAGTTGCACGCATCATGGCGTTTTCGTTCAGCTCTGAGTCAGCCTTAAGCGCCGGCAAACCAGCTTTGGCACGTTCTTGATTCACAATTGTTATAACTTGATTTGCGTATGATGTATTACGCGTGCCTTCAACTTTGGTACCGCTCTCAGTTGTGTAGGTAGCTTGTGGCACAATCTGTGCATCATCGGCATATGCTGGTGCAGCAGATACACCAACACACAACGCAGCAGCAACCAATACGCCTGCAAAACCTGCACAGGCGCTCAAATGCTTTGGTTTTCTCATGAGACCCCCAATAATACCGTTTGTAAAACCAACATTCGTAAACCAAAAGTGTATCAAAAGCGCTATCTCTCCTATAGCGAATTCTGACGAAAGCTTTTAGCGAAGCACAACGCCGCCTTCAATGCAGCCATCTTCGGCCTGCTGCGGATTGTCGGGAGGAGTTTCATTGTACACTTCCACTACAGAACTCTCGCCTTGCTCGGGAGGAACTGTTGATTGATCCGCCTGATTGGCTGCTGCTTGCGCAGCCGCGGCTTGCTCGGCAGCCTCCTGTTCAGCCTGTTCAATTAAAGCTAATTCAGCAGCTTCGGTATTCTCTGTTTTACCGTCAGTTGTGGTGTAAGCAACAAATGCAACACCATCATTGCTCTCAAATTCCATTGTTTCAAAATCTGCTAAAGCCAGATTGTGCAACTCATAGCTAGAACCGTCCTCGAGCACAACCAGAATGTCGTACATGATCTTATCGTCATTGTTTTTCGGCGTGAAATACAACTCTACCGTTTCGTCATCCGCAATCTCATCAGAAGACGTCAACATAGATGACGGAAACGAATCTTCACCAACCTCTTTGATGGAAAGTGCTTTAGCAGATGAACCCAGCTTGTTTGTCAGTAAAATCTTATATGCTTCATCAGATTGCTTGCCAACTGTCGCCATCTCTGGCTGGCTTTCTTGTTCTTGTACTGGCGCCTGCACACTGACATCCTCAGACTCCGCTGTAGAGGCGCCACAACCTACTAGAGCCGACACCATCAAAAGTGACAAACCACCCGTAACGAGAAATAATCGCAGATTATGCATTACTCATTCCCTCTCAATAGTCCAGGGACGCTACTTCACAAGACGAAGTTTCGCCCGCAACAACAACATGAATAACAAAAGAATCGTTGGGTATATCATCTGCAGCAATACGCGCCACATACCCATAATCAGTCTCCAAGGACCATCCGTCCTCGCCAACAACACTTTGTCGACAGGCTTCATAATAGCGCACTTGCCCATCATCTTGCTCTAGGCCAACGTAGATTGTCGAATTATTCGGAACATACATCTCGTCAAGCACACCAGACACTTTTACATACGGGCCATCGTTTTCTGCGGTAACCGTTGTGGTGGTATCAACCACATAATCGCACCTCACATTTTCTGCCGCCGGAGCGGGCATAATGGGAGGATTTGTAGCGAAGAAATCCAGATGGCGCTCTGCACGTTCAACAATCACCACATCAGCTTGTTGCTGGGCAATATCCACCGCGTTATATGGCACCAACTTCGTAAAAGAAGCTTGGCTAAACTGCGTAGCAAAGAACGGCAGCAACGCATTCCCAAACGAATCTCGATACATTACAAGCGATCCTTGCGCTTGGTCTGAGTGTGAGATTGTCGTGATGTCAGCGTCCTCTACACTCGTTGCTTCATTTGTATAACTAAACTGCTGTGCAGCTTCATACACTTCAACCGGCTCAGGTGTTCTTCCTACCAGATACAACATTGCCTCAAGGTCACCCACAAAACTATCATCCCACGTGACAGCAGCATTCAAATAATCATCGTGTTTTATGTCAAGCTCAGTTAAAGCAGCGTCATAAGCTCTTCGAGCACCTTCGGTATTCCAATGCGTGTCCGTTTTCATATACAACACGTGCTCATCTGAGCCCAGCAAATCAAACAAGTTCAGCGTATTAATACCATATGCATCAAACGCCGCTTGCATACGCTGCGCATTACTCTGCCCAACGCCAGCCAACTCATAATAGGGCATGTTTTGCGAATAGAGTGAGTTTTTATTAGGTGCCACCATCAGCAAAAACTGCGCACCTTGTTCAGTAGCATACGCTTGTAAAAGCGACATATTGTAGGCAGCGTTGTCAATTGCTCTGTCACTTAATGGACGAGTGCGCTGATAATCGGCCATGGTACCTGCATAATAAAGCCAGCCATTATTGCCCACAACCACCTGATCTGTTGGCGAAGTCTTAAACCCTTGCGCATACATATGAGCGTTCGTTGTGATTATTTGCTGACGGAAAGCGAAGTGGTCATCAAAATACGCACCCACCTCAGACAGATAGTTGACATTCACTTCCCCATCAACGCACAAACTCGGCCACGTCGCCAACTCTTGCAGTTCCGCTTCCTCTTGCTGCGGCGCCCATGGCATGCATAAAAATGGCAACGAAAGTGCCACCATTACCACAACCACAAAGAAAAGCGCACCCCAATTCTTTTGAGAAGAGGGCTCCTTTGCTTGCGCATCTTCGTGCTTAGTATGTTTCCCATGTATTTTCATAGCTAAAACCTAAAGTAGATAAAGGGGTTATAAGCACCGCTTGAGAGGCACAAAAAGCAAACCGCCAACAAGACCGCACTTACTGCATATGAAACATATTCCGTTTTTCGGGTAGCAAATTTCTGCGACACAATATCCGCAATGGGCATAGATGCCACAATCGCACAAACAAGCGACACCAAAAACACCGGCGTCAACTGGCGCATCAATACAACCATCGAAGCTTCTGTAAAATCCCACGCGCAAAACATTTGCGTAAACAGAGCACCTGCCTGACTCAATGAGTCCGCCCGAAAAATCACAAACGCCAAGCATACTACTAACAAGGTGTAAATATGACCAAGCGCGCGAGGCATGCGTTTTATGGGCACCACGCTCTCAAGCATCAAAAATGCGCCGTGAATCAGACCCCACACCACAAACGTCCAGGCAGCTCCATGCCACAAACCGCACAAGAAGAAAACGATCAGTTTGTTTATGGCAGTACGTGCCCTCCCTTTGCGATTGCCGCCCAAGGGAATATATAGGTACTGTTTAAACCATGTCGATAGAGAGATATGCCATCTTCGCCAAAACTCTTGTATAGATGTCGAAATATAGGGAAAGTTAAAGTTCTCCTTAAAATGAAATCCAAACATGCGTCCAAGGCCAATGGCCATATCAGAGTATCCAGAAAAGTCGAAATAGATCTGCATCAAATAGGCCAAAGCCGCCATCCAAGCAGCCAACGCATTCAAATCCGACGGAGCAACCGAATACCAATAATCAACAGCAACTGCCATGTTATTTGCAATGAGTACCTTTTTTGCCAAACCAATACAAAAACGGCGAAGGCCATATGCCATATCAGATACACTTGCATGTCTATCTGAAAGCTGCTGCGCTATGTCGTGATATTTCACAATAGGTCCGGCAATAAGCTGCGGAAAGAACGAAATATAAAGCAATACGTTGAGAAAGCTTTTTTGTGACGACACCTCGCCTCGATAGACATCAATCACATACGACATTGCCTGAAATGTGAAAAATGAAATACCAATAGGAAGAGGTAAATTCGTCAGCGGAAGATTGAGTCTTAAGAGCTCATTTGCGCATCCGATAAGCATATCCGCATACTTAAAGACTACCAAAAGCGCTAAATTAGCCACAATCGCGCAGGCAACAACCAGTCGCCTGCGCGTCGTTTTCGACAGTGCCACACCCGCAGCCCAGTTCGCTAGCGCACTGATAAGCATCAGTACAAAATAGACAGGTTCTCCAAACGAATAAAACACCACTGAAGCCACTAACAACAAGATGTTTTTAGCTTTAATGGAAGGCAGTATCTGATTTAGAGCAAAAACAACTGGAAAGAAGATGCACAAAAAGCTCAGCGAACTGAAGACCATTATTTGGTTCCTCTAATTCTACCAGCTGTGATAATAAGTTGGCGCATTCGCATATGTCACCATATACCAGTTGTGACCTGGCATTTCATGCGCTAAGTCAGGATCGCATATATACGTCGTCCCATTTATATACACTTCAACCCAACCGTGCGGAGCTTGTGCCACACGAGCACCCGGTACCCAGCCAGAAACCACATTTGCTTTATACCCAAGTCCACGTGCAATCCAGCAGAAAAGACCAGCGTAACGATAGCAATTACCACTACCATTCACATACATTTGTTTAGCATACCGAGCACCCCAATCCCCGGTAGGATATAAAGAGCCATTGCGGTAAGGGTATGAAACCGTATAAGCAAATGCACGTTGAAGCGCATCAGAGCCGCGACCAGTGCGTTTGTCTATGATAGTTTCAATTATATTATGAAGTTCTGTATCAGCCGACTCATTCATGCGACCAGAAGACTCAAAGTAATACCAGCGCTTATAGTACTCATCGTAATACCAGGTATTTGCTTTCATTGAACCGCCCTGGTTCATGAAGTACCATTTTCCATTTACCTTATGCCAACCGGTCTGCATAACTCCATTGTTGGCTAGCAAATACCATTTATTATTGTTCATCTGCCAACCAGTCAGCATATTTCCCGACTGCGAAAGCAGGTACCACTTATTGTCTAGTTGAATCCAGTTCGTCCGCATATGACCAGATGAGGGTTGCAAATAATACCATTTTCCACCAATGAGACCCCAACCCTCATGCATAATTCCATTGCTGCGCAAGAAGTACCAACAACTGCCAACCTTTTGCCAACCAGTTGACATTGCACCAGACGAATTCAGGTAATACCACTTGTTATCAACTTTAAGCCAGCCAGTTTTCATGCGACCAAGCTCATCAAAGTAATACCATTTATGATTGATGAATCGCCAGGTATCTGTAGTCAAAGACCCACCATAATTGACGTAATACCAGGTTTTACCAACCTTTTGCCATAACACGCCTTTAAGCATACTTCCGTCATCGCATAAGTAATAGCGCTTACCCTCAATGAGTTGATTACCCGTGAGCATGTGACCTTTATCACCAAGGTAATACCATGAGCCATTAGCTTTAACCCATTCATTTTCAGCATAGGCATTTGTATTCTTGAACCAATACCAAACGCCTTCAAACTTCATCCAACCAGGAGAAACAAAAACTTCGCCCGTATTCTTTCCTGTTTTATCAAAGTAGTACCACTTGCCATCAATCTTGGCATACTGCTGTACGTACTCAGGCTCTTTGGGCTCAGAGGGTGTCACAGGCTGCGAGGGAGTCTCAGGAGCTGGTTTCTCAGATGGGACCGTTTGATCCTCCGGTGTAGGGTCCTCAGGCGGCGCTACTGGCGCCTCAGGAGGCAATGCCTCTTCCGGATTAGATACCTGCTCAGTCTGAGATGAGTAATTCTGTGTGTCAGCCTGTTGCTGGGGTTCTGCGCTGACTTCAGCGCCTTTGTCATGGGTTACCGATTCCGAAGAACCCAACAACAACGTAGCTGCTCCCTCTTCAGATAGATCACCTGATACGGCTATTGTCTCTGGAGTTTGATCTTGAACAGTATCTGTTGTCTCAACATTCGCGTAAGCTACCGAGGAAATACCCAACACACACATAACTGCACAGGTAAATGGCAGCACAATAGCTTGTACTTTTCTCATGCTATACCCCCAAAAAGTGCTCAATGCCTCTCTTGTTATCACCACATGCTAGTTTAATACAAATGCCTTAAATCTTAAGACTTTTTAGAAAAAGAAGTGCGTATATTTCCCAGATCAAGAACTAAATAGCACTCACAAAGCAATGACTTTTAATGGCAATAAATGCATATCGTAAAAGAGCAAACTAAGAGTATGCAGCATCTTCCTAAATATAACAAAAGCGTCCTTTGTGAGCGCGACTTCCCGTCCTCCCACAGCCTGACGCTGTAGTACTTTAGGCGATGGCGG
>NZ_CALPCX010000008.1 GCF_943193125.1 Adlercreutzia agrestimuris
ACCAACATTATTTCAATCCTTACATTGGAGACTTTTTCTTTTTTTTTTTTATTATTATTATTTTTTTATTTTTATTTTTTTTTAGTTTTTTATTTTTTAAATTTTAAAATCTTTAATTCTTACATGCATTCCCAAACATGAACCCCCCTCCCACCTCCCTCCCCATAACATCTTTCTGGGTCATCCCCATGCACCAGCCCCAAGCATGCTGCATCCTGCGTCAGACATAGACTGGCGATTCAATTCACATGATAGTATACATGTTAGAATGTCATTCTCCCAAATCATCCCACCCTCTCCCTCTCCCTCTGAGTCCAAAAGTCCGTTATACACATCTGTGTCTCTTTCCCTGTCTTGCATACAGGGTCGTCATTGCCATCTTCCTAAATTCCATATATATGTGTTAGTATACTGTATTGGTGTTTTTCTTTCTGGCTTACTTCACTCTGTATAATCGGCTCCAGTTTCATCCATCTCATCAGAACTGATTCAAATGAATTCTTTTTAACGGCTGAGTAATACTCCATTGTGTATATGTACCACAGCTTTCTTATCCATTCATCTGCTGATGGACATCTAGGTTGTTTCCATGTCCTGGCTATTATAAACAGTGCTGCGATGAACATTGGGGTACATGTGTCTCTTTCAATTCTGGTTTCCTCGGTGTGTATGCCCAGCAGTGGGATTGCTGGGTCATAAGGTAGTTCTATTTGCAATTTTTTAAGGAATCTCCACACTGTTCTCCATAGTGGCTGTACTAGTTTGCATTCCCACCAACAGTGTAGGAGGGTTCCCTTTTCTCCACACCCTCTCCAGCATTTATTGCTTGCAGATTTTTGGATCGCAGCCATTCTGACTGGTGTGAAGTGGTACCTCATTGTGGTTTTGATTTGCATTTCTCTAATAATGAGTGATGTTGAGCATCTTTTCATGTGTTTGTTAGCCATCCGTATGTCTTCTTTGGAGAAATGTCTATTTAGTTCTTTGGCCCATTTTTTGATTGGGTCGTTTATTTTTCTGGAATTGAGCTGCAGAAGTTGCTTGTATATTTTTGAGATTAGTTGTTTGTCAGTTGCTTCATTTGCTATTATTTTCTCCCATTCAGAAGGCTGTCTTTTCACCTTGCTTATAGTTTCCTTTGTTGTGCAGAAGCTTTTAATTTTAATTAGATCCCATTTGTTTATTTTTGCTTTTATTTCCAGCATTCTGGGAGGTGGATCATAGAGGATCCTGCTGTGATTTATGTCTGAGAGTGTTTTGCCTATGTTCTCCTCTAGGAGTTTTATAGTTTCTGGTCTTACATTTAGATCTTTAATCCATTTTGAGTTTATTTTTGTGTATGGTGTTAGAAAGTGTTCTAGTTTCATTCTTTTACAAGTGGTTGACCAGTTTTCCCAGCACCACTTGTTAAAGAGATTGTCTTTACTCCATTGTATATTCTTGCCTCCTTTGTCAAAGATAAGGTGTCCATATGTGTGTGGATTTATCTCTGGGCTTTCTATTTTGTTCCATTGATCTATATTTCTGTCTTTGTGCCAGTACCATACTGTCTTGATGACTGTGGCTTTGTAGTAGAGCCTGAAGTCAGGCAAGTTGATTCCTCCAGTTCCATTCTTCTTTCTCAAGATTGCTTTGGCTATTCGAGGTTTTTTGTATTTCCATACAAATCTTGAAATTATTTGTTCTAGTTCTGTGAAAAATATGGCTGGTAGCTTGATAGGGATTGCATTGAATTTGTAAATTGCTTTGGGTAGTATACTCATTTTCACTATATTGATTCTTCCGATCCATGAACATGGTATATTTCTCCATCTATTAGTGTCCTCTTTGATTTCTTTCATCAGTGTTTTATAGTTTTCTATATATAGGTCTTTAGTTTCTTTAGGTAGATATATTCCTAAGTATTTTATTCTTTTCGTTGCAATGGTGAATGGAATTGTTTCCTTAATTTCTTTTTCTACTTTCTCATTATTAGTGTATAGGAATGCAAGGGATTTCTGTGTGTTGATTTTATATCCTGCAACTTTACTATATTCATTGATTAGCTCTAGTAATTTTCTGGTGGAGTCTTTAGGGTTTTCCATGTAGAGGATCATGTCATCTGCAAACAGTGAGAGTTTTACTTCTTCTTTTCCAATTTGGATTCCTTTTATTTCTTTTTCTGCTCTGATTGCTGTGGCCAAAACTTCCAGAACTATGTTGAATAGTAGCGGTGAAAGTGGGCACCCTTGTCTTGTTCCTGACTTTAGGGGAAATGCTTTCAATTTTTCACCATTGAGGATAATGTTTGCTGTGGGTTTGTCATATATAGCTTTTATTATGTTGAGATATGTTCCTTCTATTCCTGCTTTCTGGAGAGTTTTTATCATAAATGGATGTTGAATTTTGTCAAAGGCTTTCTCTGCATCTATTGAGATAATCATATGGTTTTTATTTTTCAATTTGTTAATGTGGTGAATTACATTGATTGATTTGCGGATATTGAAGAATCCTTGCATCCCTGGGATAAAGCCCACTTGGTCATGGTGTATGATCTTTTTAATGTGTTGTTGGATTCTGATTGCTAGAATTTTGTTGAGGATTTTTGCATCTATGTTCATCAGAGATATTGGCCTGTAGTTTTCTTTTTTTGTGACATCTTTGTCAGGTTTTGGTATTAGGGTGATGGTGGCCTCATAGAATGAGTTTGGAAGTTTACCTTCCTCTGCAATTTTCTGGAAGAGTTTGAGGAGGATAGGTGTTAGCTCTTCTCGAAATTTTTGGTAGAATTCAGCTGTGAAGCTATCTGGACCTGGGCTTTTGTTTGCTGGAAGATTTCTGATTACAGTATCAATTTCCGTGCTTGTGATGGGTCTGTTAAGATTTTCTATTTCTTCCTGGTTCAGTTTTGGAAAGTTGTACTTTTCTAAGAATTTGTCCATTTCTTCCAAGTTGTCCATTTTATTGGCATACAACTGCTGATAGTAGTCTCTTATGATCCTTTGTATTTCTGTGTTGTCTGTTGTGATCTCTCCATTTTCATTTCTAATTTTGTTGATTTGATTCTTCTCCCTTTGTTTCTTGATGAGTCTGGCTAATGGTTTGTCAATTTTATTTATCCTTTCAAAGAACCAGCTTTTGGCTTTGTTGATTTTTGCTATGGTCTCTTTTGTTTCTTTTGCATTTATTTCTGCCCTAATTTTTAAGATTTCTTTCCTTCTACTAACTCTGGGGTTCTCCAATTCTTCCTTTTCTAGTTGCTTTAGGTGTAGAGTTAGGTTATTTATTTGACTTTTTTCTTGTTTCTTGAGGTATGCCTGTATTGCTATGAACTTTCCTCTTAGCACTGCTTTTATAGTGTCCCACAGGTTTTGGGTTGTTGTGTTTTCATTTTCATTAGTTTCTATGCATATTTTGATTTCTTTTTTGATTTCTTCTGTGATTTGTTGGTTATTCAGAAGTGTGTTGTTCAGCCTCCATATGTTGGAATTTTTAATAGTTTTTCTCCTGTAATTGAGATCTAATCTTAATGCATTATGGTCAGAAAAGATGCTTGGAATGATTTCGATTTTTTTGAATTTATCAAGTTTAGATTTATGGCCCAGGATGTGATCTATCCTGGAGAAGGTTCCATGAGCACTTGAGAAAAAGGTGAAATTCATTGTTTTGGGGTGAAATGTCCTATAGATATCAATTAGGTCTAACTGATCTAATGTATCATTTAAAGTTTGCGTTTCTTTGTTAATTTTCTGTTTAGTTGATCTGTCCATAGGTGTGAGTGGGGTATTAAAGTCTCCCACTATTATTGTGTTATTGTTAATTTCCCCTTTCATACTTGTTAGCCTTTGCCTTACATATTGCGGTGCTCCTATATTGGGTGCATATATATTTATAATTGTTATATCTTCTTCTTGGATTGATCCTTTGATCATTATGTAGTGTCCTTCTTTGTCTCTTTTCACAGCCTTTGTTTTAAAGTCTATTTTATCGGATATGAGTATTGCCACTCCTGCTTTCTTTTGGTCTCTATTTGCGTGGAATATCTTTTTCCAGCCCTTCACTTTCAGTCTGTATGTGTCCCTTGTTTTGAGGTGGGTCTCTTGTAGGCAGCATATATAGGGGTCTTGTTTTTGTATCCATTCAGCCAGTCTTTGTCTTTTGGTTGGGGCATTCAACCCATTTACGTTTAAGGTAATTATTGATAAGTATGATCCCGTTGCCATTTACTTTATTGTTTTGGGTTCGGGTTTATACACCCTTTTTGTGTTTCCTGTCTAGAGAATATCCTTTAGCATTTGTTGGAGAGCTGGTTTGGTGGTGCTGAATTCTCTCAGCTTTTGCTTGTCTGTAAAGCTTTTGATTTCTCCTTCATATTTGAATGAGATCCTTGCTGGGTACAGTAATCTGGGCTGTAGGTTATTGTCTTTCATCACTTTAAGTATGTCTTGCCATTCCCTCCTGGCCTGAAGAGTTTCTATTGAAAGATCAGCTGTTATCCTTATGGGAATCCCCTTGTGTGTTATTTGTTGTTTTTCCCTTGCTGCTTTTAATATTTGTTCTTTGTGTTTGATCTTTGTTAATTTGATTAATATGTGTCTTGGGGTGTTTCGCCTTGGGTTTATCCTATTTGGGACTCTCTGTGTTTCTTGGACTTGGGTGATTATTTCCTTCCCCATTTTAGGGAAGTTTTCAACTATTATCTCCTCAAGTATTTTCTCATGGTGTTTTTTTTTGTCTTCTTCTTCTGGGACTCCTATGATTTGAATGTTGGGGCATTTAACATTGTCCCAGAGGTCTCTGAGGTTGTCCTCATTTCTTTTAATTCTTTTTTCTTTTTTCCTCTCTGATTCATTTATTTCTACCATTCTATCTTCTATTTCACTAATCCTATCTTCTGCCTCCGTTATTCTACTATTTGTTGCCTCCAGAGTGTTTCTGATCTCATTTATTGCATTATTCATTATATATTGACTCTTTTTTATTTCTTCTAGGTCCTTGTTAAACCTTTCTTGCATCTTCTCAATCCTTGTCTCTAGGCTATTTATCTGTGATTCCATTTTGATTTCAAGATTTTGGATCATTTTCACTATCAATATTCGGAATTCCTTCTCCGGTAGATTCCCTACTTCTTCCTCTTTTGTTTGGTTTGGTGGGCAACTCTCCTGTTCCTTTACCTGCTGAGTATTCCTCTGTCTCTTCATCTTGGTTATATTGCTGCGTTTGGGGTGGCCTTTTTATATTCTGATAATTTGTGGAGTTCTCTTTATTATGGAGCTTCCTCACTTTGGGTGGGGTTCTATCAGTGGCTTGTCAAGGTTTCCTGGTTAGGGAGGCTTGTGTTGGAGTTTTGGTGGGTGGAGCTGGGTTTCTTCTCTCTGGAGTGCAGTGGAGTGACCCGTAATGGGTTATGAGACATCAAAGGTTTTGGGATAATTTTGAGCTGCCTGTATATTGAGGCTCAGGGGAGTGTTCCTGTGTTGCTGGAGAATTTGCGTGGTATGTCTTGCTCTGGAACTTGTTGGCCCTTGGGTGGTGCTTGGTTTCAGTGTAGGTATGGAGGCGTTTGATGAGCTCCTATTGCTTAATGTTCCCTGAATTCAAGAGTTCTCTAATGTTTTCAGGCTTTGGGTTTAAGCTTCCTGCTTCTGGTTTTCAGTTTTATTTTTACAGTAGCCTCTAGACTTCTCCATCTATACAGCACTGATGATAAAACATCTAGGTTAAAGATGAAAAGTTTCTCCACA
>NZ_CALPCX010000009.1 GCF_943193125.1 Adlercreutzia agrestimuris
AACATCTACCTTATCTGCACCTTGACAGTTGTATAGCGTTAAGTGACAAATTGATCTTTTAATGCAGTGTTTTAAACACTGCGTCAAGAGCATCTAACACGATCGCGATTGTATCGATATGTAAATACCTAGATACACCTTGATGTGATTTGGAACCAACTTGTGGACGAAGATATTAAGGGCGCACGGCGGATGCCTTGGCACAGGAAGTCGATGAAGGACGTGGCAAGCTGCGATAAGCTCAGGGGAGGGGCAAACACCCTTTGATCCTGAGATCTCCGAATGGGGGAACCCAACAGGGGTCATGCCCTGTTACCTGCACCTGAATTCATAGGGTGTATGGAGGCAACTTGGGGAACTGAAACATCTAAGTACCCAAAGGAAGAGAAATCAACCGAGATTGCGCGAGTAGCGGCGAGCGAAAGCGCAAAAGCCCAAACCCATGTGTGTGTAAGCCTGAGGGCGTTGCCACATGCGGTGTTGTGGGGTCACTTTTTCTAGGTGCCTCAGCTCCTAGACAAGGTTACAAATTTGCGTAATAGCAAAACGATTTGGGAAAGTCGGCGACACAAGGTGAAAGCCCTGTATGCGAAATTGCGCAAACCTTGCAAGTGATTCCCGAGTAGCGCCGGGCACGTGAAACCCGGTGCGAATCTGGGGGGACCACCCTCCAAGGCTAAATACTCTCCTGTGACCGATAGCGAACCAGTACCGTGAGGGAAAGGTGAAAAGCACCCCGAGAGGGGAGTGAAATAGTACCTGAAACCGTGCGCCTACAAGCAGTCGGAGCAGCCTTGCGCTGTGACGGCGTGCCTTTTGTAGAATGAGCCAGCGAGTTACGGTATGCGGCGAGGTTAAGTTAAGAAACGAGCCGTAGTGAAAGCGAGCCTTTAAGATGGCGAGTAAGTCGTATGCTGTAGACGCGAAGCCGATGTGAGCTATCCATGGGCAGGCTGAAGCGGGGGTAAGACCCCGTGGAGGGCCGAACCCACTTCGGTTGAAAACGGAGGGGATGACCTGTGGATAGGGGTGAAAGGCCAATCAAACTCGGAGATATCTCGTTCTCCCCGAAATAGCTTTAGGGCTAGCCTCGGTCGTTTCCCTTAGGTGGTAGAGCACTGGATCGTCGCGGGGGCTTCACCGCCTACCAACACGAACCAAACTCCGAATGCCTAAGGATTAGAGACCGGGAGTCAGAGGACGTGGGCTAAGCTGCGTGCTCGAAAGGGAAACAGCCCAGACCGCCCGCTAAGGCCCCCAAGTCCGTGCTAAGTGGCAAAGGATGTGCGTTTGCCTAGACAACCAGGATGTTGGCTTAGAAGCAGCCATGCATTTAAAGAGTGCGTAACAGCTCACTGGTCAAGTGGACATGCGCCGACAATTCACGGGGCTAAGCACGGCGCCGAAGCGGCGGACTGAATTATTTCAGTGGTAGGGGAGCTTTCCTATCTGCGACGAAGCAGACGGGTAACCGTTTGTGGAGCGTTAGGAAGTGAGAATGCTGGCATGAGTAACGAGAGCGGCGCGAGAAACGCCGCCGCCGTAAGCCCAAGGGTTCCTGGGCGAGGCTAATCCTCCCAGGGTCAGTCGGGAGCTAAGGCGAGGCCGAGAGGCGTAGCCGATGCACAACAGGCGGACATTCCTGTACCGCTGCCAGACCATTATGACCGAAGGGGCGACGGAGAAGGGTAACCGAGCGGGGTTCTGGACGTCCCCGTGAAAGCGTGTAGGGCGCAAAGCATGGAAATCAGCTTTGCATATAGCCTGAGACGCGAGACGAAGCCATTAGGCGAAGTCGGCGAGCCCATGCTTCCTAGAAAAACCTCTAGGCAGGTCGGGCGGCGCCCGTACCAAAACCGACACAGGTGGGCGGGTAGAGCATACCGAGGCGATCGGGAGAACCATGGTTAAGGAACTCGGCATACTGACTCCGTAACTTCGGGAGAAGGAGTGCCCCTTGAGGTGTAACAACTTGCTTGTGAAGCTTTGGGGGGTCGCAGCGAAACGGCCCAAGCGACTGTTTATCAAAAACACAGGACTCTGCAAAGTCGTAAGACGACGTATAGGGTCTGACGCCTGCCCGGTGCTGGAAGGTTACGTGGATGGGTTAGCCTTTTTGGCGAAGCTCTGAAACTAAGCCCCAGTAAACGGCGGCCGTAACTATAACGGTCCTAAGGTAGCGAAATTCCTTGTCGGGTAAGTTCCGACCTGCACGAATGGCGTAACGATTTGGGCGCTGTCTCAACCATGGACCCGGTGAAATTGTATTATTCGTGAAGATGCGAATTACCTGCGGAAGGACGGAAAGACCCCGTGAACCTTTACTGCAGCTTGACATTGATCGTTGGCTCGGCGCGTAGAGGATAGGCAGGAGGCTATGAAGCAGGGACGCCAGTTTCTGTGGAGCCACCCTTGGAATACTGCCCTCGTCGTTCCGGCGATCTAACTTGTGGCCGTGATCCGGCACAAGGACCGTGTCAGGTGGGTAGTTTGACTGGGGCGGTCGCCTCCTAAAATGTAACGGAGGCGCGCAAAGGTCCGCTCAGGATGGTTGGCAATCATCCCAAGAGCGCAAGAGTGTAAGCGGGCTTGACTGCGAGGCAGACACGCCGAGCAGGGACGAAAGTCGGTTCTAGTGATCCGGCGGCTCAGAGTGGAATGGCCGTCGCTCAACGGATAAAAGGTACTCCGGGGATAACAGGCTGATCTTGCCCAAGAGTCCACATCGACGGCAAGGTTTGGCACCTCGATGTCGGCTCATCGCATCCTGGGGCTGAAGTCGGTCCCAAGGGTATGGCTGTTCGCCATTTAAAGCGGTACGCGAGCTGGGTTCAGAACGTCGTGAGACAGTTCGGTCCCTATCCTCCGCAGGCGTAAGAGAATTGAGGAGATCTGCCCCTAGTACGAGAGGACCGGGGTGGACGGACCTCTGGTGCAGCAGTTGTTGACCAACAGCACGGCTGCTTAGCTACGTCCGGCACGGATAACCGCTGAAAGCATCTAAGTGGGAAGCCGTCTTCAAGATGAGTTCTCTATTCGGTAAGGGCCCTTGTAGACTACGAGGTTGATAGGGCGCAAGTGTAAGAGGTGTGAGCCTTTAAGCTGAGCGCTACTAATAGCCCGAGCTCTTCTGCTATAAGTTGGATATCGAATATAACCAATCGCGAATGTCACATAAGCGCTATACAACCGTCAGGGTGCAGCATATACAGAACTTGACAATCTCATACAAGTTCGCAAAAGAGCGTCTTTTGTGAGCGTGACCATGGAGGCGGGGATCACCCGATCCCATTCCGAACTCGGTAGTTAAGCCCGCCATCGCCTAAAGTACTACAGCGTCAGGCTGTGGGAGGACGGGAAGTCGCGCTCACAAAGGACGCTTTTGTTAT
>NZ_CALPCX010000010.1 GCF_943193125.1 Adlercreutzia agrestimuris
TATTCTTGCCACCTCTTCTTAATATCTTCTGCTTCTGTTAGGTCCAGACCATTTCTGTCCTTTATTGAGCCCATCTTTGCATGAAATGTTCCCTTGGTATCTCTAATTTTCTTGAAGAGATCTCTAGTCTTTCCCATTCTGTTGTTTTCCTCTATTTCTTTGCATTGATCACTGAAGAAGGCTTTCTTATCTCTTCTTGCTATTCTTTGGAACTCTGCATTCAGATGAGTATATCTTTCCTTTTCTCCTTTGCCTTTCTCTTCTCTTCTTTTCTCAGCTATTTGTAAGGCCTCCCCAGACAACCATTTTGCCTTTTTGCATTTCTTTTTCTTGGGGATGGTCTTGATCCCTGTCTCCTGTACAATGTCACGAACCTCAGTCCATAGTTCATCAGGCACTCATCTATCAGATCTAGTCCCTTAAATCTATTTCTCACTTCCACTGTATAATCATAAGGGATTTGATTTAGGTCATACCTGAATGGTCTAGTGGTTTTCCCTACTTTCTTCAATTTAAGTCTGAATTTGGCAATAAGGAGTTCATGATCTGAGCCACAGTCAGCTCCTGGTCTTGTTTTTGCTGACTGTATAGAGCTTCTCCATCTTTGGCTGCAAAGAATATAATCAATCTGATTTCGGTGTTGACCATCTGGTGATGTCCATGTGTAGAGTCTTCTCTTGTGTTGTTGGAAGAGGGTGTTTGCTATGACCAGTGCATTTTCTTGGCAAAACTCTATTAGTCTTTGCCCTGCTTCATTCTGTATTCCAAGGCCAAATTTGCCTGTTACTCCAGGTGTTTCTTGACTTCCTACTTTTGCATTCCAGTCCCCTATAATGAAAAGGACATCTTTTTTGGGTGTTAGTTCTAAAAGGTCTTGTAGGTCTTCATAGAACCATTCAACTTCAGTTTCTTCAGCGTTACTGGTTGGGGCATAGACTTGGATTACTGTGATATTGAATGGTTTGCCTTGGAAACGAACAGAGATCATTCTGTCGTTTTTGAGATTGCATCCAAGTACTGCATTTCGGACTCTTTTGTTGACCATGATGGCTACTCCATTTCTTCTAAGGGATTCTTGCCCACAGTAGTAGATATAATGGTCATCTGAGTTAAATTCACCCATTCCAGTCCATTTTAGTTCACTGATTCCTAAAATGTTGACGTTCACTCTTGCCATCTCCTGTTTGACCACTTCCAATTTGCCTTGATTCATGGACCTAACATTCCAGGTTCCTATGCAATATTGCTCTTTACAGCATCGGACCTTGCTTCTATCACCAGTCATGTCTGTCGGGGGGCCAGCGTGAGGAACTCCGCCCATGGCAAAGGTCATGAGGAAGGAGGCTTGGCATACGCAAAGGCGTGATCAAGCCTCAGGAAACCCCCTGTTCCCAAGCATCTAACCCCAAAACCAGAGTCTGTTTTATGCTCTCACCTACACCTCTGACTTTACGGGGGGCTCTCCCCCATAACCGTTTCTCTCGGAGAAGGAGTAAACGTGCAGCTCCAAGGCAATAAAAATTCTTGGGCGTGACAAGAGTGTTTCAGCTTACGGACTCCTCTGAAGGTTATCTAGCCCACCTGTATAGGTTCGTCCGGCCACATGTGATTGTTTACAGCCTCCCAACCTGAGAGGCATGAGATGTTTTAGACTTACTAAAGGCAAATTCTTTTGGGGAGTTGGAAATTATTAGTATAATGGGTTGGTTAGGAATTATATTGGTGAAGGGTTTTTCATTTGTTGTGTCAATAATTGCTGCTAATTCCCTGCCCTGGGTGTGACAAGGATGTCTCAGGTCAAACCTCTCTGCTGACAGACTAGCTTGTGTGACAGCCTCTCAACCATAAACAGCACAGAGAGTTTGGAGTATTTTGAAAGTCTTAATTAGCATAGGGCTTTTCTCATTGTTGAGTCAATGATTGCCACCAGGCCTCCATATCCTTAGGCACCTGGGAATATATTAATCAATGTATTTGGAATATAGAAAAGGAAATATAGTAGTTTTTGATGTTAGCAATACTAGACTTTTTGAGTTAATGAATTTTCTCTTTTGTTATAGATCACTGTACTTTGTTATAAATCACTGTGTCCTTGCTATGTAAAAATGTAACTTTATCACTATCTTAAGACTAAATAGATCTTAAGGGGAACATTGGTGAAAGGTTTTCATTTGTTGGGCTGATGTTTGCTGCTAAATCTCCATATTCCCTGCCCTTATAATGAATATAACTAGCATATAGGAGAAATAAGTATTAACCTTTAAGATTAATCATGTTAACCTTAGGTTAAATAAATTCCTTTCTTGATTGTAACTCACTACACCCTCACCCTATAGGAATGCAACTTTATTTGGAGGGTGGTGCCTGGTTTAAGAAAAAACACCCTTGGAAGAAATAAGTTTTTTGGTTATCAGAAAGAAAGGATCATAAAATGTCAGCAGGTCTCACTCATGGCCAGAAGATGATGTAAAACCCCTAAGACCTTTTTTATACATTTATGTGAAGCACCTGATTTTGATAAAGGTCAGGACTGCTGACCCCCGCGTGACTCTGTATTCATCCCTATGTGTAACAAAAGGTATATAAGCAAACCCAAAAATAAAGAAATCGGATCAGTTTCCGGAAAGACTGATTCCCCCATGTCGTTTCTTTCTTGCTCCCTGTTTTTCTGGCTGAATTCCCATCTGAAACATGGGTACTCACCAAGCCTGCTAATTTTGCCTGGGCTTCTAAGATCTGACCAGGGAGGCCTCAGTGCCTCCTCTCCTTCGGGAGAACGGAAAGACGCCTGTGGCCTACGTAGGTGGTGATTGGTATTCCCTGTAAACCAAGTTATTCAGCCTCTTTTTCTCCACTAATTTTCCTACTACACTATCCGTTATCTAATCTCTCTCTATATCTGTAATTAAATAAGTTTTTTCCTAGGACGCCTACTGCA
>NZ_CALPCX010000011.1 GCF_943193125.1 Adlercreutzia agrestimuris
TTATCTTATCAATATATATAATTTTACACTTTAACACTAAAAAATCGCTCAAAAAAGCGACCATCCTCAACCCCTTAAACCCTATGGGGGGGCGTATATTTATCAATACTGTAATTGTAACAAAACCACCCAAAAGAACGCCCCAGGATCGCCTTAAAAACTAACCCCAGAAGAAACATTCACTGAAACAAAAATAGAGCCTTAGGCTTGATCTCATGCCGTCTCAAGCACCTCAAAACAACCCTTTTGATCGACAGTCAAACCAGGGTGCATACTTAGGGGCGCGGGGTCTCCCCCGCAATCCTGCATTCGATTTTGAGCGGAGTGAAAAATTTAGAATCAGGATCCATTATCTGGCGGCAGGATCACGAATTGTTACGCAATCAGGAGAGATTGCTGCCAGATAATCAAGACCCCTCGCTTGTAGTCTACAGACTACAAGCGAGGGGGTTTAACGTCCGAACGCTGAAAAGCGGTACGGGCGTTAAACGAGTCTTGCTAACCTAAAAACAAGCGTGTTTTTAGGTTGTTGAAAATATCGAACAAGTGTATGTCATCCACTAGAAAAGGAGCAAGAAAAAACAGGCAGTGAAGGGGCGGATAGGGCGGATGTGATCCTTCTTAAGGCTTAAACTATCACTTTCCCAAAAGTCTATGCAGAAAGCCTTTTTTCTGCGCAGGAGCGGCGAGGGCAGCTGCAACATCTGCACCATGCAAGGCTTGAGCACCAGCAACACTCTGCTGGGCGGCAACGAGCGCAGAGGACAGATCACTAATCTGCTTGTCCTTAATTTCAAGCTGGCGGCGTAGGTCTTCGTAGACCTCTTTTGGTATGCCGTTTTCAGTGCTTTTTTGTGTATGGCTCCTGTATGGCTCCTGTATGGCACTTTGTATGGCTTGTTCAACGAACTCGGTTTGAGTTACTCCTTGCTCTTTTGACTGTTTTTCGAGTTCAGAAGCAATTTTTTCATCAATGCGAAACGTCTTTTTAACTGCTGGCATGTGTATGGCTCCTGTATGGCACTTTGTATGGCACCTGTATGGCTTCACTGCTCTTTAAGCCACTTTATCACGGTGGGTCTGCTGACACCTAAAGCACGCGCAATCTCACTATGGTTAGCATCTGGATGTTTTGCTTTATATTCTAAAATTAAGTCTTTCTTCTTTGGGGCACCTAGTCTATTTCCTCCATCCCACCAGTTTTTCCCTTGACGTTTTTGGCGTATGTCTCGTATTGC
This sequence comes from Adlercreutzia agrestimuris, assembly GCF_943193125.1. Taxonomy (GTDB): domain Bacteria; phylum Actinomycetota; class Coriobacteriia; order Coriobacteriales; family Eggerthellaceae; genus Xiamenia; species Xiamenia agrestimuris. The sequence goes on from NZ_CALPCX010000011.1 coordinate 1,239, forward strand.
GCGAGCCTCCTCAAGATGAAACTCCTGTTTTTGGAAATTCCTTTTATTCGCCTGCATCTGAATTGCTGTCAAACGCGCTATTGTGTCGCGGGGAAATGTCACATAGCATTCATTGTAGGCTTCAAGAGCCTTTTCGGTTTCTTCCCAGGTAAACGGCTCATCTGTGTCTTTTCCCATATCATTGAACTGCGCTTGGAACACAGCTGCATCAGCACGAAGCTCGTTCTCGGCTATATCACACTTCCTTGCATATACCGCAAGACATAGCATGCAAAAATAACGATGACCGATTGTAGTTTTAGACTCGATTTGCTGCTTCCACCAATCGTATAAATCGCGCTTAATATGCCATCTGCCAGGCATTTCTCCGCGCACTATTCGGCTCTCATACCATTCGGGAAATCTTTGCTTAGCAGCTTCTAGTTTTAATGCCGCTGGTTGGTTTATTTTGGCAACCGCGTTGCCGTGTGTATAGCCGTTTAAGTACTCAACAGTTACACGCTCTCCAGTTTTATAAGCGCTCAGACGATATGCTCCCATTTTGGTTCTTGATCCAACCATACGAAACCCTTGGACAACACCGAGTGCTTCCTTGCGCTCTGGTTTTGTTGAGGTGTACTTCGTCCAAATGCAATCTACTAGATATTTTTTAAGTTTCAGCAGTTCAGCCTGGTTGTTTCTATACATCGCTATGGGCTGCTCAAAGACGTAATAAAGGTGAACACCATGCCCAGAATTGACGATGAAAGTCGGGCGCGGCATAAGGTTCAACTCCTCAAACCAGTTAAGCATGTTTTTGAGGTGTCCCTCGCCTACGTAGTCAATGTCAAGCGTTAAAGCATGCATCCACAGCGCATGATCTGCGCGCCTGGATCTGCCGTAATAAGAAATGGGAGAGCAGATAACAAAAGGTTCCTCTAAGAGCGAATCAAGCTGCTCTAAGCCGTCAGTAATGATTGTTTTAGTCGCCTTTTTAGATGTCTCGTCGATAGATATGGCAACTCCATTGCCTTTTTTGTCTTCCTGGTGCCCAAGACGCTCAAATGATCCAAAAGGAAAGATGTAACGATAGAAATCTTTAGGGGAAATTCGAGGATAACGTGAGGATAAAACCCTGTCTTTTACAACGAAGTCGTCTAAGTCCTCCCGAGGAATAAAGTTCGGGATCTCTGCCGATAAATTCACTTCAAAATGCTCAATTTTCGTCCGATTCATCCTTGAACCCCTTAACCCCTATGGGGGGCTTATCTTATCAATATATATAATTTTACACTTTAACACTAAAAAATCGCTCAAAAAAGCGACCATCCTCAACCCCTTA
>NZ_CALPCX010000012.1 GCF_943193125.1 Adlercreutzia agrestimuris
GTTGTCCTGGGGTCTATTGGAGGTACAAGGTCTATTGGACCCCAGCATGGCACCCGACCCCCTCAGACACACTCCCGCAGCCTCCTTCCCCATGGGCAGGACTGTTCTGACCTAGGAATGTGTTCCCAAGGCTCAGAAAATGCAGGGAGACACACGGCCCTGACTCTGGAACTGAGGCCGTTGGAGCAGGCCTGGAGGTCTGACGTCTGAGACGGCAAACGCTTGCTGCGAGATACAGGTGTGAAAACACACTCTCTGGGGCTGCCTTTCCTTCCTCCAAGGAAGATAGCTTTTCCAGTCTCCTCCGTGCTGAGTCATACAAGGCTGGAAAGGTCTGGCTTAGAGGGCATTTCTCAGCGGCAATGGCCCCTGAGGCCCTGCACCCAGGGAGGGATCCTACCCTCCCAGGGGAAGTCAAAGCAACCTCCAAACAGCTGTTCTATCATGTTTCCTCTGCAGGAGGGAGCTAGTGAGCCCAGGTCTGTCTGGAACGTTCTTGGATCCTGCGGGGAAATCATCCTGGGAGCCCACCTGGATACCAGTCGTAGGGGCTAACATTTGCATTTTTCTTCCTTGGAGCCCTAACGCAGTACAGCCTAGCAACTGCTTGAAAATCCATCCTGTTGCTGTTTTCTTCCCTCTGACAGAGCGAGCTTTGCTCCCCACTTTGGGATTTCAGAAGCAAGGTGGTGGCCTGCAACTCCTTGCCTGGGGTCCATTGGAGGTGCAAGGTGCCCTCGACCAGGTGACCCCAGCATGGCACCTGGCCCCCTCAGACACACTCCCGCAGCCTGCTTCCCCATGGGCAGGACTGCTCTCACCTAGGAATGTGTTTGCGAGGCCAGGAAACTGCAGGGAGACACAAGGCCCTGATTCTGGAATGGAGTCTGTTGGAGCAGGCCTGCAGGTCTTATGTCTAACAAGCCAAACACTTGCTGCAAGATACAGGCCTGAAAACACACTCTTGGGCTGCCTTTCCTTCCTCCAAGGAAGAGAGTTTTCTCAGCCTCCTGTGGGCTGAGAGTCACACAGGGCTGAAAAGCACTTACTGGGAGATTAGTTTTCATTGGCCATGGCCCCTGAGGCCCTGTGCTCAGGGAGGGCTCCCTCCCTCCCAGGGAAAGTCAAAGGAAGCTCCAAACGGCTGTTCAATCATGTTTCGGAGAGAGTCATTGCCAAGGCAGGTTTATAAGAAGTTCGAGGGTCCCCAAGGAGAGAGGGGTCTAGAATTCTCAAGGAGGAAGAAAGGGCACACTTTTTTCCCTCTACATTCCTTCGGATTATATAACAATCATGCATCCTTCTTGAGGACGGTCTCTGGAAAAACCTTCTGGCTAATCCTGTTATCTTAAAATGTAAATGATGGGAGTAGGTCTAGTGAGTCTTTACAACCTCCAGACATTCTTTGGATTCATTGGAGAGTATATAACTATATGCAAGGGGGTACTCTTTCTGCCCCCTTCTGATGTCTATGTCAGAAGCTTTCTCTATCTCCTTTATACTTGAATAAAACTCGATTGCACAAAAGCTCTGAGCAATCAAGCCTCGTCTTGGGCCCTGGATTGAATTCTTCTCCTCCATAAGCCAAGAATCCCAGCATCTTTTCGTGGTTCAGCAACAATATTTCATTTCCTCTGCAGGAGAGAGCTAGTGAGCTTAGGTCTGTCTGGAACATTCTTGGATCCTGTGGGGAAAATATCCTGTGCACACATCTGGATACTGGGCCTAGAGGCCAAAATTCGCATTTCTTTCCCGCGGAGCCCTCACGTGGTGTGACTTAGCAACTGCTTGAAAATCCATCCCATTGCTGTTTTCCTCCTTCTGACAGACAGAGCTAGCTTTGTTCCCTGCTTTGGGATATCTCAACCGAGGGGCCGGTCCATAGCTACTCGCCTGGGGCCCATTGGATGTGCAAGGTGCCCTCGACTAGGTGACCCTAGCATGGCACTCAGCCCGCTCAGACACACTCCCGAGGCTTCTTTCTCATGGGAAGCACTGCTCCAACCTAGGAATGTGTCTGCAATGCTTGGAAAGTGCAGTGAGACACACAGCCCTGACTCTGGAATTGAGGCCCTCAGAGCAAGCCTGCAGCTCTGATGTCTGAGAAGCAAAACACTTGCTGCAAAGAGAGGCCTGAAAACACACTCTCTGTGGATGACTTTCCTTCCTCTAAGGAAGACAGTTTTCCCAGTCTCCTG
>NZ_CALPCX010000014.1 GCF_943193125.1 Adlercreutzia agrestimuris
GAATTCAGGAGTTCTCTGATGTTCTCAGGTTTTGGACTTAAGCCTCCTGCTTCTGGTTTTCAGTTTTATTTTTACAGTAGCCTCTAGACTTCTCCATCTATACAGCACCGATGATAAAACATCTAGGTTAAAGATGAAAAGTTTCTCCACATTGAGGGACACCCAGAGAGGTTCACTGAGTTACAAGGAGAAGAGAAGAGGGAGGGGGTAGTTAGAGGTGACTGGAATGAGATGCGGTGAGATCAAAAGAGGAGAGAGCAAGCTAGCCAGTAGTCACTTCCTTATGTGCGCTCTATAGTCTGGACCGCTCAGAGGTATTTACAGAGTTATACAGGGAAGAGGAGAGGGAGGAAGTAGACAGAGGTGGCCAGGAGGATAAAAGAGGGGAATGAAAAGGAGAGAGACAGATCCAGCCAGTAATCAGTTCCCTAAGTGTTCTCCACCGTCTGGAACACACAGAGATTCACAGAGTTGGGTAGAGAAGAGAAGGGGGAGGGAAGAGACAGAGGCCACCTGGTGGAGAAAAAGGAGAGTCCAGAGGAGGAGAGAGTGGTCAAGCCAGTAATCTCGCTCTCAGGTAAACTTGGGTAGTGAAGTTTGGGTTTTTAAATGTACAAAATTGACAACAAAAACCTAAGAGCAAAGATTAAAAATCTGGAGTAGAGGTTGGATTTTCAAAGATACAATATTAAAGAAAAGCAGAAGGAAAAAGGAAGAAAGAAAAAAAAAGAATTATTAAAAAACAAACAAACAAACAAACAAAAACAAAACAAAACACCAACAACCATCCAAAGAGTATATATGGTGTTTGCCTTAAAAAAAAAAAGTCTTTTTTTAAAAAATAGTAATAATAGGTTATAGAAATAAAAATTAGAGGAGAAATAGAAGACTTAACAATTAAAAAAAGTTAGAAAAAAAAGCAAAAAAAGAAAAAAAAAGGAATGATTTTAAAAATAGTCAAAAATATATCTGGCCCTTCTCTGATGTTGTGGGCCATGTGGGGTCACTTCCAAGGTGGTTCCCTCTGTTTAACTTCTTCTGTTTGCTGGTTTTTTAGGCTCACTAGTTCAGTCGCGCTGTGGGGAGGGGGGATGCTGCAAACAAATAGCACTGTCGTGTGCACACAGTATCTCTGCCCCGCTTGACCTGTCCTTTCTCGCGGCGTACAAACCGCTCCGGCTCTACGATGCTCAGCCGGGAACCGTCTGGGGCCGGCCCTAGGCTGGGTGCACTTCCCCGGTCCAAGCCGCTCAGGTTCGGTGCTCAGGTAGCCCTCAGAGGCACAGATTGGGCTGGGACTGTGCTTTGTGCCCTTCCCAGGTCCGAGTAG
>NZ_CALPCX010000015.1 GCF_943193125.1 Adlercreutzia agrestimuris
CCCAGGCAACCTTGGCCGAGGGGCGTGCCTCAGGGCACTCGGCGGCAAGGGCGGAGGAGGAAAGACACACACAGGGACACGCACGCACGCATCCACGATGGATGCCGGCACCCGGCCCATCTGTGGCTGTATTCCTTCGAGCCCTGCCCTGGCTGCAGAGCCACCTGTGGTGATTCAGGTGTGGGGGACTCCCCCTCCCCTGCCCACCGTCTAGGGTATCTGTGCTGAGACCGTTCCACGGGCCGTAACGTCCCCTCCTCTCGGTGCGTTCTCTCGTGGGCAGGAGACTCGGCCCGAGAGGCCCGGAGAAAGAGGACAGTCGTCCCTCCTTCCCCAAGAAGCATCCTTGTGCAAGCCTTCAGGAGGGATCGCTTCCCGGGGATTGCCGCCAGGGAAGAACTGGCTCGTCAGACGGGAATCCCAGAACCTCGAATCCAGGTAAGTCCTCCCGCCAGCGCAAGGGCCCAGGAGTCAGGAGGGTTGAGCCCTGCCGAGCGTTTGGAGCTGGATACCCGCAGGCCGGGGCCGGGGCCGGGGCCGGGGCCGGGGCCGCGGCATGGGGGGAGGGGGCCGAAAGCCGGCGGGCTGAGTGGAGGGTTTGGGGCCGCTTGTGGCCCGTGCGGGCAACCCCCCTCGTCTCCCAGGGGCCGAGGGATGCGTTTGCAGAAAACGGCCCTGCGGGAGCCGCCCTGGGCCTCACAGACCAGAGGCCGGGCGGCCAGGCGGGCTGTCGAATGGGCGCCGCGCAGGCGCCGGCACGGTGATCTGGACGGTCACGACTTCTGACGTGCCTGTCTGCCTTTTTGCTCCCCTAGGTATGGTTTCAAAACCGAAGAGCTCGGCACCCCCAGCAGAGCCCGAGCGGGCCCGGCGGCGCAGCAGCCACGACTCCTCCTGCTCCAGAGGACCGAAGGACCCCACCCGCGGTCCAGAGCACCTCTCCTCCCCTCCGCCCCTCCCCGCCACAGGAGAGCATGCCACCCTCGGCGGCCCCAGCTGCTCCGTTTGGGGCCCCCGCCTTCTGGGTGCCCGGGACTGCCCCTGGGGTCTGTGTGGGCCAGCCCTTGATGATCTTCATGGTCCAGCCCAGCCCGGGGGCTCTCTGGCCAAGTGGGAAGCCACCACCTCCTGCCCAGGTAGCAGGTCCCTGGGCCGTGAGCTCCCCTGCCGGCACGGCCCTCGGGCAGCCTGGGCAAGGGGCCATCCTGCCGCCTGCACAGCCGGAGGCACACATCCCGCGCTGGCCGGGGTCACCCTACGGTGAAGGCGCGGCCCCTCCGCTAGAGCCACAGCCCCAG
>NZ_CALPCX010000016.1 GCF_943193125.1 Adlercreutzia agrestimuris
ATCTTCCCAACCCCAGGATCAAGCCTGCGGCTCCTGCACTGCAGGCAGATTCTTTACCACTGAGCCACCAGGGAAGCCAGAAGTGCAGGGTTCAGTTCAGTTCAGTTCAGTTCAGTCACTCAGTCGTGTCCGACTCTTTGCGACCCCATGAATCGCAGCACGCCAGGCCTCCCTGTCCATCACCATCTCCTGGAGTTCACTCAGACTCACGTCCATCGAGTCCGTGATGCCATCCAGCCATCTCATCCTCTGTCGTCCCCTTCTCCTCCTGCCCCCAATCCCTCCCAGCATCAGAGTCTTTTCCAATGAGTCAACTCTTCGCATGAGGTGGCCAAAGTACTGGAGTTTCAGCTTTAGCATCATTCCTTCCAAAGAAATCCCAGGGCTGATCTCCTTCAGAATGGACTGGTTGGATCTCCTTGCAGTCCAAGGGACTCTCAAGAGTCTTCTCCAACACCACAGTTCAAAAGCATCAATTCTTCGGCGCTCAGCTTTCTTCACAGTCCAACTCTCACATCCATACATGACCACAGGAAAAACCATAGCCTTGACTAGACGGACCTTTGTTGGCAAAGTAATGTCTCTGCTTTTGAATATACTATCTAGGTTGGTCATAACTTTTCTTCCAAGGAGTAAGCGTCTTTTAATTTCATGGCTGCAGTCACCATCTGCAGTGATTTTGGAGCCCAAAAAAATAAAGTCTGACACTGTTTCCACTGTTTCCCCATCTATTTCCCATGAAGTGATGGGACCAGATGCCATGATCTTCGTTTTCTGAATGTTGAGCTTTAAGCCAACTTTTTCACTCTCCTCTTTCACTTTCATCAAGAGGCTTTTTAGTTCCTCTTCACTTTCTGCCATAAGGGTGGTGTCATCTGCATATCTGAGGTTATTGATATTTCTCCCGGCAATCTTGATTCCAGCTTGTGTTTCTTCCAGTCCAGCGTTTCTCATGATGTACTCTGCATATAAGTTAAATAAGCAGGGTGACAATATACAGCCTTGATGTACTCCTTTTCCTATTTGGAACCAGTCTGTTGTTCCATGTCCAGTTCTAACTGTTGCTTCCTGACCTGCATACAGATTTCTCAAGAGGCAGGTCAGGTGGTCTGGTATTCCCATCTCTCAAATTACCACTGGCATTTTCTACAGAACTAGGCCAAAAATTTTTACAATTTGTATGGAAATATAAAAGATCCTGAATAGCCAAA
>NZ_CALPCX010000017.1 GCF_943193125.1 Adlercreutzia agrestimuris
AGGCTGGGAAAGGGGGCGTGGGCGGCCAATTCAAAGGGACCTAGGGGGCGTTTCTTGGGCGGTGAGTTCCCTTGGCACTGCTGAGGGCCCCTGATTGATCCACCCGGGGTTGATCCCACCATCCGCTGCGAGGGAGGGCCACAAACCAAAGCCCCCGAACTGCCCACCCACCCCAACGGGGATCTTGGCGGTCCAGGGCACAGCTGTGCCCGGGAAAAGCCCACTCACTCCACGGGACTCCGTCCAGGGTCTCTGCTTGGAAAGAAGCCAGGGGCGGCCCCCTCCATCTACGCACCCAAACCCTATTGACGTCAATGGGGGCGGAGACGCCTCCCGCTCTCCAGAGTCCTGGGCTGCTGGGTCCCCGCCCACTCGGCCAGCAGTCTGCAGCGCTCCTGTGTGCCTCTCCCACCATGGCTTCGTCCAGCTCCTCCAGCACCTCAAGCGGTACGTTTGCCCTCGGTCCCTGGGGCCGGATCACGTCTCAGGGGATTTGCGGGTGGCCCGGGCAAGGGCTCTCGGCCCACGTGTCGACCCCCGCTCCCGCCCGAGAACGGCGGGGACCCATCGGCCGGGCCCGGGGTTCCCAGGCGTCAGGTGTGCCCAAAGTTGGAGGGCGTTGCATCGTTCGTTCATCTTGCTCCTTTGGCACACACATGGCTTCTCCGTTCTCTTTTCTGGGAAGACAGTGTTGTTTTAGGGGGCGTGCTGCGGGAGTCAGGGGCCGGTGGGAGCGGGTGCTGTGCTGGGATGAGGCCCTTTATCCTCACATCTTCCTGTGGGAACGGGAGTCGGGGAGCTCTGTGGCCTTGCCGCCTTCAGTGGCTTCCTCTGCACACGGGCTTAGTGCCTTCTGCCTTCTGTCAGTCGTTACGGGGTTTGGGCTTCGCTTTGGCGGCCTTGGCCTTGGCCCTGGCCTGGGCCTTGGCCTTACCCTTGGCGTTGCCCTTGCCCTTGCCCTTGGCCTTCGGCTTGTCCTTCCCTAGGCCTTGTCCTTGGCCTTACCTTGTCCTTGCCCTTACCTTGTCCTTGCCCTTAAAATTAAACTTGACCTTGACCTTGAACT
>NZ_CALPCX010000018.1 GCF_943193125.1 Adlercreutzia agrestimuris
ATGGAGAGGGAGACGAGCTTTATCTGCACTTGCCGTATCAACTGTTTTGGTTTGCGGTGTAAGCGGTATTGCTTGGGCAGATGATGATGTGAGCGCACAAGCTCAGCAACAAGCGGTAGAAGCGTTTGCTGATCAGGAAGATGAATCACGTGACGCTAAAGACAGTGTGGTAGATGCGGTAGATAAAAACACTGCAGACAAATCAAATGACAACACTAAGACCGACGAAGGTGCCAAAGAGCAAATTCCTGCAACGCCTGATACTTCAACTCAGCCTGAAGCATCCGCGAAACCTGACACGCCTGTAAAGCCAGAAACTCCCACCCAGCCAGAAAAGCCATCATATAAGGCTGGCTGGAATAAGGTTGGAGCTGATTGGTATTATGCAAATGCTCAAGGTCAGCCACAAACTGGATGGGTAAAGGTTTCTGGGTCATGGTATTACCTTGATCCAGCAGCAGACGGGCGTATGTTGACGGGATCTTATAGGGTTAACGGCACGCTTTATCATGCTCGTCCTTCAGGTGCCATTATTGCGGGCAATGGCTGGGTAAAAGCTGATGGTTCTTGGTGGTGGGCAACCACTTCGGGAGCTCTGCGCACCGGTTGGCTTCAAGTGAAAGGTGTTTGGTATTACCTTGATCCAAATACAGGTGCCATGCACACCGGATGGTTTAAAGCTCCATGGAAAGATAAGACTGCCTGGTACTATGCAAACTCTTCAGGTGCTATGCAATCGGGAGGATGGCACAAAATTGGTAATGCCTGGTATTACTTATCACGTTCAGGTGCCATGGCTACTGGTTGGCTGAAAGACAAAGGTGTCTGGTATTTCCTTGATCGTAGCAGTGGCGACATGCGTGCAAATAACTGGGTGCACGATTCCAATAAATGGTATTTTGTGAACGCAAGTGGTGCCATGGTAACTTCTCAGTGGCTCCATCGTGGTGATACCTGGTATTACCTTGCAAAATCTGGTGTTATGGCAACAGGTTGGGGCCAAATCAGAGGCGTTTGGTATTTCTTTGATCGCAC
>NZ_CALPCX010000019.1 GCF_943193125.1 Adlercreutzia agrestimuris
ATGTGGCAAATGCTAGCACTTGTTCCCATTGCTAGGCATTTTCTGTACATTTTAAATGACTGGAAAGTATACTAGGTTTCAAAACAACCATGTCAATACCACAAAAGAAATTTAGCGCAGACAGGCAGGAAACTTTCTGATACAGGCCAAGACTTACCCAGATGAAGTTCAAGGGAAGCTGGGATGCTCACTGCCCGTGAAGGAGTCCACGTGGAATGAAGAAGTAGTGTGGGAAGTCTATTAGTAACCACCATGTCTTGGGTCCTCTGGATGACCTACTGCAGGAGAAACAGATCTTACAGATAAAATGTTCCACATCACTTCACAAAAAGTTGTTAGGCTACATTCAGTAAAGCGGAATCATTTCGGATCAATTTACAATCATAAAATACTACCATTTACAGTCCAAAAATCACTTGCATTTCTATACACTAATAACAATCAGAAAAAAATATTAAGAAAATCCCACTTAAATAAAACATCTAGCAACAAACTTAATCAAGAACATAAAAGACCAGTACTCAGAAAACTAGAAAGCACTGATAAAGAAACCAAAGAAAACACAAATACACAGAAAACTGTTCCACGCTCATGCACTGGAACAATGAGGAATTAAAAGGTCCATTCCAACCAAAGTCATCAACAAATACACGGACTGCAATCACAAAATAATATTCAATGGCATTTTTCACAGAAATAGAAGTATTCCTCATATTAGACTGCTACTGTTGAACAGGACCTTAAACGGCCAAAAAGACTCTGAGAAAGAGGAACACAGCTGGAGGCATCTTCCTATCCCTCTTCAAACTACATCACGGAGCTGTAGTGACCACCACAGTGAGGAACTGGCAGGAACACAGACACATGGACTCCAGGAGAGAATAGAGAGCCCAGAAACGAACCCACCTGTACATGGTCAGTTCCTGAAAATCAAACCAGGAACGAGCGAAGAGGAAAGGACAGTCTTCTCAAGAAACAGTGACAGGAAAATGGCCACCTACACGGAAGAACA